>CANIGJ010000005.1 GCA_947467145.1 Rhodospirillaceae bacterium | reverse complement strand
GATTGCAGGAGCAGGCGTTCGGTCGTGTCGAACGAACCGACGAGAGAGCCGGTTGACGAGAGTTGATCGGCGAACTCGACGAACAGACGCTCAACCATCGTCGCGTCGATCATGCCGAGATTGGCCATGGTCATGGAGAGTTCTTTGATTTCTTCGTCGTCCATCAGGCCGAAGAGTTTGGCAGAGTGAGCCTGCGGCAACGACAGCATGAAAATCGCTGCCTTTTCCGATCCGCTCAAACCTCGATAATTATCTTTTGCTCGCGCCATGGAAGGCAAACCTTAGCCTTCTTGATACAGCCAATTGCGGATAATCGAAAGAGCTTCCTCGGGATGCTTTTCGACGATTTCGCCGACCTTTTTGACCGACGACGCTCGCACGCGGCCTTCGACACGATCGATGTCGATGAGCTCTTCGAACTGGTCTTCGGCCGCCGGCGGTCCATCGACCGGCGCCGCCAAGGCCGCCGCCGCCGCCTGTTCTTCGAGCAGGCGCTGCTCGGCCGCAGCCGCCGCAGCGGGCAGGGCCTCGAAGGCGCGCGCCACGAGCGGGCGAACCACCAGCAAGATGACCAAGATACCCAGCACCGCCAGCACGAAGACTTCGGCGATCTTCAACAGATCGTTCTTGCCGAACCCGAAGAAGAGTTCGAGCGGTTCTCCGATCTCCATCTGCACGCCGGCAAAACGCATGTTGATCACTTCGACGCTGTCGCCGCGCGCCTGGCTGAAGCCGACGGAGGCAGAGACCAGCTTCGCAAGCTGTTCCATTTCTTGGGCCGGGCGCTCCTTATAAACCGCCTCGCCCTTGACCACGTCCGTGATCCCATCGACGAGGACGGCGACGGTCAGGCGCTTCACCACGCCGCTTTCGCGTTCGTGGCTGACGACCTTCTTGGAGATGTCGAAATTGGTGGTTTCTTCGGTACGGACTTCGCGCGTGGTCGAGGCCGGTCCGCCGCCCTCGCCGCCGACGCCGTCGGGCAGGTTGGTGGCGACGGAAACCTGTGCGCTGCCTTCGTTTTCCGTGCTGGTCGAATTCTGCTCGGTGGTGTTGGTCGAGCGGACAACCTGGCCGTCCGGATCGAAGATTTCTTCGGTCGTGCTGACGCGGTCGAAGTCGAGATCGGCATTCACGGTCACCTTGACCTTGCCGACGCCGACTTGGCGTTCCAGCAGTTCGACGAGCTGGCGCGACTTGCGCATTTCGAACTGGACCCGGCGCTCTTCGAGGTCGGCGCCGCGTTGGCCTTGGGTATTTTTCTCATCGCCGCGCGCCAGCAGATTGCCGCGATCGTCGATGATGGACACGCGTTCGGGCTTCAATTCGGGAACCGCGGCGGCAACCAGGTGCTGGATCGCCGAGATTTGATCGTTGGAGAGGCCGCCGGCGCTCCGCAGCTTCAGCGCGACCGAGGCGGTGGCTTCCTGCTTTTCGCGGCTGAAGAGCTGACGCTGGGGCAGAACGAGATGGACACGCGCCGAATGGACGGTCTTCAGGCCCTTCATGGTGCGCGCAAGCTCGCCTTCCAGGGCGCGGCGCAGATTGACGTTCTGCAAGAAGTTGGTCGAGCCGATGGCGGTGGCGTTGTCGAACAGTTCGTTGCCCGGGAGCGTGCCGCTGCCCGGTAGGCCTTCGGCGGCAAGCTGCATGCGGACCTGGGCGACCTGATCGGCGGGCACCAGGATCTGCTGGCCGTTCTGCGACTTTTCGAACGGGATGCCGCGTTGCTGCAACTGGTTGACGATCTGGGTCGAGTCGGCGGCATCGAGGCTGCCGTACAGGGGCTGCATCGAGGGGCCGGTGAACCGGTTGATCACGAACATGAAGAAAACGGCGAGGAAGATGAAAACGACGCCCATGACACCAAGGCGAACGGCTCCGAGATTCCTCAGAAAAGAAACGAATGTGCCCACGTTGCAGTCCTTCTTGGATTTCGCCGCAGCTTTATGCGCGGTCGATGAACAAGGTGAAGGTTTGCTTTTATTGTTGATGCATACTTAAGTGCCTTGCCGTGAAAAAGTCGTTAACACCCGGCAAAATCTGCCTAGTGTGACGGTTTCGAAGAAGGCCCGAAAAGGGATTGCCGAACCCGATGGCGCTCGATCCATCCGCGCTCAATACCGTTCTGACCCATGCCGAATCCTTGCATGCGCAGGGGAATCTGTCGGATGCGGAAACGCTCTACCGCGAAATTCTGGCCACCGACCCCAACCATGCTCGGGCAATCCACAATCTGGGCGTGATCGCGCTGCGCATGGGCCATTCGGCCGGGGCCGAGCAACTGTTGCGGCGGGCGATCGTGTTGGAGCCGGATATGGCCGAGGCCTATTCCAACCTCGGCCTCGTGCTGGCGGGCAATGGCCAAGCGGACCTGGCGGGGGCCTGTTTCGCCCAGGCGGTCGAACTCAGGCCCGATTACGCCGATGCCTGGTCCAATTGGGCCATTCTCGAGCAATCGGCCGGCCATGGGGACGTGGCGATCAGCCATTTTCGCCGTGCCCGGGCCGCCAATCCGGACAATCCCGCCATTGCCGCCAACCTGGCCGCCGCACTGATCGAGGGCGACGGGGCGGTGGAGGGGGTGGCCCTGCTGGAGGGGCTTCAGGATCGGCTGCAGCTGGTCCCGGCGTTCCATTTCAATCTGGCCAAGGGACGCCTCCAGAAAGGTGATTTACCTAATTCTATCAATAGCTTAAGGCAGGCGATCGCACTCGACCCCGGTTCGGCCGACGCCCACCATACCCTGGCCCATGCCCTGTTGGCCGCCGGGCAGCTGGCGGACGGCTGGCGCGAATACGAATGGCGCTGGCGGGCCAAGCAATTCCGCGTACCGCCCCGCGATTTTCCCATCCCACGCTGGACCGGGGGCGATCTGGTCGGCCAACGCGTCCTGGTGTGGAGCGAGCAGGGCATCGGCGACAAATTGCTGTTCGCCGGGCTGCTGCCCGAACTGGCAGCACAGGCTGGGGCGGTCACGGTCGAGATCGAGGAGCGCTTGGTGGGGCTGTTTGAGCGCTCCTTCCCGAACATTCGCGTTATCGCGCGGCGCGACCCGGTCGACCCAGCACTCGATCCGGCCCAATTTGATCTTCAGGCCCCCATCGGCGATCTGGCGCGCTATCTGCGCCCTATTTTGGCAGGCTTCCGTCCGCTGGGCGCCTATCTGGCGGCCGATCCGGCCCGTACCCGCGATCTGCGCAACAAGTATCGTACGGGCAGTGAGGTGCCGCTGATCGGCATCGCCTGGGCCAGCCGCCCGCCCAAAGGGCTGTCGCTGACCGCCTTTGCACCTATCCTCAAATTGCCCGGCGTGCGCTGGGTCAGTCTGCAATATGGCGAGCGTAGCGCGGAGATCGCCGAAGCGAACCGCACGCTGGGGATCGATATCGTCGAGGATGGTTCGATCGACGCGATTGCGGATTTCGATGGTTCGGTGGCGCAGACAGCGGCGCTCGACGCCGTGGTGACGATTCAGAACGCGACGCTTTATACGGCGGGTGGGCTTGGCTTACCGACTTTTGCGCTGACGCCGCCGGAACCCGACTGGCGTTGGCTGGGCTGCGATCATAGCCCGTGGCACGAGACGGTGCGGCTGTATCGTCAGGATCGCGAGGGACCTGCGGCGGCGCTGGCCAGGCTGACGGCCGACGTCAAATCCTGGCTGGATCAGCGGCCCTTATAGCCGCCGGTTTCGACCCACGTCTGCCACATATCGCGGAAGGCCGTGCTGATGGTCTCGGCATAGGCCGGACCGCCGCACAGCGGCGAAGCATGCACCTGATCGCGCATCGTGCGGCGCATTTCGGCAAGGCGAGCCGGATCGGCGGCGAGGCGGCGCGCGAGATCGACATAAGCGCCCCGATCGGCGGCGATCAGTTCGGGCATGCCGGCATGGGTGACCATGGAGGCGGCCACGCGATCGACGAAATGGCGCCCCAAGAGGGTGACGACGGGAACCCCCATCGACAACGCTTCGAACGTGGTAGTGGCGCCGTTGAACGGAAATGGATCGAGCGCGATATCGATCTCGCGATACAGTTCGAGATGATCGAGGCGATGATCGATCTTCGCTTTCAGGATCAGACGATCCTCGTCGATGCCGTGCGCGGCGAACTTCTCGATCCAGCTGCGCTGCATCGCGTCTTCGCTGTAATGATTGAAATATTTGAGGAACAGCTTGCTGTCCGGTACGGCGTGCAACACCTCCGCCCACAGCGAGATGACCTGCTCGTTGAGTTTTTCCGGCTTATTGAAGCAACCGAAGGTGATGAAGCCGTTGGTCAATGCGGGCGGCGGCGCAACCGCCGGCAGACCCGTCTGGATCGGATACTGATAATAGACCGGCAGGCGATAGAGCTCTTCGGTGAATTGCTCGACCGTGTCCTGCGGATGCAGGAACGCATCGGTGAGCCAATAATCCATGGCGTCCAGGCCGCTCGTCGCGCAATCGTGAAAGCTGACTTGGATGGGTGCCGCGCGATGCGTCACGATCAACGGGCGATTCTCGTCGAAACGGCCGGCCAGAACCACGAGAATGTCGATCTCGTCGTCTTCGATGACTCTCGCCGCTTCGGCATTGTTGTAGCGATTGATCGACGTATAGCCGGTCGCGAATGCCTTGAAGCGTTGCGTAATATGATCGGTCGCTTTTTCCTGCGCATAGAGATGGATCTCGAACCGATCGCGGTCGAGACCTTCGATCACGGGAAGTACGTTGAGCGCGACGACGTGCGAACGTAGATCGGACGATACAAAGCCGATTTTAAGCTTACGGTTAGGATCGCGTGAACGCCCTTCGAAGGTCTTCAATGCGGCCTCGGGTCGATCATGCCGCGAGCGTAAACGAAGATGAAGGTCGAATAGCTCCTGGCTGCTGAGCTGAGGACGATTGAGCGCCACAAAGAGGATGCTCTTCTCCGCGAAATCAGCGTTCGGCAGCAATTGCAAAATGAGTTCGTAATAGCCGGCGGCGAGATCGATGTTGCCCATCACCTGATTGACGGTGCCGAGATTCAACAGTGTCTCGATCGTACGGGGCACGTCGGGGTTATTGAGTTCGACGAGTTCGAGGGCTTCCTTGAATTGTCCGATACGGCGCAGCGACTCGCTCAATCCGTTACGGACTTGAGGATCGTTTGGCGCGGTCGATAAGGCTTGGCGAAATTCGTTGACCGCATCGTCGTAGCGTCCCATGAACCCGAGCAGTCGTCCGATGCCGTTACGTGCGCGGATAAGATCCGGATCGAGATCCAATGCCACGCGATAGGCGATCTGGGCATGCATCTTGTTGCCGAGCTGCTGCTGGCACAGCGCGATTTCAAAATGCATATCGGGCCGAGTCGGCGTCAGCTTCGCGCAGGCGCGTAAGGCCTCCAATGCCTTGTCGCAATCGCCGAACATGCGCCGTGTCATACCGAGATTATACAAAGCTTCGGCGTAATCCGGGCGCAGCTCGACGGCTTGCTCGTATTGCGCGATGGCGTCTTCGAGTCGATCCATCGCGAGATAGACGCCGCCGAGATTGTTGAACGCCTGGGAATAGGTCGGTGCAATCTTCGCGGCGCGTTCCATCAATTCGGCGGCGGCGGCGAGGTTGCCGGACTGGCGCGCGATGATGCCCAGCGACAGCAAGGCCTGCGGATGGTCTGGTTGTTCTACGAGGATGGCGCGAATGGCGCTTTCGGCCTGCGGAAGTTGACCGGCTTTGTGCAGCCGATTGGCGTGCGCCAAAAGCTGCGAAATGGACACCTGTTGTGAACTGTCGGGAAACGCGAAGTTTCCGAAGCGATTCAATGCGGCATGCGCGCGCGGAGCTACAGCATTCATAACCCACCTCTTGTATCCGCCCACACTTGTTAAAAATTCCCCGGTACGGCCGAAGCCGTACCGGGTTAGTTGGTGGTGGGCGTGAAAACTCTTAACGCTTGATGCGGACCAGTTCGTCCAACATCTCGTCGGCAGTCGAAATGATCTTGGCGCTCGCGGAGTAGGCGCGCTGCGTCGTGATCATGTTGGTGAATTCTTTCGCAATATCGACGGTCGAGGATTCCAGAACCGAGGACTGGACCGAACCGGCGCCGCCGCTGCCGGCCGTGCGCAGGAAGAAGAGGCCGGAGAAGTCGGTCTGGTTGTAGACGTTGCCCGTGTTGATGCCGAGACCGTTGGGGTTGGGGAAGGTCGCGACCGGCACCTGGAAGATCGGGCGGATGTCGCCGTTTTCGAACAGTGCGGTGACGAGGCCCGTCTCGGAGATCGTCACACCGGAGAACTGGCCGAACGCGGCGCCGTCCGTATCGATGAAGGACGGGTTGTAGGCCGATTCGAACTGCACGAGACCGTCGGCCTGATCGACCGTACCGAAGTTGAGATCGATATCGAGGTCGGCCGCGCCGTTATTGAGGTCCAGCGTCAGCGACTTGACGTTGAAGTTCTGCGGAATGCCGCTGCCGTCGAAGGTGACGGCGGCCGTCGTGGCGGCGGTCATGGTGTCGAGCGCGCTGACCGTGAACGAGAGAGCGCCCGCCTGGCGGATGCCGGCAACGCCCGTTGCGTTGATGGTGATGGAGCCATCGACCGTCGCCGATTGGTTGATCAAGATATGACCAGCCGAGTCGAGCGAGAAGCGGGTTGTCGTCGCCGGATCGGCGCCGACAGCGGTGGCATCGTTGATGCGGGCGTTGAGCGCGAATGCCGCGCCGGAGGCGCCATCGACCGTCGCGAAGTTGATGGGGACGCCACCGTGCGTGGTCGTGCCGGCGCTGTTGAATTCAAAGGTGACGACGCCGGTACCGTAATTGATGGTCATCAACTGGCCGTCGGTCGGCATCGCGTCAAAGTCCAGACGTCCGGCAGCCGCGTAGACCAGATCGTCCGCGGTCTTGAGGACGGCCGTTGCGGCCTGGCTCGGCGGGCGGATCGCCAGATCCCAGTTGTTGTTGGACGCCTTGGACCAGACAAGCTGCAGATTCTGCGCGACGCCGAGCGAGTCATAAACCTGAATGGTCGTGTTGCGCGTATCGCCGTTCGCCGCACCCTGCGGCAAGTTGGCGCCGAAGGTCAGCTTTTCCGTCGCGTTCGCCGTACCGCCGATGTTGTTGAGGCGGATGGTTTCGAGGTTGGTGAACACCGTCGGATCGGGGTTGAACGACTGACCGTCCGAGTCGACTGTCTGGCCTTGCGAATTGGTGCGGTAGCCCTGGAGATAGAAGCCAGCCGTGTTGCGTAGATAACCGCTCTTGTCGGCGTTGAAAGCGCCCGCGCGCGTGAACCGGAAGCCGGTCGCGCCGTCATGGGTGCTGTTCTCGTTCACGACGAAGAAGCCGTCGCCGGAGATGCCGAGATCGGTTGCGTTCGTGCTGGACTGGAACAGGCCCTGCACGTCGATGGCGGCGAAGGGACGCTGTTGCACGCCGCCAGGGGCGTAGTTGTTTAAGCCGGCCTGCGCGGTGACCAGGGTCTGGAAACGCACTTCGGTCGACTTGTAACCGATGGTGTTGACGTTCGTGATGTTGTCGGCGATGGCGCCCAACGCCTGTGAATTGGCGTTCAGGCCGGACACGCCGGAGAACATTGCACCGTAAATACTCATCTTGCGTCTCCTTCACCCGTGGGGGACGGGTGCTTATTCGCTATATTCAGTTCAATCGTCACGCTGCCTGCGCGCCGTCTTAATTGCTTTCCGGATCTCTGATCGTCAGGACTTTGTCCAACGGGATCGAAACACCGCTGGCATCCAGGTTCGTGCCCTTCGACATATCGACGCCGGTGATGTGCCCGAAGACGGTGACCTTCGCCGTGACGACTTCGTCGCCGTTGCCGATCGGCGAGACCGAAACCTTGTACGCGCCGTCGGGGAGCAGAACGTCGTCGTTGCTCTTGCCGTCCCAGGTAAACTCGTGGCGGCCCGGTGCGCGCTCGCCGGCCTTCGTGTAAACGAGCTTGCCGTCGGAGTCGCTGATCGTGATGACGACGTTCTTGGCCTGCTTGTCGAGCGTGTAGCTGAACTTGCCTTCGTGATCTTGCAAAGGCAGATCGCCGCCGTCCGCTTCGACGTCGGTGCCGACGAAGCCGATGATCGATGCGGCCAAGGTCGCGTTCTGGATGCCGACCAGCTTTTCCAGGTTTTCGTTCGCATTGATCTGCTGTTCGACGCTCGCAAACTGCACCAACTGACTGGTGAATTCGGTCGGTTCCATCGGCGAGAGCGGATCTTGGTTCTTGAGCTGCGTCGTCAGCAGCAGCAAGAACGCATCGAAGTCGGCCGCCAAGGAGACCTTGTTCTTGCCGGACTGGCCGTTCGCGATACCCGCATTGGCATCAAGGGCTGTGATTGGGTCTGCCATGATCTTTTTTAAACTCTGATATCCACGCCACTATCGGCGCCGAGCGTGCGTTGCGTTGCACCGCTCTTTGCCAGTCCCGCTTTATCGCCGAATTCGATGCGGCCAGTGGCCGCCCGTTCGTCGTTGCGGTTGTTTGATCCGTTTCTGCGGTCGCGCCCTTGGGCGACGTCGCGTTGGCCGTCGCCGCGCAGACCGAAGCTCAGGCTGGTCGCGTCGGTCTTGAGGCCGGCATCGTTGAGGGCGCGTTCGAGGCCGCGCACATCCTTCTGCAGCATGTCCAGGGTTTCCTGGCGTTCCGCGAGAACCGTGGCGGTGACACCGCCGTCCTTCGCCAATTCGAGGCGGACTTCGACGCGGCCGAGTTCATGCGGATTGAGTTTGATATTGATCTTGTCGGCGCCGTCGCCGATCGCCTGACGGATCTTGACCGCGATCTGTTCGGCGGCGCTCTGCTGCGGCTTCTCGGGCTGATGCGCGGCCGTCGTCGGATTGGCTTTGGCGGTTTGCGACAATTGGCTGGGACCGGCGGGCGCGGCGGCGCCGACGGCCTGGATCGTATCGGCGGGCGCCAGCGCTTTGGCATCGACACCGGCCATGTTGTTGGTCGGGCCGGCCATTGCGGCCTGTGCGCGCGCGGCCTGACCCAGCACGTTGGCGAGGTCCTGGGGCGATTGCGCGGCGTTGCGCGCGTCCGTCGGTATATTGGCGTGGGTGGACGGGGCCTTCTGTTCGGATCCCGCCGTGTCGCCCTTGAATTGTTCGCCGGTCGGCGATTGGGTGGCGGTGTCGAGGCCGTCGAATTGGCCGAAATTGACGTTCGCGTTGAGCCCGGTGACGGGATTGGCGTTCGTCTTGGCCGCACCGCTGGCATTATCGACATGGATCTGGAATTGGCCCATGCCGCTCAGCCGGTTGGCGAGATCGGTTTCCTGTTCGTCCTTCAGCGAATTGGCGGCGCTCGGTCCGGCCGTTTGCGGCGCCTTTGCGCCGGTGACGACCGCGTTGGCGGCATCATGCATATCCTCGCCGACGCGCGAGAAATTCTTGTCGGTCAAAGCGCCGGCCAGGGCGGCTTGCGCACCGTGGTCCAGTTCAGCCGTCGCCTGCTGGTGTTGAATATGGAGCGCCGGATCGGTGACGACTTCGGTCTGCTGCTGCTGGGGGGCGGCCTGAACGATGACTTGCTGCGCATCTACGATTTCGTCGCGGAAGGATTTGCCTACCTTGACCTCGGCGGTCTCGGCGGGCGCATCCGTTTTGGTGGGGGCGGCGACTTCGGTCGTGGGTTCGTCGTTCGATGTATCGCGCGACGCAGCCTTCGGCTTTTCGGCCTGCTGTGTGCGTTCGGGACGGTTTTCGGCCGGGCGGTCGCTGCTGTCGACTTCGCGGCCCGAGGCGCGGCGCTGTTCGCGTACGCGCGAGCGGAAATCGTCGCGTTCGGCGGGCTGCGCACGGTCCTCGGCTTGGACCTTGGACTGAGCGGTCGCGACCTCCATCAGTTTGTCGTTGCCGTCGACGACGGTGCGCATGATCGACGAGAACTGCATCTGGATCTGCCCCGAGGCAGCCAGATTGTTGTTGTCCCGCCGCCACGCCTTTTTGGTCGTGTCGATCAGGTCAGCCAGTTTGTCGTTCGGTGTTACAGCCTCAGTCATACCGCAAAGGGTCCCGATATCTATTCTCGGAGCTATATGAGCAAGGATCGGGCCAGATTGCGGATGGTCAGTTAAGTATTTGAATTGGTTAGAAAAATTATATTAGATGGGAGTGAAGTGGGCGGCGGGAGATCATGCCCGACGGTGCGCGTACAGTGCTGAGGCGGAAGATATTGCCGGGTCGCCCGGTTGCATCGTGGGCCTAGGCCTGAATAATCGTTCCAACGCGTTGTTGATCAAAAAACAGGGGGAGACAGGGGCGTATGACGGGGCCACAGCGTCTATTGAGCTTGGTGGATACGACCGCCATCACGGTCGGGATCGTCATCGGGGCGGGTATCTTCAGCTTTCCTGGCCTCGTGGCCAATTTCCTCGGCCGGGCCGATCTGATCATCGCGGTCTGGGTCGCCGGCGGCGTTCTCTCCCTCATCGGCGCGCTGTGTTTCGCCGAATTGGCGACGGCCTTTCCCGATCCGGGCGGGGAGTACCATTTCCTCCATCGCGCCTATGGGCGCGACTGCGCCTTCATGTACGGTTGGGCGCGCATGACGGTCATCCAGACCGGGTCAATCGCAACCCTATCTTTTGTCTTCGGCGATTATGCCCAGCAGATGGCGCCGCTCGGCGCTCAGGGCCCCTTCATCTATGCCGTGCTGGCGATCGTGATCCTGACCGGCGTGAATATCGTCGGCCTGCGCGAGGCCAAGTGGGTGCAGAACCTGTTAGAGGCCGGTGCCATTGTCGGGCTGGTCATCCTGATCGTCACCGGGTTTGCCGGATCGGGCGCGATCGTGCCGGCCGAGCCCAAGCCGGTCGATCTCGGCATGCTCGGTCTCGCCATGGTGTTCGTGATGTTCACCTACGGCGGTTGGAACGAGGCCGCCTATATCTCGGCCGAGGTGAAGGACGGCAGTCGCAACATGTCGCGCGCCCTGATCTACGGTCTGGGCGTGGTGATGATCCTCTATGTCTTGATCAACGTCGCCTATCTGTACGGCCTGGGCGTGGAGGGCGTGGCCAAGTCGCGCGCCATCGGGGCCGACATCATGCGCCCGGTTCTGGGCGAGGGCGGTGCGGTGTTCATGAATATCCTGATCATCGTCGTCATCCTGACCTCGATCAACGTGACGATCCTGACCGGGGCCAGAACCAGCTTTGCCATGGGGCGCGATTTCAAACCGTTCCGTTTCCTGGCTCAGTGGTCGGACGGGCGCGCCCAGCCGGTGCGCGCCTTGCAATTGCAGGGCGCGATCTCGCTGGCGCTGATCGTGGCGAGCCTCGCCAGCCAGGACGGCGTGCGCAGTATGGTGGAATATCTGGCGCCCGTGTTCTGGTTGTTCTTCCTGCTGGTCGGCATCTCACTGTTCGTGTTGCGCAAGCGCGAGCCGGATGCGACGCGGCCATTCCGCGTGCCGCTCTATCCGATTACGCCGATTATCTTCTGTGCTTCAAGCGGCTATCTTCTTTATGCGAGCCTCAGTTATCACGGTGTGCATGCGTTGGCGGGTGTCGTCGTGCTGGCGCTCGGCTTGCCGTTCCTCATCTGGATCCGCAAGACGTCGTGAAGTTCTAAAAATAGGAATGTGGTCATGAATATGATATTGAAATTCGCGCTTCCTCTGCTCGCGATCGCCTTGGTCGCCATGGCGCCGGCCGCGGTGCGTGCCGCGATGCTGGAAGACGATCAGTACGACGTTCCTTACGTGCCGACGCCGATGAAGACGGTCGGGCGCATGCTGGAGATGGCGAAGGTGAAGCCGAGCGACGTGTTGTACGATCTCGGTTCCGGCGACGGGCGCATCGTCATTTCGGCGGTGCGCGATTACGGTGCTCTGCGTGCCGTCGGCGTCGATATCAATCCGGTGCGTATCCGCGAAAGCAATGAGAACGCGCGCAAGGCCGGCGTGACCGACAAGGTGAAATTCTACGAGGCCAATATTTTCGAACATGATTTCAGCGAGGCGAGTGTCCTGCTGATGTATCTGCTCACCGAAGTGAATTTGAAATTGCGCCCGAAAATCCTCGCGACCCTAAAGCCGGGCACGCGCGTCGTGACGCACGATTTCGATATGGGCGAATGGGAACCCGACGACGTCGCATCGATGGATGGTTTTCGCCACGTTTATATGTGGATCGTGCCGGCCAATGTGGATGGCACGTGGGAAGTGACCGCGGGCGGCGCCAAATATCCGCTGGTGCTCGAGCAGTTCTTCCAGCAATTGTCCGGCAGCGTGCAACTCGCCGGGAAGACGGTCGCGTTCCGGACCGGTCATCTGGATGGCGTCAACGTGACCTTCGAAGCGAATGCTTTATCGGGCAACAATGCCACGCCGGCGATTTACACCGCCAAGGCGACGGGCGCCGGCGCCTTGGAAGGCACGATCGACATTGGCGGTAAAAAAGTTGCGTTCACGGCGCGCCGTACCGGCCCGTCGCCGGCGATCGATGCACCGCGCAGCAAATAGCCATCACAAAATTGATTGGCTGGAAATAAAACTGGCGGCGCATCGAATGCGCCGCCAGAAAATTACGAACGGAAAATTTCGAAGCTGACAGAACGCGGACGCGCTAGGCGCTGATCCCCGTGCTGCTGGTGCCGGCCGGGCGTGCGGTCTCGGCGGTTTGCGTGCTGGGGGGCTTAACCATCAAGCCTTCGGCCAGGTTCTTGTTGATGTTGATCAGGCTGTCGAGGTAATCGGTTTTCGTATCGGCGAGCGCCTTGATCGTCTGCTTGTCGACGAAAATGCTGAGGCTGAGGATATTCGCCTTGAGCAGGTCGGGCAGCTTGTTCGCTTTGTCGACGACATCGGCCTGAATGATGGTCCACAGCAGCTGATTGAATTTCAGCGCGGACGCATAAGAGTCGTAGTCGTCGAGATTCTTTTTGGCGTCTTCCATCAGCAACGCCGCCTTGGTGAAGGCCATTGCTTCGATCTCGCGCGGAGACATCGACGACTTCTGCATCTGCGCATAAGCCTGGACTTTATTTTGAGACATTCGCCATCAACTCCGCTTCGAAATTCAGAAGTTTTCTGCAGGCTTTCAGTGCCTGGTAATGACTGCCCTCGAGGATCTTCTGCGAGATCTCCATGACCATGGCCAGTACCACCTGGTCGGGACATGCATTAAACAGCTCTTTCACTAACTTAAAGTAAATGGAGTGATATGAGCTTTCATTCTTGGGATCTACGTACATTTCCAAAATCACGTAGTAGATCTTTTTGACGAGGGTATCGGCCTTATCCTCGGTGATGATATCGCGTTCGCGCAAGACCGGGACGGTGTTTTGGACGATCAATTCGGACTTCGGTCCCGCATTTGTGATCACGGCCGTGCCGATAAGGATTTTTTCGTTGGGTTTGAGTGTCAGCTTAAGGGGCATACCGAACATTTCCTGTGGGATCGCCGCAAATGTGTTGGATTTGCTAACAGCACCCTGTCCACACGGACGATAGTAAACGGGCGGAAGCGCATCCCCTAGCTTAAAATTCAAGCCGGGCCAGAACTCAAACCAAATTGGTTCAAACGAAATTGGGCGCAAACGAAAACGGGGGGCCGAAAGGCCCCCCGTTCCGTCCGCCCGAAAGCGACCTAAGGAGATTAGAACAGACGCAGGATCGACTGTTCAGATTGCTGCGCGATGCTCAGGCCGATGGTGCCCAGCTGCTGACGAGTCTGAAGGGTCAGCAAGTTCGCGGATTCGTTGTTAAGGTCGGCGTTGACCAGCTTGGCCGAGCCTTCTTCCAACGAGTTGACCAAGTTCTTGGTGAAGTCGAGGCGCAAGGTGAGCACGCTCGCATTCGAACCCAGGGTCGAAGCCGTGGAACGAAGAGTGGTCAGAGCCGAGTCCAGCGTGTTGATCGAGGACAGGATGTTGGCATCCGTATCCCAGTTACCGGCCGCCGCGCTAATTTTCAGGCCCGACGCGTCAGATGCGACGCCCGAGATGGTCAGGGTCGAGGAGCCGTCTTCCGAGAAGGTGACCTTCAGGTTGGCGGGCGACGCCTTAATCAGGTTGGTGCCTTTGTACGAGGCGTCGATTGCCAAGTTGTCCAACTGACGGCGAAGGTCGTTGAACTGAATGGCGGCCTTGGAGCGGTTTTCGTTGCTGGCGTCCGACTGGGCGCCGAGCGCGATACCTTTCATCTGCTGGACGAGGTCCGAAATCGCCCCGATGCCGTTCACCGCGGTTTCGACGGTGCTGATGCCCTGGTCGATGGTGTTTTTCAACACGGACAAGTCGCCGGCGCGGTTGCTCAAGCTGCGCGACTGGAAGAACGCGATAGCGTCGTCGATCGCGCTGTTGACCTTCAAGCCGGTCGACAGACGTTCCTGGGTACGGGAAATGAGGTCGGTGGTGCGCTGAAGCGCGAGCAGGTTGGTGCGTGTCGCACCCGATAGATTAATTGAACTGTCAGCCATGTTTTTAGTCTCCTATTCTAGGTCGCTGTTTACAGGCCCTTCTGCCTGCCGGGCCTTTTGTCTCTGCACGTAGTGCAGTTCAAATGCCTGGTATCGTCTGGCGGGCTGGTGCCAGAACGAGGTCATCATAGGCAAATCCCCCTAAAAACACAAGGGGGGTGGGTTTTCCACAAGGTTAGCCCTTGTAGTTGTTAACTTTTTCACACCCTGCCACATGATTTGGAGATCATGGTGCGCAGTATCGTCGCTGCAGGCGTCGACGATACCATGGTAGTGCGACTTGGTTAACGGGTGGTTTAACATCACGTCGGCTCTAGAGATACTTGACCAGGGTCAGCTCGCTGAGGCGCACCAGGACGTTGTAGGACGCCTCGAGCATCGTCTGATCCTGGGTCAATTCCGCCACGGCGGTGGTGGTGTCGGAGCTTTCCAGGTCCGAAACGACGCCATCCATGAAAGCCTTGGACGTCTTCAACGTGGTTGCCGTACGTCCGAGTTGTTCCATTTTGGTGCCGACGTTGAGCTCGATCGCCTCCATGCCAGTCTTGGCTTCGTTACATAGATTGGCGGCTTCCTGCATCTTTTGTTTGATGTTGGCATCGGTGAGGTCGGTGGATCGCAGAATGCGCACCGCCCGGATCATTTTCTCGAACGCCGGATTGTCGGCGGTCACGCCATATTGGACCTCAAGCCCCTCGTTGAGGCGAGCCTTCAGCTTGGTTTCGTCGCCCTGATAATAGAATGAGGGCTCCGCGGTCGTGTTGTATGAGCCGTCGTAAACCAACGGCGCAGTCATATCGCCGGGCTCGACCGGCTTGGTTTCGCTCAACGAGCCGGAAAATAGAAAGCGCCCGGCGACCTTCACGTTCAGAAAGTCCTCGATCTCGGAGATTTTGACGGCCGAGAATTCATCCTTATCGACGCCGGCGTCCAAGGTGCCGTCGTCGAGGACGTCGCGGATCATGCCTTCGACGTCGCCCAACGTCTTTTTGAGGGAATCGATGCTGTTCAGCATCGTGTCCATGCGCAGCTTCACGTTCGTGCCTTCGGTGATGTACTGCTCGACCTTGCGGCGCGAGGCTTCCATCGTGACCAAGCGGTTCGTCTCGTCGGCGATGCCGGCATAATCTTGCGATTTCTGCAGGGTCGAAATCTGTAGCTGGCGATCGAGGATGCGGTCCTGCGTGCGCAGGATCGTCGATTGCACCAGCTTGTTCGCGGCGAGGTTGGATACGCGTGTTGTCATCTATCCGATCTCCCCTTAACCCAGCATCTCGGTTAGGGCTTTGTAGAGTTCCTGTGTCGTCGTGATCATGCGCGCCGATGCAAGATAGGCTTGCTGATAGATGATCAGGTTCGACAGTTCTTCATCCATGTTCACGCTGCTGACCGACGCGTTCTTGCTGAACAGTTCCGCGGTCAGGTTCTGGCGGAAGGTGTTTTCGCGTTCGATGGCATCTGCCTGCGCCGAGTTGAACGACAGGATGCTGGCACCATAGTCGGAGAAGGTTGCGTCGGTGCGCGCCAGGCCGCCGCCGCTGGCGGGCGCGGCGAGGAATGTGTTCTGTGCGCTGAAGGCATCGGCGATCAATGCCGCGACGGAGCCGTCGCCGACGCTGACGCCCTGGGCGGTCGCGACGCCGAGATCGCCCACGGTATCGGCGATCCAGAAATTGTCGCTCTGCTGATCGGAAATCTTAAGGCTGTATTGCGAAGTTGGCGGGGTGCCTGCAATCGTTTTCGTGACCACTTCGGCCTTGATGCCCGCGGCGGCGAGCGTCACGTTCGAATTGATTTTGGTGACAATGTCGTCCAGCGATTCAGCCGAGACATCGTAAGTGATCGATGCGGTCGATCCATCGGCGAGCGTAAAGTTGAGCGAGCCGTCGGTGGTGATGTAATTGTCGAGCGTCGCCGTCGTGTCGTCGATCGCGTTAGCGAACGGCGAGGTAAAGGTGTTCGATTGCAGCGCGCCACGCGAAACGTAGAACGAGTTGGCGGCGATGTCGTCGCGCACCGTGAGGCGGTTGCTGTAGCCACGCGTATCGGGACGCGGATTGAGATCGCCGAGCAGGCTGCCCGTGCCAGTTTCGGAGAGGGCGAAATCGTCACCCTGCGAATCGCTGATCTGCAGACGATACCCGGCGCCATCCGCCACGACTTGGGCGGTGATGCCGGTGCCCGTGATCGTGCTGTTGGCGTTGATTGCCGTGGCGATGGAGTTCAGCGAGGCATTGGCGGTATAATTGACGGTTTGGTTTATGCCGGCGGCATTGGTGAATTGCAACGTGCCGGCCGACGTCACCGATGCGCCCGATGCGCTGGTAACGAGATCGGTACGATAGGTCGCGAAGGATTCGCCCGATTTATAGAAATTGTTGAGGCCGAAGAAATCGGAAAAGCCCTTATTGGTGTCGCCGGCCGCACTCATGTTGCTCGTCATCTCGTTGATGGCGAGGCGATTGTTGTTCTGCGCCGCGATCACGAGCCGGCCGACGGAATTGATCGACGCGGTCACGTTGGGCATCGCGTCGATCGCGGTGACCAGGGCGCCAACGGTCGTGTAGCTCGACAGATCGAAAACTTGGTCGCTCTGCAACGTGCCGGCCTCATTGACTACGGCGATACGGAAGATGCCGGTGCCGTTGTCGATGTTCGTGTTGCTCGTCACGAACCGATCGCCGGTCATGCCGACGACCGGCGGGAAACCGGCGCCTTGGTTGTGGACGGTGTTGATGCCGTCTTTCAGCTTTTCGGCCAACTCGTCGATCTGCGATTGCAACGACGGCAATTCGTTGTCGCGCATATCGAGCAGGCCCTTGATCGAACCCGAATTGATATACGATGTGATGTCCTGACTCGCGATCTGCTCGCCGACGAAGATGCCGGGGATGCCGCCGACCGGATAGCCGTTCTGTCCCGGCTGGATGTAATTCACCGCGGTGGTCGGAACGTATGACAGCAGCGGCTGCAGGCTCGACGGCCGATTGTAGCTCAGATGTTGCGCCTGGCCGTCGATCAAGGTTTGGCCGCCCGCGGTGAAGACCGTCAGGCTGCCGTCGCCCTTCTCGAAATATTTGACGTCCATCAGTTCGGACATGCGGTTGATCGCCTGATCGCGCTGATCTTCAAGCTCGGCGGTCGAGATCTTCGACGCAGTGAATTCGATGATCTGGGAATTCAGCGAAACGACGAGATCCATCTTTTCGTTGAATTCGTCGATCTGGCTTTTCAGCTTCAGGTTGGCGTCGGAGCGCAGGCGCTGAATGCTGTCCGACATATTCTTCAGCTTCAAGGTGACATCGGATGCCGCCTTGACGGTGAGGTACTGGTTCGATTCGGTTTCCGGCGAGATCGCCATGGAATCGAACTGCGAGCCGAGCTCGGCGATGCCGTGGACGATCGAATCATTATCCTCGGGCTTGCCGAACAGCGAATTAACCTGCTTGAGGAAGTCTTGCTTGATGCTCAGGCGTTCGACGCCGCCCGTTTCGGTGCGCAGCTGGCGCAGCACGCCGGCATCGACGTTGCGCCTGATGCGCGAGATTTCGACGCCGTAGCCCTGGCCTTCGATGACGCGGGCCGTCTGCTCGACGACCTTGCGGGTATAGCCTTCGGAATTGACGTTCGCGATGTTGTTCGAAATGACCTGCAGCGACTGCTTGCTGGTCTGCAAGCCGCTGATGGCATTTTGTAGGGCGATTTCGAGCGACATATCGGGGATCGATCCTAGGAGGTCTTAGGCTTCAGCTTTTAGAGTTCGCGATTGACGCCGAGCGAAATGGCCGGCTGATAGGCGCCGCGCACTTTCTGCCCGTCGGTTCCGTAGGCGCCCGTGCGGCCATAACCGCCCGACGCTGCGCGGAATTCCTTGGCCGCTTCCGCCATGATCTTGAAGATCGTCTTGGTCGCTTCCATCTTGGCTTCGAGCTTCTTGCGATTCTCGTCCATGAGTTCGCCCAGCGCGGTGGCGGCCTCGACGAGGCGCGTCATGACTTCCGGCTTCAGCTTCGCGCGTTGCTCGGGATTGGCCAGGATTTTCATCTCCTGCTCGTAGGAATGGCTCAGCAGATCCTTTTCCTTGACCAGTTCCGTGAGGCCCTTGGGCCGGCCTGGAACGTCGAGCTGCTTGTTCTCTTCTTTCAGCAGACCGATCAGCCGGCCGATGACGGAGAGGAGGCGCTTCGCATGTTCTTCGGGATTCATTGCTGTACCTCCGGCTTCTTGGCTTGGTTGGCTTCCTGCATGCGCAGCATCTCGTGTTTGACGGACGAGGCGAGACCGATGCCGCCGGCTTTTGCCATCTGCTTGCCGATTTCATCGACCATCATCGTCTTCCAGACTTCCTGGCCCTGACCGCCGCCGAAGGGTTCTTCGGCTTCGATGTCCTTGAACATCGGCTGCAGCATCTGGCCGATGAAGACGGCTTCGAAATCGCGTGCGACTTTTTCCGCCTTGGCGGCGGAATCGGTGTGTCCGAGGCGCGGCATGATCTGCTTGCTGTTTTGCAGCGCCAATTGGCCGCCATCCATGATCGACATGTCGGTCATGATCACATCACCTGGATGTCGGCCTGCAGCGCACCGGCTGCTTTGACCGCTTGGAGGATGGTAATGAGATCGCGCGGGCCGATGCCCAGCGAGTTCAGGCCGTTGACGAGTTCCTGCAAGGTGACGCCGCCGCCCATGACGGCGAGCTTCTTGTCGGCACCTTCATCGACGTTGATTTCGGTGCGCGGAACGACCTGCGTTGTGCCGCCGGTCGAGAACGGTCCAGGCTGCGACACCTGCGGGGTCTCGGTGATGCGGATCGTCAGGTTGCCCTGTGCGACCGCGACCGTGCTGATGCGCACGTTTTCGCCCATCACAATGGTGCCCGAGGTTTCGTCGATGATGATGCGTGCCTGCTGATCGGGTTCGATGCGCAGTTGTTCGACATCGGTCAGCAGACCGACGACATTGCCTTCGTAGCCGCGTGGAACCTTCAGCGTGACCGTGCCGGGGTCGGACGGACGCGCGGCGTCGGTGCCGAGAAAGGCGTTCATGGCTTCGGCCATGCGGCGCGCGGTGGTGAAGTCGGGATTGCGCAGGCTGATGCGGACCTGCTGAAGTTTCTGCAGATCGAAACCGATCTCGCGTTCGACGATGCCGCCGGCTGCGATGCGCGCGTTGGTCGGGATGCCCTTGGTCACCGTTTCGCCGGCGCCCGAGGCGGTGAAGCCGCCGATGGCGACGTGGCCTTGTGCGACCGCGTAGACTTCGCCGTCCGCGCCGAGCAGCGGCGTAACCAGAAGCACGCCGCCGGCGAGGCTGCCGGCGTCGCCGAGCGCGCTGACCGTCACGTCGATGCGGCCGCCCTGACGGGCGAAGCCCGGCAATTCGGCGGTGACCATGACGGCGGCGACGTTTTTCGCGTCGAGGCCGGCCTGGGTCGGTTTGACGCCGAGCCGTTCGAGCATGGCCAACAGGCTCTGCTTGGTGAAATGGCCCTCCTTCATCGTGTCGCCGGTCTTGTTCAGACCGACCACTAGGCCGTAACCGACGAGCATGTTTTCGCGCACGCCTTCGAAGTCGGCGACATCCTTGATGCGCGAGGTGGCGTTCGCCTCCACGGCACCCAGAAGGGCAAAGGCGGCCAGTACGGCCGCGGCGACCAGGCCCAGCCAACTTTGCCGGTCCTTGCGCCCAATCGTTGTTTGAGTGTGACCCACCATTTCCCGTTCCTTATCGCGGTCGAGCCGCATTGGTTCGCCATACCCAATGCGAATATCGTGCCAAGCATGTGATTGGCATAAGTCATTGAATTGTATGGAAATCTTGAAGGGCGCCGCCGCCGGCTAGAGCCCATGCGTCCCGCAAGGTCCGGGGGTGGGGAATCTTTTGCCGTGTGGCGAAAACGCGGGATGCGAGGGGAGTGCTAGGGGCTAGCTCTTCAGATCGGCCGCGGTCTGGGTCATCTCGTCGACGCTTTTGAACACCGTCGCAGACATGTTGTAGGCCTGCTGCGTCATGATCATGCGCGAGAATTCGTTTTCCAGATTCACGTTCGACAATTCGTGCGCAAACGGCACGAAACTCGCGAACTCGTGCTTTTCTTGGTTATTGCCGCCGACGACGACGGCCGGATCGCGGACCTGGCGGTAGACCGGATCGCCCGATGCCACGGATACAGCGTAAATATTGCCCTGACGCGCTTCCAATCCATCGGCGTTCACAAAGGTCGCGATCGGCAGCTTGTAGATGGCGCGTTCGATGCCGTTGCTGAACTTGCCGAGGATCTGGCCCTGATCGTCGAACCGCCAGGACTGCATTTCGCCGGGGCCGCGTCCGTCCTTTTGGAACAGATTGTAGAGAAAGTTTCCGCCGATCGAGGTCACGTCGCTGATGTCGAGATCGAATGCGACCGTGGAGCCGTCGGCATAGGTGATCGAGATCGCCTGCGACTCGTCGGCGGAAGCCAGGTGGCCGTTGCTGTCGAAGACCAGCGATACTTCCGAGCCGGATGACGGCGTCGTGGAAGCGCCATCGATCGTGGAATCCGGATTGGCTTCGCCGGCGGCATCGGAGCGCACGCGCACGTTCCAGGCCTGCGCAGCGGATTCGCGCGTCCAGACCAATTCGAACGTTTTCAATTCGCCGGTGCTCGTATAGGCGCTGGCCTTGGTGAAGTATTCTTCGCCGGCGGCCGATTCAGCCGGCAAATTCGCCGCCAGCGACGCGGTCGTGGATGCTGCGGCCTCGTCGTCGAACGCGTCGTTGTCGAGGCGGACCGAGACGAGAGACGACGACGTCGTGAAGTTGCCGCTGGAGTCGGGTTCCCAGGCTTGGATGTAGAGACCGTTTTTGTCGACGAGATAGCCCTTGTCGTAGGTGAACGACGCTGTCGTGCCGTCATCATAGGTCAAGGTTTTGCTGGCGGTGCCGTTTTTCTTGATGCTGAAGCCGCCGTCGCGCGTATAGAGCTCTTCGCCGCTGCCATCGACGGCGGTGTTCACGACGAACAGGCCTTTGCCGTTGATCGCGATATCCATGCTGTTCGTCGACGAGACGATGTTGCCCTGCACCGAGACGTTTTGCTTGTTGTTCGGGATCAGACCGCCGACATCCTTATTGGCGTAGTAGGTCGACGCCAGGATGGTCGAGAAGCGGGTCTGGGTGGACTTGAAGCCACCCGTGTTCATGTTGGTGATGTTCTGCGAGATCGAGCCGAACGCCTGGCTTTGGGCCATCATGCCGAGGATAGGTGAGGAAAAGGCGCCGAAAATGGGCATGGCCGGTTATCCAGAATCTCTGACTTGGGCGTGAACAGCGTTATCGCTTCCTTGAGAACGCAAGAAGGATGCCAAATCAAATCGGCGGAAAAGCCCGGATTTCTGCCATTTATCAGCTGGGAAAATCGCGCCCGGACCGCTTCGGCGCGGCAATTCCTGCCGGGTAGCCGGTTTTGACGATTTGGCGTATGGTCGGATGCGATGAAAGTACCTGAAATCCGCTCGACGCCGACCCCGGCGACCCAACGGCCCCAACGGACCTCGTCCACCACGGGGCCGCGCTTTTCCGATCACCTGTCCAAGACCGAAGGCGAGGGTGAGGTCGCGGGCACATCAGGTGTCGTCGGCGTCTCGGCGCTGTCCGGCCTGCTGGGCGCCCAGGAGGTCGAAGAGGACGGCGAGCGGGCGTCGCGGCGTCAAATGGCGCAACGCGGTGCCGACATCCTCGATAAGCTCGAGGAAATCCGGCGCGACATCCTGGCCGGGGCGGTGCCCCGCGAACGGCTGGAGAATCTCGCGCAATCCTTGCGTTTGCGCCGCGCCAACGTCACCGATCCGCGTCTGATCGAGATCATCGACGAGATCGAACTGCGCGCCGCAGTCGAAATCGCCAAACTCACCCGCTAGAGTTTATTTCTCTAGCGTTTCTGCCAGTTTCCGGACATTTGGGCGTGGTCGATGGGGAATCCCATAGAAGGCCCTTGAGGCGGGTTGCGGGCGAAATTATATTCCGCGCCCATTCGAAGGCCTTGGGAGGCATGTACACGAATGACTGTTACCCTACCGCCTGACTACGTTCCTTCCGAGAAGGAACCGTTCATGAATCCGCTTCAGCAGGAATATTTCCGCCAGAAGCTGCTGCGTTGGAGAGCCGAATTGCTCGACGAGTCGTTCGAGACTCGGCTCAACCTCAAAGAAACCAGCGTCCTCGAACCCGACCTCGCCGATCGTGCCTCGGCGGAGACGGATCGCTCGCTCGAACTTCGTACGCGCGATCGCGCCCGCAAATTGATCAGCAAGATCGATGAGGCGATCGGCCGCATCGAAGACAGCAGCTACGGGTATTGCGAAGAGACCGGCGAGCCCATCAGCCTGAAGCGGCTGGAAGCGCGCCCGATCGCGACCTTGAGCATCGAGGCGCAAGAACGTCACGAGCGCGCGGAACGCACGCGCCGCGACGACTAAAGCTTGAGCTGCGCGGAGGAGTTCTCCATCCGCGCCAAACGATCGACGAAAAAAAAGGGCCGATGGGAAAACCCATCGGCCCGAAGTTGTTCCAATTCGGTTGGAATTAGAACGGGAAGATAACGTCGATAATCTGCGTGCCCCAGCGCGGCTGCTGGATATCGCTCAGCGTGCCGCGGCCGCCGTAGGCAACGCGCAATTCTGCAATCTTTTCGTGACTGATCGTGTTGGTGTAGTCGATGTCTTCCGGCCGCACGATGCCGGTCACCATGACTTCGCGCATTTCTGCGTTCACCTTGATTTCCTGGCGTCCGAACACGACCAGATTGCCGTTGGGCAGGATCTGCGTGATCACGCCGGCGACGAGGATGGAGATCGCTTCCTTGCGGTCGATCTTGCCGTCGCCGGATGTTGAATGCTTGTTGCCGACATTCACTGCGTTGGCTGGATCGATGGCATTGGGAAGGATCTTCGATGCTTCTGCTTCGAGACCGAGGAGTGCGGAGAAAGCATTCACTTCGGAATCGTCACGATCGCGCGTGGTCTTGTTGTCCAACTTGGCGCTGTCGGAGATCGACAGCTTCACCGTCATGATGTCGCCCACTTCGGAGGCGCGCTGATCGCGGAAGAACGCGCGCGCACCCGGACGCCACAGCGAGTTCGCCTGACGGCTGGCTTCTCTGGGTGCGGGCATCGGCATGCTGACCGGACGATAGCCGGGCCGCGCCGTCGGATTGGTGACTTCGGAAACCTGCGGGCCGCCGCCGACTTCGGACAGGCGTGACAGAGTGTTGCAGCCTGCGAGGACGGAACCCAGGCAAAGGACCGAAACGCCGGAGAGCAGGAAGCGTGCGATCTGCGAATGTTGAGATTTGTTCATCTACGTATCCTCAGCGCGGCCTAGTTGCTGGCCATATCGGTGCGGCCGTTCTGGACCGCGACGCGATTGTTGCCGTTGATCTTGGCTTCGATGATCTTGTTGCTGCGATTGTTCATCACCTTGATGACGTCGCCCAGGCTGCCTTCTTCCTGCGCCTTGCCCTGCGCGGAGAGCGACATGCCGCCTTGGGCGAGCTCGATCGTGACGAGCGCGCCTTTCGCGACCAGGAGTGGACGGCGCAGCTGCGAGATGTTGATAGCCGAGTCCGCTTTGATTTCGTTCTTGGCCGCCATGCCGATGAGTTCGTCATCGTCGGTAATGACATGGTCACGGACGTTGGATGCGCGCACATCGCGCCATTGGATGTCGCTTGCGCGGATCACATCGCCACGTTTCTTGTTGTCGGCGAGAACCGGCACGGACACCAGCTTGTGGATCTTGCCGGTCACGCGGGTTCGCTGGGCGGCTGGATCGTTGGCCGGCACAGCGACGGTGGCGACGAAGCGACCGTTGCCGGCATCGAACGTCAGTCCTTCGATGCCGACGGTTCCGGCATTGTTGGCGGCGACGTGCAGGTTCATCGTGCCGGCCGCCAATTCGAGTTCGAAACCGGACTTCACGCCACGGGCTTGCAGCGCCTGTATCAGTGCGTCGTGGATTTCGTCTCTCTGGATGACCTGGCTCGCGCGTTCGACCACGGAATGGGTATTCATGGTAAACGGCCGCCAGTCGAGCTTATAGGCGCTCGCAACCCTAAAAAGCCATTTGGCGTCGAAGGTTGCGCGCTTGCCGGGTGCCGGCGCATAGGCGATTTTTTTGCCCGCGTTGGCCCCGGCGTTCTCGAACAGATCGCCCAAGGTGATGTAGTTGTCTTCGACGATGACCGCCGTGCGCAAGCTGACTTCGCCAGATGCGACGCCGGGCGCCGCATGCGCGGAGGCGAACCAGAGCGCCAGGAAGGCGGCGAGAAGTGCCGTGATGATCTGTTTCATGGCCGTTATCGCATGTTGGTCAGGGTGCCCATCATCTCGTCCGAGGTCTTGATGACCTTGGAATTCATCTCGTAAGCGCGCTGCGCGGAGATGAGTTCGGAGACTTCGGCGACCGCATTGACGTTCGAGGTTTCAAGGAAGCCTTGCAGCAAGGTGCCATAGCCTGATGCGCCCGGATTGGCGGTGGTGGCTGTGCCCGATGCCGGGGTTTCGAGATAGAGGTTGTTACCGACCGCTTCGAGACCCGCATCGTTCGGGAAGGTGGCGAGCGTGATCGTGCCGGCATTGGCCGGTGCGACCTGACCCTGCAGCTTCACCAGCACTTCGCCGGTGTTGTTGATGGTCACGTCGATCGCGTTCGTGTTCACCGTGATGTTCGGGATCAGCGGATTGCCGTCATGGGTGACGATCTGGCCCGTCGGGCTCAACTGGAACGAACCGTCGCGGCTGTAGGCGGTCGAGCCATCGGGCATCTGGATCTGGAAGAAGCCGTTGCCCTGGATCGCGAGATCGAAGGTGTTGTCGGTCGAGGTCAGGTTGCCCTGCTCGTGGATACGGTAGACTGCGGCGAGCTTGACGCCGAGGCCGAGCTGCACGCCCGACGGCACGATCGTGCCGGCGTCCGACGAGGTCGAGCCGACGCGACGCAGGTTCTGATAGATCAGATCGTGGAATTCGGTGCGGCGGCGCATGAAGGCCGTCGTGTTCATGTTGGCGATGTTGTTCGAAATGACTTCCACGTTTTGCTGTTGTGCCAGCATTCCGGTGGAGGCGATGCTCAAGGATCTCATGTTCTGTTTCCTTCCGCCGGGTTACGTGCGTGCGCCAAGCTGATCGATCATCTTGCGCTGACGGCCGTCTTCACTTTCGATGAAGCTCTTGACGCTGTCATAGGTGCGACTGACTTCGATCATGCGGGCCATCTCGAGCACCGGTTGGATGTTCGAGCCTTCGAGGGCGCCTTGGACGATGGCGGGCCGTGGGATGTCTTGTGGGGTCTGATCGGTACTCAACAGACCACCTTGTTCCATCTTGAGGTTCTGCTCGTCTTCGAATTTGACGACGCGGAGCCGCCCGATGGGGCCGTTGTTGGTCGAGATCGTACCGTCGGCCGAGATCGTGATCTTGGTGTCCTGCGGCGTGAAGAAAACGGGCGCACCGCCGTTCGACATGACCGGATCGCCGCTTTGCGTCACGAGCTGGCCTGTACTGTCCATCGTGAAGCTGCCGTTGCGGGTGTAGTTTTCCGTCCCGTCCTGCTTTTGGATGGCGAAGTAGCCTTCGCCGCGGATCGCGACGTCGAAGGTGTTGCCGGTCGTGTTGATCGGGCCTTCGGTCAGATTGCGGTATTGGGCGACGTCACGCGTGAACGACAGCTTGCGTGGAATGAAGCTGAGGTCGTCGCGGCTTTTCGACAGATGTTCCACAAACATCATCTTCTCGCCCTTGTAGGCGGTCGAATTCATGTTCGCGACGTTGTGGGCGATGACGTCCATTTCGCGTCGCAGCGCACCTTGGCGCGACAACGCGATATACGATGTAGTTTCCATTTTCCCGTTCCTTCCAATTAACTTGGAATGTGCCAGCTACACTGCATCGATCGTGCCAACTTCAATAATCGTTGGATTTCTTGGGTATTTGCCCGATCGGCGACGTGCGGCGGGCGGCGGGGGACACGCACGGTACAGGCCGCGCGGCACTTGTTGCCGGGTCGCGACGCACCATAAGATCGCCAACGCTAAGACGATGTATGCGGGAGACAAATGGCCCACGACGAGGATGACGAAGCCGAAGGCGGCGGAGAAGAACACGACGGCGGTGGCAGTAAGAAGAAACTGTTCATCATCATCGGCGCAGCCGTGTTCGTCCTGCTGGGTATTGGCGCGGGGCTGTTCTTCACCGGCATTCTCGATCCCCTGTTGGGCAAGAAGAAGGAAACCGTCGAGGCTGAGCACGCCGCTGAGGCTGAACCGGCCAAAGGGGCGCCGAAAGAGACCGGCCCGGTCGGTCCGGTCGCCTTTTTCGACATGCCCGAGATGATCGTGACCTTGAATACCTCGACCAAGGCCAAGGCCGCCTTCATGAAAATCCGGCTGTCCCTCGAGGTTCCCCAGGCCTCGGAAATCCCCAAGGTGCAGGCCGCGATGCCCCGGATCGTCGACAATTTGCAGGGGTATCTGCGCGAATTGAAGCCCGACGAGCTTAAGGGTTCGGCCGGGGCCTATCGGCTCAAGGAAGAGATGTTGACCCGCATCAAGGCGGCGGTGGCACCGGCCAAGGTCAACGCGGTGTTGTTCAAAGACCTGCAGGTCCAGTGAAAAAACGCACCGTAGGGCAGTTTCGGCGCGCAAACGGGCGGCTTTCAACCAGTTCTTAAGAAAGGCCCCGTAACGTATGACCAAAGTCGGACACGGCTATTTTGCCGCGATATCGACATATAAGTGATGGTTGGGCGTAGATGGCTGACGACGACTTCGAAGATGCCGACGACGCCGAAGGCGGTGGGGGCGGCGAGGAATCCGGCGGTGGGGGCGGCAAGAAAAAGCTGTTCATCATCATCGGTGCCGTCGTTGTCGTGCTTTTGGGCGCCGGCGCAGGGCTTTATTTCAGCGGCCTGCTGGATTCGGTCCTGCACAAGAAAGAAGCCGTCGAGGGTGGCGAAACCGCCGAAGGCGGGGCTGAGAAGCAGGGCCCCAAGGGGCCGGCCGGGCCGTCGGTGTTCTTCGATATGCCCGAAATGATCGTCACCATGAATACGGCGCAGCGCAAAACCGCCTTTTTGAAGATCCGCGTCGCCCTTGAAGTGAATAACGCGCAGGAGATCCCGAAGATCCAGGCCGTGATGCCGCGGATCGTCGACAATTTTCAGGTGTATCTGCGCGAATTGCGCGTCGAGGACCTCAAGGGATCGGCCGGTATGTATCGCCTGCGCGAGGAATTGCTGACCCGGGTCAAAGCCGCGGCCGCGCCCGCCAAGATCAACGCGGTACTGTTCAAAGAGATGCTGATCCAATGAGAAGGCGTATCTGACATGACGGCTCCGGCGGACGAAAAGCCTGCGGGCGACGAACAGGACGACCTGGCGGCCGAATGGGAAGCCATGGTCAGCGGCGACGGCGCGGCCGGCGGTGCGGCGGCGCGCCCGGGGCGCGAGACGACGCGCGTCCTCAACCAGGACGAAATCGACAGCCTTCTCGGTTTTGACGACGAGCAGGACGAAGGCGCTGAAAAATCCGGCATCCAGGCGATCCTCAATTCGGCGTTGGTGTCCTATGAACGCCTGCCGATGCTCGAAGTCGTGTTCGACCGCCTGGTCCGCATGATGTCGACAAGTTTGCGTAACTTCACCTCCGACAACGTCGAAGTCTCGCTCGACAACATCACGAGCTTACGCTTCGGCGATTATCTCAATTCGATCCCGCTGCCCGCCATGCTGGCCGTGTTCAAGGCCGAGGAATGGGACAATTTCGGCCTGCTCACGGTCGATAGCGCGCTGATCTATTCCACGGTCGACGTGCTGCTGGGCGGTCGTCGCGGCACGGCTGCCATGCGCATCGAAGGCCGGCCCTACACGACCATCGAACGCAATCTCGTCGAACGCATGGTTCATGTCGTGCTGGCCGATCTGAGCGCCGCCTTCGATCCGTTGAGCCCGGTCACGTTCCGCTTCGAGCGGCTGGAAACCAATCCGCGTTTCGCCACGATCTCGCGCCCATCGAACGCGGCGATCGTCGCCAAGCTACGCATCGACATGGAAGATCGCGGCGGCCGCCTCGAACTGATGATCCCGTATGCGACCCTGGAACCGGTCCGCGAACTTCTGCTGCAGATGTTCATGGGCGAGAAGTTCGGTCGCGACTCGATCTGGGAAACGCATTTGGCCGAAGAGCTGTGGAAGACCGACGTCGATCTCACGGCGGTGCTCGACCAGCAGACCATGACCTTGGGCGAGATCTTCAATCTCAAGGTCGGATCGCAAATTCCCTTGAACGCGACGCCGCAGTCCCTCGTGGATGTGCGCTGCGGCGACATTTCGATGTTCAAAGGAAATATGGGGCGGCGCGGCGACAACATCGCCGTGCGGATCGTGGAAAAAATCATCAAAGAACGGAGCAATGGGTCGTGACCATCGCAATCGAGTTATCGCTGATCATCTTGCTCGTCATGGCCATCGGTTATGGCTTCGTCCTCAATAAGAAAATCACGGCGCTGCGCCGCGACCAGAAAGATCTGGAAAAGTTGGCGATGAGCTTCAGCAAGGCGACGCAACGCGCCGAGCAGGGCGTGGCGCAGCTGCGTGCGGCAACGCAAGGCTCGGTCACCGAGTTGCAAGGCATCATGACGCGGGCCGAAAGCGTGCGGCGCGATCTTGAATTCCTCATCGATCGCGGCACCGGTACGGCCGACAAACTGGAACGCAGCGTGCGTACAGCCGAACGCGGCGGCGAGCGCGGCGAAAAGGTCGAGACGCGCAACAACAACAGCAAGATCGCAACCCTGACCGCCTTGGCGGAGGAACGCATCGATCGCCGCGCCGCCAACGAGCGTGCGGTGGCTGAGCGTGCTGGCGCGAACGAGCCGGTGCTGGGTGTGGCGACGCGCCGCGACGTCAATCCTTCGGAAAAGGCCGACGCCGAGCGTCAGTTGCTGAAGGCATTGCGCGCCGTTCGCTAGTCGATCCAGAATATGGACTACTTCTTTTAATTAGGCCCCGCCGGAGAGCCGCCGATGTTCAAATTCATCCTCCGACTTCGCATTATGCCGGTCGCGATCTTTGTCGCGGTCCTGATCGTAAGCGTGAAGATCGGCGACGTGGCGGATCTGCTGACCGGCAAGTCCGCGCTCGAAGTCGCGAAGGTGCAGGCGCAGCAGCCGCCGGCACCCAAGGGTGTTCCGGCCCAGGCTAAAGGCGGCCCGGCGCCGTTGCAGCCGGCCCAGGCCCCCGCCGCGCCAAACCAGCCGCCTGCCGCCGCGCCGCAACGTTCGGCCGGCGATGTCGTTCCCGCCGCGCCCGCGGACTCGTCCGATCCGGCCAACGATCCGACCCTGTTCACGCAGAACGAAATCGATCTTCTGCAATCGCTCGCCGAACGACGCGAAGCGATCGAGAAGCAGACCCAGGAAATGACGGTGCGCCAGGCCCTGCTGCAGGCCGCCGAGCAGCGCATCGACAAGAAAATCGTCGAGCTGAAGACCCTGCAGACCGCGATAGATGCGCTCATCGCCAAACATGATGAGCAGGAAGAGGCGCGCATCCAGAGTCTGGTTAAGATCTATGAAGGTATGAAGCCAAAAGAGGCCGGCCGGATTTTCGAAACGCTCGATATCGATACGCTCTTTAAGGTCGCCGAACGGATGAAAGAGCGGAAATTGTCGCCGATCATGGCGGCCATTACGCCGGATCGGGCCAAGGAACTGACCGACAAGATCGCGTCCGCGCGCAAGTTGCCCGCCGGCGCTGGCAGCTGATATGAAACGCTGAGGCCGCTGATCCAGCGGACCTCGCGCTTTTACACCGTTCGAGGAGCCTATGCAGGAGAGTTACGCTCCTCCGATCCGCGAGACGCCCAAGGTCATCTGGCTGATGAGCCTGCTCGATCTGACAGGCGTCATGTTCGCGTTCTTCATCTTGCTGTTCTCCATGTCGACCTTCGAAGACGTGAAGACCAACGCGGTGCGCGCTAGTCTGAATTCCGCCTTTGCGTCGATCGTGCCGCCGAACACCGAGGCGACGACCTTCACTTCGACCACCGGCCGTTTTCTCGGCAACGATGAATTCCAAGGTGCGGTGACCAAGCTGTTCGCGACCGCGCTAGCCGTCGAGAAGATCGAGATCGTGCAGCCGGGCTCGATCATGCGTGTAGTCGTCAACGCGGATTCGTTGTTCCTGCCCGACACCACGAACATCCGTGACGCCTACATCCCGATGGTCGATCGCCTGATCGCGTCCTTGAGCGGCCGTCCGCCCGGCTATCATTTCGATATGGAATTCGTGATCGGCATCGAAGAGGAAGCCGGCCGCTTGCTGCCCGTCGGACAGACCTTGCAGATGGCCCGCGCCGGCGCCTTCGTGCGCGACATGCTGGCGCGCGGCGTGCCGCCCGATACGATCGCCATCGGCGTGCGTAAGGGCAATCCGCAGCAGATCGTCATCTGGTTCTATGTGCGTTCGGCCGACGAGGTGCGCTCGTTCTACAAGCAGCTTCTCGAACCCAAGGACGAGGCGGTACCCGCCTCGGAGAAATCCAATGGCGGATAAATCGCACGAGTCCAACCAGAGCACGATCTGGGTCATCTCGCTGATCGACTTAATGACGTTGCTGTTGTGCTTCTTCGTCATGTTGGTGTCGATGTCGAAGGTCAAGAACGACAAGTGGCAGCATCTGATCGATACCTTGTCGACGACGATGAACCCGACGCGCGTTACGCCGCAGGTCGCCCCCTCGGCCGACTACAATATCTCCACCATCTTTCGCCGCCGCGCGATCAATCTCGAATATCTGTCGGCGGTGCTGCAGCAGAAGGTGGACAAAAGCGCGGTGCTCAAAGACTCGACACTCGTGATGCTGGAAGATCGCGTCATTCTGTCCTTGTCGGGCGAGCGCCTATTCCGCCCCGGCACGGCGCAGCTCGCCGATCAGGCGCGGGCCGAGCTGTTCGAGCTGGGCGGTGTGCTCCGCAATATCGAGAATCAAATCGGGGTAGCGGGCTATTCGGAGGAGGACAGCTTCGACGGCGCCTCCTATACCTCGGACTGGGAATTGTCGCTCGCGCGTTCGATCCAGGTTGCCAATGCGCTCAAAAGCGCCGGGTATGGCGCGGAAATCCTGAGTTATGGCTATGGCCGTTCGCGCAATGTTGAATTGGCCGGAACGGCGCCGGATCGGCGGCAAATATTGTCTCGTCGGATCGATATCGTGATAATGGCGACCGGTGGCTCATTCTGAGAGAAAAACGACGTTTCTGAAGGCGCTCTGGGCGTTCGCCGTGGCTACGGTGGCGCTCCTGGGGGCGAACGATGCCTGGGCCGATCGGGTGAGCGTCGGCGTCAGCCAGACGCCCGTGGCCGGTCGCATCACGTTCGGCTGGCCGAGCCCGGTGCCGTTCGTCGCGCGCATCCAGGGCCGCCAACTCGTCGTCCAGTTTGGCCGTCCGGTCGAATCGAACTTCGCCGGCGTGCCGGGGGCCCTATCGCGCTATATCGGCGCGCCGGCGCTGTCGAACAACAACCAGACGGTGACGTTTCCGCTCCAGGGCAGCTTCGATCTTAATTTCTTTGCCCAGGGTAATTCGGTCGTCGTCGAGGTCGTCGATACGCCGGAATCGCCGCCCCGGACCGCGACGCCTCAGGCGGCTGCACCGGCCGCGCCCCCGGCAACCTTGTCGCCGCAGCAGCTTCAGCAACTCCAGCAGATGCAGGTTCAGCCGCAAGCCCAACTTCAGGCCCAGTTGCAGGCCAAAGGCGAACCCAAAGCGGCCCCTGCCGCGCCGGCACCGACAACGGCGGGTCCGGCCGAACGCATCGGCGTGCGCACCGGCGAGCATGAGCAATATGGCCGCCTCGTGTTCGATTGGGAGCGCGATGTGCCGTTCCGGATCGACCAGCGCGGCAATCGCGCGCTGGTGACGTTCGACCGTCCGGCGACGATCAATCTCGGCGCGGCGGGACGGGCCAAGAATATCGCCGGTGCGGCGAGCGAGATCGTCGGCAACAGCACGGTTGTCACGCTGAATGTGCCGTCGAGTTCGAAGATCCAGAGCACGAAGTCCGGCCCGAAGATCGTGATCGACGTCTATAATCCGACCGGGCCGAACGATGCGGCGGCGGCACCGACGCAGGCTCTGCCGGCCCGCACGGCAGCCGCGCCGGCTGCAGCTCCAGCTCCAGCCACTCCGCCGCCCGCAGCGGCTCAGCCGCAACCGCTGGCTCTAACTCCGGCAGCCCCACGGGAAGCTGCGCCACCGGCATCTGAACCTGCTCAGGCCCAAGCCCCGGCTCCGGCGCCGCAAGCCAGCGCTCCTGCGGCACCCGCTCCAGCACCGGCGCCCGCTGCTGCGCCTGCTCCTGCCGCACCGCCACCGCAGGCGGCCGCACCCGCTGGGCCGGCGCCGGCGGGCACTGAGGCCTCCTGGCGGGTCGATTGGACCGAACCCGTGGGGGCCGCCGTGTTCCGGCGCGCGGGCAGCCTGTGGTTCGTCTTCGACCGCGCGGCCAAGGTCGATACGGCGGCGGCCGCCAAGACGCTCGCTGGGGTCGCCAAGGCGGTCACGCAGGTCGAAAGCCCGCGCGGCACCTTCGTGCGGGTGATCACCACCGAGCCCGATTTCAATCCGTCGATCCGGCGCGACGGCTTCGCCTGGATTTTCGATTTCCGCCGCCAGCCGTTGACCCCGCAGACCGCGATCGAGCCCAAGCCCGAGCAGCTGCAGGGCGGCGCGTCGCAGATGGTGATTGCCGTCGCGCAACCGGGCGAGGCGTTGCCGCTGCGCGATCCCGAGGTCGGCGACAACATCGTCGTCGTACCGATCATCCCGCTCGCCAATGGCGTGCTGCGTCCCTACACCTTGCCGCAATTCGATGTGCTGCCGTCCGCGCAAGGAATCGTCGTGCATCCCAGGATCGACGATCTGCGCGTGCGCCCGGTGCAGCGCGGCGTCGAAATCAACGGTGCTACCCAGCCGTTGGTGCTGTCCAACCTGACGCCGCAGGCGCAGGCCGGGGCACGCATCGGATCGTTCCGTCAGGTCAGCCGCATCTTCCAGCCCGATAGCTGGCGCGTCGCGCGGCGTATCCAAACGCTCACCGATTTCAACAAGGAAAATGCGGCGGCGCTCGATAAGGTCGCCGACGCGCAGCCCGGCAACAAGATGCAGGCCCGGCTCGATTACGCGCAATTCCTGATCGCCGGCGATCTGGGGTATGAAGGCGTCGGCGTGCTCGACACCATGGCGTTGATCGATCCCGCGGTCGAGAACCGCGCCGACTTCCGCCTGCTGCGCGGCGCCGCCAATTTCCTGATCGACCGCGAGGAAGAGGCCGAAAAGGATTTCGCCTATCCGGCCTTCAACGACAACGACGAGGGCGAATTCTGGCGCGCCATCGGTCAGGCGATTATGGGCCGCGACCGCGCGGCCGCGCCGATGCTGAAGGCCAAGGGCGATGTCTTCCGTTCCTATCCCCGCGCGCTCAAAATGCGTCTCGGCGAGGTGATCATAAATGCGGCGCTGGCGATCGCCGATACCCAGATGGCGAGCAGCTATCTTGAGGTCCTGGCCGAGGAGAAGCCGCAGGGCAACGAGATTGACCGCTTGGCGCTGCTCGAAGGCAAGGTGCATCAGCTTTCGGGCAATTTCGATCAGGCCGTCTCGGCCTGGGAAGCTGTCGAGAAGGGCTCCTACCGCCCGGCGATGGCCGAGGCCACCGTGCTGCGCGCCAACCTGCTGCTCGGCCAAAAGAAGATCTCGCCCAAGGACGCCATCGTTGAGCTTGAGAAGCTGCGCTACGCCTGGCGCGGCGGCGAGTTCGAATTCAATCTGCTGAAACAGCTCGGTCAGCTTTATCTGTCCATCGGCGACTACCGCAACGGGCTGCGCACGTTGCAGGAGGCGGTGACGTATTTCCGCGACAATCCTGAGGCGGCGAAGGTTACGGACATGATGGTGAAGGCGTTCGACGACCTTTACCTCAAGGACGCCGCCGACGGCATGGGCGCGGTGCGCGCGATCGCGCTGTTCGACGAGTTCAAGGAATTGGCGCCGTCGGGCGAGGCGGGCGACGAGATGATCCGCAAGCTGGCCGACCGTCTGGCCGCCATCGACTTGCTCGATCGTGCCGCACTACTGCTTGAAGATCAGGTCCAATTCCGCCTCAAGGGACCGGAGAAGGCGCGCGTCGGGGCGCGACTGGCCGCCGTCTATCTGCTCAATCACCAGCCGCTCGAGGCCATGGCGGCGATCGAGAAGACCCGTTTCGACGGCGTCAGTGGCGATCTGCAGGCGCAGCGCCGTCTGCTGCAGGCGCGTGCCCTGGTCGATCAGGGTCGCGTGCCGGACGCCGAACGGATTTTGGAGCGCGACGAAAGTGCCGAGGCCGATCAACTCCGCGCCGAAATCTATTGGGGCCAAGGCAATTGGATCGAGGCGTCGAAATCGCTTCAGAAGCTCGTCACCCGCGCGGGCGCCGTCGCCAACAAACCTTTGAGTGAAGAACAAGCCCGTCTGGTCTTGAATTTCGCCACCGCCGTGACATTGAGCGGTAACGAGCGGGGCGCCGCCAAGCTCAAGCAGGATTTCGGCGCCGCGATGAACACCACGCCGTTCAAGGACGCTTTCAACCTGATCGCCACGCCCAACGCCACGGGCCTGATTGATTATAAAAGCATCACCGATCGGGTGAAGACCGCCAGCAACTTCAATTCCTTCATGTCCGTCTATAAACAGCGGGTGAAGGACGGAAAGCTGTCCTCGATCAATTAGGCCCGACTTCCGCCTCGAATCGAGGTACGGGGAATTTCCCTAGGCGTTCAATAGGAAAATTTTCCCCCCGGGGGCGAATTTCACTTGCGTTGCGCCGTGGATGCCTTAAAAACCCCTTCTGCTTGCTTCCGGTCTCGGCCGGCTGCTTCTGGTCTACTGACTTGTAACCTATCTTTTGGGTTGGGGATTCGGAATTATGCCACGTAAATCGAACATCCGTCCGTTGCACGCCGTGCCCGGAAATTACGAGACGCCGGAACTCGTCACTCCCGTTAAAACCGACTACTTCGTTGAACGCGACGGCGTTAAGTTCGCCGGCCGTCATCTGCTGCTCGATTTCTGGGGCGCCACCAATCTGGGTGACGCGGCCATCATCGAGCGCGCCATGCGCCAGGGTGCTATCAACTCGGGCGCCACCACGCTGCATTGCCACCTGAAGAAATTCGGTGAAGAAGGCGGTGTATCGGGCGTTCTGGTTCTCGCTGAATCGCATATCAGCATTCACACCTGGCCTGAGCGCAATTTCGCCGCGATCGACATTTTCATGTGCGGTTCGTGCGATCCCTATGAGGCGGTCAAAACCCTCAAGGAAGCTCTCCTACCCGAATATGTTCAGCTCAATGAAGCCCGGCGAGGCCTTGTTTCTTGACGACTTGGTACGACGAAGTTCTCTACACCAAGTGGTACGACAAAGGTTACGCTCAAAGGTTTCAGATCGATCGAGTCCTCTTCGAGGATAAGAGCGAGCATCAGGATGTGTTGGTGTTCGAGAACGCGATGTATGGTCGCGTTCTCGCCATCGACGGGATCATCCAGACCACCGAGCATGACGAATTCGCCTACCACGAGATGATGGTGCATGTGCCAATCCTGGCGCACGGCAACGCATCGAAAGTGTTGATTATTGGCGGCGGCGATGGCGGCATTATGCGCGAAGCGCTGCGCCATCCGAACGTGTCGCTGTGCCATATGGTCGACATCGACGACATGGTGGTCGAGATCAGCAAGAAGTATCTGCCCAGCCTGTCCGACGGGGTGTTCGACAACCCGCGCGGCAAGGTGATCATCGATGACGGCTGCAAGTTCGTCAAAGAGACGACGGAAAAGTATGACGTTGTGATCGTCGACTCGACCGATCCGCTGGGGCCGGGCGCGGTGCTGTTCACCGAAGAATTCTACAACGACTGCCGCAGCTGCATGTCGCCGGGCGGCATCATGGTCACGCAAAGCGGTGTGCCCTTTGCGCAGCCCGACGAATTCCCGACGACGGTCGCGCGCTTGGGTAAGATCTTCAAGGATTCGACCGTCTATCTCGCGTCGGTTCCGACCTACGCCTGCGGCTTGATGGCGTTGGGCTGGTCGAGCGATGACGCCAAACATCGCGATGTCGCGTTGGCGACGCTTGAAGAACGGTTCAAGAAAGCCGGCTTCAAAAGCCGATATTACACGCCGGCGATCCATAAGGCCGCGTTCGCATTGCCGGCCTGGATGAACGACGCGCTCAAGAAATAAGCCGCCGCATGGTGTGCTGCGAAAAGCCCGGCCTCAACGCCGGGCTTTTTATTTGCCGAGCAGCAAACCTGGATCGGTTTCCGAGGTGCAGAGGATAGGCCACTGAGAGGAGGGAGTCGGTTCGGCAGGCATCAGGGTCCGACAACTAAGCAGCATGCCGACGATCGGCACGACGATCTCGTTCTTGTCGTCATAAATGCAGGAAAACGCCGCGTCCGTGATTGGGGGCATCCCCTTGGTCCAGAAGAGCCAGTCTAATTCTGTTCCTGCAAAGGGTGCTGGAAACTCGCGATTTCTCTGGCCGACTCGTTTTAATGGCAACGTGTCCGGCAGCAGCTGCCGCTTAACGAGCTTGCGACCTTGTTCGTTGATATGCGGACATTCCGTGACGATCTCGGCGGCTGTTCCTCGGGAAACAGATATGAGGCCGCTCAACGCAAATATCAGACTAACGGTAAATGCGCGCATCATTACTCCATCCGGAACCGGGTGCCGGTAGAAGATCCTAGATGTTCGAGTAGATCTTCAAGCTTACGCCTTTCTTGATCCAACAATCGCATGCGTTCGTTTACTTCAGTTGGCGTCGGTACGTAATCCCTTATCAGATTTCCGTCCTTATCCAATTCTGGAACGACCGGCGCGTATTGGTTTGAAAGGCCATAATATTCCTTATCGACGTCGGTGTGACGTTGCTTCAATTGCCGGATTAATTCATCACGATCATCGAGACGGCCGTTATCGAGAAGCACGCCATCGGCGGCATTCCCATTCGCCGGATACAATCGCCCAAATCCTTGGCTCACCTTGCGCTGCAATTCCTGGTGCTGTGCGGAGTGGGGATTCCAATAGTCGTTCTCTGCGATCAGGCGTCGCAGCGCATCCAGCGATAGGGGCTGAGCGGCGGGCATTTAAGCCTCCAAATTAATGGAGGCATAAATTAGAACAAAAAGGGAACATATGTCAACGGGAATCGTTAGGCGCGATTAGCCGAAGCTCTGGATCAGGCTGCCGACGATCAGGAACCAGCCGTCCACCAACACGAAGAAGATGATCTTGAACGGCATGGCGATCATGACGGGCGGCAGCATCATCATGCCCATCGACATGAGCACCGAGGCGACGACCATGTCGATCACCAGGAACGGGATGAAGACCAGGAAGCCGATCTCGAACGAGCGCCGCAGTTCGCTGATCATGAAGGCGGGTATGAGGACGCGGAGCGGCACTTCGGCCACCGTGGAATCGACTTTGGCGGCATCGGCGAACAACTGAAGATCGTTATCGCGCACATGCTTGAGCATGAAGACGCGCAAGGGTGCGGCCGAGCGCTCAAACGCCTGCTGCTCGTTGATCTGGCCGACGACGTAGGGCTGGATGCCCTGATCCCAGGATTCCTGCAACGTCGGCATCATGATGAAGAGCGTCAGGAAGATCGCCAGGCTCATCAACACTTGGTTGGGCGGTGTCTGCTGGGTGCCCATCGCGGTGCGCAGGAACGACAGCACCACGACGATACGGGTGAAGCAGGTCACCATCACCAGGATCGACGGCGCGATGCTCAGGACCGTGAACAGCAAGAAGAGCTGGATCAGACGGCCGGTGCTGGAGGGGCCGCCGTCGTTGAGATCGAGATTGAGGGACTGTGCCGCCGCGACATGCGGCAGTAGCACGACCAACAACGCCAGGAAGATGGGGACGAAGCGTCTCATGGCTGGGCGTCCGCGGGCGTGGCCAAGGCACCCGGTGCGGCGATGCCGGTTTCGATGACCAGGTCGGACGTCGCGCCGACGACGATGAGATGTTCGGTCTGGTCGCGCCGCACCAGCAGCAAGCGGTGTTTGGTGTCGAGCGCCATGCTTTCGACGATGGCGAGGCGTTTGGAGCCGCGCAGTCGCAGCGGCGCCTGATTGCCGAGGCCGAAACGCTTGGCGAGCAGCGCCGCGCCCAGAATCAGCCCCAGCACAAAGGCCAGGGCGAGCATGAAGCGTAGATAATCGGTGAGGGCGATATCCATCGGGTGTGCGTCAGTTACCCGCTGTCTGATTGGCCGCCGTGAGGTCCGCTTCGAGTGCGTTCAGTTGCGGCAGCAGGATGTTGAGGCGCGCCAGCAGGGTCGAGCGGTCGACTTGCGGCGTGAAGGCGCTACTCGAGACTTCGCTGTAGATCGCCGTGACGTGGGTTTCGATCGGCGAGAGGTCCACGCCGTGGCCTTTGGACAGGGCTTCACGCGCCGTCGCGATCATCTTTGCGAGATCGTCGGCAGCATCAAACAGGTCGAGTGGGGGCATCGTCATTTCTTTCGACAGAGAGGGGTTCGGGATCGTCCAGCGGGATCTCGCCGGCATTGGCGCGATAGACGTAGGATAGGATTTCGGCGACGGCGGCGAAGGCTTCGATCGGGATGTCGCTTTCGACATCGATCGCCGCCAGGACTTCGACCAGGTCCGCGTCCTCGCGCACCTTGATGTCGTTGGCCCAGGCGATCTGCAGAATTTGTTCGGCGACGGCGCCGTGCCCCGACGCGATCAGGCGCGGCAAGGCGCCGCTCTGACTCATGTCCTTGATCGCGACCGCCTTGGCGGGGCCGCGTTCGCTGGGCGGGGCGGGTTCCGCGCCGGCTCGGACATCGACGCTGACATCCTTGCGCTTGGAATCGCCCTTTTTGGGCTCCGTCACTTTGACCACCACCAGTTTTTTTGAGGCGTTCTGGCTCAACCGCCAACCTGCCCGAACATGCTTAAGAAGCCATTACCGCCCGGGATTGCCGTGGGTGCGGTCGTGGTAACCAAGCGCGTTAAGACCTGGTTAACCATTGGCGGAGTCTAATCCGTCCAACAAGGTGTCGCCCGGAAAATCATGGGCGGTCTCCAAAAAAATGGGCGTGAGTATCTAGGAATTTTTTACTCAAGAATTGAGTAAAGGAGAGGATATGCTTGCACCCAGGCTGGCGGCCGCGATTAGCGCGGCGCTGATCTCATTGATGCCATTGACTGCACAAGCGGCCGGCCCGGCGAGCGCCGATGCCATTGCCAAGTCGTGCCCGCGCCTGCCCGAGGTCGCTTGGTGGGACACCACGCCGCAGAAGATCATCGAATATGTTGACCAGACCTTCCAAGGCGATTGGGATCCCTACATCGCCAAATGGGAAAGCTATCGCATCCGCATGACCCAGATCAGCCAGAGCAACGGCGCCGCCGTCGTCAAATCGCGCGGGCTCCGGCTCGAGGGCGACAGCCTGGTCGATCACATCCGCGACATCGACCAACGCCTCAAGGTGACGCGCTGCCTGAAAGATCATTTCGGCGGGAAATACGTCTAAGACTTTCGCGAAGTCCCGGTTCGTCAGCCGACCGGGATGAGTTGGAAACGTCCCTACTGTTGCCTGCGGTAGGGACGTTTTCTTAAGAGCATGTATCTCCAATATTGATCCCGTCTGCGTTGCATCGCTTGGCCGATGGAGCCACATCGCCCGGCGCGACGCGCCTGACGGATCGGCCTGCCGACCGCAACGCAGACGGGATCAATATTGGAGATATATGCTCTAAGGGCGCGACGCCCAGGGCGTCTCGTACGCATAGGCGGCGAGTTGGCGGAAATGCGCGATCGCGCGCGACTGGAACGAGCGCGACGATACGCTGAATGTGCCCGCGCCGACCTTGGCCTCGACGATGTTGTAGTAGCGCCACGTGTCGTCCTGATCGCGCTCGACGAAATAATATTGACGGAACTCGCCGGGCTCGCTCGCCGTGAACATCAGCGCCTTGGCGGCGGTCTCGTTGACGATCGTGTAGACGAGACGGTTCTCGGTGCGCTCGAGAATGTTCAAGCGATAGATGATGCCGCCGAGTGCGGAATTCTCTTCTTTCCAGAAGCGCAAAACGCGATCCGTCTGGATGTCGTTTTGGGTGAAGTCGGCACGCTTGGCATCGCCGCTATCGCCGAGCGCGTATGCGCCGGTGTAGAGATTCTTGAAGCCCTCATCGAAGGCGAAATAGCGGACCTTGAGCAAATCCGTGATCGCGGCGAGACGCCCGGCAATGACGTCCATGCCGCCTTCGGTCTTAAAGCGGCCGACGGCAGCCATCAGGCTGTTCGGATTGATCGTGGGCAGGGTCAGGCAAGCTGGGATCTGCCAGGCCTTCAACTCGGCGTCGCGCCAGATCTGCACCACCGGTGTCTGCACGACATCGGGATAGGCCGGCGACGGCTGACCGGCACAGGGCGGTACAGGGAAGGGTGAAGCGGCAGACGGTTGATCTAAGGCGGCGGCGATACGTGCCCCGGCGCAAGAAACCGCGATGCCCAGGATCGCGGCGGACACCAAATTCATATTATTTCTTAATCCTCGAAAACGATCAGCAGGTCTTTGGCGTTTACCTGAGTTCCGATCGTTACAACTATCTCAGAGATGATTCCGTTCCGCTCGGCGGTGACGGCAGTCTCCATTTTCATCGCTTCGATAGCAAGGAGGGTTTCGCCCTTCTTAACGTTTTGGCCCTTGGCGGCGGAAATCCTGGACACGATGCCCGGCATGGGCGCGCCCACATGGGATGGGTTCATGGCTTCCGCCGTGCGGTTGGCGGGTTTGGTGAGGCCCGAGGCCTCATCTTTGACACGCACCGAACGCGGCTGGCCGTTGAGTTCGAAGAAGACCGTGCGCAGGCCGTTCTCGTCGACATCGCCGAGCACGAGGAACCGCACGACGAGTGCCCGGCCCTTCTGCAGTTCGATCGCGACCTCGTCACCCGCATCCATGCCGTAGAAGAACGCGCGCGTCGGCACCTTGTGCACGTCGGTGTAGGTCCGGCGATGCTGCGCGTAATCGATAAAGACCTGCGGGTACATCAGGTACGAAGCGAATTCTGCATCACTGATATGGCGTCCGGCCTTGTGCTCGGCTTCCTTGCGCGCGGCTTTGAGATCGACTGCCTTCATCACCGCGCCCGGCCGTTTGGTCAGCGGCTTCTTGCCCTTCAGCACTTTGGTCTGCAGGGCCTTGGGGAAGCCGCCATAAGGCTGGCCGATGTCGCCACGGAAGAACTGGATCACCGATTCCGGAAACGCGATCTCGCGCTCGGGATCTTGGATTTCGGCCGGCGTCAGATTGCCGGTGATCATCATGAGTGCGAGATCGCCGACGACCTTGGAGGTCGGCGTCACCTTGATCACATCGCCGAACATCTTATTGACGCTAGCATAGGTGTCGGCGACTTCCGACCAGCGATGGTCGATACCCATCGATCGCGCCTGCTGGCGCAGATTGGTATATTGCCCGCCCGGGATTTCGTGTTGGTACACCTCCGACGCGCCCGATTTGAAATCGGCCTCGAACGCGGTGTAGAGCGTGCGGACCTGTTCCCAATAGGTCGAGATCTTGCGGATCGCGGCCGGATCGAGACCGGTATCGCGCTTGCCGTTGCGCAGCGCTTCGACGATGGCGCCCAAATTCGGCTGCGAGGTGAGACCGCTCATGGCATCGATCGCGGCGTCGACGGCATCGACACCGGCTTCGACGGCGGCCAGCACGCTGGCGGCGGACGCACCGCTGGTGTCGTGCGTATGGAAATGCACCGGCAGGCCGGTTTCTTCCTTGATGGCCTTCACGAGGCGGCGCGCGGCTTCGGGTTTGCACAGCCCGGCCATGTCCTTGATGCCGATGATGTGCGCGCCGGCGTCGCCCAATTCATGCGCCAGCTTCACGTAATAGCTGAGATCGTATTTGGTGCGCGCGGGGTCGGTGATGTCGCCGGAATAGCAAATCGCGGCTTCGCACAGCTTGCCGCTTTCCAGCACGGCGTCCATCGCGACACGCATATTGTCGACCCAGTTGAGCGAGTCGAAGATGCGGAACAGGTCCATGCCGCCCTTGGCGGCTTCGTGGACGAAATAACGCACCACGTTATCGGGATAGTTGGTGTAGCCGACGCCGTTGGATGCGCGCAGCAGCATCTGCGTCAGCAGGTTTGGCATCGCTTCGCGCAGTTCGGCCAAGCGCTCCCACGGGCATTCGTGCAAGAAGCGCATGGCGACGTCGAAGGTCGCCCCACCCCAGCATTCCATCGAGAACAGTTCGGGCAGCATCTTGGCGTAGGCGGGCGCGATATCGACGATATCCTTGGTGCGCACGCGCGTCGCCAGCAAGGACTGGTGCGCATCGCGCATGGTCGTGTCTGTGATCAGGACGCGTTTCTCGGCCAGCATCCATTTGGAGAATTTCTCGGGCCCCAGCTTGTCGAGCAATTGCTTCGTGCCGGGCTGTGGATCGCCGGCCGGCAGGATGGGCACGCGCGGATCGACGGCGTGGGGCGGCAGTTTGGTGTTCTTCACTTCGGGCTGGCCGTTGACGACGACGTTGCCGATGAATTCCAGCAGGCGCGTCGCGCGATCGCGCCGCACGACGAATTTGAACAACTCAGGCGTCGTGTCGATGAAGTTGGTGGTGTATTCCGCGTTCAGGAATTTCGGATGATTGATCACGGTTTCGAGGAACCGCAGATTGCTCGAAATGCCGCGGATACGGAATTCGCGCAGCGCGCGATCCATGCGCGCGATCGAGCGCTCGGCATCGGGCGCCCACGAGGTCACCTTCACCAGTAGTGAATCGTAATAGCGCGTGATCAGCGCCCCGGTATAAGCGGTCCCGCCGTCTAGACGGATGCCGAAGCCCGCCGGGCTGCGATAGGCGGTGAGGCGGCCGTAATCGGGCGTGAAATTGTTTTCCGGGTCTTCCGTCGTCACGCGGCATTGGATCGCGTGGCCGTAGAGGCGGATGTCTTTCTGTTCGGGCACGCCGCTTTCGGCCGTGCCGATGCGCGCCCCTTCGGCGACCTTGATCTGCGCCTGGACGAGATCGATGCCGGTGACCCATTCGGTTACCGTGTGTTCGACCTGAATGCGCGGGTTCATTTCGATGAAATAGAGCGCACCCGTATCGGCGTCCTGCAGGAATTCGACCGTGCCGGCGTTGCGGTAGTCGACCGCGCGCGCGATCTGCAAGCCCATCTCGCACAGCTGGGCGCGCTGCGCATCGTCGAGATACATGGCGGGGGCGCGTTCGATCACCTTCTGATGGCGGCGCTGCACGCTGCAATCGCGTTCCCACAGATGCACGATGTTGCCGTATTTGTCGCCCAGCACCTGGACTTCGACGTGGCGCGCATTGCGCACCAGCTTTTCGATATAGACTTCGCCGTTGCCGAAGGCGGCTTAGGCTTCGCGCGACGCGGCGCCGACATTGTCCAACAACTGCGCTTCGCTATCGACGACGCGCATGCCGCGTCCGCCGCCGCCCCACGTCGCCTTGATCATCACCGGATAGCCGACATCCTTGGCGAGCGCTTTGATCTTTTTGGGATCGGATGGCAGCGGGCCGGTGGCGGGCATGGTCGGCACTTTGGCTTTGGCAGCCAATGCGCGGGCGGCCACCTTGCTGCCCATCTGCTTCATCACCTCGGCGGGCGGGCCGACGAAGATCAGGCCGGCTTCTTCGCATGCTTCCGGCAGGCCGGGATTTTCCGACAAGAACCCGTAGCCCGGATGGATCGCATCGGCGCCCGATTCCATCGCGATGCGGATGATGTCCTCGATATCGAGATAGGCTTCGATCGGTCCTTTACCGGCGCCGACCAGATAGCCCTCATCCGCTTTGTAGCGGTGCAGCGAGAAGCGATCCTCGTGCGAATAGACGGCGATGGTTTTGATGCCGAGTTCCGTCGCCGCGCGCATGATGCGGATGGCGATTTCGCTGCGGTTGGCGACGAGGAGCTTCTTGATCTTGCGGATGTGATCGGCCACGGAATTTTTCTGCGATGCGGAATAGGAAAGTCCAATTTTATCAGGTCCCTGGAAGGTTGACTAGGGCAATGAGATTGGGCGTCGGCCCAGCGCGGCCCTGCATTGCCTTGCTCGGTGATTAGCGATTGTATGAGGGCAATCGAACGTCAGCGTTTCAGGGGAGGGGGCGATGCCCGCCAAGAAGAAAGCCGCGAAAGCCGCAGCACCGAAGAAGGTCGAGCCGATCAAGGCGAAAGCCATCCGCATTTTTGAACTCGGTGCGCCCGAGGTGATGAAATTCGTCGAGGTCGAGGTGCCGGTTCCCGGCCCCGGCCAGGTGCGGGTCCGCCATACCGCCATCGGCGTGAACCTCGCCGATACCTATAACCGTAAGGGCGAGCATCACGGCGTGCCGCTGCCGTCGGGTCTCGGCCTCGAAGCGGCCGGCGTGATCGAGGCGATCGGCCCGCGCGTGACCGGCTTCAAGGTCGGCGAGCATGTCGTCGGCATGGGCGGCAACGATGCCTATTGCGAGGCGCGCGTCTATTCGGCCGGGCAATTGATCAAGCTGCCCAAATGGCTCGACGATCGCACGGCGGTGGCGGCCCTGGCGAAGGGCACGACGGTGCAATATCTGTTCAACGACGTGCGCAAGCTGAAGCGTGGCGAGGTCATTCTGTTTCATGCGGCCGCCGGCGGCGTCGGCCAGATCGCCGGACAATGGGCCAAGGCTGTCGGGGCGCGCATGATCGGCACGGTCAGCACGCCGGAAAAGGCGAAGATCGCCAAGAAGTGCGGCTATACCCACATCATCGATCTGTCGAAACAGAACATCACCGAAGAGGTGATGAAGCTGACCAACGGCCAGGGCGTCGATGTGATTTACGATTCCAACGGCAAGGATACCTGGGACGACACGCTGAAAAGCGTCAAACGCCGCGGCATGGTCGTGACGTTCGGCTCAGCCTCGGGCGCACCGCCGGCGGTCGATCTGCACGCCAACCTCGGCCAGCGCTCGGTCTATTTCATCCGCGCGACGTCCGTGAACTTCTTCACCGATCCAACGATCCGTCGCAAGTCGGCGGCCGAGTTGTTCAAGCGCATGAAGGCCGGCGTGGTGAAGGTGAAGGTCAATCACGTCTACGCGCTGAAGGACGTGGCGCAGGCGCACCGCGATCTCGAGGGGCGCAAGACCACCGGCTCGATCGTTCTCATCCCATAAGGAGGCGGCGATGGAATTAGGTCTGCGCGGCAAACGCGCCGTCGTCACCGGTGCGTCACGCGGCATCGGTCGTGCGATTGCGGAAGTTTTGGCGGAAGAGGGCTGCGATCTCGTGGTCGCGGCGCGCGACGGCAAGATGCTGTCCGATCTCGCGCAAAGCCTGACCGACAAACATGGTGTCGAAGTGCGGCCCTTCGCGGGCGATCTCGGCATCAGCGCCGAACAGACCGCGCTGGTCGAGATGGCGGGCGATATCGACATCCTGGTCAACAACGCCGGCGGTATTCCTTCCGGCGGTATCACCAAGATCGACGAAGAAACCTGGCGCAAGGGCTGGGAACTGAAAGTCTTCGGCTATATCAACATCACGCGCGCGGTTTACCCAAAGATGGTGGCGCGCGGGAAAGGCGTCATCGTCAACGTGATCGGCGAGGCGGGTGAATCGCCGTTTGCCGATTACATCGCCGGCTGCTCGGGCAATGCGGCGCTGATCGCGATGAACAAGGCGTTAGGGCTGGCCAGCTTCAAACGCGGCGTGCGCGTTGTCGCGGTCAATCCGGCGGCTACATTGACCGATCGCATCGAAACCATCTGGCGCCGTCGCGCGGCGGCCGAGTTCGGCGATGCTGAGCAGTGGCGCCGTTATGGCGATTCCCATCCTTTCGGCCGTCCGGCGGAATCGCGTGAGGTTGCCGACGTGGTTGCCTTCGTTGCGTCCGACCGTGCCTCATACCTGAGCGGCATGGGCATCACCATGGGGGCCACGCCGCCCTACAAGGCCAGCGACGAAACATAACGCGGTTCAGTCGCGTGGTCGGATTGTCTCGCTGAGCGCGCCGTATAGAAACGTCGCGATCTTCTTGGACCCAATCGGCGTCGTGTGGATTGCGTCGTAGAAATCCTCTTCGGTGAAATCGATTTGCGTGGCGAGATCGATGCAGGTCAGCCGCAACTCGGCACAGGTCGTCAATGTAGTCTCGTTGAATAGTTGCAGCCGGACGAGACTCCAATCGGAACCTTCGGCGATGAAAGTTCCGTCTCGTCGTGGCATGACCAGGGTGAAAAGTTTTCCGTCCTCGATCTTATAGTCGGTCCGCATCTGCGTGACGAAGATCGGCTCGGCGCCCATGCGGCGGGTAAGCTCGGTTAAGACCTTCAACCGGGCGGCATAGGCATCGAGCAGGCGGGCGTCCGTCTTATGCATCTCCTGCGGATCGATCCGTTCGGTGACGGGAACCCAGCGGGCGACGCGGCGCATCACGCGGCCATGCAGCAGCTGCGCGCGATCGGCCTGTATCATGCCGAGTGCGGTGCGATACAGATTGTAGAGCGCGCTGTGGTTGGTGATGTATTGCCGAATCTGGCGGCTGCGCGACGGCGAGACGATCTGATCGAATTGCGTTGTCGTGGTATCGTTGACCGCGACGTCGTTGATGCCGACATAAAAGATCACATAGCGCGGCCGCAATCCGGGGATCTTAGACAGCCATTGGGTCAGCGCATTGATATGCCCGACGCTGGATTGGCCGTCGATGGCGGCATTGGCGATGCGTACCGGCTTGCCATGCGCGCCGAACTGCGCCTGCAACTGTGCGACCCAGGTTTCGTCGTCGGTGATGTAACGCTCGTCGGTCGTCGAGCCGCCGATCGCCAGCACATCGATCTTGGCCGGATCGCCGCGGTAGTCGCCGCGCAGGCCATATTCGTCGCGTGTGTAGCGGATGACGCTGCTGTTGGGGACGAATTGTGAAACGTCGACCAGGCGGCGTTCGTTGCGCGGCAGATTCATCAACCCATAGGATGGGCCCGATAGCCAATTGCCGAAGATCAATTCGGCGACGACGATCGCCGCGAGCAGAACGCCGAAATTGATCGAAACAATGCGCAGAAACGCTTTCATGGCGTCATATGGAATCATTTAATGGGTGAATTCAATAGCATGATCGGATTGCTGCGTTGCCTAGGCGCCGCGCATCCGGCATTAATTTGGGCACTGGAAGAGCGCGGTGGAGGACTGCAACGATGCTCGATCTCGCCCATCTGTTCGACGCCCATGTGACGCTGGCGCCTCCCCTGGAATTCGGCGACACGCCGGCCGGGCGGCGGCGGGTCATTCCCATCACTGGGGGAACATTTGCGGGTCCTAAAATGAAGGGCCGGATTCTCGGCGGCGGCGCGGATTGGCAGGTGCTGCGCGCCGACGGCACGGCGGAGCTCGATACGCGCTACACCTTGCAGACGGACGACGGGGCGCTGATCTATATTCAGAATTGGGGCTATCGCCACGGCCCGGCCGAGGTGATCGCGCGGCTGGCCAAGGGCGAGGTCGTCGATCCCAAACTTTATTATTTCCGCACGGTGCCGACTTTCGAGACCGCGGCGCCGCGCTACGCCTGGCTCAACAGCACCATCTGCGTCGGCAACGGCATCCGTCATCCGGATTCGGTCGAGCTGCAGGTCTACGAAGTCAAATAGCCCATGAATTAGCTATGGGGGGCGCACTCGGTTAGACTGGATGCGTTGACGCTTCGGGGGGAGCCGGTTTTGTCGATCGTACAGGGGTTGTTCGGGCTGGTCGTTCTGACCGTCTTTTGTTGGCTGATCAGCGAAAATCGCAAGGCGCCGTGGATGAAGACCGCAGCTGTCGGTCTCGCCATGCAATTCGTGCTGGCCGCGTTGTTCCTGAAGGTGCCGATCTTCAAACAGATTTTCTTCTGGCTTAATTCCGCGGTCGAAGCGTTGAACGCGGCGACGCGGGCCGGCACCTCCTTCGTCTTCGGCTATCTCGGCGGCGGGCCCTTGCCGTTCCCCGAAAGCTTCCCGGGTGCCTCGTTCGTGCTGGCCTTCCAGGCGTTGCCCTTGCTCATGGTGATGAGCGCGTTGTGCGCCGTGTTGTTTCACTGGCGCATCCTGCCCTTGATCGTGAAAGCCTTTGCCTGGGTGCTGGGCCGCACGCTCAATGTCGGCGGCGCGGTGGGCGTGAGTGCGGCGGCCAACGTTTTCGTCGGTCAGGTCGAAGCGCCGCTGTTCATTCGCCCTTATCTTGCGCAGCTCTCGCGCAGCGAAATGTTCATCGTCATGTCGGGCGGCATGGCGACCATCGCCGGCACCATGATGGTGCTGTATGCGACGATCATGACCGGTATCGTGCCCGATCCCTTGGGGCACATCCTGATTGCGTCCATCGTCTCAACGCCGGCCTCGATCATGATCGCGCGCCTGATGGTGCCCGACGACGGCGGTGCCACGGCGCAACTGGATACGCTCATGGTGCCGCAGGATCGCAGCACCATCGATGCGATCACGCGCGGTACCTTGGAAGGCGTCGAGTTGCTGATCAACGTCGTCGCCATGCTGCTGGTCCTCGTCGCACTCGTCAGCCTGGCCAATATGGCGCTGGGCCTGTTACCGTCCGTCGGCGATGCGCCCCTCACCATGGAACGGATACTTGGTTGGATCATGGCGCCGGTGGTTTGGCTGATCGGTATTCCCTGGTCGGAAGCGCCGACGGCGGGCGCCTTGATGGGCACCAAGACCATCCTCAACGAGATGCTGGCTTATCTGCAGATGAAGGCCTTGCCCGAAGATGCGCTGTCCGAACATTCCCGCCTGATCATGGTGTATGCGCTGTGCGGCTTCGCCAATTTCGGCAGTCTCGGCATCATGCTGGGAGGGCTCGCCTCCATGGTGCCTGAACGGCGGCGTGAAATCGCCGATTTGGGGCTGAAATCCATCGTTTCGGGCACCTTGGCGACCCTCATGACGGCGGCCGTGGTCGGGATCCTTACGTGATCTTTGGCCTAACCCACCCGGCAATTTTTGCCGGGGGGTAACCGTTTCTTAAACCCGCCCGCCCATACTCACCATCAATAGGGGATCGAAATGAATTCCCGAAAGTGATGGTGCGTGATGGAAATGACCGACTTGCCCATGTTTGGGCTGGTGAAGAAGCGTTTGGGCTGGCTCAACCAGCGCCAAGAGGTGGTCGCGCAGAACATCGCGAACGCCGATACCCCCAAATACGCCTCCCGCGACATCAAAGCCTTTGATTTTCAAGCTGAATTGAAGCGCGAAAAGAAGCAGGGCAATCCTGGGACCGTGCCCGTCAGCATGAAGATCACGGACGCCAAGCACATCGCCAAGGCGGCCGCCGGCGCCAGTTCCGACTTCAAGGTGACCGAGGATCGGCGTCCCTATGAAAGCGCGCCCGACGGCAACCAAGTTGTGCTCGAAGAGCAGATGATGCGCATGAACGAAACCCAAGCCAATCATTCGACGATGACCCAGCTCTACCGCAAACATATGGGGCTGTTCAAAATGGTCATTCGCTCGGGCGGCGGCGGTTAGGAAACGAGGTAGGCCATGGCCGACGATCTGTTCAGTTCGCTCAAGCTGTCCGCGGCCGGCATGAAGGCCCAGGGCACACGGCTGCGCGTCATTTCGGAAAATCTCGCCAACGCGGATTCGCTGCCGACGGAGCCCGGCAAGAATCCCTATCGGCGCAAGCACATCACCTTCAAGAACGTGATGAACCGCGACATCGGCATGCCGGTGATCAAGGTCGACAAGATCCAGCCCGACAAAGGCGAATTCCAGCGCAAGTTCGAACCGAATCATCCGGCGGCGGACGCGCAGGGCTATGTGTTGGCCCCTAACGTCAACAGCCTGGTCGAGATGATGGACATGCGCGAAGCCTCGCGGTCCTACGAAGCGAATTTGAGCGCGATCCGTACGGCGCGCACGATGATGCAAGGGACCATCGATATTCTGCGCTGATAACGGCGCGGGCGACATTCTGCGCCGCTGACGGCGCGGGGTTAGAGCGGGAAGAAACCGGACGTCGCACAAGCGGCGCCGAACTAAACAAAAACGGAGCGTGATATGGCGGTCGTGGGCATAACAGGGGCAGTGAATGCCTATCAGGCGTCGATCCAGCGGCTCGCCGACGGTGCCGGCGGAACGGCGAAGGCCGGTTCAGCCTCCGCGCCCGGCGGCGACTTCTCCTCGATGGTAAAAGGCTTCGCCGAGGACGCGGTGAAAAGCGGCCAGCAGGCGGAAAATCAGACCGCCGCGGCGGCAGCCGGCAAGGCCGATCTCAATTCGGTCGTCATGGCGGTGTCGGAAGCCGAACTGACGTTGAATACGGTTGTGGCCGTCCGCGACAAGGTGATCGAGGCGTACCGCGAAATTCTGCGGATGCCGATCTGATCTTTCGTCCCCCTGACGAACGTACTTTGGCGAAACCGAGAACGGAACCATGAACGAAGCCGACGTTCTCGAGATTTCGCGTCTGACCTTTTTCGTCATTCTACAGGCGAGTGGGCCGATCATGCTGGCCGGTCTGGTTGTCGGCCTGATCATCGCGATCTTCCAGACGTTGACGTCGATTCAGGAAATGACATTGACCTTCGTGCCCAAGATCATCGTCATTTTCGGTGCGATCATCCTGTTCATGCCGTTCATGATGAACGCGATCATCGAATTCACCCGGGTCCTGTTCGACCGCATCGCGGTCGGCTGATGCTCGGCGATATCCTTCAGCTCAACATCTACGCCTTCATGATGATCTTCGCGCGTGTCGGCACCGCGCTGCTGATCATGCCGGGTTTCGCCAGCATGCAGCTTTACGCGCGCGCGCGCCTGTCGATTGCGCTCGCCATCACGTTCCTGATGGTTCCGGCGTTGGCGGCGCAAATGCCGCCCATGCCGAACGAGCCGATGATGATCTTCGTGGTGCTCGGTGCCGAGATCCTGACGGGCGCGGTCTTGGGTACGATCCCGCTGATCCTGATTTCGGCCGTACACGTGGCGGGCACGATCATTTCCTTCGTGTCGGGCATGGCCAGTGCGCTGACCTGGGATCCGGTCGTCCAAACCCAAAGCGGCATCGTGTCGGGCTTCCTGGGCACCGTAGGGATATTGCTGGTGTTCGTCACCGACATGCACCACGTCTTCATCCGCGCGATCTGGGACAGCTATTCGGTGTTCCAGCCGGGTATCGCACCCGACATCGGCGACACCACGCAGATGATCACGCGTAATATCGGGCAGATGTTCCTGATCGGCGTGCAGATGTCGACGCCGTTCATCATTTTGAATTTCGCCTACAATGTCGGGCTCGGCATCATGACGCGGCTGGCTCCGCAGATTCCGATCTTCTTCGTCGCCATGCCGCTCCAGCTGATCGCCGGATTGGCGTTCATGATGATCACGACGTCGGGCATCATGTTGGCGCTCATGACTTACATGGGCGAAGGCATGCGTCCATTCCTCAATCCATAGGTCATAGGCGCGCGCGATGGCCGACGAAGATAGATCCTCAAAAACCGAACAACCGACTGGCAAACGCCTTAGCGAGGCGGCGAATAAGGGTAACGTCGCCCGGTCGGCGGAAATCGCCAATTTCGCGACCCTTGCGGGCGCGGCGGCGTCGCTGGTGTTTCTGGCGCCATGGATGATGAAGCGCGTGACGAACCTGAGCGTGAGCTTCATCGGCGATGCGCATCTTTATCCCGTCGATTCCGAACATATCCGCCTTTTGATGGTCCACGTGATGGCGGAGATCGGCATCATCATGGCGCCGTTGGTTATCTTGTTCACGGCCGTCGGTTTGATCTCGAACATCGCGCAGGTCGGCTGGAACCCGTCATGGGAGAAGCTCGACTTCAAATTCGACATGCTGTCGCTGATCGCCGGCATCAAACGGATGTTCGGGCCGCGCGCGCTGCTGGATTTCGTCAAAGGCATGTTCAAGATCGGTATGGTCGGCGCGCTGTTCGCCTTCGTGCTGATCCCGCGCATGCAAGATGTCGATGTGATGCCGAGCTTCACGATCGATGCTATGATGCAACGCATCAGCGACATTACCTACGTTTTCATCCTCGTTTCGGCGGCGCTGATGCTGGTCATCGCGGTGGCCGACTTTGCCTGGCAGAAGTACGATCACATTTCGAACCTCAAGATGACCAAGCAAGAGGTGAAGGACGAACACAAGCAGTCTGAAGGCGATCCGAAGGTCAAGCAGCGCATCGCGCAATTGCGCATGGAGCGCGCGCAGCAGCGCATGATGGCCGCTGTCGCCAAGGCCGACGTGGTGATCACCAACCCGACGCACTTTGCCGTGGCGCTCAGCTACGATATGGACAGTATGGCGGCGCCCAAGCTCGTCGGTAAGGGCATGGACGATCTCGCCATGCGTATCCGCGAGGTCGCCGACGAGAACAATATCCCGATCGTCGAGAATCCGCCGTTGGCGCGCGCGATTTATGCCGTGGTCGAGATCGACCAGGAAATCCCGCAGAAATATTATCAGGCGGTGGCCGAAGTCATCAGTTACGTCTTCCGCCTGACGGGCCGTCTGGCCCGCCGGCCGGGCGAACGCCTGATCGCGCCGAAGCCCGATTGGTCGCTCGATCCCGAGCGCGAAAAAGCGCGTGAACAAGACGAAGACGACAGAACGGTGCATTAAAGACGATTCGCGGGCTGTCCCGCGCCCGTCACAGCCGGGCGCCTTAATCGGTCGCAGGGGCCTTCGCGGGGGCATTTCTTATTGAAGGTTGGTCATGGATGGCGCAAACATTGTGACCGTGACTGAGCGGCCTTCCCCAATCGACATCGCCGGAACCAACCCGATCCGGGCCCGCTCCATTTCGGGGCAGGAATGGGGTGCCATCGCGCTTGCCGCCGCATCCGGCGTCACGGTGATCGGCGCCCTGCTGTTCGCCGTGCGCGACAACCAAGGCGGGCTGGCCTCGGCCCTGGCGGTGGTCGCCGTCGCCGGATTGGCCGCACTCGGCATCGCGGCCTGGAGCCTCGGTCGTTCGGTCGCGGCGCGCGGACGTGCTAGCGCCATCGCACAGGCGGTGGAGCGGTGCGAGGATGCCCAATTTATCGCCGGCCGCGACGGCCGAATCGTCACCGATAATGCCGCCTGCCGGGCCCTGCTAGACGGGTTGAAACGCGACAGCGTCGTCACGATTGCCAACTTGTCAGGACTCGGCGATTTCGTCGCCCCCGAATCGGTCGCGGCGTTCGATCGGTTGCACGCGCAATCGATGAATGCGCGCAGCGACGTCGCCGAAATCGTGATGCGCCGCGAGGGCGCAAGCCCGCGTGCCTGGCGTCTCAGCTTCCGCATGGTGGACGGCGATGCGTCCTTGATGGTCTGGACGATCGAGGACACGACGCAGCAGCGCACCGAATTGGCCAAGCGAGGCGAAGAAGAAACTTATCTCGCCGATTTGATGGACCGCCTGCCGGTCGGCTTTTTCTCGGCGACCCATGATGGCGTGATGCGCTACGTCAACCGCACGCTCGCCGAATGGTTGGGCGTGACCCCGGGCATGGGCGACGGCAGCGTGCGCCGCTTCGCCGATTTCGTCGTGCACGATCGCGCCGAACACGATGTCGAGGCCGATGCCAGCGGCATGCACGGCACGATCATGCTGTCGGCCGAGGACGGCCAGCGCTTCCCGATCTATTTGCTGCAATCGCAGGCCGAAGATGCCGGCGGCGGTTTTCTCTATTCGCGCTCCGTCGTGCTGCGCCAACCCTTCCTGCCAGTGCTTGACGATGGACCGACCTTGCTCCGGCGTATCCCTTGGCTGTTTTCCGAGGCGCCGGTCGGCATCGTGAAGCTCGATCTCGGCGGTGATGTTGTCGATTGCAACCGCGCCTTCCTCAAGTTGCTCGGTCTGCATCGCCATGGCGTGCTCGGCCGCCCATTGGTCGAACGGATCGCGCGCGAGGATCGCTCCGATACCGAGGCGCAGTTGTCCAAGGTCGTGATGGGTACCGCGCCCGCGACCCTGATCGATGTTCGCATGCCGGCTAGCGGCGAGCGCGAATTGCAGGTCTCGCTTTATGTTACCCGGGTCACGGACGGCGACGGCGAGGCGACCGGGCTGGCGCTGCACGTGATCGATACGACCGAGAAGAAAAGCCTCGAGGTGCAGTTCAACCAGGCGCAGAAGATGCAGGCGGTCGGCCAGCTCGCGGGCGGTGTGGCGCACGATTTCAACAATCTGCTCACCGCCATGATCGGCTTTTGCGACTTGCTGTTCCAGCGCCATACCGAAAGCGATCCGTCGTTCCAAGACATCATGCAGATTAAGCAGAACGCCAATCGCGCGGCCAATCTTGTGCGCCAGTTGCTGGCCTTCTCGCGTCGCCAGACCTTGCAGCCCAAGATCTTCTCGATCGCCGATGCGCTCAACGATATGTCGAACCTACTGCGCCGCCTGATCGGCGAAAACATCATCTTGGAGATCGCGCACGGCGAAGGCGTCGATCTGATCCGCACCGATCCCGGTCAGTTCGATCAGGTGATCATCAATCTGGTGGTCAATGCGCGTGATGCGATGAAGCGCGGCGGCACCGTTTCGATCACCACGCAGAAGGTGCGGATCGAAAGTTCGATCCAGCGCGGGCACGAGGTCATGCATGCCGGCGATTATGTGCTGATCGATGTCGTCGATAGCGGCTCGGGCATTGCGAAGGAAGATATCAACCACATCTGGGAGCCGTTCTTCTCGACCAAGGGCGTAGGCGAGGGAACGGGTCTTGGGCTCTCCACCGTCTACGGCATCGTGCGCCAATCCGACGGTTACATCTTTGTTGATTCCGCCATCGGCCTTGGCACGACCTTCTCGATTTACCTTCCGGCCTTCTCGGTGGCCGAGGCGACGGCGATCGGCGCGGAGCTTACCCGCGTCGGCCATATACCGCCGGTCGACGATCGCGACCTGACCGGCGAGGCGACGGTGCTGCTGGTCGAAGACGAAGACGCGGTCCGGCTGTTCGGCAGCCGCGCGCTGCGCAACAAAGGCTATCGCGTGCTGGAAGCCGGCGACGGCGAAGAGGCGCTCGATGTCATCAACGAATATGGCGCGCCTATCGATCTCATCATCACCGACGTCATGATGCCGGGCATGGACGGACACACCTTGGTCAAATTGGTGCAGGAAGAATTGCCGAACATCAAAGTCATCTTGATGTCCGGCTATACCGAAGACGCTATCCCGGGCGGGCTCAGCGGCGATCCGACCTTACATTTCCTACCCAAGCCGTTCAGTCTTCAGGAACTGGCGGGCAAGGTGAAGGAAGTCATCTCGGGATGAGTGACGCAACTAAGTTATCCTTGTCTCAGATCCTCATTCGACGCGTCGCAACCGATGCGGAAAAGTCCGAGATATTTCAAACCGCCCATACGTTGATGATTCGTTACAAATACGACCGTGCCTTGGCGTTGCTCGCTATCTTCCGCGAAGAGCACCCATCGTCCGGTCTGGGCCACTTTTTGACCTCGGTCGCGTTTTTTGCATCGAACCAATTCGATCTCGCGCGGCTTCATCTCGCCACCGCCGAAACATTGGATCGGGATTTGGCGCACTCGCAATTGCCGTCGGATGCGATCGAGGAATATCGCCAGACGATTGACCGCAGCGCCGCGGCAGGCGGTCTACAGGCGGAAACACTGGCCCGATATATTGCGCCTGACGCGGAACCATCTGAGATATTCAAGACGGCACATGCGCTCATACTTCGATGCAAGTACGAGCAGGCATTGGCTCTTCTGGAGCTGGTTTCCGAAAAGCGGCCGTCGTCGACGGCGGCGCAATTTCTCACGTCAGTTGCGTTTTTTGCGCTGCGCCGGTTCGATTTGGCGAGCCGTCACCTTGGCACGGCGGAAATGCTGAACCAACATTTCAGCGATCTGAAGGTGCCGTCAGACATTCTCGGTGAATACCGCCAAGTTATTAGCAAGGATGCCGTTAATGAGCCGGAGCGTTTGCACGAACTCCAATTGCAGCCCGAGATTGAGGAGGAGTTAAGCCTTCGGCGCTATTGGATGCCTTATGTAAATTGGTTGATGGAGCCGAAGGCGCGGACGAAATCGATCGAGACCGACGGCTTTGGATTTCGACACACGATTGGGCCGCGTGGCGAGATTTTTTCGGTGTCTGATTTTCAGGGGCCGGAGTATTCCGCCTTATTCGGCGCTTCGACCGCTTTTGGTGTTGGCTCTAGCGGAAATCACAAGACGATCGCGTCGTGTTTGAGCGGGCTCGATGGTGGCATGCCTTGGCTGAATTTTGCGATTCCCGCATCGGTCATCGAATACAACCTGATCTCCGCTCTGTTTCTTCGGCCGATGCGCGCGCGACCGCAGGCCTTCGTGCTGTTTGTCGGCTGCAATGAATTGTGGGCCTCACTCATATCGTCATTTGCTATACCGCCGTTTGGCGTCGCGCCTCTTGTTCCCAATATGCTTAATGCGATGAACGGCGATTTGCATAAATGGGCGCCGAAGATCGGGTTGCCCTTGGTCGATAGCATGCCGGCGAATGAGCGCGACCTTGAGTTGATGTGCAGCCGGCTTGAAGCATTATTGACGAAAACCCTGCGTAACTTGTCCTATCTGGCCAAGGGGTGCGGTGCGCCTCTTTATTACGTGCTTCAACCCAATGCGCATTGGATGAGTCGACGCAAACTGCATCCCGATGAAGTGGCATTGTTCGAAAAGCTCCAGCATCATCCGAACAACGGTTACAATGAAATCGCGGATGTCTTCACCGAGCTTTTCCCGTGGTATCGAGATATGGTCGCGCGAGCTTGCGCCGCGAGCGATATTCCGTTCTTCGATTGCAATGCGGCGCTCGATATCGCGGAGCACGATGGCAAAGCTCTATTCTGCGATCGCGTGCATCTGACCGACGAGGGCTACGAGCTTGTCAGTCGCCTCATATTTAAAGAGGTTTTGACGTGACCTTTGATTTAATTCTCGGTCTGGCGATCGGCCTGATTCTGGGCGGGGCCGTCGGTGGGGTCGTGGCGTGGCGCCTGCTTTTGCGAAGCCGCACCATCAAGCCACCGACCGGGAAGCTTGGGAGCCGTTTACCCCAAGGCACCGTGCCTGACGACCGCTATCCGCTCTGGTAGATGGCTGTTCGTCCTATCCCTATCCCTATTACCGATCCCGCCGATCCGCGCATCGCGGCCTACCGCGATATCCGCGACCGCGATCTGGTCGGTCGCGACGGCCTGTTTGTCGCCGAGGGTAAGGTCGTCTTGACGATGTTGCTGGCCTCGCAGGCCTATCGACCGGAGTCGCTGCTGATTGCTGCGCATCGTATCGACAGCCTGGCAGATCTGTTGGCGGGCGTTCCCGCCGCCGTTCCGATCTTCGCTGCGAGCCAAGCTGTCCTGGATGGTATCGCCGGCTTTCCAATGCATCGCGGTATCCTGGCGATTGGGCGCAGGGTCGTAACGCCGGATGCGGATGAACTGTTGGCTGGGTTGCCCGGCCGCGCCGTCGTGGTCGTGCTGTCGGCCATCGCCAATCACGACAATATGGGCGGGATCTTTCGTAACGCCGCCGCGTTCGGAACGGCGGCGATCCTGCTCGATGCGGATTGCTGCGATCCGCTCTATCGCAAGGCGATCCGCGTCTCGGTGGGGGCGGCGCTGGTGGTCCCCTTCGCCCACATCCCACGCGCGACCGATCCGATCGATCTGCTGGCGTGCCGTGGTTTCGAAAGCATCGCGCTGACGCCAGCGGGTGGCGAACAATTGGCCGATATCCGCGTTGGTTCACGCACCGCCGTGCTGCTCGGGGCCGAGGGGCCGGGGTTGGCGCCCGATCTGATCGCGCGGGCGCGCGGCGTGCGTATTCCCATGGCGGCGGGCTTCGACTCGCTTAATGTGGCGACAACAAGCGGCATCGTGCTGCATCATCTGACGTCAGCTGAAAACGGGTGATTGGCGATGTCCGATATTGAAGACGCTTTGAACTCGGACGATCCGAACTTTCCCTTTGCCCTCGGTCTGACGTTCGGCGCTGGCGGCGACCCTATCTCTGCCAGCGTCATGTTTGCGCGCGCACTCGATCTGTCGCCCGAATTTCACGACGCGCGTTTCAATCTCGCCAAGAGCCTGAAGGATCAGGGGCTGAATGGCCGCGCCGAGGACGAATACCGGCTTTATCTGGTGCACCGCCCGGGCGACGCCACGGCGCTCTATAATCTCGCCAACATCGTCGCCCTGGCCGACCGGCTCGCCGAAGCAGCCGCCCTATTCACGGCAGTGCTGGACGCGGCACCGCAGTTCCACGATTGCCGCACAAATCTCGCCTTGATCGAAGAGCAACGGGGCAATGGGGCGGTAGCACTTGAGTTGCTGGAGCAGGTCTTAGCCGCGCAGCCGGATCATGCGCACGCCAATCATCTGCGTCGCAGTATCCTCAGCAAGCTCGTGCCGCATTGGCATTTCACGATGCTCAATGACCGCGAACGCAACGACGCCTACGAAAAGGCCATCGCGTCTTCGGTTCAGGGTAAACATGTGTTGGAGATCGGCGCGGGCTCCGGGCTGCTGGCGATGATGGCGGCGCGGCACCAAGCCGCGAGCGTCGTTGCCTGCGAAATGTCCGCGCCGCTGGCGGCAGCGGCGCAACGGATCGTCACACGCAACAATCTCGCCGATCGCGTCTGCATCGTTGCAAAGAAATCGATGCGATTGGCGGTCGGGCGCGAGTTGGCGCAAAAGGCCGATGTTCTGATCGCCGAAGTTTTCGACGTGGGGTTACTTGGCGAGGGCTTCGTGCCCGCGCTGGTTCATGCGCGTGCCGAACTGCTGGTTGCGGCACCGATCCTGATCCCGGCTAAGGCTCGTATCATTGCCGTGCTGATCGAATGCGCGGAGTTGAAGAACATTCATCCGATCGGGCAGGTATCGGGCTTCGACCTGGCCGATTTCAATGTCTTTCTGAAAACGGGTTATGAGCCGATCGATCTTGCGGCCATATCTTATGAGAAACTGACTGCACCGTTCGTCGTGGCGGAACTGGATTTTGCGACCTTGGGGTTGGAGACGGTCGAGACCGATCTGGCGCCGGCCGCGATCCGCGCCGGGGCGTGCCACGCTATTGCGTTCTGGTTCGAGCTAGATTTCCCCGATGGCTCGAAGCTTTCGTCCTATCCCGACACGCCGAGCGGTCACTGGAAACAGGCCGTTCAGTTCTTCAGCACCGACAAAAATGTCCGTCCCGGTGATGTCGTGAAGGCACGGGCGGTACGTAGTCCCAACGGCTATTCCTTCGCATTGATTTAGCGTCGCGTCCGGCTCGTGCCGCAAGTTCCCCTACCGGTGAAGGCGCGGGCGATGGTCACGGCCCTAAGCCGAAGGCCGTGACCCGCGTGCTTACGGGCGGTCAACGGGTGGTGGCGTGACGCCTGGCTTCGACGCGCTAGTACGAAGGTAACGCGCGTCGTTGTGGCGCATCATCTGACTGCGTTGCAGGACCGAAGGGGACGTCTTTAAGTAGTGGAATTATTTGGTTGCAGCCGATGATTTTGCGCGATCCAATTTGGCTGGAGTCTTCAGCAAATGGGGGGGGGGGCGGGTGACCAAAAGTCTATTCGTGGCAATCATCATTTTAGCACTGGGCGCCTGTCAGACAACTGGGCCCAAAACGCCAGTGGTGACAAAGTTGGATGGCGGGATTACATCGACAATCCTTACGATTCCAGTGACTGAGGGAAACTACGTCAAAGCCGAGATGTTTCTTCCGCCGGCTAGCGAGCCCGTTCCCGGGGTTTTCGTTTTGCCGACGTATTACGTAAATGCCTTCAATCGCCCGGAGCAGTTCGATCGGCTTTACGCGATAGAACTGGCCAAATTGGGCTATGCGACCTTGATCCCAAACCTCAATCATCACGGTGCGCGCGCGTACCATCCGAAATATGGACCTGACATTCTCGCTATCTCGCAATGGTTCCGCGGGCGACCAGAGGTCATGGATGATCGCATCGGCTCAGTCGGATTTTCGATGGGTGCCTATCACTCCACGCGTCTGAGCACGGTCGATCCGACGACGCGGGCTGTGATCGGATATTATGGTCCTTACGACAATTCTTCGTTTACGCCGTGGTCTGCTGATCGAGACGTGAGTTCGGTCAATACCGCGCAGATGGTAAACGGTGCGATCTTGTTGCTCCATGGTCAGGAAGACGATGAAACTCGAGTACAAATGGCGACCGCCTATCGCCAGAAATTGACCGAGGCGGGCAAAACTGTCGAACTAGTGGTATATCCTGGCGACACACATCGCTTCGATCGTGGCCCGAGCGACGTCATGAGGGGCGCCGACCGGACCCCAGCCGGTAATCTTTATCGCCTCAATCCGGCAGATCGTGACGACGCGTGGCGGCGTACGACGGACTGGCTCAAGAAATATATGTACTGAAACAAAGAAAGGCCGCCCGAGGGCGGCCTTTCCGTGAGCAGGACAAAATCAGATGGCCCGATTTCTCACCGCGCGCTTCAAGCCGTCTCGCGAGGCTGATGGAATGCGAGCGAAGAAACCGTGTGGGCCAATGACAGGGCCATAATCTCACTCGACATTGGATCACCTCCTTTCGGTTGGTTGATGGGCAAGAAAATCCTGGCACGGTTCGGATTCGCGCGCAATGGGCCTAAACGAACGAGCGGAGCGGGGTGGGCAGCACCCCAAGTTGCCGGGGTGCCCGCTTCCACTTGAAAATTGGCCAAAGGTCGCGTACCACCGAAGCAACGTCCCGCGCCACGAAGCGCGCCCGGACTCACGTGGAGGATAGCCTGTGCAGCGTAGCACCAACCGTATTTTGACCACCCATGTCGGCAGCCTGATTCGTCCCAAGCATCTGGTCGACGATTATCTGCTGCCGCTGCAGCGCGGCGATCATATCGACGAGGCCGGCTTCCAGCGCGAGCTTAAACGCACGGTCAACGATGTCGTGAAGCGCCAGGCGAAGGCCGGCGTCGACGTGGTCAGCGACGGCGAGTTCGGCAAGGCCTATAGCTGGTCGCAATATGTGCTGACCCGCCTGGACGGTTTCGAGAAACGCACCGTCAATATCAAGGCGGGCGAAAAGGATCCGTTCGAGAAGGGCGCCGACCGTCAGCGCTTCCGCGAATTCTACGACGAGCTGGACGGCAAGGAACGCGCGCGCCGCAGCGTCGACGTCGTCTGCACCTCGCCCATCAAATATACCGGCCAGGCCGAAGTCCAACGCGACATCGAGGATTTCAAGCAGGCCTTGGCGAAGTCGGACGTGACCGAAGGCTTCCTGCCGGTGGCCGCACCCGCCAGCGTCATCCCGGATCGCCGCAACGAGTATTACAAGACCGACGAAGAGCTGGTCTATGCCATCGCCGATGCGATGCGCGTGGAATACAAGGCGATCATCGATGCCGGCTTGCTCGTGCAGATCGACGATGCGCGCGCCGCCGTCACCTATGACCGCATGGTGCCGCCGGGCACGATGAAGGACTTCCGCAAGTGGCTGAAGCTCTACATGGATGCACTCAACTACGCGATCAAGGGGCTGCCGGAAGAGAAGATCCGCTATCACGTTTGCTGGGGCTCGTGGCCCGGCCCGCACACCACGGACGTTCCGTGGAAGGATATCGCCGACATGGTGCTCGGCATCAATTGTGGCGCCTACGTGCTCGAAATGGCCAATCCGCGCCATGAGCATGAGTGGAACGACTGGAAGACGATCAAGCTGCCGAAGGGCCGCGTTCTCATCCCGGGCGTGATCAGCCATGCGACCAACATCGTCGAGCATCCGGAACTGGTGAAGGAGCGCATCGTCCGCGTCGCCAATCTGGTCGGTCGCGAGAACGTCATCGCCGGTACCGATTGCGGCTTCGCGCAGGCCCCGACCGCCAAGCGTGTGCATGAAAGCATCCAGTGGGCGAAGCTCGAGGCGCTGGCCGAAGGTGCGGCGCTCGCATCCAAGGAGCTGTGGAAGAAGAAGCCCGCGAAAAAGGCGGCTAAGAAAGCCGTGAAGAAGGCCGCGAAAAAGTCAGCCAAGAAAGCGACCAAGAAAGCCGTCAAAAAGGCGACGAAGCAGGTCGTGAAGAAAGCTTCCAAGAAGGTCGCGAAGAAAAAAGCGCGCCGCTAGCCGCGCGCTCATTCAGCACAATCGAAAGGCCGCTCACATGAGCGGCCTTTTTGTTTTTTAGCGTTCGATCGCGGCGGCGAGCAGGCGGTCCTTGTCGGCGAGCCGCGCACTCAGGCGCCGCGCCATGAATTCGTGGAAATGACCGGCGAGTGTTGGTTCCGTCTTGCCCATCTCGCTCAGCAGTTCGCGCGTCAGCCGGTAGACGATGGCCGGCTCGTCCGCCACGACGGTCGCCGAGCGCGCCATGCCGAGATAGAAGCCCAGCTCACCCACCATCGTTCCCGGCCCCATCGTGCGCACGCGCATGACAGCGCCCGACGCGAAGGTCACCAGCACGGTGACGCGCCCCGATTCCAGGAAATACAGATCGTCCGAGATGTCGCCCTGCTTGATCAGTGAGGAGCCTTTGGCGACGCGGCGGCGTTCGAGCATCGCAACGAAGCGTTCGGCGCTCGCCGGATCGGCGAATTCCGACGACAGCAGCGTGGCCAACGGCTCGGGTGTGCTGAGCGCGGGGCGCAGGCTCGCCAGGATGCGCTCCTCGCACCATTCGAGCCCGTGATCGAGGGTGTCGAACAACCGCACGCCGCGCGCGAGTTCGTCGTCGCTCGCCGTCGTGAGCAAGCCGGCACCGCGCAGGCGGCGTGACAGCCGGTCGGAGAACGAGGTGAACAGGATGGTGAAACCGACACGTTCGGCCAATTGGCGCAGGCGTTCGAAGCTGAAGACGGCGGAGCTATCGATATCGTCGACGCCGCGGAAATCGAGCACGAGATAGCGGAACGGCTGATCGTTGTCGCGCGCCATGCGGATCTGGCGCAGCAGCGAACTGGCCGTGCCGAAGAACAGATAACCCTGCAGATGCATGGTCAGCAATTGCCAACCGTTGTCATGCAGCAGCTTGCGATCGCTTTCGGCGCGCTCGACGTTGCTTTCGGCGGATTCGCCATTGTAGCGCAGGCGTACCACCGGGATACGGCTATAGCTGGCGGCAAAACTGGCACAACCGGCGAGCAGCCCGGCGAAGACGGCGGTGACGAACCCGAACTTGATGGCGATCAACAAAATGCCGATCACGGTCAGCCAGTCGATGAGCGACAGTTGCTTGAACGAGCGCACGGTCCATTGGCGCATCATGTCGAGGCCGAGATAGAGCAACAGCCCGCCCAAGATCGGCGTCGGCACGATCTCGACGATCAGCGCACCTTTGAGCGAGACCGCGAGCACCATGAGCCCGGCGGCGAACCCGGCGAAGCGGGTGCGTGCGCCTGCCTTGACCAGCGCGATCGAGCGGCTGACCGAGGTGTAACCGACGAGGCCGCCGGCGAGACCCGCAATCAAGACGCCGATGCCGTGTCCGCGCAGATCTTGATCAAGATCGGCATCGCGCGCCATGGCGACTTCGAGGCCACTGATATTGACCAGGATGGTCACGGCGGTAACCAGCATGATGGCGACGAGATCGCCCCAATGCGCGATCAGCACCGACCAATCGACCGCGCCCATGCGTTCGGCGTTCCACGGGTTAACCAGCGGCAGGTCGGGCACGAACATCAGCCAGCCCTGACGATGCAGATCGTCCATCGACAGGCCGGCGAAGTGGAACAGGGTGTGATGCAGAATGATGCCGACCACGATCAGGATCGGCAGGGTCATATAATGGCGAAAGCGCGGCATGACGATGAACAGCACGCCCGCGACGGCCATGCTGGCGAGCAGGCGTGGCCACGGTGCGGCGGTGGCGAGCGTGCTCAGGCTCGCGACGTCGAAATGGATGTTGCTGCCGACGCTCAATCCGCCGGTCGCCACGAACCAGCCGGTGGCACCCAAGAAGCCCGCGGTGACGGGGTAGGGGATGAAGCGCACGGCTTGGCCGGCGCGCGCCGCACCTAGCGCGATCAGGAACAGTCCGGTCAGACAGCAGCTCAGGCTGAGCGCGATCAGCACGGTGGACAGCACGACCTCGGGCCGAGCATCGGCGCCGAGATCGACCGCGATCGTCGCGACGACGACGGCGAGTACGGCCGCGATATTGCCGTCCGTGCCCGCGAGCACGAAGGGCAGCGAGCTGAGCAGCGAGACGACGAGCGGTAGGATCGCGGTCGCGGTCAGCACCAGGACGAAGCCGTAGGGCCGCAGGCTTTCGACCGGGCCGGAGAAGATCAGCGCGCCGTAGGACAGCGCATAGGTGATGGTGAGCAGCATCGCGACCGTGGCGGCCGTGAGATCGCCGAGCAGCGCGTTGGGCGTCGGTAGCTTGAACGCGGGTTTGGTGCGCGAAACGGACGCTGACTGATCCAAAATTTCCCCCAATGGCCGGTCCCGCTTGGTGCGGTGTTCGCGGCTCGATCCGGGATATCAGGATTCCTGTATCACTTCACGCCTGCGCTTATACGGAAAAACCGTTGTCGGCTCTTGTCATATTCAGCGCGCACTTTGGGCGTTGGCGATCAGCACGGTACGGGTCAGGGTTTCGACATCCAATCCGCCGGTCAGGCTTTTGGCCATACGTTTGCCGAGCAGCAGATGCGCCAGCCCATGCACCAGCGCCCAGGGTGCGATGAGGTGCGGGCGCGGACCTTCTGACGCACCGCCCATCAGGACTGGCGGCGTGATCGCGCTGAATTGGCCGGCGAAGACGCCGAACGAGCGCCCCATGGCCGCCGCTAGATCGGGATGGTCGGCCGGGCTGAGCAGCGGGCCGAACATCAGGTCGAACAATTGCGGATGGTCGACGGCGAACTTTACATAGGCGACGCCGATCTCCAGCCGGTCGCCGCCGGTGGCGGTCATGGCGTCGCCCCATTGTTCGAACCCGGCGGCGGCGATGGCGGCGAGCAGGGCTTCGCGGTCGGCGAAGTGGCGATAGGGAGCATTGTGCGACACGCCGGCGCGCCGGGCGACTTCGCGCAGCGACAGCGCGTCCGATCCGTCCGCCTCCAGTATGGTCAGGCCGGCGGCGATGAGGGCGCGGCGCAGATCGCCGTGGTGGTAGTCATTCCCATGGGTGCTCTTTGCGGCGCTCTGCGTCTTGCGCCCGGCAGCTTTAGCCCCAGGTTTACGGGCCACTGGTTTTTTGCGCGCCGGGTCGCCCTTCGATGTTGACACTGACTACGTCCTTTTTTATGTTGGCAGTGTCAACATAGGGCGAGCCGCTCGCCTTCGCAAGGAATTGGGGATTCCGACCATGACGCTCGAACCGCTGCTCACCGCTCCGCTTGCCATTCAGATCCACGCCGCCGCGGCCACCTCGGCCTTTGTGCTGGGCTGCGCGCAATTGATCGCACCCAAAGGCCGGACCCTGCATCGCATCATGGGGTGGACCTGGGTGGTACTGATGGTCGTGGTGGCTGGCTCGTCGTTCTGGATCAATCAGATCAAGACCTGGGGCGATTGGAGCCCGATCCACCTGCTGTCGATCTTCGCGCTGGTCATGCTGCCGCTCGGCGTCTTCTACGCGCGCCGGCGCAATATCCGTGGCCACCGGATCACGATGCTATCGATCTTCGGCGGCGCACTCGTCATCGCCGGCATCTTCACCTTCGTGCCGGGTCGCTTGATGCATCAAAGCCTGTTCGGCGGCTGACGCTTAAGCTTCGTCGTCAGGCTCAATCGGCTTGGGATGCTTGGACCGGCGGCGATAAGTCTCATCCTTGGTCGCCGGCACAACCTTCGGCTTGAACAGGCCGCTTTCCTTGAGCGCACGCGCATGGGGATTGCGCGGTTTCGGGGCGGCCTTTTTCTTTGTCGTCTTGCGTTTCATTCCGCTGCGCTCTTAGACTTCCGACTAACGACAAAAATGTCGAGATCGGGAGTCTATCATGTCCATCAAATTTGCCGTACCGGTGTTCGCTGCCGCCTTGTGCGCCTTGGTCAGTCTGGACGTTCGCGCGCAATCGAGCATCGATCTGATCATCGGGTCGGACGCCGGTGGCGGTTACGACATCTACGGCCGCACGGTTGCCCGCCACATCACCAAGTACCTTCCGGCCAATACGACGATCGTGCCGCGCAACATGCCGGGTGCCGGCGGCAACCGCGCCGCCGAATTCGCCTATAACCAGGCGCCCAAGGACGGTTCGGCCTTCGCCATCATCTTTCCGGGCTCGGTCATGACGCCGCTGGTCGAACCGACGAGCGGACTCAAATTCGATCCCTCCAAATTCAGCTATATCGGCACGGCCGCGAAAGAGACACGCGTCTGCATGCTGCGCAAGGAAGCCAAGGCCAAGAATTTTGCCGATACCTTGAAAGAGGAAACCATCATCGCGGCGTCGGCCGAGGGCGGCTCGACCGCCGACTATGCGCTGCTGATGAACGATGTGCTGGGCACCAAGCTGAAGATCGTGCGCGGCTACAAGGGCACGCGTGAAATGCTGCTCGCGGTCGAGCGCGGCGAGGCCGACGGCCTGTGCGGCTATGCCTATTCCAGCCTCAAGACACAGAAGCCGGAATGGAGCGACAATGTCGCGGCTAACTTGATCGTGCAGTTCGGCATCGATAACGATCCGGAACTCGACAAGCTCAAGGTGCCGTCGATCTTCACCTTTACCAAAAGCGAAGCCGACAAGCAGGTGTTCGAGCTTCTCGTCGGACAGCAGGAATTCGGCCGCCCCTTCGTGATGCCGCCCGGCGTGCCGGCCGAGAAACTGAAGGCGATGCGCGAAGCCTTCGCCAAGGTGTTCAAGGATCCGGACTTCATCGAGGACGGCAAGAAACAGAAACTCGATATCGGCTACGGCTCGGGCGAAGAGGTCCAGAAGCTGGTTGAGCGTCTGTATGCGACGCCCAAGCCGGTGGTCGAACGCATGATCAAGGCAATGCAGGTGAAATAATGCCGCGTCAGTACAAATGCATCTCGGGCGATACGCATCTCGAAATCCCCAACGAACGTTGGACGCATCGCGTCGATAAAAAATACCGCGATCGCGCGCCCAAGACGATCCGCCTGCCGGGCGGCGGCGACGCCGTCGTGTATGAGGATCTGCCGCCGCGCCAGAACACCTTCGACATTTATGGCGGTCAGGGGCGTGACGGCGAGACGTGGTATCCGGCCGATCAGAAGTACGAAACCTGCCCAGGCACCGGCGATCCCGCCCAGCGCATCCGCGAGCAAGACATTGACGGCATCGATGCCGAAATCATGTTCCCTGCCGTCGTCGCCGGTCCCTCGACTTGGCTGAAGACGAAAGATCACGGACTGCAGAAGGCGGTGATCCGCGGCTGGAACGATTGGTTCGCCGAGGAGTACCTTTCGGATTCGGCGGCCAAGGGCCGCATCTTCGGCGTCGGCTGCATCACCGCGACGAATATCGAAGATGCGCTGGCCGAATTGCAGCATTGCAAGAAGCTCGGCTTCACCGCGATCCAGCTCACCAATTATCCGAACGGCACGGGTATGCCGAAGGGAGCGGACGACGATCGCTTTTGGGCGATGGCGCTCGATCTCGACATGCCGGTCACGATCCACTTCGCGATCGAGGACACGGATATGAGCTACAACGGCAAACTGCTCGACTATCCGAAACACGATAAGACCTTGCGCACCGACCTTGCCGCCCAATTGACGCGGTTCGCGCGCAATGGCGCGTTCAACGCGGTGCAACTGATCCTGACGGGGGTGTTCGAACGTTTCCCGAAGCTGCGGATATTCATGGCCGAAAATTCGATCGGCTGGATTCCCAATTTCATGGAAGTGGCCGATGCGCGCTATGCCCGCCATATCGGGTGGGCGGAACGTTATGACGGCGTGGTGCGGCTTTCCGGCAAGCCCAGCGAGCTGATCAACGAATATTTCTACTGGGGATTCCAGCGCGACCGCGCCGGCGTCGACAATCGCCATCACCTCAATGTCGAACGCCTGATCTGGGCGAACGATTTCCCGCACCAGGAATCCGATTGGCCGGAATCGAACAAGGTGCTGGCGCATAACTTCAACGGCGTGCCCGCCGACGAAGTGCACAAGATGACGATCGGCAACGCGGTCAATTTCTTCCGGTTGCCGTAAGATGCTTCCCAAGGTCGCGCTTGCGACCACCGGTATCGGAAGTCTGCCGCGTCCTGTCTGGCTCGGCGAACGCACGCGCGGCTCGATCAAGTTCGCGCTTGAGGGCGCCGCTCTGGCCGAGGCCCTGGACGACGCGACCATCCTGGCGTTGCGCGAACAAGAAGAGGTCGGCATCGATATCCTGACCGACGGCGAGCAGCGCCGGTCCAATTTCATCAATCACGCGATCCGTAATTGGTCGGGGGTCAATCTGGCCGACCAGCGGCGCAAAGGATTCCATCGCAACCGGCCGAGCGATCTGTTGTTGCCAACCGTCTGCGGTCCGGTCGCGCACAAGAGCGCCGGCCTTGCCGGTGAACTGCGCTTCGCCAAGGCGCACACGACGCGGCCGGTGAAGATGGCGCTGCCCGGTCCCATGACCCTCGTCGACAGTACCGTGGACGACCATTACGGCGACGAAGGCGTGCAGGCTCTTGCCATGGCCGCGGCGCTCAATGCCGAGTTGCACGAATTGCAGGCGGCGGGCTGCGACATGATCCAGATCGACGAGCCCGCGATGACGCGTTACCACGATAAGGTCCGCGCCTATGGTCTGAAGGCGCTCGATCGCGCCTTGCAAGGCATCACCATCCCGACCGTCGTGCATCTGTGTTACGGCTATCCCGACACGGGCCGTAAGAACCAGCAATATGAATACCGTTACGAAGTGCTGCTGCCGATGCTGATGGAAACGCGCATCGGCGGCTTCACGGTCGAATTCGGCCGCAGCGATTTCGATCCGGCCATCCTCAAGCTGTGGGGCGAGCGGATCGTGATGTTCGGCTGCATCGATCCGGGCGATACGCCCGTGCCGCTCCGCGCCTCGGTCGAGAAACGCATCGCCGAAGCGCTCTAATATGTCGATCCGGCGAAACTGATGCTCTCGCCCGATTGCGGGCTGATGATGGCCGGCCGCGATGGGGCCCGGGCCAAGCTCGCCGTGATGGTGGAAGCCGCGCGTGATCTGCGCCACCGGCTGGCGTAGGGCGGCCCCGACCGCCTCAAGAACGCGCGCCGGCGCCTAGCGGCGGCTCTTGATCGATATCAAGGCGGATCCTGCCATGAATATTACCCTGCCGGGGTTATGGATTGGAGCAGGAGCGCCTCGTGGACAGACAGATCGAATCTTTGGTGATGCCCCTCGGTTATACGCCGCGGATGGATGAAGTCTCCGCCATGGAGAGATTGCAGTCGGCACTCGAAAGCCACGTGACGCAGGAAGGAAAGTTCCTGAAGATTTACGCCGAAGCGGCCGAGAAGCATGATTCGCCTCTGGTAAAATTCATTCTGAACCTCATCCTCGCCGACGAAGAGACCCATCATGGGGTGTTGCGCCGCGTGGCGGCTGCCCTCGACGCGAATTTGCGATGGCGTACAGACGGCGTGGAAATCCCCAAACTCGGCAAGATGAATGCGGCGGAGATCAAACGCCTTCGCGCCCTGACCGACGACTTCATCGCCGAGGAAAAGCACGGCATCGACCAATGCAAGGCGCTTATGAAGATGAGCGATAAATGTTATGGCGGGCTTTTGACGATGCTGCTGGGCACGATCATCCACGATTCGAAAAAGCACATGATCATGCTCCGTTTCATGCGCAAGCAGCTGAAGTGAGTCGGCGCGCACGAGGCCGAAGCGGCGGCTGAAACGAGGGGGCGGGGGGAGCTTTCTGACGGTGGGGGCGATTCCACCGCTCCCGGACGCCCCTCATGGGGCCGGTTCGCGCGTTTTTGTCGTGAACGAAATTCGAACTTAGGATGAAAATCCTTTTATTTTCATAGTCTTAAAAATTCCTATTGCCGATGAGAACAAATCATGTACTTTTGCCTCATCACAGTGGCTATGAAATAAGGGGTTCATCCAATGGCTGAAGCGGCGCTCCGTCTCGTGAATAATGAAAATGACCGTACCAAAGCCCTAGATGCGGCGCTCGGCCAGATCGAGCGCAACTTCGGCAAGGGTTCCATCATGAAACTCGGCGCCCAGACGGCGCTGGAGATCGAAGCGATTTCGACCGGCTCCTTGGGCCTCGATATCGCCCTCGGTATCGGCGGCTTCCCCAAAGGCCGCGTGATCGAAATCTACGGTCCGGAAAGCTCGGGCAAGACGACCCTGGCGCTGCATGCGGTGGCCGAGGCCCAGAAGGCCGGCGGCACCTGCGCGTTCGTCGACGCCGAACATGCCCTCGATCCGTCCTATGCGCGTAAGCTCGGCGTCAATCTCGACGATCTGCTGATCTCGCAGCCCGACGCCGGCGAACAGGCCCTCGAAATCGCCGATACCCTGGTCCGCTCCGGTGCCATTGACGTGCTGGTGATCGATTCGGTGGCGGCCCTCGTGCCGCGCGCCGAACTCGAAGGCGAGATGGGCGACACCCATGTCGGCCTGCAGGCCCGCCTGATGAGCCAGGCGCTGCGCAAGCTGACCTCGTCGGTCGCTAAGTCCAACTGCCTGATCATCTTTATCAACCAGATCCGCATGAAGATCGGCGTGATGTTCGGCAACCCGGAAACCACCACGGGCGGCAATGCGCTGAAATTCTACTCGTCGGTCCGCCTGGAAATCCGCCGTATCGGCGCGATCAAGGACAAGGAAGACGTCGTCGGCAACCACACCCGCGTCAAAGTGGTTAAGAACAAGGTGGCCCCGCCCTTCAAGACCATCGAATTCGACATCATGTATGGCGAAGGCGTGTCCAAGGCCGGCGAATTGATCGATCTCGGTGTCGCCGCCGGCATCGTCGAGAAATCGGGCTCGTGGTTCTCCTATGACAGCCAGCGTATCGGCCAGGGCCGCGAAAATGCGCGCACCTTCCTCAAGGAAAACCCGACCATCGCCAACTCCATCGAAAAGCGCATTCGCGAGAATGCCGGTCTTCTGGCCGCCAATATGATGGAAAGCGGCAAGGAAGAGGCCGAGGACGACGAGACCGCCCCGGAAGAATAAGCCTTTCTCTCCTGACCCCTGACGAGCTTCGGCCCCGCCACCCCCATGGCGGGGCCGAATGCATTTTCGGGGTTTTGTCCCAAAATAAGAATTAGTCGCTGAAATGGGCCTGGAATTGGGTAAGGGGGCTTTCCCTTATCCGCCCAGCGAAATAAGTTACCCCCATGCAGTCCGTTAACGATATCCGCGCCGCTTTCCTCGACTATTTCGGGACCAACAGCCACGAACTCGTGGCGTCGTCCCCCTTGGTCCCGCGCAACGATCCGACCTTGCTGTTCACCAATGCCGGCATGGTGCAGTTCAAGAATGTCTTTGTCGGCGCCGAAAAGCGCGACTATGCCCGCGCGGCCACGGCCCAGAAATGCGTGCGTGCCGGCGGCAAGCACAACGATCTGGATAATGTCGGCTATACCGCGCGCCATCACACCTTCTTCGAGATGCTCGGCAACTTCTCCTTCGGCGACTATTTCAAGGAGCGCGCGATCGAGCTGGCCTGGAACCTGATTACCAAGGAATACGGCCTCAATACCGAACGGCTGTCGGTCACCGTCTACCACACCGACGACGAGGCCTTTAACCTGTGGAAAAAGATCGCGGGCCTGCCGGACCAGAAGATCATCCGCATCCCGACCAACGATAATTTCTGGTCGATGGGCGATACCGGCCCGTGCGGCCCGTGCTCCGAGATCTTCTACGATCACGGTTCCCACATCCCGGGCGGCCCGCCGGGCTCGCCCGACCAGGACGGTGACCGTTTCATCGAGATCTGGAATCTCGTCTTCATGCAGTTCGAACAGCATGCCGACGGCACGCGCTCGAACCTGCCCAAGCCCTCGATCGATACCGGCATGGGGTTGGAGCGTATCTCGGCGGTGCTGCAAGGCACGCACGACAATTACGAAACCGATCTGTTCAAGACCCTGATCAATGCCTCGGCCGATGCGGCGCATGTGAGTGCGACGGGCGACCATGCCGTCTCGCACCGCGTCATCGCCGATCACCTGCGCGCCTCAAGCTTCCTGATCGCCGACGGCGTGTTGCCGTCCAACGAAGGGCGCGGCTATGTGTTGCGCCGCATCATGCGCCGCGCGATGCGCCACGCGCACATGATGGGCTGCGCCGAACCGCTGATGTACAAGCTGGTTGGATCGTTGGTGAAGGAGATGGGCCTCGCCTATCCCGAACTGGTGCGCGCGAAGGATTTGATCGCCGAAACGCTCGAGCTCGAAGAAATCCGCTTCAAGCGCACGCTGGAGCGCGGCCTGCGTTTGTTGGCCGAAGAAACCGCCGGCCTCACCAAGGGCGGCGAGCTTAAGGGCGAAGTCGCCTTCAAACTTTACGATACGTTCGGCTTCCCGCTCGATCTGACGCAGGATGCGTTGCGCGGGCAGGGCTACACCGTCGATCTCGCCGGGTTCGAGCGCGAAATGGCACGCCAGCGCGACGATGCGCGCAAGGCTTGGGCCGGCTCGGGCGAGGCCGCCACCGAACAAGTCTGGTTCGATATCCGTACGCAGCATGGCGCCACCGAATTCCTCGGCTACGACACGGAGGATGCGGCCGGCCGCGTCGTTGCCATCGTGGTCGACGGCAAGCTGGTCGATGAAGCCAAAGACGGCGCCGAGGCGGCCATCTTGGTAAACCAGACGCCGTTCTACGGCGAATCCGGCGGTCAGCAGGGCGATCACGGCACGATGTCGGTCGAGCGCGCCGGCATGCTGACGGTGACCGATACGCAGAAAAAACTCGGAGCGCTTCACGTCCATATGGGCAAGGTGTCGAAAGGCGCGATCAAGGTCGGCGACGAGGTCAATATGGTCGTCGATGCCGATCGCCGCGCGGCGTTGCGCGGGCATCACTCGGCGACACATCTCTTACATGCGGCACTACGTCGCCGTCTCGGCGATCACGTCGCGCAGAAGGGCAGCCTCGTTGCCGGCGAACGTCTGCGCTTCGACATCTCGCACCCCAAGCCGATCTCGGCCGAGGATATGGCCTTCATCGAAGCCGAGGTGAACAAGCAGGTCCGTGCCAACACGCCCGTGGTCACGCGCCTGATGACGCCGGAAGAGGCGATCGATGCCGGCGCGATGGCGCTGTTCGGCGAGAAGTACGGCGATGAAGTGCGCGTGCTGTCGATGGGCGAGGACGGCAACAAGCCGTACTCCATCGAATTGTGCGGCGGCACGCATGCGCGGCGCACCGGCGATATCGGCCTGTTCAAGGTGATCGGCGAAAGCGCGGTCGCGGCCGGCGTGCGCCGCATCGAAGCGGTGACCGGGGCTGCCGCCGAAGCCTATGTGAACGCCGAAGAGAGTACCCTGCAACAGGCGGCAGCGCTGCTGCGCGTCGGCTCGGCCGATCTGGCGTCGCGCATCGAAGGCCTGCTAGAAGAACGCAAGCGCCTGGAAAAGGAACTGTCCGATGTGCGCCGCGCGCTGGCGACCGGCGGCGGTTCGGGCGGCGCGTCTGAAGTGAAGGATGTCGGCGGCGTCAAATTCATCGGCAAGGTGTTGGACGGTGTGCCGGCCAAGGACCTCAAAGGTCTGGCCGACGATCTGAAGAATAAAATGGGCTCCGGCATCGTGGCGCTGATCGGCGTGGCCGACGGCAAAGGCTCCATCGTCGTCGGCGTCAGCGAAGACCATGTGAAGACGCACAGCGCCGTCGATCTGGTGCGCGTCGGCTCGGCCGCACTCGGCGGCAAGGGCGGCGGCGGGCGTCCCGATATGGCGCAGGCCGGTGGACCCGACGGCGATCGCGCCGCCGATGCCCTGGCCGCCATCGAAAGCGTGTTATCCGGCGCGAAAGCCGCAGAATAAAGGCTAACAAATAAGGAGGCGGCGATGGCGGGGACCAAGGACACCCAAAAGGGTACAAAGTTCAAGGGAACCGACTCTTACGTCGCTACGCCCGACCTGATGGTCGCGGTCAACGCCGCGATCACCTTGCAGCGCCCGCTGCTGGTGAAGGGTGAGCCTGGCACCGGCAAGACCATTCTGGCGCACGAGATTGCGCGCGCCATCAAGCGCCCGATCATCGAATGGCACGTCAAATCGACGACCAAGGCGCAGCAGGGCCTGTACGAATACGATGCCGTGTCGCGCCTGCGCGATTCGCAGCTCGGCGATGCCAAGGTCAACGACATCAAGAATTACATTCGCCGCGGCAAGCTGTGGGAGGCGTTCGACGCCGACGTGGCGCCGGTGCTGCTGATCGATGAGATCGACAAGGCCGATATCGAATTCCCCAACGATCTATTGCTCGAGATCGATCGCATGGAATTCTTCGTTTATGAGACCGGCGAGAAAATCGCGGCGCGCCAGCGCCCCATCGTCATCATCACGTCGAACAATGAAAAGGAACTGCCGGACGCCTTCCTGCGCCGCTGCTTCTTCCATTACATCGCGTTCCCCGACAAGGCGACGATGGCCGAAATCGTGAAGGTGCATTATCCGGATATCCAGAAGAACCTGGTGAGCGAAGCGCTCAACGCGTTCTTTGAAATCCGCGAGGTGCCAGGCATGAAGAAAAAGCCGTCGACCTCGGAGCTGCTCGATTGGATCAAGCTCTTGATGGCCGAGGATATCGCGCCCGAGACCTTGCGCAGCAAGGACAAGAAAGACCTGATCCCGCCGCTTTACGGCGCGTTGCTCAAGAACGAGCAGGACGTGCATCTGTTCGAGCGTCTGGCGTTCATGTCGCGGAGAGACGGCCGCTAACCTATGCAGGCCACGCGGGGATGGTGGGGCTGGCCGCGTGGCCGTCTACACAGGTAATATCGTGCGGATGCCACGCGGGGCGCGCGCTCGGCCAACCGAACCATCCCCGAGCGCGCGCGGAGACTGAAGGATACATGTCCTGATGTTCGTCGATTTCTTCCTGACCCTGAAACAGGCCGGTGTTCCGGCGACCTTGCGCGAATATCTCACGCTCATGGAAGCGATGGAGAAAAACGTCGCCGAGTATCGCGTCGACGATTTCTATTATCTGTCGCGCGCCTGCTTGGTGAAGGACGAACGCAACCTCGACAAGTTCGATCGCGTCTTCGGTCAATGCTTCAAGGGCCTCGAATATCTGTCCGAAGCGCACGAGAAAACGCAGATCCCCGAAGACTGGCTGAAGAAGCTCGCCGAGAAGGTGTTGAGCCCCGAAGAGATGGCGAAGCTGCAGGCCATGGGCTGGGACGAACTGATGGAAACGCTCAAGAAGCGCCTGGAGGAACAGACCAAGCGCCATCAGGGCGGGTCCAAGATGATCGGGACGGCGGGAACGTCGCCGTTCGGCGCGCACGGCTATAACCCCGAAGGGGTGCGCATCGGTCAGGACGAAGGCCGCCACGGCAGGGCGGTGAAGGTCTGGGATCAGCGGCTGTATAAGAACCTCGACGATTCGGTCGAGATCGGCACCCGCAACATCAAGATGGCGTTGCGCCGCCTGCGCCGCTTCGCACGCGAAGGGGCGGCGACCGAACTCGATCTGCCCGATACCATCCGCTCGACCGCGCACAATGCAGGTCTGCTCGATCTCAAGATGGTGCCCGAACGGCACAATTCGGTGAAGGTGCTGATGTTGTTCGACGTCGGCGGCTCGATGGACGGCCATATCAAGGTCTGCGAAGAGCTGTTCTCGGCCGTGCGGTCGGAGTTCAAGCACCTGGAATACCGCTATTTCCATAATTGCCTGTACGAAAAGGTGTGGAAGGACAACAAGCGCCGCCACGCCGAAACGGGGGCGACCTGGGATCTGCTGCATACCTATCCGGCCGACTACAAACTGATCTTCGTCGGCGATGCGACCATGAGCCCGTACGAGATCACCTATGCCGGCGGCGCGGTCGAACATTGGAACGAGGAGCCGGGCACCGAGTGGATGAACCGCATCCTGAGCGTCTATTCACGCGCTGTGTGGCTCAACCCAACCCCTGAGAAATATTGGGGGAATTCGCCCTCCATCGGCATCATGCGGCAATTGATGGGCGGGCGGATGTACCCGCTGACCCTGGGTGGGCTCGATCGGGCCATGCGCGAACTCAGCCACTAGGCCCAAGCAGCAATAAGCCGTGGATTGCACGGCCTCATTTTCCGGGTCCATATTGTGGAATAACCGCGGGGCGATTGTGTTCACGCAGGTAAGGGAGTTGCCCGGATGGCGTCCGGATCCCCAGGAATACCCAAGGTGACGAAAAAGGTCGAAGCGGTTTTGCGTGAAGTCCCGAGATTGCGGCGCTATGCCGTCGCCCTGTTGGCCGACCGCGGCCGGGCCGACGATCTTGTGCAGGATACGCTTGAGCGCGCCTTGTCGCGCCTGCACCTGTGGCAGAGCGGCACCGACATGCGCCGCTGGCTGTTCACCATCATGCACAACCTGCATGTGAATGCGGTGCGCCGTTCCATCCGCCGCGGCAACGAAATGAATATCGACGATGTCGAGGATCGCCTAGTGCAGGCCGCCTCGCAGACCGATTCGGTCATCGTGCGCGATCTGCAACGCGCGATGCAGGAACTGCCGGCCGAACAGGTCGAAGTCCTGGTACTCGTGGCGCTGGAAGGCATGGCCTATCGCGAGGTCGCCGAAATTCTCGATATCCCGCTGGGCACCGTCATGTCGCGCCTGTCGCGCGCGCGCCAAGCCTTGCGCAAATATCTCGACGGCGAGGAATCGCCGGCGCTGAGGAGAGTGAAGTGAGCGAGACCGAACGCCCCTTCACCGACGAAGACCTGCTGCGCTACGTCGACGGTTTCCTGGATCCGGTGCGCCGCGCCGAGGTCGAGGAATATTTGAAAACCGCGCCGGCCGACGCTAACACGGTAACCGCGTATCGCCATCAGAACCGCGCGCTGCGCGAAGCCTTCGATGGCATTCTCGAGGAACGCATCCCGGAAGCCATCGTCGCCACGGCGCTGACGACGCGCCCGCGTTTCGTGCGCCCGCTGTGGGCGGCGGCGGCGGCACTCGTGCTGTTCATCTCGGGCGGGGCGTTCGGCTGGGTTGCCTCCGATATGGGCGATCAAAAAGTCGCCATGGCGACGTCGGCTGATTTCAAATCTTTCGCCATCTCGGCGCACCGCGTCTATACGCCGGAAGTGCGCCATGCGGTCGAAGTCGAGGCGAGCGATCAGCAGCATCTGATGTCGTGGCTGTCCAAGCGCGTCGGCCATCAATTGAAGGCGCCGGCTTTGGCGCCGATGGGCTTTGAATTGGTGGGCGGGCGTCTGCTGGCGACGCCGGACGGTCAGCCGGCCGCGCAATTCATGTATCAGGACCGCACGATGCGCCGTCTGACGCTGTATGCGCGCAGCGCCAACGTGTCCGAGACGACGTCGTTCCGCTTCGCGCGCGACAGCGATTGTTCGATGTTCTATTGGGTCGATGCGCCGTTAGCTTACGCGCTCGTTGGCACGTCCATGGACAAGGAAGAACTGCACAAGATCTCGGCTACGGTCTACGAGCAGCTTTCTAATTAATCTGCGCCACAGCCTCATGCTGAGCTTGTCGAAGCATGAGCGGAGCCCCCGCCCTTCGACAGGCTCAGGGTGAGGGCGCTTATTTAATTCATCTTCTTTTTTTCGTCTTTCGACTTCGGCTCGTCGACGACAAAGGCTTTCATCGCCATGTCGCGCAGCTTGTTGCGCGTCGCTTCCGGCAGACTGTCGAGCATCTTGGCTTTGGTCTGTTGGATGGCCAGCGCCTGTTCGATCAGCGCCTTGCGGTCCATCGGGGCAGCGGCCTTCTTGGCCAGTGCTTCGCGGGCTTTGTCGAGATTGACCCCGGCCGAAACGGGCTTTTCGGGCGGCAGGACTTCGCCCTCCATCATCGCGATGGCCTCCTTCAAGGAGGTGGGGACGGCCTGGGCATTGGCTTGGGGCTTCTTGGCGGGTTTCGTATCGACAGGCACCAGAGCCTTCGCGTCCGCGGCTTTTGTGGCGGGTGCGTCCTTGACCTTGGTCTTGCCTTTGACGGCGGCTTTATCGCCCGCCTTGGCGTCTGGTTTCTTTTTCTTGAAGAGTCCGAACATGGCCGCATTCTAGCCGATCCGGGCCGCCCACGTAATAAAAAGGTCAACCGATTCAAAGTTTTATTGCTTGGCTTGGTCGCGGCTTTAGCTCCAGAATGTTCCCATGAGGCGCGACCGCGCAGTCAAGATCGTCACCACCCTCGGCCCGGCCAGTTCGAGCCGCGAGGTCATTCAGCGCCTATTCGAGGCCGGTGCGGACATCTTCCGGCTCAATTTCAGCCACGGCACGCATGCCGAACATGCCGAGCGCTACGGCTATATCCGCGAGCTGGAAACCAAATACGGCCGCCCCGTCGGCGTGATGGCCGATCTGCAGGGCCCCAAGATCCGCGTCGGCGATTTCGCCGATGGCCGGATCGAGCTTGAGACTGGCGCGAGCTTTACCATCGATTCCGATCCGACACCGGGTGATGTGCATCGCGTCTCCATGTCCAATCCGGAAATCTTCTCCTCGCTCGAACCCGGACACGATCTGTTGCTGGATGATGGCAAGGTCCGCCTTGAGGTCGTTGTAGCCGCCGCCGATCACGTCGAAACCAAGGTCATCGTCGGCGGGCCGCTTAGCAATCACAAAGGTTTGAACATTCCGGGTGCGCTGCTGCCGATCGCCGCGCTGACGGCGAAGGATCGCAAGGACCTCGTCTTCGCGCTCGATATGGGCGCCGATTACATAGCGCTGTCGTTTGTGCAGCGTCCGGAAGACGTCGCCGAAGCGCGCAAACTGATCGCCGGCCGCGCCGCCGTGCTGGTCAAATTGGAAAAGCCGCTGGCGATCCAGCATCTCGACGAAATCGTCGATCTAACCGATGCGGTGATGGTGGCGCGCGGCGATCTTGGTGTCGAGGCGCCGCCCGAAGACGTGCCGTCCTTGCAGAAAAAAATCATCCAGGTGTCGCGCAACGCGGGCAAGCCGGTGATCGTCGCGACTCAGATGTTGGAATCGATGATCAGTTCGCCGACGCCGACGCGCGCCGAAGCCTCCGACGTCGCGACCGCCGTGTTTGACGGCGCCGATGCGGTGATGCTGTCGGCCGAAACGGCGGCCGGCAAATATCCGCTCGAGGCCGTGTCGATGATGGACCGCATCATCCGTCGCGCCCAAAGCGATCCCAATTATCAGCTGTATGTGAACCGCGACCGGCGCGGCAATAGTGGCTCCGCCGCCGACGCGATCACGGAGGCCGCTGGCATGGTGGCGCGCACCATCCAGGCCGCCGCGATCGTCACCTTCACGCGCACCGGATCGACGACCTTGCGGGCGTCCCGCATGCGTCCGTCGGTGCCGATCCTCGGCCTGACACCCGATCTGCAAACCGCGCGCCGCCTGGCGCTGGCCTGGGGCGTGCATTCGGTCCATTCGCAGGAAATCGAACAATTCGCCGACATGGTCACTTACGCCGCCAAGATCGCGAAGGAGCAGGAATTTGCGGTCGAGGGTCAGCGTTTGGTGGTGACGGCGGGCGTGCCGTTCGGCACACCGGGATCGACCAATGTTCTTCGCATCGTGTGGGTCGACTGATCCTCGTATAGGCCTATCGACCCATGACGCCCCTCATGTATCAATTGTTCAACGTGCTGGCCCCCGTGCTGGTGGTGGCCGCCATCGGTTTTACCTGGGCCAAGGCGCGCCAGCCGTTCGACAACGCGTTCGTTTCGTCGCTGACCTTCAACATCGCGACGCCGATGCTGATCTTCTCGTCACTCACCAAACTGCATGTCGATCCGGCGGCGGTGGGCGAGGTGGCGCTGGTGACCTTGCTGGTCAGCGTGTCGTTCGTCGTCCTCGGTGCCGCGATCCTATGGGTGCTGCGCATTCCGCTGCGCCCGTATCTGACGCCCGTCATGGTGCCCAACACCGGCAATGTCGGGCTGCCGGTCTGTTATCTCGCCTTCGGCGATCAAGGCCTCGCCTTGGCCGTCGTCGTGCACGTCGTCTCGGCGGCCATGCAATTCACCGTCGGCATTGCTATTACGTCGGGGACGTTCTCGCTCAAGGACCTCGCCAAGGTGCCGCTGCTTTACGCCGTGGCCGCAGCGCTCATCGTCGCGGAAACGGGCGTCGAGGTGCCGGTCTGGATCGCCAACGCGACCGCACTCATCGGGCAACTCGCCATTCCGTTGATGCTGCTGGGCCTCGGCGTCTCGCTGAACCGCCTGCAGGTCGGCCAGCTGAAACAATCCTTGAGCGTGACTGCCGTGCGTCTCGGGCTCGGCTTCGCGGCGTCCTGGGGGGCGGCCATGCTGTTCGGCCTCAATCACGTGCAGACCGGCGTGCTGGTGCTACAGCTCAGCATGCCGGCGGCCGTTTTCACCTACATGATGGCGGCGCGCTACAATTGCGAACCCGAAGGCGTGGCGGGCGTTGTTTTCGTCTCCACCCTCGTCGGCTTCGCCTTGATGCCGCTGATCCTGCTGCTGGTCCTTTAGTTCTTATACAGCGCTTCCAGCCGCTCGCCGTACTGCTCGCGCACCTTGTGACGGCGCACTTTCAAGGTCGGCGTCATCATCTCGTTGTCGACGGTGAAGGGCTCGGCGATCAGGATGAAGCGGCGCACGCGTTCGTTGACCGACAGATCCTTGTTAACGCGGCCGACCGCGGCATCGATCGCATTGATGAAGCCGGGATCGGTGATCAGCTTGGCGAGATCGTTGTCCTTGCCGTTTGCCTTCGCCCAGTCCTGTGCGAATTCGGCTTGCGGCACGAGGATCGCGACCAGATGTGGGCGCTTGTCGCCATGCACCATGGCTTGCGCGATTTCCGGCTGCACGGTGAGGAAGCCTTCGACGCGCTGCGGCGAGAGGGTATCGCCGCCCGAATTGACGATGATGTCCTTCTTGCGATCGGTGATCTCGATATAGCCGTCGCCGTCGAAGCGGCCGATATCGCCGGTATGCAGCCAGCCGTCTTGGATGGCGGCGCGCGTCGCTTCGGGATTGCGCCAATAGCCCTGCATCAGCAATTCGCCGCGCACCAGGATTTCGCCGTCCGGCGCGATCGTCACCTCGGTGTTCTTGATCGGCGGGCCGACCGTGCGCAGCTTGTTGAGGCGCGGGCGGTTGACGCTGATCACGGGGGCCGATTCGGTCTGCCCATAACCTTGCAGTAGGCGCACGCCCAGCGCTAGGAAGAAAATCCCGATGTCGTAATTGAGCGGCGCACCACCGGAGACCAGCGCCTTCAACCGTCCGCCGAAGTTCTTGCGCACCTTGTCGCGCACGAGTTTGTCGAGCAGCGCGTCGATGACCGTATCGACCAGGCCGAGCTTGCCGGTTTCGATCTTCTTGCGGCCGAGTTCGACGGTTTTGAGGAACAGCTTGGCTTTGAGCCCGCCCTGTTTTTCCACATTGCGCATGATGCGCCCATGCATGACTTCATAGAGGCGGGGCACCGCCGTCATGATGGTCGGCCGCGTCTCGGCGAGATTGCGCGTCAGGAACTCCAGACCTTCGGAGAAATAGATCTCGGCGCCGACATAGATCGGGAAGCAATGCCCGGCCATATATTCGTAGGCGTGCGACAAGGGTAGGAACGACAGGAACACGTCGTTGCCCAGTTCCATCTCGCGCAGCGCATCTTCCGCGCCGTCGCAATTGTGCAGCAGCGCGCGATGCGACAGCATCACGCCCTTGGGCGTGCCGCCGGTGCCCGACGTGTAGACGATGACCGCCGTCTCATCGCTGCCGGTGGCCTCGGGGGCGATCTCGGCGCTCGACGACCAGCCGTCCGCCAGCACGCTTTCCCACAGCAAGACGCGCGGGCGCACCAGGGCGGCACTTTCTGGCGCTTCCATGGAAATGATGAAATCGACTTCGTGCGCCAGGCGGGCCGCCGGGATCAGCCGCTCGGCGAGTTTCGTGGTCGACACCACGGCGGCCTTGGCGCCGCTGTCGGCGAAGATGTGTTGGTGGTCGTTGACCGTATTGGTGACATAGGCCGGCACCGTGATGCCGCCGGATGCCATAATGCCCAGATTGGCGATCATCCATTCGGGGCGATTCTCGGCGCACAACACCACGCGGTCGCCATGCGCGATGCCCAGCCCCCGGAGTGCGCGGGCCAGGGCCAGAACCTGATCGCGCGCGTCGCGCCAGCTGATGGCGCTATAGGCGCCGTCGCTCTTGGCCCAGAGGAAGGGTTTTTCGCCAAGGCGCTCGGCCTGATCGAGGAACATTGCGATAATACTTGGCCAATTCGCCATTTTTCGGCGTGTCTCCCTGTTTGAAGCCTCGGTTTTGATACCATATATGAGTGAAAGCCTTCTGCTTTTTTTAAGGCAATTTTGAGGAGGATAGATGGTCCCCGTTAGCGCCGTTGCGGCCGGTTCACCGCCCGAATGGGACCTGCACGATCTTTATGCCGGCCCGGACGACCCCCAGATCGAACGCGATCTGACGGCCGCCGCCGAGCAGGCGCGCGCCTTCGCGGAGGCTTATGAGAATCGTCTGGCGCGCCTCGACGGGGCAGGGCTCGGCGCGGCGATTGTCGCCTACGAGGAATTGTCCGAACGTCTCGACCGCATCCGCAGTTACGGCAGTCTGCTGTTCGCGGCGAATACCGAGAATGACAAGATCGCCGCGTTTTATCAGACGATCAAAGAGCGGGCGACGACGATTTCCGCGCTCGTGCTGTTTTTTGATCTGGAACTCAATCAGATCGACGATGCGATTCTGGCCACGCAGCTGCAGGACCCGACGGTCGCACGCTATAAGCCGTGGCTCGACGCCAATCGCAGCTATAAGCCGTATCAGTTGTCGGCTGACCTCGAAAAACTGCTGCACGAGAAGTGGGTCGCCGGCGCCGGCTCGTGGTCACGCCTGTTCGACGAAACAATGGCGCAACTGCGCTTCGATCTTGACGGCAAAAAGCTGTCGAACAGCGAAGTCCTCAGCATGCTGTCGGACCGCGACGGCGCGGTGCGTAAAAAGGCGGCGAAGGCGTTCGGCAAGGGGCTCGACGACAATATCCGTCTCTTCGCCCTGATCACCAATACGCTCGCCAAGGACAAAGAGATCGAGGATCGCTGGCGGAACTATCCGCGCCCGGTGTCGAACCGCAACGTGTCCAACCAGATCGAGGACGAGGTGGTCGATGCGCTGGCCGCCGCCGTGCGCGATGCCTATCCCGAAACCGCGCACCGCTATTACAAGCTCAAGGCGCGCTGGTTCGGCGTCGATAAGATGGATTATTGGGATCGCAACGCGCCGCTGCCCGAATCCGACGAATCGCACATCTCGTGGGATGAGGCGAAAGCGACCGTGCTCGGCTCCTACAAGCGCTTCGAACCGGGCATGGCGGATATCGCGGGCACGTTCTTCGAAAAGCGCTGGATCGACGCCAATCCGCGCCCGGGCAAGGATTCGGGCGCCTTCTCGCATCCGACCGTGCCGTCGGTGCATCCCTACATCCTGATGAATTTTCACGGCAAGTCGCGCGATGTCATGACCCTGGCACATGAGCTGGGCCACGGGATCCATCAAACACTTGCCGCACCGCACGGTCATTTCCTATCGTCGACGCCGCTGACTTTGGCCGAAACGGCCTCGGTGTTCGGGGAGATGCTGACCTTTCGTGCCGTGCTCGACAGCACGACCGATCCCAAGAAGCGCCGCGTCATGCTCGCTTCCAAGGTCGAGGACATGCTCAATACCGTGGTGCGCCAGATCGCGTTCTATACGTTTGAGGAACGCGTGCACAACGAACGCCGCACGGGCGAAATCTCGGCCGAGCGCCTGGGCGAAATCTGGATGGGCGTCCAGATCGAAAGTCTCGGCCCCGCCTTCCGCTTCGACGATGAATACAAACATTATTGGGCTTACATTCCGCACTTCGTCCATTCGCCGTTCTATGTCTATGCCTATGCGTTCGGCGATTGCTTGGTGAACTCGCTCTACGATGTCTTCCTCGATGGTCATCCGGGCTTCCAGAAGAAGTATCTGGAGATGCTAAAGGCCGGTGGAACCTTGAAGCATCGCGATCTGTTGCGTCCCTTTGGCCTCGATGCATCGGACCCTGCGTTCTGGAAACGCGGCCTGTCGGTCGTCGCGCGCTTCATCGACGAGTTGGAGAAGAGCCTATAGTGGCCGATGAGGAATCGACCCTCGGTGGGCGGGCGCGGCGGTATCTGCGCGTCGGCGCGACGGTGGGTGGCTTGGCGGCGCGCCTCGCGGGCGAGCGCTATCTAGGGCTCGGCTTCGACAAGCTCGAACATGCGCAGGATCTGAAAGTCGCCCTCGGCGGCCTCAAGGGGCCGCTGATGAAAGTCGCGCAAATCCTATCGACGATCCCGAACGCTTTGCCTGCGGGCTACGCCGAACAATTGGGCGAGTTGCAGAGCCACGCTCCCGCCATGGGGTGGCCCTTCGTGCGCCGCCGTATGGCGCGCGAATTAGGCCCCGATTGGGAAGCGAAGTTCGCATTCTTCAGCCACGAGGCTGCGGCTGCGGCGTCGCTCGGTCAGGTCCATCGCGCGACGGATCACGCGGGGCGCGCACTCGCCTGCAAGCTGCAATATTCGGATATGAGTTCGGTGGTCGAAGCCGACCTCAAGCAGCTTAATCTCGTTTTCTCGATCTATCGCCGCTACGACAACGCGATCGATCCGCGCGAGATTCATAAGGAGCTGTCGGCGCGCTTACGCGAAGAGCTGGATTACCGGCGGGAAGCCAAGCAGATGCAGCTTTATGGCGCGATGCTGGCGGGCGAGCCGAACGTGCATGTGTCCGAAGTCGTCGGTGATCTATGCGGCGACCGGCTGCTCAGCATGACCTGGCTCGATGGGATGCCCATGCTGGATTGGATCGCGGCACATCCCAGCGCGGAGGACCGCAATCGCGTCGCGCTCAATATGTTCCGCGCATGGTACGTGCCGCTTTATTATTACGGCGTCATCCATGGCGATCCGCATCTCGGCAATTACACGGTGCGCGATGATGGCGCGATCAACCTGATGGACTTCGGTTGCATCCGTGCGTTCCGTCCGTCCTTCGTGCGCGGCGTGATCGACCTTTATAAGGCGATCCGCGACGACGACCCGGCGCTCGCGGTCCATGCGTACGAGACTTGGGGCTTCAAGGATCTCACGCAGGACTTGATCGATATCCTCAATCTATGGGCGCGCTTCGTTTATGCGCCGCTGCTGGAGGATCGCGTGCGGCCGATTCAGGAGCAACGCTCCGATCACGGCGGTCGTCTGATCGGCAATATCCGCAGCGAACTCGGCCGTATCGGCGGGGTGACGCCGCCGCCGGAATTCGTGCTGATGGACCGCGCCGCCATCGGGCTGGGCTCGGTCTTCACCCACCTCAAGGCCGAGGTCAATTGGCACCGCCTGTTCCACGACCTGATCGACGATTTCGATGAGCGGGACCTGGCGCGCCGTCAGGCCGAGGCTTTCGCGGCGGTCGGTCTGGTGCCCGCGTATTAATCCGCTTATCGGCTGAAATTCCTCACATTTATTCCTTGGCAAGTTCCCCCCGGCCAGCCATCCTCTTCTCGTCGTGGCATTGATATAGTTGCGTGAGAGTTCGGGGGAACTTCATGAAAATTGGCGTTCTGAAAGAGCGGCAGGCCGACGAGCTACGTGTCGCCGTCTCGCCGGATACCGTTAAGAAACTCATTGGATTGGGGTTCAGCATCAGCATCGAAACCGGTGCGGGTGCGGCAGCGTCCTTCACCGACGAGGTGTTCACGGCGGCCGGGGCCACCATCGCGCCAAGTGCTGGGGCCGCGGTCGGCGATGCCGATCTGGTGCTCAAGGTGCGCGCCCCTCTGGCGGACGAGATCGGCGGGTTGAAATCCGGCGCCATCGTGATCGCGCATATGTCGGCGCTCACCAACAAAGACACGATGAAGGCGCTGGCCGATAAGGGCATTATCGCCTTTGCCATGGAGCTGCTCCCGCGCATCACGCGCGCGCAATCGATGGATATCCTGTCCTCGCAATCTAACCTCGCGGGCTATAAAGCCGTGCTCGATGCCGCCGCCGTTTACGGCCGTGCCTTCCCGATGATGATGACCGCCGCCGGCACTGTGCCGCCGGCCAAGGTGTTCGTCATGGGCGCCGGTGTCGCCGGCTTGCAGGCCATCGCGACAGCCAAACGTCTGGGCGCGGTGGTGACCGCGACCGACGTGCGCCCCGCCGTGAAAGAACAGGTTGAAAGCCTCGGCGGTAAGTTCCTGATGGTCGAAGACAAGGACGCCGCCAGCGCCGAAACCGCTGGCGGTTATGCCAAAGAGATGAGCGAGGATTATCAGAAGCGTCAGGCCGAGCTGGTGAAACAGCATCTGACCAAGCAGGATATCGTCATCACGACGGCGCTGATCCCGGGCCGCCCGGCGCCGGTCCTGGTTACCGAGGAAATGTTGAAGGGCATGCCGGAGGGCTCCGTCCTCGTCGATCTCGCGGTCGAGGCGGGCGGCAATTGTCCGCTCTCCGAATTCGGTAAAACCGTCAAGAAATACGGCGTCACCATCGTCGGCCATGCCAACGTGCCCGCGCGCCTCGCGCAAGATGCGAGCACGTTGTTCGCCAAGAACCTGCTCAATTTCATCTCGCCGCAGGTCAAGGCCGACACCAAAACCCTCGTCATCAACTGGGACGACGAGATCATCAAGGGGACGTTGGTCTGCAAGGATGGCAAATTGGTCCATCCCATGCTGGCGCAATAGGGGGATCTCGCCGTGGGAACCGAACCGTTCATTTTCCTGTTCACCGTTTTCGTGCTGGCGGTCTTCGTCGGCTTCTATGTGGTGTGGAGCGTCACACCGGCCCTGCATTCGCCGCTGATGGCGGTGACCAACGCGATCTCGTCGATCATCATCGTCGGCGCGCTCATCGCCGCCGGCCCGCTGGATATGAGCTTCTCCAAGGTCATGGGCTTCCTCGCGGTGATCCTCGCCTCGGTCAATATCTTCGGCGGCTTCATCGTCACCCAGCGCATGCTCAGCATGTTCAAGCGCAAGCAGCGTTAGGAGTAGGGCGATGATGAACGAAACGGTTACCGGCTTCGCCTATCTCGCGTCCGCCGTCTGTTGCATCCTGGCCTTGCGCGGCCTGTCCTCGCCGGTCACGGCCCGCCAGGGCAATGCCTTCGGCGTGATCGGCATGGTCATCGCGATCGGCACCACTTTGGCCTCGCCGACAGTCATGTCCTACGAATGGATCCTGCTCGGCATCCTGATCGGCGGTGCGTTCGGCACGGTGCTGGCGCTCAAGATCCAGATGACGGCGCTGCCGCAGCTGGTCGCCTTCTTCCACTCGCTGGTCGGCCTCGCTGCTGTTTTCGTGGCGGCGGCCGCGTTCTTCGCGCCGGATGCCTACAACATCGGCACGGTCGGCAATATCCATGCGGGCTCGCTGATCGAAATGTCGCTCGGCACCGCCATCGGCGCGATCACGTTCTCGGGTTCGATCATCGCGTTCGCGAAATTGCAGGGCCTGATGTCGGGCTCGCCTATCACGTTTCCGGGCCAGCATCTGTTGAACGCCGCGCTCGCCGCTGTGCTCGTCGCCCTCGTGGTCTGGCTGGTGATGAGCAACGATCCGATGACCTTCTGGGCCATCGTCGTGCTCGCCATCGTGCTGGGCTTCCTGATCATCATTCCGATCGGCGGCGCGGATATGCCCGTCGTCGTCTCGATGCTCAATTCCTATTCGGGTTGGGCGGCCTGCGGCATCGGCTTCACCTTGCACAATACGGCGCTGATCGTGACCGGGGCACTCGTCGGCTCGTCGGGCGCGATCCTCAGCTACATCATGTGCAAAGGCATGAACCGTTCGATCTTCAACGTGCTGTTGGGCGGCTTCGGCGGTGAAAGCGTTGCCGGTGGTCCGGCGCGCAGCCAGGGCGACAAGGCGGTCAAATCGGGTTCGGGCGAGGACGCCGCCTTCATCATGAAGAATGCTCGCAAGGTCATCATCGTGCCGGGCTACGGCATGGCGGTGGCGCAGGCGCAGCACGCGTTGCGCGAAATGGCCGACAAGCTGAAGGCCGAGGGCGTCGAGGTTGCCTACGCCATTCATCCGGTGGCGGGCCGCATGCCCGGGCACATGAACGTGCTGCTGGCCGAAGCCAACGTGCCCTATGACGAGGTGTTCGAGCTGGAAGAGATCAACTCGTCCTTCTCGACCGCCGACGTCGCCTTCGTCATCGGCGCCAACGACGTGACCAACCCGGCGGCCAAGACCGATCCGTCGAGCGCGATCTACGGCATGCCGATCCTGGAAGTCGAAAACGCGGCGACCGTGCTGTTCATCAAGCGCTCGATGGCGTCCGGTTATGCCGGCGTCGATAACGAGCTGTTCTTCCGCGACAACACGATGATGCTGTTCGGCGACGCCAAGGCGATGACCGAACAGATCGTGCAGAACCTGTAGACGTTAGAACGTAAGTCTGGGCCCCTGTTCGCTGACGCGAGCAGGGGCTTTGTCTTATTTGAACGTCTTGTTCTTGATGGCGTCGAGGTTGACGGCCAGCTCGTCGTTCACGGCGATGACGTAGCACGGCAGCTTGGATTTTGTTTGGCAGTTGGTTTTCGCGCTCTCGATCGCTACCGACTCCTTTCCTGCCGCTCTATTCAACCAGTATAGTTTTTGTCCATCCTCGGTCATGGCAAGCGCCTTGGCTCCCGTTAACGCTTGGTAGCCCGGTATATATTGCCTCAGGGAGTCCTTGATGATCGAGCCTTCGAGGATGGTCGCGACCGGGCCGAGCTTTGGATAGTCCGCCGCAATCGGCGCTGCGGCAGCTTCGCTCGGTTGCGCTTTTTTCGCCACCGGCTTGCTCTCCGCCTTTGCGGATTTGGTGTCGGCTTTCGGCTGCGGGATGAGGGCATCCCTTGTCTTGTTCAATTCGCCGCCGTCAAACCCGATGCGAGTCAGGATATCCAATATGTCATCTTCGAATTTGGCGATGGATTTGCTGTTGAGCGCGCGGCATGCCGTGACGTTCATGTGCCAAGTCCGGCCATCGCGCGCTTCTGCCGCAAGGCCGAGAAAGCATTTGGTGGTTGATGATTGCGGCGTCAGGTACAGCAGGGAAAATTTGCCGAAGTCGCGCTTGGTGAAGTCGCCGGGTTTATAATCCTGGCTTTTTTTGTTGAGCCCTTTGGCCAGCATGTTTTCCAAATAGTTCTTCTCGTCGATGAACTGCCATTGGCCACCGGAAAAGTAGAGCTCTTCGTAGAAAATCTCCCCGCCGGAAAATTTCAGCCGTTCCTGCGTCCCATTCGAGCGGCGCCGCCAATCGCGGCTTTTGATGAACGAGACATCGCCGACGAAGCTGACGTTGGATTTGGATATGTCGATGGGCTGCCAAGCGGTCTCGGCGCCGGTGGCCGGCGCGCAGATCGCTAGCATGCCGATCGCGACGAATGCGGCGATGGATTTGTTCATGAGTGCCCCCCGTGCCGTCGGGCTATAGCCCAGTTGTTGAGGGAACTATAGGTGCAGCCTTGGCGCGCATCAATTGGTTGGCAGCGGAACGGCGCATCGCGATGCGGTATCCCTAAACGACAATCGCCCGGCGTTAGCCGGGCGATGTGGTGTTACGGACGCTGAGGCGGAGGCTAGAAGCCTTCGCGCTCCAGACGCTTGCGCTCCATCTTGCGGCCGCGACGAACGGCCTCGGCCTTCTCGCGCGCCTTGCGCTCAGACGGCTTTTCGTAGGAACGGCGGAGTTTCATTTCCCGGAAGACACCTTCGCGCTGAAGCTTCTTCTTGAGAGCTTTGAGCGCTTGATCGACGTTGTTATCGCGAACGGTCACATGCACGGCGGGAACTTCTCCAAGGAACGGAATATCCGTAAGGGACCGCGTTTTAACATACGAAATCGGGGGTGGGAAGTACTGCCGACCGCTTTTTTGGCCGATTTTCGCCAAAAATTGCGCGAAGGTGCCCGCGCCGGCCGAAATGCCACAAACGACCCTAGCCCTTTGAATCGGCGCGGTTTTCGGCCATATTCATCCTATGGCTATCTTGAAAATCGCCCGTATGGGCCACCCCGTCCTGTCGCAGCGCGCCGAAGAGGTCCGCGATCCGACCAGCTTCGATACCGCCGTCCTGGTCAATAACATGATCGATACGCTCGCGGATTCGGGCGGAATCGGCCTCGCCGCGCCGCAGGTCCATGAATCCAAGCGAATCGTGATTTTCTTCGTGCCCGAGGCGCGCAGCGACGGCGACGACGAGGCGCCGCAGGAACTGACCGTCATGGTCAATCCGGTGATCGAGCCCTTGGACGAGGACCAGGAAGTCGGCTGGGAAGCCTGCCTATCGGTCCCCGGCCTGATGGGCGCGGTGCCGCGCTATACCAATATCCGCTATTCGTGGACCGGCCTCGACGGCAAGGCGCATAGCCGCGAAGCGCAGGGCTTCCATGCCCGTGTTGTGCAGCATGAATGCGATCATCTGGACGGCGTGCTCTATCCGATGCGCATGGAGGATATGAGCCTGTTCGGCTTCACCGAGGAAACCAACCAGAACCGCGATCTGCTCGCCCAGGCGCGTCCGGATGAGGAATTCGGCGACGACGAGGATGACGACGAACGATGAGTACCGATCTGTTGCCGTCCGAGAAGATCATGCTGGCCGCCGTCCGCCACGCCATGTTCGACGGCTGGACGCAGAAGATCCTGGCGCTCGGCGCGCGTGACGCGGGCTTCGAAGACGATGCCGCTACTGTCGCGTTCCCGGGCGGCGTCAATGAACTGATCGAAAGCTTCAGCCGCTGGGCCGACGACGAGATGCTGGCCCGCCTCGAAGCGCATGACCTGGCGTCGCTGAAGGTCCGTGAGCGTGTGGCGCTCGCCGTGCGTACGCGGCTCGAGGTTTTGGCGCCGCATCGTGAGGCGGTGCGCCGTTTGAATACGCACTTCACCCTGCCGGGCCATGCGGTCGTGGGGGCGAAGCTCGTGGGCGAGACGGTGAACGCCATCTGGTACGCCGCCGGCGATACCGCGACCGATTTCGCCTATTACACCAAGCGCGGCCTGCTGGCGGCGGTGTATGGCGCCACGGTGCTCTATTGGTTGGCCGACGAGTCCGAAGGCCGCACTGAGACCTGGGCCTTTCTCGATCGCCGGTTGGGCGATGTCATGGGTATCCCCAAGGTGCGCGCGCAGGTCGGCAAGGCGCTGTCGCGCCTGCCCAACCCGGTGCGTTTCGCCCGCTTGTTACGGCGGCGGATGATCTAGGCGGCCTCGGGGTTCTCGTTCACGGCCGCCGTCTGGTCGGCGCGGAACTTGTCGAGCGAGGCTTCGATCTTTTTGTCCGACAGCGCCAGGATGGCGGCGGCCAGCAGCGCCGCATTGATCGCGCCCGAACGTCCGACGGCCAAGGTGCCGACGGGAATGCCGGCCGGCATCTGAACCATCGACAGGATCGCGTCGAGCCCGCCCATGACCTTGCCGTCCTGCGGCACGCCGAGGACCGGCAGCGGCGTCAGCGCGGCGCAGGCGCCGGGCAGGGCGGCGGCCATGCCGGCGCCGGTGATCAGGACCTTGAGGCCGTTGCCTTTGGCGGCTTTCACATATTCGGCCAGCTTGTCGGGCGTGCGATGCGCCGACATCACCTTGGATTCGTTGGCGATGCCCAATTTGGTCAGGGTATCGGCCGCGTTCTTCATGATCGCCCAGTCCGACTGACTGCCCATGATGATTCCGACCAGAGGTTTGTTATCCGCCATTGCTACACGCTCCCGATTGCGAAGCGCGGGATTATAGGGGGGGTTGCATGCGGTTCAAGTACTCGGATTCTCGTGCCCCCTGGGTCCCTCCGCACGCCAAAATTGTGCCGAAAAAATCACCACCGGGCGGAACCGAACCGACTACATATCGATGTGCCGGTACGACACCGGGAACGTTGAAGAACCGCTGTAAGACGGTGAGAAATGGACACGGAATGGAACAATACGGCCGACATCACGGCCGACGACTACCGCAAAAAAGCGCGGGAAATGAGCGAACAGGCCGCCTCGGCGCGCGATGACGATGCAGCCCGGACCTTCCGGGAACTGGCGCTGCAATACGAGCTGCTGGCGCGTCATAACGAGCGCCAAGAAACGAGCGAGGAAATCTAGCGGCCGGGCTAAGCGATGATATCGGGCAACAGGTCCGATTCGAGCTTCGCGATGACGTCCTTCAATGCCAATTTCTGTTTCTTCAGGCCTTGGACGCGCAACGCATTCAGGCTGCCCATGGCGGTGAGGGCAGCAATCTCCTCATCCAACTCGCGGTGGCGGGTTTTGAGCGTGCTAATGCGCTCTTCCGGGGTTGCGCCTTCGTCGTCCATCTAGGTCCTGGGTGCCCTCTTGGTAGCCGCTGGCGGGAACCTTTGTTGCAGGTGTCCGGTTCGATCCTACCGCGATTAGCGTTACACTGAGGGCATTACAATAGCGCTGTTGCGAACCGAAGCCTCTAAGGAGATTCCGCGTGCCGGATCAAAAAATCAAGACGATCGGTTTGATGACCAGCGGCGGCGATTGCGCCGGCCTGAATGCCGCCATCCGGGCCGTCGTCAGTCACGCCTGCCAACATTACGGTTGGCGTGTGATGGGGATTCACGACGCAACCCAAGGTCTATTGGCCCGTCCGCTCGATTACGAAGAGCTGACGACGAGCGTCCTGACCGGCAATATCCTGCGCCTCGGCGGCACCATCCTGGGCACGACCAACCGGGGCAACCCGTTCAGCTATCCGATGCCGGACGGCAGCAAGAGGGACCGCTCGGGCGAAATTATCGAAGGCTACCGCATGCTCGGCCTCGACGGCCTGATCGCCATCGGCGGCGACGGTAGCCTCGCCATTCTGCAACGCCTCGCCGACCAGGGCGGCATCCCGTTGATCGGCATTCCCAAGACCATCGATAACGATGTGCCGCTCACCGATTATTCGATCGGCTTTACCACCGCGTTCAATACCGCGGTCGAGGCGCTCGATCGTTTGCAGCCGACGGCGGCGTCGCATGACCGCGTCATGGTGCTGGAGGTGATGGGCCGCGATGCCGGTCATATCGCGCTCAATGCCGGCATCGCCGGCGGCGCCGACGTGATCCTGATCCCGGAAATTCCGTACCGCATTGAACCGATCGTGCAGAAGATCCTGGCCTTGCGCGAACAAGGCCGCCAGCACGCGCTCGTGGTGTGTTCGGAAGCCGCGCGCCCGGTCGACGGCTCGGCGGTGCGCCAGAAGGTCGATGGCGGCACGCGTTACGGCGGCGTCGGCCACGTGTTGTCGGAACAGATCTCGAAAGAGACCGGCTCGGAAAGCCGCGTCACCGTGCTCGGCCATGTGCAGCGCGGCGGCACGCCGTCCCCACGCGACCGCATTCTCGCCTCGACCTTCGGCGTACATGCGGTCGATCTGATGGCGCAGGGTAAAACCGGGCGCATGGTCGCCTGGGACAAGCGCGGTGTCGTCGATGTGGCGCTCAGCGACGTCGTCGGCAAGACGCATTCCGTCGATCTCGGCGGAACCTTGGTGAAGACGGCGCGCGCCCTCGGTATCTGCCTTGGTGATGAGTAGCTTCGTCGCGTAAGCTGGACGGATGATCGATTCTTTATCCTGGCCCGCCAATCCATTCTGGGATTTTTCGCTGCGGGTGTATGCGCGCATCGGCGTGGCACCGGCGTGCCTCAACTTGCAGGAACGCCACGGTGTTGACGTCAACGTGCTGCTCTATTGCATCTGGCTCGGCGTGGAACGCGGTGTCGCGATCAGTGACGCAGATGCGGCGCGCATCACGCAAAGTGTCGCGGCATGGAACGATGACGTCGTCGTGCATTTGCGTCGTCTTCGCACTGCGCTGCGGATCGATGCACGTGGCGCGGCGCGGCCGCTGTCCGATGCGTTGCGCAACGACATCAAGCGGAGCGAACTCGATGCCGAACGCATCGAACAGCAAATTCTGTTCACGCAAACTTGGAGTGATGCAGTGGGCGCAACACGCTCTACTCCCATTGCGCGAGAGAATGTGTATGCCTATCTAAAAAGTCTCGGGATTCAGCCGAATTCCGACGATGATGAGGAGGTTGGAACCATTCTAGTCGGACTCGAAATATGAGAATTCGGCATTACCAATCCGAATCGCGGAGGCCTATCATTTAAGTGCTTTTCACTTCACGGGTAGATGTTAATGGAGGTGGATTAGATGCCAGAGGTAGCGAGAATCGACACGCTGAAAAGTCAGCACCGCCAACTTCAAGCTAAGATCGAAGCCGAAAATAGTCGGCCCCTACCGGACGAGCTTCTCGTCGCGAAACTCAAACGTGAAAAATTGAAATTGAAGGACCAACTGGTGCACATGCATGCACTCTAGTTCGGTCCTTTTTTAATTTCGGGAGATCAAAAGAAAAGCGCGTCCCTCGGGTGAGGGACGCGCTTCTTGTTTGCGTGATTGGCAGCGTGAGTTAAACGCGCCAACTAAACTCTGGTGTAATCGGTCGCCGACTTGTCGTCCGCTTCGTCCGCTGCGCCGGCATCGTCCACTGCGGCCGCAGGGGCGCGATTGGCGCCGCTGCGCGAACGCGCGATGGCGACGGCCTTTTCCAGATCGGCAGCCGAGCACAGCCCGAGATAGACCGGGCTTTGCGGTTTGATGTTGGCCGCGTTGCGATGCGAACGGTCGCGCACCGAGGTGATGGTCGGCTTGGTCGTGCCGATCAGGCGGCTGAGTTGTGCGTCGCTCAGTTCCGGATAATTGCGCAACAGCCATGCGATGGCGTCCGGGCGATCCTGGCGCTTCGAGATCGGCGTATAACGTGCGCCTTTCTGGCGGGCCTTGGGCATCGGCACGGTCGGCTCGGAGATCGTCAGGCGCAGGTCCTCATCGAGTTCGCAGCGGGCGATCTCTTCCTTGGACACTTGGCCGGCGGCCACGGGGTCGAGCCCCTGCATCCCGATGGCGACTTCGCCGTCGGCAATGGCTTGGACCTCAAGCTCGTGCAGCCCGCAAAAGTGCGCGATCTGCTCGAACGTGAGCTTAGTGTTATCAACGAGCCAAACAGCCGTGGCTTTAGGCATGAGGGGTTGTGCCATGAACCCTTTCCCTATTCGAATGTCATGAGGTAGGCATCAAAGCCTTGGAATATTTTGGAAATATAAGCCGCGCCCCGGTCAGGGTCAAACCTTGGGTTAACCTTTTCGGTACTTATCACGGCCCGGTCAGGCGACTTTTAGGACTACTTTGCCGATTATTTTACCATCTTCCAGCAACCTGTGCGCTTCAGCGGCCTGGGCCAGCGGGAAAGTCGCGGCGATCTGCGGTCTGATCTTACCCGCCTCGATCAGCGGCCAGACGACCCGTTCCAGCGATTGTGCGATGGCCGCCTTCACCGCGACGGGACGCGCCCGGAGCGTCGAACCTGTGATCGTTTTACGCCCGAGCATGAGCTTGGCGAAATTGATCTGTCCCTTGGCGCCGCCCAGCACGGCGATGATCCCGATGCGTCCGTCCTCGGCCAGGCAGTCGATATCGCGCTCGAGGTAATCGCCGGCCACCATGTCGAGGATGACGTCGACACCTTTGCCTGCGGTGAAGCGCTTCGCCTCGGCGGCGAAATCCTGGTCCTTGTAATTGATGGCGAGCGAGGCACCCAAGGCGAGGCAGGCATCGCACTTATCCTTCGTGCCCGCCGTCGCGATCACCGGGTTGCCGAGCGCGGTCGCCATCATGATCGCGCTGGTGCCGATGCCGCTCGATCCGCCATGCACCATGAGCGTTTCGCCGGGCTGCAACGCGCAGCGGTCGTAGACGTTGGTCCAGACGGTGAAGAAGGTTTCGGGCAGGCAGGCGGCCTCAAGCGCGCTCAGGCCTTTGGGGATCGGTAAAGCCTGCGCACCGGGTGCGACGCAATATTCGGCGTAGCCGCCACCGGCGACCAGTGCGGTCACCTGATCGCCGATCCGCCAGCGTTCGGTGTTGGGGCCGAGGGCGGCAACCGTACCTGCGATCTCCAGACCCGGCACGTCGGAAATGCCGGGCGGTGGCGGATAATTGCCGCGCCGCTGCAACAGGTCGGGGCGGTTGACGCCGGCGGCCGCGACTTGGATCAGGATTTCGCCCGCACCCGGAACGGGCAGGGGGCGAGTGCCCGGCACAAGTGCTTCGCACTCCGGCCCCGGCTTCGGAATCTCGATGCAGGTCATCGTCGCGGGCAACGTCATCACGGCCAACGGTCCGTGAGTGACGCTCAGCAGCGAGGTGTGACGCTTCAGCGAGCGCAACACGATCAGCAATGCCAGGCCCGCAAGCGCCACGCAGGCCCACGGCAGGTCCTCGTGCAGCCACGCAAGCGGGGTTTTACCTTCGCCGATTAGATCGCCCAGCAAGTCGATCACCGGAAACGTGATCAGGATCAGCGCGTAGCCGTTATATTCCTTGCGCAGCACCTGGCGCAGCGAGAAGGGCTGCGCGGCCGACCGCCAGCCGGTCAGGTTTGGCAAGAAGGGCGGCGTGGTCCTGGCCCAGGCGCGAAAGTGCTCGCCGAACTTTTCGTCGAGATAGCCTTCCTCGGCGATGATGATGCGCTCGTAATAGAGCGCGAAGGCGAGCAGGACGATGATGGCCAGCCACCAGGTTTCGATCGCCAGCGCAAAGCCGAAGATCACGACGAAATTGCCGAAATAAAGCGGATTGCGGCAGACGCTGTAGACGCCGGTGGTGTTCAAGACCTCGGCGCGCTCTTCGGTCGTGTTGCGTCCCGATGTGCCGCGCGGGACCGAGCCGACGGTGAGGCTGCGCCACGCCTGCCCGGCGAGCGATAGGACAAGGCAGAATATCTTCCAGGCATCGTCGGCGACTTCGCCGAAATGAATTTCAATCGAATTGGCATTCAGAAGGGCGGCCATGGCCGGAAAGACGAGAAGGAGCGGAAGGAAGCTGCGCCAGCGGAACAGAAACCCGCCTTGTGCCTGCAATTCCCGGCCGAGCATCATGAACGAAATCCTTTATTGGAAACTGCGCCACCTTAGACGAAAATTGCGGCGAACTCATGGTTCAATGTTTCCAGCGAGGTTACCATGGACACCGACGATCTCGAGCCGATCAAGAAAAAGCCGGTCCTCAAGGATCTCGAGGTCATGTCGATCGAGGCGCTGCGCGATTATATCGAGGAACTGACCGGCGAGATCCGTCGCGCCGAGGCGATGATCGCGGCCAAGGATAAAGCGCGCCTGGGCGCTGAGTCGTTCTTCAAGAAGCCGTCCTAGCGGTCCTTAAGCCTTTCGGTCAAAAAGCGGACGGATCGGAACTGCCCGTGCTCGGCCGGCGTTGTGCCGTTAATGGGCTATTAAGGAAGGGCCGTTAATATGCAAGGTGGCAGTACAACGGATTTCGGCTGTAGGCCCCTCGGATAGGCGCCCGGCCTCGACATTCCTCCCTGTAAACTCGCCGCCTCACACGTACGAGGCGGCTTTTTTTGCCCCCCGTCGGATCGTGAAGTCGGCAATTGATTGATGAGTCAATCAATTGTGGGCAATGGCCCTTTTTCCGCCGAAGTGCCGGAAAAAAGCCTTATTTTCTCAGATTTTCGATGTTGACCCTCTCAACGGCTTCGCGGTACGGTTTGGCTGTTCGTCGCGTACGGGCGAGTTTAACAGGGAATGAATTTTTTGGGGCTGCCAAAGGCAGCCCCATTCTTTTTTCCCGATAAGAAATCGAAATTGGCGGAAATCCGCCAAAAGAGCTAGGCGGCGGCCTGATTCTGCTGCCACACCGCTTCGTACAGCGGGATCGGCTCCTTGAAGCCTTTCATCTCGCGCGTGCCGCGCGCAATGAACGACAGGGCCTTGCCCTGGCAGATACCCTTTACGGTCTCCGAAACGAGTATCTGATAGTTCGACGCCTTGTCGCAGATGCGCGCCGAGAGTTGCACCGTGGTGCCGAACAGATCGTCGTCCTCGACGATGGGCTCGCCGGCATTGATGCCGATCTTGAGGCCGAGCGGGATCTTCGCGTTGGTGTTCTCGCCGTTGACCTTGCGCTGGATGAAGATGCCGGCTTCCACCGCGTTCGCGACATTGGCGAAGGACGCCATGATGCCGTCGCCGGTGTGTTTCACTTCGCGGCCGTTGTAGCTGGTCAGTGCGGCGCGCACGATGCGGTTGTGACGCCGCACGACTTCCTGCGCCTCCGCATCGCCATGCGTCTGCGTCATGTTGGTCGAGCCGACAATGTCGGTGAACATGACGGCGATGGTGCTCGATCCCGAGCCTGCGTCGTCTTTGCGCACGTTCCAGCTGTCGAGGGCGCGTTCGAGCTTGCGTGCCGCACTGCCGTCGCCGCTCATCTGCGCGGTCATGGCTTCGCGGCCTTGCTCGATCATCCCCATATACTTGGGGTTGGACATATACTCGTTCATCTTGTCGAGGAACTGGCGCGCCTGATCGGGCTTCGTGCCGAGCACGGCGACGCTGTCGACGAAGATCGCGTCGGCTTCGGCATCGCTCAGATTGCCGGCCTGGCCGAGCGCATCGGCCGCGCCGACCATATAAAGGTTCACGCCAAACTTGTTGAAGGTGTCGAGCTTCGGACGCTTCTGCATCACGCCTTCGAGGCCGCGCGACATGAAGCCCATCAACTGGGCTTTCTGCTTCTCGCCCTGCGGCGTCATGTTGGTCTTGGCCGCCGGCTGCGCCATGGGCGGCGCTGTCACGGTGGGATTTAGATCGAGCGATGCCGCCAGCACGTCGTCGAGCGAAGGTGCTTCGCCATCCTGATCGGCGAGCAGGCGTTGCTCTTCTTCCAGCCGCCGTTGTTTTTGTCGCTCGAGGGCGGCTTGTTGCGCGGGCGTCAGCTTGGGCGGCGCCAGCGCGTCGCTCCACAGCTTCTTTTCCTGTTTCTGGAATTGCTTCACATGGACCTGGCCGGTCAATTCCTCCTTGCTGAGGAACGCCCACGCCGAGGTCGACAGCACCAGCACGAAGGCGATGAGGAAGACCAGGAACAGGATGTCGGAATAATTCTTGCGGCCGATGAAGCCTTTGATCGCCGGCAGTTCCTCGATCGAGAAGGCGATGACCCAGGTCAGCATGCCCGCGACGATGAAGGCGATCAGCGCCAGCATGCCGAGCTTGGCAAAGACGTTCCCGGTTGGGCGGCGTGTTGTCTTGGCGGCCGGCGCTGCCTTGCGGCGCTTCTTCGGCTTTTCGTCGTCGTCGTCGAACCCGTCGTCGGGCATGTTCTTTTAAGACCCCGTACTCATAGACCGCACCGGCGGGCTCTCCCACCGATGTTCCCTACCAGAGCATGCTTAGTTTTTTATGAACACCTTACCCACAGCCCCCTCGCGGGGGCCATGTGATCCTAAATCACTATCTCAAAAGCAATAAAATTTCAATCCGTGGGAACCGGAACCGCGCGAATTCGATCAGCTTTTCTTCTACTTATGGTGAATCTTGCCTCAGCTGTCAGGTAACCCAGGTCAGCCCCGGTTGGGCGGGATGTCGATGATCTGGCGCGCATCCGACCAAAGCTCGACACCGTGTGGGCTTTCGATCTCTTGGGCTTGGGCAATCGCCACGGCGTCGTCCGAATGCGTCAGATCGACCCGTTGAGTGATGTGGCCCTTTGCATCCCTAAAGTACAGGCGGTAGTCAGGCATCCCATAATGTCAGCCCAACAGGCCGGCGCGCTGCCAATGACAAAAACACGACATTTTGATCGGACGAAAAATCGGCTGGAAAAACAAAAGCCCTCCGGAGAGGGGCTTTGATCGGCGTGGCTTCTGAAACCTGCTTTAGCTGGTTTTGAGGCCGAGATTGCCGAAGCGCTTGTTGAACTTCGACACCTGACCGGCGGTGTCCATCAGGCGATGTTCGCCCGTCCACGCCGGATGCGACTTCGGATCGATGTCGAGACGGAGGGTCGAGCCCGGCTCACCCATCGTCGAGCGGGTCGTGTATTCGGTGCCGTCGGTCATCACGATTTTGATCTCGTGATAGGCGGGATGGATGTCTTTCTTCATGATCCTGCTCCGGTGCGCCCGCTGATTGGAACCAGTCGGGACTTTGGAAGCGCGCTGTATACCTAAGCAGGCCCCAGGACGCAAGTATGGATGCGGCCAGGTGCGCCTAATGGTGCAAGAATCCTAGGGTTTTGCCTGTTTGGCGGCCCCGAGACTGCTGCTCAGGATCAGCACCAGCACCAGGATGATGGCGCCGGCGAAGAACGGCCAATCCTTGCCGAACAGGGTGAAGACGTAACCGGCGAAGGCGGGCCCGGCGGCGCGCGCGAGCGTTGAGGCGGATCGACCGACGCCGATTACGCCGCCGGTCGATGTCGCGGGTGCGGCGATGGTGAGCAGGCTGTTGAGCGCCGGTGTGCAGACGCTAAACCCATATGTCGCGATGACGAGCGCGATCAGCAGCAGCGGCAGGTTGGTGGCGAACGGAATGGCGGCAAGGCCGATGGCCAAGGTGAGGAAACCTTGGCGCACGAGGCCTTCATCGCCGAAACGTTTGGCGAGGCGCCCGATCAAGCCGCCCTGCAATAAGGCCGAGATCACGCCGAGGAACGCGAACACGTAACCGTTCTGCATCACGCCCCAGCCATAGGTGCGTTCGGTCCACAGCGCGAAGACCGCTTCGAGACCGGCGAAGGCGAAGGTCGCGATGAAGGTGAGCACGAGAACGAGGCGCACGCGCGGCATCGCGAGCGTGTCGCGATAGCCGATGCGCGGACCCGTCGCTTCGGCGCGCGCGCGGCGCACGTCGGCGGGCAAGGATTCTTTCAGCAACGCGATGCACAGCGCGAAGGCAATGCCTGACGCAACGACGGCAGCAAAGGCGGGCAGGCGATAATCCGTCGTCGCCGGATCGCCGCCGGCCAGCAGGCCGCCGATCGCCGGCCCGGCGATGAAGCCCAATCCGAAAGCCGCGCCGATCATGCCCATGCCGCGCGAGCGATTGGTATCGTCGGTGATGTCGGCCATGTAGGCGAACGCACCTGAGATGCTGCCCGCCATGATCCCGGCCAGCGCACGCGACAGGAACAACTGCGTCAGGTCGGGCGCGTAGGCGAGCCACACATAACTCGCCACCGTGCCGGCGAGCGAGGCGATGAGGATCGGACGGCGGCCGTATTTATCACTGGCCCAGCCCCAGATCGGTGAGGTGACGAACTGCGTCGCCGAATAGATGGCGAGCAACAGCGCAACCTGATCCGGTGTCGCACCGTAATGCTGGCCGTAGAACGGCAGCAACGGAATGACGATACCGAAGCCGATGAGATTGACGACGACGATGACGAACAGGACGAACGTCGCGGTTCGGAAGTTGGTGATGGGCATGAATTAAGTGCCGATATCTAAAACAAGCCGTCATGCCCGGGCTTGTCCCGGGCATCCACGAATCTTTTCGGCGCAGACGCGCCTTTGCCGTGGATGGCCGCAACAAGTGCGGCCATGACGACCTCTATAAAGTAATAACGCTGCATCCTCTACCGCTGCGTCAGCTTGAGTTCGATGCGGCGGTTACGCGCGAAGGCGGCGGTATCGTCGCCCGGCTCGAGCGGTTGGAATTCGCCGAAGCCTGCCGCCGCCAAATGTTGCGGCGGAATGCCCTCGCGTGCAAGCAGGCGCACCACCGAGGTCGATCGTGCGGTCGACAATTCCCAGTTGGACGGGAAGCGTGCCGTCGCGATCGGCTGTTTGTCGGTGTGGCCGTCGACCTGCAGCACCCAATCGATATCGTCCGGGATCTTCTTCGCGATCTCGGCCAAGGTCTTGGCGAGTTGCGCGATCTGTTTGCCGCCTTCTTCGTTCAGTTCGCTCGATCCGGCGGCGAACAACACCTCGGACTGGAACACGAAACGGTCGCCGACGATGCGGATGCCCGGCTGATCGCCCAGGATGTCGCGCAGGCGGCCGAAGAATTCGGAACGGAACTTGGTCAGTTCCTGGACGCGGCTGGCGAGCGCGGCATTGAGGCGCGAGCCGAGATTGGTGATGCGGACCTGCTGATCCTTGGCGGTCTTTTCCGACGCATCGAGGGCCGCCGACAATTGCCCGATCTGATCGCGCAACGTACGCAATTGCTGATTCAGCAGGGCGACCTGGGCGCGCGCGGTTTCCGACAGATTCTTTTCGGTGATCAGCGCTTCGTCTTTTTTGGCGACGTCGGCCAGCGCGTCCTTCACCTTGGCTTCGAGATCGGCGCGCAGCGCCGCCAGCGCCTCGATGTCGCTCGCCATCTTGGCGGCGTCGCCTTCCGCCGTGGTGGCGCGCAATTCCATGGCGCTCAAGGCTTGGCTCAATTGATCGCGCAAGCCGACGGAGGTTTGCAATTCGGTCGACAGATTGGCGACCTGGCCGCGCAGGTCTTCGCTGGTCTTTTTTTCGAGCGCCAGCACGTTCACGAGGTCGCTCATCTCCGTGCGCAATTGGTCGAGCGCTTTGTCGCGGCCCGACAATGCTTCGCTCAGGAAGAACTGTGCCAGCACGAAGACGGTGAGCAGGAAGATGATGATCATCAGGAGCGTCGTCAGCGCATCGACGAAGCCCGGCCAGATATCGAAACTGTGTTGTCTGCGGCGTGAGAGGGCCATGCGGTGGCGCGCCTACTCTTTGCCGCGGGCGGCGATCGTGCGGGCGAGCAGCTTGATCTCGCTGCGCAGCTGTTGGATCAGGTCGTCGCGTCCGGCCGACAGCTCTTCGAGCAGCCGCGCCATATAGATGTCGAGATTGCGGATGTGCGTCTGGGTCGCCTCGTCGATGCCGCCACCCTGTCGCGTCGCGAGCTTGTCGATGGACGATTTGAGATCGCCGAGTGCGCCGAGGCGTTCGATCAGATGCACCATGTTGTTGGCGGCCTGCGCGTTGCGCTCTTCGCCGCGCGCCAAGGTGCGCTGCAAATTCTCTAGGCTCTCGGCGGTCTGTTCGAGCAGCGCCTGCACATAAGCGGGCACACCTTGATCGCCACCGCCGCCGCCGACATCGCCGAGCGCACCCGACGGCAGGCGCGTCAGGCCCGACAGCCATTCTTCGAGATCGTTGTAGAAGCGGTTCTGCGCCTGACCGGCTTGCAGGTCGAGAAAGCCCAGCACGAGCGATCCGGCGAGACCGAACAAGGACGACGAGAACGACGTGCCCATGCCGGTCAGTGGTGCGGCGAGGCCGGCTTTCAGATTGGCGAAGACGGTGGCGAAATCGCCGCCGCCGCCGATGGTCAGGCCGTTGATGACGTCGCGGATCGACGAGACGGTTTCGAGCAGGCCCCAGAAGGTGCCGAGCAGGCCAAGGAAGATCAGCAGCCCGACGGTGTAGCGCGAGATTTCGCGATATTCGTCCAGGCGCGACGCGATGCCGTCGAGCAGGTAGCGCATCGACATAGGCGACAAGGTCAGCTTCTCGCGTTCGCCCAGCATGCGCGCCATCGGCGCCAGCAGGCGGGGATTGCGGGCACCCGACAGCGCCGCCGCACCGCGGCGATAGCGTTCCAGCCACGACACTTCCGGATAGATCATCATGACCTGGCGGAAATTGTAGATGATGCCGATCAGCAATACGCCGAGGATCAGGCTGTTGAGCGCGTAATTGGACGAATAGGCCTTACGCAGCGGATCGAGCAGGATCACGCAGACAACGGCGACCACGACCACGAAGATGATCATGCGGACGACGAAGCGCTGCGGGGAGTTCATCAATTCAACGGTTACTCAACAATGGTGCGCGCGATCCGCACGGTCGGCTCACCGATCGGTAATTTGCAGATCGACGCGGTTGGGATCGCCGCTCGGGATCTGATCGCCTAAGGCGCGCACATCGATGCGGGTCGAACGCACGCCCTTGGCGATGAGGTGCGAGCGCACAGCCAGCGCGCGGCTCAGCGACAGGCGGCGCGCCTTGCTGGGCGAATCTTCGCTGGCATAGGCGAGCAATTGCAGGCGGCTCTTTTCGTCGCCCTTCAGATTGTCGGCGAGTTTGTCGAGCGCGGCCTTGGCGTCATTGCTGAGGTCGGACACGCCGCTGGCAAACAAGATGTCCATGCCTTGCGGTGCGGCGCCGCCCTTGGGTGCTGCCGTCGACGGGCGCGGCGCCGGCAGGGCGGCCTGCTGCTCAGCCTTGGGCTGCGCTTGCGGTGCGGCTTTGGTGGCGGCGGGCGGTGCGACCGATGCTGTCACGGTCGGTGCATCGACCGGCGGTGCCGGGGCGACGGTCGGCGCCGGGGTCGGCCCCTTGGAGGCCGGCGGCGCTTTCGCTTGCGGCTGCAGTGGGGCTGGTGCCGCTGTCGCGGCCTTCGGCTGCGGTGCTGCCGGGGCGCTCGCTTGCGGGGCTACCGAAGCTTGTTGTTCCGCTTTGGGCGCGGCTTTGGTCGCGGTGTCCGGGCCGACAACCTGCATCGTCGGGATATCGGGCACGGGGGCCGGGGCCACGGTGGGCGGCGGTGTCGGGCTGGTGAGCGCCACCGGGCCGCCGTCTTTCGGCGGCGTGGGGGCGGCAGGCGCTGGCATGCTGGGTAGTGCGACGGGCGGCAGCGACGGCCGCGCGGCGGGCTCAGCCCGGGCAACTTCGGCTTTCGGTTGTGACTTGGGCGCGGCGGGCGCCTTGGCGGCTTTGGGGGCCGCGGCGCGCGGTTGGGTCAGGCGCGGCTCGTCGCGATCTTCGCGGGCTGAGGGCAGGGCGGCTTCGCGTAAGCTCCGGCCATCCGGTCCCATCAGGCGTGACGACGGCGCACTTTGCGGCGGCATCAACAATTGTCCGCCACCAGACGGCATGGTGCCGAGCACACCGGCGCCGACACCGGTTTGCACGCGGCCCTGGCTGCCACGCGGCGCAGGACCGCCGCCATCGATGGCGCCGAGGTCGATCAGGACGGAGTTATTGGGATCGGTCGCCACCAACTGCGCGTGCGCGGGGAGGGTGGTGAAAGCGAGGGCTGCAAGTGAAACAGCACCGAATATTGTGCGCCCAAACATCGTGCGTTCCATGACTGCGTCGAGTGGCCTCACCATAACCAAGGGGCCGGGTTCAGACAACTTTTCTGGTAACTGGCCGGAAACCGGGCATTACCTATAATAATGTAACAACAAAACAGGCTTGGGAGGCGAAATTATGGCGCATGCCATCGATCTTGTGGGCGACATCCTGGCCGAAGCCTCGGCCCTGGCCGTGGTTCGCGCCGCGCCCCAGCGGACCGGCGTGTGCCGGGCCAACCTGGAAACCCTGGCGGCCCGGCTCCGCGGTCATGCCGATCGGGCGTTGGTGGGACCATTCGACTGGATCGCGATTCGCTCCGGCGTTGCCGCGGCGCGCGCCGCGCTGGAACTCGAAACCGCCGTGCGGGCGCTGACCGACGCCGAGGCGCAGTCCGGCCGTGCGGCGGATCTGCTCATACATATGGGCTATGCCCAATGTCTAGCGGCCCTCGGCCCCTTGGCGCGCGAGATGGCGCCGGTGGGCGATTTCGCCGCGCACCCGTTCGCGGATGCACAGGGCGTGGCGCAAGCGCGGGGATCTGTGGCGGGTGCGACGCCGGGTGCCGCCGCTGATATCCGCGTGCTCAAGGACATCTCGCATGTCCATCGCCAGCATGCGCGCTATCATTCGCTGCACAAATACGATCAGGCGCGCGAGCTGGCGCACGAATCGCACAAGCTCAAAACCTTGGCCGATCTATGGCTGAAGGGCGGTGGGCCGAAACCGTTGTCGGATGTCGATTTCACCGATCCGCGCTATCGCGCGGCGCCCTGCAGCGATCTCAACGTGCCGGACGCCATCCCGAACATCGGCTTCCTGTTCTTGGAAGGGGCGGGCAAGCCGCCGGAACTGACGATCCTGGAACAGCGCCTGGGCGCCCTCGCGGGCGATATCGAACCGTTCGGCGCGCATCTGATCCGCGCCATGGATGCGGCCTGGGTGCGCGAAAGCGCGCTGTTTGCACCGGACAGGATCGATATCGCTTGGACGCGTTTGCTGGTCGTGTTGTGCAATTGGCGCGCCGGGCACGACGCCGAACTTGCCGGCAAATTGATCGCGCGCTGCCGCGACGAATTCGCCGGCCTCGACCTCACGCCGCACGGCGTGCGCGCCAACATGCAAGCGACCGGCGCGAAGCTGTCGGCCATCGGCTGGGTGCTTGATAGCGCCGCGCAACTCTGCGCGACCGCCGGACTCACCCTTGCCGACAACAATTGGCGCTACACGCAGTACTCGGAATTTCTCGAAGGCGTTTAGGCCTTGGCGGCTTTGCGCATCGTCGGCAACAACAGCGCCGCCATGAAGCAGAGCGTGGCGGCGACGAAGAAGGCCGGGAAGTACGATCCCGTCAGGCTGCGCGTCAGCCCGGCGCCGAACGCCACCGCCGCCGCCCCGATCTGATGGCCGGCGAAGATCCAGCCGAACACCAGGTTGGCGCGCTCGCGCCCAAAGGTCTGCGCGGTCAGGCGCACCGTCGGCGGCACCGTCGCCACCCAATCCAGGCCGTAGAAGATCGAGAACAGCGACAGGCCGTACAGCGAGAAATCGGAGAACGGCAGATAGAGCAGCGACAAGCCGCGCAGGCCGTAATACCAAAACAGCAGCCAGCGATTGTCGTAGCGGTCGGACAGCCAGCCCGACACCACCGTGCCGATGAAATCGAACAGCCCGATCAGCGCCAACATGCCGGCGGCTTGGACTTCGGGCACGCCGAAATCGGCGCACAGCGGCACGAGGTGGGTTTGCACCAGGCCGTTGGTGCTGGCGCCGCAGACGAAGAAGGTCGCGAACAACACCCAGAAGACGCGCGTCTTCGAGGCATCGCGGAGTGCCTCGAACGCCGAACTGATCGCCGGTGCGGGGGCGACCGGCGCCGGCGTGTCGGCGGTTTCGCCGAACGCCTTGAGCCCGACGTCGGACGGCCGATCGCGCAACACGGTGAGGGCGAGCAGAGCGGCCAAGGTCAGCAGCACGCAGAACATCGCAAGCCCGATGCGCCAGCCATATTCGCCCGCGATGTAGGCGAGGACCGGCATGAAGACGAGCTGCCCGGTTGCCGAACTGGCGGTGAGCAAACCGACGACGAGGCCGCGCCGGCCGACGAACCAGCGCGTCGCCACGGTGACGCCGAGCACCAGCGCCGTCATGCCGGTGCCGAGTCCGACCGCCACCCCCCACAACAAGATGAGCTGCCATAGCTCGCTCATCAGCAACGACAGCCCGAAGCCGCCGGCGACCATGCTCAGCGAAATGAGCGTCATGCGGCGCACGCCGAAGCGGTTGATCAGCGCGGCGGCGAACGGCCCCATCAGGCCGAACAGCAGGATGCGGATGGCGAGGGCGGACGAAATCTGTGCCGTGTCCCAGCCGAACTCGCGCTGCAGCGGCAGGATCAGCACGCCCGGTGCGCCGACCGCGCCCGCCACGGTCAGCATCGTCAGGAAGGTGACGCCGACGACGACCCAGCCGTAATGGATGTTGCGACGTGCGAGAAAGGCGGCCAAGGCGGGCATAAGACGGGCTTTCAATTATTCATGATAGACATCATATAAAGATTAATGATATTTATCATGAATAAAGTCAAGCCACCGCCGGGGACAGGTCGGGTCATGAAGGTCACCAAGGAAAAAGCCGCCGAACACCGCGCCGCCATCCTCAAGGCGGCCTGCCGGCTGTTCCGCGAGCGCGGCTTCGATGGCGTCAATGTCGCCGAAATCATGCGCGAGGCCGGGCTGACCCATGGCGGCTTCTACGGCCACTTCGCCTCCAAGGACGCTCTGGCGGCCGAGGCCTGCGGCAAGGCGTTCGAGGGCTCGAACGAAAAGCTGCGCAATCGGCCGGACCTCGCCACCATGCTCGATGCGTATCTCTCCGTTCAGCATCGCGATCATCCGGGTAACGGCTGCCCGATGGCATCCTACGGCAGCGCCATCGCGCGCCAGGATGACAGCGTGCAGCGCGAATTCTGCGACGGTATGGACGAATATCTCGCCGGTCTCACGGAACGCCTCGGCGAAAACGCCGTCGATGGCGACGAACGGGATCGCGCCATTCTGATGCTGTCGGCTGCCGTCGGTGGGTTGGTGCTGTCGCGCGCCGCCGCCCAGTCGTCGCCCGATGTGTCGGCGGAAATCCTGCAAGCCGTGCGCGATCAATTGCGCGTTGTTGCGAAGGTTTGAGAAGCTTCGGGGTCGGAAAGTGGACTAACTTTTGAGAAGTTTGTTTATTTTAGTCCACTCCTTGTTTATGGTGGCGCCGTCCGTGGAGGGTGCCGATGGCGAAATCGCCTGATCAAAATTTCGATGAATTCCTCGCCTTGGCCGGGCTGGCGCTCGCCGGCAAGCCGCAGGATGTGCAGATGTTCTTGGCCAGGACCGTCGGCAAATATAATGCGACCCAGCCGGCGCTCACGCAAAAGATCGCCGCACTGGTCGCCGCGGCCCAGGCCACCAATACGCGCCTGCCGGGTGGGGCACCGACCGACCGGGACTCGCGATTGAGCCTCGTGCGCTCCGAGCAGCCGACCTTCAAATCGCCCCCGATCTTCGTGCCGAGTGTCGCCGCGCAGATCGACAGCATCATTCGCGAACGTCAGAACATCGAACGGCTCCGCCAGGCCGAGATCGAGCCGACGCGCACGGCCTTGTTTACTGGCCCGCCCGGCGTTGGCAAAACGCTGACGGCGCGTTGGATCGCCGCCCAACTCGGTCTGCCGCTGCTGACCCTGGATCTGGCGGCTGTGATGAGCAGCTTCCTCGGCCGCACCGGCAACAACGTCCGCGCGGTGCTCGACTACGCCAAGCGGCAGAATTGTGTTCTGTTGTTGGATGAGTTGGACGCGGTCGCGAAACGACGCGACGACACGACGGAAATCGGCGAATTGAAACGCCTGGTCACGGTGCTGCTCCAGGAAATCGACGAATGGCCGTCGAGCGGTGTGTTGCTGGCCGCGACAAATCATCCCGAGCTTTTGGACCCGGCCGTCTGGCGGCGGTTCGACAACGTGATCGAATTCCCAAAGCCCGCCATGGCGCAGGTCGTCCTTGCCGTGAAGGCGTATCTGGGACCGGACGCGGGCGCCTGCGACACATTGATGCCATTGTTGGCCGGGGTCTTCGCCGATCGCAGTTTCAGCGACATTCAGCGTGCCATCACCAACATCCGCCGCCGGGTCATCTTGAACGACACATCGATCGAAGACGAGGTCGTTAAGCATGTCGGCGAATGGACCGAGGGCTTGTCGCAGTCGGAGCGGGTCGCGTTCGCTCGCAGGCTTTATGCGACCGGGCTGTCGCAGCGCCGCACGTCGGAGATCACCGGCGTCAGCCGCGATACCTTGCGAACCCGCGACAAACGCAGCACGTCCTAGCGACGCTCGCATTGACCCTCTGCCCGTAACCCGGCACGCTCTCCCTCAATATAAAAACGTTAACAGGGAGACGATCCATGAAGCTCGCCGTATTGGCTGCTGCGTCCGCTGCCGTTTTGTTTGGCGCCGCCGAACCCGTTCTCGCACAGAAATCCGAAGACACGCTCCGCTTTCCGGTGCGCCGCGCCGAGCCGACGCTCGATCCGTATTTGAATCCCGGCCTGTTCGACAATGTGTGGGAGCCGGCGATCTACGACACGCTACTCGCGTTCGATCCGAAGAAGGGCGCTTTCGCGCCGCATTTCGCCAAGGCGTGGTCGCAGCCGAGTGCGACGACCTACGAATTCGAATTGCGCGACGACATCGTGTGGCATGACGGCGAAAAGATGGACGCCGACGACGTCGTCTATTTCATCAATTACCTGATCGATCCGAAAGTGACGCTCCGCTACAAGCCGAATTGGGCGTGGATCGAAAAGATCGAGAAGCTGGGCCCGCTCAAGGTGCGCATCACCGCGAAGCAGCCGGTGCCGTACGGCCTGATGTGGATGGCGTCGAACACCTACATCTATCCGGAACATAAACACGCACCGCTTGCAGACAAGATGGAATTCGGCAATGCGCCGGTCGGCACGGGCCCGTACAAGATCACCTCGTTCAATCGCAACGGCGGCCTGGCGGCGGAAAAGAATCCGGCCTTCAAGCCGAGTGTGTCGAAGAACGCCGCCAGCATCGGCAAGGTCGTCGCCGAATTCATCCCCGATACGGGAACGCTCGTCGCTGCATTGCTCGTCGGCAAGGCGAACATGGCGCTCAACTTGCCGGCCGATCAGGCGCAGGGCTTGAAGGACAGCGGCAAGTTCGATGTGACCTTGTCGCCGCCCGGCCTCGAATTCACCTTCTTCGGCTTTCCCACCAGCGGCATGAAGGATAACAAGCCGTTGCAGGATGTGCGCGTGCGTCGCGCCATCGCGCATGCGGTCGATCGCAATGCCCTGATCGATGTGCAGTTTGGCCAGATGAAGGGCGGCATCAAGCCGCATGAAAACATCTGCTCGAAAGAACAATTGGGCTGCGGCTATACCAAGGCGGCGCCGAGCTACGATCCGGGTGCGGCGAAAAAGCTGCTGGCCGAGGCGGGCTACGCCGACGGCTTCGACGTCACCGTCTACACCACGCCGAACCGTCAGACCGAAACCATGGCCTTCGCCGGCATGTTGCGCGCCGTCGGTGTGCGCGCTTCGGTCGCCTATCATCAGACGCCGCAGCGCCTCGAGATGATGCGCCAGGGTAAAATCCCGATCTTCTATTATGGCTGGTCGGGCGGCGGCATCTTCGATGTGTCGCCCGTGCTCACGCGTTACATCGGCACCGAGGAATATCAGGACAAGACCTTGAGCGATCTCGCCGCCACCATCGATACCATCCCGGACGACGCGCAGCGCCGCGCGCAGGCGGCCAAGGTGTTCGATTACATGAACGAGCAGGCCTACATCTTCGCCACCCTGCCGAGCATGGCGTCGTTCACCCATACGACCGACCTGAAGATGAAGGACGTCGGCATCCGCGAGACGTTGGTGAACCCGAACGATTTCGAGTGGAAGTGACGGTTCCACGCGCCGCCTTCGGGCGGCGCTCCTGTGGAACCGTCATCCCCGGACCAGCGCGCTTTGCGCGCCATGTTGTAAGCGCGCGGGGGGCCGCGCGACCCGGGGATCCACGCAAGGCGCGTCTGCGCCGGTAAGAGTCTTTTCGCGCTATCGCGCTTTCGTGGATGCTCGGGTCAAGCCCGAGCATGACGGATTTGTTTTGTCTGCAGAATTCTCGTTAGCTCAACGCGCGATGGATCTTCGCGGCGAGTTCCAGGCGGCGATAAGGCTTGCCGAGGAATTGGCTGTCGGGGCCCAGCCATTTTTCCTGCACGACGGTGTTTTCACTGTAGCCCGATGTGTAGAGCACCTTGAGGCCCGGGCGATACCCGGCCGCTTCGCGCGCGAGATCGATGCCCGACATGCCGCCCGGCATCACGATATCGGTGAACAATAGATCGATTGGGCCGGCGCCTTTGAGGATGGCGATCGCTTCGGCGCCGTCGCGCGCCGTCACGGTGCGATAACCCAATTCGCTGACCAGGCCGACGACATGGGCGTGCACGATGTCGTTGTCCTCGACGATCAGGATGGTTTCGCCGTTGCCGCGCTTGATCGCTTCGGGCGCGCCCGCTGTCGCCGTGTCCCCCACGGTTTCCGCGCGCGGCAGATACAGCCGCACGCTCGTCCCAAAGCCGATTTCCGAATAGATGTTCACATAGCCGTTCGATTGTTTGACGAAGCCGTAGATCATGCTGAGGCCGAGACCGCTGCCTTTGCCGACGTCCTTCGTGGTGAAGAACGGATCGAAGGCGCGCGCGATGATCGCCGGCGTCATGCCGGTGCCGTTATCGGTGACGCAGATGGCGACGTAATCGCCCGGCGCGGCGCCGACGTTCGCGCGGCAATAATCTTCGTCGAGCGTGACATTGGCGCTTTCGATCGTCAGGCGGCCCCCGTCCGGCATGGCGTCGCGCGCATTGATGGCGAGGTTGAGCAGCGCGGATTCGAGCTGCGTCGCATCGACGAGCGCCGGCCAGGTTCCTGCATTCGGCACGAAGATGCATTCGACCGTCTCGCCCAGGGATCGTTCGAGTAATCCTTTCATGCGCGCGAGTAGGTCCGCGAGATCGACGCTGCGCGGATGCAGCGGCTGCTTGCGCGCGAAGGCCAATAGGCTGCGTGTCAGATCGGCCGCGCGTGCGGCGGCGGTGAGCGAGGTATCGGCGAGCTGCTTAAGGCGCGGATTGGTCTCCAACTCCTCGCTCAGCATCTCCGAATTGCCGAGGATCACCGTCATCAGATTGTTGAAATCGTGCGCGATTCCGCCGGTGAGATTGCCGACCGCCTCCATCTTCTGCGATTGGCGCAGGTGATCGTTCAGGGTCGCGATGTCGGCGCGCTGGCTTTCAAGGGACTGCGCCGCGCTGTTGACGGCCAGCATCAACTGGCCCAATTCGCCGCGCGGGATCGGCCCGGTGAGGCGCGTCGCGAGATCGCCTTCGCCCAGCCCGCTGACCGCCGTGGCGATGCGGTTCACCGGACGGCGGATCGCATGTTCGGCGACCAGCCAGGCGCCGCCGATGAGGAACAGCGAGAGCGCGAAGAGCAACAGCGTATCCTGCATCAACCGCGCGTTGGCGGGGGCGACCAATTCGTCTTTCGATGTGCCGACGAGGATGAACACGCCGGGATCGCGCTCGCCCGGCTTGGCGGCCACCGCCCACACGCGACGGTTCCCTTGCAGGCCGTCGATCTCGGCGATGCCGCCGGCGCGATTGGCGTCGGCGAATTTGAACAGCGCAGTCGAACTGATGTCGGTGCCGAGCCGGTTCATGAATGCGGCGCTGCCGGGATAGCCGGCCAGCACCGTACCGCGCCGATCCACGATCACGACCTGGGTATTGCCGCGCAACGTCTTTTTCAGATTGGTCTCGAGCAGGCGGCTCACGTTGAGCGAGGCGAGAATGACGCGCTGCAAGGTGCCGTCCGTCGCGCGCACCGGGAACGCGATCTGGATGACGGCGAGGTTGGTCAGCCGGCCGAACGTGGGTTCCAGGATGATCCCCATGACGCCGGCGGCGGCGCGCTGGAAATAATTGCGGTCGCGCAGATCGAGGTTGCGGCCGGTGTCCAGGGAATCGCAGAACAATTGCCCATTGGGATTGATCGTCAGGATACCGGTATAGACCGGATATTCCTCGCGCACCTCGCTCAGGAATTTGGAACAGGCCGCGCGGTCGGTCGTTGCCAGTTCGGGCGCGCGCGCTAAGCCGTATAGCAATTGGCTCGTGCCTTGGATCTTTTCGTCGAGGCTGGCCGCGACGCCATCGGCGATGCGCGTCAGATCGTCGGCGGCGTGGGCGGTCTGGCTGTTGTAATCCTGAATGAAGCGGACACCGATCAGCACCAGCGGCGGCAGCATGGCCAGGATGACGATCAGCAGAAGACGCTTTCGGATGCTCATTTCGATCAGACCCATCGGGCGCGCGGCGGGGGATGGTTACGGCGCCCGATCATGCTCGCTAAACCAGAAGCACGCATACGGCGATGACAGATAGGGCAAACCTCCGCGCCCCTCCGCGTTGTCGCTTAAGATTGTAGATAAGAGTCTTATATATTGCAAGGGGCCCTGATTTCGGCGGAATCATGAGCCTTTTGGGTGGCCAATTGACGACGTCAACGAATCTGCCGCGAATGATCCCTATCGAAGGGGACAACAGGCGGTCCGGCGCGATGCGAAACACCAATCTGGCTCATCTGGATGCGGACGATGCCGCGCGCCGGATCCTGGCGCGCAAGCACGAGGCGCTTGCCTATCTGCGCGATGCCCGCGCCGCCGGCGCGGCCGAGGACATCGAAGCGTGGGAAGCGCTGATCCGCAGCTTCGACAAGCAACTCGCGCAGTATGGCCGGATGTGGAACTAGGGACGTGGAATTGAGCGGGCGCTAAGCACGCCGTTCACGACGCGCGAAAGTCGTTGCATAGCACCTTAGAATTGTATCCCCTTTGATGGGGTTTGATTCACGGGGGGTGTTATAATGTTGAAACGATCATTGGCGACCATGCTCGTCGGAGCGGCTGCACTTGCAGGATGCCAGACGACTAAAGAGGCGCCCAATCTCGCGACGTTGTCGCTGAGCTTCGCATTCCAAAAACCGCATGCCTGTTCGCGTCTGTCGCCGGAATACACCGTCGGCAACGTCCCCGCCGAAACGAAGTTTCTCAAACTGCGCATGGTCGATCTTGACCTGCCGACCTACGCGCATGGGGGTGGGACCGTAGCCTATAGCGGTGGCGGTAAAATTCCCGAAGGATCGCTCAAGCAGTACGAAGGTCCATGCCCGCCGACAGCACATCGCTATGAGGTGACGGTGGAAGCGCTTAACGCCGATCAGACCTTGGTTCTGGGTCGCGGCAAGGCGACCGAAAAATATCCGAACTGAAGACGCGGTGCTTCGACGGTGTATGCGCACCTGGAGATCGGTAGTCCTGAATTGGAATTAAATTCTTGATTCCGCTCGCCTAAATCCGTATGCTGCTATCACGCTCGGGATCGAGCGGTGCGATGTGAAAAGGCCGGATTTGTCTGGCCTTTGGCGTCTCTGGAACGCGGGATCGACAAAAGCGCCGCGTGGATTGGCAAAACGACGGGACGGCGGGGCGGGAGATAGGCTGTGAATAGGCCGGCGATGGACAAGCTATCGACAGAAATGGGCCGAAAATGTCGAGAAATGACTATTTTTGTCGAGAAATGTCGATGGTTTCGGCGCGCGAAAGATGGATGCCCCGATCAAGTCGGGGCATGACGGAGAAGGGGAGACCCCTGCCGTGTAAAGGCAGTGCTCGCTAGACGGAATTGTTGAACGCTCAACGAGGCCCGCGTACATTTGCGTTAACAGGGTCAACGAACAAACGGAACCAAGAACATGCCAATTCAGGTCAAACGGCTGGGACGGACCTTTTTCGCGGAAGTCAGCGGGCTCGATCTGCGCCAGCACCTGAGCGACGACACGATCGCCGAGATCCGTCACGCCTGGATGGAACACGGCGTGCTGCTGTTCCGCGATCAGCAATTCACCACCGAAGAGCAGATCGCCTATTCGAAGCGCTTCGGCAAGCTCGAGCATAACCTGCGCGACGACAACGCCTTCGTCGCCCCGCTCGGCAACCTGAACCCCGACGGCTCGATCCGCGATCCCAATTCCGACCAATCGAAATTCCTGCGCGCGAACCAGCTCTGGCATTCCGACAGCGCCTATTTCGCGGCACCCGCGATGTTGTCCTTCCTCAACGGCCGCGTCATCGATCCCAACATGCCGGACGGCCACACCCAATGGGCCGATATGCAGGCCGCCTACGAAGACCTGCCGCAGAGCAAGCGCGACGCGATCGAAGACCTCGTCGCGATGCACGACATGCAGACCTCGCGCTCGGTCACGGGGCGCGTCCTCGATCCGGAGGAACGCCAGAAATGGCCGCCGGTCTATCACCGCATGACGCGCATCCATGAAGAGACCGGCAAAAAGATCATGTATGTCGGCAGCCAGGCGACGCAGGTGAACGGCTGGGATGTGCCGAAGAGCAAAAAGCTGTTCGTCGAATTGATGCAGCACGCGACGCAGGAAAAATACATCTACGACCATAAATGGACGCAGTGGGATTTCGTCTGCTGGGACAACCGCCGCGTCGTGCATCGTCAGCGCCCGTTCGATGAAGCCAAATGGCCGCGCGTCGTGTTCCGCTCGGTCGTCGAAGGCACCGGGCCGGACGTGATCGAGGGTAAAGGCGTCAACGAGTTCGAACGTTTCCAGGCGCTGCACGGCGATCGCGCCCGTATCCTCGCCGCCGCTGAATAATTGCGTGGCTCTGCAAGTTAAAAGGCTCGGGCGTACTTTCTTCGCCGAGGTGCGCGGGCCGGATTTGCGCGAGACGTTAAGCGACGAGACGGTCGCCGAAATCCGCGCCGCGTGGCTCGAACATGGCGTGCTCGTTTTTCCCGATCAGTTGCTCACCGATCGGCAGCAGGTCGCATTCTCCATGCGCTTCGGTCCGCTTGAAGAAGACCTGATCGATCCGTCGAAGTTCATCGCCAATCTCGGCAACCTCGATGAAGACGGCAAGCTGCGCGATCCGGCGTCGTTGAAATCGCGTTTCCTGCGCGCCAATCAGCTCTGGCATTCCGACTCGGCCTATTTCAACGCGGCGGCGAAGTTCTCGTTTTTGAACGGGCGGCAGATCGCGTCGGATATGCAGGGCGGCGAGACGCAATGGGCCGACATGCGCGCCGCCTATGATGAACTCGATGCGGACAAGCGCAGCGTTATCGACGGCAAGGTCGTGCTGCACGATATGCAAACGTCGCGCGCTAAGACGGGGCGTTTGTTGTCGCCCGAGGAACGTGCGAAATGGCCGGCGGTGCATCATCCGATGGTGCGCGTGCATGAAGAAACCGGCCGCAAGGCGCTCTATGTCGGATCGCAAGCAACCTGTGTGACGGGTTGGGATGAAGTCGCGTCGCAGAAGCTGTTTGCTGAGTTGATGGACTTCGCGACGCATGATCGTTTCGTGCATACGCATCGCTGGCGGCAGGGCGATCTGGTGTGCTGGGACAATCGCCGCACCGTGCATCGTCAGGTGGCGTTCGACGAGGCGCGTTTCCCACGTGTCGTTGTGCGCACCACTGTGCGCGGCACCGCGCCGGATGTGATCGACGGCAAACCGGTCGACGAGTTCGCGCGGGCGAGAGCTGCGGCTTAGGTTTCGCGCTTCTTCGTCATCGCGGCGAGGCCGGCTTCGAACTCGGTGCCGAGCATGCGCATCTTCGGCATATAGGCGAGCAGGGTCAGCAGTGCGACGCCGGCGCAGGCCGCCAACGGCACCTGCAACCCGTAGGAATGCGATGCGAAGCCGACGATCATCGCGCCGAGGCTGGAGCAGGCGCGGAAGGTCAGCGCGTAGATGCTCATCACGCGCGCGCGCATGCGCCCTTCGACGCTGGTCTGGATCAATACCGTCGTCGTCGATTGCCAGCAGGTGATGCAGAAGCCGAGGCCGATCACCGCGGCGACGCCGATCGAAAATGTCGTCGTCCAGGCGAACACCAGGGCGAGGCACGCCGTCACCGCCATCAGACTGAAGGAGAGGAACAGGAGCGCCCGCGATTTCGAGAAGTTGGAGATGAAGATGCTGCCGGCGATGCCGCCGATGCCGACCGCGCTCATCAAGGTGCCGAGGCCTTCGGGGCCTTGATGGAAAACTTCGTCGTTGAAGCCCGGGAACAGTTCGAGGAACGGGCGCGTGCAGATCGAGACGATGAAGATCAAGGTGATCATCGGTCCGATGGATTTGTGCGAGAAGGAATAACGCCAGCCTTCGATGACGTCGGCGAAGAGGCTGGCGCGCGCACCGGTGCGGTTGCTCTCGAACATCAGCTTGTCGACGTTCATCAGCCCGACGACGGCGATGGAGAAACTGAAACTGTTGAGGATGAAGACCGACGACACACCGATGCCGGCGATCATCAGGCCGCCGATCATGGGGCCCAGGAAGCGCGCCGAACTTTGCATACCGGCGTTCAGGCCGATCGCCGGCGCGATGTCTTCGGGCGGCACCAAGGACGGCGCCATGGTCAGGCGCACCGGCTGGGTGAAGGTCTGGTTGATCGCGACCAGGAGGGTCAGCACGCACAGAATATAAATGTTGATCGTGTCGGTGATCGTGAGCACGAACAGCACCATCGTCAGCGCGATGCCGCAGCTGCGCGTCGCCTTGATGATGTTGAGTTTGTTGCTGCGGTCGGCGAAGGCGCCGGCGATGGGCAGGATGGTGAAGAACGGCAGCGCTGCCATCATGGCGACGACGCCGAGCCAGAAGCCCGAATGGGTCAGGTCCCAGGCGAGCCAGCCGGTGCCGACGCGGAACGCCCATTGCCCGCAGTTGGACATGAAGTCGGTGGCCAGATAGATCGCATAGGAGCGATGCCGCAGCACCCGGAGCGCGCTCTTGCGAAAAACGAGGTCGTAAACTTTGTTGAAGAAGGTCACCGGGGCATTGTCGGCGCGTCGCGCTGTCCTGCCAAGCCCCCCAGGGTAATTCTCTGGGGCAATGGAGCCGAAGTTATTCGGCTTCCAGGGGAACGACGGGTTGGGCGGTCGACAGGACGACGCCCTGGACGGCCTCGGCGAACTCGGGCGACAGCGGGCGTGCCGAATCGCCGAAGCCGAGATCGGTATTGAGCCAGAGCCGCAGCATGTGCCGCTTGCGTTCGGCCTCGGGCCAATCCTCGTAGCGGGTGCGCGCGTGCAAGATGACGTGGCTGTGTGCGAACAGGATTTCGCCAGGTTCGAGCCGCACGGCGATCTGGTTTTCCCTAGCCACCTGTTGCTTCAGATCCAGGGCCTCCAGTTGCGCAGCTGTCAGGCGCGGAACCTCGGGAAAACGCTGGGCCGATTTCACGAAGTTTCCGCCGCCGCGTACGGACAGGTACCCATTCTGGAAGCAGAACATCGGCAACGTGTACCACGGCTGCTTGCCGGCCGGGACCTCACCGCGTCGGTCGCGATAGAGCGGCTTGATCATCTCGGCCACCAGGTCGGGGCGGCGTTTGAGCATCTCGTTATAGACGGTGATCGACGAGACAATGCGCAGCTCGCCGCCGCTCATGGCGGGCTGTAGACACAAGAGGCTGACAAGGTCGCAGCGCTCGGCGTGAAAATCCGTGTCCTGATTGGTGTGATAGTTGCGGTTATTCGGATCGCGGGTATCGAAGCCCAAATCCTTCTCATGGCCGATCATGTGGCCGGCCGCGTTCTGCATCACCGCCTTGCCGAGATAGGCGCCGAGGCCCCAATAGGCGGCCGCCATCTGCCAGCGGCTGTAGCGCCCGACGGGAAAATTGCGCACCTGGGCGAAGCCGACGCCGTCCATCAGTTGGTGGCGGACCTCGCTCAACAAGGTGGCGAGACGGCCGAAGCGGAAATCGGTGCGGCGCATCTGCACGATCGGTATGCCGGTTTTGGCGAGCCGGACCAGGGCGGCATCGAGTTCGGCGAGATGGTGCTCATCGAGGGTAAAGATCGTCGCTGCGCCGATATCCGCGGCGCGCCAGCCGGCGGGATCGATCACGGGCTGCAAGGCAACGGCGGGGCGACGCTCGCTCATGGAACGTTTGATTACGCGGGTTTGGGCTCGGCTGGCAATGGGTACCGGGGCGAGTATCGCCTAGGTCCCTCTTGGGCTTGGCCTTAGAAGAGGGGGGTGTCCTCGCCGGCGACAATGATTTCGATCGATCTGCCGTTGGCGTCCCGACCTTGGGCGAGAAAGCCTTTTCCCCTGCCAAAAAATTCCATCGTGCCATTGGCATCCGCTCGGTCGCAGATCAGTTGCCAGAGGCCTTGTGGGGTACCGTGTGTCGCCGGGGTCTGCCACGTACGGCCGTCGCAATGGCCCTCGTTCGGCAGCTTCATCGTGAAATCGAACGGTGCCTGATTCTTGGCGAGCGTCGCGGTGGTTCTGATCGGATCCGGGTAAGCCTCCCACCGCACAACGGCGAGCCGCGTCACGTTGCGCGAAGGTTCGATCGCCAGTGCTGGGGGCATCGTCGGCTTGGTGGGGTGCACCTGGGCGACGTTCGCCTGGCAGGCAGCGAGCGCCAACACTGCCGCTGTTAAAGACACGACCGCTTTCATGACGCCCCCTTGGCCGCCATGTTAGGTTGGGCCTTCGAAGGCGGTCAATGAGATAGGCGGTGGCTTAGACCTTGGCCTTGCGGACGATGTCGCCGAGCGGGCCGTGCATGGCGGTATTGGTGGCCAGGATGCTGCCGCTTTTCATCATCTGATCGCCACCGCTGACCTCGGTGACCGTGCCGCCCGCTTCGCGCACCAGCAAGATGCCGGCCGCCATGTCCCAGGGCATCAGGCCGGTTTCCCAGAAGCCTTCGTAGCGTCCGGCGGCAACGAAGGCGAGATCGAGGGCGGCCGAGCCGAAGCGGCGGATACCGGATGAAACGGCCATGACGGCGCCGACTTCGGCCATCACGCGTTTGTGGTCGTCGGCCGAGCCGCGGCCCAAGAAGGGAATGCCGGTGGCGAACAGCGAGACGTCCAGGCGTTCGCGCTTGGAGACGCGCAGGCGGCGTTCATTGAGATAGGCGCCTTGGCCTTTCTCGGCGGTGAACATCAATTCGTTGATCGGATCGAAGATCAGCCCGGCGACGATCTCGCCCCCAACCTCGAGCGCGATCGACATGGCGAAATGCGCGATGCCGTGTACGAAGTTCGTGGTGCCGTCGATGGGATCGATGATCCAGCGCTTGGTGGGGTCTTTGCCTTTGACCTCGCCGGCCTCTTCCATGAGGAAGCCGAAATCCGGACGGGCGCGTTCCAGCTCGCTGCGCAGAATCTTTTCGGTGCGCTCGTCGGCGGCGGTGACGTAGTCGGCCGGCCCCTTGCGCGAGACCTGCAATTGGTCCACCTCGCCATAATCGCGTTTGAGGCGGACGGCGGCCGTGCGGGCCGCCTTGGTCATCACATTGAGGGTCGCGGAACGGAGTGCCACTACGGTGCCTTAATCTTTCGCGCGTTCGACGTAAGACCCATCTTCGGTCCGGATGACCACGCGGGTGCCGGCTTCGATATAGGGCGGCACCGAGGTCTGCACGCCGTTCGACAGCTTCGCGGGTTTGTAGGATGACGCGGCGGTCTGGCCTTTGACGGCCGGATCGGCTTCGGCGATCTCGAGCGTGACCATCTGCGGCAGGGTGACGCCGATGACGCTGTCTTCGAAGCTTTCGACCTTCACCATCATGCCGTCGGTCAGATACGGGACCTGATCTTCGCCCAGCATGTCCACGCCCAGCGAAATCTGCTCGTAGCTTTCGGTGTTCATGAAGGTGTAGCTGTCACCCTCTTTGTAGAGGAACTGGAAGTCTTTGAACTCCAGGCTGATCTGCTCGACCGTGTCGGCGGAGCGGAAGCGAACGTTCTGCTTGGTGCCCGCGCGGATGTCGCGCAGTTCGACCTGCATGAAGGCGCCGCCTTTACCTGGATGCGTGTGCTGCGTCTTCATTGCGCGCCACAACTTGCCCTCGTAATCGAGGACGTAACCAACTTTGATCGAATTGCCCGTGATTTTCATGGCGCGCGCCGCTTTGCCTGCGTGATGGTTTTGAATTGGGCCGCCGGAGGTTGGCGGGCGCGGAAGCTAACATTTGCCTTCCGCCCGGGCAAGGCAGTGGCGGTTGGCTAGCCGGCGGCCGCGGCAATCGCCGCGTTGAATTCCTGTACGGCTGCGCCCGGGCCCTTGGGATGGTCCCAGACGGCTGAGACAACGGCCAGGAAATCCGCGCCGGCCTGCACCAGGGGCGCGCAATTTTGTGGGGTGATGCCGCCGATAGCGACGGCTGGCACCGTCACCATCTCGCTCCAGGCCGCCAGGATATCGGGATGCGCATTGCCGCTGGCGTTCTTGGTCTGGGTCGCGAAGAAGGCGCCGAAGGCGACATAGTCCGCACCCGCCTCGGCCGCTTCCATAGCGAGGTGGCGCGAGTCATGGCAGGTCACGCCGACGATGGCGTCGGCGCCCACGATACGGCGCGCGTCGTCATAGCTCGCATCTTCCTGGCCGACATGAACGCCGTCGCAGCCCGTCGCAAAGGCGAGATCGGGATAGTCGTTCATCAAGAACGCGACATCGCGGCTTTGCGCGATCGGCGCCAGGATCTCGGCGGCACGCGCGATGTCGTCCTTGGATATGTCCTTCAGGCGCAGTTGCACGCAGCCGACATCGCCGGCATCGAGGGCGATGGCCAGAATATCGGCGAAGCTGGCCGCCTCGATTTTGGGCGGCGTGACGAGGTAGAGGCGGCAGGTGGGCTGTTTGGAATCGGCCATTAGGATTTCAGTTTATAGCCGGTGCGGAAAATCCACCACACCGCGCTGAAGCAGATGAGCAGAAAAGCGAGCACGACGGCGACGCAAATCTCGATATGGACGTCGGCAAAGCCGAAGAAGGTCCAGCGGAAGCCGTTGATCAGATAGACGACCGGATTGAGCAGCGAGATCTGATACCAGAAGGGGGGCAGCATCTGGATCGAATAGAAGCTGCCACCGAGAAAGGTCAGCGGCGTGATGACCAGCAGCGGGATGATCTGCAGTTTCTCGAAGCCGTCGGCCCACAGCCCGATGATGAAACCGAACAGGCAGAACGTCACGGCCGTCAGTACGAGGAAGGCGATCATCCAGAACGGATGCGCGATTTCGTAAGTCACGAAGAAGCGCGAGGTCGCGAACACCAGCAGGCCGAGGATCAGCGATTTGGTGGCGGCGGCGCCGACATAACCGACGACGATCTCGAACGCCGAGATGGGGGCGGACAGCACTTCATAGATCGTGCCGCTCCATTTCGGGAAATAGATGCCGAACGAGGCGTTGGAGATGCCTTCGGTCAGCAGCAGCAGCATGATCAGGCCGGGCACGATGAAGGCGCCGTAGGGAATGCCGTCGATCTGGTTGATGCGCCCGCCGATGGCCGAGCCGAAGACGATGAAATAGAGCGAGGTCGACAGCACCGGCGCCAGGATGCTTTGCATCAAGGTACGCCGCGTGCGTGCCAATTCGAAATGATAGATCGCGCGGATCGCGTAGATGTTCATGGCTGTTCGTCCTTCGTCGTCACCAGGCTGACGAAGATGTCCTCAAGCGAGCTTTGCGTGGTGTTCACATCGCGGAACACAATGCCGGCGTCGCGCACGGCGGTCAGCAGGGCGTCGATGCCGGTGCGTTCGGATTGGGTGTCGTAGGTATAGACCAGCGCGTGGCCGTCGTCGGCCAGGGTCAGGTTGAACGCGGCGAGTGCCGGCGGAACGGCATCCATCTTGGTCTGCAATTGCAGGGTCAGCTGTTTCTTGCCGAGCTTGCGCATGAGTTCGCGTTTTTCCTCGACCAGGATCAACTCGCCTTTGCTGATGATGCCGATGCGGTCGGCCATCTCTTCGGCTTCGTCGATATAGTGCGTGGTCAGCACGATGGTGACGCCACTGTCGCGCAAGGCTCGCACCATCTGCCACATATCGCGGCGCAACTCGACGTCGACGCCGGCGGTGGGCTCGTCCAGGAACAGGATTTGCGGTTCGTGCGACAGCGCCTTGGCGATCATCACGCGGCGCTTCATGCCGCCGGACAGCGTCATGATCTTGTTGTCTTTCTTGTCCCACAAGGACAGGTCCTTCAGGACCTTTTCGATATAGGCGTCGTTGCGCGGTTTGCCGAACAGGCCGCGGCTGAAGCTCGTCGTGCCCCACACGGATTCAAAGGCGTCGGTCGTCAGTTCCTGGGGCACCAGGCCGATCTTGCTGCGCGCCGCCCGATAGTCGGTCACCACGTCATGGCCGTCGGCGGTCACGCGGCCTTCGCTCGGTGTCACGATGCCGCAGATGATGCTGATGAGTGTGGTCTTGCCGGCGCCGTTGGGGCCGAGCAGGGCGAAGATCTCGCCCTTCTTGATATCCAGATCGATGCCTTTGAGCGCATTGAAGCCCGAGGCGTAGGTCTTGGAGAGTTTGGCGACGGATATGATCGATTGCATCGCAAATGTCCGTCTGAAAATGAAAACGGCGGCGTGAGGTGTGCCTCACGCCGCCGCTGGTGAAAAAGCTTAGAGCGTCTTGCCGATCGCGCCCGTGGTGTCGAGCATGCGGTTGGAGAAGCCCCATTCGTTGTCGTACCACGACAGCACGCGCACGAAGGTACCGTCGAGCACCTGGGTCTCCAGGCTGTCGAAGATCGAGGAACGGGCATCGTGGTTGAAGTCGTGGCTGACCAACGGTTGATCGGTGAAGCCGAGGATACCCTTGAGCGGGCCCGAGGACGCGGCTTTTTTGATGGCCTCGTTGACTTCCTGGACGGTCGTCGACTTCTTGGAAACGAAGGTCAGGTCGATCATCGAGACGTTCGGCGTCGGCACGCGGATGGCGCTGCCGTCGAGCTTGCCTTTGAGTTCCGGCAGCACGAGGCCGATGGCGCGGGCCGCACCGGTCGAAGTCGGGATCATCGAGACCGCCGAGGCGCGCGCACGACGCAGATCCTTATGCAACGTATCCACCGTCACCTGATCGCCGGTGTAGGAGTGCACCGTCGTCATGAAGCCGCGTTCGATGCCGAAGGCCTGATTGAGCACATGGGCTACGGGAGCGAGGCAGTTGGTGGTGCACGACGCGTTGGAGATGATCTTGTGGTCTTTGGTGATCTTGCCGTCGTTGACGCCGAACACCACCGTCAGGTCGGCATCGTCGGCCGGGGCGGAGATCAGCACGCGCTTGGCGCCGGCGTCGAGATGCAGCTGCGCCTTCGCCTTGGCGGTGAAGATGCCCGTGCATTCGAGCGCCACATCGACGTTGAGTTCTTTCCACGGCAGCTTGGCGGGATCGCGCTCGGCGGTGATGCGGACTGGACCTTGGCCGGCGTCGAGGCTGGTGTCGGTCGCCTTCACATCGAAGGGCAGAATGCCGTGCACCGAGTCATACTTGAGCAGATGCGCGCTGGTGGCTGCGGGGCCCAGGTCATTGATGCACACGACTTCGAGATCGCTGCGTTTGGCTTCGAGAATGGCGCGGTACACAAGACGTCCGATGCGTCCAAATCCGTTGATGGCGACGCGCATGGATGATCAATCCTCCGTAGGTGGCTTTTCCGGCACGGGCCCTGGGGAAAAGGGCCGCATTTGCTCTGCACAATCGGATTTGGCGCCCGCGTCGTCAACTGGCAATTTTAGGTAAAAGAACGCCTGTAGTGCCTTGTACCTATTGACGGATTCGGCCGACACGGATTAAGGTGGCCCATAATTGACACGGAAGTCAGGCCCCGTGACGACTCTGCCCAGCGATCCATCGACCAATATGAACCACGCCAAATCCCGTTTGGAGATGGCGATGGACCGGCTTGAACGCGCCATTGAGACGCGTGCCGAGCAGGTGAGTGGGCAGGGTGGCGAGACCATCGAGCTTGATGAGGCGCGGGCCGAAATCGGCCGCCTGAAGGAAACCAACAAGGTCGTTTCGGCACGGCTCGATGCTGCCATCGGCCGCGTGAAGGTGTTGCTCGAAGAATAACTTGGGGTGCCGGGATTTCATCCGGCAGGAAGCGCTATGGCCAAGGTTGCGGTCACCATCAACGGACGCAAATACGACATCGCCTGTGATGATGGGCAGGAAGCGCATCTCGCGCGCCTGTCGCAATACATCGACAAGCGGGTGGACGAACTCGTCGCCGCCGTCGGTCAAGTCGGCGATGCGCGCCTTTTGGTGATGGCGTCACTGCTTGTCGCCGACGAATTGTCCGAGGTTTATACCGAGCTGGATCAACTGCGGAGCGAGCGTCGCGGGCCCACCGTGGCTGCCGCCGCAATGGCGATCGGCGATCTCGACAAGCTGGCCTCGCGGATCGAGGGCATTGCCGATCGGCTGGAACGAGCCTAGGTTACAGACGGGTACGCTGCGGCTCTCGTCTCGAAGTGCAATTCCCCAGGGCCGATTCGCTTCCATAGGGAGCTGTCCCTGTCGAGCCTTCGGGCTCGGTATACGGCGCCCACCTAGTCCGTAGGGCCTAGGAGGATATAGACTTCTAACGGTTCTCGCGGCGGACCCACCTCTCCCGAACCTTCGCCACAATAGGCTCATGGATCCACGGCTCTTCAAGCGCGCCTTGCGCAAACAAGCCATAGCCGAGCGCGCCCGATTGGTCGCCGGCTTCGATGCGGCAGCGGCCGCGCGCGCCATTCGCGACCGATTTCTCGAAACTTTCGCACCCACGCCGGGCACGGTCGTTTCGGCCTTCTGGCCGGTCGGCGAGGAACTCGATATCAAACCGTTGCTCGAAGCGCTGCACGGGCGTGGTTGCGTGTGCACGTTGCCGGTGGTCACGATCAAACATATGCCGCTGACCTTTCGCGTGTGGGAACCCGGCATGCCCTTCATCGTTTCATCCTTCGGCATCCCGGAGCCCGGGCCGGATCGTCCGCCGGCGACGCCGGACATTTCGCTGGTGCCATTGCTGGCGTTCGATGAGGAGGGTTATCGCCTCGGTTACGGCGGCGGCTATTATGACCGCACCATCGAACAACTTCGCTTGCTGCGGCGCGATCCGCCGTATCTGACCGTCGGCGTCGCCTTCGAGGGGCAGTTGCGGAGCGATGTGCCACATGAGAGTTTTGACCAGCCGTTGGATTGGATTTTGACCGAACAAAAAGCGCGCCACTTCGCGCCTAGGGTACTGAGCGTATGAAGATCATCTATTTCGGCGATATCGTCGGTAAATCGGGCCGCGTCGCCGTGCTGAACAGCCTCGACGAGATCCGCGCGCGCCACGCGCCGGATATGTTGATCGCCAACGGTGAAAACGCCGCGCACGGCTTCGGCATCACCGAAAAGATCTGCAAGGAATTCTTCGAGGCCGGCATCGACGTCATCGTCACCGGCAATCATGCCTGGGATCAGCGCGAGATCGTCGGTTATATCGAACGCGAGCCGCGCCTGTTGCGGCCCAACAATTATCCCAAGTTGACGCCGGGCTCGGGCTCGGTCATCGCCGAGACCAAGAGCGGCAAGCGCGTACTCGTCATTCAGGTCATGGGGCGGCTGTTCATGGAGCCGCTCGACGATCCGTTCGCGAGCGTGGAAAGCGCGCTTTATAATCATCGCCTGGGTGCCAGCGTCGATGCGATCTTTGTCGATATTCATGCCGAAGCGACCAGTGAGAAGACCGCGATGGGCGTGCATCTCGACGGCCGCGTGTCGATGGTGGTTGGTTCGCACTCGCATATCCCGACGGCGGATGCGCGCGTCCTGCCGGGCGGCACGGCCTATCAGACCGATGCCGGCATGTGCGGCGATTACAATTCGGTGATCGGCATGAAGAAGGAAGCTGCCGTCGGGCGCTTCATCCGCAAGATCCCGGGCGACAAACTGGAGCCGGCCGAAGGCGAAGCGACGGTGTGCGCCATTGTCGTCGAGACCGACGACGCGACGGGCCTGGCGAAAAGCTGCCAACCGCTACGTATGGGCGGCGGACTGATCGCTACTCTTTAAAATTAAGCCAGTCTTGCTCGGTCGGCCTTAGGCCGAACGGATCGCGTTCAGGAATTCATCGACCTGACGGCGTAGTTCCTGCGCCTGTTGGTCGAGGGTACGCGCCGCATTCTGCGCGCTCGCCACGACGCGGCCGGAGGATTCGAGCGACGAGGTGGTCTCGGTCACGGCGCGGTTGATGCTTTCGGTGCCTTCGGCCGCCGCGTGTACGCCGCTGGCGATATTGCGGGCCGAGCTGCTTTGCAGGGCGACCGCGCGCGCCGTTTTGCTGGAGAGCGCATCGAGTTCGTTCAAGGCCGTGTTGACGCCGGCGAAAGCGGCCCGCACGGAACCGGCGGCCAAGCCGACAGCCTTGATACGGTCGCTCAATTCCTTGCCGGTCCGCACGGTGCGATTGGCCAGCGACTTGATCTCGGCCGCGACGACGACGAAGCCCTTGCCGGCATCGCCCGCCTTGGCGGCTTCAATGCTGGCGTTCAGCGACAGCACGTTGGTGCGTTCGGCGATATCGGTAATGACGGTGCCGGCTTCGCTGATGCGACCGGCGGCGGTTTCGAGCGCTTGGACCGCATCGTTGACGAAGCGCGCCGATGTGGTGGCGCCGCTCGCCGCATTCACCGATTGGCCCAGCTGATGGGTGAGTTCATCGAATGCGGTCGCGATCTGCTGTGCGGCAGTGGCCGCCGTCTGGATGCTCGCCGAGGCGCGCCCCACCCGGGTCGAGATATCGCCGCGTTGCTGGCCTGCGCGTTGCGCGACCTCGCCCATCTGGCCGGACACGATGGCGACGTCGTGCGAGGCATTTTGTACGGCGGCAACGGCCGTCGTGATCGCCGTTTCGAAACCGTTGATCAGTTCGTTGATGACCTGCACGCGGTCGGCCTGCTGCTCGGCGAGGCGATTTTGCAGTTCGGCCATCTGACGGGCATGGACGGCCTGCGCCTGGATCAGGTCGTCTTCGCGCGCTTGTTTCTCGAGCGCCAGGGCCGAGCCGATACGGATGAGTTCATCCTGCGCGGCGGCGGCCACTTTGTTTGCTTCGGCGGTGACGCTGTTGAGGCGTTCGCGTTCAGCCTGTGCGTCGGCGGCGATCTGTGCGACGCGGGCCTCGAACGCGGCGAGGGCATCGCCGGCCGACTTGCGCGCCATGTTGCGGTCGCGCACTTGTTCGTTCTTGATGCGCGCGATTTCCGTGCGCGCTTGATTGAGCGCATCGCGCGTCGCCTTGTCGGCGGCGGCAGGTGCGGGGGCCGGGCGCGGCGCGTTCTTCAGTTGCGTGAGTTCGGCGTTCAGCTGCGCGAGTTCGCCGGTCAAACGGGTGACTTCCGTTTTGGCGCTTTCAATCGCGTCCTTGTGGGTTTTCTCGCTCGCGGCCGCCGCGGTGCCTTGCTGCTCGATCTGTTTTTTCAGGCGCGCGATTTCCGTGCCGGCCTTGACCAGCGCCTCCGCATCGGCGCCGCCGGCCGGGGTGGCGGCCTTCAATTTCTGCATCTCGTCGGTCAGACGCGCGACCTCGGCTTTTGCCTGGGTGAGGGCGTCCTGATGCTTTTTGGTTTCGGTGACGGCGTTGGAGTTCTGCCGCTCGACCTGGATCTTGAGACGTGCGACTTATGTCTCGGCCTTGGTCAGGGCTTCGCGGTGCGCCGGATCGGGCGCGGCCGCAGCAGGTTTCTTTTCGAGTTCGGTCTTGAGGCGGGCGATCTCCGCATTGGCTTTATCGATGGCTTGCTTGTGCGCGGCGGCGTCCGCCTGCGCCTGCGCATCGGTCTGTGCCTTGGCCTGGGCCAGCGCTTCGGCGCGCGCCTGCTCTAATGCTTCGGGCGTGATCTGCGGTGCGGCCTGGGCCTGAACCTGGGCGACGTTGGCCGCTTCGGCCAGTTCAGCCTCCAGACGTTCGCGATCCTTGCGCAGCGCCTGGACCTCGCGCTCAATCGTATTGAAGGCAAGCCGTTCGGCTTCGCGCGCCTCGCGTTCTTCGCGGCCCTGTGTCGAGACCGTCTGCTTTTCGGTCGCGACGGTTTCGCGGATGCGTTCCAGGGCCCGGCTCAGCCGGCCGATTTCGTCGCGCCGGCCCAGCACCGTGGTCGGCACTTCGAAGCGGCCTTCGGCGAAACGCGCGGCCGAGGCGGTCAGATCGGCCAGCGGGATGGCGAGACCGTAGATCGCGATCAATGCACCGCCGGCGCACAGCACCAGCATCAGCAAGAAGACCTGCAGGCGAAACGAGGTATGCAAGCCGTCGTAGCGGTCCTCAGCTTCGGTTTCGGTGGCGCGCATGAGCGAGGTATGGCGCCCGGCGAACTCGACGCCGAAATCGATCATGGCGGTCTGCAAGGTTTGCAGCGATTGCTCTAGGCCCGCGATCTTGGGCGATTGGCGCGTCAGATACAGCTCGCGCGCATCGGCGACATTGCCGCTGCGGGCCGCCGCCGTCATTTCCTGATTGTCGAGGACGACGCTGGCGAGGCCGGCGGGAAGATCCTGGGTGACCTTCAGCATCGTCTGGATGCGTTCGCGGGCCGTCTTTATATAGGACGCTTCTTGGTCATTATTAACGCTCTCATCCCATGGGCGCATATGCGCCGATTTGGCGACCGCGACGGCGAAAGAGCGGTTCGAGGCATCGAGCTGCTGCAGCGATTGCGCGAAGTCGGTGAGGGCGCGTTCGGCGAGATCGGCCGCAGCCGAGGTCGAGCGTCCGGCGACGATGGCGTCGCCCGCCCGCCCAAACGCCGCGAGATGGTTGGCGCTGGTTGCCGCCGCGCGCTGCAGCGCGGTGAGGGTTTGGGAGATATCGGCGCGGTCGCCTTCGACGGTCTGGCGGTCGCGCTGGGCGTTTTGAGCGACTGAGGCGAGGCGCGATTCACCGATCAAAGCGAGCCCGCCGATCAGGAAAACGCCGACGACGATGAGGGCGGCGACCTGAAGACCGATGCTGAAGGGGGTAAAGCGTGGACGCGCAGGCCCGCCATCCGGGCCGGCGCCATTGGGACTCGGCGCCGCTGCGCCGCCCGCGCCGGTTTCGGGTGCGTGGGTCCGCCCCTTGCTGAACATAACGTCACATCCCCCTGTCGGCGCTCGACTTTCGCCATATGACCCGAGCGCCGGGGCGAGCGTCAACGTTTGATACGGCTGGTCCCCCTAGGCCCCGGCTAGCCCGCGCAATCCCTGGGATTCCGGCCCCTTTCGCATGATAACGGATTGTTGGCTCTCGGCCATTGGTCCGCCCCCGCGATTCATGCTATGCCCTCGATTCGGACAATCCCCCATTGGTTTAAGTGCGAAAATGGCAGGTCATTCCCAGTTTAAGAACATCATGTTCCGCAAGGGCGCGCAGGATGCGAAGCGCGCGCGCCAGTTTGCCAAGTTGATCCGTGAAGTCACCGTTGCCGTCAAAAGCGGTCTTCCCGATCCGGCGACCAACCCGCGGCTGCGTGCAGCCATCCAGGCGGCCCGGCAGGCCAACATGCCCAAGGACAATATCGATCGCGCCATCAAACGCGCGGCCGGCGGCGAGGGCACCGAGGACTATGAAGAGGTGCGCTATGAAGGCTTCGGCCCGGGCGGCGTCGCCATCATCGTCGAGGCGCTGACCGACAACCGCAACCGGACGGCGTCCGATGTGCGCTCCACCTTCGGTAAGCTCGGCGGCAACATGGGGGAAAACGGCTCGGTCAGTTTCATGTTCGACCGCGTCGGTGCGATCCATTATCCGGCCTCGGCGGGCAGTGCCGATGCGGTGTTCGAGGCGGCGCTGGAAGCCGGCGCCTCCGACGTCGTGTCGGATGAGACCTCCGGGCACGACATTTATTGCGCGACGGACGAACTGGCCGTGGTGCGCGACGAGCTGACCAAGAAATTTGGCGATCCGGAATCCGCGCGCTTCGACTGGCGGCCGCAGAACACCATCCCGGTCGACGAGGCGACGGCGTTGACCCTGTTCAAGCTGCTCGAAACCTTGGACGATAACGACGATGTGCAGCGCGTGTCGGCGAACTTCGAAGTTTCCGAAGAGGTCATGGCCCGCCTGAATTCGTGACTTTCCATATGGGGATACGAGAGAAGCGATGCGGTTGCTCGGTATAGACCCCGGATTGAGAAACACCGGTTGGGGCATCATCGAGTCCCAAGGCAATCGCCTGATCTTCGTCGCGGCCGGTGTGGTCAAAAGCACCGCCACCGCAACGCTCGCCGAACGACTGGTGCAGCTTTACGACGGCATCGCCGAAGTCATCGAAACCCATCTGCCACAGGAAGCGGCGGTGGAAGAGACGTTCGTGAACAAGAACGGCGCGTCGACCCTCAAGCTCGGCCAGGCCCGTGGCATCGCATTGCTGGTGCCTGCCCGCTTTGCGCTTCCGGTTGCCGAATACCCTGCGAATCTGGTCAAAAAATCAGTGGTCGGCGCCGGTCACGCCGAAAAGGGACAGATACAGATGATGGTGCGCACATTGCTGCCCGGATGCCTGGTGGCCTCGCCCGACGCGGCGGACGCCTTGGCGATCGCCATCTGCCATGCGCATCACCGCACCGCGCCCGGCTATATGATGGCGCAGGCGGAGCGCGCCCTTTGATTGCGAAGCTGACGGGACGGATCGATTCCGTTTCACAGGACGGGCTCGTCCTCGATGTGAACGGCGTTGGTTACCTTGTCTTCTGTTCCAGCCGCACCAGCGGTGCCGTGAGCGGCGCGCAAGGCACGGTCAGTCTTTCCATCGAAACGCATGTGCGCGAAGACCATATCCATCTGTACGGCTTCATCGACGAAGCCGAGCGTAGCGCATTCCGTCTGCTGACGACGGTGCAGGGCGTCGGCGCGAAACTGGCGCTCGCCATTCTGTCGACTCTATCTGCCGACATGCTGGCCCAGGCGATTGCCGCGGGCGATCGCGCAGCACTTAACAAAGCGCCCGGTGTCGGGCCTAAGCTTGCAGCGCGCCTGTTGACCGAATTGAAAGACAAGGTCGTGACGTTGGCGATGCCGATCACCACGCAGGCGCTGAAATCGTCGGCTGGCGATGCAGCGCCGGTGGCGGGTGACGCGTCAGGTGCGACGGCCGATGCGGTGTCCGCGCTGGTCAATCTCGGTTATGGACGGACAGAGGCCTATTCGGCGGTCGTGCGCGCGGCGAAAGCGCGCGGCGAAGAGGCGACGGTCGAAGTGTTGATCCGCGAAGGCTTGGCGGCGTTGGCGGGAGGGGCTCGTGTCTGAGCGCGCCACCGCCACAGCCCAGATTGCGGGCGACGATCTCGAAGCATCGCTCCGCCCACAGGTGCTGGGCGAATTCATCGGCCAGACCAAGGTGCGCGAGAATCTCCGCGTCTCGGTTCAGGCCGCAAAGCTGCGTGGCGAAGCGATGGATCACGTTTTGTTGTCCGGCCCGCCCGGCCTGGGCAAGACGACCCTGGCGCAGATCGTCGCGCGCGAATTGGGCGTGGGATTTCGTTCGACCTCGGGCCCGGTGATCGCCAAGGCCGGCGACCTTGCCGCCATCCTCACTAACTTGCAGGCCAACGACGTCCTGTTCATCGACGAGATCCATCGCCTCAGCCCGCTGGTCGAAGAAATTCTGTATCCCGCGATGGAAGACCGTCAGCTCGATCTGATGATCGGCGAGGGGCCGGCCGCGCGCTCGGTGAAGATCGATCTGCCGCCGTTCACGTTGGTAGGTGCCACCACGCGGTCCGGTCTGCTGACGACGCCGCTGCGCGATCGCTTCGGCATCCTGCTGCATATGAGCTTCTATGACGTCGGCGAATTGACGACGATCGTCGATCGCAATGCGCGCCTCCTCGATCTCGGCATCACCGCCAACGGTGCGCTGGAAATCGCGCGTCGTTCGCGCGGCACACCGCGCGTCGCTGGACGGCTCTTGCGCCGCGTGCGCGATTTCGCCGCCGTCGATGGGCACAAGATCGTCGATGAAAAGGTTGCCGATGCGGCCTTGTCGCGTCTCGATGTCGACCAGATGGGTCTTGATGCGTTGGATCGCCGCTTCCTCGGCTGCATCGCCAAGAATTATGCCGGCGGCCCGGTGGGCGTTGAAACGCTCGCCGCTGCGCTGTCCGAAGAACGCGACACCATTGAAGAGGTGATCGAACCCTACCTGATCCGCCAGGGCCTGCTGATGCGCACCTCGCGCGGCCGTGTGCTGGCGGAAGGGGCCTATCGTCATTTGGGGTTGGCGGCGCCGACCAATATCCGTCAGCTCGAACTGTTGGCTGCGGTCGAACCCAGTCCGGATGCGCGCGATGGATGACCATCGGGCTGCCACAATTGGGGCGGTTCATACGTGGCCGTTGCGCGTGTACTACGAAGACACCGACGCGGCCGGGGTCGTCTATTACGCGAATTATCTGAAGTTCGCCGAGCGGGCGCGCACCGAGATTTTGTTCGCGGCCGGTATCGATCAGATACGCCTGCGCGACGAAGAGGACGTGGTGTTCGCGGTGCGGGTGTGCAATGCGGACTATCAGCGCCCGGCCCGGTTGGGCGACCTGATTGCGGTGCAAACCGTGGTGGAGAAGATCGGTGGGGCATCTTTCGTGCTCCGCCAGACTGTGGTGAAGGACGGCGTTAACCTTGTGGTCATGCAAATCACGCTTGTTTGCATGCATGGCGACGGTCGGGCGACCCGGGTACCCCAGGAGGTACGCGCGGTGCTGCAGTCCATGACCGAAACAACGAAAGAGGATTGAGTAATGGAGAACGCGGCAGCCGGCCTAGCAGCCCACGATTTTTCGATGTGGGGCTTGTTCATGCAGGCCGACCTTATCGTCAAATCCGTGATGACGATGCTGTTCGGCCTATCGATCTGGTGTTGGGCGATCATCATCGAGAAATTCCTGCGCCTACGCCGCCTCAACGGCGCGGCGAGCAAGTTCGAAGACAATTTCTGGTCGGGCGGATCGCTCGATACGCTATATGACAAGATCGGCGGCACGCCGGCCGATCCGATGTCGGCGGTGTTCGGCGCCGCGATGCGCGAATGGCGCCGCACGCGCGAGCAGGGATCGGGCATCGGTGAACGCGTCGGCAGCCTGATGCAGCGTATCGATCGCGTGATGGACGTCACCGTCAACCGCGAGATGACGCGCGTCGAACGTCAGATGACGGTTCTCGCGTCGACCGCGTCGACCGCGCCCTTCATCGGCCTGTTCGGCACCGTCTGGGGCATCATGAATTCGTTCCAATCGATCGCGGCGTCGAAAAACACGAACCTTGCGGTCGTCGCACCGGGCATCGCGGAAGCGTTGTTCGCCACCGCGCTCGGCCTCGTCGCGGCCATTCCGGCGGTGATCGCCTATAACAAGATCAGCCGCGATCTCGATCGTTACGCGCAGCGGTTGGACGATTTCGCGACCGAGTTTTCGGCCATCATTTCCCGTCAGCTTGAAGGGCGCGACTAACCATGTCGATGGGCGCACAGGTCGAAGAACGGGGCGGCAAGCGCGGCCGGCGCGGGCGCGCGCGTCCGGTCAGCGAGATCAACGTCACGCCGATGGTCGACGTCATGCTGGTGCTGCTGGTGATTTTCATGATCACCGCGCCGCTGCTGACGACCGGCGTGCCGGTGGACCTTCCGCAGACCCAGGCGAATGCGATCAAGGATCCCGAAGAGCCGATGACGGTGTCGGTCAACGCGGAAGGCAAGGTCTATCTGCAGGATGCCGAGGTCGAACTGGCCGTGCTGGTGCCGCGCTTGCGCGCCATCGCCGGCACCAATCCGGACCTGCGCATTTTCGTGCGCGGCGATAAGTCGGTCGATTACGGCCGGGTGATGGAAGTCATGGGGACCATCAATGCCGGCGGGTTCAACAAGGTCGCGCTGATCACGGCGGCACCGCAGGAAAATGCGGCGAAAGGCCGCGCGAAGAAGAAGTAGCTCATGCGTTCCAGTATTACGGCATCGTTCGGTCTGCATGTCGGCGTCATTCTTTTGGCGACGTTCGGCTTGCCTACGCTCATGAAGCCGCCGCCGCCCGAAGACCAGCCGCCGGTCATCGATGTCGAGTTGGTGACCTTATCGACCGTGACCAACACGCCGACGCGGCCGAAGGAAATCGCGCCGCAGCGCGACGATCCGAAGCCCGAGCCGCCCAAGCCCGAGCCGCCGCCGAAGCCGGTCGACACGCCGCCGCCCGCTAAATCCGAACCGCCGCCGCCCCAGCCGCAGGCCGTCGCACCGCCGCCGGAGCCGAAGCCTGCACCCACGCCCGAGGTGAAGCCCGAGCCGAAGCCGGAACCCAAGCCGCAAGCGCCGGCCGAGCTGAACAACACCAAGCCGACGAAGAAGCCGAAGGCGCCGGAAGATTTTGATTCGATCCTGAAGAACCTCGCCAAGGCGCTGCCGCAGAAGGCCGAGCCTAAGGCCGAGGCGAAGAAGTCCGCGCCGCAGCAGAGCTTCGAAGACATTATGAAGGATGCGATCCCGGCGAACCGCAAGAGCCCGGGCGATCCGACGCAACAGCTCACCATGAACGAGCAGGATTACATCAACAACGTCTTCCGCCGCGCGATGCTGCGCTGTTGGAACGTCCAGGCCGGCGCCATCAATGCCAAGGAACTGGTGGTCAATGTCCGCGTGGCGCTGGCGTCCGATGGCTCGGTCACCAACGTCAAGTTGGAGGACAGTACCTTCGGCAAGTCGGAGCCCTGGAAGGTGGCGGCTGAAAGCGCCATGCGCGCCGTGCGCGTCTGCAGCCCGTACACCGAATTGACCAAAATCCCCTACGACAAGTGGCGCGATGCGGTGATCCGGTTCGATCCCAGCACGATGTTGTAAGGACTGCCGAATGATTCGTGGGGAACTATGGGCTTTGCTGCGGTGTTACGTGCCGTGACGGTGTCCGGGCGTTTCCGGCCGGATATCGCCGGGAGCCCAAAATTCATGCTGGTCGCATCCGCGAATTTCTTTACCAAACGATAACCCGAATCGGGAAAAGGATGTCGACGGCAGGACCGTGCCATGAAATTGGCAAAATTGCGGTCCCAATATTGGATGGCGATCCATCGTTTCCGCATTCGCGGGGGCGCTCATCTGGCCGGAACGATTACTAGGCGGTGACAATGCTTCGACAACGGCTCCAGTTCATTCGATCGATTTCGGCGTACTTTGTTGCCGCGCTCTGTGTGCTTGCGACGATCCCTGCGGCGTTGGCCGAGGTCCGGGTCGACGTCACCAAGGGCAGCGCGCAACCGCTGCCGATCGCCATCACCGATTTCCTGGGCACCGGGCAGGACGAAGGGCTGGGCCGCAACATCGCGCGCGTCATCGCAGCCGATCTGGAACGCTCCGGCCTGTTCAAGCCGATCGATCCCAAGGCATTCGTGTCGGTCGAGAAATCGATCGATCAGCCGCCGCAATTCAACAACTGGCGTGTTCTCAAGGCGCAGGCTTTGGCGCAAGGGCGCGTGACGGCCGAAGGCGGCGATCGCCTGCGCGTCGAGTTGCGCCTGTGGGACGTGTTCGGCGAACAGCAGATGACGGGCCAAGTCTATACGACCGTGCGTTCCAACTGGCGCCGCATTTCGCACATCATTGCCGATGCGATCTACAAGCGCATCACTGGTGAAGAAGGTTATTTCGACACTCGCATCGTCTACATCTCCGAATCGGGGCCGGATCAGCGCAAGATCAAGCGCCTGGCGATCATGGATCAGGATGGCGAGAACCATCATTTCCTCACCGACGGTAAGGACCTCGTGCTGACGCCGCGCTTCTCGCCGTCGCGTCAGGAAATCACGTACATGTCTTACTACGGCAACCTGCCGCGCGTTTATATCTACAACATCGAAACCGGTCGTCAGGAAGTGTTGGGCGATTTCCCGGGCATGACCTTCGCGCCGCGTTTTTCTCCCGATGGCAACAAGGTCATCATGAGCATGGCGCGCAACGGCAACACCGATATCTGGACGATGGATCTGCGCACGCGCGCGGTGACGCAATTGACCAACAATAGCGGCATCGACACGGCGCCATATTATTCGCCGGACGGTTCCAAGATCGTGTTCGAATCCGATCGCGGCGGCACGCAGCAGCTTTATGTTATGGATGCATCGGGCGAATTGAACGGTGCGCAGGCGCGCCGCATCAGCTTCGGGACCGGGCGTTATGCGACCCCGGTGTGGTCGCCGCGTGGTGATACCATCGCCTTCACCAAGATCGGCGGCGGCTTCCAAATCGGCATCATGGGGACGGACGGGAAGGGCGAACGCCTGCTGGCCGATGGCTTCCTGGTCGAATCGCCCACCTGGGCGCCCAATGGACGTGTTTTGGCGTTTTATCGCGAACGGCTCCTGCCCAGGGGCAAAACGACCAAGCTTTACACGATTGACCTGACCGGGCAGAATGAACGTGAAATATTGACGCCCTCAGAGGCGTCAGATCCTGCTTGGTCCCCCTTGATTCCTTAGAAATTCCGCTTTATATTGCGCTTCAATGCTTTACGGCATGTAGAAGTTGTTTATCGAACCATCGCATCGGCCTAGGTTTCCAGTATTCCGGTAAATACAGCAAGCGATCTCGATCTAGCTATGACGTCCAAAGTGTTTCCGTTCAGGGGAAATAAAATGAGCTTTAAAAGTCTAACTTATGTGGTCGCGAGTTTGCTCTTGTTGTCGGCGTGCTCGTCGACTCCGTCCGATTCGGGTAACGCCGGTAGCACCGGTGGCAACACGGGTGGCAACACCTCTGGTACCCAGATCGCGCCGGGTTCGGATCGCGATTTTATCGTTAATGTCGGCGATCGTATCTTCTTCGATACCGACAAATTCAGTGTTCGCAACGACCAGCGCGCCCAGCTCGAGAAGCAGGCGGCATGGTTGAAGCGTTATCCGGCCGTGATGGTCACCGTTGAAGGGCATGCCGACGAACGCGGCACGCGTGAATACAACTTGGCGCTCTCCGAAAAGCGCGCCAATTCGGCGAAAGACTTCCTCGTTGCGAACGGCATTGCCGCCAACCGCGTGAAAACCCTGCCGCTCGGCAAGGAACGCCCGGTTGCTCTCGGCCATGACGAAGCTTCGTGGGCGCAGAACCGCCGCGCGGTCACTGTCATCACCTCGGGCGCCGGCTCCTAATAGCCGCTCTCTAGGTTAGAGCAAGCGATCTAACAGCGCCCGCGCTTCCCGAAAGGGAGGCGCGGGCGCCTTGTTTTTGACACGATGAATCGGCAGATTTTACGTTAGCTTTTTAAGACTTTGGTCGGGAATCGGGTCTAAGACCTACTCATGAATCCGACAAGCTACGATGTGCCTCACATGGCCTATTCATCTCATCCGCCCCGCAATTTCGACGAAGGACGCCTGATGGTCAGAATGATCGCGGCGCGCCGCAGCGCGCCCAAAACGATTTCCCTCGGCTTATTCGCCGCGAGCCTGTTCCTGGCGCTGGGCGCCGGCTGGTCGGCGCCGGCCGCCGCACAGGATACACAATCGCTGATCAACCGCATTGACCGGCTGGAGCGTGATATCCAATCGATGAGCCGCCAGGTCTATAGCGGGGGGGCTCCCAAGGGTGGCGCGGTGGCGCCGTCGGGTGGCGGATCGGTGCCGTCCGGCGATTATGCTCAGCGTCTTGAGCAGCGTATCGGCGATTTGGAAAGCCAGGTCACGCAGATGACCGGCACGATCGAAACCCTGATGCATTCCAACAGCGAACTGACCGCGCAGATCGAACGCCTGGGCAAGGACAACGACATGCGCTTCAAGGATCTCGAAGGGCGCGGCGGCAGCGCCGGCGCTTCGGCTGCGCTCTCGGCGCAGGAAGATTCGCCGACGCGCGGTTCCGCCCCCGCCAATATGGGTACTCTGAATCAGCGTGACCTGTCGGCGCCGAAAGGTGCCGGTGCGCCGCCGCAACGCGCGTCGCTGCCCGCCGGCTCGCCGCAGCAGCAATACGACTATGCCTATAATCTGTTGTCGTCGGCGCGCAGCGAGGGCGACTACAATAACGCGGCGCAAGCCTTCAAGGATTTCCTCGACAAGAATCCGACCGGTCCGTTGGCGTCAGCCGCGCGCTACTGGCAAGGCCAAAGCTACTTCGTCAACAAGGACTACCAGACCGCGGCGAGCATATTCCTGGACGGGTACCAGAAGGATCAGAAGGGCCAGAAGGCGCCCGATACCCTGTTGAAGCTCGGCATGTCGCTCACGTCTCTCGACAAGAAGAAAGAGGCCTGCGCGACCTTCGACAAACTGACGAAGGACTTCCCCGGCCCTGCGAAAGAATTCAAAAATCTGCCCAACGAGCGCAAGCGCGCCGGATGCGCCTAGCCCGTTTGACGGTGCCGCGGAAGCTGCGCCGCTAACGGTCGGTGAATTCGCCGGCCTGATCGCGACGCAGTGCCCGATCCCACGGGGCGCGCCCGTCGCCGTCGCCGTGTCGGGTGGGGCCGACAGCATGGCGCTGGCGCTGCTGGCGCAGGCCTGGACGCACTCCACGGGCCGATCCTTACGCACTGTCACGGTCGATCATCGCCTACGTGCGGATTCGGGGACCGAAGCGGCGCAAGTCGGCGCCTGGCTGGCGGCGCGCGGGATCGCCCACGATGTTCTCGCCTGGACGGGCGACAAACCGACGAACGGCATTCAGGAAGCGGCGCGCGCCGCGCGGTATCGTTTGATCGCCGCGTGGGCGGAGCGTCATGCGATCGGTCATGTCCTGGTCGCGCATCACCTGGACGATCAGGCCGAAACCATTCTCATGCGCCTCGCGCGTGGCAGCGGTATCACCGGGCTGGCCGGAATGCGCAGCGTGGCCGTGCGCCACGGCATGCGCCTCTGCCGCCCCTTATTGAGCATCCCCAAGGCGCGCTTGTTGGCGACGGTGCGGACCGCCGGGCAGGACTGGGTCGAGGATCCGTCGAATAGTGCCGCGAAATTCGCGCGGACCGGCTATCGCCGCCTCAATGGGCTATTGGCGGACCAGGGCGCGGGGGCCGCGCATCTTGCCGCGATCGCTCAGTCATTCGCCCGTTTGGATGCGCTGATGCAGACGGCGACGCGCCGGGTGCTGGGCGTGGCAGTCGTGCGCCTGGCCGACGGCACGGTGACGGTGCCGCTCGCCCTCTACGCCGCCCTGCCGGATGCCATCGCGGCGCGCCTGCTGCGCGACATCCTGGCCGAGGTCGGCCGCCGCCCGCTGGCGCCGCGCGGCGATCGTTTGGCGCGCGCTCGGGAACGCCTGACGGGCGGCGGCGGCGCGGCTTTCACGCTCGGCGGTTGCCGGATCGGGATCCGTAAGGGCGAGGTCCGGTTCTCGCGTGAAACCGGACGCTCGGCTTAGGGGGTATTTCCATAGAAAAACCGGGAGTTTCCGGGTCGTTTGCAATAGGGTACAAGAATAGTCGCCGTGTGGCCGGGGCGTGCCTTGTCACTCGCGTTTCTCGGACTATTTGATTAGATGGGTAGCCGGGCTTAGGCTACTGGGTCTCGCCGTCTGCGATTCGCCCCCTACGAATAGCTATGGGTGGCGCTGCGGCTCATGTTGGAAGGATCTGGTCCCTTGAATTTCCGTAAGAACCTGGCCGTGTGGGTGGTGATCGCGGTCTTGCTCTATATGCTGTTCAGCCTGTTCCAAGGCGCACAGACGCGCGGACCGCACCAGCAAGTCGCTTTTTCCGATTTCCTCACCGAGGTCGAGGGCGGCTCGATCCGCAATGTCACGATCCAGGGCAACAAGGTCACCGGCCATTACGACGACGGCCGCGCCTTCCGCACCTATTCGCCGAACGATCCGAACCTCATTCCGACCCTGACCCGCAAGGGCGTGCATATCACGGCCCAGCCGCCCGAGGACGAGGTGCCGTCGCTGTTCGGTATCCTGATCTCGTGGTTCCCGATGCTGCTCCTGATCGGCATCTGGATTTTCTTCATGCGCCAGATGCAGTCGGGTGGCGGCAAGGCGATGGGCTTCGGCAAATCGCGCGCCCGCATGCTGACCGAAAAATCCGGCCGCGTTACGTTCGAGGACGTCGCCGGCATCGACGAGGCCAAGCAGGAACTCGAAGAAATCGTCGAATTCCTGAAAGACCCGGCGAAGTTCCAGCGCCTCGGCGGCAAGATCCCGAAGGGCTGCCTGCTCGTCGGCCCCCCGGGTACCGGTAAAACGCTTCTGGCGCGGGCAATCGCGGGCGAAGCGAACGTGCCGTTCTTCACCATTTCCGGTTCGGACTTCGTCGAGATGTTCGTCGGCGTCGGCGCATCGCGTGTGCGCGATATGTTCGAACAGGGCAAGAAGAACGCGCCCTGCATCATCTTCATCGACGAATTGGATGCGGTCGGCCGGCATCGCGGCGCCGGTCTCGGCGGCGGCAATGACGAACGCGAACAGACGCTCAACCAGTTGCTGGTCGAGATGGACGGTTTCGAATCCAACGAAGGCGTCATCCTGGTCGCTGCCACGAACCGTCCCGATGTGCTCGATCCGGCGCTCTTGCGTCCGGGCCGTTTCGACCGTCAGGTCGTCGTGCCCAATCCCGACATCATCGGTCGCGAGAAGATCCTGAAAGTGCACATGCGCAAGGTGCCGTTGGCGCCGGATGTGGATGCGAAGGTGATCGCGCGCGGCACGCCCGGTTTTTCGGGCGCCGATCTCGCCAACCTCGTCAACGAGGCGGCGCTGCTGGCGGCGCGTGCGGGCAACCGCATGGTCACCATGCATGAATTCGAGAACGCCAAGGACAAGGTGATGATGGGCGCCGAGCGCCGCTCGATGGTGATGAGCAGCGAGGAAAAGAAGCTCACCGCCTATCACGAAGCCGGTCACGCCATTGTCGGCCTCAATGTGCCGAAGCACGATCCGTTGCATAAGGTGACGATCATCCCGCGCGGTCGTGCGCTGGGCGTGACCATGTCGCTGCCCGAAAAGGATCGCTACGGCTATTCCAAGATCGAACTGACGTCGAAGCTCGCCATGATGTTCGGCGGGCGCATCGCTGAAGAATTGATCTTCGGGGCCGAGAACGTCACCACGGGCGCCGGCAACGACATCCAACAGGCGACGCAATTGGCGCGCCGCATGGTTACCGAATACGGCTTCTCCGATAAGCTTGGGCCGCTGCGCTACAGCGACAACGAAGAAGAGGTGTTCCTCGGTCACTCCGTCGCACGTCAGCAGAACGTGTCCAACGACACCGCACGGCTGATCGACGAAGAGGTGCGTGGCTTGATCGAGGACGCGACCTCGACCGCGCGCCGCATCCTGACCGAGAAGAACGCCGATCTCGTCATGCTCGGTGAAGCGCTGCTCGAATACGAAACCTTGTCGGGTGACGAAGTCGCGTCCTTGCTGCGCGGTGAGCCGATCTACCGTCCGGAAGTCGACAACTACAAGCCGAGCGCCGATGGCACGGCGGGCCGCGCCTCGGTGCCCAGCACGGGCAAGAAGCCGCGCCCCGCGCCGGGTCCGCAGACGGGCCTCGGACCGGAGCCTCAGCCCGGCGCTTGATCTCCACGCTCAAACAGATTGGGCGGTTCGGGGGCCTTCCCCTGGACCGCCCTCTTATTATGGGGATCGTCAACGCGACCCCCGATAGCTTCTCCGACGGCGGCGATACCTTCGCGGCCGATGCCGCCATCGCGCGCGGCTTGCAACAGATCAAGGACGGCGCCGACATCATCGATATCGGTGGGGAATCGACGCGGCCGGGTGCGTCGCCGGTGAGTGCGGACGAAGAAATCCGGCGCGTCCTGCCGGTGGTGACGGCGCTGAGCGGGGCCGGGGCCGTCGTTTCGATCGATACGCGCCATGCCGCCGTGATGGCGGCCGCCGTCGCGGCGGGGGCCAAGATCATCAACGACGTGTCGGCGCTGACGGGCGATGCTGCATCGCTTGGTGTGGCGGCCGCCAGTGGCGCTGACATCGTGCTGATGCACATGCCCGGCACGCCGCAGACGATGCGCGATCATGCGCATTACGCCGACGTTGTCGAAGATGTTTTCGTCTATCTGGAACGCCGCATCAAAACGTGCGAAGCGGCGGGCATCGCGCGCACGCGCTTGGCGATCGATCCCGGCTTCGGCTTCGGCAAACTGGCCGACGACAACGAACGTCTGTTGGCGAGGCTGCAGCGTTTCACCGCGCTTGGCTGTCCGATCCTGGTCGGGCTGTCGCGTAAATTCGGCAAAGGGAAGCCGCCGAAAGAGCGGCTCGCCGAGTCGCTGGCGAAGGCCAAACAGGCAGTGGCGCGCGGTGCGAACATCGTGCGCGTGCACGACGTCGCGGAAACCTTTGATATGCTTGCCAAAATTGCGACGAAAAAGGCGTAACCTAACGAAATAATTCGTTAAGTGACGCGTTGGTACACAGGGTCTAGATAATAGGCTCAGTAGGGACACGGGTATGGCAAACAGCGCGACACGCAAGCTCTTCGGGACTGACGGCATTCGCGGTACTGCCAATCGCGAACCCATGACCGCGGAAACCGCGCTGCGTGTCGGCATGGCCGCCGGGCTGATTTTTACCCGTGGCAGCCATCGTCACCGCGTCGTCATTGGCAAGGATACGCGGCTGTCGGGCTACATGATCGAACCGGCGCTGACGGCCGGTTTCGTCGCCGCCGGCATGGATCCGATCCTCGTCGGCCCGATGCCGACCCCGGCGGTTGCGATGCTGACCCGCTCGTTGCGCGCCGATCTCGGCGTCATGATCTCGGCCTCGCACAATCCCTATCAGGACAACGGCATCAAACTGTTCGGCCCGGACGGCTATAAGCTATCCGACGAGGTCGAGCTGGAGATCGAGGCGCGCCTCGGCACCGATATGACCGAGAGCCTCGCCAACTCGCCCGATCTCGGCCGCGCCAAGCGCCTGGACGACGCGCAGGGCCGCTACATCGAATTCGTGAAGCAGACGTTCCCGCGTGGTGTGCGCCTCGACGGCCTCAAGATCGTCCTCGATTGCGCCAATGGCGCTGCCTACAAGGTCGCCCCCACCGTGTTGTGGGAATTGGGCGCCGAGGTCATCCCGATCGGCACCGAGCCGGATGGGGTGAATATCAATCGCGGCTGCGGCTCCACCGATCCCGCCTTCATGCAGGAACAGGTCGTGCTGCACGGCGCCGACATCGGCATCGCGCTCGATGGCGATGCGGATCGCGTCATCATCTGCGATCAATACGGCCAACTCGTCGACGGTGATCAGATCATGGCGGCAATCGCGCAGGCCTGGTCGAAGAACGGGCAATTGCATCGTCCCGACGTTGTCGCCACCGTGATGTCGAATCTCGGCTTCGAGCGATATCTCGGCTCCATCGGCTTGTCCTTGATCCGCACCCAGGTCGGCGACCGTTATGTCGTCGAACGCATGCGCGATATGGCGTGCAATCTGGGCGGCGAACAATCGGGCCATATCATTATGTCGGACTTCGCTACGACCGGCGACGGCCTGATCGCGGGCCTGCAGGTTCTGGCGTTGATCGCTGCGACGGGTAAGCCGGTGAGCGAGGTCTGCCGCCTGTTCGAACCCATGCCGCAGCTCCTTAAAAGCGTGCGCTTCAGCAGCGGCGAGCCGCTCGAACTGGAACCCGTGCGCCGCGCCATCGCTGCCGGCGAGGCCCGGCTCAATGCGGACGGCCGCATCCTGATCCGCAAATCGGGCACCGAACCCCTGATCCGCGTCATGGCCGAAGGCTCCGATGCGGCGTTGATCGGCCGCGTCGTGGACGATATCGTCGGCGAAATCGAACGCGCCTGCCGCGTTTGACGCGTCTCCGGTAGCCGGAGGGGCTGCCAGGGAGAGGAATATCGTGAAGGGCCGAGTTCTCGTCATCGCCGGGTCCGATTCAGGGGGCGGCGCCGGCATCCAAGCCGACATCAAGGCCATCACCGCGCTGGGCGGCTTCGCCATGACCGCGATCACCGCATTGACCGCGCAGAACACCCAAGGCGTGTTCGCCATCCATGACGTTCCCGACGATTTTCTCGCACGTCAGATCGAGGTCGTGCTGACCGATCTGGGTGCCGATTGCATCAAGCTCGGCATGCTGCACCGCGCGGGCGTGATCGCCACCGTGTGCGCGGCGCTCGACCGCTTCGCCCCGAATGTTCCGGTCGTCGTCGATCCGGTCATGGTCGCCAAGGGCGGCGCGCGCCTATTGGAACCGAGCGCTCAGGCGGCGTTGATTCAACAGATCATCCCCCGTGCGCATGTGCTGACGCCGAACCTGCCCGAAGCCGAAGCCCTGACGGGCAAGAGCGCACCCGAAGCCGATCGTGCCGAAGAATTGGCCGAAGCGTTGTTGGCGCTGGGTTGCCATGCCGCGTTGGTCAAAGGCGGGCACCGTGAGGATGCCGAGGTCATGGATTTATTAGTGGAGGCGGGCAAGCGGCCCGTGCGTTTCAGCAGCAAACGGATCGAGACGCGCCACACGCACGGCACGGGATGCACCTTGGCCTCAGCCGTCGCGACGGGCATCGCGCAAGGGCTGCCGCTAGATCAAGCGGTCGGGCGCGCGCGCGCCTATGTGCTGGAAGCGATCCGCACCGCGCCGGGATATGGCGCGGGCCATGGGCCGCTCAATCACGCGCACACGGTTAAACCAGGCGAACTTTAAAAACCCATTTCAGAAGATCAGGGAGAGAGACATGAGCGGCAACACCTATAAGATCGCGCTCATTCCGGGCGATGGCATCGGTACCGAAGTCGGACCTGAAGGCGTACGCGTGCTCGAAGCTGCGGCGCGCAAATTCGGCTTCTCGCTCAAGTTCCAATCCTTCGATTGGAGCTGTGAGGTCTTCAAGAAGACCGGCAAGATGATGCCCGACGACGGCCTCGATCAATTGCGCGCGTTCGACTCGATCTTCCTGGGTGCGGTCGGCTTTCCTGGCGTGCCCGATCACGTCTCATTGTGGGGTCTGCTGATCCCGATCCGGCGCGTCTTCGATCAATACGTTAACCTGCGTCCGGTCAAACTATTGGAAGGCGTGCCGACGCCGCTCGCGGGCCGCAAGGTGGGCGACATCGATTTCTATGTCGTGCGCGAAAATTGCGAAGGTGAATATTCGGAAATCGGGGGGCGCATCTATGCCGGTACCGATCAAGAAACCGTGACGCAGCAGACGGTCTTCACGCGCTACGGCGTCGACCGCATCCTCGATTACGCCTTCAAGCTGGCGCAGAGTCGGCCGAAGAAGCACCTGACGTCGGCCACCAAGTCGAACGGCATCATCCACACGATGCCTTACTGGGACGAACGCGTGAAGGAAGCGACCAAACGCTTCCCGGATGTGAAGGTCGATCAATTCCACATCGATATCCTGACCGCGCATTTCGTGCGCAATCCGCATTGGTTCGATGTGGTCGTCGGCTCCAACCTGTTCGGCGACATCCTGTCCGATCTCGGACCCGCCGTGACCGGCACCATCGGCATCGCGCCCAGCGGCAACATCAACCCGGAGCGCAAGCACCCGTCGATGTTCGAACCGGTACATGGCTCGGCACCCGATATCGCCGGGCGGAACATCGCCAATCCCATCGGCCAGATCTGGTCGGGAGCGATGATGCTGGAGCATCTGGGCGAAAAAGCTGCCGCCGATGCCATCGTCAAGGCGATCGAAACAGTGGTGAAGGAGCCCAAGCTGTTGACCCCCGACATGGGCGGTAAGGCCAACACCCAGGAGCTGGGCAAAGCCGTCGAAAGCGCGCTTTAAGCCGAGAGCCCCAAAAATAACACGGCCGTGATCGTGGCCTTCGTCTTAGAACCGGCGCACACTTTGGCGTGAGGCTTCTAAGCGAGGACGACTATGCATATCCCTATCGTTACCGGTTTTTACGCCGGCATACTCGGTTTGATGTTGGTGTTTCTGATCGCGCGTGTCGGCCGCATGCGCGGCCGCGTCGGCATTCCCTTGCTGGACGGCGGCAACCGCGAGCTTGGCGTGGCAATCCGCCAGCATGCCAATTTCATCGAAATGGTGCCGATGTGCCTCATCCTGCTCGGCATCGTCGAGATGGGGCAGTTTTCGATCTACATCGTTCACGTGCTCGGCATCGTGCTGGTGATCTCGCGCCTGATCCATCCGTTCGGCTTGAGCTTCGACGGCATGAATACCTGGCCGCGCGCGGTGGGGGCAGGCGGCACGACGATCGTGCTGTTGATCGCCTCGATCCTGACGATCTATCTGTTCTTCATACGCGTGACGGCGGGTATCTGACACACGGGTCCGATTGCCACAAAAAGTTACGGCCGCTTCCGGATGGAAGCGGCCGTCATGTCTTCGATCTTTGCGGACCGCTTAGTCTTCGACTTGAAGGTTTTCAGCCGAAGTCTTGCCGTTCTTGCCGGCCTGCAGTTCGTAACTCACCTTCTGGCCTTCGCGGAGGCTCTTCAAGCCTGCACGCTCGACGGCGGAGATGTGGACGAACGCGTCCTTGGAGCCATCATCGGGTTGGATGAAGCCATAGCCTTTCGTGGCGTTGAACCACTTCACGGTACCAGTCGTCATAGTCATTCCTTCGCTAAGTTAACTGCACCACCAACGCGGCGATGCATCGATCGTGTGACAATGTCGGAATGGCGCTAACTGCCGGGTAGCCGGTAGGAGGTCGGTTCGGATCGATTGCACGACGAATAATGGGAATTTAGCTCCAATCGATAAAAAGTCAAATTTCCGGCGTCATGGTTTGCTCGCATGGGCTGTCACATTTGGCCTGGTTCGAGCCCGGCTGACGACCCAGATTCCGGCGAAAACCAAAGCGAAAGCAACGAAGTGATAGATGTGTAAGGTCTCGCCCAGGATCAGGATCGCGCCCACCGTCACGAACATCAGGCGCACGTAAACATAGACGCTCGCCTTGTTGGCGCCGATCTCGGCCACGCCCAGGTTCCACAGCCACATGGCGAGGATGGCGATGACGATGGCGGCCCACAGGATCGCGAACAGCGCCTCCCAAGTGAACGGCACGGGCCCGACGTAAACGGTTTCCCAGATGTAGGCGGGCGACAGCAGGATCGCGCCGATCAATTGCATGACGGTGATCTGGGCGACCGGCGACAGCTCCTTCGGTACGCGGCGCAGCATGATCGAATAGAGTGCAAGCCCGGTGATGGCGACGAGGATCAACAGATCGCCGATATTGAGATCGAAGGCGGTGAGCGATAACGGATTGCCGTGCGTCAGTACGGTCAACACGCCGATCATGGCGACCGCGACGCCGATGGCCTGGCCCTTGGTGATGGAGTCGCGAAACAGAACCCACGATAGGATGAAGGTGACGGCCGGCTGCGCGACCGCCAGCACCGAGGCGTTGATCGCTGTCGTATAATTGAGCCCGACATAGATCATCGTGTTGCCCATGATCACGAGGGCGAAGGAGATGAAGACCAAGTCCTTCCACGCCGCGCGGATCGCGGGCCAGGCTGCGGCGATGTTACGCCAGGTGAAGGGCAGCAGGATGATCACCGCACCCATCCAGCGCCAGAACGACAGCCCGATCGGCGGCATGAACTCGCTGGCTGCCCGACCCAGGATGTGATTGCTGGAAAAACAGACCTGCGACAGGGTGAGCAGCAGATAGGGCCAAACTATGTTTATTTGGGCGCGGAGTGCGGCGAGCATCCTCAACGCATCGCCAATTCGCGCGCCTGTATCAAGACCTGAAACGAGTCCGCCGTCCGATTCTGCTGCATGAGAATCTGCGCCAGCAGTTCGTAGGCCGGCACATGCGTGGCCTGGACATCGATACAGGCGCGCATGTTGCGCTCGGCGGCCGCGAGGTCGCCCTGAGCGATTTGCAGACGGGCAAGTTTGAACAGCAAGGGGCCATGGCGGCCCCACGTTTGTGCAATCCCGGCTTCGAAGTGCCGGATGGCGTCCTCAACGCGTCCCAAACCGGCCAGCGCGTCACCCAGCAGTTCGTTGATGGTGAAGCGCGCCGATCCCTGCGCCTCGATCTCGCGTGCGAGCGTGTAGGCGTCGTCGAATTGTTTGGTTTGGATATAAAGGTTGCACAGACGGCTCGCCGTTCCGCCGTCGATTTCGTGACGGCTTGCGGCCTCGGCCAGTAGGACGCGTAGACATTCGATCTCGCGCGCGATGAAGGGGTGGGCACGTTCGGCCTCGCCCTGTTCGGTCCAGATCTCGCCCACGAATTGCAGCAGAAAGCGGTCCTGCGCCGCGCCTGTCAGTGCCGCCTCGGCCAGGGTCTGGGCTTCCTCGGCGCGGCCGCGCCGGATGAGCAGGTAGCCGAGCTTAATGATGATCCTGACCCGTATGCCATGAGCGAGATTGGGTGCTTTGAGTGCGTTCTGGTAGGCCGCGATCGCCAGCGGGAGCTGTTTAAGGCCGCTGTGCGCATCGCCGATCTGTTCGTCGATCTCGTAACCCTGCCTGCCATGCCGCGCCAATTCCTGAAGGCGCTCGAGCGCCGCGTCATATGCGCCGCGTTCGTTGTCCAGCTTGACGATGGCGAAGGCTATGTCGGGATCGTAGCCATACTGCGCGAGGAGGTGCTCGAAGATTTCGCGTGCCTGGACTGGACGGTCGGATCTGCTAAGCAACTCGGCAATAGCGCGCGGGCTGTCCATGGCGGCGGATTTGAAGTCTTCGATGGCGATGCGGCCATCGGCGAAAGCTTCGAATGTGGCGAACTCAGCCGCGATGTTGTCCGCGCTGTCGTCGCACCACGCCCATTTCTGGCACGGCTGGTAATAGGGGAATTGAGTTCCGACCTTGATCCCGGTCCCGGTTTCGATCGTATAGACCGATTGGTCGATAACGTCGTCCATCGGCTTGACGAAATTCAGCAAGGGCGCGGCCTGATTGAGGGACGCCAGGTTGGCTGGCCCGTTCGATCTGAACATATTGACGAACGACAGCTCGTACAGGGCGGCGCGAATCAGCACATTCGTGGCCGCGTCGCCGAAGATCGTGAACGGCGCCAGGATCGGATCTGGCGCATCGAAGACCGCTTGCGTGTCCGGGATGAAGACCACGAGATAGCGGCGTGGGTCGAGACTGGCAGCGAAGGATGTCCATGCCCGGAGGTTGGAATTGCGTTCGGGGATGTGCGTTGCCTGGCGCAAGGTGACGGTCACGACGCGCCGTCCGTGGGCGCGCGCATCGAGATATTGCCGCACGTATTTTTTGGCGGGCTCGGGGACGGTGAGCGACGGAATGGCGATCCCGCGCGCCCACGCCGCCGCCAATTCCACGGTTTCAAAAATACCGACCGGATGGGCGAAGGTGTATTTCGGCGGGAAGACGTGCGCGGCTGCGGCGACGATCGGTTCGGCCTGGGCGCGATCGGTGCAGATCGTCAATTGACCGAGCGAGGCAAGCAGTGCCGTGCCGGGAATGATCAGATTGTGCAGCCGCCAGGCTTGCTCGGCGGCGCTGATATTGGCGCCGGTATTGACGACGTCGCGGGGGGGCGGGACCAGGACGATGTGGACGGCATCGAGCCCGTGTGCCCGACGGTGTGCCTCGGCGGCCACCAGGAAGACGAAAAAATCGTAGGTATACGGGGTGACGGCGAAGTCGTAGACGGCGAGGAGTGTCGCAGGCTTGGTGTCGCTCATCGATCGGTCCCGGCCGCTCACCTCTAATTCGGCAACCGCCAAAATGGCGCATTTCCGCCCGCCATTAGAGGTGGTTTCCGGCGATCCATCAATTGCCATTTGACGGAAGTGCCGGGCTTCTATAGACCGTTCGGCGGGCCACACCCCCCCAACGGGGTGCTGCTCATCTGCAAGGATGGGAGTACATTATGAACACACCCGCTAAGCCGGACATGCGTCCGGCCAACCCCAATTTCTCTTCTGGTCCCTGTGCCAAGCGTCCTGGCTGGTCGCCTGCTGTGCTGGCCGATGCCACGCTCGGGCGTTCGCATCGTTCCAAGATCGGCCGCGCCCGCCTCCAAGCCGTTCTCGACATGTCGCGCGATATCCTGGGCCTGCCCAAGGATTACCGCATCGGCATCGTCGCCGGCTCCGATACCGGCGCCGTCGAAATGGCGCTGTGGTCGCTGCTCGGCCCCAAGGGTGTCGACGTGCTCGCCTGGGAAAGCTTCGGCTCCGGCTGGGTCACCGATATCACCAAGCAGCTCAAGCTCAAGGACGTCCGCACGTTGGAAGCGGATTACGGCCAGATCCCCGATCTCGCTTCGGTCGATTTCAAGAAGGACGTTGTCTTCACCTGGAACGGCACGACCTCGGGCGTGCGCGTGCCGGACGGCAAGTGGATCCCGGACGACCGTGAAGGCTTGACCATCTGCGACGCCACCTCGGCCGTCTTCGCGATGAAGCTGCCGTGGGACAAGCTCGATGTCGTCACATGGTCCTGGCAGAAGGTCATGGGCGGCGAGGGCGCGCACGGCATGTTGGTGCTGAGCCCGCGTGCCATCGAACGCCTCAACACCTATCAGCCGGCCTGGCCGATGCCGAAACTGTTCCGCATGACGTCGGGCGGCAAGGTGAGCGAAGACATCTTCAAGGCGGCGACCATCAATACGCCGTCGATGCTCTGTGTCGAAGATGCCTTGGACGGCCTCAAATGGGCGCAGTCCATCGGTGGCCACGAGGCGCTGGTGGCGCGCTCGGAAGCCAATCTCGCCGTGCTCGCGCGTTGGGTCGAGAGTTCCAAGGACATCGCGTTCCTGGCCGAAAACCCGGCGATCCGTTCCTCCACCTCGGTCTGCCTGAAGATCGTCGCACCGTGGTTCGCCGCGTTGGACGAAGAGAAGCAGGCGAAGGCGGCCAAGCGCGTTGCTGCGATCCTCGAAGACGAGAACGTCGCCTACGACATCGACGGCTATCGTGATGCACCGGCGGGCCTGCGCGTGTGGGCCGGCTCGACCATCGAGGTCGACGATCTCAAGGCGCTCACCAAGTGGATCGATTGGGCGCTCGGCATCACCGCTTCCGAGTTTTCCAAATAACAGTTTGATCGAGCCCCTCATGCTGAGCCTGTCGAAGCATGAGGGAGCCCATCATTCTTAGCGCACTGCGCATTCCCATCCTTCGACACGCTCAGGATGAGGATCTGAAAAGGAACATCCCATGCCTAAAGTCCTGATCTCCGACAGCATGTCCCCGCTCGCGAAGGAAATCTTCGAAAGCCGCGGCATCATCGTCGACGAAATCACCGGCCTGAAGCCGGCCGAACTGAAGACCATCATCGGCAAGTATGACGGTCTCGCCATCCGCTCCTCGACCAAGGTAACCGCCGACATCCTGTCGGCTGCGACCAACCTGAAGGTCATCGGCCGCGCCGGCATCGGCGTCGACAACGTCGACATTCCGGCGGCGACCGCGAAGGGCGTCATCGTCATGAACACGCCGTTCGGCAATTCGATCACGACCGCCGAACATGCCATCGCCATGATCTTCGCGCTCGCGCGTGACCTGCCGACGGCCAGTGCATCCACGCATGCCGGCAAGTGGGAAAAGAACCGCTTCATGGGCGTTGAAGTCACCGGCAAGACCTTGGGCGTCATCGGCTGCGGCAATATCGGCTCGATCGTCGCCGACCGCGCCGTCGGCCTGAAGATGAAGGTCGTCGCGTTCGATCCGTTCCTGTCGCCGGAACGTGCGCGCGATATCGGCGTCGAGAAGGTTGAATTGTCCGAGCTGTTCGCGCGGGCCGATTTCATCACCCTGCATACGCCGCTGACCGAAGCGACCAAGAACATCATCGATGCGAAAGCGATCGCGCAGATGAAGGACGGCGTGCGCATCATCAATTGCGCGCGCGGCGGCCTGGTCGTCGAAGAAGACCTCAAGGCGGCGCTCGATTCCGGCAAGGTCGCCGGTGCCGGCATGGACGTGTTCCTCGAAGAGCCGGCCAAGACCAACATCCTGTTCGGGCTCGAAAATGTGGTGGCGACACCGCATCTGGGCGCGTCGACCAACGAAGCGCAGGTCAATGTCGCCCTGCAGGTTGCCGACCAGATGGCCGATTACCTGATGTCGGGTGCGGTCACCAACGCGCTCAACATGCCGTCGGTCAGCGCCGAAGACGCGCCGAAGCTACGCCCCTATATGAAGCTCGCCGAACAGCTGGGCTCCTTCGCCGGCCAGATCACCGACTCTGCGTTTAAGAAGGTGCAGATCGAATATTGTGGCCAGGTTTCGGAACTCAACCACAAGCCGCTGACCGCGATCATCCTGCAGGGCCTGCTCTCGCCGCTGCTCGAAGGCGTCAACATGGTGAGCGCGCCCGCGGTCGCCAAGGAACGCAATATCGAACTGTCCGAAGTCACCTGCGAGATGCTCGAGGAATTCCAGACCCTCGTGCGCGTCACCGTGACGACGACGGACGGCCAATCGCGTTCGGTAGCCGGAACGATCTTCGCGCAAAGCAAGCCGCGTCTGGTTGAGATTCGCGGCATCTCGATCGATGCCGAGCTGGGGCCGAACATGCTGATGATCATCAACGAGGACAAGCCGGGCTTCATCGGCGCGCTCGGCTCGCTCTTGGGCGAGCAGAAGATCAACATCGCGACCTTCCATCTCGGCCGCGAAAAGCCGGGCGGCGACGCGGTTGCCCTGGTCGAGGTCGATCAGCAGGTCTCGCAGGCCGTCATCGATAAGGTGAAGGCGTTGCCGCAGGTCGTACGCGCGGTGTCGCTCAGCTTCTAAAACATCGAACTCAAACGAAAGGCCTCACCCATCGGGTGAGGCCTTTTTTGTTGCCCAAATTTTTAAGTATGGCGACTCTTAGCCGTCGCGGTTACGTCTACCGTCCGGGCGGCCTTCCGGATTGCGACGGCGCTGTTCGTCACGTGCCTGTTCTTGCTGCTGCTGGCGTTGCTGCTCCTGTTGGGCACGCTGTTGCTGTTCCTGGGCCTGACGTTGCTGCTGTTGGGCCTGATCTCGCTGCTGGCGCTGTTGTTCGGCTTGGGCGCGTTGTTGTTGCTCCGCCTGCTGACGCTGTTGCGCCTGCTCGCGCCCGGCCTGTTCACGGCGCTGTTGCTCCTGGGCATGCTGTTGCTGGAGCTGCTGTTCGCGAGCCGCATCACGTTGCGCCGCTTCACGCACGCTTTGTTCGCGACGCTGCTGCTCCTGAGCATGCTGCTGTTGGAGCTGCTGCTCACGGGCGGCATCGCGTTGCGCCGCTTCGCGCGCCTGTCGATCTTGGTCCTGGCGGCGCTGCACGTCGCGTTGCTGCTGTTCCTGCGCTTCACGTTGGCGCTGAACGCGAACCTGCTCGTCGGCACGCTGCTGCTCTTCGGCCTGTTGGCGTTGTTGGGCCTCGCGGCGTTGTTGTTGCTCCATGACCTTTTGCTGGGCCTGCTGCTGTTCTAGCTGTTCGCGCTGGCGTTGTTGCGGCTGGATCTGCTCGCTGCGCTGATCCTGCGGCTGGCGTTCGCGACGTTGGCGTTGTTCCTGTTGTTCGCGGCGTTGCAGATCCTGGGCCTCGTCGCGCTGGCGGCGTTGCTGCTCTTGTGCCTGGTCGCGTTGCTGACGCTGCTGCTGTTCGCTGCGCTGTTGTTGTTCAGCCTGTTCGCGGCGTTGGCGGCCCTGAGCTTCGTCGCGCTGCTGACGATCTTGCGCCTCGCGGCGTTGCTGGTCCTGCGCGTCACGCTGGCGGCGCTGTTGTTGCTCGGCTTGGTCACGCTGCTGACGGTCCTGCACCTCGCGTTGCTGTTGCGGGGCGGCCGCCGGGGCAGCCTGCTGTTGAGCGGGTTGCGGAGTCGCGTCGCGGCGTTGGTCGCGCGGTTGGGTACGTTCCTGCACCGCATTATTGCGGCGCTCGATGGCGGGATCGCGGCGTTCATTACCGCGATTCGGTTCGCGCGAGGTGATGGCCGGATTCGGCGCACGTCGTTCCTCGCGGCGAGCTTCATCACGGCCATTTTCTTTATGGGCCGGGCGCGGCGCATCGGCCCGCGCGGCGACCTGTTGCGGTCGGATCGCACGCACGTCGTTGGTCGCCTTCGCGCGCTCCAGCTCCTTGCGGGGCACCTCGATCTTGGCCTCGTTGACGCGGCGGCCGCGCGCGAAATTGTCGGCCGTCATCGCCGTCATCGCATTGCGGTTGGTGAAGCGGTTGATTTCGGTGTGGTTGTTATTGACCGTGATGTTGTTGATCACAGTCTTGTTCACCGTCGTGATGTTGACGTTGCGGATATAGGTCGCACTCGTGCGGTAATGTGGGCGGTAGACTTCATAGGGCGCCAGCGGCACCCAGCCGACCGGGCGGGCGCGGCCCGAGCCGATCAACAGGCTCCAGCCGTTGCCGCCGAGGAAGGCGACCAGCGCCGGCGCATAGACCGGGCGCGGGGTGCGATGGCCCGGCCACCAGGCCCAACGCGGGCCGACGCGCACCCAGCGGCCGTAATGGAAGGGCGTGAAGCCCCACGGCGCATCGTCGATCCAGGTCCAGCCCCACGGGGCCACATAGGCCCAATGGCCATAGCGGTAGGGCGCCCATTCAGGGCCGACCGCCGCCGGATACCAGACGGTGCCGTAGTCCGGCGCCTGCTGCCACGTGCCGTAGGGCGCCAGGTCCTGATAGCCGGTCATTTGCGTGGACACGGGGCTGACCGAAGGGCTGACAACCGGACGGGGGGCAGGCTGGCCGGTGACGACGGTGCGCGGTTGGGCGGCGGCGATCGCGCGGGGATCGCGGCCGCGCGCCCAATCGTCGAACGCGGTGGCGCGCGCATCGGCGAGCGCGATCTGAATGGGTTCGCCGGCGAGCTTGATGCTCTGGCCGCGCGTCACGGTATGGGTATCGGTGTGGTCCGGCGTTTCGACGCTGACCTTGGCTTCGCCGTCGAAGGTGGTGACTTGGACAGTATTGCTATCGCCTCCGGTATCGACGTCGATGCGGTAACTGCCGCGTTGCGTGAGCGTGACCGGGCCGCGTGGGGTATCGATCAGCAGGCCGCCCGGCATGGTGTCGCCGATATGGACGTTGGCCGTGCCCTGATGCAGCGCCAGATCGACCGAGCGGTCGTCGAGACGCAGGACTTCAAGTTCGCTCTGTTCGTTGAGGCGTATCTCGGCCGGGCCCACCTGGACCTCGGCCTTGGCGCCGGATTCGGTCCACAACGAGTTGCCGCCGGTTACCGGGTAGTTAAGCGCCGCCGGGGCCCATTCGTCTTTCAGTTCGGGTGTGGCGTTATCGACGGTGTTGTCCACGTTTACCGGCTGCGGCGAACGCAGCGAGACTGTGCCTTCGATCAACGAAAGCCGGCCGACGCGAGCGGGAGGGTCGGCTGCCAGAGCCGCCGTGCCGTCCGTCAAAAGGAAGCAAAACGCACCGACAATCGCCAACCGGCTCCACATCACACAACCTCATCGCGGGCGGGAGGAATTCCACGCCTGCAATATTAAGTGCGGCAGAGCCGGTTCTATTCCGAATTGGGGCTTGTGACTTTTTTTGGCGCTCACGCCGGTGTGAGGCTAATGCTTGTAGCTCGGATCCTGGCGGTCAAGCTTGCGGAGCAACGCCGGCCACTCGTGCATACCGATGGGACGATAGCCGTCGGCGGAATTGAGGAAGCGGTTACGCTCCACCGTTTCCGCGATCACGTCGTCGGGCAGGGGAACCGTCTCCGCACCGGCCTGCTGGATGGCGAGCTGCATGCGACAGGCGCGTTCGGCGCGGTAGCACCACATGAAGGCTTCGCCCGGCGTGCGCCCCATGGCGATCAGACCGTGATTGCGCAGGAACAGCACATTGTAATGACCGACCGCTGCGGCGATGCGGTCGCGCTCGCGCGGATCGGTCTCGATGCCGCCATAGGTGTAATAGCCCGCGTGCGCGATGACGTGCAGCGCATGTTGGGTGAGCGGCAGCAATCCGTCCTTCTGGGTCGAGACGCCGACGCTGGGTTGGGTGTGCGTATGGATCGCGCACATCACATCGGGGCGCGCCGCCATGATCGCGCTGTGGATGGTGAAGCCGGCCGGATTGATCGTGTGATTGCTGTCGGTCAGCACGGTGCCCAGATGATCGACCTTCAGCATCATTGACGCCGTCATTTCCTCCCACAGGAAGCCGTAGGGATTGAGCAGGAAATGATCGGGCTCGCCCGGCACGCGGTGCGAGATGTGGCTGCCCAACAGGTCGGACCAGCCATGCATGTCGACCAGCCGATACAAGGCGGCAAGATCGACGCGCGCCTGCCATTCCGCGTTACTGACGTTGTCCATGTGCCGCCTCCGCACGTTATGTCGGGGCCTGTTTTTTATTGTCATGGCCCGACCGCGACTTCACCATATCGCGAAAGGGGAGGCAAATTCGCCAAGCCGCCGATCGAGGCCCACCCTCGACACAGGCCCCCCCGTTTCCTATGCTTAAAGCTAGCCCAAGCCCCAATAAAACCCTGGGAAAACAAGGACACTCATGGCCGGCCTACCGGATTCTGTCGACGCGACGATCGAGCTGTTGCGCGCCGACAATTACCTCGCCAATCGCAGCCTCGCGACCGCGCTGTACCTCGCGCTGAAGCTCAACCGGCCTTTGTTCCTGGAAGGCGAGGCGGGCGTCGGCAAGACCGAGATCGCCAAGGTGCTGTCCAATACCCTGGGCCGCAAGCTGCTGCGTCTGCAATGTTATGAAGGGCTCGACGTCACGACGGCGGTGTACGAATGGAACTATTCACGCCAGATGGTCGAGATCCGCATGAGCGAGGCGACGGGCGCGAAAGACAAGGACAAGCTCGAAGCGAACCTGTTCAGCGATGATTTTCTGATCAAGCGGCCGCTGTTGCAGGCGCTCGAATCCGATGCCGCCGGTCCGCCGGTCCTGCTGATCGACGAATTGGATCGCACCGACGAGCCGTTCGAGGCTTATCTGCTCGAAATCCTGTCGGACTATCAGGTCACTATCCCCGAACTCGGCACGATCAAGGCCAAGGAGCCGCCGATCGTCATCATCACATCGAACCGCACGCGCGAAATCCACGACGCGCTGAAGCGCCGCTGCTTCTATCACTGGGTCGATTATCCAAACGCCGAGCGCGAACTGGAAATCCTGAAAATCCGCGCCCCCAACACGGCGGAAAATTTGTCGCGCGAAGTCGTCGGCTTCGTGCATCGCCTGCGCCAGATGGATCTGTTCAAGCAGCCGGGGGTCGCCGAGACCATCGACTGGGCGCATGCGCTAACCCAGCTCGACGTCATGTCGCTCGATCCGGAAACGGTGAACGACACCTTGGGCACCTTGCTCAAATACCAAGACGACATCGCCAAGATCCAGGGCAGCGAAGCCTCCAAGCTGCTCAACGATGTGCGCACCGAACTGGCCGCGACGCGCGCCTGATGGACGCCTCGCTGCCCGATCTGCCGGATGACGGTACGCCGGGCGGGCGGCTCGGCGAGAACATCATGCATTTCGCGCGTGTGCTGCGCCGCGCCGGCTTGCCCATTGGACCGGGGCAGGTGTTGCAGGCGTTGCATTCGGTGCATGCCGTCGGGCTCGACAATCGCCTAGATTTTTACTGGACGCTGCACGCCGTATTCGTGAACCGGCGCGACCAGCGCGAAATCTTCGATCAGGCCTTTCACATCTTCTGGCGCAACCCCGATATCCTCGGACGCATGATGAGCCTGATGCTGCCCGAGATGGGCGCGATGCAGGACAACTCGCCGAAGGGCGAAGAAATGTCGCGCCGCCTGGCGGAAGCGCTCAATCCATCCAACAACAAGGCCAAGGAGCAGATCGAGGACGAGGATATCGAACTCGATGCGACGCTTACCTGGAGCGCCAACGAAGTTTTGGCGCAAAAGGATTTCGAGAAGATGTCGTCCGAGGAAATCGCGACGGCCATCCGCGCCATCCAGCAGATGCGTCTGCCGGCGATGGAAGTTAAAACGCGGCGTTATCGTGCGGCCCTCAACGGTGCGCGCATCGATATGCGCCGCACGCTGCGCGCGGCGTTGCGCGGTGGGCAGGGTTATATCCCGCTGATGAAGCGCGACCGCCGCGTGCGCCGACCGCCGCTGGTGATCTTGTGCGATATCTCGGGCTCGATGGAACGCTATTCGCGCATGCTGCTGCATTTCCTGCACGCGGTGACCAACGATCGCGACCGGGTGTTCACGTTTTTGTTCGGCACCCGGCTGACGAACGTGACCCGTTATCTGCGCTACAAGGATGTCGACGAGGCGTTGGCGCGCTGCGGCGATGCGGTGAACGATTGGTCGGGCGGCACGCGCATCGGCCATAGCTTGCACGAATTCAACCAGCTCTGGGCGCGCCGCGTTCTCACACAGGGCGCGGTCGTGCTGATGATCTCCGACGGGCTCGACCGCGACGAGGCTGCGGGCCTCGGCGGCGAAATGGAACGGCTGCACAAATCCTGCCGCCGCCTGATTTGGCTCAATCCGCTGCTGCGTTTCGAGGGCTTCCAGCCGAAATCCATCGGCATCCGCGCGATCCTGCCGCATGTGGACGAGTTCCGCACGATCCACAATCTGGACAGCATGAAGGATCTTGTGACGGCGCTCAGCTTCGAGGCGCCGCGCCGTCTCGACGGCATGCGGATGTTCAAGGACGAAGCGGCTTAGGCGTCGTCGGCGTAAGGGTTCTTGCGCTGGCGCACCATCAGGCGTAGCGGTACGCCGGGCAGATCGAAATCCTCGCGGATGCCGTTGAGGATGTAGCGCTTATAATCGTCCGGCAATTCGTCGCCCATCGACGAGAACACGACGAAGGTCGGCGGGCGCGTCTTCGCCTGCGTCATATAGCGCAAGCGGATGCGCCGGCCGCGCACCAGCGGCGGCGGATGCTTTTCCGTCGCATGGCTCAGCCATTCGTTGAGGCGCGCCGTCGCGACGCGCTTGTTCCATACATCGTAGGCGGCGAAGCAGGCGGGCATGAGGCGGTCGAGCCCGTCGCCGGTCAGCGCGGAAATCGTGATCACGTGAATGCCGCGCACCTGCGGGAAGGAAATCTCCAACCGGTCGTCGAGCGCCTTGCGCGTCTTGGTACGGTCGGTGACGAGATCCCACTTGTTGAGCGCGATGACAAGAACGCGGCCTTCTTCGACGACGCGGCGCGCGATGGTCAAATCCTGGCGCGCGATGTCGAGCGTCGCATCCAAGGTGAGCACGACGAGCTGGGCATATTGCACGGCGCGGAAGGAATCTTCGGCCGACAGGGTTTCGAGCTTTTCCTCGATGCGGGCCTGACGGCGCAATCCGGCGGTATCGACGAGACGCACGGGGCGGCCCTGCCATTCCCACGGGATCGCGATCGAATCGCGCGTGATGCCGGCCTCGGGGCCGGTGACCATGCGCTCTTCGCCCAGCAGGCGGTTGACCAGGGTCGATTTGCCGACGTTGGGCTGGCCGACGATCGCCATCTGGAGGACGTATTCAGGCGGTGTTGTGTCGTCCGCGCTGTCGGCGCTGCCGGGCTCATCAACGCTATCGGCGAGCGGCTGCAGTACTTCGTAAAGGGCGCCGAGATTTTCGCCGTGTTCGGCGGAGATCGGAATGGGCTCGCCCATGCCGAGGCTATAGGCATCGTAGAAGCCGGGTGCGCCCGCTTCGCCTTCGCACTTGTTGGCGACCAAGATGACCGGACAATCGCGCGTGCGCAGCCAGCTTGCGAATTCACGGTCCAGCGGCACGACGCCGGCGCGCGAATCCATCACGAAGAGGACGACATCGGCATCGTCGATCGCGGTGGCCGTCTGTTCGCGCATGCGCCATTCGAGCGTGCCGTCGACGGCATCCTCGAACCCGGCGGTATCGATCAGCAGCAGGTCGAGATCGCCGATGCGGCCCGGCGCTTCGCGACGATCGCGCGTCACACCCGGCAGATCGTCGACAATAGCGAGCCTGCGCCCAGCGAGGCGGTTGAATAGGGTGGACTTGCCGACATTCGGCCGTCCGACGATAGCGACGGCGAGCGGCATGATGGTTTACCGATAAGCGACGAGTTCAGCGTTGTCCGACAGGAAGAAAACGGTATCGCTGGCGACGACCGGCCCGATGGTCACGCCGTCGGGCAGCGAAATCTTACCCATGACGCGGCCATCGTAGGGCGACACGGTCCAGGCTTCTTCGATGGACGAGGCGACGATCAGGCGATCGGAGGCGAGGACCGGTCCGGTCCAGATGATCCGGTCGGCCTTTTTCTTCGGGTCCTTGAATTCGGGCAGCTGCGTCACCCAATGAATGCGGCCGTCGGCGCGATTGATGCAGACGAGCTCGGAATTGACGCTGATCATGTACAGGTAATCGCCGGCGATCCACGGGCTTTCGATGGAGGCGATTTCCTTATCCCAGACGCGACGGCCGGTGCGCAGGTTGATGGCCGTGGTCACACCGCCGAAGCTGGTCGCATAGACCACGCCGCGATCGATGACGGGGCGGCCACGGATCGCGGACAGCGAGGTCGTGCCGCGCGTGCGGCGCTGGCCGGCCAGCGAGTCGTTCCACAATTCCTGGCCGTTCTCGATCCGCAGCGCGAAAATTTCGCCGGACGAGTAGGGCACGACGACGACGCCGGAATCCACAGCGGGGCTAGCGCCGCCGAGCAGGCCGGTGGCTTCTTCGATGCCCGCATGGTTCCACAGGATGCGGCCGTCCTCAGCGTCGAGGACATAGAGCTTGTTGGTGACCGTGACGGCGAAGACGCGGCCGGCGTTCACCGTCGGCGCGCTGCGCATCGGCGCGGTCACGCCGCGCTTCCACACGACCTTGCCGGTGGCGGCGTCGAGGGCGACGATATCGCCGAAGCCGGTAGTGACGAACACCATGTTGCCGTCGACCGCGAGACCGCCGCCGATATGGCCGTCATCGTCGTCGGCCGGGGTGAGGTCGTTGGTCCAGATCTTGGAGCCGGTCTGCACGTTGGTCGCGCGCACTTCGGACGAGACATCCATTGTGTAGATGCGTCCGCCCTGCACGACCGGCTGCGCGATCAGGCGATCGGCATCGTCGTTGCCGTCGCCGATGCTGGACGACCAGGCCTTTTGCAGGCTCGCGCGCACCTTGACGTGGTGCATCGCGTGGTTGGGATAACCGCCGGCCTGCGGCCAGTTCGGATTCTCTGTCGGCTGGGGCAGCAGGATATCCTGATCCTTGGTGCTGTCGTCGGCTTCGAGCGTCTGTTCCTGGACCAGGATCGAAACGCGTTTGCCGGGCAGCGGCGGCGCTTCCTTGCCCGAGAACATGCCGGAGACCGTGTCGCACGCCGTGAGCGTGAACAGCGCCAGGACGCAGAGGGCGATCCGAAGCTTCATATTCGACATCTTTCTCGCCGTGGCCATCAGCTACCGAGGACCGCGGACATTTCCGCGGCCCGCGCGCGAATGCCCTGCGGCGCCGTCGCATCGTCCGCGAGTTCGCGGAACAGTTGGCCGGCGCGCTGGTTTTCGCCCATGCGCTGGGCCAGATAGGCGGTGAATTCCTTGGCGTTGAAACGCCACGGATTGGCCGACGCAACCAAGGGTGCCATGCGATCAGTCAGCATCTTAGGATCGCCATTGTCGATTTCCTGCAGCACCGAGAGCAAGGTGGCCAGATCGCGCAACTCGGGCGTCGTATCCTTGTTGCTGGCGATGGCGAGATAGGCGCTGGCCGCTTCGGCCTTGTTGCCGTCGCGCGACTTGATGGCGGCGAGGTCGAACTTGGAGATCAGCGCATAACCGCTGGTGCCGGTCTCGGCGAGCTTGGTGAGCGCCTGCGAGGCCTCGGCCGAACGGTTTTCCATGGTCGCGCGCAGCGCGGTGGAGAACTGCGCGCTTTCGTCCGCCCGTTTGGCATGGTCGCGGCTCTGCCAATATTGGTGCCCGGCCACGCCGACGATGGCCAGGACGACCACGGCGATGGCATAGGTGCCGTACTTCGACCAGAGCTTGTTGAACCGCTCCTGGCGCAGGTCTTCTTCGATTTCCCGAAAGAGGCTGTCTTGCCCCGGATCTTTGTCCGCCATCCGGACACCACCTCAGTTACTGCGATTTTGGAATGGGCGACGCCGATAGGGCCGCCAAGGCGCGTAAAATAGCCCGCGCCGTAAGCCAAGGCAAATGCTAAGGAATTCAGGCCGAATTGCGGTTTTAGCCCCGTTTCGCGCCAATCTGGCACGGCCTGTGCTTGGTCTTACGTAGACCTATTAAGGGCTCTTTAAACCGTCGGCCCTAGGATCGCCTAGATCCAGACAGCTCCGGTCAACGAAGCGCAAGGAGACAAAGTGGTGGTGATGCGTTGGATGGTCCTGATTGGGGCCCTTTTCCTAGGTGCCTGCAGTGCCGTGTCGGGCGCGCAATCGATTGCGCCCCAGGCCGCCCTGCTGGAAGGCGCCACCGTCGTGGGCACGGATAAGACCATCGGCGACCATGTTGTGTCCTTCGCGACCGGCAAAAATTGCTCCACCGTGCGTAAACACCTCGGCAAAACCTATTGCGAGGAGGACGAGTTGGGGCATGTCGACGAGGTTTATTGCTACCACACCCTGGGCCGGCCGACCTGTTATGCCACCCCGTCGCCCAATGGCGAGAGCAATCGGATCGGTTGGACGGCACCGGGCTCCGGCCCCCCACGCTAACTTGGCGCGTTAACCCCCGCGACTGACCTTGGTGTCGTTTCCCGCGTCAAGAGAATTTCGCAGGGAATCCTCCACTGGACGGCCTAGCCGGGCACGGATTACACCGGGACCATGCGCTTTTGGCTGATCGCGATCTGGAACACGATTCCCCGCCGTTGGGTGATCATCGCGTTGCCGGTCCTCACACCCTTCGTCCTGCTATTGGGCTGGTGGCTGATCGCGGGCTTTTTCATCAAACCGCCGGATCCCGGCTTCGTCGCCGCCCAGGCCGAGCTCACGCGTGTGCTGGCCGCCGCGCAGACCGGCGACCGCGCCGCCCAGATGCGCGCCGCCGTCATCTATCGCGACGGCCTGACCGGTAAGCCCGACGGCGCGGAAGCCTATCGCTGGTTCACCGAGGCGATGAAGCGCGGCGATCTCGACGCGCCCCTGATGCTCGGCGATCTGTATGCGCGGGGGCTAGGCGTGCGCCAGGATTACGCGCGCGCGGCCGAGCTATATCGCACCGCCGCCAATTTCGGCCGCAGCGTCGAGGCGCAATATCTGTTGGGCGATCTTTACGCCTATGGTCGCGGCCTGCCGCAGGATTACGCCATGGCGATCGACTGGCTGCGCAAAGCGGGCCTGCGCGGCCATGCCGGCGCGCAAAGTTATCTCGGATCGTTCTATGAGAACGGCTTCGGCATCGATCGCGATCCGGTGGAAGCCTACGTCTGGTATAACTTGGCGGCGCAGCAGCGTAGCGTAGCCATGAGCTTCCGCGCCGATATCGATCCGCGCGCGTCGGCGGACAAACTCAAAGCAGCTTTCAGCCGGCTGGAACTGCGCGACGCCGAGCGCAAATTCGCCGAGCGGCGCAAAGCGATCCACGCGAATTAGATAAACTCATTAATCCGGATCGAAGCCGGTCAGCAGCGCCGCTTCGACGCGGCTCACGATCCCCATCGGTGGTTTGCGCCCACCGGCTGCGATCTCCGCTGCCGGGCGCTTGCGCACCACGCATTCGATGCCGCATTCGGCGATCGGCGTCATCGTCTGATCGAAACGCGGCAGGGTGTAGCGATAGGAATCGTCGAGCTTCTGCAGCAGCGTGATTTCGGCTGCCGTCCCCAGTGCCGTCACCAGATCGACCAGATTGTGCGATTGCGGGCTCCACGATTTGGCTTTCCAGATCGTGAAGGTGTGTTTGTGATCGCCGTTCCAGGTGCTCGGGAACTCGCCTTGTTCGTACAGATCCTCGTCGGGCACCGTGACGATCAGATGCCCGCCGGGCTTCACCGCGCGGAACCAGTTGGCCAGCGCGATGGCGGGGTCACGCATATGTTCGAGCGTATGGCTCGAATGCACGAAATCCATGCTCTCCTCGCCGATACTCGCCAACTCTTGCGCGTCGCCGTCTTCCTTGTCGAAGGTTTGCACGCCGCGCATGCGGGGAAACAATTCGCGGTACAGGCTGAGCGGATCGGGTCCGCCGCCGACATCGAGGCCGCTGCCGACGAAATAACGGTTGGCGAAGTTGGGCTCGCGCATGCGGCGCATGACCGATTTCGAGCATTCCTTCATCGCCGATCTCCTTTGCTAGGCGACGCGAGGTCGCTTTGCATTCGTTCGCGTTAGCCCGCCTTCGTTTCCACCGCGTCGATGATCTCGCCGTTCAGCGTGCAGCTCGGCAGGACCAGATCGATCATCAGGCGCGCGGCCTCCATGGGCGTCTTCACGGTCTCCGGATTTTCGCCGGGATAGGCCTCGACGCGCATCGAGGTGCGCGTGCGATTGGGATTGAATAGGTTGACCCGCATCGATGTCGTCGCGACCTCGGCCGCGTAGATTTTCACCATCATGTCGAGCGCGGCCTTGCTGACGCTGTAGGCGCCCCAATAGGGCCGCGCCAGCCGTCCCGCGATCGAGGTCATGAAGACCGCGCGGCCCGCATCCGATTGACGGAGCAGGGGATCGAGGCTGCGGATCAGCCGCCAATTGGCCGTCACGTTGACGGCGAAGGTGTTTTCCCAGACATCTGGTTTGTAATGCGGTACGGGCGACAGACCGCCCAGCAGGCCAGCATTGCCGACAAGGATATCGAGCTTTTTCCAGCGCTCGTAGATCGCCGCACCCATGCGATCGATCATGTCGTATTGGGTGATGTCGAGCGGCATCAAGGTCGCGGTGCCGCCGGCGCTGCGGATTTCGTCGTCGACCTCTTCAAGCCCACCTTGGGTGCGCGCTACGAGGATGAGGTGCGCGCCTTCGGCGGCGAGCAGTTTGGCGGTGGCCGCGCCGATACCGCGCGACGCACCGGTGACGAGCGCGATGCGGCCCGCGAGGCGTTTCGTCTCCGTCACGATCAATCCTGTTCGGTAAGCAGCGACAATTGCGCCGGGACCGGTCCGCCGTTGAAATCCGTCAGCGGGATCGCATAATCGCCGGAGAAGCAGGCGTCGCAGAATTGCGGCGAGAGCGGATTGCGCTTGGTTTCGCCGACGGCGCGATAGAGCCCGTCCATGCTGATGAAAGCGAGGCTGTCGGCGCCGATATGTTTGGCGATCTGTTCGACACTCATGTGCGAGGCGAGCAGTTCTTCCTGCTTCGGCGTATCGATGCCGTAGAAGCACGGATGCATGGTCGGCGGGCTGGAGATCCGCATATGGACTTCAGCGGCGCCGGCCTGACGCACCATCGAAACAATTTTCTCCGACGTGGTGCCGCGCACGATCGAATCGTCGACCAGGATGACGCGCTTGCCTTTGAGATGTTCGCGGTTGGCGTTGTGCTTGAGGCGCACGCCGAGATTGCGGATGGCGCGCGACGGCTCGATGAAGGTGCGCCCGACATAATGATTGCGGATGATGCCGAGATCGAACGGGATACCCGATTCCTGGGCATAGCCGATGGCGGCGGGCACGCCGGAATCGGGCACCGGCACGACGACGTCGGCATCGATATGGCTTTCGCGCGCCAGTTCCATGCCGATCTGCTTGCGCACTTCGTAGACGTTACGGTTCTCGACCTGGCTGTCAGGCCGCGCGAAATAGACATATTCGAAGATGCAGAAGCGTTGCGGCTTCTTGGTGAACGGGCGGATCGAGCGAATGCCGTCATTGTCGATGATGACGAGTTCGCCCGGTGCGACGTCGCGCACATATTCGGCGCCGATGATGTCGAGCGCGCAGGTTTCCGACGCCAGTATATAGGCCGTGCCCAGCCGGCCGAGTACGAGCGGGCGAATGCCCAGCGGATCGCGCACGCCGATCATCGCGTTGTTGGATAGACACACCAGCGAATAGGCGCCTTCGACCTGATGCAGCGCATCGATCATGCGGTCGACCACATTGGAGAACTGGCTGATCGCGATGAGATGGATGATGACTTCGGTATCGGTCGTCGACTGGAAGATGCAACCGCGCTGCACGAGCTGCTTGCGGATGGCATAGGCGTTGGTGAGGTTGCCGTTATGGCCGACCGCGAAGCCGCCGAACTCGAACTCGGCGAACAGCGGCTGCACGTTGCGCAGCATGGCCACGCCGGTCGTGGCGTAGCGCGTATGGCCGATGGACATGTCGCCCTTGAGCCGGCCGATCACGTCTTCGGAATTGAAATTGTCGCCGACCAGGCCGGCCGCACGATGCGAATAGAATTGCGTCCCTTCGTAGGAGACGATGCCCGCCGCCTCCTGGCCGCGATGCTGCAAGGCGTGCAAGCCGAGGGCCACCATGGCGGCGGCGTCGCGGTGGCGGAAGATGCCGAACACGCCGCATTCGTCGTGGAAATGATCGTCGTCGAAGCTGGTGGTACGAAGGTTCTGTGTGTTTTGCATCGGTCTACTGCTTGCCATCGATCAGGCGATCCAGGCTCTGGCGCTCTTTATTATCATAGCCCGAGCGGTCGGGTGCACCCCCGTCCTTCGGGGTCGGTTGGATGAGGCGGTCGAAGGCCTTCTTGCGGTCCATAAGATCGCGGGATTCCTGCGTTGCGCTATTGGCGGCCTGGCGGCTCATGACCTGGATATCGGCGGGCAACAGGTCGTTCACCATATAGGCGCTGGTGCGAATCAAGGGAATCGACCGGGCCTCCTTCATCCATTTTGGCTGCTTGTCGGGCGACCATTGCTGATCGGCAACCATATAGGCACCGGCGAGCGCCAATGCACAGGTGGCGAGGCCCGCCATCATGCCGAGCGAGCGATCGAGCGCATTCAACCGGCTATTGCGCACCCAGCCGCCGACGAGGGAACTGAACAGGAAAAACACGATCAGCGCGCCGATGAACAAGACCGCGCCGCCGGCGATGTCGGCGAACAAGGTGTTGTCGATATAGCCGCGCGCGATGGGGCGGACGGTGGGAAAGCCATAGATGGTGACGGCGGCGGCACCCAGCCAGGACAGCACGAACAGGCCGCCGCGCACGAAGCCAACGGCCAAGCCGATCAGCGCGCCCAGGAACAGAATCAGGGCGACCGCGATATCGAAGCCGTTGTTACTCAGAGTATCCAAGGATCAACTCTCCGCCCGTGCGGCTGGCCGCAGACCTGTCGGGCTGGCCGATTCCGAGGCCCGGCGCGGCGCCAATAGGTCCAAAAGTTCGTTCAAATGACGGATGCGCACCGTTTGCGCCGCCGCTTCGCGTGGGTTAGCCGATTCTGCCGGTTTTGACGCGCGTTCTTTCTTGGTCCCGCGCGTTTCGGGCACGATCGCGCGTTTGAAACCCAATTTTCCCGCTTCCTTCAGCCGTACATCTTCGCGGCTCACCGGTCGGACTTCGCCCGACAGCCCGATTTCGCCAAAGACCACGGTATCGGCCGGCACGACCGAACCATTGAGCGATGACACCAGGGCTGCTGCAACCGCCAGATCGGCTGCGGGCTCGGATATACGCAGTCCGCCCGCCACATTCAAGTAAACGTCATTTTGGCCCATTCCGAGGCCGCAGCGGGCCTCCAGGACGGCCAGGACCATGTTGAGCCGGCCGCTGTCCCAGCCCACCACGGCCCGCCTGGGCGTCCCGAAGGAGGTCGGCGCGGTCAGGGCCTGGATTTCGACCAGCATGGGCCGTGTACCCTCCATCCCGGCGAACACCGAGGTGCCGGACGCCGCCCGGTCGCGGTCGGCCAGGAACAGCGCGGATGGGTTGGCGACCTGCGACAGGCCGCTGTCCTGCATCTCGAATACGCCGATCTCGTCGGCCGGGCCGAAGCGGTTTTTGACGGCGCGCAGGATACGGAATTGGTGGCCGCGCTCGCCCTCGAAATAGAGCACGGTATCGACCATGTGTTCGAGGACCTTGGGCCCCGCGATGGTGCCTTCCTTGGTGACGTGACCGACCAGGAACAAGACGATGCCGCGCCGCTTGCATAGGCGAATGAGTTCCTGCGCCGAGGCGCGCACCTGGGCGACGGTGCCGGGTGCGGAATCGAGCGTATCCATGAACAGGGTCTGGATCGAATCGGCGACGACGACCTGCGGCGCGTGCGCATCGTCGAGCGAGGCGACGATATCGCGCACGTTGGTGGCCGACGCCAGTTCGACCGGTGCGTCAGCCAGACCCAGCCGTTCGGCGCGCAAGCGTACCTGATCGACGGCTTCTTCGCCGGAGATATAGACGCAGCGATACGAGCCCGCCAACGCGGCGGTGACCTGAAGCAGCAGCGTGGATTTGCCGATGCCGGGATCGCCGCCGACCAGGATGGCCGAACCGGGTACTAGGCCGCCGCCCGCCACGCGATCGAATTCGGCGAGGCCCGTCGGCAGGCGCGGGGGCTTTTGATGATCGGCCGGGGTGGCGAGACCGACGAATTCGATCTTCTTGCCGCGACCCTTGCCGAGGCCGCCGGGGCGTGCCGCTTCGGCGTTGCCGGATTCCTCGATGATGGTGTTCCAGGCGCCGCAGGCGTCGCACCGTCCGCTCCATTTCGAATGCGTGGCGCCGCATTCCTGACAGGCGAAGACGGAGGTTGCCTTGGCCATCAGCGGCGCACCGCCATCTGGATCGGGCCATCGGTGCGGCCGTGGATGAATTGATCGACCAGCGGATTGGCGGCGCTGTCGATCTCGGCCGTGTCGCCGATCCACACGATCTTGCCCTGATAGATCATGGCGATGCGGTCGGCGATCTTGCGCGCGGAATGCATGTCGTGCGTGATCGTCAGCGCGGTGGCGCCGGTCTGCTCGACGCAATGCACGATCAGATCGTTGATGATATCGCCCATTAGGGGATCGAGGCCGGTGGTCGGCTCGTCGAAGAACAGGATTTCCGGATCGGCGGCGATAGCGCGGGCCAACCCGGCGCGTTTCTTCATGCCGCCCGACAGTTCGGACGGATAAAGATCGGCGACGCTGCGTTTCAGGCCGACCATCGACAGTTTCATCAGCGCGATCTCGCGCGCGATCTTGGCGCTTACCGGTTTGCGCGCGGTGACGCTGAAGGCGACGTTTTCGGCGATCGTCATGCTGTCGAACAGGGCGGCACCCTGGAACAGCATGCCGACCTTGGCGTTGACGGCTTCATGTTCGGCCGAGCCCGCGTTGGCGACCTCGATGCCATCGACGGTGATCGATCCGCTTTCGGGCGTGAGGATGCCGAGGATGCATTTCAGCATCACCGATTTGCCGACACCCGAGCCGCCGATCACGACGAGCGATTCACTGGCGCGCACATCGAGATTGAAATTGTCGAGAATGACCTTCGCGCCGAAGCGCTTGGTCACGTCCCGCATGCGGATTTTGATCTCTGGCTCAGACATTTGCTGCGAAGAAGATCCCCGTCAGGATGTAGTTGAACAACAAGATCAGGATCGACGCGGAGACCACCGCGTTGGTCGTGGCCTGGCCGACGCCCTGTGCGCCGCCCTTGGAATAATAGCCGTGATAGCAGCCCATCAAGGTGACGATGAAGCCGAACACCGAGGCCTTCACGAGGCCCGAGACGATATCGAGGGCGCTGATGAAATCGTAGGTGTTCTGCAGGTAGTTGGCCGGATTGAAGTCGAGCTGATAGACGCCGACGATATAGCCGCCGAGGATGCCGATGATGTCGGCGACGAAGACAAGCAGCGGCAGCATGGTCATGCCGGCGAGGATGCGCGGCGCCACCAGATATTTGAACGGATTGGTCGAGAGCGTGGTGAGTGCGTCGACCTGTTCGGTGACGCGCATGGTGCCGATCTCGGCCGCGATGGCAGCGCCGATGCGCCCCGATACCATCAGCCCGGTCAGCACGGGGGCGAGTTCGCGCGTGATGGACAGTGCGACCACATTGGCGATGGCGCCCTCGGCATTGAAGCGCGCGAAGCCGGTGAAGCTTTGCAGCGCGATCACCATGCCGGCGAAGATCGCGGTCAGGCCGACGACGGGCAGGGAGTAGTAGCCGATCTCCAGCATGTGGCGGCCGATGATGCGGAAATAGAACGGCGGTCGGATGATGTGCGACAGCGCCAGGCCGGTGAAGACGACGATGCGGCCGAGCGTGCCCAAAAAAGCGAAGGCGAGGCGACCGATCGGTTGAAACGGATTCATCGGCTCTCAGTCCTCGAGATAGATGCGCTGCAGACGGCGGCCGAGGCCGGTCAGGATCGTATAGGGGATGGTCTTAGCCCGTCCCGCGACCGCATCGATAGTGTTGTTCTCCCCGATGAAATCGACGAGTCGGCCGGGCGCGGCAAGTCCCTCGGGCAGGTCGGTCACGTCGACAGTCGTCAAATCCATCGACACGCGTCCCACCACGGGAATTTCGTGGCTGTCCAGAAAAGCCGTCCCAAGATTGCTCATCGCCAGGGGGTACCCATCGGCATAGCCCAGAGCAACGGTCGCGATCCGGGAAGGTCGGGAAACTCGATGGGTCGCACCATATCCAACGCTCCGCGCAGCGTCAACGGACCGCACCTGCAGGATTCTGCCTTGTAGTTTAATGACTTGCGCGATCGGGGAGGGCAATCCGGGGGTCGGATTGGCGCCGTATAATGCAACGCCCACGCGCGCCAGATCGAAGTGAAAGGCCTCGCCCAAGAACACGCCGGACGAGTTGGCGAGGCTGAGGCGCCGGCTCGGCCAGCCCGGCGCCACATCGGCAAAGGCGGCGCGCTGGTCCTCGTTCATCGGGTTGGCCGGATCTTCGGCGACGGCGAGGTGGCTGAGGATGGCGTCCAGGTCGATCCCCGTCAGTTCGTCCGGATGGGCGAGCAGGCGGCGCTGCTCGTCGCGGTCGAGACCCAGGCGCGCCATTCCGGTATCGAGATGCAGATCGGCGGCCAGGGCGCGGCCTCGGGCGCGGGCGTGAGCGCGCCACAATTCGATCTGCTGCAGGCTGTTGAGCACCGGCACAATGCGCTGGGCGGCGAAATCGGCTTCTTCGCCGGGCTGCACGCCATCGAATACATGAATGCCGACGGCGGGCAGAAGTCTGCGCAGTTCGAACGCTTCGGCCGCGGTGGCGACGAAAAAGGTGGCGCAGCCTTCGCGCGCCAAGGCGGGGGCGACGGCCGCGATGCCCAGGCCATAGGCGTTGGCTTTGACGACGCCGGCGACCTCGGCGCCGCTGAAGGCCGCGCACACGGCGCGATAATTGCGCCGCACCGCGCCGAGATCGACGGTGAGGATGGCGCCGGCTGAGTCGCTCATCACGCTCTAATCGTGCTGACGGTCGGTGTGCTGGGTATCCAGATCGCCGAAGCGCGTATACATGCCGTCGAAGTACAGGCTGATCGTGCCGGTCGGTCCATGGCGCTGCTTGGCCATGATGAAGTCGGCGACGTGGCGAACTTCGTCGATGCGGCTCTGCCAGCGTTCGGCACGCTCGGCGAATTTGTCGGGCGATTCATCGGGGCGCTGCTGCGGCTCGGCGCGCTCCATGTAATAGGCCTCGCGGTAAATGAAGGCGACCACGTCGGCGTCCTGCTCGATGGTGCCGGATTCGCGAAGGTCGGCGAGCTGCGGGCGTTTGTCTTCGCGGTTTTCGACCTGACGGCTCAACTGCGACAGCGCGATCACCGGGATGCGCAGTTCCTTGGCCAAGGTTTTCAGGCCGCGAGTGATTTCGCTGATTTCCTGCACACGATTGTCGGTCCGATTGGTGCCGGTCATGAGCTGGAGGTAATCGACGATCACCAGACCAAGACCCTTTTCGCGCTTCAAGCGCTTGGCGCGTGTGCGCAGCATGGAAATCGACATGCCCGGCGTATCGTCGATATAGAGCGGCAGTTTATAGAGGTTTGTGGCACACGCCGTCAGGCGTTCGAATTCCTCGTTGGTCAGCTTGCCGCGCCGCATGGCGTCCGACGGGATATTGGATTGTTCCGACAGAATACGTGCTGCCAACTGGTCGGACGACATTTCGAGCGAGAAGAAGCCGACAACGCCGCCGCTGGCGACTTCGTCCTCGCCGTTGGCGTTCTTCTCGATCTTGTAATTGGCTGCCGCGTTGTAGGCGATGTTGGTCGCCAGCGCGGTTTTGCCCATCGACGGCCGGCCGGCCAGGATGATCAAGTCGGACGGATGCAGACCGCCCAGCATTTCGTCGATATCGCGAAAGCCGGTGCCGACGCCGGCCAGGCGTCCGTCGCGCTTATGTGCGGCGCCCGCGATATTGATCGCTTCGGTGACGGCCAGGTTGAAACCCTTGAAGCCGTTTTCCATCTGGCCGTGTTCGGCCAATTCATACAAATGCGCTTCGGCGGCGCTGATTTGCTCTTCGGCCTCGACCTCGGGCTCGTAGGCGCG
>CANIGJ010000004.1 GCA_947467145.1 Rhodospirillaceae bacterium | reverse complement strand
CGGCGATCCAATCGCGTGGGACGAACCGGGCCCCAATTACCAGAGCGCGGCGCAACGGAAAGTTTTGCCCAAACGCGTCGCCTTTTCCCCCAATCTCGGCTTCCTGCCGGTGGACAAGGAAATCGCCGAACGGTGTCGGCGCGCCGCGCACCGGCTGTCCGAAGCGGGCGTGATCGTCGAGGACGCTTCGCCCGATCTCAGCGATGCCATCAAGATTTTCCAGACGCTGCGCGCCGGATCGTTCGCCGCACGTTTCAAGCCGCTGTACGACACCCAGCGCGATAAGCTGAAACCCGAAGTGATCTGGAATATCGAACAGGGCCTGAAACTGACGGCGGTCGAGATTGGCAAGGCCGAGGTCGCACGGGCCAACTTATATAAGCGCATGGCGCGGTTCTTTACCGATTACGACCTATTGCTGTGCCCGGCTGCCCCCGTGCCGCCCTTTAACGTCGATATACGCTGGGTGGACGAGATCGCCGGCGCGAAACTCGACAATTATATAGAGTGGATCGCGATTACCTTTGCGATCACGGTGGCGGCCTGCCCGGCGCTGTCGCTGCCTTGCGGTTTCACGGCGGACCGCCGGCCGGTCGGCCTGCAGATGATCGCCCCCAATGGCGGCGAAGCGGCGCTGATTTCGGCCGCCGCCGCCGCCGAAGAGATTTACGGCATCCACCGTCTGATACCGATCGATCCCAACCCGCCCCCCGGCCTGATCGACGGCATAAGGTATTCCTAAGCCCAGTCCGGCGGCCGTTTTCCGCCAAAGCTTGACCCTCCCCCCAGCGAACGGCACTTTCCCGGCCCATGCGCATTTACCGACATTTCGACGCCATCGCGCCCGAGCATAAAGGCGGGGTCATCGCCATCGGCAATTTCGATGGCGTGCACCGGGGGCATCGCGCCGTGATCGAGGAAGCGGGGCGCGTCGCAAAGGCCAACGGGGCGCCCTGGGGGGTGCTGACCTTCGAGCCCCACCCACGCATGATGTTCACCCCGGAGGCCCCGCCGTTTCGCATTACGCCGTTCGTCGACAAGTCGCGCATCGTCGAGGAGATGGGTGTCGACTTCCTGGTCGTGCTGCATTTCGACCAAACGCTCTCGCGTCTGCCCGCGGACGAATTCGTCGCGATCGTCCTAGTGGCCGGATTGCAGGCAAAGCATATCGTCTCGGGGTTCGATTTCGTCTTCGGCTACAAGCGTGGCGGCACCGCCCAATTTCTGGAGTCGGAAGGCAAGAAATACGGCTTCGGCGCGACCGGGGCCTGCAAGGTCGTCGATGAAACCGGCGAGGTCATCTCATCGACCCGCATCCGCGAGTTCCTGGCGGCGGGCAATCCGCGCGAAGCGGCACGCCTGCTCGGCCGCCCCTTCGAAATCTCGGGTCGGGTCTCGGGCGGCGATCAGCGCGGCCGAACCATCGGCTTTCCGACCGCCAATCTGATGCTTGCGGCGACGACACAGCCCGCCCTCGGTGTCTATGCCATCCGGGCCGGACTCGAGACCGGCGAAACCACGGTTTGGCATGACGGAGTGGCCAATTTGGGCTATAGACCCACCTTCGGCGGAACGACCCCGGTCCTCGAAACCCATATTTTTGATTTTGCCGACGATATCTACGGCAAACATCTGCGCGTGGCCCTCATCGAATTCCTCAGGCCCGAACGGAAATTCGACGGCATAGCGGCGCTCACCGAGCAGATCAGGAAGGACAGCGACCAGGCCCGGGCGCTGCTTGCGACAGAAGCAAAATAACAGCGATAAGTGTGATGAGCGTTGATCTGAAATCGACCGTCTATCTGCCCAAGACCGACTTTCCGATGAAAGCCGGCCTCAATGCGCTTGAGCCCAAGCTGCTCGCGCGGTGGGAAAAGATCGATCTGTATAAGCGCCTGCGTGAGCAATCGAAGGGGCGCGAGAAATTCGTGCTGCACGACGGCCCGCCCTATGCCAACGGCAACCTGCATATCGGCCATGCGCTCAACAAGATCCTGAAAGACGTCATCAACCGTACCCAGCAGATGATGGGCAAGGACGCGAACTACGTGCCCGGTTGGGACTGCCACGGCCTGCCCATCGAATGGAAGATCGAAGAGCAGTACCGCGAAAAAGGCGCCGATAAGGACAGCGTGCCGATCGTCGAGTTCCGCCGCGAATGCCGCGAATTCGCGCAGAAATGGATCGACGTGCAGCGCGAAGAATTCAAGCGCATGGGCGTGATCGGCGATTGGAACAATCCCTACACGACGATGAGCTTCGCCTCCGAGGCGCAGATCACGCGCGAAATCCTGAAGTTCCTCGATAACGGCCTGCTCTATCTCGGCTCCAAGCCGGTGATGTGGTCGGTGGTCGAACGCACCGCGCTCGCCGAAGCCGAGGTCGAATACGACGATCATGTGTCGGACACGATCTGGGTGAAATTCCCGGTGACCGCCGGCAGCCTCGTCGGCAATTCGGTCGTGATCTGGACGACGACGCCATGGACGATCCCGGGTAACCGCGCGATTTCGTACTCGTCGCGCATCGAATACGGCCTGTATGAAGTGACCGAAGCGCCCGAGGGCAATTGGGTTCCGGCTGGAGAGAAACTCGTTCTCGCCGACGGCCTCGCCGAAGCGGTGATGAAGCAGGCGCGCGTCGCATCTTATAAGAAGCTGGGTTCAGTCAGCGCCGAGCAATTGGCTGCGACCACCTGTGCGCATCCGCTCAAAGGTGTCGGCGGCGGTTACGACTTCGCGGTGCCGCTGTTGGACGGCGATCACGTCACGGCCGATACCGGCACCGGCTTCGTGCACACGGCGCCCAGCCACGGCCGCGAAGACTTTGAAATCTGGATGTCGAGCAGCGCGATGCTCATCAAAGCCGGCATCGAAACGCGCATCCCTTACACCGTCGACGAGGCGGGCGCGTTCACCGTTGAAGCACCGGGCTTCACCGGCAAGCGCGTCATCACCGACGACGGCAAGAAGGGCGAAGCGAACGAAGCCGTCATTGCCGCCTTGCGCGAAACCGGCGCGATCATCGCGCGTTCGCGCCTGACGCATCAATATCCGCATTCGTGGCGCTCAAAGAAGCCTTTGATCTTCCGCAATACGCCGCAATGGTTCATCGCCATGGACAAGCCGTTCGGCGCGACCAACGAGAGCTTGCGCACTGTCGCGCTGCGTTCGGTCGATGCGACGGCGTTCTATCCGAAGACCGGCTACAACCGCCTGCACGGCATGATCGAAGGCCGGCCCGATTGGGTCGTGTCGCGCCAGCGCGCCTGGGGCGTGCCGATCGCGGTGTTCGTCAAAAAAGATGACGGCTCGCTGTTGCGCGATCCCGCCGTCAACGAGCGGATCGTCAAGGCGATCGAGGCTGAAGGCGCCGATGCCTGGTTCGCGTCCGATCCGGCGCGCTTCCTCGGCAACGATTACAACAGCGCCGATTACACGCAGGTCAGCGACATTCTCGACGTCTGGTTCGATTCCGGCGCCACGCATTCCTTCGTGCTCGAACAGCGCCCCGATCTCAAATGGCCGGCCTCGCTCTATCTCGAAGGCTCGGACCAGCATCGCGGCTGGTTCCATTCGTCCTTGCTGGAATCGTGCGGCACGCGCGGCCGCGCGCCCTATGACGGCGTGCTGACGCATGGCTTCGTCATGGCCGAAGACGGCCAGAAGATGTCGAAGTCGCTGGGCAATGTGGTCGCGCCGCAAGAAGTCATCTCGCAATCGGGCGCCGACATCCTGCGCCTGTGGGTCGTCGGCTCGGACTATTCCGAAGACCTGCGCATCGGCCCGGAAATCTTGAAATATCATGCGGACATCTATCGCCGCATCCGCAACACCTTGCGCTACCTGCTCGGCAATCTCGACGGCTTCGACGCCAGCGAGCGCGTCGCCGTCGCCGATATGCCGGAACTCGAACGCTGGGTGCTGCATCGCCTGGGCGAGATCGATCGCAGCCTGCGCGACGCCTGCACGCGGCTCGAATACCATCACATCTTCACCGAGCTGCATAATTTCTGCGCGGTGGACCTGTCGGCGTTCTATCTCGATATCCGCAAGGACTCGCTGTATTGCGACCGCGCCGACGATCCGCGCCGCCGCGCGACGCGCACCGTGCTCGACGCGCTGTTCAATTGCCTGACCGCGTGGGTCGCACCCTTCTGCTGTTTCACCGCAGAAGAAGCCTGGCTGGCGCGTCATCCGTCGGAAACCGATTCGGTGCATCTGCGTACCTTCCCCGAAATCCCGGCCGAGTGGCGCGACGATGCGCTCGCCGCCAAATGGGAAAAGATCCGCGATCTGCGCCGCGTCGTCACCGGCGCGATCGAGTTGGAGCGCGCGGAAAAACGCATCCGCTCGTCGCTCGAGGCGGCACCCGTCGTTTATACCTCGGCCGACTATGCCGATGTCTTGAAGGGCATCGATCTCGCCGAGATCGCCATCACGTCGGATGCGGACCTGCAAAGCGGCGCCGCGCCCGCCAGCGCCTTTACCTTGGCCGACGTTGCCGGCGTCGCGGTCGTGCCCGCACTTGCCGGCGGCGCCAAATGCGTGCGCTGCTATCGCGTGTTGCCCGAGGTGAGTGCTGAGCTGTGCGTGCGCTGCGCCGACGCCGTCGCCCATTTCCCCGTCGCCGCCGAATAAGCGAGGACATTGTGAGTGCATTCAATACGCCGACCCTGCGGCGCGGCCTGCTGATCGCCTCGGGCGTCCTGGTCCTCGATCAAATCACCAAGTGGTGGATTTTGCTCTCGGTCATGAATCCGCCGCAATTGATTGAGATCATGCCCTCGTTCAACCTCGTCCTGACCTGGAATCGCGGCGTGAGTTTCGGCCTATTCGCCATGGGAACGGATTTGGGCCCCTGGATCCTCGCGATCCTGGCCCTGGTCATTGTCGGCGTCCTGCTGTTTTGGCTGCGCAAGGCCGAAGGCAAGCTCATCCCGGCCGCCATCGGCCTGATCGTGGGCGGCGCCATCGGCAATGTGATCGACCGGATCGTGCATGGCGCGGTGGTCGATTTCCTCGACGTTTACTGGGACAGCTACCATTGGCCGGCCTTTAACGTGGCCGATAGTGGCATCACCATTGGGGCCATCCTGCTGGTCGCCGATTCCTTGTTTTCAGGACGGGCCGAAAAAGGCTAGAATCCCGCCATGAATCATCAAAAGCGCTTGGTTTCGATCGGTTTGGCTTTTGCCGCCTCGGTGGCCCTCTCGGGCTGCGAAGGGGCCAAACAAGCCCTTGGCGTGTCCAAGAACGCGCCCGACGAATTCGCCGTATTCCAGCGCGCGCCCCTGAGCGTGCCGCCGGACTTCGGCCTGCGCCCACCGGCGCCGGGCACCGAACGGCCGCAGGCGGTCAATCCGCGCGACCAAGTGCGCGCCGCCATCAGCCGCAACGCCGCCCAGCCGACCGGTACCGATCTCAGCGCCGGCGAGCGCTCCATCCTGCAACTGACCGGCGCCAACCAAACCGATCCGACGATCCGTGGGCGCGTGAACAGCGAATCGCGCGAGTTGGAAGCCGACAGCGGCAGCCTGACCGACAAGCTCGTGTTCTGGCGCAAGCCGGCCGAATTCGGCACCGCGATCGATCCGGCGCAGGAACAAAAACGCATCCGCGAGGCGCAAGCCGAGGGCGGCGCGATCAACGAGGGCGACACGCCCATGATCAAGCAGCGGCAGAAAGCGATCTTCGAACGCTGAACGGAACCGGGTTCCGCGCGTTTTGTTGTTCCACAGCCTTCATAGGCAGCCTTCAACGTGGTCCTTCCGACGAGGTAGCATGATCTCCTTTGCCAGCCGCCTACTTCTCGTGGCCGCGTCGCTTCTGGCCTTTAGCGCCACACCGGGTTCCGCCAAGGTCTACAATCCCGATACCTTCATGCTGCCCAACGGCATGCAGGTGGTCGTCGTGACCAATAAGCGCGCGCCCATCGTGACGCATATGGTCTGGTACAAGGTCGGTTCCGCCGACGAGCCCAAGGGCAAATCGGGCATCGCGCATTTTCTCGAACATATGATGTTCAAGGCGACCACCAATATGAAGTCGGGGGAGTTTTCGTCGACCGTGGCGCGCAACGGCGGGCGCGACAACGCATTCACCTCTTACGACTATACCGGCTACTTCCAGACCATCGCCAAGGATCGCCTCGAACTCGTCATGCGCATGGAAGCCGACCGCATGACCAACATCTTGTTCAACGACGAACAGGTCGAACCGGAACGCCAGGTGATCCTCGAAGAGCGCAACATGCGCACCGACAATTCACCCGAGGCGAAACTCAGCGAAGAGATCAACGCCGCGTTCTTCCGCAACCATCCCTATCAGATCCCGATCATCGGCTGGCGCCACGAGATCGAGGCGCTGAGCCGCCAGGATCTCGAGAGCTTCTATAAGATCTGGTACCACCCGAATAACGCGATCCTGGTCGTTGCGGGCGACGTCACCGCCGCCGAGGTCAAACCGCTGGCCGAGAAATATTATGGCAAGCTCGCCGCAGGGCCTTTGCCGTCCCGCGATCGGCCGAGCGAGCCGCCGCATGTGGCAAGCCAACGCATCAGCCTCGCCGACGCACGCGTGCGCCAGCCGAATTGGCGGCGCATGTATCTGGCGCCCTCGCACGTTTACGGCGACAAATCGCAGACCTACGCGCTCGAGGTCGGTGCGGAGATCCTGGGCGGCGGCGCCACCAGCCGGCTCAATCGCGAACTTGTCGTCGAAGGCGAAAAGGCGGTGTCCGCCGGGGCGGGTTACGACGATTCGCCGTTCGGCCCGACGACGTTCACCGTGTCGGCCGCGCCGCAACAAGGTGTGTCCTTGGACGAGATCGAAAAACTGGTCGAAGCCGAGGTCGCGAAGATCGTGACCGACGGCGTGACCGCCGAAGAAGTCGATCGCGCGAAAAAACGCATGCAGGCCTCCGCCGTGTATGCACGCGATTCCGCCGGGCGCGGCGCGCGCGCCCTGGGTGCGGCGCTAGCATCGGGTCAGACGGTCGAAGATGTCGAATCCTGGCCGGACCGCATCGGCTCGGTCACCGCCGATCAGGTGAACGCGGCGTTACGCGCGGTGCTCAAGAACGACGGTGCGTTGACCGCAACCTTGGTCGAGAAGGAGAAAGCCCAATGAAGCGCGTCCTTCTCGCAATCGTCGCTCTCGTCGCCTTTGCCGCACCGGCCAGCGCCATCGATATCAAGCAGGTGAAATCACCGGCCGGCATCAATGCCTGGCTCGTCGAGGATCACACCAATCCGATCATCACGCTCTCCTTCGCTTGGCGCGGCGGCGCGGCGCTCGATCCGTCCGGCAAGGACGGCTTGGCCAATCTGGTCGCCTCCAGCCTGGATGAAGGTGCGGGTGATTTCGACAGCCAGGCCTTCCAAGGCAAGGTCGAGGATCTGGCCGCACAGATCAGTTTCCGCGCGAGCCTGGAGAATTTCTCCGGCAGTTTTGCCGCACTGAGCGATACTCAAGACGAAGCTTTTAACCTGCTGCAGCTCGCCATCAACAAGCCGCGCTTCGACGAGGCGGCCGTCAACCGCATGCGCCTGCAGATCGCCTCGGGCCTGCGCCGCAAGAGCGAAAGCCCGCAAGCGCTGGCGTCGCGCGAGCTGATGGAACAATTGTTCCCGTCGCATCCCTATCGGCGCGACACCGAGGGCACCTTGCAAACCGTGCCGGTGATCAAGATCGCCGATATGCGTCAATTCATGACCGAGCGTCTGGCGCGCGACAATCTGGTCGTCTCGGCCGTCGGCGACATCACGCCGGCGCAATTGGCCAAACGCCTGGATCAGCTGTTCGGCGCACTGCCGATGAAGGCGAAACCCTGGCTGCTCGCCCGCCCCACCCCGGCCGCCGCCGACCGCGTCATCGTGATCGACAAAGCGGTGCCGCAGAGCGTGATCCGTTGGGGCCAAGGCGGCGTGCTGCGCAAGGATACGAATTTCTTCGCCGCCTACATCATGAACCATATCCTGGGCGGCGCCGGTTTCGAATCGCGCCTGATGACCGAAGTGCGCGAGAAACGCGGCCTCGCCTATTCGACGTCGAGCAGCCTATCCACCCTCGATCAGGCCGGCCTGCTGATGGGTGCGGCCGATACGCGCAACGACAGCGCCGCCAAGACCTTGGAGGTCATGCGCGCCGAATGGCAACGCATGCATGATGTCGGCGTCACGCAAGACGAACTGAACGACGCCAAGACCTACATCACCGGCTCTTACGCGTTGCAATTCACCTCGTCGTCGGCGATTGCCGGTGTCTTGCTGGGTATCCAGCTCGAAGATCTCGGCATCGATTATATCGAGCGCCGCGACAAGCTGATTGCCGCCGTCACCGCCAACGATGTGAACCGGGTCGCCAAGACGCTGCTGACGCCGGATAAGCTCACCATCGTGATCGTCGGCAAACCCGATGGCGTCGCCGCGAAACCTTAGATTCGATCAATCGGGCCACAAGGAAGCCCTCATGCTGAGCCTGTCGAAGCATGACGGGGTGCCGCTGGCCCATCCTTCGACAAGCTCAGGATGAGGTTACTGTTTTAATCTAGGCGGAATAAAACCCGCCCATTTCCATTCTATGAATGGGAGCGATGGCAGACAGCCCAATCGCGCGCAACGCGTGATGTAATCGTACCCTGGGCGGCTCCCCTGTCATTTGCTACCCTTCACTCGCAATAGGATCCCAGCGTGACCCAATTTTACACCCAGGATATCGATGGCGCTCTGGCGGGCCGGATCGGCGCCGCGGGCCTCGACGAAGCCAAGCTCAAGTCGCTGATCGCGGAAACGGCGGGCGCGCTTGAGGCGCTGCGCAAAGCCCACGACAGCAATGCCCTGCCGCTGCTGCGCCTGCCGGCGGCCAGCAACGATCTCGACACGCTGAGCGGCACCGCCGCGCGCTTTATCGATTCGTTCGACGACGTCGTCGTCCTGGGCACCGGTGGATCGAGCCTGGGCGGACGCACGATCTGCGCGCTCGCCCGCCCGTCCGAAAACAATCCGCGCCTGCATTTCCTGGATAACGTCGATGGCGACACGTTCGAACGCCTGTTCGCCGCCACCGATCCGAAACGCACCGGCTTCATCGTCATCTCGAAATCGGGATCGACCGCCGAAACCCTGTCGCAGATGTTCCATTGCCTAGACGTCATGGAAAAAGCCATCGGCAAGGACGCCGTCGCCAAGGCATTCCTGGCGATCACCGAACCCGGCGACAATGTGCTGCGCCGCATCGCCAAACATTGGAACATGGAAACGCTCGACCACGATCCCAAGATCGGCGGGCGCTATTCCGCGCTGTCGATCGTCGGCCTGTTGCCGACCCTGATCGCCGGGCTCAGCCCGCGCTCGGTGCGCGACGGCGCCAAATCGGTGCTCGATCCGATCCTCAACGGCGACGCGCCCGAAACCATCGCGCCCTGCATCGGCGCCGCACTTTCGGTCGGCCTCGCGCACCAAGGCACCAACATGACGGTGTTGATGCCCTATGTGGATCGCCTCGCCGATTTCGGCCTGTGGTATCGCCAGCTCTGGGCCGAAAGCGTCGGCAAGGACGGCCAGGGCACGACGCCGATCCGCGCCATGGGTACGGTCGATCAGCATAGCCAAGTGCAGCTCTATCTCGACGGGCCGCGCGACAAGCTGTTCAGCCTGGTCTTCTCCAAGGCTGCCAACACCGGCGGCCTGGTGCCGAAGGAACTGGCGAACGATCCGTCGCTCGCCTATCTCGCGGGCCGCACGCTCGGCGATCTGCTGGACGCCGAACAACGCGCCACGGCGGAAACCTTAATCAATCGCGGCTGCCCGACGCGCATCTTCCGCGTCGATCAGGTCGATGAGCGATCGTTGGGCGCGCTCATGATGCATTACATGATCGAGACCATCGTGGCCGCGCATCTGATGGGCGTCGATCCGTTCGATCAGCCCGCCGTCGAAGAGGGCAAGATCCTGGCGCGCAAATATCTGCAAGAAAGCGCCCAAGGAAAGAATAAGAAATAATGAGCATCCGGCTCCTCTCGCCGACGACCGTCAACCGCATCGCCGCCGGCGAAGTGGTCGAGCGGCCGGCGTCGGCGGTGAAGGAACTAGTGGAGAACGCGATCGATGCGGGCGCCAAACGCATCGACATCACAATCCGCGATGGCGGCAGCACGGCCATCGTGGTCGCCGACGACGGCCACGGCATGAACCGCGACGAACTGGCGCTCGCCGTCGAACGGCACGCCACGTCGAAACTCACCGACGACGATCTGGAACATATCAGCACGCTCGGCTTCCGTGGCGAGGCCCTGCCCTCCATCGGCTCGGTCGCGCGCCTGACCATCACCAGCCGCCCCAAAGGCGCCGCGGATGCCTGGGCGATCCATATCGAAGGCGGCGCGAAGCAAGCGCCCGTCCCTGCCGCCCATCCCGTGGGCACCACCGTCGAAGTCAGCGATCTGTTTTTCGCCACACCCGCACGCCTCAAATTCATGAAGGGTGCGCGCACTGAACTGACGCATGCTACCGACGCGGTGAAGCGCCTTGCCATGGCGCATCCCGAGATCGCCTTCACCCTGGGCGACGGCGAACGCACCATCTTGAAATTATCCGCCGCGCAGGGCGATCTGCTCGATGCGCGACTCAATCGCCTGGGTGCGATCATGGGCAGCGAATTCGCCGCCAACGCCTTGCCGGTCGATGCGGAACGCGAAGGTGTGCGCCTGACCGGCCATATCGGCTTGCCGACCTTCAATCGCGGCAATGCCATGCAGCAATTCCTGTTCGTCAACGGCCGCCCGGTGCGCGACAAGCTGCTGATCGGCGCGGTGCGCGGCGCGTACCGCGATTTCCTGGCGCATGATCGCCACCCGCTGCTGGCACTCTTCCTCGACATCCCGCCGGAAGAGGTCGACGTCAACGTCCACCCCATGAAAGCGGAAGTGCGTTTCCGCGATGCCGGCCTGATCCGTGGCCTGATCGTCAGCGCGCTCAAACATGCGCTCGATGCAGCCGGCCATCGCGCCTCGACCAGCGTCGGCACCGCCGCGCTCGGCGCGTTCCGCCCGGTCGGCGGGCCGTCCTTGCCCTTCGGCTCGCAACGGCCGTTCATGAGCCCACGCTTGGCCGAAGAGGGCCGCGCGTTCCAGGCGCCGTTCGCAAGTCAACATCCTGGTCAGAATCCCGGCCAAGCCATTCTCGACAATCTTGCCATGATGCCGTCGGCGCGCGCCGAGATGCTGAGCGGCGACGCACCGCAGACCGTCCCGTCATCGCAATGGCCGCTCGGCGTGGCGCGTGGGCAATTGCATGAAACCTACATCGTCGCGCAGACCGAAGACGGCATCGTCATCGTCGACCAGCATGCCGCGCATGAGCGTCTGGTCTATGAGCAGATGAAAGACGCGCTGGCGCAAAACGGCATCACGCGTCAGGCGCTGCTGATCCCCGAGGTTGTCGAGCTCGACGAAGCCGACGCGCGCCGCATTGGTGAACATGCGGCCGAGCTGGCTGAGTTCGGCCTGGTCGTCGAACCCTTCGGCGGTAACGCCGTGGTGGTCCGCGAAACACCCGCCCTGCTGGGCGAGGTCGATGCAGGTGCCTTGATCCGCGATCTTGCCGACGATCTCGCCGAACATGGTGAAGCTTTGGTGCTCAAGGATCGCCTCGCCGATATTTCATCGACCATGGCCTGTCACGGCAGCGTGCGCGCCGGACGTAGGCTGAATGGCGACGAGATGAACGCGCTGCTGCGCCAGATGGAAGCGACGCCCAATTCGGGCCAGTGCAATCACGGCCGCCCGACTTATGTCGAACTGAAACTCGCCGATATCGAACGGCTATTCGGTCGGCGCTGACGCTTCGTACTTGAAGAACCGCACGAGCGTTTTGCCGTAGCGCCGCTCGTCGAGGGGGCTGAACCCGCTCGGCGCCTCAATCTCTTCATCGTCCGCCGTCTCGACGACGATCAGCGCGCCGTCGCTCAACCAGCCGCCGTCGGCCGCACCGCTGAGGGCCGGCGCGATCATGTTCTCGCGGTAGGGCGGATCGAAGAAGGCGAGGCCCGCCGCTTCGGCGCTTGCCGGCTTGGCACCGAACCGTTTGATGTCGCGACGCAGAATGGTGCTGCGCGCCTTTTCATTGAGTGTTGCGACATTCTCGGCGACGCAATCGAGCGCGGCTTGGCCGATATCGACGAACACGGCGCGTGTCGCACCGCGCGAAATGGCTTCGAGGCCCAGCGCGCCGGTGCCGGCGCAGACGTCGAGCACGGTCAATTCGTCGAAATCGAGATCGCAGCCGTGACTGAGCACGTTATAGATCGCCTCGCGCACGCGATCGGAAGTGGGACGCGTATCCTTGCCGTGCGGCACGGCAAGATGGCGTCCCTTATGACGGCCGGCGACGATTCGCATTCTGTCTCGCAACACTTTCGCGCGGCGCCACACCGAGCTGCTCGGTCAGCACGCGGCCGGTGACTTCCTCGACGCGGCCCTCTTCGAGATTGCCGAGCTGGAACGGACCATAGGCGACGCGGATCAGGCGCGTGACCGGCCAGCCCAGATATTCCATCACCTTGCGGATTTCGCGGTTCTTGCCTTCGTTGAGCGCCAAGGTCACCCAGGCGTTGGAGCCTTGCTGGCGATCGAGCGCGGCTTCGATCGAACCGTAGCGCACGCCATCGATGGTGATGCCGCGCGCGAGCTTGGCGAGTTCTTCTTCGGTGGGGCGGCCATGCACACGCACGCGATAACGCCGCGTCCAGGCCGTCGACGGCATCTCGAGCTTGCGCGCGAGGCCACCGTCATTGGTCAGCAACAACAGGCCTTCGGAATTGTAATCGAGGCGTCCGACCGAAATGACGCGGCCCAAGGCCGGCGGCAAGGTATCGAACACCGTCTGGCGGCCCTGCGGATCGTTGTGCGTAGTCAACAGGCCGATTGGTTTGTGATAGCGCCACACGCGTGTCGGTTCGGTGTCGCGGATCGGTTTGCCGTCGACGACGATCAGCGATTTTTCCGTGACCAGGAACGCCGGCGTCGTCAGCACCACGTTGTCGACGGACACGCGGCCGTCGGCGATCCAACGTTCGGCTTCGCGGCGCGAACATACACCGGCGCGCGCCAATACCTTAGCGATGCGATCGCCCTTCGGATTGGGGGCGTCGTCGTCCGCGCTGCTCTCGGGACGCGGCTTAGCGCGTCGCGGCGATGAAGGCTTCGAAGATGCGGATGTCATGGGGATCGACTTCGAATTCAGGGTGCCATTGCACGCCAATGCAGAATTTAAGATTGGGATTCTCGACGCCTTCGATGACGCCGTCGGTGGCGACCGCATCCACGACCGTGGGCGCCGTCACCGACGCCACCGCCTGATGGTGCGCCGAATTCACGTTCATTTCGCTGACGCCGACGATGTCGTGCAGGCGCGACCCTTTGGTGATGGTGACGATATGGCCCGGCTCGTTGCGCGGGTTCGGCTGTTCGTGCGCCAGCGCGTCTTTGATGCTGTCGGGGATATGCTGGATCAAGGTGCCGCCGAGCGCCACGTTCAAAAGCTGCTGGCCGCCGCAGATGCCGAGCAGCGGCATATCGCGCTCCATCGCGCCCTTGGTGACGGCGAGTTCGAACTGAGTGCGGGTTTCCTTCAACACGACCGTATCGTGCTTGGACGCCGCCCCGTACAGCGCCGGATCGACGTCGAACGCGCCGCCGGTGACGATCAGCCCATCGATCTGATCGAGATAGGCCGCGGCCAAGGCGGGCTCATGCGGCAGGAACATCGGCAGCCCACCCGCCTTCACCACCACACCGGCGTAATTCTCGCGCAGCGCGTACCACGGAAACTTGGAATAGCCGCCCGGTTTCTCGGCATCCACGGTGATGCCGACGATGGGACGTGAGGATGTTTTAGGCATACGGTTATTCTAAGGTGGGTCGCGGGTTAGAGCAAATTTAGCTAAGGTCGCGCCCATGAGCATGAAGATCGCCCTGGAAGAAGCCGAAGCTGCCGCCGCGCGCGGCGAGGTTCCGATCGGCGCCGTGCTGGTGCACGGGCCGAGCGGGCGCGTGCTGGCGCGGGCCGGCAACCGGGTCGAGGAACTGGGCGACGCCACCGCGCATGCCGAGATGCTGGTGCTGCGCGCCGCGGCAGATCCGGCGCAACATCGCCTGGCCGAGTGCGATCTTTATGTAACGTTGGAGCCCTGCCCGATGTGCGCGGCGGCGATTGCGCTGGCGCGCGTGCGCCGGCTGTATTTCGGGGCGTACGATCCGAAGGGCGGCGGGGTCGAACATGGGCCGCGCATTTTCACGCAGCCCACCTGCCATCACCGACCGGAAGTTGTGGGTGGGATCGAAGAGGGACCGGCCGCCCTGCTGCTGCGCGACTTCTTCGCCGTCAGACGCCAGAGCTGAACGGAGTCGTTGACGACGCGGCGCACGGTCTTGCGCGCGCATGAACGTTCGTCGCGCGAAAAGCGCGGACTGTGCAAGAAAGCTTTCATCAGAATTTCGGAACGTATCCGCCCTGGCCGATATTGACGCGCACCACGTCGGTGGTGCCGGTGCGCGAACGCACGGTGAAGAGGGAAACCGCGGCGCCCGGCTTCAACTGAGTCGCATCGCCGACAGTCTGGAACAGGATCGGCGCGCCGTCGGCCAGCACGATCTTCATATCGCGGCCGCGCAGACGCACATTGATTTCGGGCGGCACCACGCCGGTCGCGACCGACACGATCTTGGCGTTCATGGTGGCGGCGGCATCGACGCCGCCGTGGAACGGACGGAACCCTTCGCCGACGCCGCGCATCTTTTCTTCGATGATGCGCAGATCGCTCGCTTCCATCAGATCGTTGCCGCGATCGGTTCCGGTGGAGGCGATATAGGTGCCTTCCTGCAGATCGGTGAAATCGGCGGGCTTGAGCAGCGCGACCTTGGTGCGCGGATTGACCAGCGCGCGCAAGGTATGGCCCGTATCGATTTCGACGACCAAACGGCCATTGGCATATTCGGAAACGACGCCATTGAAGAACGCGGTCGTCGGCTGACGCAGTTGCACCTACTGCGCGATCGTGTCGCTGCCGGGGACGGCAACAGTCACGGCGCACAGCGCAGCCAAAGCCAACGGGCGCACGACCCGCATGAATGCCGGCGAAGCTTTTTGACGCGTTTCCATAACGACCCTGGCGAGGACATTATTGTCCTTCGTAGGGGTAGATTCTGGCCGAAAAAGTTAAGGAAGTGTTAACCGGCCGATTTAGGCAGCGTTGGCAGCCTTCGCCCCAGATTTGGTGTCTTTGCCGGCCGGATTTTTTCCGGCCAGGACGACACGGATGAGGGCGGCGCTTTCGCCCACACCATAGAGCGCGATGAACGAGCCCATGCGCGGACCGGTCGATTGGCCGAGCAATGTTTCATATAACGTCTGGAACCACGCCTTGAGATCAGCGAAGGCGTGACGCTTGCCGACCTCATAAACCTCGGTCTGGATCGCTTCGGCATCGACGCCTTGCGGCAAGGCTTCGAGGCTCTTCAACAAGTCTTCGAGTGCCGCGCGTTCCATCTCGTTGGGGCTGCGATAGTTCTTCGCCGGCTTCACGAAGTCGCGGAAATAATTGACCGCGTATTCGGTGAGCTTATCCAGCATCGGCGCGGTTGCCGGCGTCGCATCCGGCGCATAACGCGAGATGAAATGCCACAGCACCGCCTTATCCTCGGTGTTGCACACGGCCGCCAGGTTGAGCAGCACGTTGTACGACAGATGCACGCTTTCGGCCGGCGGTTGGCCGCGATGGATATGCCACACCGGATTGTCCATCCGCGTCTTGGCGTCCTGCTCGGGGAACTTCGACAGATGCTGCAGATATTCGTCGACGAAGCGCGGGATCACATCGAAGTACAAACGCTTGGCCTGCGTCGGCTTGGCATACATGAACATCGACAAGGATTCCGGCGGCGCGTAGCGCAGCCATTCGTCCATCGTCAGGCCGTTGCCGCGCGACTTCGAGATCTTCTCGCCTTTTTCGTCGAGGAACAGCTCGTACGTATAACCCTGCGGCGGGTTGCCGCCGATAATGCGCGCGATCTTGGACGACAGCTTCACCGAATCGATGAGGTCCTTACCCGACATCTCGTAATCGACGTCGAGGGCGACCCAGCGCATCGCCCAATCGGCTTTCCATTGCAGCTTGCACGCCCCACCCGTCACCGGAACGGTGGTTTGCGTGCCGTCAGGCTCTTCATAGGTGATCGTGCCAGCGGCGACGTCGGTCGCGACGACCGGCACCTGCAGCACGATGCCGGTCTTCGGGCAGACCGGCAGGAACGGCGAATAGGTTTTGCGGCGTTCTTCGCCGAGCGTGGGCAGCACCGCCTGGCGAACCTCTTCGTGCTTGGCGAGAACCTTCAGCAAGGTCGCGTCAAACTCGCCGGCCTTGTAGCAATCCGTGCTCGAGCGGAAATCGTATTCGAAACCGAACTGGTCGAGGAAGCTGCGCAAGCGCGCGTTGTTATGACGTCCGAACGAATCGTGCGTGCCGAACGGATCGGGGATGACGGTCAGCGGCTTGCCGAGATGCGGACGGATAACTTCCGGGTTCGGGATATTGTCGGGAACCTTGCGCAGGCCATCCATGTCGTCCGAAAACGCGATCAGACGCGTCGGAAAACCGGTCAGCAATTCGAACGCGCGGCGCACCATGGTCGTGCGCGCCACTTCGCCGAACGTGCCGATATGCGGCAGGCCGGACGGGCCGTAGCCGGTCTCGAACAGCACGTAACCTTTGGCCGGCAGTTTGCCGCCCAGGCGCTTAAGCAGCGCGCGCGCTTCGACAAAGGGCCAGGCGTTCGAGGTTTCGGCGAGGGATTGTGCTTCAGCGTTCGTATTCATGGGGCCTACAGGTACGCAAGGCCGCAGCACGGCGCAACACCACGCCCGATCAAGAGATGGTTTTGTCCCGCCAGAGCAGCGAAAAAGCGCACCATGACGTCGTTTTGCCTCGCCACAGCCCCGATTTGTCGATGCCCTGCGATCCGTTCGCAATCGATAAGCCATTGGAAAGAGAGGGATATTTCGATTTTTGGTACATTTGGAGCCATTTTCAGCGTGTTTCGCATGGTCAAATATCGACAAAAATAGACAGAAATGGACATTTCGCCCCATCGACCCCGCAGAAATCCGCGCATTCTTGAAATTTCGCATTGTTCTTGATATGTTCTAATTTCGAAAAGATTCAAGGCTCGCGCAGCTATGAGCGAAAACTCGCCGGATCGTTTGCCCCCGCCGCCATTTTGGCGGACGCGATATTTTGAAGTTGCGATCACCCGCCCGGATCGCGACGGCATTGAATTCGACGATATTTCCCGGGCGCTGGCCGAAGCATGCCAAACATTTGTTCAGCCCGACGGGCGGCGACGTTTATGGTATTGGGTGGCCGCGCGCCAAAAATGGCTCCGTGTTATTGTCGAGCCCGACGGAGTTACGATTCACAATGCATTCTGGGATCGCAGGTTCAGGCCATGAGTTTGGATACCGACATCCGTTATTTCCCCGAAACCGACACAATGGCTATTGCTGTGCGCGGATGGCCCGGCACGACCACAAAAGGCGCGGGCGAGATTGGCGGCGAAGATGCCGGTGAAGACTTGGTCATCCATTACGCGGCGGACGGCGCACCCTGGATGTGGGAAATCGAGCACGCGTCGCGCCATCCCGAACACATCGCCGCCGCGCTCGACGAATTGCGCCGCCGTAGCGCACGCGCGGTGGAGTAACGACAGCTTGCGAATTTTTGACAGAGCATCGCTCACCCGCGTCTTGCGTTTGCTGTTTGTCGTCTGCCTAACGGCGTGCAGCGCACCGCCACAGGATGTCTCTTGGTTGTATGCCGGCGTGCCCGTTTCCTCCGTCATGTCCGGAAGCGCCGCACAGGCCAAGGGTATTCTCCCAGGCGAGCGCATCGTTCAGATCGGGACGGATAGGACGATTACCTCAATCCAAGAATTGCAGGGCGTCCTCGAGGCTATTCACAACGATGGGCGCGATGCGCTGCTCCTCGTTTATCGCGGCGACAAGCGCCGATTCGTTGCGCTCGACCTCAAACAAGACAAATTCGGTGGTCTGCGCTTTTGACGACGGCCGGCCTGTCGGTCGCCGGTGTATTTATATAGATTGAGTCATGGACATCGCGTCGTCTGCGCCTTCCCGCCCTGCCATTGCCCTGCCGCGCGCCGCGATCCTGATCGCGGAGCGCGGGGCGTGCGTGCTGCTCGATCCGGACGGCGAGTTGCATCAACTAAGCGCCAAAGTCGCCGCCGAGCGCGCCCACGCCAGCCCGCCGATCGTGTGCCATGCGCGCAGCGTGCAGCGCCGTCTCGCCACCACGCCGTTTGCCGCCTATGACCTGCTCGAATTGTTCGCCTTCGTGCGCCCGGCGCAGTTCTGCGTGCCGACGCCGCGCGGCCTGGCGCGCGCCCTCGATCTCGCCGTGCCCGACGATCTCGACGGCATGGCATTCGCCATGCTCGAAGCCGCGCAACAATTGCTGCGCGAGGCGCGGGCGCTGGATGCCTCGGCACACAACATCGCCATCGCCATGGCGCGCGCCAATTGGCCGTGGGGGCCGTCCTTGCTTGGCGCCATGAACATCGCCAACGACGGCACACGGCAAGGCTCGCTCGGTGATGCGCTGAAGGTTTGGCAGAAACTGGGCGAGTGGGTGGAAACGCCGCCACCGCCGCCGCCCGCGCATCATTCGGTCAGTGTCGGCGAAGTGCGCCAGCGCCTGGATAGCTTGTTATTGGACGATGCCGAAAGCACTTGGTCGGAGAACAGGCCGCAGCAGATCGAATTCGCCATGGCCGCCGCCGGTGCGTTCCAACCGACCGATACGCGCGGCAATCCGCGCGTCGTTGTCGCCGAAGCGGGCACCGGCGTCGGCAAGACGCTCGGCTATCTCGCGCCCGCCAGCGTCTGGGCCGACAAGAACGAATCCGCCGTGTGGCTATCGACCTATACGCGCAACCTGCAGCGCCAATTGGACGGCGAGATCGACAAGCTCTATCCCGACCGCGCGGAGAAAGCGCTGCGCGCCGTCGTGCGCAAGGGGCGCGAGAATTATCTCTGCCTGCTCAATTACGAGGACGCGTTGAAGGAAGGCCAAGCGGGCGATCTGATCACCCTCGGCCTGGTCGCGCGCTGGATTCAGGCAACGCGCGACGGCGATATGATCGGCGGCGATTTCCCGGCCTGGCTCGGCGATCTGTTGGGGCGGCGGCGCACGGTGGAGCTGACCGACACGCGCGGCGAATGCATCTATTCGGCGTGCAATCACTACGGCAAATGTTTCATCGAAAAATCGGTGCGCCGCGCGCGGCGCGCCCGCCTGGTCATCGCCAACCATGCGCTGGTCATGGTGCAGGCGGCCCTCGGCCCCGACGATCAGACGCGCCCGCTGCGTTATGTCTTCGACGAAGGTCATCATCTGTTCGATGCCGCCGATAGCGCGTTCTCCGCCCATCTCACCGGCGGTGAAGCCGCCGAGCTTCGACGCTGGCTACTGGGCGCGGAGCGTCGGCGTTCGGGGCGCACACGCGGATTGAAAGCCCGCCTCGACGGCCTGATCGAGGACGACAAAAAAGCCGGCGAAGCAGTCGATGAAATCGAGCGCTGGGCGCATGGCCTGCCCGGGCCAAGCTGGATGCAACGCGTCGCCAGCGGCGGCGCGCACGGCCCGGTGGAAAACTTCCTCAGCAAGGCGCATCAGCAGGTCTATGCGCGCGACCGCAATGCCGGCAGTGCGTATGGATTGGAAGCGGACGCGTCGCCGCCGGTCGACGGCCTAATCGAAGCCGCGCAGGATCTGGCGCAACATCTGGCGCATCTCAGGCCGTCGGTGCAGACCTTGATCGGTTGCTTACAACGCAAGCTCGACGAGGAATCCGACACCCTCGACACACAGACGCGCGTGCGCATCGAATCGGTCACGCGCAGCCTGGAACGGCGCACCGTCGCCGCCATCGAATCCTGGCGTTCGATGCTGGCATCGCTGTCGGAAACGCCATCCGATGCCTTTGTCGATTTTTTCGGCCTGGAACGCATCGAAGGCCGCGATGTCGATGTCGGCTTGCATCGCCATTTCACCGATCCCATGCGCCCCTTCGCCCAGACCATGACCGACGTCGCGCACGGCATGCTGATCACGTCGGCCACCTTGCGCGACAAACGCGAAACCGACATCGCCACCATGTGGGATGCGGCCGCCGCGCGCACGGGGGCGCGTCATCTCGGCGATAGCGTCGATTATGCGGGCGTGTCGTCGCCCTTCGATTATCCGGCGCAGACCAAGGTGCGCGTCATCAACGATATCGCCAAAGACAACAACGAGCAGATCGCCAGCGCCTTTCGCGAACTGATCCTAGCGGCGGGCGGCGGCGTGCTCGGCCTGTTCACGTCCATCGCGCGCCTGCGTGCCGTGCATGCCCGCCTGGCCGACGATCCGAAGCTCAAACACCTCACGCTTCTGGCCCAGCATGTCGATCCGCTCGATACCGGAACCCTGGTCGATATCTTCCGCGCCGAAGAAGATTCGTGCCTGTTCGGCACCGATGCCATCCGCGACGGCGTCGACGTGCCCGGACATAGCTTGCGCATGATCGTGTTCGACCGCGTGCCGTGGCCGCGCCCGACCATCCTGCATCGCGCGCGCAAACAATTCTTCGCGGATTTTTCTTACGACGACATGATGACGCGCCTGAAACTCAAGCAGGCGTTCGGCCGCCTCGTGCGCCGCGCCGACGATCGCGGCATGTTCGTCATGCTGGATAAGGCAATGCCGTCGCGCCTCGCCGATGCGTTCCCCGAAGGTGTCGCGGTCGAACGCGCCGGCTTGAAGGATACGCTGGAGGCCGCGAAAGAGTTTTTTAAGAAGGAAAATTAGGATCGCTATTCGCCAAACACTCGCCTTCTCACGCTTTTAAGATGAGCGCGATCTGTCTCGGGGCCTGGCTTGAGCCGCTGCGCTTGTATGATATCGAGGAACAGATGCACCTCGTTATTTGTGAATAAGCGCACACGCTTTTCGTCAATAAAGTCGATAAGTTCCGAGACTCCTTCCACAACTCCGGCAGGCATCGGTGTCTTAAACTCACTGTCACCAACAAATACGACGACGTTATGCACCTGATCATACCGGAGATTGAGCAGGTCACGCACCACTCTGACATGCCTGTCGTTCTGGTGGAGAGGGTTCTGAAATCTCTCCTTCGACCGATAAAGTACCTGGGTCCATTGCGCGTCGTTCGGATGACCGAATATCCACCCACTAAAGTTCTTGGTCTCGATTACGAAAATCCCATACGGCGAAACGATTAAGTGATCGATTTGGGTCGTATCGTTGCCGACCGGGAGAGTAACGTTCGTGATGAGTCGAAAGACTTTCTGGTCGAGAAGACGAGAGAGGCCAGCATTGACCCTAAGTTCACCGCGTTGCCCCGTGGGTAATGCAGGCCGCCAGAACCGAATCAAAATCAAAACGAGAACGACGAGCAGCCAATCCCAATTCTGAGCTACGATCGTGTTCATCCGATCAGACCCACCTCACCCCGACCCTATCCCCCCCTAAAGGACGGAGAGGGAGAATTAGTTACGGCCGCTTATTTCTTCGACACATCCGTTAGCATCTTCGCCGCTGATATGCGCGCATCAGTGCGGACCTTCTGACGCACCGCCGGCCAGTCCCATTCCGAGATCACCCAGTTCGGCAGCTTGTCGCCGATACGGAGCGCCGTATAAGACTTCATCCCATGCACACAAATCCACGCGGGATTGGTGTTGACCGGGAACGTCGCTTCTTCCGCCAGGGCGGGTTCGATCTGGCGCGCAAAAGCCATCTCGTCGGCCTGGATCGCCTTGACGATATCCGGCGTCAGTTGCGGCAGAAACAAGGCGCCTTGATGCGACGTCGTATCGGTGCAGCGCAACGCGTCATAACGCGCGCGCACGGACCCGACCCAGAACCATTTGAAGCCTTCGGCGGCGTTCACCTCGAACATGCGGCGCGCATATTCATAGAGATAATTTGGCGGCACGTCGCGAAGACGCGGCGTCAATTCGGCAATCACCGCCGCACCATCGGGGTTGTCATGCAAACGCATGAGCTCGTCCGGATCGCCCGGGACGGGCTGGCCCGGCGCAAGCAGGCGCGGCAACGGCGCCATCAGAATGTATTGGTCCTGCGCTAGCGGCTGGAGCTGCGGCGGCGGCGAACGCATCGGCCCACAGCCGACGAGCAGCAGCTCAGCCACGACCCAACCAAGACGCCAACGCATGAACATCCCCGATCTGTGGCTCAGGACGCTGCCGGCGCAGCCTGGCCCCAGCTTTTGCCGTCTTTGAGATACTCGATCTCGGCTGGTGTGCTGACGCGCCCGAGTGCGACATTGCGATGCGGGAAGCGGCCGAAGCGTTTGATCACCTCGATATGTTCGAGCGCGGCTTCGATCGTGCGTTCGTTCCCCATGTCGCGCATCAGCTCCAACCCGCGTTCCTGATCGGCCAGAGCTTCGGAATGTTCATAGGGCAGATAGAAGAAGACGCGATAGACCGCAGGCACATCGCGATCGAAGCCTTTAGCGATCGCGTGCGCCGCAACCGCACGCGCCTTGGGATCGGTGGCAAACGCGCGCGCCGTACCGCGGAACATATTGCGCGGGAATTGGTCGAACAGAATCAGCAGCGCGAAACAGCCATCCACCGAATCCAGCACATGCGCGAAGTCACCCGCCAGCGCGCGCTCATGCAACGCCAGAAAGCGATCACGGATTTCGGCGTCGAAGGCCGGTGTCGCGTCCTTGAACCAGATTTCACGGAAGGTATCGCGTTCGGGCGAGCCCGGAATGCCGCACCAGAAATCAATGACCGGAACGAGCGCCGGATCCATCATCGTTGTATCCCCCCAAGGCGCCCTATGCGGCACCCCTGAATGCAAAAAGGATGGAACCATGTCCATCCTTCTGCAAGTCCAAGCGTCAGACTGAACGCTAAGTTATTTCTGCTCGGTCATGATCTGGTCTTTGGCGATGACGGCCAGCTCGGCGAGCTTGGCGCGGATATCGGCTTCGCTGATCGTCAGGTTACGTTCCTTGATATCCGCCATGACCTTGCCGATGACATCGTCGTCGCCCGGCTTATCCAGATCGGCGATCACCACCGTGGTGGCATATTCGGCGAGCTTGTCGCCGCCGAGACCGAACCGTTCGCCGAGCCACAGGCCGAGCAACTTGTTGCGGCGCGAGGACACCTTGAATTGCAGATCCTGGTCGTGACGGAATTTTTCCTCGAACCCTTTGCGGCGGTCATTAATTGCGTCGGCCATAAACGGAAGTCTCCTGTCGATAATTAGGCGTCCCGTTCATTTAGGTTCACTTATGTAACCCGGCAACCCCAAAGGGCGGTTTTGCCTTCCCCGAAGCGAAACGGTAACAATCGGCCCATGTGCACCCTCGTCATCCTGCGCCGCCCCAATCATGCCTGGCCCGTCCTCGTCGCCGCCAATCGCGACGAACAGGTCGCCCGGCCCTGGCTGGCGCCGGCCCGCCACTGGCCGGACCGCCCGGATGTGATCGCCGGGATCGACGAATTGGCGGGCGGTACGTGGCTCGGCCTCAACGACAACGGCGTGATGGCCGCCGTGCTTAACGGGCGCGGCACCTTGGGTCCGCGCAGCGGTTTCCGGTCGCGCGGCGAACTGCCGCTCGAAGCGCTCGAACATGCCGATGCCATCGATGCGATCGAGGCCTTGAGCGTGCTCAATCCCGACGCCTATCGCGCCTGCCATCTGGTGATCGCCGACAATCGCGACGCCGCCGTCATCAGCATGCTGGAAACCGACGCCGGCCATCGTGTCGTGCGCACCGCCATCCCGCCGGGCCTGTCGCTGCTGACGTCGCGCGGGCTCAACGATACCAGCCATGCGCGCGCCAAGATGTATCTGCCGCAGTTCCGCGCCGCCAAAGAACCCGAACCCACCAATAGCCCGAGCGGCGGTGACTGGACGGCGTGGCGTCATCTGTTGGCGAGTCGGCTGCACGATCCGGCCGAAGGATCGGATGGCGCCATGACCATCGTGACCGAGCGCGGCTACGGCACGGTGTCGTCCTCGCTGATCGCGCTGCCCGCACCCAACATGGACGGCATCAAGCCGATCTTCCTGTTCGCCGCCGGTCGGCCGGGCGAGACCAACTTCGTGTCGCTCGACACCACGGTCATGCCGCTCCCGCACTGAACGCAACCATCGGCACGCGCACTCAGTTGAGCGCCCTATAATTTCTTCAACCGATTTACTTTTAGCCCAAAGCAACGATAATGGCTGCGGCGTGGCGCCCACTTGAAGAAGTCGAATGGCGCAAATAACAGACGTACCCGGCTCGGAAGCGACACGTTCGACCCCACAATTTTCCCGTAACGGCGACGGCAGCTATGCCGCTGCGTACAGGACTCTGCGCCTGAAAAGCGCGTTCCAACCGATCTTCAGCTTCGCCCACCCGCAACCGGTGGGCTACGAAGCGCTGCTGCGGGCGATGGATTCGAACAATGCACCGGTCTCGCCGGTGCAACTTTTTTATACGGATGCCGCCAGCGGCACCGATACGCAGCAGCTCGAACGGCTGAGCCAGGCGCTGCACATCCGTAATTTTTCAGCGCAAGCGCCCGACGATAGCTGGATGTTCCTCAACATCAGCCCGAACGAGGTCGTGCGCCACGTGCAGCGCGGCGGCGATCTCGGGCGCATCGTGCGCCGCTACGGCGTGCCGCCGCACCGCATCGTGGTCGAGGTCGTCGAAAGCAGCATCGGCGACGAGATGCTGCTGCAGGACGTCATCCAATCGCTGCGCTCGTTCGGCTGCCTCATCGCCATCGATGACTTCGGCGCCGGGCATTCCAACTTCAACCGCATCTGGGCGCTCAAGCCCGATATCGTGAAGCTCGACCGTTCGATCACGGCCGCCGCCGCGCGCGACGGGCTGATGCGCCGCTCGTTGCCGAACCTCTCGTCGCTGATCCACGAAGCCGGCGCGATGGTGCTGCTCGAAGGGGTCGAGACCGAGGACGAAGCCATCGTCGGCATGGAAGCCGATGTCGATCTTTATCAGGGCTATCTGTTCGGCCGCCCGGGCCCCTTGTGCCAGCGCACCGTGCCGGGCGAAACGACGCCGGCCAGCATGGGCACCACCGTGCGCACGCGCCTCGACGATCATCAAAAAGCGCGCGACGATTTCATGCGCGCGATCCGCACGCAGTTCGACCGCTCGACCGCGATGCTCGGCGACGGGATGAACATCGACGATGCGACCGCCGACCTCATCGCACTACCGTCCGTCGTGCGCTGCTGGGCGGTCGATGCGGCGGGCGGCCAATATACGCCCAACATCACCACCCATCGCGCCCCCGAACAGTCCGATCCGCGCTTCCGCCCAATGGCCAATCAGCGGGGTGCCGCCTGGCACCTGCGGCATTATTACCGCCGCGCGGTCGCGGTCCCGGGCGAGGTGCAGATCACCCGGCCCTACTTCTCGCTCACCGGGTCGCACATTGTCGTGACCCTGTCGGTGGGCATCGTGCGCCCCGGCGGCCTGCTGGTTTTCTGCTGCGACGTCGATTCGCAACGATTCCCCGAGGGCCAGGCACTGATTTAAGGGCGGTTTTCCGGGGAGCACCCGAGGAAGCGCCAGGGAACCCTTGGGGACGGCCGAACGTTGTTTTGGCGCCCCGCATTTGTTATACGGGAGCCGCGTCGGGGCCGCCGGCCCGCGACTCTGAAAGAATCCAAGACAATGGCGAGACGTAGGAAGCTCTACGAAGGCAAGGCGAAGGTCCTGTTCGAGGGCCCGGAGCCGGGGACCATCGTCGCCTATTTCAAGGACGACGCGTCGGCGTTCCGCGATTCCAAGCGCGGCACCATCACCGGCAAGGGCGTGATCAACAACCGCATCTCCGAATTCGTGATGACGCGGCTGGGCGAAATCGGCATTCCGACGCATTTCCTGCGCCGCATCAATATGCGCGAACAACTGCTGCGCGAAGTCGAGATCATTCCGATCCAGGTCGTGGTGCGTAATATCGCCGCCGGCTCCTTGGCCAAGCGGTTCGGCCTCGAAGAGGGAAAGGCCCTGCCGCGCTCCATCGTCGAGTTCTATTACAAGAACGAGGAACTGGACGATCCGCTGGTCTGCGAAGAGCACATCACCGCCTTCGGCTGGGCCAACCATCACGAAATGGACGAGATGATGAACCTGGCGCTGCGCGCCAACGATTTCATGTCCGGCCTGTTCCTCGGCATCGGCATCCGCCTGATCGATTTCAAGCTCGAATTCGGCCGCCTGTGGGACGGCGAGCTGATGCGCGTCGTCATCGCCGACGAGATCAGCCCCGATTCGTGCCGCCTGTGGGACGCCAAGACCAACGAGAAGCTGGACAAGGACCGCTTCCGCCGCGATCTCGGCGGCATCGAACAGGCCTATCAGGAAGTGGCGCGCCGCCTCGGCATCCTGCCCGAGATGGGCCCGGGCGAAAGCACCGGTCCGCAGCTTGTTCAATAAGCACCGGTTCCGGTAAAATCCGACCATCACCTAAGCGTTAAGGCGTTCGTCCGTGAAAGCAAAAATCCACATCACCTTGAAATCCGGCGTCCTCGATCCCCAGGGCAAGGCGGTTGGCCATGCGCTCGGCGGGCTCGGCTTCACCGGCGTCGGCGAAGTCCGCCAAGGCAAATTTATCGAGATCGAATTGAGCGAGACCGACGCGGGCGCCGCCAAGGCCACCGTCGAAGAGATGTGCAAGAAGCTCCTCGCCAACACGGTCATCGAGAACTACGCCGTCGAGATCGTCTCGTAACTCCAGACTGGGTTTCATTACCGCACATGACCGCCTGCATCGTCACCTTCCCCGGCTCCAACCGCGAGCGCGACATGGTGATGGCCCTGACGCGCGCGACGGGAAAAGCGCCGACCATCGTCTGGCATCGCGAAACCGAATTGCCGAAAACCGATCTAATCGTCATCCCGGGCGGCTTCGCCTATGGCGATTACCTGCGCACGGGCGCGATCGCGGCGCAATCGCCGATCATGCGCGCGGTCGCTGAGCGCGCTCAGCAAGGTGTGTTGGTGCTGGGCGTGTGCAATGGCTTTCAGATCCTGACCGAGACGCGGCTGCTGCCGGGTGTGCTGATGCGCAACGCCGGCCTCAAGTTCATCTGCCGCGAAGTGAACCTGCGCGTCGAGCGTAACGACACGGCGTTCACCCGCGACTACAAAAAGAACGAAGTCTTCACCTGCCCGGTCGCGCATCACGACGGCAATTATTTCGCCGACGCCGAAACCTTGGCGCGCATCGAAGGCGAAGGCCAGGTGGCGTTCCGCTATTCGGGCCTCGACACCGACATCGATCCGAAATGGTGCCCGAACGGTTCGATCAACAATATAGCCGGCGTCTATAACGAGGCGGGCAATGTGCTCGGCCTGATGCCGCATCCCGAAGACGCGACCGACAAATTGGTCGGCGGCTTGGGTGGAGGACCCTTGTTCGCCGGCATCGCCGCATCGATTGGAGCCGCGGCATGAGCAATCTGCCCAACGACCTGATGGGTCTGTCCGTCGAGGAATACAACAAGGTCCTCGAAATTCTCGGCCGCGAGCCGAACCACACCGAGCTTGGCGTCTTCTCGGTCATGTGGTCGGAGCATTGCTCCTACAAGTCATCCAAGAAGTGGCTGAAGACGCTGCCTACCACGGCGCCGTGGGTGATCTGCGGACCCGGCGAAAATGCCGGTGTCATCGATATTGGCGGCGGGCTCGCCTGCATCTTCAAGATGGAAAGCCATAACCATCCGTCCTTCATCGAACCCTATCAGGGTGCGGCGACGGGCGTCGGCGGCATCCTGCGCGACGTCTTCACCATGGGTGCGCGGCCCATCGCCAACATGAACGCGCTGCGCTTCGGACAACCCGATAACGCCAAGACGCGTCATCTGGTCGCGGGCGTGGTAGCCGGTATCGGCGGTTACGGCAATTGCGTCGGCGTGCCGACGGTCGGCGGCGAATGCAATTTCCATTCGAGCTACGACGGCAACATCCTGGTCAATGCCATGACCGTCGGCATCGCGCAGCAGGATAAAATTTTCTATTCGGCGGCAGCGGGCCTCGGCAATCCGGTGGTCTATGTCGGCTCCAAAACGGGCCGCGACGGTATCCATGGCGCGACGATGGCGTCGGCCGAGTTCAATGCGGACTCGGAAGAAAAGCGCCCGACGGTGCAGGTCGGCGATCCGTTCACCGAAAAACTTCTGATCGAAGCCTGCCTCGAATTGATGGCGACCGATTGCATCGTCGCGATCCAGGATATGGGTGCCGCCGGTCTGACATCGTCGTCGTTCGAGATGGCGTCGAAGGGCGGCATGGGCGTCGAGCTCGATCTCGACCACGTGCCGGCGCGCGAGACCGGCATGACGGCCTATGAGTTCCTGCTGTCGGAAAGCCAGGAACGCATGCTGATGGTGCTGAAACCGGGCTCGGAAGACACCGCCAAAGCCATCTTCGACAAATGGGAATTGGATTTCGCCATCATCGGCCATCTGACCGACACCGGTCGCATGGTGATCAAGATGAAAGGCGCAGTCGAAGCCGATCTGCCGATCGATCCGCTGGCGCTCGCGTCACCCGAATACGATCGCCCGTGGGAACCGACACCGCAGCAACAGAACATCGATCCGCTGAGCGTGCCGTCGCCGCTGAGCCCGCTTGCCACGTTGCAGAAATTGCTGGGCACGCCGGACCTCGCATCGAAGCGCTGGATCTGGGAGCAGTACGATCATCTGGTGATGGGCGATACCGTCATCCGTCCGGGCGGCGATGCCGCCCTGGTGCGCGTGCGCGACACCAAGCGCGCGCTGGCGATCACCACCGATTGCACGCCGCGTTATTGCCTCGCCGATCCGGTGCGCGGCGGCATGCAGGCGGTCGTCGAAACCTGGCGCAACATCTGCGCGGTCGGCGCGCGGCCGCTCGCCATCACCGACAACATGAATTTCGGCAATCCGACCAACCCGCGCATCATGGGACAGTTCGTCGGCGCCATCGACGGCATCCGCCAGGCCTGCATCGCGCTCGACTATCCGGTCGTGTCCGGCAACGTCTCGCTCTACAACGAGACGGCGGGCAGCGCGATCCTGCCGACCCCCGCCATCGGCGGCGTCGGCATCATGGAGGATTACACCAAGGCGGTCGGCATCGCGTATCGCGACGGTGATTCCTTGATCCTGCTCGGCGAAACCAAAGGCCATCTCGGCCAGTCGATCTATTTGCGCGAAATGGCGGGGCGTGAAGACGGCGCGGCACCGCCGATCGATCTCGACGCTGAGCGCACGACGGGCGAATTGGTGCGCGACCTGATCGAGGCGCGCGCGGTCAGCGCGTGTCACGATCTGTCGGACGGCGGCCTGCTGGTCGCCATCGCCGAAATGGCGCTCGCCGCCAATATCGGCGTCGACATCATGAACAAGGCGGGTGATCTGCCGCTCCATGCCTGGGGCTTCGGCGAGGATCAGGGCCGCTATATCGTCGCGGCCGGGCGCGCCAATACGGTGCTCGAGGCGGCGCAGAAGGCCGGCGTGCCGGCGGTCGTCATCGGGCGCACCGGCGGGGCCGCCATCGGCCTCAAAGGTGAGCGCGTGATGCTCGACGAGCTGCGCGAGACCCACGAAGGCTGGCTGCCCAACTATATGGCGGTTGCTTAAGGTTCCTGTGGCCTAAACCCCGCCCTTGCGTGCCTTGCAGAGCAGATTTGCGCGCCCAAATGAGGGGTGAACCAACCCCCCTCTGTTTTTCCCGCGCGAAAATGGTTAATATGCGGGTTGAACGTAAACGTAACGGAAGGAACCCGGCGCGATGGCCATGAACGTCGGAGACATCGAGCGGCTGATCAAACAGGGCATCCCCGATGCCGTTGTTCAGATTAACGATCTCGCCGGGGACGGCGATCACTACGCCGCCCACGTCGTCTCCAAGGCATTCCAGGGCCTCAGCCGCGTGAAGCAACATCAACTTGTCTATGAGGCGCTACAGGGCCGCATGGGCATCGAGCTGCACGCACTGGCGCTGACCACCACGGTTCCCGGCGCCGAATAAAGCGACGTTGCGCAGCTTTTTGTGAAAGGCACAAAATGAACGACCATCCCGTCTTCCAGCGTATCCAGAGCGAAATCGAATCCTCGCCGATCGTGCTGTTCATGAAGGGCGTGCCGAACGCCCCGCAATGCGGCTTCTCCGCCGCCGTCGTCCAAGCGCTGACCTTGGCCGGCGTCGAGTTCAAGGGCGTCAACGTCCTGGCCGACATGGAAGTGCGCGAAGGCATCAAACATTTCAGCAATTGGCCGACCATTCCTCAGCTTTACGTGAAGGGCGAATTCGTCGGCGGCTGCGATATCGTGCGCGAGATGTACCAGACCGGCGAGCTGCAACAGCTCTTCGCCGACAAGGGCATCAAGACCACGGCCAACGCTTAAATGCCGGCAACGATCCTCAAGCGCAGCGGCCTCGCCGCTGCCCTGCTCGTCTGCAGCGGCCTGCTGGCCGGCTGCGGCGAACCCGCCGTCGGCACCAAGGCATGGTGCGAGATGATGGACAAAAAACCGAAAGGCGATTGGACCGCCAATCAGGTGGGCGATTACGCCAAAAGCTGCGTTCTGGGCACCCCTAAGTCCTAGCCGGGCCTATATATTTGAAGCAAAAAAGGGCGGATATCCGCCCTTTTTTCATGCCTGCGCGCCTTTGTGAAAATCCCATGAAATGTGATCGCCATCACTCCATCGTGACCCCGCGCATGGAATAATCGGTGTATACGATTTGTTAAGGATTTATACGGATGCGATTTGCGGGATGTCACAGGGATGTCACCCCGCCAAGTTAGAACAGCCGTATCGTTGGGGTAACGCGACCGTGAAAACACGGCATGTTCGTCACCAAGAGGAAGCCTGAGGCAACCATCATGTGTACCATCGATTGGACCCGGTATGTGGGCACCCAGATGAAATGGGCTGAGATCCTACTGACCCGAGCCGACGAAATTCCGGGATACGAAGCGCGGGCCTTGCGGGCCAAAGGCGCGGAAATCCTGGCAGACGTAAGCCGCCTCGTCGGGCGCGACGTTCGGTCCTACCTCTAGCCCGCCGGGCTGGACGAGCAGACCCTTAAGCGCGCCGCTTGGCCGCGCCGCAGATCAACACAACCTAATACAATCCTACGCGCCACCGTCACGCGCGGCCGTCATCCCTGATTCAAAAAAATTTAAGACTCGGCGTGTAGTCTGAACGCTCGAACGTGATGTTGCACAATTACCACTACCGTGGATGACCCGTACGGATTTCGGCTTCGGATTACTGTTATTTTCCATCAGGTCTTTGTATAGTCCACGCGTTAAATGGGGGAGTTTCGGGGTGCCGCGTAAAACTGCGGCGATTTCAGACAAACCTGGATCAAGATATTGAATAGCTGGCGGAAACAATCCACAAAGGGTTGCCCGCTGGAGACTCCGCCGCGAAATCTATTCGGCGTATCGAATGGGCTAGCGGACATAAAATAAACGAGCCAATTCAGAGGTTGGTATGTGGGCGGATTTCGGTAACGGGGCGATGAGAATCAGCGCCCTGATCGTTGCATCGATGTTGCTCGCGAGCTGTGCATCCGCGCCTGAAGGCGATCCGGAAGCGCTCGCGGAATTCAAAAAACTGAACGATCCCGTCGAGCCGACCAACCGGGCGATTTTCGAATTCAACCGGGGCGCCGACCGTTACGTCATCAAGCCGGTGACGTCGGGCTATCGCGCCATCACCACACCCGAGATGCGCGACGGCGTGCACAACGCACTGCAGAACCTGCGCTCGCCGGTGATCTTCGCGAACGATCTGCTGCAGGGCCAATTCAGCCGCGCCGGCACGACCTTCGCGCGGTTCGTGATCAATTCGACCTTGGGCGTCGTCGGCTTCGGCGATCCTGCCGCCGATCTCGGCTTCGCGCCGCATGACGAAGATTTCGGCCAGACCCTCGCGGTCTGGGGCGTCGGCGAAGGTCCCTACCTCATGCTGCCGATCCTCGGGCCCTCGAACCCGCGCGATCTGACCGGCAAAGTCGCCGACTTCTTCCTCGATCCGATCAATTGGTGGGCGAGCAACACCGACAACGATTGGGTGCCGCTGACGCGCGCCCTCGTGACCGGCATCGATGCCCGCGATCAGCTGTGGAACGTGCTCGACGATCTCGAGCGCACCTCGGTCGATTTCTATGCGGCGATCCGCAGCCTGTATCGCCAACGCCGCATGGACGAGATCCGCAACGGCGGCACCGGCGATGCGCCCCTGCCGAACCTGACCGGCGAGCTGGACCTCAAAGATCTCGACGCGCCCGTTACCTCGAGACATTGATCGCATGCGCAGCATGACGAAGTTCGGCGCCTTCTGTCTGGGCGTCGCTTTACTGGTCGTGGCCGTTGCGCTGCCGGCACGCGCCGAAGAGGTTGCCGATGCGCAAGCCTTTGTGCGCACCTTGGCCGACAAGGCGATCAGCCAACTCACCAGCCCGACGATGAGCCAAGCCGAGCGCGAGCAGGGTTTCCGCGCACTGTTGAAAGAACATTTCGACGTACCGGCGATCGGCCGCTCGGCCTTGGGCCGTTACTGGCGCGTGGCGACGCCGGAAGAACAGACCGAATATATGGGCCTGTTCGAAGACCTGATCGTGTCGACCTATGCGCAGCGCTTCCGCGATTACGGCGGCGAGAACCTCGATATCCTCGGCGCATCGAAACCGGCGGGCAGCGAAGACAACGCGGTCGTCGTGCAGTCGCAGATCAGCCGCAACGTGGCCAAACCGATCCGGCTGGATTGGCGCGTCGCGCAGGCCAGCACAGACCCCAGTATCGTCGATATCGTGATCGAAGGCGTCAGCATGATGCAGACGCAGCGCTCGGAATTCACGTCGGTCATCGTGCGCAACGGCAACAAGGTCTCCGGCCTGATCACCGAGCTGCGCGCCAAGACCAAAGCCTTGGCGCCGAAATAACCGCGCGGCCCTTGCGCACCGCGCTCTATCTTTTCACTGCCGGCCGAATCGACGGCGCGCATCTTGCCACGTCGCGCCGCCGCAAATGGTGGTGGCGGCTCTGTCGCCTGCTGCACCCCACCGGCACAATCCCCATCCCGCTCCCGTTCGGCCGCTTATGGGCCGACACACGCGATGGTGTGGTCGCCTACCAACTGATGAAGCGTGGACAGTGGGAACCCTACGAGACCCGGGTGTTGCTTGCGCATATCCGCCCCGGGCAACGCATCGTCGAGATCGGGTCCAACATCGGCTATCACACCGTCCAGATCGGCCACGCGGTCGGGCCAGCCGGTCACATGCACGCGTTCGAGCCCGATCCGATCAACGCAGCGCTACTGCGCCGCAACGTCGCCGAACATCGCCTGGGGGCCATCGTCGATGTCCATGCCGCCGCCGTGTCGGATCGCGCGGGGCCCGCGACGTTGGTCCGCCACGGCCACAATATGGGCGGACATTCCCTAATCGCGGCCAATGTCGACAATGCGGTCGAAACCGTGGCCGTCGCGACACTCACATTGGATGACGTGATCGCAGACACGCATGTCGATCTCATCAAGATCGATGCCGAAGGCGCGGAGCCCGCCGTGCTGGCGGGCGCGCACCGCACCATCGCGCGCGACCGCCCGATCCTGTTCATGGAAATTTGGCCTTATGGCCTCGTGAGCCAGGGCGGTGCGGCGGCCCTGATCGACAATCTGCGCGCCAATTACGATCTGTCGCGTATCGACGAGGCGACCGGCACGATCAGCCCGGTCGGCGCCTACGATCCGTCCGACGACGCAAAAGATTCCGAGATCGCCTGGACGCTTCTCGCACGCCCGCGCGTCAGCTGAGCATCGCGTCGATCACCGAATTCATCACGCCGGCCAGGACGAGATCGCCGGCGGCGATGATGCTCGCCTGCATACTGGTGATGCCGAGCGTCGAACGTGCGATGAACCAGGTATAGACGAAGACCAACACCTTGATCACGAAGACCAGGAAATAGGTCAGATCGGTCGGCACGACGCCGAGTTGGGCGACGACGACGATCGGGATATAGATGAAGTTCTGGATGACCGACGACCAATTATAGGCCGCGATGAAAGCGAAGAAGCGGCGTTCGCGATCGATCTTTTGGACGACGTAGAACATGATCAGCGGAAAGACGAACCAGGCGACGACATAACCGATGGCCTGGACTGTAAAGAATCGTACCGGTTCATATTGGTCGGGCGCGCCCATGTAGATCAGCAGCAGCACGCTGGCGAACAGCGGCGCCACGATCGCCATGGCGAGAAACGAGCGCCAGAAGCCCTGCCGCGTGCCATTGAAATAGCCGATGCCGCCGACATCGCCGCGCGCCAGACGCCAGGCGCCGTAGATGCCGGATGCGATCTCACCGGTGATGCTCAGGGGCTCTTCCTCCGATGACCGCGCGCGGCGCGGCGCATCGCTTACGGTTTGAAGAAATCGTCGAGAATCGCTTCGTAGATATCGGCCAGCGCCGCAATGTCGGCGACCGGCATGCGTTCGTCGGTCTTATGCATTGTTTCGCCGACCAGGCCGAATTCGATGACCGGGCAATAATTCTTGATGAAGCGCGCATCCGACGTGCCGCCCGAGGTGCTGAGTTCAGGCGTGCGCCCGGTCACGCGTGCCACCGCCGCGCCGATGATGTCGGACAATGGACCGGGCTGGGTGAGGAAGGATTCGCCCGAGACCTGGACCTTAAGGTCATACGTGCCGCCGACGCGATCGAGGCGCTCGCGGATCCAACGCTCCACGCCCTTGCCGTCGAACGCATCGGTGAAGCGGATATTGAAGCGCGCTTCCGCCGTGGCCGGAATCACGTTGGTCGTCGGATTGCCGACGTCGATGCTCGTGATTTGCAAGGTCGAGGGCTGGAAATGCGCGGTGCCTTCGTCGAGCGTATCGCGCGTAATCGCGGCCAGCATCTCGACCAGGCGATGGCACGGATTGTCGGCGAGATGCGGATAGGCAACATGGCCGGCCACGCCATGCACAGTGAGGCGTGCATTGAGCGAACCGCGCCGGCCGACCTTCATCATATCGCCGAGTGCTGAGGGATTGGTCGGCTCGCCGACGATGCAGGCATCGAACTTCTCGCCGCGCGCGGCCGCCCATTCCAGCATCTTCACGGTGCCGTTGACGGCCGGGCCCTCTTCATCGCCCGTGATCAGGAAACTGATCGAGCCAGCGAAATTCTTTTGCTTGGCCAGGAAGCGCGAGACGGCGGCGGCGAAACAGGCGATGGCGCCCTTCATGTCGGCGGCGCCACGGCCGTACAGCAAGCCGTCCTTTACAACGCCCGCGAACGGATCGGCCGTCCAGGCTGCGCGATCGCCGACCGGCACGACGTCAGTATGTCCGGCGAAACAGAAATGCGGGCCAGATGTGCCGAGGCGCGCGTAAAGATTGGTGACGTCCGGCGTGTCGGCCGCGCTGAAGGTCAGCGAGTGGCAGACGAAGCCCATCGGCTCCAACGCACGCGCCAGCACGCCCTGCGCACCACCCTCGATCGGGGTCACGCTCTCGCAGCGGATCAGATCCTGCGAGAGTCCTAACGGATCGAGAACTGAACTCACTCGCGCAGCAATTCGTTGATCGAGGTCTTGGCGCGGGTCCCCGCGTCGACGCGCTTCACGATGACGGCGCAGGCGAGGCTCGGTCCCGGCTGACCGTTGGCCATCGGCTTGCCCGGCAGGTTTCCCGGCACCACGACCGAATAGGCGGGCACGCGGCCCATGAAAATCTCGCCCGTGTTGCGATCGATGATTTTGGTCGACGCACCGATGAACACACCCATCGAGATGACGGCGCCTTCTTCGACGACCACGCCCTCGGCGATTTCCGAGCGCGCACCGATGAAGCAATTGTCTTCGACGATGACCGGGTCGGCCTGCAACGGTTCGAGCACGCCGCCGATCCCGGTGCCGCCCGAGATATGACAATTCTTGCCGATTTGCGCGCAGGAGCCAACGGTGGCCCAGGTATCGACCATGGTGCCGCTGTCGACATAGGCGCCAACATTGACGAAGGACGGCATCAGCACGACGCCCGGCGCGATATGCGCGCTGTGACGCACAACGCTGCCCGGCACGGCGCGGAAGCCCGCATCGCGGAAACGGTTCTCGCCCCAACCGTCGAATTTCGACGCAACCTTATCCCACCACGATGCCTGGCCGGGGCCATGTTCGATGACGGTGTTGTCGTTGAGGCGGAAAGACAGCAGCACGGCCTTCTTGAGCCACTGATTAACCTGCCATTTGCCGTCGATCTTTTCGGCGACGCGCACCTCGCCCTTATCCAGCAGGCCGAGGGCGTTGTTCACCGCATCGCGGACCGCGCCGGTCGTCTTGGCGTTGATCTGGTCGCGTTCGTCCCACGCTTTATCGATGGCGGTCTGCAGGGCTTGCTGGGTCTGGGAGGTCATAGCTGTGAATTCGTCCGGAAATCGTGGGATGGAGGGGCAAGATGGGGGAGGCGGGAAAGCCTGTCAATCTTTCGGCGTCCCGCCTGGGGCAGCCCGCTTTAGGATGTGATCTCGGCCAGAAAACCGCTCAAATCCTTGGTTTTGTGATCGGCCTCGACGACCTCGGGCGCGGCCCCGTGCGAGGCCCAGGCGCGGTCGGTTTCGACCCAGATCGTGGTCATGCCCAAGGCGCGGGCCGGGGCCAGGTTGCGCGCCACATCCTCGACCATCACCGCCTCGTGCGGGGTCACGCCGAAGCGGCGCACCACATCGTCGTAAATCGACGGATCGGGCTTGGGGATATACCGCGCGGCATGGATGTCGTAGATCGCCTCGAAATGGCGTGCGATGCCGATCTTTTCCAACACACGTTCGGCATAGGACACGGTGGCGTTGGTGAACACGATCTTGCGCCCCGGCAGGCGCGACAGCGCGGTATCGAGGCGCAGATCCTGCTTCAGGCGCGACATATCGATATCGTGGACATAGTCGAGATAGTCGTCGGGCGCCATGCCGTGCAGGTCCATCAGGCCCTTCAGGGTCGTACCGTGGGCGCGGAAATAGCTTTTCTGGACCTTATAGGCCTCGGCGATTTCCACCTTCAGGAAATCGGCGACGAAGCGGCTCATGCGCCGGTCGATCTCGTCGAACAGATTCGCCGTGCACGGGTACAGCGTATTGTCGAGATCGAACAGCCAGACAGGCGCATCTTTAAGAGATTGCAGGGGCATGACACCGCAAAGGTAGTCAGTTTCCCCAACCGTGCAATCCCCCGCCGATTGTGGCAATCATCGCCCGTTATGTTCGAACGGAAAACCCAACCCATCCTGCCGGCCAAACATTGGCGTGTCCGCGTGGCCTATTCGGCCCTGGTGGCGCTGATCATCATCGTGCTGTCACTCGGCTTGGGCACCGTGGGCTATCGCGTGTTCGGCCAGCTCGGCTGGATCGATGCGCTGCTCAATGCGTCGATGATCCTGACCGGCATGGGGCCAGTCGACCGGATGGAGACGGACGCCGGCAAATTGTTCGCGACCTTCTACGCCATTTTCAGCGGCGTTGCCTTTCTGGGCACGACAGGCATTCTGGTCGCGCCCTGGGCGCACCGCCTGCTCCACCGTTTCCACGCCGATCTCGACGAGACCGAATGACCGACCAGCCGACCACCGTAGCGCCCGCCCGGAGCGCGCAGCAGAAAGACCGCGAACGCTTCGTCGCCTTCGCGTTCTGCTGGGCCGACGTGCTGCTGGAAATCGATCGCGACGGCGTCATCGTTTACGCCGCCGGCACGACGCCGACCTTCACCGGCAAAACGCCGGATAAACTGATCGGCACGACCTTCGTCGAACTGGTCGCCGATCCGGATAAGGCGCTCGCGCGCGAACTGGTCGCGGTTGCCGCCAAGCGCGGCCGCATCGACGATGCCACGGTGCGACTGACCGGACCGAACGGCCCGACTTCGCCGCTGGCACTCGCCGGTTACCGGCTGACCGATTTCGACGGGCACTATTTCTTCGCGCTGCGCTCCACCGGCGCCACCGCCGCCGGGCCGGACGGCCGCAAACTGCAACGCGACCAGACATCCGGACTTTATGCCGGCGAGGATTTCGCGAGCCTCGCCGCGCAACGGCTGAAGGCTGCTGGCGACAAAGCCGAACTCACCCTGATTTCGATGCCCGAGATGGCCGCGCTGCGCGACCGCTTGGATGAGGACACGCGCAATAGTTTGGCGGGCACGTTAGGTGCCGCCTTGCGCGCCAATTCCTTCGGCGGCGATTCGGCGACCGAGATTGCCGACGGCCGCTACGCCATCGTGCATGAAAGCGGCATGGATCCGCGCGCGCTGGAACAACACCTGGCCCAGGTCACGCGCGAGATCGATCCCACCGGCAAAGGTGTGACGGCCGAAGCGGCCACGGTCGATGTGAAGGACGGCGGGCTCAGCGACGGAGACCTCGCCAACGGCCTCGTCCATGTCATCAACCAATTCCGCGAAACCAAGGGCACCGATTTCAGCCTGACGAGTTTCGCCAGCAACCTGAATTCCATGGTCGATCAAGCGACCAAGACGATGCAGGGCTTTCGCAAGGTGTTGGGCGAGGCCAGCTTCGACATCGCGTTCCATCCCATCGTCGATGTCAAAGGCGGGCGCGTGCATCACTACGAGGCGCTCGTGCGTTTCCAGGATGCGCCGGCCGACGAATCGCCGTTCAAGATGATCACCTTCGCCGAAGATGTCGGCCTGATCTGGCATTTCGATCTCGCCATGGCGAAGAAAGTCGTCGAATGGCTGCAGCCGCGCCGCGCCAACAAATACAAGATCGCGGTCAATATCTCCGGCCAGTCGATCGCCAATCCGTCCTATCACGCCGAACTGTTCGCGCTGCTCGAGGCCAATCCCTGGACCAACGAGAACATGCTGTTCGAGATCACGGAATCGGCGCGCATCGCGGACCTGGCCGACGCCAATCATTTCTTCCAGACGTTGCGCGACAAGGGCTACGAGGTCTGCCTTGACGATTTCGGCGCCGGTGCCGCGAGCTTTCAGTATCTGGCCAGTCTCGACGTCGATGTGGTGAAGCTCGACGGCAGTGCGGTGAAGAATGCGCTGGCGGCAAAAAAGGGGCGCGCGTTCCTGACCGCACTCACGAAACTCTGCAAGGATATCGGCGTCGAAACCGTCGCCGAGATGGTCGACGATCAGGAAACCTTGAACTTCGTGCGCGATTGCGGCGTCGATTTCGCGCAAGGCTACCTGTTCGGCAAACCCGCCATCGATATCACCGTGTTCGCGAAGACCGGACTACCCCGCCTCGGCCGATAAAGTATCGGCCGCCGAAAATCCGCGCGGACGAACCGTCTACGACGATGCGTCGATAATCTTGAAGCGGAACAGCAAGGCCCCCAGAATTGCGCCGATCGCCGGCGCGACGAAAAACAGCCAGAGCTGCGCCAAAGCCGGCCCGCCAACGAGAACCGCCGGCCCGAAGCTGCGCGCCGGGTTCACCGACACGCCGGTCACCTGGATGCCGACGATATGGATGACGGCGAGCGTGATCCCGATGGCGAGGCCCGCGAAGGCCACATTGGCCTTGGGACCGGTGGCGCCCAGGATCACGATGACGAACAGCGCGGTCATCACGATCTCGAACACCAGCGCGGCCTGGAGCGAATATCCACCCAGATAACCAGGCCCCCATCCGTTCTGACCAAGACCTAAGTCGGTGCCGCCGGCTAAAACAGCAAGGATCGCGGCGCCCGCGAGGCCGCCGGCGAATTGGGCCACCCAATAGAGAACCATCTCCTTGGCCTCCATGCGCCCCGCGACGAAGACCGCGAGACTGACCGCCGGATTCACATGGCAGCCGGAGACCGGACCGATCCCATAAGCCATCGCGACGATGGCGAATCCGAACGCGAGTGCGATGCCAAGTTGACCTACATGCTCGCCCCCCAGGACGGCAGCACCACATCCGAACAAAACGAGAGTCAGGGTACCGACGAATTCAGCAACGAATTTAGCCATGGTTTTGCCTCCGTGCCGGATGCCTTCGGGCATCCTCGTGCGCAAACATAGGCCGATTCGTCGCCAATACGGAAAGGGGTCAAAAACCCCTCCGCTCAGCCCGCCTCGATCAGGGTGCCCGAGCCGTGCTCGGTGAACAGTTCGAGGAGCAGCGCGTGCGGCACGCGGCCGTCCATAATGACCGCGCCATCGACGCCGCCGTCCACCGCCGCCAGGCAGGTTTCCACTTTCGGGATCATGCCGCCCTTGATGGTGCCCGACTTGATCAGGTTGCGCGCCATGGACGCGTCCATCTTGGGGATCAGGTTCTTCATATCGTCGAGCACGCCGGCGACATCGGTCAGCAGCAGGAAACGTTTCGCGCCGACCGCTTCGGCGATCGCACCGGCGGCCGTATCGGCGTTGATGTTATAGGTCTCGCCCTTTGGCCCGATGCCGATCGGCGCGATCACCGGGATCACGTCGGTCTTCAGGAACATATCGAGGACGTGGGTATTGATGGTCTGCGGTTCGCCGACGAAACCGAGATCGAGGATTTTCTCGATGTTCGATTCCGGATCGCGCTGCGTGCGGCGCAGCTTGGTCGCCTGGATGAGATTGCCGTCCTTGCCCGACAGGCCGACCGCGAAGCCGCCTGCCTGGTTGATATAGGTCGCGATCTCTTTGTTGATCGAGCCGGCCAGCACCATTTCGACTACTTCGACGGTCGCGGCATCAGTGACGCGCAGGCCGTCGACGAAGCTCGAGACGATCTTCAAGCGTTCCAGCATCGCGCCGATCTGCGGCCCGCCGCCATGCACCACGATGGGATGCAGGCCGAGATGCTTGAGCATCACGATGTCGGACGCGAACAACTGCGCCAGATGCGCCTCGCCCATCGCATGCCCGCCGTATTTCACCACGACGATATGACCGGCATGGCGGCGCATATAGGGCAGCGCCTCGGACAGGATCTGGGCCTGGTCCTGCGGCGAAAGAGTGGGTTTCGGTGTATCGCTCATGAGCCCGACAATAGTTGAATTATTTCTGCTCTGCCAAGACCGCGAGTTCGGCGCGCACGGCTTCCAAACCCTGTTTCTTTTCGGCGCTGGTGACCAGCAAGGTGGGATAGGCGGCGGTATGTTTGGCCATCTCGGCCTTGGTCGCCTCGATGATGCCTTGCAGCGCCGTCGGGCTCATCTTGTCGGCCTTGGTCAGGATCACCTGATAGATGACGGCCGACTGGTCCAGGACCTCCATGGCGCGGCGGTCGGCCTCCTTGATGCCGTGGCGGCCGTCGATCAGCAGACAGACGCGTTTGAGCTGGCGCCGGCCACGCAGGTAATCCTCGATCAAGCCGGTCCAGGCATCGACATGCGCCTTGGGGGCCGCCGCATAGCCGTAGCCCGGCAGATCGACCAGCATCAGCTTTTGCGACAGCACGAAGAAATTGACCTGCTGGGTGCGTCCCGGCGTGTTGGACACGCGGGCCAGGGTCTTGCGCCCCGTCAGCGCGTTGACGAGGCTGGATTTGCCGACATTCGAGCGGCCGGCGAAGGCGACCTCGACCAGATCGCCCTCCGGCAATTGGTTGGCGCGCGCCGCGCCCATGATGAAATCGCACGGCCCGGCGAACAGGAGCCGGCCGGCTTCGATCAACGCGCCGTCGGCTCCCTTCTCGCTCATGTCGTTAGTTCTTGTTGGCCGGCGTCGGCGTCTTGCCGCCGCCGATGGGCACACCGGCCCGGCGCATGATGATGTATTGCTGCAGGATCGAGAGCGAGTTGTTCCACGCCCAGTAGATCACCAGACCGACCGGGAAGCGCGCCAGCATGAACGTGAAGATGATCGGCAGGAAGTTGAAGATCTTCGCCTGCACCGGATCCGGCGGCGGCGGGTTCAGCTTCTGCTGCATGAACATGGTCACGCCCATGATCAGCGGCCAGATGCCGATGAGCAGGAAGTCGGGCGGCGTCCACGGAATCAATCCGAACAGATTGACGAAGGTGAAGTCGTCGGGCGCGGACAGATCGTGCACCCAGCCGAAGAACGGCGCGTGGCGCATTTCGATGGTGACGAACAGAACCTTATAGAGCGCGAAAAAGACCGGGATCTGCGGCAGGATCGGCAAGCAGCCCGACGCCGGATTGACCTTCTTGGTCTTGTAAAGGTTCATCATCTCTTGGTTGAGCCGCGCCTTATCCTCGCCGAAGCGTTCGCGCAGCTTCATCATCTCGGGCTGGACTTCCTTCATCTTCGCCATCGCGCGATACGATTTGTTGGCGAGCGGGAAGAACAGCAGCTTGAGGATCACGGTCACCAGCAGGATCGCGAGGCCCATATTGCCGAGATAATTGTGGAAGAAGACGATCGCCAGGAACAACGGCTTGGTCAGGAATTCGAACCAGCCCCAATCGATGGCGAGATCGAAGCGCGTGATGTTGAGCCGGTCGCGATAATCCATGATCAGCTGGGCTTCCTTCGCACCGGCGAAGAAACGGCCCGTCGTCTCCGAGCTTGCACCCGGCGCCACATCGATCTGGTTCTCGACGAAATCGGCCTGGTAATTGTCGACATTGTTCGCCTGGAAATCGGCGAAGCGCGTGTTGACCTTGGTGTTCTGGTCGGGCGCCAGCGCGGTCAGCCAATATTTATCGGTGATGCCGATCCAGCCGCCGGTCGACGATTTGGTCATCACCTTGTCTTTGGCTTCGCGCACGTCCTTGTAATGGACTTCCTGCAACACGCCGTCGAACACGCCGAGCAGGCCTTCATGCAGGATGTAGAAATCCGCCGTGTGCGGCGTACCCGTGCGGCGCAGGCGCGCATAGGGATGCAGGCTGACCGGCGCCGTTCCCGTGTTCTCGACCTTCTGGGCGATCGTGAACATGTAATTGGCGTCGAGCGAAATGGTGAGCGCGTAGCGCAGGCCGTTCGGGCTGGTCCAGGTAAGCGTGACCGGGCTGTCGGGCGTGAGCGTTTCCTTGTTCGCGGTCCAGCGCGCGTTGGCGGGCGGCACGTCACCGGCTTGCGCGGTGTTGCCCGCACCCGGCACCCAGCCGAACTGCGCGTAATACGGATTGGCGCCGCCGTCGGGCAGCAGCAAACGGATTTGCGGCGAGGTCGGATCGACCGTCTCGCGATAATTCTTGAGCGTCAGATCGTCGAAGCGCGCACCGATCAGATTGATCGTGCCCGAGAGACGCGGGGAATCGATCTTCACGCGCGGCGCATTGGCGAGCGCCTGCGCATCCTGCATCAGCGCCTGGGCGGCGGCGGGCGCACCTTGCGCGGCCGTCGGCAATTGCCCGGCCGGCGTACTGCCCGGCACGACGGGCAAGCCCGGCTGTTCCTGCGGCGCGGTCGGCGGGATCTGCTGCGCGGGCACGTTGGAGGTTTCCGGCGGCGCCACGTGGCTGCCGTAATACCACTGGAAGCCCACCATGATGATGGTCGAGAGCACGACCGCCAGAATCAGATTCTTATTATCCATGCCGATGCTCGGCCTCATTTAGGTGGATGTTTTTATAAGGAACGGGATCGTAGCCCGACGTTCCCCAGGGATTGCAGCGCACGACGCGCTTGAGTGTCAGCCAGCTGCCGGCGATTGCACCATGTGTTTCGATCGCCTCAACGGCGTAGTGCGAACAGGTCGGCAGATGACGGCAGGGTGCGCCCAACAGCGGCGAGACGAACCACTGATAGACGCGAATGGCGCCGCGCAGGATCAGAGCCAATGGACTCATCGGGCAGACCCGGTGCGATTGAGCGCGGTGGTGATATCGGCGAGCAGATCGGGATAGGCGCGCTCTTCGCTTTCGCGCCGCCCGACCAACACGTAATCGCGCCCCGGTTTGGAGTGCGTCGCGATGATCTCGTCGGCGGCCGCACGCAGGCGGCGTTTGACGCGGTTGCGCACCACGGCATTGCCGACTTTTTTGCTGACGGTGAAGCCGACGCGAATCGCGGGCAACGCGGATTCTTCATCCGCGCCATGACGGCGAACCTGGAGAATCAAACCGGGTGTGGCGAAACGCGCCCGCGTGTCGGCAACACGGAGGAAATCGCGCCGGGTCTTGAGACGCGCAAGGCGCATATCCGGGCTGCCGATACCGGGTAGATTAGGCGGACAGACGCTTCCGGCCCTTGGCGCGGCGGTTGGCCAGCACCTTGCGGCCGCCGACAGTTGCCATACGGCTGCGAAAACCGTGGCGGCGCTTCCGCACGAGCTTGCTCGGCTGGTAAGTGCGTTTCACTGGAGAACTCCTTTAAAAGCAGGGCGCTGTATAAGTGCTGGGCGGGGGTAAGTCAACGACCCAACCCGCAGTTTTTCCCGCCTTTTTTGGCGGAAATCGGCCTTTTCCACGGGTTTGGGGCTTCCAAGCGCCCTAATCCCCTAGGGCTAGACCTTCGCGCCTCGGATCGGTGCCGCCGAACAGCACCTCGGACTGGCCGCGGATGATATTGAGCCCGCTGGTCATGCTGTCTAGCGCCACGGTGTGCCCTTTGGCTTCCAGGGCCGCTTTCAGGCCCGCCACGGGGGTGCGGGCCTCCAGCTCGGTCGCCCCATTGCGGTTGGCGAAATGGGCGAGGCCCGCCGCCGCCTGCGGGTCCAGTCCCCAATCCAGGCTCGAAATCACGCTATTGGCGACATAACCGATGATGCGCGCCCCGCCCGGCGAGCCGGTCGCCAGCACCAGGCGCCCCATGCCGTCGAACACCAGGGTCGGCGCCATGGACGAGCGCGGGCGCTTGCCGGGCTCCGGCCGATCGAGCGCCAGCTTACCCGCCACCTCGGGCACGAAGCTGAAATCGGTGAGCTGGTTGTTGAGCAGGAAGCCCCGCACCATCAACCGGCTGCCGAACGTGCTTTCGATCGAGGTCGTGAAGGCGACCGCATTCCCCTCGTCATCGACGATGCTGAGATGACTGGTCGACAGCGAACGTTCGTCCTCGGCCGGTGCGTAACGCGCGTGGCTTCCCGCGATCACACCGGGTTCGGCACGGCCCATGGCGCGCGCGGGCGAGATCAGCTTGGCGCGCTCGGTCAAATAACCAGGATCGATCAGACTCGTGATCGGCACATCGACAAACGCCGGATCGGCGACATATTGATTGCGATCCGCATAGGCGAGACGTCCGGCTTCGGCGATCAGATGCACGGCGTCGAGCGAGGCCGGTTTCAGTTTCTCAAGGTCCGCGTTTTCCAGCAGGCCCAACATCTGCAAGGTGGCGATACCGCCCGACGACGGCGGGGCGGCGCCACAGACGAACCACAAACGATAGATCGAACAGACCGGCTCGCGCTTTTCGGCCTTATAGGACTCGATATCCTTCGTCGTCATGACGACCGCATTGCGCGGCGCTTTGCTGACGGCCGCCGCAATGTCGCGCGCGATGTCGCCGCTGTAGAATGCCGCCACACCTTTATCGGCGAGTATGCGCAACGTCTGCGCGAAGGCGGGATTGGTCAGCTTCGAGCCGACGGCGCGGGCCTGACCCTTCGCGTCATAGAAATAGCGCGCCGCGTCGGGGAAATTTTTCAGATGCGGATCGCGCGCGATCGCTTCATTTAAACGCGGGCCGACCTCGAAGCCCTGCTCGGCCAATTTAATCGCCGGGTCGAACAAATCTTTCCACGGCAATTTGCCGTGTTCGCTGTGCGCCAGTTCCAACATACGCAGCACGCCCGGCACGCCGACCGACAGACCGCCGGCAACAACATCGCCGAAGCCGCGCGGTTTACCGTCGGCATTCAAAAACATGTCGGGCCGTGCCGAGGCGGGTGCCTTTTCGCGGCCGTCATAACTTTCGACCGTGCCGGTTTCGCGCGCGAAGTGAACGAGGAAGCCGCCGCCGCCGATGCCGGACGATTGCGGCTCGACCAGATTGAGCACGAGTTGTGCGGCAATCGCCGCGTCGACCGCGCTGCCGCCCTTGCGAAGAATTTCACGGCCCGCTTCGGCCGCCGCCGGATGCGCCGCGACAATCATATGACGCGTCGCGCGCACCGGCTCGCGCACGCGCTGCGGCGTTGCCGACGGCGCCTCGGGTTCGATCTGTTCGCGCGCCTCCGGGACGGGCGCCGTGACCGGCGCCGGAGCCGGGGCCTTGACCGGCGGGGGTGCCGCAACAACTTCAGAGACGGCGACAGGCGCCGCGACCGCGGCTGGGGCCTGAACCGGAGCTTGGGCCGATATCTCCGGCAGCTTCGGCGTGGCTTGACAGGCAGCCAGCGCATAAAGCGTTATGTGCACCGCAAAAAGAACCCGAACTCGGGTCATGGTCAGTGTCCGCCCCTGTTCCCCTGTCCGGCAGTATCGCCTTTCGGTCATGGACGCGGCAAACGATTAAGCCCATAATTTGGGCAAATTTGGAGTCAGGCCTGTGAATAAGCCGTCGTATGGAGCTTCGGTCGCCAAAACCCGCCGTTTGACGGCCCCCGATATCGCGGGACGCAAGGGCGCGGAGCCGGTCGTCTGCCTGACCGCCTATACCTATCCGATGGCCAAACTGCTCGATCCGCATGTCGATCTGCTGCTGGTCGGCGATTCCATGGGCATGGCGCTGTACGGCATGGATTCCACCCTGGGCGTTACCCTGGATATGTCGATCGCGCACGGCGCCGCCGTGGTGCGCGGCAGCAAACATGCCTGCGTCATCGTCGATATGCCGTTCGGCACCTATCAGGAAAGCCCGGCGCAGGCGTTTCGCAATTGCGCGCGCGTCATGACCGAAACCGGCTGCGGCGGCATCAAGATCGAAGGCGGCGTCGAAATGGCCGAGACCGTGAAGTTCCTCGTCGAGCGCGGCATTCCGGTGCAGGGCCATATCGGCTTGAAGCCGCAATCGGTGAACACGGCCGGCGGCTTCCGGAGCCAAGGTCATGATTCCGTCAGTGCCGCCAAGATCGTCGCCGATGCCCAAGCGGTCGCCGAAGCCGGCGCTTTCTCCATCGTCATCGAGGCCGTGACGGAAACGCTCGCGCGCAAGATCACCGATCAGGTTCCCGTCGTCACCATCGGCATCGGAGCGTCGCCGGCCTGCGACGGCCAGGTGCTGGTCACCGAAGACGCCATCGGCATGTTCAACGACTTCACGCCGAAATTCGTCAAACGCTTCGGCGAAGTCGGCGACGCCATCGGCAAGGCCGCCGCCGAGTATGCGCGCGAAGTGCGGGCCCGCACGTTTCCTGCGCCCAAAAATCTCTACGGCGACCGCTAACCCATCACACCGATCTCATGGCCACTTCCGTAACCGACCGACTGGCGGACCTCGAAACGATCCGTCGCGTCACCGATCTTCGCGCCCGCGTCGCCGCATGGCGCCAGGATGGTTTGAGCGTCGGCCTCGTGCCCACCATGGGTGCGCTGCACGAAGGGCATTTCTCGCTGGTGCGCAAATCGGTCGCGGCAATGGATCGCACCATCGTCACGCTCTTCGTCAATCCGCGCCAGTTCGGCCCGAACGAGGATTTCGGCACCTACCCGCGCACGGAGGAAGCCGACGCCGCCGCGCTGCAACGCCAGGGCGCGCAAGTGCTGTTCGCGCCGAACGTCGAGGAAATGTATCCGGCCGGAGCGGTCACCACCGTGTCGGTGCCCGGCATCGGCGATATCCTGGAAGGATCGTTCCGCCCCGGTTTCTTCACCGGTGTGGCGACGGTCGTGTCCAAACTGTTGATCCAGGCGGCACCCGACGTCGCTTATTTCGGCAAGAAGGATTATCAGCAGCTCTGCGTCATCACGCGCATGGCAGCCGATCTCGATCTGCCGGTCAAAATCGAAGGCTGCCCCATCATCCGCGAGGCGGACGGCTTGGCGCTGTCGTCGCGCAACGTGTACCTCAGCCCTGACGAACGCGCCAAAGCGCCGATGCTGCATCAGGCACTGAACGATGTCGCCGCCAAGGTGCGCGCGGGCGGCGTCGAGGCCATCGCCGATGCCGAAGCCGCAGGCGCGGAAGCGATCCTCAAGGCCGGCTTCAAACAGGTCGATTATGTCACCGTGCGGGACGCGGCAAACCTTGCCCCCATCACCGATGTGATGAAACCGGCGCGCATCCTGACCGCCGCCTGGCTCGGCCGCACCCGCCTGATCGACAATATCCCGCTTCACGATTGATTAAGCTGGCCCGATGAAGAATGCCCCATGATCCGCATCTTCATCGGTTTTGATCCCCGCGAGGCCGTCGCCTACAACGTGCTCGCGCACGCGATCCAGGCGCGCGCCAGCCAACCCGTCACCATCGCGCCCTTGATGCTCAGCCAATTGGGCAAGCTGATGTGGCGCGAACGGCATAATCTGCAATCCTCCGATTTTTCGTTCTCGCGCTTTCTCGTGCCGCATCTCTGCGACTACGACGGCTGGGCGCTGTTCATGGATTGCGACATGCTGATGCTCGACGATGTCGCCAAGCTGTGGAGCTTACGTGACGACGCCTTTGCCGTTATGTGCGTGAAACACGACCATGTCCCCAATGAGGACAAGAAATTCCTGGGCGAAACCCAGACGCGTTATGAGAAGAAAAACTGGTCGAGCGTGATGTTGTTCAATAACGCCAAATGCCGGGCCTTGACGCCGGACTATGTGAACAGCGCCAGCGGGCTCGATCTGCATCGCTTCAACTGGCTCGGCAACGATGACCTGATCGGCGAAATCCCACATCGCTGGAACCATCTGGTCGATTACGATCCGGCCTTCCCGGCGGCGGAAGTGTCGAATCTGCACTTCACGACTGGCGGTCCCTATTTTCCGGACTATGTGACATGCGGCTATGCCGATCTGTGGTTCGCCGAGCGCGACCGGATGCTGTACGCTGGAGCGAAATCGAAATAGGGAGTCGCCACGCTATGTCCCGCATCACGAAATTCCTCGCCGTCGCCGTGACGGGCCTGCTGCTGGCCGCTTGCGGCGTGAACGAGGTCCCGAAACTTGATGAAGAGGTCAACGCCGCCTGGTCGCAGGTCGAGAACCAATATCAGCGCCGTGCCGACCTGATCCCCAACCTGGTGGAAACCGTGAAGGGTTATGCCGCGCAGGAACGCGAAACCCTGACCGCCGTGGTCGAAGCGCGCGCCCAAGCCACACAGATGAAGATCCCGGCCGATATCCTCTCCAACCGCGCGGCACTCGATCAGTTCGAAAAGCTGCAAGCTTCGATGACAAGCGCCTTATCGCGCCTGCTGGTCGTGTCGGAACGCTATCCCGAACTGAAATCGAACCAAAGCTTCCTGTCGTTGCAATCGCAATTGGAAGGCACCGAAAACCGCATCGCGGTGGCGCGGCGCGATTACATCGAGGCCGTGCGCAAATATAACACCGAGCTGCGCACCATCCCCGGCCGCTGGATCGCCGCGATCTTCTATCCTGACGCCAAGGTGAAAGAGAATCTGCGCGCGCCCGAGGGCAGCTCGACGCCGCCGCGCGTCAATTTCGGCAAATAGATGCGCGCCTTCGCCGTAGCAGTATTCATCGTCATCGCGGGCATCCTGCCTGCGGGTGCCGCCGAGATCGCCTTCCCGGCGCTGAGCGGCCGCGTCGTCGATCAGGCGAATATCCTATCGAGCCAAACCAAACAGAACCTCACCGCGACGCTTGAGGGGCTGGAGAAGGCGACGACCAATCAGATGGTCGTGGTCACGCTCGCCTCGCTGCAGGGTCAGGCGATCGAGGATTACGGCTATCAGCTCGGCCGCACTTGGGGCATTGGGCGCGCCGGCAAGAACAACGGCGTCCTGCTCATCGTGGCGCCGAAAGAACGCAGCGTGCGGATCGAGGTCGGCTACGGCCTGGAAGGCACGATCACCGACGCACTGGCGCGTGGGCTGATCGAGCAAGAAATCCTGCCGCGCTTTCGCGACAACGATTACGACGGCGGGGTACGAGCCGGTGTGACCACTCTCACCCAGATCCTGATGGGCGACGCGAAAACGGCATCGCGCCTGACCGAGGTCGGCACGCGCAAGGTGGCCCCGACGGACGGCAATTGGACCTGGCCGCTCATCCTGTTCATCGTCATGTTCTTCGTGCTACCCCGTTTTATCGGTGGCGGCGGGTTCAGAGGGCGTCGCCTTGGCGGCATCGGCGGCGGCGGGTTTGGCCGCAGCAGCGGTGGTGGGTTCCGGGGCGGCGGCGGATCGTTCGGCGGCGGCGGCGCATCGGGGCGATGGTGACGCCATGAAATTGCTGTCCGAACAGGATCTGGCCTCGGTCACCGAAGCCATCCGTACGGCGGAGCTGCGCACCAACGGCGAAATCGTCGCCGTCGTGGCACGCCATTCCAACCATTATATCTGGCCGGCCTTCGTCGGCATCGGCCTGATCGCCCTGATCCTACCCGGCATTGTCATTCCTTATCTCGGCATCGTCGCGGCGGGCGATCTGTTTTTCATTCAGCTCACCACGCTCGTCGTGCTCGGCGGATTGTTGCTGATCCCACGCCTGCGCGTCGCCCTGATCCCCGATGCGATGAAACGCGCGGCGGGTGCGGCGAATGCCCGCGAACAATTCATCGAACGCGGCCTGCATCTGACACAGGGGCGCACCGGCATCTTGATCTTCGTGTCGGTGGCGGAACGCTATGTCGAGATCCTGGCCGACGAGGGCATCAATGCGAAGGTCGAACCTGCGACGTGGCAGGACATCATCGATAGCTTGATCGAGGATATCCACCGCGATCAGGTCGCCGAGGGTTTCCGCAAGGTCGTCGCCAGTGTCGGCGATATTCTCGCCGATCACGTTCCGGCCGAAGGGAAGAATCCGAACGAACTGCCCGACCGGCTGTTCGTCATATAGCTAACGTCGCGACGCGAGGTCGCTTTGCTCCGTTGTTGACGCCTACTTCTGATAGCTGATGCGATAGATCCGTCCGCCGGTATCGTCGGACACGATCAGCGAGCCGTCGGGCAATTCCTTCACATCGACCGGGCGGCCCCAGGCGCTGCGCCCTTGCAAAAATCCTTCGGCGAACGGCTCAACGCCGATGACCTTGCCGTCGGCTTCCATCTTGATACGCATGACGCGATAACCGTCTGGTTGCGCGCGGTTCCACGAGCCGTGCTGGGCGACGAACGCATCGGTGCGGTAATCCTGCGGGAACGCATCGCCGCGGTAGAAATGCACGCCGAGGGCGGCGACATGCGCGCCGAACTTCACCACCGGCTGGACCATATCGGGAGTCGCCTTGGCGCCGAATTCTTTGGTTTTGGAATCGCCGCCGCCATAGGCAGGGAAGCCGAAGTCCTGTCCCTCGGCCGTCAACACATTGAGTTCGTCCGGCGGAACGTCGTCGCCCATATTGTCGGCGCCGTTATCGGTGAAAAACATCTGGCCGGTTTTCGGATGCCAATCGAGGCCGACCGAATTGCGATGACCCGACGCAACGACAACGGTCTTGCCGTTTTCCACACGCACGATTTTGCCTTCGAGTCCGTCGGGCGCGCAGATGTTGCAGGCGGCGCCGACCGTCACATAGAGCTGCCCCTTCGGATCGAAGCCGATATAGCGCCAGCCGTGATGGCTTTTGTCAGGCAGGCCATCCAACACGACTTCGCGTTTGGCACCGTCGATGGATTTGAGATCGGCGGCCGGGATGCGGATCACACGATGCTGTTCGCCGATATAAAGGTAGCCGTCTTTCCACGCGATGCCGTTCGGCGATTTGAGACCGGAGACGACGGGCCTCACGTCCTCAGCCTTGCCGTCGCGATCGGCATCGATGGCGACATACACTTTGTCGCCGCGCCGATTGCCGACGAAAACCGCATTGAGGTCCGGCACCACGACCATCGATCGGGCCTCGGGCACCTGGGCGAAGATGTCGATCTTGAAACCGGCCGGCAGCTTGATGCGATCGAGCTGAGCGGTGGGGGCCTGGGCGCACACCGGGAGAGCCACAAGGGTTAACGCTGCTGCGATAAAGGAAATGCCGCGCATGGTCTGCTCCGTTCTGAGGCCTCGATTTTCATTTGGCTCGCACCGAGCCGGTGTCAATTGGCGGCGGATTTCTTCTGCGGCATCAGCACCAGGGCGATGCCGAGTATCACAAAGGCGAGCGCCGCGATTTCGCGCGACCCAACCGCCTCGTCGAGCAGCAGGCTGCCGCCGATCACCGCCATCACCGGCACCAGCATGATGCCGACGGTCGACACGACAACGGGGGCGAGTGCGACGACGCGAAACCAGGCGAACCAGCAAAAGATCGTCGGCACAATCAGCACGAAGATGCTGGACCAGATCGCCAGCGGCGAAATCGGTTTGAGCAGCCAGACCTCATCCACCAAGGCCACGGCGAGGATCGGCAAGGAACCGATCAGGATCATCCAGCCGGTCAGGGTCATCGGTTGCAGGCGCCACTGCACGCGTTTCTGCACGACGGTGCCCGCCCCCCAAGTGGCCGCCGCGACCAGCATGAGGGCAACCCCCAGGGGCGATTCCGCCATGACGCCGAGTTCACCCGACAGCAGGATGCCGAGCCCGACCAGACCGCAGGCGAGACCCGCATAACGCAAGAGGGTCGGCCGGTCGCCGGTGAACAGCACGGCGCACAACATCGCCCACAGCGGCATCGTATAGGCGATGATCGAGGCATGGCCCGAGCCCATCAGGCGCAGCCCGACGGTGCTGAACAACACCCAGCAGGTGATGTTGAGGAAGGTCGAGAACAGGAACGCCGGCCATTGCCCGTGCGGCAGACGCACCTGTTCGCCCATGATGCGCGCGATCAATAAGGTGAGGATGCCGGCCACGGGCAGCATCAGGCCGCGATAGGCCAAGGGCGGTATTTCATTGAGGCCGATCTTGATCATCGGCCACGCCAATCCCCAGCCGAAAATGACGGAGATCAGCAGCGCATAGCCGCGCGGCGGCATGCGCTTAGTTCAGGAAGAGGTGGACCTCGTTGCTCTGCGCCTGGTCGCTGGTGCGCGACGTCATGGTCACGCGGCTCTGCGGCAGGCCCATGCGCTGCAAGGAGCCGCGGACGGCTTCGGCATTGCGGCGCGCCTGATTGGTGGCGAGCGCCACCCGACCGGCGCCACCCGAGGCAGGTGCCACGGCGACAACTTCGAAGATCGCGCTCGGACGGCGTTCGAGCGTACGGCTCACCGCATTGTAGAGCGCCTGTTCATATTGCACGTCGGGACGGTCGAAACGAATGACGACCAGCGGACGACGGCCATCGCCGAGCGAGGCTTGCGGCGACGGCGAAGCCATCGGGCCCATGCCGACGGTGGCGGCGGTCAACGCGCGATAGGTGAGATCGGAGCCGAACATCTCGCCGGACTTGATGGCGGCCGACATGGTGTTGAGGTTGGCGCGCTCGGTCGACACATAGGTCGTCTGGCGCTGAATGTCGTCGGTCAGTTCCTTGAGCAGACGATCGATCAGCACCACCGTGCGGTCGGTTTCGTCCTGCAGGATGGCGAGCTGGCGATGGTCTTCGTCGACGGCGCCGGACAGGCGCAGGGTCGCACGGGTATTCTCGGCCAGGAAGTTGGCCATCGTCGAATCGGCAGTGACCTGGGTCGTCAGCACGTTCATGCGGGTGATGTCGTCACCGATCTGATCGAGCTGGCTGAGCGCCTGGTTAAAAGAATCGACCAGGATCGGGTTGCCCGGCGTGGTGCCGACCTGCAGGCGCGAATTGATGCCGCCGACCGTGCCGTGATAGCGCTGGGAATCGGTCACCGTCTTGGCGCGGACGGTCTGGAGATCGGTGTTGTTCTTGGACACGTCGGCCTGCAACCGGCGCAGCTCATTGCGCAGCTCGGTCGCCTTCTGGCCGACAAAGGTGCCGGTATCGCGACCTTCGGTCACGCCCGGGGCCTGGAAATTGGTGCTGTTCAGCGCGGGCGGTGCACCCGGATCGCCGGCCGGGGCGCGCACGCCACCGCTCGGATCCCCACCCGTCAGGGTCGGGAACAGCGAATCATCCGCGAAGGTGCATCCCGCCAGAAACAATGCCGCGCCGACAAGTACCGGCCGAAACCCAATCAAATCCATCGCGCCGCAAACCTTCCGCAGGACACCGGAATTTACACAGAATCGGGGTTTTATTTGAAGAATTTCAGAGACCCCCCGGCTGAGGATGAAGTATTACCTAAAGCCGCCAACCCCGGCAAGTGAGATTGAGCGAAACGGCCATTCCGACAAAACCTTACGCCCATTTAGCCACAATGTGGTGGCTAACCTGCCACAGTGGATAAAGCCCCTAGATCGGCCAGGGAATTAGCCCACATTGGACGGCCCCTGTCGCGTTTCTTTATAGGGTTGGCATCCTTAACTAAATCCACTACAAGACCGGCCCGCGAGCCGAGGTTCGCGGACATTTGCGATGCGCCCGTAGCTCAATTGGATAGAGCATCTGACTACGAATCAGAAGGTTGGGAGTTCGAGTCTCTCCGGGCGCACCATTTTTTCCGCACTTAATCGTTTAAGTCTGGCCGTTTAAGTCCGGGCCGGCGCCTCAGCGCGGCCGCACATAAACGTAATGGCCCACATCAGTGGCGCCGGAGCGGAAACCCGCCTCGCAATAGGCCAGGTAGTATTCCCACAGCCGCTTGAAGGCGACCGGGAAGCCCATTTTTTCGATATTGGACCATTCGCCCTGAAAGCGCTGGTTCCATACGTTCAGGGTGCGCGCATAGCTGAGCCCGAAGGTCATGGCGTTTTCCAGCACGAGGCCGGCTCTGGCACCTTGGGCGCGCATCTCGGCCTTGGTCGGCAGCATGCCGCCCGGGAAAACGTAACGCTGGATGAAATCAACCTCCGCCCGATAGGACTGGAAGCGTTCCTCGGCGATGGTGATGGCCTGAACCAAGGCCCGCCCGCCCGGCGCCAGACGCTCCTTGATGGTGCGGAAATAGGACGGCCAATAGGCCTCGCCGACCGCCTCGATCATTTCGATCGACACGATCCGATCGAAGGTGCCGTCGACATCGCGATAATCCATCAGGCGCAAGTCGGCATGCCCGTTGCCGGGATTGGCGGCCAGCCTCTGGCGCGCGTATTCAAGTTGCGACGGCGACAAGGTCAGCCCCGTCACCTGGCAGCCGCGCCGCACCAGCCGTTCCGCCAGCCCACCCCAGCCGATACCGATTTCCAGCACGCGCTCGCCGCCCTGGATGCCCAGGCGTTCGATGATGAGATCGAGTTTGTGCGTCTGCGCGTCATCCAGCGAACTATCCGCGCCCGCGAAAACGGCCGAGGAATATTGCATGTCGGGATCGAGCCAGCGCGTATAGAAATCGTTGCCGAGATCGTAATGCGCCACGATGTTGCGTCGACTGCCCGAGCGCGTGTTGCTGCGGCCCCAATGACGCAGGCGATTGGCGAAGCGCTTGAACGTCGTGGTCGCAGGGATTCCTTCCTGCGCGCGCAGATTGATCGCACCGAGTTCGAGCACGGCCGCCAGATCGGGGCTCGACCAATCCTGGTCGATATAGGCCTCGGCCAGACCCATATCGCCGTGCAACGCCAACCGTGTGAGTGCGCGCCAGCGATGCAGAACCATGACCGCATTCGGCCCAGGGCGAATCCCGCGGTGTTCGATCCGTTCGCCGCCCGGGGTCACGATGGTCAGGTTACCGGCTTCCAATCGGGCCAGCAGCCGTTTGATCGCGAGACGGGAGAGATCGAAGCTCGTCATCGTCTAGAAGCCCTGGGAAGACCGTGGCGCAACAATCGTGAAGGCATGAACGGGCGGCGGGCGACGGCTGCGCACCTTGATGCCTTTCAGGAACAGTTTCAGCGCCTCCCAATGGATGCCGGCGACGACACCCAGGGTCAGCAGCGGATAAGAGAAAAAGGCGGACACTAGGGAACGATCCGATAAATCGTGCCGGCGGCCGTCGAAGGCGGTGGCGATGAGCGGGCCGTCCGGGTCGCGCCCGGCAATGGCGATCGAAACGTGCGCGTCAGGCGGGGTGACGCAGAAATCGTAAGTCATATCCATATCCATGAACGGCGATACATGAAGGCGTTTCGCACAACTCTGGCGGATCGGGTTCAACGGCTCCCTGACCGGAATCAAATAACTATGACGTTCTCCGAAAGTATTGTTCACCTCGTAGACCATCGCGCGCAAGACCCCATCGGCATCGGCGCAATAGTAAACGCTGATCGGATTGAAGACGTAGCCCAGGATCCGCGGCAAACACACGATGCGGACCGCGCCGCCGGCCAGATCGATGCCCGCCTCGGCCAGCCGGTCGATCATCTGGTCGCGCAAGGGACGGTCCGACCCATCGCCGTGATCGCGATCGTAAAAACTGAAGAGATTGAAGCGATTGTCGGAAAAGAACCGGCAGGTGCGCGCGAGTCCGCCGACCTCGGCGAGGTCGAGGCAGACCATCATCAAGCGATAGCGCAGATGATGGCGCTTGGGCCGCACGCGCGTATGGACGACCGAACCGCGATAAAGACCGGACAGCCGAGGTGCGGTCATCGGGCCATTCATCTGATTAGGCCGCCCGGACGGCAGCGCGCGGGCTGCGGCGGAGCGTCTCGTCGATGACGATGCGGCCGGATTCGTTGGCCACCGTCCATGGCCGGCGCACGCCGCCCAAGGCTTCGGCCACCGCGAGCCCGGCCTGCAAGCCATCCTCGTGAAAGCCCGCGCCGAAATAGGCACCGCAGAACCAGGTACGATTGTCGCCTTGCAAGGACCACAACAATTTCTGCGCCGCGCTGGTCGCGCGGTCGAAGATCGGATGCTGGTACACCTCGGTATGCAGGACGGTCTCGCTACGCGGCGCGACGGCGGGATTCAGCGTCACCAGCAGCGGACGGTCGGACACGATGCCCTGCAATTTGTTCATCCAATAGGTCACGCACAGCTTTTCGCCCGCACCTTCGTCGCGGCGGCCGAGATAATTCCAGCTCGACCAAGCGCCGCGGCGACGCGGCATGAAGGCGAGGTCGGTATGCAGGATCGCAAGATTGCGCTCGTAGCGAAAGACCGACAACAGATCACGCTCGGCCGCGCCGGCATCGTCGAGCAGGGCGAGCGCCTGATCGGCGTGGGTCGCAATCACGACATGATCGAACGTTTCGGTCTGCCCCGCCACGTCGCGCACCTGCACGCCCTCGGCCGTACGCGTTATGGCGCACACGCCGCGATTCAGGCGGACGCGATCGGCGGACGCGTCGACCAATTTCTTCACATAGGACCGGCTGCCACCGATCACGGTGCGCCACTGCGGGCGCGCCGCCAGTTCCAACAGGCCGTGATTGTCGCAGAAGCGGATGAAGGCTTCGGCCGGATAATCGAGCAAGGCGCGCGCCGGCGCCGACCAGATGGCGGCGGCCATCGGCAGCAGATGATCCTCGCGGAACGCGCGGCCGTATTTATGCCGTTCGAGATAACCGCCGAGGCTGATCGAATCGGATGCACCGACATAGGCAGGCGCCTCGCGATAAAACCGCACGAGGTCGCGCATCATCGACCAGAAGCGCGGATTGACCGCATTGCGGTACTGCGCGAACAGGCCGCGCCAACCGATGCTGCCATATTCGAGGCGGCCGTCATCCAGCGACACGCCGAACGACATATCCGTCGCGCGGGTCGCGACATTGAGATGACGAAACAGCGCCGTCAGGTTCGGATAATTCTGTTCGTTGTAGACGATAAAGCCGGTATCGACGGCATGACCGGCGCCGGCGAGATCGACATCGACGGTGTTGGTATGGCCGCCGATCCGCCCATCTTGCTCGTAAATCGTGACCCGGTGGCGTTGCGCCAGCAGCCACGCCGCCGACATACCCGATATGCCGGTACCGATGACCGCGATATTCAACGCAGCACTCGGCGGCGGGTGGGCGGTCAGACGATCCATGATACGGTCCATAGAGATTCAAGGGGCCTTGTTCTAGGGTATACGGACCGCGGCGTGGCCTGGATCACCGTAAAGCGAGCGGTGATCCAAAGCGGGTGCGGCAGCGTATAAGGGATATGAATGGCATCGTTCCAGCTCGTTTGTTTCAAAACGGTATCGCGCCCCTGGCGCGGTTCCCGGCTGCCGTGCGCGTTGCCGTCCCTATGAGTGGCCAGATGAGTGGTGGGGCCATGCCGCCGGATCAACCCGACCGACCGACGTCTGAGCCCGATTTCGCGGGCTGCATCGTCGCCGTCGCGCAGCGCAACGACCGCGCGGCCTTCGGCACATTGTTCGAACATTTCGGCCCGCGTCTCAAAAGCTATTATATCCGCGCCGGCATGCCCGCTGCGCAGGCCGAAGACCTCGCCCAGGATGTGATGCTGAACGTCTGGCGCAAGGCGCCGCAATTCGATCCCGAACGCGCCGGGGCCTCGACCTGGATTTTCGTCATAGCGCGCAATCTGCGCATCGATCTGTTTCGTCGCCAGCGGTCCGAGCAAACCGCCTTGGCCGAACCCTTCGAGGCGAGCGAGGCGCCGGTGCTCGCCAGCGACAGCATCGATACCGCCGAACGCGAACTGCGCGTGCGTACCGCACTCGCCAGCTTATCGAGCGAACAGCAATCGGTGATCCGACTGTCGTTTTTTTCCGATACACCGCATGCGGAGATCGCCGCGCAACTCGGCCTGCCCCTCGGCACCGTCAAATCGCGTATCCGCCTGGCCGTGACCCGGCTGCGCGAGATCCTGGGTGAACCATGATGAAACCTTCGCACCATCCAAACGATGAACTCATCATGGGCTATGCCGCCGCAACCTTGAGCGAAGGCGCAGCCTTGGTGATCGGTGTCCACATGGCGGTGTGCGAACAGTGCCGCGCGCGCGTTGAAACATACGAAGCCGTCGGCGGCGCCGTGCTCGACGCGCTGGAGCCCGCCCAGATGCTGCCGGATAGTTACGCCAAGGTGCTGCAACGCATCGACGCGGAAGCGGAGCCCGCGCTGCCGGTCGCCGCCAGCATGGACGAGATCGCACCAGAAATCGCTTTGGGCGTGCCCGTGCCGGCGGTCTTGCGCGAGTATCGCATCGGCCGGTGGCGTGCGCTCGCCCCTGGTCTCAAATTCAGCCGCATCACGTCGCGCAAAAAGAGCAGCATGAACCTATTCATGCTGCGCGCCGCGCCCGGCATGTCATTGTTCGAACATGGCCATAGCGGCGACGAATATCTGTGCGTACTGAAAGGCTCGTTCACCGATCAGGACGGCCGCCATCAACCGGGCGACATGGCGATCGCCGACCCAGGCATCGAGCATAAGCCGATCGTCGACCGGGACGGCGAGTGCATCTGCGTCATCGCGCTCGAGGGCAAGCTGCGCCTGCGCTCGGTGATCGGGCGCGTTCTGCAACCGGTCTACGGCATATAGAATCGGCCCGCGAATGCGCGTCCTGCTTTATGGGCTGGCCTGCCTGATGCTGACCGCCTGCTCCATCGTCGATGTGCTCAACGCAACGGCCGAAAGCACGAACGTCGAAGTCACGCGCGACATCCCTTATGATGCCGGCCCGCGCGCCAAGCTCGACGTCTATCGACCGAGCAACACCAAGAGTGCGCCGCTCGTCGTGTTCTATTACGGCGGCGGCTGGGAGAGCGGCGAAAAAGCATCCTATGCCTTCGTGGCCGCCGCCTTCGCGGCACAAGGCATTGTCACGATGGTGCCGGATTATCGTGTTTATCCCGAGGTGCGGTTTCCCGATTTCCTCACCGATGCCGCGCGCGCCGCGCGCTGGGCCAAGGATCATGCCGCCGAATTCGGCGCCGATCCCAATCGCATCGTCCTCGCCGGCCATTCCGCCGGTGCGCATATCGCCGCGATGCTCACCCTAGATGCGCAATGGCTGAACGCAGTCGGCCTCGATCCCCGGCGCGATCTCGCCGGACTATTGGGCATTGCCGGGCCGTATGATTTCCTGCCGCTGGAAAGCGACACCTTGAAGATCGTCTTCGGGCCGCCCGAACAGCTCGCACGCACCCAGCCGATCAATTTTGTGGCCGGCGGCGAGCCGCCCGCCTTGCTGATCACCGGCGGCTTCGATCATTCCGTCGATCCGCGCAACAGCGAACGGCTGGCCACAAAGATCGAAAGCCTCGGCGGCCGGGCGAGCGTAATCAAATACCCCCTGATCGGGCATGCCTTGGTGTTGGGCGCCGTGGCGCGGCCATTGCGGCTGTTCGCGCCGACCTTGCGCGACAGCAGCGCCTTCATCGCGACGCTCGGTCCCGTTGCCCCGCGCGTTGCCGCCAACCCGTGACCCGATGATCGTCGCAACGATCCTGACGGCTATCGTTGCCCTGATGATCGTCATGGCAATTGCGTGGATCGTGCATCGACGCACGAACAACGCCGGATGGATCGATGCGCTCTGGACATTCGGCACCGGTCTCAGCGCCAGCATCGCGGCACTGGTGCCGGTCTCTGGCGCATCGACCGAGCGGCAAATCCTGGTCGCCGGCCTCGCCTTCATCTGGGCGGCGCGGCTGGGGACCCATATCGTGCGCCGCAATCTCAAACGGCCCGACGATCCCCGTTATGCCACGATATACGCCGAATATGGTGCGAATGCGGATCGGCAATTCTTTTGGTTTCTGCAGCAACAAGCTTGGTGCGGCGGCATATTGATCGCGGCGATCTGCGTCGCCGCATGGCGCCCCGGCGAAAGTTTCACGCCCCAAGATGCGATCGGCGGCGCGATCCTGGTGATCGCCATCGCCGGCGAGGCGCTGGCCGATCGCCAACTGCGAAGCTTTGGCCTCGATCCGAGGAATCGAGGACAGGTCTGCGATCACAAATTATGGCGTCTATCGCGCCATCCCAATTATTTCTTCGAATGGCTGGGTTGGCTCGCCTATCCCATCATTGCCATAGAACTTGGCGGTGCCTACCCCTGGGGTTGGCTGGCGCTGGGCGCGCCGGCGCTGATGTATTGGCTGCTGGTGTATGTGTCCGGCATTCCACCGCTGGAACGGCAAATGATCGCATCGCGGGGCGGCGCTTACGAAGCATATCGCGCGCGCACCAACGCGTTTTTCCCGGGACCGCAACGGCGCGCGTAAGATTATCCGCGGCTCACGAACAACTGCGCCGCAATATAGCCGGCCGTGCTCGCCGCACCGCTAACAAAAGTGCCCCATGCCATATCGGCAAGCGTGATCTTGATCGTCCACGCCTCCAACGTGGCATGGTTGGTCAGATCATAGGTTGCATAGGCGAGGAAACCGAAAACCGCGCCATTGAATAACGCGGTTGTCCACTTTTCTGTTTCAAAAGCCGGCGAGACGCCAAAGTAGACGAGACCCGCGAGATATAGAACGTAGAAGGCGACCGCCGGAGCAAGTCGAACCTGATCGGCGAGGATGGGACCCAGAATTGGCCGATACAGCAATCCCGTCATGGTCGAAAGCCAGAGCACATCCAATAAAAGGAACGTTATGGCGGCCGACCCATAGGCGACAGAGAATTTAAGCATGAAAACAGTCTTCCTGTTGCAAGGCGGAATACATTTTCATGGAATACGTAAATGCGGGGCGATCGGATCACCGCGCCGAAGATTCGGTGAGATTCGCAATGATCACAGCCGTTAAGACCCGAAGCGCAAAAATTTAATTTTGCCGGATGGTAATTGGGCGATCGTGGTATAACTGGAGTCTTGGGGGAACTTGGTACCGGCTGAACAGCCGGGCCGGGGCTCCGCACAACGAGCTCCCGGCTACGACAGGCCACAATGCAGGAGTTCGTTTGTATGGATAGACCACTGCAGATCGTCTTCAAAGACACCGCCAGCTCTGAATTCCTCGAAAAACTGATCCGCCAGCGCGCCGATCGATTGGAACGCAAACATCCGCATATCATCGGCTGCCGCGTCGTCGTCGATGTGCCGCATCGATCTCCCGAAAGCGGCAAGCCGCCGCTCGCCGTCGCGGTCGAAGTCGATGTGCCCAACAAAAAAACCATCGTCGGGCATGACGAGCAGGAACGGCGTGAAATGAAGAACGATCACTACGCCGTGGTCAACCGCGCCTTCGCCAATGCCGAGCGCCAATTGGAATCGATCGTCGATATCCAGCGCCATGACGTGAAACACCATGAGGGCGGGCCGCAAACCGGCTTGGTTGTTCGGCTGTTTCCCGATCAAGGCTACGGCTTCATCGAGATGTCGGGTTCGACCGATCTGTATTTCGCCAGCGATGTCGCCAATGGCGGCTTCGACAAGCTGACCGTGGGTTCGCTGGTTGAGGTCGTGCGTTCACCGACCGACGGCCCGATGGGGCCCCAGGCCAGCGTGGTGAAGTTGCGCACCCGACATTAAGCTCGAGTCGCATCACGAAAATAAAAACGGCCGGACACCCCCTCCGGCCGTTTTCTTTTGGATCCTTTAGTGCAACGCCTGCGACGTCGGCTCGGAACGGCGCGTCGAGCGCAACGCCAGATCCTCGGTCGCGATGTCCTGGCCGTCGATGATCAGGCCGGCCTTGCCGGCGCTGACCTGCACCGTCTGGCCGTCGATGATCTTGTCTTCGAGCAGCATGGTCGCCAGAGGATTTTCCAGGTTCTTCTGGATCGTGCGCTTCAACGGCCGCGCGCCATAGATCGGATCGTAGCCGTGCTCGCCGAGCCAGGCCTTTGCCGCGTCGTCGAACACCAGCACGATCTTGCGATCGGTCAGGCGCTTTTGCAGACGCTGCAACTGGATCTCGACGATGCCCGCCATATGTTCGCGGAACAGACGATGGAACAGGATGATCTCGTCCAGCCGGTTCAGGAATTCGGGGCGGAAGGCACCGCGCACGACATCCATCACCTGATCCTTCACCGCGGTCGAATCCTGGCCTTCGGGTTGGTTGGCCAGAATGTCGGCGCCGAGGTTAGACGTCAGGATGATGAGCGTATTGCGAAAATCGACCGTGCGGCCCTGCCCGTCGGTCAAACGGCCGTCGTCCAGCACCTGCAGCAGGATGTTGAACACATCCGGATGCGCCTTCTCGACTTCGTCGAACAGGATCACCTGATAGGGGCGCCGGCGCACCGCTTCGGTGAGCGCGCCGCCCTCGTCATAACCGACATAACCCGGCGGTGCGCCGATCAAACGCGAGACCGAATGCTTTTCCATGTATTCGGACATATCGATGCGCTGCATCGCACTTTCGTCGTCGAACAGGAAATGTGCCAACGATTTCGTCAGCTCGGTCTTGCCGACGCCGGTCGGCCCGATGAACAGGAAAGAACCCAGCGGACGAGCGGCGTCCTGTAAACCCGCGCGCGCACGGCGCACCGCGTTCGAGACCGCCGTGATCGCTTCGGCCTGACCGATGACGCGGTCGGCCAGACGCTGTTCCATCTGCACCAGCTTTTCGCGCTCGCCTTCCAGCATCTTGTCGACGGGAATGCCGGTCCAGCGCGACACGATGGCGGCGATATGCGCGTCGGTCACCATCTCCTCGACCATCGAATGGCGTTGCTTGCCATCGGCGGTGGCGAGTTTCTGTTCGAGATCCGGGATCAGGCCATATTGCAGCTCGCCGGCTTTTTCATAACGGCCTTCGCGCAAGGCACGCTCCAGATCGTTGCGCGCCTGATCCAACTGTTCCTGGACCTTCTGCGTGCCGGCGAGATCGGCCTTTTCCGATTGCCACTGCGCGGTGAACTCGGCGCTTTCGGCTTCCAATTCGCTCAGCTCTTCGTCCAGGCGCTCAAGACGATCGCGCGAACCCGCATCGTGCTCTTTCTTGAGCGCTTCGCGTTCGATCTTGAGCTGAATGATGCGCCGGTCGAGCTCGTCGAGCTCCTCCGGTTTCGAATCCACCTCCATGCGCAAGCGGCTCGCCGCCTCGTCGATCAGGTCGATCGCCTTGTCGGGCAGGAACCGATCGGTGATGTAGCGATGCGACAGGGTCGCGGCCGCCACAAGCGCACTGTCGGTGATGCGCACGCCGTGATGCAGGTCGTACTTTTCCTTAATGCCGCGCAGTATGGAGATCGTGTCTTCCACCGTCGGCTCGGACACGAACACCGGCTGGAAGCGCCGCGCCAGCGCCGCGTCTTTCTCAATATGTTTGCGGTATTCGTTGAGCGTGGTCGCACCCACACAATGCAACTCGCCGCGCGCCAGCGCGGGCTTGATCATGTTGGACGCATCCATCGCACCTTCGGCGGCGCCGGCACCCACAAGCGTGTGCAGCTCGTCGATGAACAAGATGATATCGCCTTCGGCGGCCGTCACTTCCGACAGCAAGGATTTCAAGCGCTCCTCGAACTCGCCGCGGAATTTCGCACCCGCCAGCATCGCGCCCAGATCGAGCACCATCAGCTTCTTGTTCTTCAAGGCTTCCGGCACGTCGCCATTGACGATGCGCTGCGCCAAGCCTTCGACGATGGCGGTCTTGCCGACGCCGGGCTCGCCGATCAGCACGGGATTGTTCTTGGTGCGGCGCGCCAGCACCTGGATGGTGCGGCGGATTTCTTCATCGCGGCCGATGACCGGATCGATCTTGCCTTCGCGCGCGGCCGCCGTCAGATCGCGCGCATATTTCTTCAGCGCGTCATATTGATCTTCGGCGGTCGGCGATTGCGCGGTGCGGCCTTTGCGGATTTCTTCGATCGCACCATTGAGCGCCTGCGGCGTGACGCCGGCGCCGCTCAGAATGCGATGCGCGTTCGTGCCGGGCGTCAAAGCGAGCGCCAGCAACAGACGCTCGGCGGTCACATAGCCGTCGCCCGCTTTCTTGGCGGCCTGTTCGGCCTGCTCGAATACCTTGTTGGTTTCGCCCGAGAGGTACACTTGCCCGGCGCCGCTACCTTCGACCTTCGGCAGTTTGGCGAGTGCCGCCTCGACGTCCGTGGCAACCTTTTTCGCATCGCCACCGGCGGCATTCACGAGGCCTGCGGCGAGGCCTTCGTTATCCTCGATGAGGACCTTCAGAAGATGTTCGGGCAAAAGCTGTTGATGCCCGGAACGTTGGGCGAGCATTTGGGCGGACTGCACGAAGCCGCGCGACCGCTCGGTATATTTTTCAAAATCCATCGATCATGTCCTTTCCAGCAACCGGTTTCCCGAGGCCCCGCGACGGCAGCAACCTCAAGACCCTCGATAGTTTGGGGATAACCCTTGCGGTAAATATGGTCGGTTCCCAACGCTCCGCAAGTCACCTAAAGTCCTGTAAATCTAACCTTTCCGGACCATTGCGGCCATGATCGATGTCAAGGAAATCCACCGTTATCCGGTCAAGGGCCTGTCGGTCGAGAAGCTGCCCTTCGTCGTCCTGACCCCAGGCCAGAGCATAGAAGGCGACCGCGCCTTTGCCTTTGCCCGCGCCTCAGCCCCCTTCGATCCGGCTAGCCCGAAACATCTGCCCAAGGCCAATTTCCTGATGCTGATGCGCGACGAGGAACTGGCGCGGCTCAAAACCAGCTACGATCCGGGCACGCGCAAACTGACCCTGAAGGAAGGCGGCGTGACCGTCATCGACGGCGTGCTGGGCCATCCCGCCGACAGCCGCCGGTTGGAGAATTTCTTCCAGGAATTTCTCGACCTCGCCGACCGCCCGCGCTTCGTCGAAGCGCCCGGCCATATGTTTTCGGATCGCGCGGAGAAGGTGATCTCGATCCTCAATCTCGCCTCGGTACGCGAGCTGGGCAGCCGCATCGGCGCCGCGGTCGATCCGGTGCGCTTTCGCGCCAATCTACTGATCGACGGTTTGCCCGAATGGGAGGAATTCACCTGGCCCGGCCGTCATATCAAGATCGGCGGCGCGACGCTCGAAGTTATCGATCCGATCCGCCGCTGCGCCGCCACCTGCGTCAATCCGGCGACCGCCGAGCGCGACCTTAAAATCCCGACCTTCCTGATGGAAAGCTACGGCCACATGAATACCGGCATCTATGCGCGCGTCATCGGCGGCGGCGAAATCGCCGTCGGCGACGAGGTGAGTGTGCAGTCATGAAAGTCGCGTTGATCGGCGCCAGCGGCCAGGCCGGATCGCGCATCCTGCAAGAGCTGACGCTGCGCGGACACACCGTCACCGCGATCGCGCGCCATCCCGAAAAGATCGCCAACCTACCCGGCGTGACGCGCCTGAACGGCGACGCCGGCGATCCGGCGGGATTGGCCGCTTTGCTGAAGGGGCACGATGTCGCGATCAGCTCGGTACGTTTCGCCACCAGCGATCATGCAGCCCTGACCGATGCGGTGAAACGATCGGGTGTGGCGCGGTATCTGGTGGTCGGCGGCGCCGGCAGCCTGTTGTCCGAGAGCGGGCAATTGATCGTCGACAGCCCAGGCTTTCCCGAAGGTGCGCGGCCCGAAGCGACCAAGGGCCTCGCCTTCCTCAACGCACTGCGCAGTGAGACGGACCTCAACTGGACGTTCCTGTCACCGGCCATGCGCTTCATCGCCGGCGAACGCACGGGCAAGTTCCGCCTCGGCGGCGATACGATGATCCGCATGGCGAACGGCGAAAGCTGGATTTCGTTCGAGGATTACGCGATCGCGCTGGTCGATGAAATGGAAACGCCGGCGCATGCGCGCCGGCGTTTTACCGTTGGATACTGATAAACCGAGTTAGATCGCGAGCGTACGACGCAGCCCGTCATCGTCGGACTCTTCGTCGGCGGCCGGACGCTCGGCGCGTTCGATCGGAACACGACGGGCATTGCCGCCGTCACGGTCTTCACGCGGCGCGCGACCTTCACGCGCGCCTTCGGCACGACCCTCGCGCGGGGCATCGCCCCGACCTTCACGCGGCGCATCATTGCGGCTTTCGCGCGGCACGTCGCCTTCGGCACGGGGTTCCGCGTTACGCGGTTCACGGCCTTCGCCATTGTTGTTGCGATTGTTCTGACGGCCTTCCTGGCGGCCTTCGTTGCGCTCGCGGCGCCCTTCTTGGCGGCCTTCCTGGTTGCGGCCCTCTTGGCTGCGACCTTCCTGATTGCGGCCTTCGTTGCGCTCGCGCCCTTCTTGACGATTGTCCTGACGGTCTTGCCGGTTATCCTGGCGACCTTCCTGACGGTTGTCTTGCCGCGCTTCTTGGCGATTGTCCTGGCGCCCATCCTGACGATTGTCTTGGCGATCTTGACGCATGTCCTGCTGCGGACGCCCGTCGCCCTGATAGCCGCCCTGCTGATGCGCGCGGTTCTGCTGCGGCGCGGCCGACATCTCGTCACCCTCGTCGTCACCCTCGCCGAATTCGTCGTCGTTGAGGCGCTGCTGGCGCTGGCGGAAAGCTTCCATGCGGCCATCGCCGTTATCGGAGGCCATCAAGACGCGCAGATAATGTTCGGCATGCTGGAAATAGTTTTCGGTGGCGATGCGATCGCCCGCCAACTGCGCGTCGCGCGCCAAGCCGACATATTTTTCGTAGACTTGCTGGGCGTTACCGCGGACCCGGCCTTCCGGACCGGAACTGTCGAAATTATGATTCTTCTGCGGACGTTTTCCACCATTACCCCGGCCACGCGAGCGGCGGGAATTGGAGCCTTTCTGCATATGATCCTGCTTCATGTTTTAAACAGAGTCGTCCCGTTATCGACGCAAACCTTGCGTGCCGTGTCAGGCCGGGGCCATTGCCCAAGTTCGCGTGCTTCGTTGGGAATCGAGTGTTTCCGCCATAGCGGTGCAGGCCAATGGCCTGCCAAACCCCCGATCCCTAAGTTAGTGGCAAACTAGAAGTTTTCAACAATTAGTTTTTCAGCCGTTTTGGCTGTTATCTATTGTCCGACCCCTGTTGCCAAAAGGCAACGCTCGATCCCGGCTAGATCGCGCCGCGCTCCCAAAACCGTGAGGCCCGACTCGGTCAGAATTTCGCTGACCTCGGTCCCTTGCCCCATGCCCATCTCGCAGACGAACAGACCGTCCGGCGTCAGCAACCCCGGCAGGTGCGGCCCAAAGGCCCGGTAGGGATTCAGCCCATCCAGCCCGCCGACCAGGGCCGTGCGAGGCTCATACAGCCGCACGTCGTCTTCGAGCTGTTCCCAGTCCGGCTTGGTGACGTAAGGCGGGTTGGACACGATGATGTCGAAGCGGCCGTCACGCACCGGGTCGAGGTGAGACACCCAATCGCCCCAGGCGAACGCCGCACGCCCGGCCAGCCCGAGGCTTTCGGCATTGCGCGCGGCGATATCGAGCGCACCTTGGCTGGCATCGATCCCCAGCCCCGTGGCGTTCGGCAATTCGCTCAAAAGCGCCAACAACAGACAGCCCGACCCGGTGCCGAGGTCGAGAATGCGGTAGGGGTACGCGCGATCGGGCCGCGCCTCCAACACCGCCTCGACCACCGTTTCGCTATCGGGGCGCGGGATCAACGTGGCGGGGCCGACCGTGAAATCGAGGCTCCAGAATTCCTTCGTGCCCAGGATCAGCGCGATCGGTTCATGCTGCGCGCGCCGCGCCGCGAGTTCGTCGAGCTGTTTGGCCTGGGCTTTGGTCAGCGGCTTATCGGGCAGACCGATCAGGCGGCTGCGCTCGATGCCCAGAACGTACGCCACCAGAATGCGCGCATCGACGCGGGCCGAATCGATCTCCGCCGCGGCCAATTGCCGCTCGATATTTTGGACAACGTCGCCGGGGCCCGTCATACCGCTTCAGCGAGGCGCGTCGCCTGATCGTCGGCGACCAACGCATTGATCAATTCGTCGAGGTCGCCATCGATCACGCGATCGAGCTTGTACAGCGTCAGATTGATGCGGTGATCGGTGACGCGCCCTTGCGGGAAATTATAGGTGCGGATGCGTTCGGAACGATCGCCGCTGCCGACCTGGCTTTTGCGCGACGCGGAGCGTTCGGAATCCAATTGCTCGCGCTGGACTTGATACAGCTTCGCGGCCAGCACCTTCATCGCGGCGGCACGGTTCTTGTGCTGCGACTTGTTGTCCTGGCAGGTGACGACGATGTTGGTCGGCAGATGCGTGATACGCACGGCGCTTTCGGTCTTGTTGACGTGCTGACCGCCGGCACCCTGCGCGCGATAGACGTCGATGCGCAGATCCTTGTCTTCGATCTGCACGTCCACCTCTTCGACCTCGGGCAGCACGGCGACCGTGGCGGCCGAGGTATGCACGCGCCCCTGATTTTCCGTTTCAGGCACGCGCTGCACGCGATGCACGCCGGATTCAAATTTGAGGCGTGCGAAGACATCGCGCCCGTTGATGTTGACGATGGCTTCCTTCAGGCCGCCGATGCCGGTGTCGCTCAAACTGATCGGCTCGAACTTCCAGCCGCGCTCTTCGGCGTAGCGCTGATACATGCGATACAGATTGGCGCCGAACAGAGCGGCTTCTTCGCCGCCGGTGCCGGCGCGGATTTCCAGGATGGCGTTCTTCGCGTCGGCTTCGTCCTTGGGCAGCAGCAGCACCTTGATGCCGTGTTCAAGTTCGGCCAGCCGCGTCTTCAGACTGCGGCTTTCGTCTTCGGCCATCGCCTTCATCTCGGCATCGCCATCCGCATCGGCGAGGATACTTTGCAGATCGGCCAATTCTTTTTTGGCGCAGCGAAAGGTTTCGACCGCCTCGACCATTTCGGTGAGGCTCGCATATTCCTTCGAGACCTTGGCGAAGTCGTCGCCCGCCATATCGGGACGGCTCATGGCGTCGCGCAATTCAGCGTGACGGCGCACAACGCGTTCGAGCTTATCGTCGATGTCCATAATACTACCCGCCTAATTACCCGATTGGCGCTAACGGTCGCGCTTGAGGCGCAGCAGCCGTTCGACCAGGAACCGGGTCGCCTTGTCGGCATCGCCGCCCGCCAGACGCAGCGATTCACGGCGCAGATTTTCCAGCGCATCGGCGTCCGAAGCGCTTTTCGGCTCCTCCGCACGACCGGCGAATTCATTGACCGCATCGCCGACCAAGGTCCAGGCGCGGGCGATACCTTTTTCATGGCCGCGCGCACTCAACCGCGTGACGCGTTCGAGATCGTCAAGCGTATAGAGGAAGGCATCCTCGACCTGCGCCACCGTGGGATCGACATCGCCGGGCACACCAGTATCAACGACGAAGATCGGCTTGCGGCGGCGTTCGAGCACCGCGCGGCGCATGAGATCGCGGGTCAGCACATAACGCCGCGTATTCATCGAGGTCAGCACGATATCGGCCGAGGCAACCAGCTTGGCGAGATCGGCGAAATCGCCGGAATGACAGTTCAGGGTCTGCGCCGCCGCATCGGCGCGCGCCGACGTCGGATGCGTGACGACGAGATGCTCCACACCGGCCGCAACAAAGGCAGAGGCCAATAGCTCGCCCATTTCGCCAGTGCCGATCAGAAGGGCTGAGCTGCGCGCGAGATCGCCATGCAGATCGCGCGCGACATAGGCGGCGGCGGCGGGAATGGACGACGGACGGCGGGCCAATTCAGTTTCGCGATCGATCTGTTCGGCCAACGCGAAAGCACGCTCCATCAGTTCAGCAAGCCAATGGCCGATCACACCGCGACGCGCGGCGAACGCATGCGCCCAGCGCACATGCTCCTGCACGCGCGGATCGCCGACCACGAGACTATCGAGCGCGCAGGTGACGGCGAAGACATGCTTCACGGCATCACGCCCTTCGAGGACATAGGTTTCGGATGCGATCTCGCTGCGCGACACGCCCGCATGGGCGGCCAGCAGGCGGCGGATTTCTTCGGCGACCTCGGGAATGCCGGCATCGAGCACGAGAACATCGGTGCGATCGTGCGTCGAGATCACCATGGCTTCGGCGAAGCCGACGCCGCGCAAACGGTCGTAGAACGCGGGCAGCGCCGATTCACGCATGAACAAGCGGTCGCGCACCATCATTGTCGAGGACTTGTGATCCGCGCCGATGACGAGCAGCCGCATTGCAGGCGCCTTGTCGGGCATAACGCTCACTTTTTTTCTTCGACCCGGTAGCGGGCCAGGTGCTGTTCCAGCTCGGCCAAGGATACGTCCGTTTGTTGTCCGGAATCCATATCCCGTACGGCCGCCACGCCCTTGGCGAGTTCGTTGTCACCGATGATGACCGTCGCGATGGCCTTAACCTTGTCGGCGCGCTTCATGCGGCTTTTCATGCTGCCGCCATAGCCCAGATCGACGCCGAGGCGTGCATGACGCAGGTTTTGCGCAATTTTCAGCGCTGCGGCCTCGGCCTGCGCACCCAACGGCACGATGGCGATGGGACGCGGTGCCGCATCGGCTTCGCCGATCAGCATGGTCAGCCGTTCGATGCCCGCCGCCCAACCGATACCGGCCGTCGCCGGCCCGCCCATCATTTCGAACAGACCGTCGTAACGTCCACCGGCCAGCACGGTGCCTTGCGCGCCCAGCATGTCGGTCGTGAATTCGAACGCGGTGTGCGAGTAATAATCCAAACCGCGCACCAAACGCGGATTGACCTTAGCGGAAATGCCGAGCGCCGCGAGACCGTTCAGCACGGTATCGAAGAAGGTGCGCGACGCATCGTTCAGGCTGTCGCCCAACAGCGGCGCATCGGCGACGAACTTGCGATCGCCTTCGTCCTTGGAATCGAGAATGCGCAGCGGATTCTTCTCGAGCCGGAGCTTGCTGTCCGCGCTCAATTCATCCTTGAAGCGCGAAAAATACGCGACGAGCTTGTCGCGATACGCTTGGCGGCTTTCGCTATCGCCCAGGCTGTTGATTTCGAGCGTCACCTTGTCGCCGAGACCGAGATCGCTCAGCACATGATGGCCGAGCGCGATGACTTCGACATCGCCGAGCGGCTCGGCGACGCCCAGTAGTTCGACGCCGACCTGATGGAACTGACGGCGACGGCCCTTCTGCGGGCGTTCGTAGCGGAACATCGGCCCGCGATAGAAGAATTTGAGCGGCAGGTGCTGGCGCAAGCCGTTCGACATGACGGCGCGCGCGACACCGGCAGTGCCCTCGGGGCGCAAGGTCAGGCGATCGTCGCCTTTCTCGAAGGAATACATCTCCTTCGTGACGATGTCGGAGGTTTCGCCGAGCGTGCGCGAGAAGACGTCGGAGAATTCGAAAATCGGCGTGGAGATTTCGCCATAGCCGTAGCGTGATGCCACGTCGCGCGCGGTCTCTTCGACGCGCGCGTACAGGCGGTGTTCATCGGGCAGGATATCCTGCGTTCCACGGACGGGGCTGAGCGTCGCCATATTGACCTTCGGGCGAACCTTAAAATCGAGAGAAACTGAGAAAAGCCGCGCCTTGATATACCCTGACGCAGGCCCAGAAAAGCCGGCTTTACCCGCTATTCTACAATGGCTGTGCCGGCCCGCAGGCGTTCGGGATCGAGCAGGATATTGCGCTTCACCACACCGATCGCGCCGAGCGACGGCGTACTGTCGCCACCCACCGTAACGTCGAGGCCGCCGGCATTGCCGGTGACCAGGGTCAGGCCTTCACGCCCGGGAACGGTATATTGCTCGCCCTTGCGCAGCAGCCGTGTCAGCACGAGCTTGTTTTCCGTCGTATCGCGGATCTGGATCCAGCTATCGACATTGGCTTTCAGCACGATCTCGCGCGCCGGATCGGCGCTGGCGCCGGGCAAGCTGGCAAGTTGCGATCCGGTCGCCGGCGCATCGACGCCGCCGCGATCGTCCAGCGCAACCGGCGCATCTGACGCCGCAGGCTCGGCCGAGGCAGGCACTGCCGGCTTCACCGTCGGCAGGGCGGCCATTTGCGGCGCAGCCGGTGCTGTCGCTTGAGCAGACGGTGGGGCCGGGGTCGTCGCGAGGCTGGGCGGCGGGGTCCGTTCGGCCTCGTCCTCATCGTCGTCGTGTGACGTATCTGCGGCGGCGGGCGCGGGAGCCGGTAGAGCGGCACTCGGCACCGGGGCCGGAACGACCGGCGGGGTCATTGCGACGGACGGCGCGGGCAATGGGGCCAACGTCGCCGCGGGTGCTGCGACACTCGGTGCGGCTGGCGGCGCGACAGGAGCCGGCGCAACCACCGCTTTCGGTTCTGCACCTTTCGGTGCCGACGCAAGATCGCTGCGCGCGCGGTCGGCAACGGCGGCGATGCTGTTGCGGCCAGCTTCTAGGGCACGTGTGATCGCATCAGGGACCGGCGGGACCAGATCGGCGACGAACATGTTTTTGGTCGACAGGAAATACCATGCGCCATAAGCGCCGATCAGGATCAGGACGCCCAGGGTGATGACCGCGCCGCGCGGGATGCCGTTATCCGGCACCATGGCCGGCAAATTCATCAGCGGCTTGCGCGTGGTGCGCTGCCCCGACGCGTCCGCCTTGAAGCGTTCGACGAGATGTTCGCCGTCGAGGCCGAGATGATCGGCGTAGGAACGGATGAAGCCAATGGCATAAACGGTGCCCGGCAGATCTTCGTAACGAGCATCCTCGATCGCCTGCAGATAGACTGTGCGAATGCGCAGCGCCCGCGCGACATCGGCGAGTTCCTGGCCGTGGCGCAGGCGCGAGGCGCGCAAAAGATCGCCGACCTCACCCGGGCCGATTTCGGTCTCTGTCGTCGGAGATGCCTGCAAATTCATACCAACCTCAATTCCGCGCGTGCGAAGTTCGTCTTACCCCAAACGCACACCCCGCTCGGTCCGTTCGACCGTTCAGCGGCGAAATTGCCTCAAGAATCAATTGTTTCCCCAATTTCTATAAAACTACATATAAACTGCGGAAATCACAAGGGTTTCACCCTTTTCACTGGCACGAACGGCCTAGACCGCTACCCCGTGATCGCGGGCGAATTCGCGCAAATTCTCGCGCAGGCTATGCTCGGACCCGGTGCCCAGCGCGGTGATATAGCGTGTGAGTTCGCCCACCGCGAGACTGCGCACCATCGCCTTCACCGGCCCCAACGACGACGGCGCCATCGACAGGCTGCGGAACCCCAGACCGATCAGGGTCATCGCCTCCAACGGCCGCCCCGCGATCTCGCCGCACAGGCTGATCGGCTTGCCGGCGGCATCGCATTCCTCGACGAGACGACGCAGAAAGGCCAGCGCGGCGGGCGCCAACGTGTCGTACCGGTCGGCGAGGCGCGTACTGCCGCGATCGGACGCAAACAGGAACTGGAACAGATCGTTCGAGCCGACCGAGATGAAATCGGCGCGCTCCAACAGTGACTTCAATTGGAAGGCGAGCGCCGGCACTTCGAGCATCGTGCCGACGCGTAATTTTTCCGGCAGCTTGCGCTTGCGCGTCACGGCCAATTCAAGCTCGAGATCGAGCAAAGCACGCGCCTGATCGAATTCGGCGACCTCGGTGATCATCGGGAACATGATGGTCAGCGGTCGCCCGGCAGCGGCGCGAATCAACGCACGCATCTGATGGCGCATCAGCGACGGCCGATCGAGTGCGACGCGCACCGCGCGCCAGCCGAGCGCCGGATTCTCGCCGTCTTCTTCGCGCCAATAGGGCAGGTTCTTGTCGCCGCCGACATCGAGCGTGCGAAACACCACGGGCTTATCGCCCGCCAGATCGAACACGCGGGTATAGATTTCCGCCTGCTGATCGACATCGGGGAAATCGGAGCGCGCCATGAAGGGAATTTCGGTGCGATACAGACCGACGCCGTCGGCGCCCGATTCCTGCAGATCCTGGATATCGGCGAGCAATCCGCCATTGATGTTGAGCGAGATGCGCACACCATCGGTGCTGATGGCGGGTTCGCCGCGCAACGATGCGTAGGCCGCAAGGCGAACTGCGCGCGCACTTAAGGCCGCCGCGTAAACCTGGCGCACCTCTTCGGTCGGGCGGATATGGACATCGGCGTTGTCGCCATCGACCACGATGGGATCGAGATTGTTGACGACATCGAGAATATCGGTGGCGCGACCGACGACCGGAATATCGAACGCTTTGGCGACGATGGCGACATGCGTCGTCGCCGAGCCTTCTTCCAACACCAGGCCCTTCAGCTTGGTGCGATCGTAATCGAGCAATTCGGCCGGGCCCATATTGCGCGCGATCAGGATGATGTCGTCGGGTAGTGGGCCGACCACACCGGTCATGCCTTCGCGCCCGACCAGATGCTGCAGCAGGCGATGCGCGAGATCGTCGAAATCGTGCAGGCGTTCGCGCAAGTACGGATCGGTCTGGCTGCGGAAGCGCGCGCGCGTATCGTTACGCACCTTCTCGACCGCGGCTTCCGCCGTCAGGCCCGAGGTGATCGCTTCGTCGATGCGCGACAGCCAGCCCGCGTCCTCGGCGAACATGCGATAGGCTTCGAGGATGTCGCGATGCTCGCCGCCCTGCACCAGGTCGTCGGACTCGAGCATCTCGTCGATCGCGCCGTACATTTCGGCCAACGCGCGTTCGAGGCGGCGCTTTTCGGCATCGGGATTTTCGGCAACCAGCTTTTCGATCTTCAGGCGGCGCTCGTGGCGGACAGCCAAGCCCATGGCGAGACCGCCGTTGAGACGCAGACCGTCGATGCTGACCGGCTCGCGCGTTACACCGTCGAGCGTCGGATGATCGTCGCCGCTTTCCACTTCGGACGAAGCGATCATTTCCGCCGTGACCATCGCGATGGTCTCGAGCGTTTCGATTTCCTCGCCGGTATATTGGCGGCGCGTGCGGTTCTGCACCGCGAGCACGCCGATCACGCGGCCTGTGCGGATGATCGGCACGCCGGCCAGCGAATGATAGATTTCTTCGCCGGTTTCCGGACGGTACGCGAAGGCCGGATGGCTCTGCGCGTCGGAGAGTGCCAGCGAACGCGCGCGTTGCGCGATCACGCCGATCAAACCTTCGCCGAGACGCAGGCGCGTGCGATGCACGGCTTCGGGCAACAGACCGACGTTGGCGAACAGTTCTAGGACGTCGCCGGTGCGCAGGATATAGACCGAGCACACTTCCGCTACGAGATCGTTCGCGATGGCGCGCACGATCTGATCCAAGCGCTCTTGCACGCGACCGCCACCCGCCATGATATCGCGCAGGCGGGCGAGCAGGCGTCGCGAACTCGACATGTGCGGCGAACGGGCCATGTCGTCCTTTTCCGACAGCGCGCGTACAGCGCCGGGTTATCGTCGATGCGGCGCCGCGTTAGATCGCGCGCGGTCGCCGGCGGTTTAGTCTACGGGGCGTTCGATCCGCCTAGGCGGCGTCGAGCCCGTAAACCGTATGCAATGAGCGCACGGCCAATTCGGTATATTCCTCGGCCACGAGCACGCTGATCTTGATCTCCGAGGTCGAGATGACCTGGATGTTGATGCCCTTTTCAGCCAAGGCCTTGAACATGCTCTGCGCGACGCCCGCATGGCTGCGCATGCCGACGCCGACGACCGAGATCTTCGCCACGCCACGATCCGACGACATCTTTTCGTAAGCGATATTGGCTTTGTTGTCGGTCAGCACCTTCACGGCGGCATCGAGATCGGCGCGCCCGACGGTGAAGGTCAGATCCGTCGCCTTGCCGTCTTCGGACACATTCTGGACGATCATGTCGACGTTGATGGCGGCATCGGACAATGGTCCGAAGATGCTGGCGGCGACACCCGGGCGGTCGGCAACGCGCAACAGCGTGATCTTGGCTTCGTCCCGGCTGTGCGAAATTCCGCTGACAATCTGCTTTTCCACGACTTCGTCCTCACTGACGATGAATGTTCCGGGCTTGTCCTCGAACGACGACAGGACCTGCACCCGCACCTTGTGATTCATGGCGAGCTCGACCGAGCGCGTCTGAAGCACCTTCGATCCGAGGGACGCCATTTCCAGCATCTCCTCGTACGTAACCTTATCGAGCTTGCGCGCCTTGGGGACGATGCGCGGATCGCTCGTATAGACGCCGTCGACATCGGTAAAGATATCGCACTGGTCGGCCTTCAGCGCACCGGCGAGCGCCACCGCCGTCAGATCCGAACCGCCACGCCCGAGCGTGGTGATGCGATTGTTCGGCCCCAAACCCTGGAAGCCCGCAACCACCGCGACCTCGCCCGCCTTCAGACACTTTTCCATCTCGGCGGTGTCGATCCCGGTGATGCGCGCCTTGCCGTGCACGCCATCGGTATGGATCGGGATCTGCCAGCCTGCCCAGGACCGCGCCGGGATACCCAGCGCCTGCAGCGCCAAGGCCATCAGGCCGGCATTGGTCGACTCGCCCGTGGAAATGACGGCGTCGTATTCGCGTCCGTCGGGCAGCGGGCCCATTTTCTGGGTGAGTTCGATCAGCGAATTGGTGACGCCCGACATGGCCGAGACCACGACGGCGACTTCCTGGCCGCGATCTACCGCAGCCTTAACCTTGAGCGCCGCATTTTTGATGCGGTCGACATCGGCGACGGACGTACCGCCGAACTTTTGAACGATCCGGGCCATACCTGTTAACCGAGTCCCCTTTTTGGAATCCTAGCGGAGTCCTATGGCGCAATAAGCGTCGCCCCGCGGAAATCCCATCCCGCGCAAACCGCGTTCCGAGTTGCCGTGGGGCGCGGGCGCATTCATACTCTGCCGGTCGCCCGAAAAGCAAGCAAACTGGCGGCTTATCGGGTCCTTAACCTGCCTGTTTTTGGGGCTATTTTTGACCTGTTTTTGGGCGTTCCCGCATCCTGCTGCTGTGAAGGCAATAAGGGCACACAATTTGGCTGAAAAATGAGCGAGCATCTCTCCCAGCAACAAGCCGACCTGTTCGCCGGCCATGCCCCCACCTGGTGGGCGGAGGATGGCGCCTTTGCGCCGCTGCACCGCATCACGCCGACCCGCATGACCTTCATCCGCGACCATCTATGCGCCCATTTCGGCCGCGATCCCAAAATGGCGAAACCACTGGCTGGCCTCACCGCCATCGATATCGGCTGCGGCGGCGGGCTGATCTGTGAGCCGTTGGCCCGCCTCGGCGCCCAGGTCACCGGGATCGATGCGGTGGCCGCCAATATCGCCGCCGCCCAGGCCCATGCCGACGAGGCCGGCCTTGAGATCGCCTACGAGGTCGCCGCCCCGGAAGAGATCGCGGCCAAAGGGTCGACTTTCGATATCGTCATCAATCTCGAGGTCATCGAGCATGTCAGCGATCCCGAGTCCTTCATGGCGGCGGTCTGCGCCCTGATCGCCCCCAAAGGTGCGATGGCGGCATCGACCATCAACCGGACGGTGAAATCCTTAGCGCTTGGCAAGATCGCCGCCGAATACGTGCTGCGCTGGGTGCCGGCGGGAACGCACGATTGGCGCAAATTCGTCAAACCGTCCGAACTCGCACGCCATATCCGCGACGGCGGCCTGACGCTCACCGCGCTCAGCGGGATGGACTACGATCCGCGCAAAAACGAATGGAAACTGGGCGGCGACGTCGCGGTGAATTACCTGGCGTTCGCAACGAAGAGCTAGTCACCCAGCAGAGCCGTCATGGCCGGATTTAATCCGGCCATCCACGAAAGCGCGATAGCGCGAAAAGACTCATATCGGCGCAGACGCGCCTCCCGTGGATACCCGGGCCAAGCCCGGGCATGACGTAATCGAGTACTCGATTACGTCAGCTTCCGCCGGTTGCGCTTCTTCGGGCCCAGGAAGCCGACCTGGATATCCTCTTCGATCAATTCCTTGGCTTCCGCCAAGGTTGCCTCACCGAAGATCGAGCGTTCCTCGGCTTCGCCGTAGTGGATGGCGCGCGCTTCCTCGGCGAAATTCTCGCCGACATTTTCGAAATTCTCTTCGGCGTGTTTACGCATCTTGCGCATCGAGCGCAGGATTTCGCGCGCCACGGCGCGCGCGCGCACCTCGTCCGAGACCGCGATATCGCCACCCCCGACAGTGGCTGGAACCGAAACCTCGGCTTCACCCTTACGGCGATGCTGACCGGTCAGGCGAGGCGCCATGATCGCCTTGGTCACGCGCGATGACGAACAGGCCGGACAGCTCACCTGGCCGCGCTTTTCCTGACGGTCGTAGGTGGCGCTGTCGCGGAACCAGGCATCGAAATCGTGCCCGCATTCGCAATTGAGGTGATAGAGGATCATGGCCGGATGTGATGTTACCTGATACCAGAACGGTCTATTTTCGCGGTCGATTTGTTAACAAACGGAAACTGTACCTAATCACATGAGCCACGTTGTGCAATCCCTGCTCACCCCGCATCCCGACACCTGGGTCAGCCGCTTCGCGCCCTTGGTCTATACCGGCGGCGCCGTCCTGGACCTCGCCTGCGGCAATGGGCGCCATACCAAGCTGTTCCTGGAAAGCGAGCATCCGGTCATCGCGGTCGACCGATCGCTGACCGCCATGGACAGCCTGAAAAAGCGCAAAGGGCTGGAACTGATCGAGGCCGATATCGAGGCCGGCCCCTGGCCGCTCACCGGGCGCACCTTCGATGCCATCGTCGTGGTGAATTACTTGCATCGCCCGCTGCTGCCGACCTTAAGCCAAAGCCTCAATCCCGGCGGCGTGCTGATCTATCGCACCTTCGCCGTCGGCAACGAGAAATACGGCAAGCCGAGCAATCCCGATTTCCTGCTCAAGCCGAACGAACTGCTGGAGGCCTTCAGTGGGCTGGAGGTGATCGCGTTCGAATCCGGCGATACCGGAACCGCTGTCATCCAACGCATCTGCGCCGTTAAGCGCGTAAGCGAGGAGCCGCTGCCCCTTCCTGTTTAATTGGCGGTGTGACGATCCGCACCTCGCGGTCGTGCGTCAGCGCCGGAATCTTGCGGCGCGCTTCGGCAACCGCCGCCGGATCGATCTCCGCCGTGATCACGCCGACATCGTCACCGCCGTCGGCCAGCACCTTGCCCCACGGATCGACGATCAGGGAATGGCCATAGGTCTGGCGACCTTCGGCGTGGGTGCCGCATTGCGCGGCCGAGATGACGTAACAGCCGGTTTCGATGGCGCGCGCGCGTTGCAGCACATGCCAATGCGCTTCGCCCGAAACTTTGGTGAAGGCGGCCGGCACGGTGATGAAATCGGCGCCGGCATGGGCAAGGGCGCGATACAGATACGCGAAGCGCACGTCGTAGCAGATCGACAAGCCCAAGCGGCCCCACGGCAGATCGGCAACGACACCGCAGGCACCCGGCTCATACGTCGCGGATTCGCGATAGGTCTGCCCGTCGCCGAGTTCGACGTCGAACATATGGATCTTGTCGTAGGTCGTGACCACATTGCCGTTCGGATCGAACAGGTACGAGCGATTGGCGATTTTACCACCCGGCAATTTGATGCCGAAGGAGCCGACCAAAATCCACACGCCCTTATCGCGCGCGAGACCGGCGACCAGCGGCAGGCCCGCGTGCTTTTCCTCGGTGGGAGTGTTGGCGCGGCTGCGTTCCGCGATCGGTTCCATCGCGCCCGAACATTCCGGCAGGCTGATGAAGTTGGCGCCGCGCGATGCCGCATCCAGGATCAGTTCGCGGATCGTCGGCAGATTTTCATCCAACGTCCGCTTGGAATTGAGCTGAACGCAGGCTGCCGTGAAGGTCATATCAAGCAGCGCCGTGCAGCAGCGGATCGAGCTTACCTGCCGCGTCGAGCGCATGCAGATCGTCGCAGCCGCCAATATGTTTGCCGTCGATGAAAATCTGCGGCACCGAACGGCCGCCATTGGCGCGCTGGATCATCTCCGGCCCGCGGTCGGTCGCCTCGATATCGATTTCAGTGAAGGGCGCGCCCTTGGATTCGAGCAGATGCTTCGCGCGGGCGCAGAAGCCGCACCAGGATCGGGTATAGATTTCGATATTTGCCATGACGAAAATATAGGCCAGCAATGCGTCAGGTTCCAGTCATCACGCGCGATAGGGTCAACACGTCGATCCGCGCCGCCCCGGCCGCCCGCAGTACCCGCGCGCAGGACGATACCGTCGCCCCGGTGGTGAATACATCATCCACCAGCACGACCCGCGCTCCCTCCAGCGCCTGGGCCCATTTGGGATGGATGCGGAACGCGCCGGCGACGTTCCGTAAACGCTCGTTGCGGCCCATATCGATATGCGGCTGGGTCTTTTTGACGCGGATCAGGGCATCGGGCGCGGCCCGACATTTGTTATCTTTGGCGGTTTCTTTTGCCAACGCATGGACCAGCAAGGCCGCCTGATTGTAGCGCCGCGCGAACAGGCGGCGGCGATGCAGCGGCACGGGGACCAGTAGATCGGCATCGGCCAGAAGCTCGGCCCCCGCACGCGCCAGCCATTTGCCGTAGCCGGGCGCGGACTGGGTCTGGTCGGCATGTTTGAAACTGAGCACCAGGTCGCGCGACACATCGTCATAGATGAACACGGCGCGCGCGCGATCGAACAATGGCGGCTCCTGCACGCACGACCCACACAACGCCCCGGCGCCGACATCGTAGGCAAACGGCAGACCGCAACAGGCGCAGAGCGGCGGTGCGATGAAACGGATCTTCGGCCAACAGGTCGCGCACAATGCCCCGCTCGCCTCCAGCTCCGTGCCGCATTTGAGGCAGGCGGGCGGAAACAGAATGTCGAGCACCCGCGACGCGATCCGTGCCAGATCGTTCAATTGCGGAGCGGCGAAAGCCAAGTCAGGCCCCCCTTTTGGTTAGCGTGCTTTCCTGCGAGTTGCTAAACATCGCATATGAACGGCACGCCCCTGATCATAGACCGCCTGTCAGTCCGGCGGAACCGCAACCGCGCGGCAGCTGATTTCGCGGATTTCGATTTCCTGATCGAAAACGTCGCCGACGATCTGATGGAACGGCTGGCCGATTCGACGCGGCGCTTCCCCCGCGCCCTCGATCTCGGCGGTCATACCGGCGCCCTCGCCAAACGCCTGGCGCAGCGCGCCGACATTGAAACCCTGCTGTCGGCCGACAGCGCCGAGGCGATGGTAGCGCGCGCGAAGGGATTACGCTTGGTCGCGGATGAAGAATACCTGCCGATCGCCGACGGTGCGCTCGATCTGATCATGAGCTGCCTCACCCTGCATTGGGTCAACGATCTGCCGGGCACCTTGATCCAGGCGCGCAGAGCGCTCAAAGCCGACGGCCTGTTCCTGGCCGCCATGTTCGGCGGCTCGACATTGAAGGAACTGCGCGAGGCTTTCCTGCTCGCCGAAGACGAGATCGAGGGTGGCGCCGGCCCACGCGTGTCGCCCTTCGCCGATGTACGCGATGCGGGCGATCTGCTCTCGCGCGCCGGATTCAAATTGCCGGTCACGGTCACCGAAGTGCTGACGGTGTCGTATGAATCGCCGTTCAAGCTGATCAAAGACCTGAAAGGCATGGGCGAAGCCAATGCTCATATCCATCGCCGCAAGAGTTTCACGCGGCGCACGACGTTGCTTCGCGCTCTTGCCATCTATCAGGAACGTTACGGCGATGCCGATGGGCGCGTGCCCGCGACGTTCGAGATCGTGACCCTCACCGGATGGGCGCCGGTCAGCGTCGGCTTCGGGCGATAGGCGTTATTGCGAGGAACGGTTCGGCTTATCCGTCGGCGGGTGATAGCATCGTCGGACGGCGCTATCGTGCGTTGACTCGTAAAGGAATTCAAATGCCCCGTATCTGGCTCGCGCTCGTCTTGACGTTACTGGCGTCGTTCAGCGCCCAAGCCCAAGTCGAGGCATTCCCGCCCGGCTTTCGCACCGAGATGATTCCGGCCAACGGCACACAAATCCACCTGCGGGTCGGCAGCGCCGGTAGCGCCATCGTGCTGATCCATGGCTTCGGCGACACCGGCGATATGTGGGTGCCGCTCGCCGCCGACCTGGCGCGCGACCATACGGTCGTTGTTCCGGATCTGCGCGGCATGGGCCTGTCGGCCAAAGCGGCCAGCGGTTACGACAAATGGACCCAGGCGGCGGATGTGCGGGGCGTACTGACCGCGCTTAACATCGATAAGGCCATCATCGTCGGCCACGATATCGGGACCATGGTGGCGTACGCCTATGCGGCGCGTTACCGCGACAAGACGGACAAGCTGGTCGTCTTGGATGCACCGGTGCCCGGCATCACGCCGTGGGACGAGATCGTGCGCGATCCGCGTCTATGGCATTTCGATTTTGGCGGCCCCGATGCCGAACGCTTGGTCGCAGGGCGCGAGCGCATTTATCTGGATCGCTTCTGGAACGAGTTTGCCGGCACGCCGTCGAAGATCGATGAGGCGACGCGACGTCATTACGCGCAGATCTATGCCCAGCCCGGCGCCATGCGCGCCGCCTTCGCGCAGTTCCAATCGATCCGCAAGGACGCCGACGACAACAAGGTTCAGATGGCAACCAAACTCATCATGCCCGTGCTCGCCGTCGGCGGCGCCAAATCGTTCGGCGCCATGGAAGCCGTCGTCATGCGCAATGCCGCCGTGGATGTGACGGAGGTCGTCATTGCCGACGCCGGACATTGGCTGATGGAGGAAAACCCCGCTGCCACCGTTAAAGCGATCCGCCAATTCGTGGACGCGAAACGCTAGCCGGTTTTGAACGCCGTGTTGGCGCGCTGCTAAACTTCGCCACATGAAGTTTCCCGCACCATTGATCCGCGGCACCTTGATCAAACGCTATAAGCGCTTCCTCGCCGACGTCCTGTTAGAGGATGGCCGCGAGGTCGTCGCCCATTGCACTAATTCGGGATCGATGTTGACGGTGTGCGAACCGGGATCGGAGGTCTGGGTCTCGCCCGCCGCCAATCCCGACCGCAAACTGCAATTTTCTTGGGAACTGATCCGCGTCGGGCGCAGCCTCGTCGGCATCAATACGATGCATCCCAACAAGCTCGCCGCCGAAGCGATTTTGGACGGCACCATCGTGGAACTGCAGGGCTACGCGAACCTGCGCCGCGAGGTGAAATACGGCAAGAATTCGCGCATCGACCTGCTGCTGGAAGCACCCGACCGACCGCCCTGTTTCGTCGAGGTCAAAAACGTCACCCTAGTGCGCAACAAGGGTCTCGCCGAATTTCCCGATTCCGTGACCGCGCGCGGCGCCAAGCATCTGGACGAATTGATCGACCAGGCGGCGCTCGGCAATCGTGCGGTCATGCTCTATCTCGCCCAGCGGGCCGACTGCACCAGTTTCGCGGCCTGCCACGATATCGACCCCACCTACGGCAATGGGCTGATCAAGGCGATGCGTGCCGGGGTTGAAGTCCTGGCCTATGGGTGCCGCGTAACCGCCAAGGAAATCAAGGTTGTACAGCCGATTTCGATTGCCGCCCTCACGGGAAATTGAAGATCGCGCTGGCGTGGCCTATATGGAATAATAATTAGACGCAGTTGGCCCTTATTGAAAACCGGGTAACCCCAAGGAACGCTCGTGGACGCGGAAACCAGATCGATCAAGATTCACGGCGCGGCGGAATTCGCGGCCATGCGTAAGGCCGGCCGCTTGGCAGCCGAAACGCTCGACTACATCACGGACTATATCGTGCCCGGCGTGACGACGGATGAGCTCGACCGCCTGTGCGCCGAATTCGTCGCCGAGCGCGGGGCACGCTCCGCGCCGCTCAATTATCGCGGCTTTCCCAAATCCATCTGCACCTCGGTCAATCACGTGGTCTGCCACGGCATCCCGGGCGACAAGGTGCTGGCCGAAGGCGATGTCGTGAATATCGACGTGACACCCGTGGTCGACGGCTGGCACGGCGATACGTCGCGTATGTATCCGGTCGGCGATGTCGGCGTGAAATCCGAACGCCTGATCGACGTTACCTACGAAGCCATGATGCGCGGCATCGAAGTGATCAAGCCTGGCGCCACGGTCGGCGATATTGGCCATGCCATCGAAACCTTCGTGCGCCCCTTCCGCTATTCCGTCGTGCGCGATTTCTGCGGCCACGGCGTCGGGCGCATTTTCCACGATGCGCCGAACATCCTGCATTTCGGCCGCCCGGGCGAAGGCCCGGTGCTGCGCGCCGGCATGTTCTTCACCGTCGAGCCGATGATCAATATCGGACGCCCCGAAGTGAAGATATTGGCCGACGGCTGGACCGCGGTGACCAAGGACCGTTCGCTGTCGGCGCAGTTCGAACATACGATCGGCGTCACCGAGGACGGCTGCGAGATCTTCACCACCTCGCCGACCGGCATGCACAAGCCGCCGTACATCAAGGCAGCGGCCTGAGACCACTTGAGCGACGAAACGGATCGTCGCGGACATCGTGAACGTCTCCGCGAGAGATTCCTGACCGGCGGACCGACCGCCCTACCCGATTACGAGATGCTTGAGCTGTTGCTGTTCGGCGCAATCACGCGCGCCGATACCAAGCCGCTCGCCAAACGCCTGCTCGATCGCTTCGGCTCTTACGCCAATGTCATCAGCGCCGCACCCGACGATCTGAAAGCCGTACAAGGTGTGGGCGACAGCGTTCTGGCAACCCTGAAGATCGTGCGCGATGCCGCACTCCGGCTTGCCCAGCACGAGCTTACGCAACGCGATGTCATTTCATCGTGGCAGCAACTGATCGATTATTGTCGCGCATCCATGGGACGCGAGAATATCGAACAATTCCGCTTGTTCTTCCTCGATCGCAAAAACGCGCTGATCAAGGACGAAGAACAGCAGAAGGGCACGGTCGATCAGACCGCCGTCTATCCGCGCGAAGTGGTGAAACGCGCGCTCGAACTGAATGCCAGCGCGATCATCATGGTGCACAACCATCCCAGCGGCGACACCACGCCGTCACGCGGCGATATCGAGATGACGCGCCTGGTCAAAGAGGCCTGCGAAAAGATCGGCATCACCTTGCACGATCACGTCATCATTTCCGCGCGCGACGAGACGAGCTTTCGTTCCCTCGGACATCTTTAAGCAACGCGCCGACCCGCGCCACATCCGTCGGCGTCGCCGGATTGTAGATCACCATGCGCAGGTCGGACCGGCCATCGACGGCAAAGGTCGAATATTCGAGCGTAATCGTTCCAGCCGGCGATGGCCGCTCGAACGTGAGCCCTTCGCCGAATGTCGCAGGCACATCGTGCTCGCGCCACATGGCGGCGAATGCGGGACTCTGACGCGAGAGTTCGTCGATCAACGCTTCCACGCTCGCAGCCGCCCCGGCACGCGCGATATCGACGCGGAACACCGAGAGCGCAAAGCGCGCGTCGCTTTCCCAGTTCGGCCATGTGTCACGGACTTCCGGATCGCTGAAAATGCGGCGTAGGCCGTTACGCTCCTCAACCGGCAAGACACTGAAGTCGCCCATGATGACAGATGCGGCGCGATTCCACGCGACAATGTCCCAGGTGGCTGTCTTCACATAAGCGGGGCTCATCTCCAACGCGTCGAGCACGCGCTGCAGGCGCGGCGTGACACCGGGCGCGATCCGGTAACGGACATCCGGCAACCGCCCCAAGCCGAGCAGGAACAGATGTTCGCGCTCGACATCGGTCAGCAGCAAAGCGCGCGCGATGCGATCGAGCACATCGGCCGAGGGCGCGCCGCCACGTCCCTGTTCGAGCCACGTATACCAAGTGGCGCTGACATTGGCGCGCTGGGCGACTTCTTCGCGCCGCAAACCCGGCGTACGCCGGCGCGTCAGCGAGAAGCCGAGCGCCGCCGGATCGAGTTTGGTGCGGCGGTCGCGCAAATAGGCGCCGAGGCGATTCTCACTCGCGGTCATCCTGTTAGCCATTATACCTGTATAAGATCACTAATTTACCATGATAGCACAGGAGCAGATATAGACGTCATAGCGAAAGGAAACTCGTATGACGCAGATTGAACAGCCCCGTACCTTCGCCCTCGGCAGTCACAACGTGCAGCGGGTCGGCTACGGCGCCATGCAATTGGCGGGGCCGCATGTCTTCGGGCCGCCCAAGGATCGCAAGGCCGCGCTCGCCGTTTTGCGCGCCGCTGTCGAAGCGGGCGTGAACCATATCGATACCAGCGACTTCTATGGCCCTCACATCACCAACCAATTGATCCGCGAGGCGCTGCATCCCTACCCCGACGATCTGGTCATCGTCACCAAGATCGGGGCCAGGCGCGGCGACGATGGATCGTGGCGGCCCGCGTTCAAACCAGACGAATTGATCCAGGCCGTCCACGACAATCTGCGCAATCTCGGCCGCGACGTCATCGACGTCGTCAATTTACGCTGCATGTTTAGCATGACCGGCCCCGCCGAAGGTTCGATCGAACCGATGCTGACGCCGCTTGTCGAACTGCAACGCCAAGGACTGATCCGGCATATCGGTTTGAGCAACGTCACGCCGACGCAGATCGCTGAGGGGCGCTGCATCTGCGACATCGTCTGCGTGCAGAACGAATACAACATCGCGCAGCGCAGCGACGATGCCCTGATCAACGATCTGGCGCGTGACGGCATCGCCTACGTGCCGTTTTTTCCGCTCGGCGGTTTTCGTCCGCTGCAGTTGAGTGCTTTGTCGGACATCGCCAAGCGCCTGGACGCAACACCGCGTCAAATCGCGCTAGCCTGGTTGCTACGCCGCGCGCCCAACATTTTAGTGATTGCCGGCACGGCGTCGCTCGACCACTTACGCGAAAACCTCGCGGTGGCCGAGCTTGTACTGCCCGACGATGTCTTCACGCAGCTCGATGCAATCGGCCTAAACGACGCGTGAGCCAATACGCGTAAGTCTGGGCGCTACTGCACGACAGTATGGTTGACGGCATACAGCCGACAGCGGGTCCCGCTTGCTTGGCATTGTTCCATCACGCTCTTCGCCGCGTCTTCGGGTTTGCGGAAGCCATTGCGCCAAAACACCTTGCCGTCGCGATTGAACGCCAGAGCTTTCTCAAAAGCGAGCGACGTGCGGTAGCACTCGAATTCTTCCACGTTGGCTTTGCTCTTGTCCCAGGCGAAGGGCGGTTGCGCCAACGGCAGTGGATTGATCGCCACCGGTTGGGCCCAATTCGCCAAACGATTCTCGTTCAGGAATTGATCAACCGAACTACGCCACGCATCGATGGCCGCAGCGCCGAACAGGGCGTTGCCTTCGCGGCCGACCGCCGGTAATGCCACGAACTGCGCCTTGCCGCCATTTGCGCCGAATGCATCGACGAAACGCTTGGCGAGCGCAGGCGCGAAGAAGCTGTCGTTCTCGGCATAGACCCAGAGCGTCGGCACCTTCACAGCCGCACCGAGCTGACCGAAGGTCTCGACGAGGCGATCGGGCTGGCAGACCGTATTGGGTCCCGTCGAGCCGCGGCCGCCACCGAAATTGAGAACCGCCTGGAGACCGGGCGGATTTTCTGCCGCCGCCGCCAGCGATCCGAACCCGCCGGTGGACACGCCCATCAGCATCAGTTTGGAGCCGTCAACATAGGGCAGTTCCGACAGCACCTTCGTCGCTTCGGTGATGTCCTGAACTGCCGCACTCGCGCGTGCGCGGTGATCGGTTTGGGCGTTGCACGGCTCGGTGCTTTCCAGAAATTCGCCCTGCGACAGCCCGTAGCCGCGCGGGATCAGGGTCACCACCGTCCAACCGCGCAACGCGAATTCGATCGCGGTCGCCGTGCTGAACAAGGGCGACGTCCGACGGCGGTCATCCTCGGGGCGCGGCGTGCCATGGCTGAGCAGCGCCAACGGATAGCGCACTTGCTGTTCTCTTGGCCCATCCGGTCGCGTCACCAGGGCCTCCAGCCACAGGGGAGCCACCCCGCCGGGGGCGGCCTGGAAATAGATTGCCTCGCGACGCACCCCTTCGACCGTGCCGAGATCGGCGGCGGCGGCAGGGGAGGCCAGAGACGATGAGAGAGCTGTGCCGAGAGCCAGCGCCAAAAAATATCTTGCGACCATCGGGCGACAATATATGCAAATGAAAATTATTCGCAATACTATCAAAATCCACCGGCAGAGCACGTGATTGTCGCCGCGCTGGATGCTACGAGTTGGGAAAGCAGCCGATAGTTCAGGGGGATAAAACATGCCGATTCTACGTTCCGCCGTCACCTCGCCGTTCTCGCGCAAGGTAAAGATCGCCGCCTACATGCTCGGGCTCGAGAAGAAGATCGAGTTCGGCGCGGTGAACATCGAACCGGCCGATCCGATCCAGAACCGCAATCCGATCAGCAAGATTCCCGTCCTGGTGCTCGACAACGGCAAATCGATCCACGACAGCCGCGTCATCATGGAATATGTCGACACCCTGGCCGGCGGCGGCAAGATCATCCCGAAAGAGATCGACGCGCGCTTCGATGCGCTGACCGATGCCTCGCTCGCCGACGGCATCATGGATGCCTCGATCCTAATCATCTACGAAGTGCGCTACCGCCCGGGCGAGACGCCGCATGCCGGCTGGCTCGACATGCAACGCGGCAAGATCGTGCGCGCCCTAGATTATTTCACCGATCATCCGCCGTCTTTGGCGCCGGTGACGGTCGCCGCCATTGGGCTCGCCTGCGCGCTCGGCTATCTCGATTTCCGCAAACAGGTCGATTGGCGCGCCAGCCATCCCAAACTGATCGCGTGGCTCGACGCGTTCCGCGCCGCCGTGCCGTCCTACGACAAGACCATGCCCGAATAGGCTCAGCGATTTTCGGGCTGTCATGACCCGCGCCACCGCGCTGCGCGTGTTCCTGCCGTTCGCGCTCGGCTATTACATGTCGTACGTCTATCGCGCGATCAACGCGGTGATCGCGCCCGACCTCGTGCGCGATTTCACGCTGGACGCCGGCGATCTCGGCCTGCTCACCAGCACCTACTTCCTGACCTTCGCAGCGGTGCAGCTGCCGCTCGGTATCGTGCTCGACCGCATCGGGCCGCGCCTGACCGATGTGGTGCTGATCGCCATAGCCGCGATCGGTGCGGTGGTGTTCGCGACGGCAACCTCGCTGACCGGCCTCGCCATCGGGCGCGGGTTGATCGGGCTCGGCGTGTCGGCCTGCCTGATGTCGGCGGTGACGGCGTTTGCGCGCACCTATCCGCGCGAGCGACTGGCGCTGATCAACGGCTTGATCTTCACCGCCGGTGGCATGGGCGCGGTCAGCGCAACCGCGCCGGTGCAGGCGGCGCTCGCCGTCACCGATTGGCGCGGCGTGTTCGTCGGCCTTGCCGCGATCACCGCACTCGCGGCCCTCGTCATCTATCTGGTCGTGCCGAAAGATCCTGCACCCGATCGCAGCGCCGAAAAGCCCGGCCTCGGCGCGCAGGTCGACGAGATCAAGGCGATCCTCCGCCATCCCGCCTTCATCCAGTTCGTGCCCTTCGCGGTGCTGACGCAAAGCGCCAATCTGTCGATGCCGACCTTATGGGCCGGGCCCTGGCTCAGCGATGTCGCCGGCTTTGCCCGCGCCGACGTCGCGTCGACCTTGATGTGGATCGCGGTCGGATTGATGGCCGGTTTCTTCACGTGGGGCGTCATCGCCGAACGCCTGACGCGTTACGGCATCGATACGGTCGTGACCATGGTTACTGTTTCCATCGCTTATATGACCGTGCAGCTTTGCATCATCACCGGCCTGTTCGACGCACCGCACGTTTTGTGGGTGCTGTTCTCGTTCACCGGAACCATCGGCTCGCTGGCTTATGCCGCCGTATCGCAGCGCTTCCCGTCGCGTCTCGCGGGCCGCGTGAACACGGTGCTCAACCTGTTCGTGTTCCTGGGCGCCTTCGCCGCGCAATGGGGCATCGGCGCCATCGTCAATCTGTGGCCGCGCTCCGCCACCGGCCAGTTCGCGCCGGAGGGCTACACCGCCGCCTTCACGACGATGTTGGCGCTCGAAGCCTGTGGATTAATCTGGTTGTGCGTCACCCGAGCCTTCAAATTGCCGCGCCCGCGTGATATAGCACCCGCATCATGATCCCACGTTATTCCCGCCCCGACATGGCCGCCATTTGGGAGGCCGCAAACCGATTTCGGATCTGGTTCGAAATCGAGGCCCACGCCTGCGACGCGCAAGCAGCCCTCGGGGTTATCCCCAAGGACGCCGCCGCCGAAATCTGGGCCAAGGGCACCAAGCCCTATACCCAGGCGCGCATCGACCGCATCGACGCGATCGAGGCCGAAACCAAGCATGACGTGATCGCCTTTACGACCGAATTGGCCGAACAGATCGGCGATGCCGCGCGCTTCGTCCATCAGGGCATGACGTCATCTGACGTGCTCGATACCTGCTTCGCGGTCCAATTGACCCAGGCCGCCGACATCCTGCTCGCCGATCTCGACCGCGTGCTGGCCGCACTGGAAAAACGCGCCTTCGAATTCAAGGATACGCCGACCATCGGGCGCAGCCACGGCATCCATGCCGAGCCGACGACCTTCGGCATCAAGCTCGCCGGGCATCACGCCGAATTCCAACGCGCCCGTGCGCGCCTGATCAATGCGCGCGCCGAAATCGCGACCTGCGCGATCTCCGGCGCCGTCGGCACCTTCGCCAATATCGATCCGTCGGTCGAAGTTTACGTTGCCGAGAAGCTCGGCCTGACGCCGGAGCCGGTGTCGACGCAAGTCATCCCGCGCGACCGCCATGCGATGTTCTTTGCCACGCTGGCCGTCATCGCCGCCAGCGTCGAACGGCTCGCCACCGAAATCCGCCATCTGCAGCGCACCGAAGTGCGCGAGGCCGAAGAATTTTTCTCGGCCGGGCAGAAAGGCTCGTCCGCGATGCCGCATAAGCGCAATCCGATCCTGACCGAGAACCTCACCGGCCTCGCCCGCACCGTGCGCGCCGCCGTAGTGCCGGCGCTGGAAAACGTCGCGTTGTGGCACGAGCGCGACATTTCGCATTCGTCGGTCGAACGTATGATCGCGCCCGATTCGACCGTGACGCTCGATTTCGCACTCAATCGCCTCGCCGGTGTTGTCGAGAAGATGCTGGTGTATCCCGAGACGATGCTCGCCAACCTCAACAAGCTGGGCGGGTTGGTCTTCTCGGGCCGCGTGCTGCTGGCGCTCACCCAAGCCGGGGTCAGCCGCGAGGACGCCTACAAGATCGTGCAGACCAATGCGATGAAGGTATGGATGGAAGGTGCCGATTTCCGCACCATGCTGAACGCCGATCCGCAGGTCGCCAAGGCGATGAGCAAGGCCGACCTCGATGAGGTGTTCGACATCGGCTATCACACCAAAAACGTCGACACGATCTTCAATCGCGTGTTCGGATCGACCGCGCTACGCCGCGCGGCCCAATAGGCTTATCTGCTCGGATTAAAAAGGATGATCCGCGGGCTTCGGCCAAGTGCGGACCAATAGCCATTCGCCGGGTTCGCGCCGGAACAGATAAGACGTCCGTTCGTCCAGCACCTGTCCGAAGATCTCGTCCATGCCGGCCCGGGTGGAATGGATGAGGACGTGATCGCCGCGCTTCAGATTGTCCAAATACTGCGCGATGAGCTGCGGAGTCGGTCCGCTGAATGCCGATATCCAGGGCATGCCCGGCCGATCGAGATAATAGCGCGTGATCACCGCCGCTTCGCCGGTGCCCTTCGGGTCCATCACATAGACATTGCCGAGCGCCGACGCCTGTGGCGCCAGCGCCTTGGCGACCGCAATGTAATGCGGTTTCGGCGGCTCATAATCGAAGCGCAGCTTGGTCGCGAAGCCGAAGGGCAGTGCGACGACAAGAACGATGGCCACGGGGGCCAGCCAGCGCGGATAGGTATCGAACGAGGTACGGCCGCGCCAATACCACAGGACGCCGGCGGTCAGGAAGATGACCGCGACCATGCCGACATCGATGTTGTAGCGCCAAAACGAGACGGCGGTGACCGCCTGGTCGCGGCCGAAATGACCGAGATAGGTGATGAACAGGAACGCGAGATTCGCGGCAAAGACGACACTGACCAGCAGCGCGATCCGATCAAAGCCAGTGCGGCAGCGCAGCAGTGCGCGCACGGCGAATCCGCATGCGACCAACATGGGAATGAAGAAGGCGAACTTCTTCGACGCGACCTCCGCCATCGACCCGAGGATGCGTGGGATCTCGGCAAAGTTCCATCCGGCGAACGGCCGCAGGGTCGCTTCGGCGCTCAGGCCGACCAACCGTGTGGCGATGTAATAGCGCCATAGCGCATACAGCACGATCGCCGGAATAACGATCAGCGGCAGCATGGACGCCGCGCGCCCGAGACGGATGTCCGCATCGCGCCAGGCGATCAAGCCCAGCGCAAAAACCAAGGCCAGGAAGACGCTGAGATTGGTCTGGCGGATATTGATCAGCAGCGCCAGGACGAGCGCCAACTGCCACGCCGAACCCCATGTCGATTTGGCTTCGCGCCCGGCCAAGCGTTCGAGCAAGAAATAACCGACGAGAATCGCCGCACCCGTGACCGTGGCACTGCTGACATCCGAATAGGCGGTCAGCACGATCTTCTGCACGAACGTCGGATTAAACGCGGTGGCGACAAGTGCCGCGGCGGCAGCGAAGGGCCAGCCGATCAAATCCACGCGCGGCTTGCCGGCCATCGCAAAGGCCGCGCGCAAAGCGAAGACTGCGAAGGTCAGCAGCATCAGAACATTGAGCTGATAGCCGATATTGTTGAGGAAGCCGCCGGCGAGCTGGCCGCCCAGATACATCAGGAACGGCCAGGCGTAGGGATAGCCGGCGAAGCCTTCGAAGGTGTGTTCGGCGGTCGGGAAACCGTTCGATGCGATCAGGAACCGCGACGCCGGCAGCCAATGCGAAAATTCATCCCATTGTGACGGATCCATCGCGCCGGCGATGAGCAGAAGCGGCAAGGACAATACGGCGACGCGCCAAGCACCCGGCACGAACAGCGCATCGCCCCTCAGCCGCGCCAGCACGATGCCGACGAGCGCCAGGATGCCGACCAAAATCGATAGGACATGAAACGCGCCGGCGACGAAGATGCCGACGCAGGTGAACAGGGTCGAAACGGCGGCCCAACCAAAAAAGACATTGGCCTCGACGATGCGGTCGCGCCCCGTGACGAGGTAGCCGAGACCGGCAAGCCCAATCCACAGCACCAAACCGACCACGACCGGGATAAGCTGCTGCGGGCCAGCGTAGAAAAGATCGATCCAACTGTTCATGTGCAACGTCTAGGCGGGTTCGACAAAACTGTCGATGACGCGTTTGGTGCCGGCTTTATCGAACGCGACCTCGAGCTTGTTGCCGTCGCAGGTGAGCACACGGCCATAACCGAACTTCTGATGAAATACCCGGCTGCCCTCCGCAAAGCGCCCCTCGGACACCGCATCGGGCACCAGCCACGCATCGCCGTCGATGACCACGCCGTCGCGCCGCGCGGGACGGCCATAATTCTGCGTGAAGGCTGTCGCCATCTCGGCAAAACCGCGTTGGGGATTCTTCACATAGCCGGACTGATAACCGCCTTGGCCGCCGAGCCCGCGCGCCGCCGAACGTTCGGTATTTTCCTTGGGCAATTCATCAATGAAACGCGACGGCAACGCATTCTTCCATTCATTGTAGACCCGTCGGTTAGCGGCGTAGGAGACCCGCGCCTCATGGCGCGCGCGCGTCAGGCCGACATAGGCGAGGCGGCGCTCCTCCTCCAATCCCTTCAAGCCTTCTTCGTCGAGGCTGCGTTGGTGCGGGAACAAGCCTTCTTCCCAGCCCGGCAGGAAAACGAGATCGAATTCCAGCCCCTTAGCGCCGTGCAGCGTCATCATACTGACCTTGGCGTCGGTCGTGTTCTGCTCGTTGTCCATCACCAGGCTGACGTGTTCGAGAAAGCCCTGGAGGTTCTCGAATTCCTCGAGCCCGGAGACCAGTTCGTTCAGGTTATCCACACGGCCGGGCGCTTCAGGTGTGCGGTCGTGCTTCCACATCTCGATGTAGCCGGATTCCTCCAGCACGAGTTCGGCAAGGTCACCGGCCGACATTTCGGTATAACTTGATTGGTCGAACACAATTTCGGTCGCATCACCCGCCGGCACATGTCGCAGGTTGGTGCGCCAACGCTCGAAATTATCGAGCAACGTCTTGAGCGCGCCGCGCGGCTTCGGCTTCATCTCGTCGCTTTCGACCATCATGCGCGCGGCCTCGAACAGCGACACACCAGCGCCGCGCGATAGTTTATGCAGCGCTTGCAGGCTCGCCTCGCCAAGGCCGCGTTTCGGCACATTGACGATACGCTCGAATGCCAGATCGTCATCGGGGCTGACGATAACGCGCAGATATGCGATGGCATCGCGGATTTCCTGGCGCTCGTAGAAGCGTGGACCGCCAATGACACGATAAGGGATGCCGAGCGTGATCAGACGTTCTTCGAATGCGCGGGTTTGCGCAGATGTCCGCACGAGTATGGCGATCTTGTCGAGCGAGTCGCCGCGCGCATGGCGCGCCTCGATCTCGTCGCCGATCGTGCGCGCCTCTTCTTCGCCGTCCCACACGCCATCGACGACGACCTTGCGACCGTCGTTCATGCCGGTCCAGAGCGTTTTGCCCAAGCGGCCTTCGTTATGCGCGATCAGGCCAGATGCGGCGGCCAGGATATGCGGCGTGGAGCGATAATTCTGCTCGAGGCGAATGATGGTGGCGCCGGGAAAATCCTTTTCGAACTTCAGGATGTTGCCGACCTCGGCGCCGCGCCAGGAATAGATCGATTGATCGTCGTCGCCGACGCAGCAGATGTTGCGGCTTTGCTGGGCGAGCAGGCGCAGCCACAGATATTGCGCAACGTTGGTATCTTGATATTCGTCGACCAGCAGGTAACGGAACTTGCGCTGGAAGCCCGCGAGGATTTCCGGATGCTTGGTGAACATGGTCAGGCAATGCAGCAACAGATCGCCGAAATCGGCGGCGTTCAAGGCACGCAAACGATTCTGGTAATCGTGATAAAGTTGCAAGATGATGCCATTGGCATCGCCGCTGCCTTCTTCCTGGGTCACCTTTTCCGGCGTCAAGCCGCGATCCTTCCAGCGTTGGATCACGCCCATGATGGCGCGCGCCGGCCATTTCTTGTCGTCCAGGGTATGGCCATCCATGAGCTGCTTCATGAGGCGCAGCTGATCGTCGGCGTCGAGGATGGTGAAATTGGATTTGAGCCCAACCGCTTCAGGATGCTGACGCAGCATGCGCACGCCCAGTGCATGGAACGTACCGAGCCACCAACCTTCGATCGCGCCGCCAACGAGTGCCGACACGCGCTCACGCATCTCCTTAGCCGCCTTGTTGGTGAAGGTGACGGCCATCATTTCCCACGGCCGCGCGCGGCCCGTCATCAGGATATGCGCGAGGCGCGTCGTCAGAACGCGCGTCTTGCCGGTGCCGGCACCCGCGAGCACGAGGACCGGCCCGTCGGTTGCCTCGACCGCGGCGCGCTGCGCGTCATTGAGGCCGGCGAGATACGGCGCCGCCGGGGCCGGACCCGCGAGCGGTGCGGGATCGTCGGTCAAATCGAATGGATCGAGCATGCGGGCAATATAACACGCGAAACCGGACATCCCAGGGGCAGCAGGTAAGCCGCGTATTGCAGGGCATTCTTGTTCTCGCTTAGTTTATGCAACCGGGGCGGGGGGGGCGAATCGTGAAATTATTGGGATTGATGGCCGCGACAATGATCGCGCTAACGGCATGCGCTTTACCGACGGCAAAAGACAAATATGGCAAAGGGCCGCTGCCGAACCGGGCGATGGTCGAGAGGTATTACGCACAATATCTGGAGAAAGCTTCCCCTCAATATTTTTTCGTCGCCAACGACGGCAGCAATATCGGCTATTCCTTTTGTGAAGGGTAGAGTTGTTACGGCAGTGAAATGCAGGTCGCTGAAGAATCCTGCCTAACCCGATCGCGTGGCGCGCCATGTTCGATTTATGCCAAAAACAGAACGGTCGTCTGGGACGAAACCGCACCGGCAGCTTCCAAACCTCAGACGCCTGTCCCAACACCGATTGCTACACCACCCAATATCAAACCGGCTCCGCCGCCGCCCAACACAGCCGAACCGGAAAGCATATCCCGCCCGATCGCAATCAAATGGGAAGGCTATCCATCGTTGATAGCGGGAACGGCCACGATCCGGGCAAAAGGCGAGTCGGGAGAAATGACGATGACGCTGCCGAATAACGATGGCAGATGCACAGGCTCTTACCGCGGCACAAATCAGGGGACTTGGTCTGTCGCCTGCACGAATGGCCTTGCTGCAAGCGGCACTTATCAAATGCGTGGTGCGGGACTTGGATCCACAGGTACGGGCAAAGATACGAAAGGCCGTCTAGTCGAATTCACCGTCGGCGGAGCCAGCTGAACGCTATCGTCCGAGGGTGCCCAACGCCAATTCCGACTCGGGATTCTCCAGCTCGGTGATGACCTTGTTGCGCCCGCTTTTTTTGGCGCGATAAAGCGCGGCATCGGCCCGCTCGATCAATTCGGCGGGCGGCTCACCCGGGCGGTATTGCGCCGCGCCGATCGACAAGGTGATCTGCCCAAGCTCCAGTCCGGTCACGCGATTGACGATCACCTTCTTGGAGATCTTTTCGCGGATGGCATTGCCGAGGCCTTTGGCATGCTGCAAGGCCGTCGCCGGCAGGATGATGGAAAATTCCTCGCCGCCGAAGCGCGCGGCGATGTCGCGGCCCTTGACTGATTGTTGCATGACCTCGCTCAACAGGCGCAACACATGATCGCCGATCAGATGACCATGGTTGTCGTTGAAGCGTTTGAAATGGTCGAGATCCAACATCAACAGCGACAAGGGTTCTTTGCTGTCTTTTGCTTCTTCGCTTTCTTCGCGCAACCGCGCGTCGAAGCGTTTGCGGTTCGCGAGGCCCGTCAGCGCATCCGTCGTCGCTTCGATGCGCATCGCTTCGACTTCGGTCTTGAGCTGGCTCACTTCGCCGGACGCCGCGTCGAGGCGTTGTTCCAGTTCACGCGAGCGCGCTTCCATCTGCCGCGTCGCCTGCACAATGCCCTGAACAACTTGTTCCAACGTGCCGGCGCGGGTGTCGTTGCTCAGCGCACCGGTCGCCGACTGCAAGGCATCGCCAAAGGCGGCGGCACCTTGTCCGGCCTGCGATAAATCTCGCGCCGCGCGGCTCATCACCTCTTCCATGCGCGTGATGGCATCGCGCACGCTGTCGTTTTCCTGAGCATTGGCAAAGAAACGTTCGAACAGCTCGGCCGAGGCCGGCGGCGTGACGCCGTCATGCGCGCGCAGCAGGATATCGATAGCGCGTTTGAGATCGGGATAAGAGTTGCCCGCGTAATGGTACCAGACGGTGAAATTTTCAGGCGTCATGGGGATCGCGTAAGTGCGCATATGCCCCATCGCGACATCCGCGATGCGCAGTGTTTCGTCAAAGCTGCGTTGACTTGTCACCCAAAATCCCCTGACCTGATCGGACTATAATAGGTTGTGTCGAACCCGAATCCTAGCGCGCCATTGCACAGTTTAACGCGCCCGTTTAGCGTTTCTGCCGAGTAAGCGAACAGGCGAAGCGAAGATGAGCGAACCCCGCATCTATATTGCCGGCCCCGATATCTATCATCCGCAAGGTTTGGAAATCGCCGAGACGAAGAAGGCGCTGTGCGAGCGCTACGGCCTCGAAGGCGTGGTCGCCACGGATTTCCTGGCCGGCGTGCAATTCGTCGGCAAGGCAGGCGACGCAGCGGCCTTGTTCCGCGAGCGGTTGAAGATCATTCAAGGCTGCGACGCATTGGTTGCCGATCTGACGCCGTTCCGCGGGCCCAGTATGGACCCCGCTACCGCGTTCGAGATGGGCGCGATGGCGGCACTGGGCAAACCCGTGGTCGCCTATACGCTCGATCCCACGCCCTATGCCGAACGCATGGCGCGCTTCCACGCCGAAGTGGACGAGACCCTGACCCGCGTCGGCCCGCGCCTGGTCAATCCCGCCGGCATGGTCATCGAAGATTTCGGCCTGCCGGAGGCCACGATCATCGCCGGTGCTGCGCTGTCGGGCGGCACGCCGATCGCGGCGGATTTCGAAGGTGCGTTGCGCTGGGTCAGACGCCAGTTGAACGACCTATAGCACACAACAAAAAAGGCCGCCCGAAGGCGGCCTTTTCGTTTGCGAAATCCAACTAAGGATTAGCGCGAATAATATTCGACGACGAGGTGCGGTTCCATCTGAACCGGATACGGAACGTCGCCCAACTGCGGCACGCGCAGGAAGGTGCCGCGCATCTTGGCGTGGTCGACCTCGACGTAGGACGGCAGATCGCGCTCCGGCGAACCGGCAGCTTCGAGCACCAGACCCAGGTCGCGCGACTTTTCCTTCACCTCGACGACGTCGCCGGCCTTCACGAGATAGGACGGAATGTTGACGCGCTTGCCATTGACCTTGATGTGGCCATGGTTGACGAACTGACGGGCCGCGAACACGGTCGGCACGAATTTCATACGATAAACGACGGCGTCCAGACGGCGTTCGAGAATGCCGATGAGATGTTCGCCGGAGTCACCCTTCTGGCGCACTGCTTCGTCGTAATAACGGCGGAACTGGCGCTCGGACACGTTGCCGTAATAGCCCTTCAGTTTCTGCTTCGCCTGAAGCTGAATGCCGAAGTCCGACGGCTTCTTGCGCCGCTGGCCATGTTGGCCCGGTCCATATTCACGGGTGTTGAAAGGGGATTTGGCGCGGCCCCACAGATTGACGCGGAGACGGCGGTCGATCTTGTACTTCGCCTGAAGGCGCTTGGTCATGTCTGAATCCAGTTCATGTTCATGTTGTTGCCGATAGTTCCAAGCCATAGCGAGCGGCAAGGACGAGACCGTGACCCGAAGTCGCGATCTACTTTCTCGGAAGTGGGCGGTTTGTAGGGAAATCAGGGCGATTGGTCAAGCAGGGCGGCCAAAAATGGCCGATTTGCGCCGATTTTAGGCGGACTCCAGCTCGGTATCCCAGTACAGGAAGTCACGCCAGCTTTCGTGCAGGTAGTTGGGCGGAAAGCGGCGCCCGGCTTCGTGCAGCTGATAATTGGTCGGCTGGGCCGCCGGGCGTCGGATATGCATGCCGACTTCCTGGATCAGCTTGTCGGCCTTGGTGAGGTTGCAGTGGCCGCACGCCGTCACCACGTTGTTCCATTCGGTCCGCCCGCCGCGCGAGCGCGGGATGACATGATCGAAGGTCAGCTCATGCGTCGGAAAGGCATGGCCGCAATATTGGCAGGCGAACTGATCGCGCAGGAACACGTTGAACCGCGTGAAAGCGGGCCGGCGCGACAGATGGACATATTCCTTGAGCGAGATGACCGACGGCAGCTTCATCTTCCACGACGGCGAATGGATCTCCGTATCGTATTCGGAGACCACATTGACGCGATCAAGGAACACCGCTTTGACGGCTTCCTGCCACGACCATAAAGACAACGGAAAATAATTGAGCGGCCTAAAGTCCGCGTTGAGCACCAATGCTGGACAGGATTCAGGCCCTGCCGACATTTACGAACACACGTTTCGTTCGAGGTCTCATAGGAAGCAGCATAACGGGAAGTTCCCGACGATTTCAACTAGATATCTGGGGCGTCACCGAAACTTAACCAAGATATGGGGGCCGGCCGAATTCTGCATCGGACGGCCCCCATTCCGGCTATTTCGCGGCCGCCATTTTCATCGCAGCCGGTGCGGTCGATTTGATGAAATCGAGGATCGCCGGGGCAACCGACTGGTCGGCCGTATTGAGATGCGACGATTCCGACAGGTGGTTATGCCCGAGGGTTTGGAAGTAACGCGGGCAACCGCCGTTGCGGCACAGCACCTGATTGAGGTCCACGCCTTCGAACTCGATATTGTCCGGGTTGAGCTGAGCATTGGTGATCAGGGTCGGCACGCGTTTGCCCTTGTAGGCTTTGGCCTGCCCCATGGGTGCCCGTTCATCCCATTTGGATTCGTCCTCGCCATAATAGTTCTGGCTGAAGTCGCGGCGCGGACCGGCATGCGGCGTGGTGTAAACGCCGGACATCAGGATCGCACCCACCACACCCGGATCGCCGTTCGGTTGGATGTCGGGCTGATAGAGATAATTGGCAATCACCGTGGCGCCGGCCGATTGGCCCCACACGTAAATGCGATTGGCGTCGCCGCCATATTCCTTGGCTTTGCTTTTGGCGAAGGCGACGACCGCGCCGACGTCTTGGCCTTGCGCCGGCCACTTCACCTGCGGCGAAAGGCGATAATTCGCATTGATGCCGACGAAGCCGTGACGCGCGGCCCAATCGCCAATGTTGAACGTGCCGTTCTTGTCGCCGCCGGTCTGACCGCCGCCATGGAAGAAAATGACGATCGGACGGTTTGCGCCCTTCTTGGTCGGCAGATGGACATCGAGCTTTTGCTTGTCGTCGGCGCCATAGGCAACGTCGCGCGTCACCTTGACCTCTTTGTCCGTCTTTTCTTTGTACTTGGCATAAATCGGATCGTAGATCTGGCGCACCTTCACGCCGACTTCGGCGTTCCAGATTTTGCCGATGGCAGCGATCTGCTCTTTTGCACCCTGAACTTCGTTCTTCTCCGCTGCAGTGGCCATGCTCGTCATGCTCATCGTTGCAAACGAAAGCGCTGCCGCGCCGATCAGGCTCGTGGATATCCGCATTTGAAGCTCCCGTTGTTGAGGCCGCATTCGGCGCAGCCCGTTGCGGGAACATTCCGCCTCGTCAGCCAAACCGTCAAGTACAGCGCCTAGGCGGTCGCGGACACCCCCAGCACGCGCGCCAGAAACTCGCTGCCGATCTCGATCCCTTCCGGATCGATGGAATGCGTGAGGCCCGAGCGGACATAGGCATCGACCGGCACACCGGTCGCCTTCAAGGTGTTCACCGCTTCGGGCAGAACGGCAATCGGCACGATATCGTCGCGATCGCCATGCACGAGCACGACCGGCGGGCGCGATTTGATTTCGCCCGCCAAGGTTTCCGGCGCGATCAGGCGGCCGGAAAAACCGACGATGCCGGCAATCGGCTTGGCGCGGCGCAACGCGACGAACAACGACATCATCGTGCCTTGCGAAAAACCGACCAGCGCCAACTTGTCGTCCGGCAAGCCGGTCTCGGCGAGTACGCGATCAATGAAGGCATCGAGGATGGGGGCCGCCGCGCGCACACCGGCCAGCACGGGGGCTGGGGCGCGATCCTGATAGCTGAACCATTGATAGCCGAAGCCGCCCATATCGCACTGGAACGGCGCATTGGGCGAGATGAACAGCGCATCGGGCAAAGCCTGCGCGAAATAGGGCGCCAGGCCGATCAGGTCGTTGCCGTCCGCACCCAGGCCATGGGCGAGAATGACGACCTGTTTGGGCGCGCCGCCGGACGCCGGGCCGCCACTGGGGCCGAACAATTGTTGAATTTCCGACATGCTGTTTCGCCTCGCTTGCTTGATGACTGACTTTAGCGGTATCGACCGGCATGGCAAACGTCGTCACCCGCTTTGCGCCGTCGCCCACCGGCTATCTGCATCTCGGCCATGCGCACGCGGCGTTGTTCGCCGAACGTGAAGCACGTTCGCAGGGCGGCACGTTCCTGTTGCGCATCGAGGATATCGACCGCACGCGCTGCCGGCCCGAATTCGAAACGGCCATCCGCGAAGATCTCACATGGCTGGGACTGAAATGGACCGGCGAGGTACGGCGTCAATCCGATCACCTCCACGCCTATCGCGATCTTGTCGCCATGTTGAACGGCATGGGCCTGATCTATCCATGTTTCTGCACGCGCGCCGATATCGCATCAGCCGGCAACGCCCCGCAAGGGCCTGACGGCCCCATCTATCCCGGCACGTGTCGCGCACTGACACACGAGGCGCGCGCCAAGCGCATCGCCGGCGGCAATGCCTATGCGCTGCGATTGGATATGGCCAAGGCGATCGCGCAGACCGGCCGGCTCACCTGGCGCGATCTCGATGCCGGCGAAGTGGTCGCAACGCCCGAAGAGTTCGGTGATGTCGTGCTGGCACGCAAGGACACGCCGACGAGTTATCACTTGTCGGTCACGCATGACGATCATCTGCAAAGCATCACTTTGGTGACGCGCGGCGAAGATCTACGCGCGGCGACGCATGTACATCGCGTGCTGCAGGCTCTGCTCGGCTATCCGACGCCCGATTACCGGTTTCATCCGCTGCTGACCGATGCCAACGGGCGGCGCCTGGCGAAACGCGATCACGCCGAAACCTTGCGATCCTTACGCGACAGCGGCAAGACGCCCGCCGAGGTGCGTGCGCTCGCCGGCTTTAGCTGACGACTCCTTGGCCCATCCACTTCTTGAGCGCGGCGATATCGACTTCGGCGTCAGTCAGCAACTTGTGGCGGATCAGGAAATCCATGATCACCAGATTGCAGTTGAACTTGAAATCGAAGGTGTCGCGCACGATGGCCTTCACATCCTGTGCCGGCAAAAGCATGAACTCGGCGACTTCGCCATCCGCATTATGCGGCTTGAAGTCGGCCGGCAGTTCCAGGTCGTAACAGAACATCGTGTCCTGGCGCAGGCCTTCGTCGACCTCCATGGTGTAGCGCACGCTGCCGACGGGCCGCGCTTTACGCGCCAGCGCCTCGGGCACGTCGGCTTCTTCGCCGGCTTCCTTCAAGACATTGTCGAAGGGCGACAGCCCGATCGGCTGGCCGCCGGCAATCATGTTATCGAGCATATTGGGACAGAGAATTTGTGTCGGCGCGCGGCGCGCGATCCACATGTCGATCGAACCGTCGGCTCGGCGCACATAGCCGTTCACATGCACACCGTAAGCCCGCAACCCGAAGGACTGCACGACGCCCCGATCGATCTGCGCCAGGGGGGCGGCCATGAAATGGGGCGCCACGGAATAAAACTCGCCGCGCAGACGCGGCACCATGCCCTGCTCGACCAGGGCTTCCGACGCCTCGGCCAAGGCCGATGACCGCGAGCCGAATTCGTCGAGGCGGGGATCGAGGGTCAGGCCGCTGCCCCACAGGAAATAGCCCGAGGCCGCGACGGCCTGTTCGGCCAAGGGGGGCCGGATCCAGCCGACCTCGGTCCCGCCCACGCTGAACGGGATGAAGTGGGACAGGTCGTGGTCGTTGCAGATCCTGATATGGTCGAAATAGGCCAAGGAACACATCCCGCATAAAAAGGTTGGGTAAGGGTACGTTAACAGCCCGCCCCTATGCTGCAGTCTAGGCCTTTATCGGATAGATGAAACCGCGTCCATGAAGATTGGCGTCGCCAAGATGGAACCGGGCCGGTTCGCCCTGACCTTCGATGCCAGCACCATCGAGGTGGACGAGCGCGACCTCAAAACCCTGTGGATGCGCATCGAGGATGCCATCCATCCGGAAGAGCGCGCCAAACGCGACGAACGCTACAAATCCTTCCTGACGCATCTGACAGCCGCCAGCGATGCCGGCATCCAGACCTTGCTGCGTACCGCCGCGCACGACGACATCCTCGTGCTACTGCATTCGAGCGAGGGTGACGACGCGCTGAAAAAGAAGCTTTATCGGAACATGAGTCAGAACTCGATGAAGATGTACATCGAGGACCTATTGTTCGAATTTCGCGAGGGCGCTCCCGGTTATCGCTTCGACGACGCCATGGTGCGCCTGATCGACACCGTCGAGAAAATGGTCAGCGCGGGTACGATCTCGTTCCCCCGAGACGCGCGCTGACCTTATTCCCGTTCTAGTTCTAGCTTACGCTGCGGTTCCGACTTTGCGCTTGGCCGGCACATAGGCCATGGCGCAATGCGTGTCGCAGTAGGGTTTGCCGGGCAGAGCGGGATGACCGCAGAAGCGGAAATCCTCTGAGCCCGGTTCGCCCTGCGGCCACGAGCACATGTTCGAGGCCAGACGGTCGAGCGTAACGACGCTGGGTGCGCGCTTCGGCGGCGCGGGTGCCCGGCGCATCGTGAGATCGAGGCGGCGCACCTTGCCGACGACGGCGTTCTTGGTGATGCCCATGCGACGGCCAATCTCGCTCGCCGAGAGGCCGGTTGCCCAGAGCTTAGTGAGTTCCGCGACCCGCTCCGGGGTCCACTCGAATTCGCCCATCATGTTGGTCACTTGTAGGCCCCCTTTTGCCACTGTTTACGAGGGAATCCGCCGAATTGCCGCCCGTTAATCGACCCGCAGGCCCCCACGGCGGCAATCCCGTGATCCGAGACCTATGGCTACAACATTTAGCGTTGAGCGCCAATCGAGATATCAACATTTAGGGCATTTTCTTGTGGATAAGGGCCCAAAATATGGTGTTCTGCCCAAAATCGTACAGAACGTTTCAAGGCCAAGCTTTGGCACCGATCGCGTAGCGCACACGCCCCCGAGCGAGTATGATTTTCGCATCATGCGCCGCACACTCTTCGCCGCCTTGTGCATTACCACCGCCTTGGTCTCTCTGGGGGCCTTCTCCGGCCCTGCAAACGCGGCGGATCTTCCTAAGGGCATGAGCATCGTTCCCGGGCATTCGCTCTATTACGTAACGCGCGATGCCTATGTGCGCGAACTGCCGAACAACGACGCGGCCCGCATCGGCCAGATCATGAAAGGCCAACGCCTCACCGTCGCCGGCAAGGTCGTCATCCCCAAATCCAAGGGTCCAAACTGGCTCGCCCTCAAACGGCCCGACGGCACGGTCGGCTACGTGTTCAGCGCACCGCTTGTCGCCATGATCGACGGCACCTTGGCGGCGCCGTTGCAGGGCAAATTGTCGGAACAGGGGCGGCCCGACTGCCGCTACGTCGTCGCCTTTGAAGGGCGCACCCAGATCGCGGGCGAGACCCAACAAACCGCCGATTACGACATTGCCTTCGAATGCGCCGGCAAAGATGCCGATACGCCACTCACCTTCAATGCCGGCATGTTCATCACGGAGTTACCGTTCGACGATAAGCGCGATGTCTATCAGATCAAAATCGATCTATGGGACATGCGCGTGAACGGCGAAGATTTTCTGTCGATCACCGCGCTTTACGATCCCGACGCGAAACGCGTGAATTTCGATCGCGTGAACGACGACAAGCTGCGCACCCCGGCGATGATCCCGCCGGAAACCGCCGCCGACGTACCAGCGGCTCTCGCCGGCGCACTCCATATGACATATGCGATCCTCCCGACGAGTGCGTGGGATCAACTCGCGAGCACGCCGAAACCGGAACCCGAAACGCCCAGCGCGAACTAGCTCCGCGCGATCGCGCGCCAGCCTATATCGCGGCGGCAGAACCCATCAGGCCAATCCAGTGCATCGACACCGGCATAAGCGCGCGCCTGCGCCTCCGCTGCGGTAGCACCCGTCGCGGCCACGCCGAGCACACGCCCGCCGTCCGATAAAACGCGCCCACCATCGCTTTTGGTGCCGGCATGGAACACGGTGACATTGGGCTGCGCACCTGCGCGATCCAGCGCACGGATCTCGGTGCCTTTTTTATACGCGCCCGGATAGCCGTTGGACGCCATAACGACGAGCAGGCTGGTGCCGTCCTGCCAATCGAGCTTCACGCGATCGAGAGTGCCGTCGACGGTCGCTTCGAGTGCATCGACGATATCGCTCTTTAACCGCGTCATCAGCGTCTGGCATTCGGGGTCGCCGAAGCGGACGTTGTATTCAAGCGTCTTAGCACCGGTCTTGGTGATCATCAGCCCGGCGAACAGCACACCTTTATACGGACGCCCCTCGGCCGCCATGCCCGCGACGGTCGGACGCACGATCGTTTCCATCACTTCGCGCGTCAATGCATCGGTCATCACCGGCGCGGGCGAATAAGCGCCCATGCCGCCGGTGTTCGGCCCCTTGTCGCCGTCGAACACCGCTTTGTGATCCTGTGCGGACGCTAGCGGCACGACATTTTTGCCGTCGACCAGCACGAAGAAGCTTACTTCTTCGCCTTCGAGGAATTCCTCAATCACCACCTCGTCGCCCGAATCACCGAACGCGCGGTCGCGCATGATGTTTGTGAGTGCGTCCAACGCTTCATCGACGCTGTGCGCGACGACAACGCCTTTACCGGCCGCCAGGCCACTCGCCTTCACGACGATCGGCGCGCCCTGCTTTTTCACATAGGCGACGGCCGCGTCGTAATCGGTAAAGCGCGCATAAGCCGCCGTGGGGATTTTATATTTGGCGAACAGGTCCTTCATGAAGGCTTTGGAGCCTTCGAGCGCGGCGGCGTTCGCCCTGGGACCGAATGCGCGGATGCCGGCCGCGTCCAGCGCATCGACGATACCGTTGACCAGCGGATCTTCCGGTCCGACCACCACCAGATCGATTTTGTTGGTTTTGGCGAAAGCGACGAGGCCCGGAATATCGGATACCGGAATGGCGACACATTCGGCGACCTGGGCGATGCCGGCGTTGCCCGGAGCGCAATAAAGCTTGGTGAGCCGCGGCGATTTGGCGATGGCCCAGCACAGCGCGTGTTCGCGCCCGCCGCTGCCGATGACAAGAATGTTCATGCGTTTCCCGTAGCGTCACTGTACGTCGCGCGCCTTGTACCATAAATTGCGCTTTAGCATGACCGAGAATTCAACAATTAGTGCCGCCCCGTCTGGGGATAACCGCCCCGTCTATTCGGTGAGCGAACTGTCCTTGTCGCTCAAACGTTCGGTCGAGGAACAATTCGGCCATGTGCGGGTCAAAGGCGAGATTTCCGGCCTGAAACGCGCGGGCTCCGGCCATGTTTACCTAGCACTCAAGGATGAAGACGCGCTGCTCGACGGCGTGATGTGGAAGGGCACGGCGCAGAAACTCGGCCTCGTCCCCGAAGATGGGATGGAAGTGATCGCGACCGGGCGGCTGACCACTTATCCCGGACGCTCCAAATACCAGATCGTCATCGAATCGCTGGAGCTGGCGGGCCAGGGCGCGTTGCTCAAGCTGCTCGAAGACCGGCGCAAGAAGCTGCTGGCCGAAGGCCTGTTCGCGCCTGAGCGCAAGCGCGCCCTGCCCTTCCTGCCCGAAGTCATCGGCGTCGTCACCTCGCCCACGGGTGCCGTGATCCGCGACATCCTGCATCGCCTGCGCGATCGTTTCCCGCGCCATGTGCTGGTCTGGCCCGTGCTGGTGCAGGGCGAAGGGGCGGCAGCGCAAATCGCCGCCGCCATCGAAGGGTTTAACAACATTCAACCGGGTGGTGCCGTGCCGCGCCCCGATCTGCTGATTGTCGCGCGCGGTGGCGGCAGCCTCGAAGACCTCTGGGCCTTCAACGAAGAAATCGTCGTGCGCGCGGCCGCCGCCAGCACGATCCCGCTGATCTCCGCAGTCGGCCACGAGACCGACACGACTTTGATAGATTTCGCCTCCGACCGGCGCGCGCCGACACCGACGGCCGCCGCCGAAATGGCTGTGCCGGTGCGCAGCGAATTGCTACTGCGCATCAACGAATCGGGCTCGCGCGTCATGCGCGGCGCCGTGCGCCTGCTCGATGCGCTGACCAAGGATGTGCGTAACCTTGCGCGCGGCCTGATCGAACCGCAGCGTTATATCGACGAAGCGACGCAGAAGGTCGACGACCGCGCCGAGCGTGGGGCACGCGCGATGAAAGTGCTGCTGGATCGCCGCGCATCCGAACTCGCGGGCACCGCCGCAAAACTGACGACGCCCGAGCATTTAATTCGCGTCAAGAGCACAAAATTCGATATGGCACTGCGCGATGTCCAACGCGCATGGCGGGCGATCCTGATCAACAAGGGCAACGAGTTGAAGCAGGTCACCCGCGTGCTGGATTCCCTGTCCTATCAGCGCGTGCTGGATCGCGGCTTCGCGTTGGTGGCCAACGCCGACGGTCAGCCGATCCTCGATGCCGCCAGCGTAAGTGCGGGCATGGCGCTCGACATCAAATTCCGCGACGGCACAGTGGCTGCGACTGCGACCGGCGAAGCAACCGAACCCGCTAAGCCGAAACGCGCCGCACCCAAAAAAGAAACGTCGCCCAAGAACAAACAAGGCACCTTGTTGTGAGAGTGCTCCCCAATATTCTTCTGGCCCTTCTCGCCTGTCTTCTGTCCCCACCCGCGTTCGCCGTCACCCTCACATTGCAGGGTGAGGCCGTGCAGGGCGGCCTGATGTTCGGCAAGGCCGATCCGGGTGCTACCGTTCAATTGGACGGCAAGGCGCTGCGGACCTCGGCTGAGGGCGATTTCGCCATCGGCTTTTCGCGCGACGGCACAGGCCCACATGAACTGACCGTAACTGGACGCGACGGCACCCGCGAGGCGCGCACCATCGCCGTCACGACCCGCAGCTTCGACATCCAGCGCATCGACGGCCTGCCGCAGCGTCAGGTCACGCCCAATGCCGAGGACCTCGCGCGCATCCGCGCCGAAGCCGCCGAGATGACAGCGGCGCGCGGCACTGTCGGCACACAGGCGCTGTTCCGCTCCGGCTTCGATTGGCCGGCCGAAGGGCCGATCAGCGGCGTGTATGGCTCGCAGCGCATCCTCAACGGCGAGGCGCGGGCGCCACATTACGGCTTGGATATCGCGGGCGCGGCGGGAACGCCGGTGCGCGCGGCGGCGGCCGGCACCGTGCTGTTCGCCCATCCCGGCATGTATTTCAACGGCCGCACCTTGGTGATCGATCACGGCCTCGGCGTGCAATCGATCTATCTGCATCTGTCGGAAATTTCGGTGCAGCCCGGCACACGCGTGGAAAAAGGCCAGCTCGTCGGCAAGATCGGCGCGACGGGGCGCGTCACCGGCGCGCACCTGCATTGGGGCTTGCAGTGGAACGACGTCTATGTCGATCCGTTGTTGATCCTACCGCCGCGCAGCAATCCGTAAGCATCGAGGATCTTCCGTGCCGCGTCCGGCCCATCGACCAGATGGGCATCGATGCCGACCGCACGGGCACCATCGACATTCGCCTGATTGTCGTCGAAGAACAGGATGCGTTCGGGTGCGCAGCCGAGCTCGCCGATCGCGCGCAGATAGATGTCCGCGTCCGGCTTCATCAATCCCCAGCGGAACGACAGGAACTGCCGTTTGAATAGCCGCGTCATCTCGTTGCTGGCCACCATCGTGCGCCAATGGATGTCGCAGGTATTGCTGAGACACGCGACCTGAAGCTGTGGATCGAGCTCAGCGAGCAATTCTTCGATGCCGGGAAACACCTCGCGCGGCCAGGCGCAGAAACGCGCAAGAAACTCTTCGGGCGCGCAGCCCGTCGCATAGGTTTCGACCATGCGTGCGGCAAAGGCATCGGCGTCCAACGCGCCGGTCTCATGCGCGCGCACGATGTAGCAGCGGCTCCACAGATCCTTGATCGGTTGGGCTTCGGTATGGCCGTTGAACGCGCCCAGGGTGGTGATATCGGCGAGGCGCAGGATAACACCGCCGACATCGAACAGGACCGCATCGATCCTGCGGACTGCGCTCACTCAGCCGGCCAACGGTTGTGCACCCACAGCCATTGTTCGGGGCGCGCGCGAATCCAGTCGCTGAGGCGATCGTTGATCGTGGTCATTAGGACCTTCACATCGGCCTTGCGGTCGCCGGTCGACGGCTTCACGAGCGGCGCTTCAAACGTGACGCGGAAGCGTGCCCCCTTCAGGCGTTCGACGCGCGCCGGCACGACCGGGCAATCGAAACGGACCGCGAGTTCCCCGATAGCCGGCGCGGTCATCGCATCGATGCCTAGAAACGGTATCAGGATGCCATCGTTCATTTTCTGGTCGACCAGCATGGCCATGTGATCGCCGCGGATCATGGCGCGCAGCACTTGCTTCGCGCCGTCGGAGCCTTTCGGGTACAGATCGCCGCCGAGCACGGCGCGGCCTTTCTGCACGATCGCGTCGAAGAACGGATTGTTGGCGCGGCGATAAACGAGATTGACCGTCAGGCCGCGCTTCACGCCGGCGAGCGGCGAAATTTCCCAATTGGCGATATGACCGGCGAACAACAGGCCGGTCTTACCGTCATCGCGCAACGCATCGACATGTTCGCCGCCGATCACCTCGACACGGCTATTGCGCGCATAAGGATCGAATTTTGCCAGATGCGGATGTTCACCCGCCGTGCGCCCGAGATTGTCCCACATCTCCGTCACGATGCGGTCGAGATCGGCCTCGGTCAGATCGGGAAAGATGCGTTTGAGATTGCGCCGCGCATTCTGCGTCACTTTCAGGCGCGCGCCGACCGCGCGCCCGAGCGCGCCGCCGACCCACGACGCCATGTCGAGCGGCATGAGCCCGAATGCGGCATAGAGCATCCAGGTGAGGCCGGCCTCGCTCGGATGGACGATCCGATTGACCCAGAAAGATTTAAACCCGGCCATGCACTGCTTTCACAAGGTAACTCGACAGAAAGGATTGGATCGCCGCCGGATCGGCGAAACTCGCCTCGACCGCGAAAATCGCGATATCGGCGGCATCCTCGCCGGACAGGCGGACATGGTCTTTTTCGGTGGTCACAAGTTTTGCTCCCGCGGCCCGCGCGGCGGATCGGAGCGCGGTGACGTCGCTTGTACGAAACGAATAATGATCGGGAAAGGCCTTCATTCCCGCAATGTTGCATCCGCAGGCCCTAAGGCTGGCGAAAAACTTCTCCGGCCGGGCGATTCCGGCAAAGGCAAAGACCTTTTCCCCGGCCAGATTGAGGGCCGCAGGTGTGGCGCGCAGGCTAGCCGCAAAGACCGGTAGCGGGCGGGCCATCATCGCGCGCAAGGCATCGGCGATGCCGACACGGTCCTCGCCCATCACGATGATCGCATCCGCCCGCGTCAACGCACGCCGGGGATCTTCGCGCAACGGGCCGGCCGGCATCACACAGCCGTTGCCCAACCCAACCTCGCCATCGACGACAACGAGCGAGACGGTTTTCCTGAGCGAAGGATTCTGGAACCCATCGTCCATGATCGCGAGGGTCGACCCGGCATCGCTGGCGCGATGAGCGATGACGCGCCGGTCGGCGCCGATCCAGGTGGGCGCCACGCGCGCCAGCAACAGGGCTTCGTCACCGACATCAGCCGCGGTGTGTTGCGTGAGATCGACCGACACCGGACCAGACAGTCGCCCGCCATAGCCACGCGTCAACATGTGAACATTGTGTCCTTCGCCCGACAGCAGGCGCGCCAGCGCGATTGCCGTTGGCGTCTTGCCAGCGCCACCCGCGACCAGATTGCCGACGCAGATCACCGGCATGGGCGCCGGCATGGGCGTCGTCATCCAGCGATTGAGCCGCCCGGCGGCGTCATAGAGTGCGGCCAGCGGCGCCAACAAGATCGCCGATGCCGACGCCTCTTTGCTGTACCAGAAACTAGGCGCTTGCATCATTGAGCAGACGGCCGATGCGCTCGGCCACGCGATCGACCACGCCCGCCTCCGCCTCCATATAGGCGATGCCCGCCGCCGCCATCTGTCCGCGCTTCACCGGATCGGCGAGCAGATCGTTGAGTGCGGCGGCCAGGGCAGCCTCGTGCGCGACCTCGATGGCGCAACCGTGCGCGGCCATGTCCTGCGTGATCTTATCGAAGTTGGTCATGTGCGGCCCGTGCAGCACAGCGGTGCCGAGGCGCAAGGCTTCGAGCGGATTCTGTCCACCGAACGGGATGAGCGATTTACCGAGAAACGCGATCTCGGTCAGGCGGTAGAACAGCCCAAGCTCGCCCAAGGTATCGGCGACATAGATATCCGTCGCGTCGGTAATCGTTTCATTGGCGCTGCGCTGCGCGACGTTCAGGCCAAGTGCCCGCAGCTGTGCAGTGATGACGCCGCCACGATCCGGATGGCGCGGCACGATCACGGTCAACAGCGACGGATAGTCGCGTTTGAGCTTGGCGTGCACACGCGCGATCGGATCTTCTTCGCCGTCGTGCGTCGACGCCGCCAGCCAGCGCGGCCGCATGCCCATGGCGCGCACGAGTTCATCGTAAGCCGCCGGATCGGCCGGCAAGGCCGGCACCGCGAATTTGATATTGCCGAGCGAGACCGCGCCGGGTGCGCCCAGATGACGCAGGCGCGCCGCGTCCTCCTCGGTCTGGCCGAGACACAGCGCGAACTCGGACAAGAGATCGGCGATCAGACCGCGCGCGCGCTGCCAACCGGCGAAGGAACGTGGGCTGATACGCCCGTTGACCAATACCATCGGAATGCCGCGCCGATGCGTTTCCGAAACCAAGTTGGGCCAGAATTCGCTTTCGGCCCACAGGGCGAGGTCCGGATGCCAATGATCGAGGAAGCGGCGCACATAGGCGACGCGATCGACCGGCACATATTGATGGAAGGCGCGATCGGGCAAGCGTTCACTCATCAATTGCGCCGACGTCACGGTGCCCGTCGTCATCAGCAGCGACAAAGCCGGATGATCGGCGAGCAGCCGATCGATCAGCGGCAGCATGGACAGCGATTCACCGACGCTCGCCGCGTGCAGCCACACCAAGGGACCCTTGGGGCGCATGTGCGAGGCATGACCGAGCCGCTCGTCGAAGCGCTTCGGGTCTTCCTTGCCGCGCGCCAGCCGCTTCTTGAGATAGAAGTGGATGACAGGAGCAGCGAGCACGGTCGCCAGACGATAAAGCGGCAGCATCACGGATGCGCCTCCATCGGGACATCCGCCGGCTCGACCAGCGTTTGCCCGGTCAGGCGATCGGCCTCGAACGTCACGGCGTTGAGCCCTTGTTCAAGGCGCACGCGCGCTTGTTCAATCGCTGCATCATCGGCGTCACGCGCCACGGTGATCGGCGCACCCCAGACAAACACGCCTTCGCCGAACGGCAACGCCAGCGCCAAACGATCCCAGGTGCGCAGCAGTTTGCGTTGGCTGCAGCCGAACGCCACCGGCAGCAGCGGAGCGCCGGTGAGCCGCGCCAAGGTCACGGCGCCGATACCGGCGCGCATGCGCGGGCCATGCGGCCCTTCCGGCGTGATACCGACGACGCCGCCTTGCTTGACCACGCTCACCATGCGGCGAAAAGCTTCCGAGCCACCCTTACGGCTCGATCCGAACAAGGATTTCATGCCGAGCCCGCGCACGACGGCGGCAATCAATTGGCCGTCGGCATGCGCCGAATGCAGCATGTGAAAGGGCTGCGTGCTCTGCCAGGCGTACGGCAACATCATTAATCGGCCGTGCCAGAAACACACGATCGCCGGCCCGCCATTCGTCCAATAAGGCTGCACATGTTCCGTGCCCACGGTGCGCCACCGACCCGTCGCGTGTACCGCACGGATGCATTGACGGATGGCCCAAGTCGCTGCGCCGCGTGCCACCGCGTTCCGCGACAGGCCTTTGATGAAGGCAGGGGTGCGCATCGTTCAGTCGATCATTCCCCGGCCGCCACACGAGGCTCATGGCGCGGCGCGTTTGCCTGCGCTTCATCGGCGAATTGCAGCGCGTAAAGCCGCGCATAAAGGCCGTTGCGCGCGATCAGTTCGCCATGATTGCCGGACTCGACCACACGCCCACGGTCGACCACATGGATCACGTCCGCCCCCATCACCGTCGACAGGCGGTGTGCGATGACAAGTGTCGTGCGGTTCTGCGTCAGTCGATCGAGCGCGCCCTGGACCTGGCGTTCGGATTCGGTATCGAGCGAGCTGGTCGCTTCGTCGAGCAGCAGGATCGGCGCGTTCTTGAGCATCGCGCGCGCGATGGCGAGACGCTGGCGCTGGCCACCCGAAATACGCACGCCGCGTTCGCCTACCTCGGTATCGTAGCCGTTGGGCAGATCCATGATGAAATCGTGCGCGGCCGCGGCCTTGGCGGCAGCAACGATCTCATCTTCGGTGGCGCCCTGTTTGCCGTACGCGATGTTGGCGCGCACGGTATCGTCGAACAGGATGATTTCCTGACTGACCAGACCGATGGCGCAGCGCAAGGATTCGAAACTGACATCGCGCACGTCGTGCCCATCGATGCGCACGTCGCCCGCCGTCACGTCATAGAAGCGCGGGATCAGATTGAGGATGGTCGACTTACCCGCACCCGACGGCCCAACGAGGGCCGCCATCTTGCCGGCCGGGGCCTTGAGCGTGAGGCCGTTCAGCGCCTGCTGATCGGTCCCATCGTAGGTGAAGGCGACGTTGCGGAATTCGATCTCGCCGCCCTGCACGTCGAGCGTTTGCGGATTGGCGCGTTCCTGCACGACCGGCGCACGATCGAGCAGCGCGAAAACGCGATCCGCCGAAGCCAAGCCTTCCTGCAGCGCGGTATTGAGATTGGCGAGGCGCTTCACCGGCTCGTAGGCGATCAGCAACGCGGTGATGAAGGCGAAGAAGGAACCCGGGTCCATCGCCTGATCGATGACGCGGAAACCGCCATACAGGATGACCAGCACGATTGCGATGCCGCCCAGGGTTTCCATGATCGGGCTGGCAACGGACCGGATGCGCGTGGCCTTCATGGTCAAGGTGAAGACCCGCTCGGCAATCGTCCGGACGCGGCTCTTTTCGTATTCTTCCATGCGGTAGGCTTTGACGACGCGCGCCCCTTGGAAGGTCTGCTCCAAGATCGTCGCGAACTGGCCGAGTTCTTCTTGCGTGTTGGCGGTCACCTTGCGGATGCGCTGGCCGATGCGCGCGATCGGCACGACGGCGATCGGGAAGACGATGAAGGCGATCAGCGCCAGCTTCCAATCCTGGGCGAACATGACATAGACGAGCGCCACGACCGAAAGCGCATCCTTGCCGAAGCCGGTGATGACGTTGGAAACCGCCGCGCGCATCATGTTGATGTCGACGGTGAAGCGCGTGATCAGGCTGCCGATGGGGGTCGCATGGAAATAACCAAGCTCGAGCGTGGTGATGTGCGCATAGAGCCGGTGCTGCACGTCGGTGATGATGCGCTGGCCAACAAAGCTCATGGTCACCGACTGGCCGTAATTGCCCACACCCTTCACGACGAAGGTCGCGAAAATGGCTAGGGCGATGGGCACCAACATGGCCTCATTGCGGTCGACGAAAATCTCGTTGATCACCGGTTTCATCAGATAGGCGCTGAGGCCAGTGGTGCCCGCGACCAGCGCCATGAAGACGCACGCCATCACGATCCATCCCCAATAGGGGCGGATGCTTTCGCGGGCCAGCCGCCGCATCAAAGCGGCGGTTGAAGTATTCTGGGTCAAATCGTTGGAATCCCTTGGAATCCGGGGCAACACCTTAACAGGTTAGCCCAGGGGTATAAACCCAAGGAGTTAATATCTCTACCGACCCGCGACCGTCATCCCATCGACACGAATCGTAGGAGAATCAACGCCGTAGCGGAAAGTGAGGTCATTGGCCTGGGACAGGTTCTGGAACATGTCCTTGAGGTTGCCGGCGATTGTGATCTCGCTCACAGGGTAGGCGATCTGGCCGTTTTCGATCCAGAAGCCGGCCGCACCGCGCGAATAATCGCCGGTCAGGCCGTTGACCCCGAAGCCGATCAGTTCGGTGACGTAGATGCCTTCCTTGATATCGGCCATCAGGCCGGCCGGATCGAGCTTGCCCGGCTCCAGATAGAGGTTCGTGGCCGATGGCGTCGGCGGCGAGCCGGACGAACGGGACGCATGCCCGGTCGATTTCAGGTTCAGCTGACGCGCCGAGCGCAGATCGAGAAACCAGGTGGTGAGCTTGCCGGCATCAATCACCTTGCGCCGCACATTGGCCACCCCTTCGCCGTCGAACGGCTTGGAGCGCAGACCGCGCTGGCGGTGCGGATCGTCGATGATGGTGATGTGCGGGCCGAACACCGCCTCGCCCATGCTGTCTTTCAGGAAACTCGTCGAGCGCGCGATGGCCGCGCCGTTCACCGCATTGGCGAAATGACTGACCAGGCTGCGCGCGACGCGCGGATCGTAAATGATCGGAAATTGACCCGAACCGGTTTTACGGGGATTGAGCCGTTTGACGGCGCGGGCACCTGCGCTGCGGCCGACATCTTCTGGCGCCATCAGATCCTTGGCATAGACCGCGCCGGTATAATCGTAGTCGCGCTCCATGCCCGTGCCGGTGCCCGCGAGCACGGCGGCGCTCAACGAAAAGTGCGAGCTGGAATAGGTGTGCGAAAAGCCGTTGGTCGCGGTGACGGTGACCACCGCACGTCCCCAGCCGGCTTCGGCACCTTCGGAATTGCTGACGCCATCGACGCCGCGCGCGGCATCCTCGGCGCGGTTGGCCCAATCGATCAATGTTTCGGCGGTCGGCTCGCTTGGGTCGTAGATATCAAGCTCGGGCACCTTCGTCGCGAGTTCGGCGGGATCGGCCAGACCGCAATGCGGATCTTCGGGCACGACCTTCGCCATCGCGACGGCGCGCGCCACAACTTCATCCAAGGTCTCGGTCGAGAAATCCGATGTCGAGACGATCGCCTGACGCTTGCCGACGAACACACGCAGACCGATGTCGGAATTTTCCGACCGTTCGAGCTTTTCCGGCTGCGCCAAACGCTGCGCCACGCTAAGCGACGACGAACACACATAGACCGCATCGCCCGAATCCGCGCCGGCTTTTTTCGCCTTGGCGAGCAGATCGTTGAGCAGGTTGGACGCGTCTTTGATCATCAAACTATTTCCAAATCGCCTTGCCGGAGCCGGGGAGACCCAATTGCGACCATAGTTGATCGATCCGTGCAATCACTTCGTCGGACATACGGATCGTGCGGCCCCATTCGCGGCTGGTTTCGGGCGGAACTTTCGTCGTCGCATCGATGCCGATCTTGCCGCCGAGGCCGGAGTCCGGGCTCGCGAAATCGAGATAATCGATCGGCGTACCTTCGATGATGGTCGTGTCGCGCGCCGGATCCATGCGCGTCGCCATCGCCCAGGCGACATCGGCCCAGTTGCGCACGTCGATATCGTCATCCACGACGATGACCATTTTCGTATACAGAAATTGGCGCAGATAAGACCACACGCCCATCATCACGCGTTTGGCATGACCGGGGTAACCCTTGCGGATCGACACCACCGCGATGCGATAGGAGCAAGCTTCGGGCGGCAGCCAGAAATCGACGATCTCGGGAAACTGCTGCTGCAGGAGCGGAATGAAGATCTCGTTGAAGGCCTGACCGAGCACCGACGGCTCGTCCGGCGGACGGCCGGTGAAGGTCGACAGATACACCGCATCCTTGCGCATGGTGATCGCGCTGATCTTAAAGACGGGAAAGGTCTCGACCGAATTATAATAGCCGGTGTGATCGCCGTAGGGACCTTCGGGCCCCATCTCGTCGAGCGACACATAGCCTTCGATGACGATCTCGGCCTCGGCCGGAACCTTCAGCGGCACGCTCACGCAATCGGTCAGGGCAACGCGTTCGCCGGCCAGCAAGCCGGCGAACTGATATTCGCTCATGCTTTCCGGCACGGGGGCGACGGCGGCCAACATGGTCGCCGGATCGGCGCCGATCACGCAGGCGACAGGTAGCGGTTCGCGTTTGCCTTCACGGTGGCGAGCGTAATGCTGCGCACCCCCGCGATGGGCAAGCCAGCGCATCAGGGTCGTATCCTTGCCCGTCACCTGCATGCGGTAGATGCCGAGATTGAAGCCGTTGTCGCCGTCGGTGTCGGAGGGCCGCGCCGGATCGCGCGTCACCACCAAGGGCCAGGTGATCAGAGGGGCCGGCTCGCCCGGCCAGCAGGTCTGGATCGGCAGTTTGGCCAGATCGATGTCCGCGCCGCGCCAGATAACCTCCTGGCAGGGGGCCGCGGAGACGGTTTTCGGCTTCATCGCCATGGCGGTTTTGAGCAGCGGCAGCATTTCGAGGGCTTCGCGCCAACCGCCCGGCGGCTCGGGCTGGCGCAGGAAGGCCATCATCTTGCCCAGATCGCGCAAGGTCTCGGGCGCGCGCCCCATGCCGGCCGCGACCCTGGGAATGGTGCCGAACAGATTGACCAGAACCGGGTGCGGATAGCGCTTACCCTGGGCATCGACGACGTTCTCGAACAGCACGGCGGGGCCCTGTTCGGCCAGCAAACGGGTCTGAATCTCGGTCATTTCAAGGACCGGCGAAACGGGGGCCGAGACGCGCTTGAGGTCGCCCCTGGCCTCCAGGTGAGACATGAATTGACGTAAGTTTTTGAATGCCATGAGGGGCCCGGTCCTTCGCTGGACCGCACAATGAGGGGCTGGAGGGTTTGTTGCAACGCATAGGCAACACCCGCTACCCTGGCCCAATTGCTGGATATGGGCGTTCCTCAACAAGGGGACGAAGGGCCATGGATACGTCAACGACCGAACCGGACAATACAGGGGCAAGCGCCTATCGCCGCCTGATCGATCTCGGCATCGCACTGTCGGCCGAGCGCAATCACGCGCGGCTGATGGAACTGATCCTGCTGGAGGCCAAGGCCTTCACCAACGCGGATGGCGGGACCCTGTATCTCAAAAACGGCGAAGAGGAGCTTAGCTTCCAGATCGTGCGCAACGACACGTTGAACATCGCCATGGGCGGCACCACCGGTAAGGAGATCAATTTCCCCCCAGTGAAGCTGTTCAACGAGGCGGGTTCGCCCAACATGAACAATGTCGCCTCCTGCGCCGCCATCACCGGCGAGGTGATCGACATCGCGGACGCCTATACGTCCAACGAATTCGATTTTTCCGGCACCAAGCGGTTCGATTCCTCCACCGGCTACCGCTCGCAATCCTTCCTCACGGTTCCGCTGAAGAACCACGAAGGCTACGTCATCGGCGTCATGCAGCTGATCAATGCGAAGGATCCGAAGACGAACGAGATGATCGCCTTCGATCGCGATGTCCTGCCGCTGATCGACGCGCTGGCGTCGCAGGCCGCCGTGTCCATCGACAACCAGATGCTGCTCGAAGCGCAGAAACAGCTGCTCGATGCCTTCATCGAGCTGATGGCCGGCGCGATCGACGCCAAGTCGCCCTATACCGGCGGCCACTGCCAACGCGTGCCTGAGCTGACCAAGATGCTGACGCGCGCGGCGTGCGATTCCAAGGAAGGGCTCTATCAGGATTTCGACCTGACCGAGGCCGAATGGTACGAACTGCATATCGCGGGCTGGCTGCACGATTGCGGCAAGGTTACGACGCCGGAATATGTCGTCGACAAGGCGACCAAGCTCGAAACCATCTATGACCGCATCCACGAAGTGCGCATGCGCTTCGAGGTGCTGAAACGCGACGCCGAGATTAATTACCTGAAGGCGCGGCTTGCGAGCGGCGACGACGCGACCTTGAAGGCCACCTTTGACGCCGAGATCGCCGCGCTGAACGAAGAGTTCGCCTTTGTCGGCGAATGCAATGTCGGCGGCGAATTCATGGCGCCGGAAAAAGTCGAACGGCTGAAGCAGATCGCCCAGCGCACCTGGACGCGCACCTTGTCGGATCGCATCGGCATTTCCTACGACGAGAAGAAGCGCAAGGAGCGCGAGCCGGAAGTGGCCTTGCCGGTGGTCGTGCCGCTGCTGCAGGACCGTGCCGACCACATCGTCATCCGTGAAGGGCACGATCTCGTGCCGCCCGACAACAAGTGGGGCTTCAAGATGAAAGTCCCCGAACACAAGTTCAATCTCGGCGAGGTCTACAATCTGTCGATCGGACGCGGCACCCTGACCGAAGAAGACCGCTACAAGATCAACGACCACATCGTGCAGACCATCATCATGCTGGAAGCGCTGCCCTTCCCGCGCCATCTGCGCCGCGTGCCCGAATATGCCGGCGGGCATCACGAAAAGCTGGACGGCACCGGCTATCCGCGCCGCCTGACCAAAGACCAGATGTCGATCCCGGCGCGCATCATGGCGATCGCCGATATCTTCGAGGCGCTGACCGCGGCCGACCGGCCTTACAAGGCGCCCAAGAAGCTCTCTGAATCGATCAAGATCATGGGCTTCATGGTGAAGGACCAGCATATCGATCCCGATCTCTTCAAGCTGTTCCTGGAATCGGGCGTCTATCGGCAATATGCCGAGCGCTTCCTGCTGCCCGACCAGATCGACGAGGTCGACCTCAAGCCGTATCTCGGCCAAGCGGCTTAGATAGTACCTCAACCCATCTGTACGGACCGAACCTGATCCGCTACCGTCGCGACCGATAAAAATCGCAACGAGGCGGGAGGATTTTATGCGTCTGCGCATTTCAACGGCAATCGCACTGATCGCGGCATTATTCGTCATTTCGCCCGCCCAGGCGCAGAACGCGGTCGCTGATTTCTATAAAGGCAAAACCGTCACCATTTATGTCGGCGTGGCCGCCGGCGGCGTCTATTCGCAGTTCGCGCAAGTTTTGGCGACGCATCTCGGCAACCACATCCCGGGCAAGCCAAACGTCATCGTGCAGCATCAGGTCGGCGCCGGTGGATTAATCGCCATCAACAACGTCTACAACGTCGCCCCCAAGGACGGCACGGTCGTCCTCACACCGAATTCCGGCCTCGCCAAACGCTTCATTCTAGGTGAAGGCAACACGCTCTACGATCCGGCCAAGTTCCATTGGCTGGGCGGTTGGGGCGAAGCGGTCAACGATTGCACCGTGTTGAAGACCGCGCCCGCGACGACGCTCGAAGAAGCCAAAACCAAGGAACTGGTCATCGGCGCCATCGACACCGGCTCGAACACCTATACCAACCCGCTTTTGATGAACAATCTGCTCGGCACCAAATTCAAGATCGTGCCGGGTTACGGCGGCGGCTCGCAGATCCGCCTCGCCATGGAGCGCGGCGAAGTGGATGGCTTCTGCGGCCAATTCGAAGGCTGGAAGACGGCAAAGCCGGAATGGCTGGCCGACGGCAAGCTCGCCCATCTCGTACAGCTGTCGTCCAAACGCTCCGCCGATATGCCGAACACGCCGCTGCTCAGCGAGTTCGCGCGCAACGACGAAGAAAAACAGATCCTCACCTTCGTGCAATCGGGCATCGAGGATCGCGCCTTCGTCGCCCCGCCGGGCGTACCGCCGGCTCGCTTGGCAGCCCTCGCCAAGGCCTACGAAGACACGATCAAGGATCCAAAGTTCGTCGAGGAAACGTCGCGCGCTAAATTCGACGTCACCTATGTCAGCGGCAAGGAAATTCAGGATTTCGTCGAGAGCATGATGAAGATGAAGCCCGAGACGGTCGAGAAACTAAAGGCCGCCACTGGACGCACGTAATCAAAACGGGAGTACAAGAACATGAGCGATCTTAAAGCCCTCACCCGGGAGCTGGCCGGGGCCAACCGCATCCTGGCGCATGAAGGCGTGGTCGATGCCTACGGCCATATCAGCGTGCGTCATCCGGACGATCCGACCAAATATCTGTTGTCGGTTTCCAAAAGCCCGGAGTTCGTCGAACCCGACGACATCATGGCGTTCAACCTCGACAGCACGGCCGTCGACAAATCGGACAACCGCTCGAAATATATCGAACGGCCGATCCACGGCTCGATCTACGAGATGCATCCCGAGATCAATTCGGTCGTGCACAACCACGCCTACGACGTGATCCCCTTCACTATTACCGACGTGCCGTTACGACCCGTGCTGCATTCGGCGCGGCGCATGAAGGACATCGCGCCGGTCTGGGACATCCACGACAAGTTCGGCGATACCGATCTGCTGGTGTCCAACAACGATCACGGCCGCGATCTCGCCCAGAGCCTGGGCAAGGGCCGCGTCGTGCTGATGCGCGGGCATGGTTGCGCCATCGCCGGCATCTCGATCGCCGACGCCGTGCAGACCGCCGTCTATACGATGGTGAATGCGCGCATCCTGCTGCAGGCGCTGATGATCGGCAACGGTCAGGTGAAATACCTGCATCCCGGCGAGCTCACCGCGCCCGGCTCGCAGAACGAAGGCGGCAAAGGCAAGCACAACCGCGCCTGGGAAACCTTGATGGCGCGCGCCGGGGTTAGCTTATAAGCGTCAGCCTCTAAGCGACCAACTGCGCGGCGATAATCCCGCCAAGCAGCAGCCAGCCGTACAGCCGGTTCGATTTGAACTTCGCCAAGCAGTCGTGCGGATCGTCGAGTGCGATCCGTGCGGCCTGCCAGGCGAGTTGCAGCACACCGGCCGCCAACGCCGCATAGAACGGCCAAGCCAATCCAGCTGCCCAGCCCGACCAAACCGTGAACACGATCGCGCCCGCGTAAAAGACATAAAGCCCGGGTCGCGTCGCCTCACCCAACGCCAGCGCCGACGATTTCACGCCGATCAGCACGTCGTCTTCCTTGTCCTGATGCGCGTAGATCGTGTCGTAGCCGAGCGTCCACAGAATGCCGGCGATATAAAGCAGGATGGCGGGCATTGCGATCTCGCCCCGCACCGCGGCCCACCCCAGCAACGCGCCCCAATTGAACGCGAGGCCTAAGAAGAACTGCGGCCAATAGGTGATGCGTTTCATGAACGGATAGATCGCGACCAGCACCAACGAGGCTATGCCGACGAGGATCGCGAAAAGATTGAACTGCAGCAGAACGGCGCAGCCGGTCAGCGACAAGGCGACCATCCAGACCACAGCCTGCTTGACGCTGACCTGACCCGACGGGATCGGCCGGTTGGCGGTGCGTGCGACCTTGGCATCGAAGTCGCGGTCCGTGATGTCGTTGAAGGTGCAGCCGGCACCGCGCATCACCATGGCGCCGATACCGAACAACGCCATCAGCCAGAGGAACATCCATGGCGCGGCAGCGATATCGCTCGCCATGGCGACGCTCCACCAGCCCGGGAACAGCAACAGCCAGGTACCGATGGGCCGATCGAAGCGCGCCATGCGCGCATAGGGCCGCCATGCCGCCGGCAGCACCCGGTCGACCCAATTGCCCGAAGGAATATCGCTGAAGGCTGTGTTATCCATTGCGCCATGCTAGCATTTTCATCGCCATGACCTCACGCGCCGGAATCCGACTGTTCGTCCAGGCCCCGCTCACTGCGGGCGTCTCCCTTATCATGGAAGACCAGCACGTACATTATCTACGCAATGTGCTGCGCCAATCCGAAGGCGATCATATCGAATTGTTCAACGGACGCGACGGCCAATGGCGCGCCCGCATCGCCGTGCTGGACCGGCGCGGCGGCTCGTTCATGGTGGAACGCCAGACCCTGGAACAAACCTCCGAAGATGGGCCGTGGCTGCTCGTCGCCGCCGTCAAACGCGCGCGGCTCGAGATGATTGTGGAGAAAGCGACGGAGCTGGGGGCGGCGCGCATCTGCCCGGTGACGACGGTGCGCACCAATTCGGAACGGCTCAACCGCGATCGATTGGTTTCGATCGCCACCGAAGCGGCCGAACAATGCGCGCGCCTGACCGTGCCCGAGATCGGCGCGATGACGCCACTTAAGAATATGCTGATGGACTGGCCGACAGATCGTCGCCTCTATCTGCTCGACGAAACCGGCGCGGGCGTTGCAATAGCGCAAGCTTTTACGGCGCATCCCAAAGAATTGGGCGCAGCGTTGCTGATCGGACCCGAAGGCGGCTTCGACCAATCGGAGCTTGACGCAATGCGGATTCTCCCATTTGTTAAAGCGCTCGATCTCGGGAAACGCATCTTGCGTGCCGAGACGGCCGCCCTCGCAGCGCTTGCCTGTTATCAGGCGATTGCAGGGAATTAGCGAGGACTGCCGGATCAACGGCGGCCGCGCCGTTAGGGGTTTTGAGTGCCGGATAGCAAATACCAGCCGATCGCCGGCATCGAAGATTTGGTCGCTTACATCGCGTCAGGCTGCAAGCCGCGCGAGAAGTGGCGCATTGGCACCGAACATGAAAAGTTCGTGTTCGATGTCGATACCTTAAAGCCGCTCGATTATTTCGCACCCAATGGGATCGGCGCGATCCTGAAGGCGCTCGTGCCGTTCGGCTGGGAGCCGTATCTCGAAGGCGAGAACATCATCGCGCTGACCAAACCCGACGGCAGCTCCATCACGTTGGAGCCGGGCGGGCAGCTCGAATTGTCGGGTGCTCCGCTCGAAACCATCCATCAGACGTGCAGCGAGACGACGCAGCATCTCGATCAGGTAAAAGGCGTCGCCGAAGCACTCCGCGTCGGCTTCCTCGGCATGGGCTACACGCCCACCTGGTCGATCGACGACATCAAGTGGATGCCCAAGGGCCGCTACAAGATCATGCGCGAATATATGCCGAAGCGCGGCAAGCTCGGCCTGTCCATGATGGCGGCGACCTGCACCGTGCAGGTGAATCTCGATTTCTCCGACGAAGCGCGCATGGTGCAGATGTTCCGCACCTCGCTGGCGCTTCAGCCAATCGCCACCGCGCTATGGGCCAATTCGCCGTTCAAGGAAGGCAAGAAGAACGGCTTCAAAAGCTTCCGCGGCCATATCTGGACCGATACCGATCCGGACCGCACCGGCATGCTGCCGTTCGTGTTCGAAGAGGGCTTCGGCTTCGCACGTTATGTCGATTACCTGCTCGATGTGCCGATGTATTTCGTCTATCGCGACGGCAAATATATCGATGCGTCGGGGCAATCCTTCCGCGATTTCATGGCGGGCAAACTGCCGGCGTTGCCGGGCGACAAGCCGACAATCAAGGATTGGGACGATCATCTGACCGTTGCCTTCCCCGAAGTGCGCCTGAAACGCTTCCTTGAAATGCGCGGCGCCGACGGCGGGCATTGGAGCAATCTGTGCGCCTTGCCGGCGTTCTGGACCGGCCTGATGTACGACGACGGCGCGCTCAATGCGTCTTACGCGCTGGTGCGCGATTGGTCGATCGATGAGATGGCCAAGCTGCGCGCCGAGGTTCCGGTGCAAGCCTTGCAAACCAAGTTCCGCGACCGCACGGTGCAGGATATCGCGATGGAGGTGCTGTCCTACGCGCAAGAGGGCCTGCGCAATCGCGCACGCCTCGATTCATCGGGTCAGGACGAAAGTTCGTTCCTCAACCCGCTGATCAACATCGCGCGTACCGGCATCACCTTCGCCGATGAAGCGCTGGCGCGCTACGACGGTGTCTGGAACGGCGACGCCGGCCGCGCCTTCAAGGATTACGCTTACTAAAAATCTTATCGGGTTCTAGACGCGCGGCGCTTTGCGGCGCATTTCCGTGCGCGGCACGCTACGGTCATGACGCGCTTGAATGACGGCGCCATCGCGCTCCCACACCGTCGGCACCGGATTGCGCTTGTCGTCCGCCAATTGCGATTTGAGCTGCTTCGCCGCCATCGCATAGCCTCCGTCACCGCCATCGATGAAATGGACATGCTCGGATTCTTCGATGCTGAAAACCAGGCAGGTCATCAGCGCGGTATCGGCGATATGCATGCCGTAGGCGATGCCGTCTTCGGCGCGCAACGCGGCCAGGCATTTATCGAGCGCAGCCACCTGTTCGACGCTGCAATCGAGCACGAGACGCAGCACATCGTCGAAGCGGCGGAAATCGGTATTGGCGATCATTTCGGCTTTATAGGACGGCGCGTTATACGCACCCGCACGCCCGTTGAAGCGATGCAGAATGTACTGCAGGCCGCTTTGCGCAAGGATGAACAGCAGCCGCGTCAGGAATGGAAACAATCCCGGTCCGCTCGCCGTGGTACGCGCCTCGGTCACGGCGGCCGGCGGCGGCCAATGGAAACGGAAGCGGCGATCCGACACCGGCGACAGATCGCCGAGATCCTGCTGCAAAGCCGTGGCGATTCGCGCCGTGACCTTGCGGTAGGCTTCGGTGCGCGCATCCGCATCGATCGCGGGCGCACGCACCAGCAACGAAACGATGCGGCCGTTCATGGTGTGGACCGGCGTCCAACGGCAGCTCAGACCTTCGAGGTCCGGCGAAAATTCATCGGCGACCGCTTCGATGCGATAGGCGAGCCCATTGACCTCGTCCTTGACCATCGTATCGACGAGTTCGATGCCGCCGCCATTGAACATGGCGAGATAGTTGCCTGGGCTGAGGCGGAACTTGGCGACCAATAGATCGCGGCCACCGGCGCGGATATCGGGCATCGGCACGATGCCGATGCGCATCTCCAAGCCGAATTGCTCTTCGCACAAGGCGCGCGTGCGCATCAGCGCCTGGCGCACGACAGGGACAGCGAAAGACGGCACTGCGAGGGTGGCGCCGTCGCCGCCGAACACATAAGGCACGACTGGCGTCGGATCGAAGGTCTTGAGCGCATTGAGCACGGCCGTGATGCAGGCCGCGCCCATCATGTTCACGTCTTTGTAGCGCCCCTCGGAGATCGCCTTGGTCGAGCCGCGGATGTCGGCGATGACCACCTGCCAATCGTCCGGCAGCGGCTGATAACGGCCAAGGTCGGTGAAGCCGCCGAAATCGTCGAACGACGTCATATCCTCGTAGAACCGCACGCTGGCGGGCGGCTGGTCGGATGCGATATTCGGGACGTGCGACAGATCGTTGGGCATCGGCTCACATCTAAATTTATTAGCCTCTAAGCAGTACAGGCTATGTGATCGCGCGCACAACCTCCATTTTTGCGCTGCAACATGAGTGCAAACCGATATGATCCGAGTTGGATTGCCATTGCCGATATGACATGGCACCTAGGCTTTATGGGGGAATTCAAAGGGTTATCGATTATGCGCGTGCTTTTGACCGTGGCGGCCATCCTGTTCGCCGCACCCGCCTTCGCCCATACCGGCGAAGACGCGTCCGGTTTCATGAGCGGCTTTTTCCATCCCCTGTTCGGCTGGGACCATATCGCCGCCATGATCGCGGTCGGTCTATGGGGCGCCTTCCTCGGCCGCCCGGCGATCTACGTCCTGCCGATCACCTTTCCGCTCGTGATGGCGGTGGGTGGCGCGCTCGGCATCCTCGGCGTTGCCCTGCCCCATGTCGAAGCCGGTATCGCCGCCTCGGCCCTCGTGCTCGGCATCTGCGTCATGCTGGCCGCACGTCCGCCGCTCTGGGTCGCGGCCCTCGCCGTCGGCTTTTTCGCGATCTTCCACGGCCACGCGCACGGCACCGAACTGCCCGAGGCCGCCAACCCGTTCGGCTACGCCATCGGCTTCGTGATGGCGACCGGCCTTCTGCATCTGTCGGGCATTCTGTTTGGCGCCCTGACCCGCAGTGCAACCGGCCGCGTCGTCGTGCGGGGTGCGGGCGCGCTCATCGCGCTGGCCGGGATCGTCTTCCTCGCCGAGATCGGCGGATGATCCTGCGGCGCCTGCCGCTTGTCGTTTCGTTCAGTGTTCTAGCTTTTCCCGCGCGCGCGCATGACGCGCTCGACGGCGCCGGATTATTCGTCAACGGGATCCTTCATCCCGTCGTCGAACCCGCGCATCTATTGGCTTTTCTGGCACTCGGCCTGTGGATCGGCCGGCAAGATCGAGATGCACTGCGCCGCGCCGTCATCGCATTCGCCGTTGCCCTGATCGCTGGTTTGCTGGCCGGTCCGCTCGCAGCATTGCCGCCCGCCGTGCCCATTGCGCTCGCGTTGATCCTCGGCGGTCTCGCCGCCGGCGGATGGCCGGCACCGGCGCGCGTCGTGGCGATGGTTGCACTGGCGAGCGCCGCGCTGATCAGCTTCGACAGCGCAGCCGACGATTGGGGCTTGGCACTCGGTATCTGGGCCGGTGCGATGCTAATCGTGCTGAACGTCGTGAATATCACGATGCGGATCGAGGCCGCCTGGCTGCACATCGCCATCCGCATCGCCGGGGCATGGATCGCCGCGATTGCGCTACTGCTGCTGGCGCTCAGTTTGCGCGCTTAGCTGCGGGTGCTTTCTTGCTGCTGACTTGCGTCTTGGCGTGCTCCGGGATTGGTTTCGGCGCACCGGCCGCAAGCTGGGCCTCAGACATAGCCGGAACCTCGGCATAAGCATCGTCGCCGCTGACGCGCCAGACGCGATTGCCGACATCATCGACGACCAGCAAAGCGCCCTTGGCATCGAGCGCCACACCGACCGGACGACCGCGCGCGTTTTCTTTGTCGTCGAGAAAGCCCGTCAGCACATCGATCGGCTTGCCCGCCGGGCGGCCCTTGGCGAAGGGCACGAAGACCACCTTGTAGCCGCTTTTCGGTTCGCGGTTCCATGAGCCGTGTTCGCCAACGAAAGCCCCGTCATTAAATCGCGTCGGCAAATTGCCTTTGCGACCGAACGCCAGACCCAGTGGTGCGACATGCGCGCCCAGCGCGAAATCGGGGACCGTGGCGCGCGCCACCAGATCGGGGCGCTGCTGGGTGACGCGCGGATCGAGGTTCTTGCCGAAATAGCTGTAGGGCCAGCCATAGAACTTGCCGTATTTCACACTGGTCAGAAAATCGGGCACGAGATCGCTGCCGATGTCGTCGCGCTCGTTCACCACCGTCCATAAATCGCCGCCCTGCGGGTCGAACGCCAGTCCGACGGGATTGCGCAAGCCCGTCGCATAAAGACGATAAGTGCCCGTCGCCGGATCGATTTCCCAGATGGCGGCGCGTTCGTATTCCTTGTCCAGGCCATTCTCGGCGGCGTTGCTGTTGGAACCGACGCCGACATAAAGATGCTTACCGTCGGGGCTCGCCGCCAAGCTCTTGGTCCAGTGATGATTGAGCGGACCGGCCGGCAGATCGATGACCTTTGTCGCACTTTCGGTGATCTCGGTCTGGCCGCGCTTATAGGAAAACTTCACCACCGCATCGCTGTTGGCGACGTAGAACGTGCCCCCCACCAGGGCCATGCCGAAGGGCGACGACAGATCTTTCAAAAAGACCGTGCGCAGATCGACCGTACCGTCGCCATCCGCGTCGCGCAGCAAGGTGATGCGATTGGCCGACGGCGTCGCCGCACCCGCCTTTTTCATGAATTGCTTCATGAACCAGCCCTTGATGCCTTTGCCGTCCTCGGGTTTCGGCGGCGCATTGGTCTCGGCCACCAACACATCGCCATTGGGCAGCGTGTAGATCCAACGCGGATGATCGAGCGCATCGGCGAAGGCCGCGACCTTGAGTCCGCTTGCGGCGGTCGGCATCGCGCCACCCGTCCAGCCTGTCGCGGGCGCGATATTCACAGTGGAAATGAGATTTGTATTGGGCGGCGGCAACTGCGGATCGGCGCCAACACCGGCCGAGAACGGCAAGGTCGCCGGATCGCTGCAACTGGCCAGGGCCACCGCAACACCACCAATGGCGGCGACAGCGAACATCAGTTTGACCGCAAATAATTTTGTGCTGAACGTAACCGCCATAAGCCAACCCTCCGATCGGACGGCGGATTAACCCGGCAGGTCAACGCGCTGTTCCGCATTGAACGGGCAAACACGGACTTATGAGTGGAGCAATTTTGGGATCGGCGATCCGCGATCAGATCTCGGCGGCTTTGGCCTGTTCGATCCGCTCACCTTCATGGGTGACGAAGGTGCCGTCCGCCGCGATGGTCGCCATGTCGCAGAACAGCTCAAGGCGATGCCCATCGGGATCGTGGATGTAGAACGATAGGTTCTCGCCCCACGAGCCTTCGCCGCCCTTCTGCCACGGACTATGCAGTACGGGCCCGCGAATGATCGCGATGTCGTGCGCGCGGATTTTGGCGAGCAATCCTTCCCAGCTGGCGCGATCCTTACAGGCAAAGGCGAAGTGATGGATATAAGCCGGCCCCTCGGCATCGTCGGCCGGGGTGCGCGCGCGATATGTCTTCTTCGTGTTGTGGGATAACACGAGATCGTGATGGTGGGTGCCGCAGCGCAGGAAAGCGAGTTCGAACGGGATGGCCGCAACCTCGCCCGCCTTGTGGCGCTCGGTCAGCTTGAAACCGAACAGATCGCGATAGAAGGCGATCGAACGATCCATGTCCGCCACATCGAGCGCGAAGTGGTGAAACATCTGGATCGGCCGCTCGGTCGTCATGGAAGTTTAGACCTCGGTGCCGCCGACCGTGAGGTTATCGATCAACAATGTCGGCTGGCCGACGCCGACGGGCACGCCCTGGCCGTCCTTGCCGCAGGTGCCGACGCCGGGATCGAGCGCCATGTCGTTCCCGATCATCTTCACATGCGTCAGCACGTCGGGGCCGTTGCCGATCAGGGTGGCGCCCTTCACCGGCGCGCCGATCTTGCCGTCTTCGATCTTATAAGCCTCGGTGCAGGTGAACACGAACTTGCCCGACGTGATGTCGACCTGGCCGCCGCCGAAATTGACGGCATAGAGGCCCTTCTTGACGCTTTTCAGGATATCGGCCGGATCTTCGTTGCCGTTTTCCATGATCGTGTTGGTCATGCGCGGCATCGGCGCGTAGGCGTAGCTCTGACGCCGCCCGTTGCCGGTCGATTTGCCGCCGACGAGGCGCGCGTTCATGCGGTCCTGCATGTAGCCCGTGAGAATACCGTCCTCGATCAACGGCGTGCGCTGGGTCGGTGTGCCTTCATCGTCGATGCTGAGCGAGCCGCGCCGCGCGTTGATGGTGCCGTCATCGACGACCGTGACGCCCTTGGCAGCGACGCGCTTGCCCATCAATTCGGAAAAAGCCGACGTGCCTTTGCGGTTGAAGTCGCCCTCGAGCCCATGCCCAATCGCTTCGTGCAACAGAATCGCAGGCCAGCCCGGCCCGAGCACGACCGGCATCTCACCCGCGGGGGCCGGCGTCGAATCCAGATTGACGAGCGCCTGACGCAGCGCCTCGTCGACCGCGAAATGCCAGGACTCCGGCTTCATGTAGATCTCGTAGCTTTCGCGCCCGCCGGTGCCGTAGCTGCCCGATTCCATGCGCGTGCCGTCGCCAACGACGACGCTGACATTCAGGCGCACGAGCGGGCGGATATCGGCGGCGCGGCTGCCGTCGGCGCGCACGATCTGGATCGCCTGCCATTCGCCGGACATCGCCGCGGTGACCTGTTTGATGCGCGGATCGCGCGCGCGGGCATAGGCGTCGATCTCGGCCAGCAATTTGACCTTGGTCTCGAACGGCACGAGGGCCAGCGGATTATCGTCGATATAAAGCGAGCGGTTGGTGCCGCTGGGCGGCAGGGCCATCGTGCCGCCATGACCGGCATGGACAGCCTTCACCGTTTCGCCGGCGCGCTTGATCGCGGCTTCCGATAATTCGGAGGCATGGCTGAAGCCGGCCGTTTCGCCGGCGACGGCGCGCAGCCCAAAACCTTGCGAGGTATCGAAGCTCGCGTTCTTCAGGCGGCCGTCGTCGTACACCAAGCTCTCCGACTGGCTGTATTCGAGATAGAGCTCGCCATCGTCAGCGCCCTTCAGGGACTCATCGACGATCTTGCTCACGCGATCGCGGTCGAGCCCGGTGCGCGTGAAAAACAATTGGTCGGTCGCGGCGATGTCAGACATGGCTCTACTCCTGTGGCCGTGAAAACCTTGCCAGACCGGGGGGCCCCTCACAACACCGCTCAACACTCGGGCAATACCCCTCATATAGGCTTGAAGCGGCGGTTTTGCAGGCGTACGGTAGCAACCATCGTGGTGATTTGTTCGACCTGCTTGCGGCCACGTTAAATAAACAGCGCTAAACGGTCGGAGCATGTTGGAGCCCCGACCATATTTTTTGGCCGGGGAATTTTTTTGCCTCGGCCTTCTTTTGGGACGTGGAGACGACGATGAGCGACAAGAAACCGACCAAGACCTGGCGCCCGCGAACCAACCTGGTGCGCGGCGGCACGATGCGGTCGCAGTTCGGCGAAACCAGCGAGGCGATCTTCCTGACCTCCGGTTTCGTCTATGACTCGGCCGAACAGGCCAAAGCGTCCTTCAAGGGCGAGGACGACCATTTCATCTATTCGCGCTATTCGAATCCTTCGGTGGCGATGTTCGAAGAGCGCATGCGCCTGCTCGAAGGCACCAAATTCTGCCAGGCCACCGCCAGCGGCATGGGCGCGGTGTTCGCCGCCCTGATGTGCCAGTTGAAGGCCGGCGATCATCTGGTGGCGTCGCGCGCCCTGTTCGGCAGTTGCGATTACATCTGCACCGTGCTGGCGCCGCAATATGGCGTGCGCACGACGATGGTTGACGGCACCGACCTCAATCAGTGGGAAAAAGCGCTATCGCAGCCGACCGACATGGTCTTCATGGAGACGCCGTCCAACCCGACGATGGAGATCATCGATCTCGAAGCCGTCGCCAAGATGGCGCATAAGGCGGGTGCCCGTGTCGTCGTCGACAATGTATTCGCCACACCTTACCTGCAACGCCCTATCGAGCTGGGTGCGGACATCGTCGTCTATTCCTCGACCAAACATATCGACGGCCAGGGCCGCAGCCTTGGCGGCGCGATCCTGTTCAACGACGAGGAGTATTGGGACAAGTATCTGCGGATGTTCATCCGCCATACCGGCCCGACGCTCTCGGCCTTCAATGCCTGGGTGCAACTCAAAGGCATGGAGACGCTTGAACTGCGCGTCACGCGCCATTGCGAAAACGCGTTGGCCGTCGCGCAATTCCTGGAAGGTCATAAAGGCATCGGCCGCGTGATTTTCCCCGGCCTCGACAGCCACCCGCAGCGCGCGCTGATCAAGAAGCAGATGCAAGGTCCGGGCAGCGTCATCGCGTTCGAGGTGATGGGCGACGAGGCGCGCGTGTTCAAGTTCATGAACGCCATGAACCTGATCGACATCTCCAACAACCTGGGCGATGCGAAAAGCCTGATGACCCATCCGGCGACGACGACGCACCAGCGCACCGGGCCGGAAGGCCGCGCCAAGCTCGGCATCACCGATCAGCTCGTGCGCCTGTCGATCGGGCTCGAGGATGTCGAGGACATCAAGGAAGATCTCGAACAGGCCCTCAACGCTTAACGCGTTAGTGTTGATGCGTGACGGTGGGCCCCGATGCACCGGGGCCCATCACCGCGACCTCGACGGTGACGTTCTGACCTGACGCGAACGTCAAGGTGAGCGGAAAACGCGCCCCCTGTTTCAGCGGCGCGGCAACATCCACCAGCATGATGTGCAGGCCGCTCGGCTTGAACTCCACCGTGGCGTCCGGCGCCAGGTCGATGGTGTCGAGCTTCTGCATGCGCATCACGTCGCCATCCTGGATACTCGTGTGTAGTTCCACCGCACCGGCCACCGGCGCGGTGGCCGACACGAGACGATCCGCTGTCGCGCCTGTGTTCTTCAAGGTGAGATACGCCGAACCGATTTTCGATTGTCCCGCCGTGGCGCGCGCCCAGGCATCGCGCACGGTCAGGTCGGCCGCCTGCACCGTCGATGTGGCGCAGAGCAGCGCGAGAAGCAAAGCTACGATCTTCATGATTTCTTCCCGCTGATCAGACCGCGCAGCTTGGCGGCCATCGTATCAATGGGCGTGCGCGGGCTGAAATGCGCCGCGAATTTGCCGTCCGGCGCCATCACGTAGGTGATGCCGCTATGATCCATCGTATAGGTGTCACCCTGCGGAACCTTCTTGAAATAAACGCGATAGGTTTTGGCGGTGTCCGCGATCTGTTCCGGCGTGCCGGTCAGACCGACGATGCTCGGATGGAACGCGTCGGTGTAATCCTTGACGATTTCGGGCGTGTCGCGCTCCGGATCGACGGTGACGAACAGCGGCTGTACCGAAGCCGCCAACGGGCCCAATTGATCGAGCGTCAGCGCGATATCGTTGAGCGCGGTCGGGCAAACATCCGGGCAATGGGTGAAGCCGAAAAACACCAGCAGCCATTTGCCGCGATAGGTCTGATCGGTCACCGCCTGGCCGTTTTCGTCCATCAAGGTGAACGGGCCGCCGATGGGGACCGGCGACGTATCGGCGGCAGTCTGGGCGCTACGCTGGGTCTGCACCCAACCGATGCCCAAGGCGACTGCCAGGAAGCCACCACCGATGAGCAGGATCAGGCCGGCGCGTTTCAAACCACGTTGTGCTTCGGGGCTCATACTTTTCTCACTTAATCAAAATTTCGGTTTCGAAAATCGCCTTCTGGAAATCGTCGATCAGCGCTTCGATGCGGATGCTCCAACGGCCGGCAACGGCCAGCTCGGGGCCGCTATAGTCGAAATAACCATCATCGACCGATGCGAGCGTGCGGTGCAGAGGCCCGATGCCAGCCTCCGCGTTCGACAGATCGATCGATACTTCGAGCGGATCGATCAGACGGTCGTCGGGCCTGAAAATCCGCACGCGAATGTTGTTGCGTCCCGGTCGTGCCGGCGACACGGCGAGCAACGCTTTATAATCGCGCGCGACGATCAACGATGTCTGCCCAGCACCGCGCGCCGCATTGGCCACTGCGGTTTCGTGATCGAGGGTCGAGCGCGGCGGCACGGTCTGCGCCAGGAACGCCGTCGCGCATAGCACCGCGAAACCGAGCGCCAACTCGCCTTGGATCGCGCGGCGGAAGCGTCCCGCATGACCGTCGATATTGTCGATCATTTCGGGCAGCAGGATCCAGCGATTGCAAATCGCGATCACCAGCAACAGCCCGACGAAGGACAGCTTCAACGTCAGCAGCAATCCGTAGGTCGAGGCGAAAAACGCATCGGACGTGCGGATCTGCAGGATGGCGAGAATGATCCCGGCGAGGATCAGTTGCGGCACCAGCACCATCGCGAGATCGGAAAAGCGACGAAAGATGCCCAGCCGCACGGGATGCGCATTCGGCAAGGCGGCCAGCAGCGGCGCGAAGGAGCCGAGCCAGAACGCGACCGCGCCAACATGCAGCAACAAGGTCGGGATCGCGATCCAGTCCGGACTGGCCGTCGCGGCATGGCCGGACAGCGCGAAGCTGGCGATGACCACGAAGACGCCGATCGCGGCAAGCAGCAATCGGGGCAAGGTACTTAATAGCAAGCCGCATGCAGCAAGGAGAAACGCCTGCCCGCGCGTGCTGTCGAACCCGACGCGCCAGATCGCGCCGTCCCACGGCACAGCATCGGCCGCGTCCAACAGCACACCGCCTTGGAGGAAAATCCCGGCAATCGCCGTCGCGATACCGATGATGGCCGCACGGCGAATTATCGGGCGCAACGGATGTGCACTGCGCACGACGAAACCAAATATCAGGCCGCCAATGCACAAGAAAACAGCAGCCAAGAACACCGAGCGGTTGATCGCCGCCGCCCACATCCAAACCGTATAGGCGCCGACATTGAGGCTCGGCTCCGCCCATTGCGCCGGCGCCTGACCGACCGCGAACAGGAACGAACCAGCCACGGGATGGGAATCGGCCGACGTGACGCGATAGGACACGAAATAGGCGCCGGACGGCAGCGGACCGCGCGGCACGACATGCAGCTCGTGATCGACGACGAGCACGTCCACCGCCATGCGCTGCGTCGACGCATCGCGCACATCGACGACGATGGGTTGCACCGCCTCGTTGAAGCGCAGCACGATGACATCGGGCGCAAGTTGTGCGACGGAACGGTCCGACGGACTGGTTTCAAGTAATACCGAATGGGCGCGCGCCTCCGCCGTGCAGAGCAGCACGATCAGCAATGTGAGAAGCGCGCGCATCATCGGTTACGGCTTGGGCGTCATTATTTCGCGATGAGGCGCAACGCCGGCGCCGGCTCCTTCAACCCGCCCGGCTTGGCGTTGGGCTCGGGGATTTCGATCCAGCGCGTGATACCCTTTTCGCAGTCCTGCACGATCGGGAAATACAACACCGTGCCCGGCGCCGCATTCGGCAGGCGGATCTGCATCATGAACTCGTCGATATGTTCGTCGAGCAACCGGCCGCCGCTCCACGCGACCTCGGTGATGGCTTCGGTGATTGCTTCGCCGTGGCTGCCCTTCGTCGGTGTGGCGAGTTTCGTTTTGACGGTCGCCAAATCCCAGCCCTGCTTGGGCTGCGGCTTCACGCTGGTGACACCGTCGGGGATACGCACACGAATGCGCGTGGTCGGCGAACCCTCGCAACCGTGCGGCACATTGAAGACGGCCTTGAAATAGGAATCAGTGGGGGCTTCGCGCGCATCGAGCGTGACGTGAGCGAAGGCAGATGCAGAAACAAGCAGCGCTGAAATGGCGACCGGAAGCGCAAAGGAAAAGCGCATGGAACAACTCCGATAAAAATCGACTGACGAGGCCGCAATCGCGGCCCACACAAAAAGTCAGATGATCGACGGAGGAGCGCGCGGGCCGCTGCCCGTGGTGCGAAAGAGCGATGATGCGCGTTCGTCGCGCGTGACGGTGACGATGGCAGCCGAAAGGCTCGGCTGTGGCAGGATCGTTTCGGCCGACGGGAGCGCCGTCCCAGTGAGATAAGCCGCCGCACAGATCGGACAGAAGACCGACCCGGACGGCGCCGAATTCTTCTCGGGTATTTGATCCGGCACCTGATCGCCGTCGAGATCGGCGAGCGCCACACTGGATTGGCCGAAGGACGAACACAGGATGACAGAATTGCCGAGACCGTCGGCGGCCCGCACATAGGTGGGCGCGAGCAGGATCGCGACATGGAACAGAAGAGCGGCGACCGTGGTCCAGGCCGTCGCCAAACGCCAGAAATGTTTGGGCCGCGCGCTCACTGTTTCCAGGGCAGGCCGGCGAATTTCCAGCCGGCGAAGGTGCTGCGATGGCCGGCGGCATCTTTATCGCCTTCGAACCCTTCGGAGATATTGTAGCAGCGGCCATAGCCGACCTGGGTCAGCGCGATGGCCGCACTTTTGGACCGCTGGCCGGAGCGGCACAGGAACAGAATCTGCGCATCTTTGTTGGGGGCCGCCGCCTTTACCGCATCGACGAAGGTCGGGTTCAGCGCCATGCCGGGATAGGTCTGCCAGGCGATCTTGACCGGCTCCTTGCCGAGACCGGCGAGGTCGGGAACGCCCACAAACAACCATTCGGCGTCGGTGCGCACGTCCACCAGAACGGCATCCTTGTCCGTCGACAGGATATCCCACGCCTTTTTCGGCGGTACGTCGCCAGCGTAATCGTCAGCCATGCCAGGTTTATAGCGCGCCGATTGGCCGAGAGCCATGACTTATAGGCATAGGGGAACGGGCCTCTTTCAACCGGGGCAAACCCCGTGTATTTGCTTCCCCCATGGCAGAGGCCCCCCTTCCTCCCGAGCTATCGGTCGTCGTCCCCGTGATGAACGAGGCCGAGAATATCGCGCCCTTGGTCCGCGAGATCGCGGCCGCGCTGACGGGGCGTGCTGCCTTTGAAATCGTGTATATCGACGACGGCTCGACCGACGGCAGTTTCGAACGGCTGCGAAGCTTGCGCGCCGAATTCCCGATGTTGCGCGCGCAGCGCCATGCCCGCCGGCGCGGCCAGAGTGCGGCCGTGCTGACCGGCGTCAAAGCCGCGCGCGCTGCTGTGATTGCAACATTGGACGGCGACGGCCAGAACGACCCGGCCGACATTCCGAAACTGTTCGAGCTCTATCGCGCTCATCAGAGTCAGCAGCCGCTCATGCTGGCCGGCCATCGCACGACGCGGCGCGACAGTTGGATCAAGCGCATCTCGTCGAAACTGGCCAACGGCTACCGCGCCGGCAAATTGAAGGACGACACGCCGGACACGGGCTGCGGGTTGAAGCTGTTCGGCCGCGATGTCTTCTTGGCCTTCCCGGCCTTCGATCATATGCACCGCTTCCTGCCGGCCTTGATGATCCGCGCCGGCGGTATCGTGCGTTCGGTTCCCGTCGCGCATCGCGCCCGCGAACGCGGCGCATCGAAATACGGCACCTGGGACCGCCTGGTCGTCGGCATCGCCGACGTGCGCGGCGTCGCCTGGCTGATCGAGCGCGGCATCACGGCCGAGGTCGCCGAGGATATCTGATGATTTTCAGTCTGCGCGCATTGTTGCGCGGTATAGCCCTCATCGCGATCCTGGCCGCCGCCGGCCTGCTGCTGAAGGAATTCGGCATTGCCGGCATGCTCGACGAGGCCTGGATGGATCAGCATGTCCGCCAGAACGGTATCCAGGGCGAACTGATTTTCATCGCTGCGGCATCGATCCTGGGCGCCGGCGGTTTCCCGCGCCAGATCCTGTCGTTCCTCGCCGGTTATGCCTTCGGCCTCGTCGAGGGATTCACCTATGCGCTGATTTCGTCGGCGATCGGGTGCGCGCTCGCCTTCCTGGTGGCGCGCTATATCGCCCGCGCCATGGTGGCCGAACGTCTGCCGGCGCGCTTCAAAAGGGTCGACGCCTTTTTGAGCGACAATACCTTCGTCGCCACGTTGCTCATCCGATTCCTGCCGTTCGGCAACAACTTGGCGACCAACTTGGCGGCAGGCCTTTCACAAGCGCGCGGAACCCATTTCGTCGCCGCGTCAATTCTCGGCTATATCCCGCAGACCTTGATTTTCGCGTTGCTGGGCAGCGGGATAACGCTCGATCCTGAATTACGCATCAGCTTGTCGGTCATCCTCTTTGCCGCCGCATCGATTTTCGGCGTTCTGCTGTTCCGCAAATACCGGCGCGACCGCGCCGTCGCCGCCCTCGCCCCCGACCTGGAAGCAAACGAAGACTAAACGCTCAGTGCAGCGTCCAGACCGCGTCGACCCGGCGGAATTCCGCCGGCCGCGCCAGCGCCTTGCTCGCCACCTTCACCGAATGGATGACCGCCTCGATATTTTTCTCCCAATGGGCCAGGAACTTGGCCACGGAAGGGAATTCGGGCGCAATATCCATGGTTTGCCAGGTAAAGCTCTGTAACAGGTGCGGATAATCGGGCAGCCGGTACAGGACTTCCGTGGTGGCCAAGCAATAAGGATGGATGATCTGGGGAACGCGACGGTGCAACATGTGACGCCCTTTTCAGTGTCGATAAAACATCAACGCTGAAACTGTAACCGTAGTTGCAAAAAATAGTCAATTATTTCAATAGTTTAGCAGCATCACCTAGAGAGTGCTGCTGAAAGCCACCTCTAAATAAGAAATCTCCATGAAAATTCGGCGGAAACCCTTGACCTTCCGGCCCCCGGAACCTAGGTGTTAGCAATCTCGTGGGGTGAGTGCTAACTCGCCCCGGGATTAACTCAAAGATTTTTGGAGGAAAGTATGGGGTTCAAACCGCTTCATGACCGCGTGTTGGTTCGCCGCGTCGCCGAAGAGCAGAAGACCAAGGGCGGCATCATCATTCCCGATACCGCACAGGAAAAGCCGTCGGAAGGCGAAGTGATCGCCACCGGCCCGGGCGTGCGCAACGACGAAGGCAAGGTGACGCCGCTCGACGTGAAGGCCGGCGACCGCGTCCTGTTCAGCAAATACGGCGGAACGGAAGTTAAAGTCGATGGTGAAGATCTCATCATCCTGCGCGAATCCGACATCCTCGGCATTGTCGAAGTCGAGACCAAGAAATCCAAGAAAGCCGCCTAATCGTTTGAATTCACGATTGAATACGATTGTAGGCACATAGGAGACACATACAATGGCAGCTAAAGAAGTACGTTTTGAGGGTGATGCGCGCGCGCGGATGCTGCGCGGCGTCGATATCCTGGCGAACGCGGTGAAGGTGACGTTGGGTCCGAAGGGCCGCAACGTTGTGATCGACAAGTCGTTCGGTGCCCCGCGCATCACGAAGGACGGCGTGACGGTTGCGAAAGAGATCGAGCTTGAGGACAAGTTCGAGAACATGGGCGCGCAGATGGTGCGCGAAGTCGCTTCGAAGACCAACGACGAAGCCGGCGACGGCACGACGACCGCGACCGTTCTGGCGCAGGCGATCATCCGTGAGGGTCTGAAGGCGGTTGCCGCCGGCATGAACCCGATGGATCTGAAGCGCGGCATCGACCTCGCGGTTGCGGCGGTGATCGAAGATCTGAAGAAGCGTTCCAAGAAGGTGAACACCTCCAAGGAAATCGCGCAGGTCGGCACGATCTCGGCCAACGGCGAGAAAGAGATCGGCGACATGATCGCGCAGGCGATGGCGAAAGTCGGCAACGAGGGCGTGATCACGGTCGAAGAGGCGAAGAGCCTGACGTCCGAGCTCGAAGTCGTCGAAGGCATGATGTTCGACCGCGGCTACACCAGCCCGTACTTCGTCACCAACGCCGAGAAGATGACCTGCGAGCTGGAAAGCCCGTACATCCTGATCTTCGAGAAGAAGCTCTCCAGCCTGCAGCCGATGCTGCCGGTGCTCGAGGCGGTCGTGCAGTCGGGTCGTCCGCTGCTGATCATCGCCGAAGACATCGAAGGCGAGGCGCTGGCCACCCTGGTGGTCAACAAGCTGCGTGGCGGTCTGAAGGTCGCGGCCGTTAAGGCGCCGGGCTTCGGCGATCGTCGCAAGGCGATGCTGGAAGACATCGCGATCCTGACCGCCGGTCAGGTCATCAGCGAAGACCTGGGCATTAAGCTCGAGAACGTTGCCCTCGACATGCTGGGCCGTGCGAAGCGCGTGCTGATCACGAAGGAAGAGACGACCATCGTGGAAGGCGTCGGCAAGAAGAACGACATCGAAGGCCGCTGCAACCAGATCCGCGCGCAGATCGAGGAAACCACCTCGGACTACGACAAGGAGAAGCTGCAGGAACGCCTGGCGAAGCTGGCGGGCGGCGTTGCCGTTCTCAACATCGGCGGCGCGACGGAAGTCGAAGTGAAAGAGCGCAAGGACCGCGTTGAAGACGCGCTGAACTCGACCCGCGCTGCGGTTCAGGAAGGCATCGTCCCGGGCGGCGGCACTGCTCTGCTGTACTCGGTGCGTGCGATCGAGAAGATCAAGACGCAGAACGACGACCAGAAGGTCGGCGTCGAGATCGTGCGTCGTGCGCTGCAGGCTCCGATCCGTCAGATCGCCGAGAATGCGGGCCAGGATGGCGCCGTGGTTGCGGGCAAGGTGCTCGAGAGCACGGACACCAACTGGGGCTTCGATGCGCAGAACGAGGTCTATTGCGATCTCGTGAAGGCCGGCATCGTCGATCCGACGAAGGTCGTGCGCACCGCGCTGCAGGACGCCGCATCGGTGGCCAGCCTGCTCATCACCACCGAGGCCATGATCGCCGAGAAGCCGAAGAAGGACGCCCCGATGCCCATGGGCGGACACGAAGGCCACGATCACGGCATGGGGATGATGTAGCCTCTGCTAATATGAAACGGGCGCCGGCAAAAACCTGCGCCCGCCTCATTTTCGCCTGAATTAAATCTACACTTCGCCGTATCGAATTTTGGGGACGTAACGAACGCCCTCGCGGCTTCGTCCTGGGGAGGACTTCATGAGCGGTCCGGATGAGATGATCTCCATCCAAGGTCTCACTAAGCGCTTCGACGCGCTTACGGCTGTCGACAACATCACATTTACGGTCAAGCGCGGTGAGGTTCTGGGCTTCCTGGGGCCGAACGGTGCGGGCAAGTCGACCACCATGAAGATGGTGACCGGGTATCTGCCGATTACGTCGGGCACAGCGAGCGTGTGCGGCTTCGATGTCGAGAACCAAGCCTTGGAATCGCGCCATCACGTCGGCTACCTGCCGGAAGGCGCACCGCTGTACGGCGACATGACGACGGAAGCATTCCTGGGCTTTATCGCCGAGGTGCGTGGTTTCGCCGGCGAGGAAAAGAAACGACGCATTCATCTTGCGGTGCAACGCCTGGGCCTTGAGCCGGTGTTCAACCGCCCGATCGAGACGCTGTCGAAGGGCTTTAAACGCCGCGTCGGTTTCGCGCAGGCGATTCTGCACGATCCCGAAGTGCTGATCCTCGACGAGCCGACAGACGGTCTCGATCCCAACCAGAAATTTCAGGTACGCGAACTGATCAAGACGATGGCAGCCGATAAGGCCATCGTGATCTCGACGCATATCCTCGAAGAGGTGACGGCGGTGTGCACGCGCGCCGTCATCATCGCGCACGGCAAGCTCGTCTTCGACGGAACGCCGGAGGCACTGGCGAGCCGTTCGCCGACGCGCCATCTGGACGACGTGTTCCGCGAACTGACGACCAAGCACTAAAAAGGGGCAGGGGACTTTCGATGCGCTACGTTTGGGTGACCATCAAACGCGAGATCGGAGCGTATTTTTCTACGCCGCTCGCTTACGTCTTTATCTGCATTTTTCTCGGATTGTCCGGCGCGCTGACATTCTTCGTCGGCAACTTCTTCGAGCGCGGCCAGGCCGACCTTAATTCGTTCTTCAATTTCCATCCCTGGCTCTACCTGTTCTTGATCCCGGCCGTCTCGATGCGGCTGTGGGCGGAAGAGCGTAAGACCGGCACGGTCGAGCTGCTGCTGACCCTGCCGATGCCGATTTGGGCCGTGGTGATCGGGAAATATCTCGCCGCCTGGTCGTTCATCGCGATCGCACTGGTATTCACCTTCCCGCTCTGGATCACGGTCAATTATCTGGGCGAGCCCGATAACGGCGTGATCTTCGCCAGCTATATCGGCAGCCTCGTCATGGCGGGCGGCTACCTTGCCATCGGCTCGTGCCTGTCGGCCGTCACCAAGAACCAGGTTATCGCCTTCATCATCTCGGCGGTCGTCTGCTTCTTGTTCCTGATGAGTGGCGTGGAACTGGTGCAGTCCTTCTTCCAGGGCTGGGCGCCGGACTTCGTGCTCGACACGATCCGTGGCCTGTCGTTCCTCACTCATTTCAACGTCATCACCCGCGGCGTGATCGATCTGCGCGACGTCGTTTATTTCGCCAGCCTGATCGGCGTGTTCCTCTACGTGAACACCGCCATCGTCGATCTAACCCGGGGGGCATGAGGCAGCCATGAAATTCCTCAATTCCCTCGATCGCACGAAGCTGACGGCCATAAGCCTGGTCGTCGCCGGCCTCTTCCTCTTCTTCGTCAACATCCTGTCGACGCAGACGATCCACAACGCCCAGGTCGACCTAACCCAGAGCAAGCTGTTCACATTGGCGGCAGGCAGCAAGAAGATCATCGCGACGATCGACGAGCCGATCACCTTCCGCTTCTATTATTCGCGTAAGCTCGGTGAACAAAGCTCGTCGCACGGCAACTATTCCAAGCGCGTGCGCGAACTGCTCGAACATTATGCCGAGATCGCGAACGGCAAGATCGATCTCAAGATCATCAACCCGGAACCCTTCTCGGTCGAAGAGGACGAAGCCGTCCGCCTCGGCATTCAGGGCATCCCGCTCGACCAGTCCGGCGAGCAGGCCTATTTCGGCCTGGCCGCGACCAACTCGACCGATGACCGCCGCACCGTTCCGTTCTTCAATCCGCAGCGCGAACAGTTCCTGGAATATGACGTCACCCGTCTGATCTACGAGCTCGCCAATCCGGATAAGAAAAAGGTTGGCCTGCTGTCGTCGCTGCCGCTCGAAGCCGATCCGCAGCTGCAATATCAGCCGTGGCCGATCCTGCAGCAGATCTCGCAGTTCTTCGAAATCAGCTCGCTCGACAACGACCAAGAAGTCATCCCGGACGATATCAGCGTGCTGCTCATCGCCCATCCGAAGAACCTGAAGGACAAGGCGCTCTACGCCATCGATCAATATGTGATGCGCGGCGGCAAGGCCGTGGTCCTGATCGATCCGTATAACGAAAGCGTGCGTGTCGATCCGCGCCGTCCCGGCGGCGCCGGCCCGTCCGATCTGAACCGCCTGTTCGACACCTGGGGCATCCAGATGACGGACGGCAAGTTCGTCGGCGACCGCACCCACGCCGTCCGCGTCAACGCCCCTGTGCGCGGTCGCGATCAGGTCATCGACTATCTATCGTGGAACCAGTTCGACAAGCGTAACGTCAACACCGACGACGTCGTCACCGGCCAGTTGAACGCGATCATGCTGGCCTCAGCCGGCGCGCTTTCGACGACCGAAGCCTCCGGCCTCAAGATGACGCCGCTGATCCAGACGAGTACGGAAGCGGCACTTCTCTCGACCGAGTTTGTGCAGGACATGCCCAATCCGCAGGCCCTGATGGATGCCTTCAAGTCCGAGGACAAGAAGTTCACCCTGGCAGCGCGCTTTGCCGGCAAGGTCAAAAGCGCCTTCCCCGATGGCCCGCCGCCGGCCGATCCGAAGGATGCGGAAAAGCCCGCCGATCCGAACAAGCCGAAGCTGGAACTCAAGCCGCACATGAAGGAATCCGCTGAGCCGATCAATCTGATCGTCGTCGGCGATACCGACTTCATTACCGCGCGCTTCTGGATGCAGGAGCAGAAGTTCTTCGGCCAGACGGTGTCGACCCCGATCGCCAACAACGCCGATTTCGTGGTCAATGCGCTCGATAACCTCTCCGGGTCGGAAGACCTGATCAGCCTGCGTTCGCGTGGTCTGTCGGTGCGGCCGTTCTACCGCATCATCAATATCCGCAATAAGGCGGAAGAGAGCTACCGGGCCAAGGAACAAGAGCTACAGGGCCGCCTGAAAGAACTTCAGGAAAAGGTCTCCAAGCTCAAGATCAACGACGAGGAAGGCACCCAAGCCCTGCTCACCACGCAGCAGCGCCGCGACTTCGATCAGTCGCGCGCGGAATTGCTGTCGGTGCGTAAAGAACTGCGCGACGTGCAGTTGGCGCTGCGTCAGGATATCGAACGTCTCGATAACATCCTGAAGGTCGTCAATATCTGGACGATGCCGGTCCTCGTGGCCATCATTGCGATTGTGCTCGCGGTCTTCCGCCGCCGGCGTTATCGCCAACACACCATTCAAGGCTGAGGAGGAAACCATGACTCCTAAGGCATTTCTCGCATTCACGGCCGTTACGGCGGTCGTCGTTGTCACGGCGAGCTTCGTTGTCGTCGAACGCTACGCGACGGCGACGTTCGTTAAGGAAAAAGAGCCGATCTTCCCGTCCATGCACGACAAGGTGAACGACGTCACCGAGTTGCTGTATGAGGACAAACAGGTCCGTATCAAAGTGGCGCGTCAGCCGGACGGGCAGTTCGTCCTGGCCGAGCGTCACAACTATCCGGTTTCCAGCCAGATCGTGCGCGAACTGGTGATCGGCTTGGCCGAGCTTAAGGTGCTTGAACCCAAGACCAAGCTTGAGAAGCTCTATACCCGCATCCAAGTCGACGATCTGGAAAAGGAAAAGTCGCTGGCCAAGCACCTGCAGGTGAAGGGCAAGAATGGCGAACCGCTGATTGATGCCCTGATCGGGCGGCGTAATTTTGACACTACGGGCCTGACCGACGAAGGCCGCTATGTGCGGCGTGTCGGCGAGGCGCAGTCGTGGCTCGTCGCCGGACGCTTCGACATTCCCGACCAGATCAAGAAGTGGGTCGGCAAGGAATTCATGAATGTCGATGCCAAACGCGTCGATACCTCTACGACGACGCATCCCGACGGCACCAAGCTGATCGTGCAGCGTGAAGATCGTTCGGGCACGCGCTTCAAGGTCCTGAATGTGCCGAAGGGCCGTGAGGTCGAATATCAGATCGACGTCGATAATATCTCGGACGGCGTCGACCGCATCGAATTCGAAGATGTGGCCAAGCCTGGTGAGAACGGCGTCGATTTCCCCAAGGACAAGACCATCAGCACGACCTACACGACCTACGACGGTCTGATCGTCGTGGCCGATGTCTATGCCAAGGACGAATCGAAATCGGAATTCTGGGGCCGCTTCAAGGCGAGCGTATCCGACAAGGCCGAGAACAAAGAAGAAGTTCAGAAGGAAGCCGACAAGATCAACGCCGAAGTGGCGAACTGGGTCTATCGCATCCCGGCCTTCAAGTTCCGCTATATGAGCCGGCGTCTGGACGAAGTCTTGAAGAAAGAGGACAGTTAGCCTTCAAATAATAAAACGGCAGCGCAAACAGGGGGCGCACCGATGAAGGCATCTTTTTTCAGTTCCGTGTTCTACATGGGGCATGCGGCCAATGGCTGGCCGACGGCCAAGACCCACTATACCGACGACGACGCCAAGCATTCGATGGCGGTCGCGTTGGAGCATTACCGTATCGCCGAGGAAACCGGCTTCGACTGGCTATCGCTGGCCGAGCATCATTTCGGCCCGGTCGGTCTGACGCCCAATCCGATGGTCTTTGCCGGCTTGCTCACGCAGGTCGCCAAGCGTGCCAAGATCGCGCTGCTGGGCGCTACGATCCCGATCCTCAACCCCGTCCGCGTCGCCGAGGAATTCGCGATGCTCGACGTGTTGACCGAGGGCCGCGTGGTTGCCGGCATGTTGCGCGGCACGCCCAACGAATACGTGACCTATAATGTGAACCCGGCAGAATCGCGCGGCCGTTTCGAAGAAGCCCTCGAACTGATCCGTTATGCCTGGACGCAGACCGAGCCGTTTGCTTGGCAGGGGCGCTATTTCCAATATCGCGCGATCTCGATTTGGCCGCGCCCGATCCAAAATCCGCATCCGCCGATCTACATGTCGGGATCGAGTCCGGAATCGGGCGTGTTCGCCGCTGAGGCGCGCGTCTCGCTCGGCCTCGCGGTGACCACGGTTCCGCGCGCCACCAAGGCGGCCGAGCTGTATCGCGAAACCGCGCGCAAGAATGGCTGGGAACCGTCGGCCGATAATATCCTGTATCGCATGTCGTTCCATGTTGCCGAGACCGACGAGCAGGCCATCGCCGATTACGAGGACAGCAAAAACTATCCGCAGCGCTTGAGCCCCATTGCCCTGAACCAGGGATTGGAGCGGACGGTGGCTTCGACGGGTTATTATGGCGCGGAGCTGGATAAGAATTCGGCGCGCAATATTCGCGCTGCCGGACTTCAGGATCGCGTCGATGCTGGCCAGGTGGTGATCGGCAGCCCCGAGACGGTCGTGAAGCAGCTCAAGGCGATCAAGGATACCTTGAACCCCGGCGTGCTCGATCTCAATTCTGCCTTCCAGATCGGGGAACGCACATCGGCGTCGATCCGATTGTTCGGCGAGAAAGTCCTGCCGCACATTCACGCGTTTTAGGCACGAATTCTAGAAATGAAAAACCCTCGCCATTGGCGAGGGTTCATCGCGATCAGACGTCGCTTTCCGATTTAGGATTGCTCGAAGAGCTGGCCGTAGCCTTTGACCTTGCCGCTATGGCCGCCGAGGCGCACGGCATCCCACAGAGCCGCCGGGGTCGAGGACACGACCGGCAGGCCATGTTTGTCTTCGAGCGGCTTCTGAACGTTCAGCGTCCGCAGACCGCCGCACGAGATGAGCAGCGCATCGACCTTGGTGGATTTCTCAAAGGACAGGCTGGCGAGATCGATGATGTCCTGCGCGCTTTTATTGCTGGCCCCTTTGCCGTCGCTGCCGCCGAACTGCGTAATGCCGAAGGATTCGAGGCCCTGGACCTCGATGCCGTGGAATTCGAGCAGTTCCTGCAGCTTGTCGTTCACGACCTTGGTATAGGCGGTGGTGACGGCGACCTTTTTGGCGCCGACGGCCTTCAGGCCCTCGATGATCGCGGTGCTCATGGAACTGACTTTCAGACCCGTGCGCTTGCGCACCTCGGCCTGGATGTCCTCGTTGAATTGCGGTCCGCGATAGAAGGTGAGCGATGTGCCGAACAGCGAAATCGCATCAACGCCCTGTTTGGCCAGATTGTCGGCGGCCGGGATGATCTTGTCGGCGGCCTGATCGTAGCCTTCCGGCGTCAGCGAGCCCACGCCGGTGCCGTGCGGCACGAATTCCACGTCGGGATACATGACCTTCGCGTCGGAGGGGACGACATGTTCCGCATTGGGGACGACCAGTCCAATTCTCATGGCGTATGCCTTTCCTGTCTGAATTCGTTGTTATGAGGTCTAGATTGCACCCTTGGCCCGCAACTCGGCAACGGCTTTGGCGTCGAGGCCGAGAAGCTCCTGGAGCACGCTGTCGGTATGCTGGCCCATCATGGGCGGCGCCGCGCGGTAGGTGACCGGCGTTCCCGACATTTTGATCGGGCTGCCGATCAGTTTCACCGGTTTGCCGCCGGCGGCCGGGTGGGGCATTTCGATCTGCATTTCGCGTGCGACGACCTGCTCGTCGGCGAAGACCTGATCGGCCTTGTAGATTGGCCCACAGGAGATTTTGTTCTTTTCCAGCCCTTCCATCCAATAGGCTGTCGGTTTTTTGCTCATCACGTCGGCGACGATCTTGGAGACTTCAGTGCGGTTACGCACGCGCGCCTCATTCTTGGAGTAGCGTTCGTCTTTCGCGACATCTGGAATGCCGGCGAAATCACAGAAGCGACGGAACTGTTCGTCGTTGCCGACCGCGATGATAATATTGCCGTCGGACGTCGGGAACACGGCGTAAGGTACGATATTCGGATGCGCATTGCCGAGTAGGCCCGGCACTTCGCCCGACGTCAGGTAATTCATGCCCTGGATGGAAAGCGTGGAGACCTGTGTGTCGAGCAGGCTGATATCGATATATTGGCCTTTGCCTGTCACTTCGCGATGGCGCAGCGCCGCGTTGATCGACAGCGCGGCCCACAGGCCGGCGGTCAGGTCCGCGATCGGCACGCCGACGCGATGCGGCTCGCCGCCCATCGGGCCGGTGACCGACATGACGCCGCCCATGCCTTGCGCCATGAAATCGTAGCCCGGCTGTTCGGCCTTGGGCCCGGTCTGACCGAAGCCAGTGATCGAGCAATAGACGAGGCCGGGGAATTCGTCTTTCAACTGGTCGTACGACAAGCCGTATTTGGCGAGATTGCCGACCTTGAAATTCTCGACCAGCACGTGGCACTTCGCGATCATCTTCTTGGCGAGCGCCTGCCCCTCGGGCTCATCGAGCGAGAGCGTGATCGAGCGCTTGTTGCGGTTGGCGCCCAGGTAATAGCCGCTTTCGGTCGTATCCTTGCCGGACGGGTCCTTGACGAAGGGCGGGCCGAACTTGCGGGTATCGTCGCCTTGGCCGGGCCGCTCGATCTTGATCACGTCGGCGCCGAGATCGCCCAGGATCTGGGTGCAGGACGGGCCCGCGAGCACGCGGGTCAGGTCGAAAATGCGGATACCTTCTAATGGACCGGGCATGATTACTTAAGTCTCCCCAACAGAGCTAATGTGCGTTCGTGCGCCTTCTCGGCATGTTCCTTGGAATAGAGCGAAGGCACGTCGGAATTGGCGAAAGCGTGGCCGGTGTCGTAGCGCCACACGCTGATATGCGGGATGCCGATCAGGCCGGCATAAATCTCGTGCACGTCTTCCGGCTTCAGGGTGTGATCCTTGTCGCCCATGTGCAGGGTGAGAGGGCAGGTGACCTTGCCGCCTTCGTTGACGTAGTTATGCACGCCTGTGCCGTAATAGGACACCGCCGCATCGACCGGCAGCCGCGCGGCGGCGAGATAGGCGATGGTGCCGCCCATGCAAAATCCAACAACGCCGATCTTGCCGTTGCAGTCGGGCATGGCCTTCAGCGCATCGGCGCAGTCGCTGACATCCTGCACGGCGAGGTCGTAGTCGAGATTGCGCAAATACGACCAGGCCTTCTCGTAATCGTCCTTGTCGCCGTGATTGCCGACGAAGCCGGGATGGAAGCGCCAGAAGATATCGGGCGCGACGACGAGGTAGCCTGCGGCGGCGATGCGATCGGCCATGCCTTTGAGCCACGGCGTGACGCCCAGCATCTCCTGGCACATGACGATGCCGGGCAGATTTCCTGTCCCACCTTGCGGCGGCTTCGACAGATAGGCGGCGAAAGATTTTCCTTCCTTCGCTGCGATCTGGATCATCTCTCCCGCCATGGGCCGCGTCCCGTTATCGCTCATATTATTGAATGCATTGAGGTTTTAAGGAGCAGGGGCGGTGGGTCAAGCCCGCAAGGGGCGCACGCCTGTTGCACACCCGCCACGGCAAAGCCTATCGCCTTGTGAATAAGCCTGTGGGTAAAACCACAACCCAAAGTGGGATAGCCGGGGCTTGGGATATTATCTTCGGAAAATCCGCAGATTTCCGGGGGTTTCTAGGGTTTTAGACAAACGTGAGGGTCTAAATTGAAATCCCTGCGTTGTGCACAAAACCCCGGCTGTTTCCCATTAAGCAACAGCAACCGTTACCGGGGCAGCAGGGTATATCCCATCAGGAATTCATCCACCGCGCGGGCGCATTGGCGGCCTTCGCGGATCGCCCAGACCACCAGGGATTGGCCGCGGCGCATGTCGCCGGCGGCGAAAACCTTGGCTCTGGAGGTCGCGTAGGCATCCGTATTGGCTTTCACGTTGCCGCGGGGATCGAGCTCGACGCCCGATTCCTTGATCATGCCTTCGTGGATCGGATGGATGAAGCCCATGGCCAGCAGGACAAGCTCGGCCTTGATGGTCTGTTCGGTGCCCGCAACCTCGACCAGCTTCATCTGGCCGTTGGCGTCCTTCTGCCATTCGACGCGTACGGTTTCGACGCCGGTCAGCTTGCCGTCTTCGCCGATGAAACGCTTCGTGGTGATCGCCCAGTCGCGCACCGCACCTTCCTCGTGCGACGACGAGGTGCGGAGTTTCATCGGCCAATCGGGCCAGGTCGTGCCCTTGTCGACCGCTTCGGGCGGCTTGGGCATGATTTCGATCTGCGTCACGCTCTTGGCTTTGTGGCGGATCGAGGTGCCGACGCAGTCGGACCCGGTATCGCCGCCGCCGATGACGAGGACGTTCTTATCGGTTGCCCAGATCTCCTTGTTGACCTTGAGGCGCTCGCCGGAATTGCGGCGGTTCTGCTGGGTCAGGAAATCCATGGCGAAATGCACGCCGTCAAGCTCGCGGCCCGGCACCGGCAGATCGCGCGGATGTTCCGCGCCGCCGGCGAATACGACCGCGTCGAAATCCTTGGTCAATTGCTCGACCGTGATATCGACGCCGACATTCGTGTTGGTGCGCATCTTCACGCCTTCGGCCGTCATCTGGGCGACGCGGCGATCGACGTGGCTCTTTTCCATTTTGAAGTCGGGGATGCCGTAGCGCAGCAGACCGCCGATCTTATGGTTCTTCTCGAACAGGGTGACCGAATGGCCGGCGCGCGCGAGCTGCTGCGCCGCCGCCATGCCGGCGGGGCCGGAGCCGATGACGGCAACCGTCTTGCCCGTGCGGTGGCGCGGCAGCACGGGTTCGACCCAGCCTTCGTCCCAAGCCTTATCGATGATCGCGCATTCGATGGTTTTGATGGTGACCGGCGCATCGTCGATGTTCAGCGTGCAGGATTCCTGGCACGGCGCCGGGCAGATGCGGCCGGTAAATTCCGGGAAATTGTTGGTCGAATGCAGGACCTCAATCGCCTTTTTGAAATCGCCGCGATAAACGAGGTCGTTCCAATCGGGGATGATGTTGTTGACCGGGCAGCCGTTGTGACAGAACGGAATGCCGCAATCCATGCAGCGCGCACCCTGCTCCTTCAGCTCGTTCTCGGCCAAAGGCAGCGTGAATTCGCGGTAATGGTTGATGCGTTCCTCGACCGGATCGTAATCGCGATCTTGGAGTTCGAACTCCATAAAGCCGGTAACTTTGCCCATCGGATCAGTCCCGCTGAGCTGTCATGGGGATTTCGCCGGACGCTTCCTTTTCGGCCGTCGTCTGCATCTTCGCCAACGCTTTGCGATAGTCGGTCGGCATCACTTTGACGAATTTCGGCAAGTATTCATCCCACTTGGCAATGATTTCGCGCGCACGGCTCGAATTGGTGAAATGCATATGGCGTTCGATCAGCATGCGCAAACGCAGGGCATCGTCGCCGGCCATATTGGCGAAGACTTCCGAGATACCGTTAATCTCGGTCTTGCGGTTCGTGGCACGCGGATCGTCGAGGACGGGTTCGAGATCGACCATCGCCTTGTTGCAGCGCAGTTCGAAATCGTTGGTTTCGTCCAGTACATAGGCGATGCCGCCGCTCATGCCGGCCGCAAAGTTGCGGCCTGTTGCACCCAGCACGACGACCACGCCGCCGGTCATATATTCCAGACCGTGATCGCCGACACCTTCGACGACGGCGACCGCGCCGGAATTGCGCACGCAGAAGCGTTCGCCCGCGATGCCGCGGAAATACGCTTCACCCGCGATCGCGCCGTACATCACGACGTTGCCGACAACGATGTTTTCTTCGGGTTTGTATTTCGCGTTTTTCGACGGATAGACGATCAGGCGTCCGCCCGACAGGCCTTTGCCGACATAATCGTTAGCATCGCCTTCAAGCTCGATGGTGACGCCCTTGGCCAGGAACGCGCCCAGGCTTTGGCCGGCCGTTCCGGTTGCCCGGATATAGATCGTGTCGTCGCGCAGGCCGGCATGGCCGTGCTTCTCGACGATCTCGCCGGACAGCATCGCGCCGATGGTGCGATTGACGTTCTTCACCGGCGTTTCGATCTTCACCGGCTTGCCGGTGTCGATCGCGTTGCGCGCCTTGGCGATGAGTTCGTTGTCGAGCGCCTGTTCCAGCTTATGGTCCTGGCGTTCCGTGTGATAGACGGCGACGTCCGGTCCCATCTCCGGCTTATACAGGATGCGCGACAGGTCGAGCCCCTTGGCCTTCCAATGCTCGATCGCTTCGCGCGCACTCAGTCGGTCGGTGCGGCCGATCATCTCGTTGATCGTGCGGAAGCCGAGCTTCGCCATGATCTCGCGCACTTCTTCGGCGACGAAGAAGAAATAATTGATGACGTGTTCGGGCTGACCCTTGAACTTCGCGCGCAGCACCGGATCTTGCGTCGCCACACCAACCGGGCAGGTGTTCAGATGGCACTTGCGCATCATGATGCAGCCGAGCGCGATCAACGATCCCGTCGCGATGCCCATTTCGTCCGCGCCGAGCAGGGCCGCCATAACGACGTCGCGGCCCGTGCGGATACCGCCGTCGCCTTGGACGCGGATGCGGCCGCGCAATTTGTTCAGCACCAGGGTCTGATGCGTCTCGGCGAGGCCGATTTCCCAGGGTGCGCCCGCATGCATGACGGACGTGATGGGCGATGCGCCCGTGCCGCCGTCTCCGCCCGAAATCAGGACGTGATCGGCATAGGCCTTGGCGACGCCGGCGGCGATGGTGCCGACGCCGACGATGGAGACCAGCTTCACGCTGATGCGCGCCTTCGGGTTCACATTCTTCAGATCGTGGATGAGCTGCTTCAGATCCTCGATCGAATAGATGTCGTGATGCGGCGGCGGCGAGATCAGGCCGACGCCCGGCGTCGAATGGCGCACGCGCGCAATCATCGCGTCGACCTTGGGGCCGGGCAGCTGGCCGCCTTCGCCGGGCTTCGCGCCCTGCGCCATCTTGATCTGGATTTCGTCGGCGTTGCGCAGATATTCCGCGGTGACGCCGAAGCGGCCCGAGGCGACCTGCTTGATGGCGGAGCGCTTGGAATCGCCGTTCGCCATCGGCACGAAACGTTCGGCTTCTTCGCCGCCTTCACCCGTGTTGGATCGTCCGCCGATGCGGTTCATGGCGATGGCCAAGGTGGAATGCGCTTCGTAGCTGATCGAGCCGAAGGACATGGCGCCGCTGGCGAAGCGCTTGACGATTTCGGATGCAGGTTCGACTTCGTCCAGCGGCACCGGCGTATCGGCCCACTTGAATTCGAACAGGCCGCGCAGCTGCTTCAGCTTCTTCGTATTGTCGTCCATCGTGGCCGAGAACTGACGATACACATCGCGCGAGTTGCCGCGCACAGCGTGCTGCAGCTTGCCGACGGTGTCGGGATTCCACGCATGCTCTTCACCGCGGATGCGGTATTGGATTTCTCCGCCGACGTCGAGATCGTCGCGCAAGGTCGGGTCTTCGCCGAACGCGGCCTTATGGCGGCGGATGGTCTCCTCGGCGATTTCGATCAGGCCGACGCCTTCGATGGCGGTCGCGGTCTTGGTAAAATAGGCTTCGCAGAATTCGGACTTGAGGCCGATGGCATCGAAGATCTGCGCGCCGCAATAGGACTGATAGGTGGAGATGCCCATCTTGGCCATCACCTTCAGCAGTCCCTTATTGATCGCCTTGATGTAATGATACTGGGCATCTTCGACCGACATATCCTCGGGCAAAGCGTCCTCAAGGTCTTCGATCGAATCGAAGGCGAGATAGGGATTGATCGCTTCGGCGCCGTAACCCGCGAGCAGGGCCATATCATGCACGACACGTGCTTCGCCGGTTTCGACCACGAGGCCGGAATGGGTGCGCAGGCCTTCGCGGATCAGATAGTGATGGACCGCGCCGGTCGCGAGCAGGGCGGGGATGGCGACATTGTCGGCATCCAGCCCGCGATCGGACAAGATGATGATGTTGTAGCCTTCCTTCACGACGTCGCGCGCGCGCAGGCACAGCGCATCAATGGCGGCCTTCATGCCGGCCGCACCTTGTTTGGCCGGATAGCAGATGTCGAGCGTCGCCGAGCGGAACGGGTTATCCGCCTGGTCTTCGATATGGCGGATCTTTTCCAGCTCTTCGCTGGTCAGGATCGGCTGGCGCACTTCGAGGCGCATGTGACTGCCGCCCGAATCCATATCCAGCAGGTTCGGCCGGGGGCCGATCAGCGAGACCAGCGACATGACCGATTCTTCGCGGATCGAATCGATCGGCGGATTGGTCACCTGGGCGAAGGCCTGCTTGAAATAATCGTAGAGCATCTTCGGCCGGTCGGAGAGCACGGCGTGCGGAATGTCGCGGCCCATCGAGCCGACGGGATCGTCGGAGCCGATCGCCATGGGCAGCAGGAAGAATTTCAGATCTTCCTGGCTGTAGCCGAAGGCCTGTTGGCGATCGAGCAGGGTCTTGTGATCGGGCGCCATCGGTTCGACGTCGGCCGGCAGATCGACGAGGCGGATCTGCGTCTTGTCGAGCCAGTTCTGATAGGGATGCGCGGCGGCGAGATCGGATTTGATCTCGTTGTCGTCGATGATGCGGCCTTCCTCGAGATCGATGAGGAACATCTTGCCTGGCTGCAGGCGCCACTTCTTGACGATCTTGTGTTCGGGAATGTCGAGCACGCCGGTTTCCGAGCCGAGCACGACCAGACCATCGTCGGTGACGATATAGCGCGCCGGGCGCAGGCCGTTGCGGTCCAACGTCGCGCCGATCTGGCGACCGTCGGTGAAGGCGACGGCAGCGGGGCCGTCCCACGGCTCCATCAGGGCGGCATGATATTCGTAGAACGCGCGCTGCTTTGCATCCATCAGCGGATTGTTGGTCCACGCTTCCGGAATCATCATCATCATCGCGTGCGCCATCGAATAGCCGCCCGAGATGAGCAGCTCGAGGGCGTTGTCGAAGGTCGCGGAGTCCGATGCGCCGTCGCCGATCAGCGGCCACAGCTTGTCGAGGTCGGTGCCCATGCGCTTGGACGACATGCCGGCGCGGCGCGCGAACATCCAATTGATGTTGCCGCGCACGGTGTTGATTTCGCCGTTATGGCACAGGAAGCGGAATGGCTGCGCGCGTTCCCACGACGGGAAGGTGTTGGTCGAGAAGCGCTGATGCACCAGCGCGATCGCCGATTCGATACGCGGGTCTTTAAGGTCGGTGAAATAGCCGTCCACATGCGTGGCCAGCATCATGCCCTTGTAGCAGATGGTGCGCGACGACAAGGTCGGGATATAGAAGGCTTCTTGCCCAGCGAGCGACTTCTCGCGGATCGTGATGTGCGATTGCTTGCGGATCACGAACAGCTTGCGCTCGAACGTATCGACGTCCGGGCAATTGCTGCCGCGGCCGATGAAAATCTGACGCACGAAGGGTTCGATCTCGCGCACTTCGTCGCTGAGCACGGAATTGTCGACCGGCAGGTCGCGCCAGCCGAGCAGGATCTGGCCTTCGGTGGCGACGATCTTTTCGATGGCCTGTTCGCAGGCGCGACGGGTGGTTTCGCCCTGCGGCAAAAACACCATGCCGGCGGCGTAATGGCCAACTTCGGGCAACTTGACGCCCAGGCTGGCGCATTCTTCGCGGAAGAAGCGGTCGGGCAGTTGAATCAGGATGCCGGCGCCGTCGCCGGTCAGCGGGTCGGCGCCTTCGGCGCCACGATGGTTTAGGTTGGCAAGAACCTGGAGGCCCTGGCGCACGATAGTATGGCTTTTCTCGTTGCGAATGTTCGCAACGAAGCCGATACCGCAGGAGTCCCGCTCCCGTGACGGATCATAAAGACCCTGCGCCTCTGGCAAGCCTGCCCGATACATACCTTGACCCCGACTCCGATCCCCAAAAAAACGTCTGTACTTCTTACCTACTGGTCCCGGCCGTGCTTTGGCGGGGGCTGGTCCTACGTTGGCCCAACCCGCCGTAAACGGGCCTGTTTCCACCGGAATTTTTGATGTCCGGCGGTCGCCCGCCAGCCACGAAGCAAGATTTTAGGCGCACGAACGTCGCCCGCGCAATGGAATATAGTCGACGGCCTTGAAGTGCAACGAGAAAGTCCGGCACAGTCCGGCCCTTCGCCGACCAGCTGGGATCGTGCGCGCCGTGATTGTCCTTTTTACCGATTTCGGCCTCGAAGGCCCGTATATCGGGCAGATGAAAGCCCGCATTCTGCGCGATTTGCCGGGGGCCGCGATCATCGATCTGTTCACCGATGCCCCGACGGCCAATCCCAAGGCGGCCGCCTATCTGCTGGCGGCCTATGCGGATGAATTCCCGGCTGGGACCGTCTTTTTATGCGTGGTCGACCCGGGCGTCGGCACGCAGCGCCCTGGCGTGGTCGTCCAGGCTGACGGCCGCTGGTTCGTTGGGCCGGGGAATGGCCTGTTCGAAATCGTGACACGTCGGGCTGCGATTATTAGCAAATGGGAACTCGCGTGGGACGAGAACTCGGTCTCGGCAAGTTTCCACGGTCGCGATGTCTTTGCGCCGGTGGCCGCGCGTCTCGAACGGGGTGATAAACCAGTCGGCGAAGCGCGTTCTGCATCGTGGAACGCTTTTCCAGATTGGCCGGACGATCTGGCGGAAATTGTATACATAGACCACTACGGCAACGCCATGACGGGCCTACGAAAGGGTTTCGTAAATCCGTCATTTGTATTACAAGCAAACCATGTTTACCTAAAGTCAGCTCGCACATTCGCTGACGTTCCGTCAGGTGAAGCCTTTTGGTATGTGAATGCCAACGGCTTGGTGGAAATTGCTATCAATAAGGGCAATGCTGCCGACGTACTGGGGATCGGACTGGGGTCGGGCATTAACGTCGGCGGTGAAGGGTCTGGGTCGGGCAAGTTTCGTTAAACGGTTGCGAGAATGCGGATCAGCCGCAGTAGCCGAGGAAACGGGTCCGTCGGGGGTAGTCTGAATGTCAATTCGTGTGAAGATCTGGGGTTGTCGCGGAAGTATCGCGTGCCCAGCTCCGACTCACCTCAAATACGGCGGCAACACGACCAGTCTCGAAGTCGATGTCGGCGATCAGAAGTTTTTGCTCGATTGTGGCACCGGGGTGCGCAACCTCGGTCAGCAGATCATGAAGTCCGATCTGACCCATTGCCATATCCTGCTGACCCATACGCATTGGGATCACATCAACGGCTTCCCGTTCTTCGTGCCGGCCTTCGACAAGCGCCGCAACTTCGACATCATGGCCGGTCATCTGACCGACAAGGGCGGGGTGAAGAACATCTTCGAGACGCAGATGGACAACCCGATGTTCCCGGTCCCGCTCGAAGCCATGCAGGCGAAGCTGACCTTCAGCGATTTCAAGGCGGGCGAGAAGCTCGACATCGGCACCAGCTCGAAGACGAAAGTCCTGACCGCGCCGCTCAATCATCCGAACGGCGCCACTGGCTATCGTATCGAAAGCAACGGCCGCGCCATGTGCCTGATCACCGATACCGAGCACAAAAGCGAGCCCGACGAAAATATCCTCAAGCTGATCGAGGGCGCGGATCTGGTGATCTACGACTCGACCTACACGGAAGAGGAATTCCCCTCCAAGGTGGGCTGGGGCCATTCGACGTGGAACGAGGGCGTCAAGCTCTGCAAGATGGCGGGCGCCAAACGCCTCGGCATTTTCCACCACGATCCGGAACATGACGACGTGTTCATGGATAAATTGGCCGACGAGGCAGCCCGCGCATGGGACGGCGCCTTCGTCATCCAGGAAAACATGGATTTCCTGGTCGAGTAGACGCCGCCTTTAAGTGCGGTCTACTGCACTGATGCTTCCCTGACTTTCGCGATCAATTCCGGCGGCGTCGCATAGACATCCTTCAGCAGCGCCGCGATCTTTTCGCGCGAATAATACTTCACGCTCATTGTCTGCTTCTCGGCCTCGGCCAGGAATTCCTTGTCCTTCGTCGTGTCTTCGATCGCCTTGGCGAGTGCGGTGAGGCGGGCTTCCGGCACGCCGGGCGGTGCGACGAACGGGCGCGAGAAGGCGAGATTGGCGAGTACGACGCGGAAGACCTGTTTGTCGGCTTCGCTCGGCAGGATATCCAGCACCCAGGGCACGCCCTGCATCTCGGGATCGGGTTCCAGGCCGATCTGCAGGAACAAGTTCGCCGTCTTGTCCTGCAGCCAGTTCTGCTTGGTGGTCTTGAGGCCATACCAGTACCAGCCGACGAAGGCCGGCAGTTCGCCGCGCTCCATCGCGAGCGTGATGTCGTTGGACCCGCGATAGCCGGTCAGGATCTTGAACTTGGTGCCGATCATGCCGTTGAGCAGCTTCGGATATACAGCGGACGAATCGCCGCTGCCGCTCGAGCCGACGAGGACTTCTTTTTTCTTTGCATCCTCGATCGTCTTGATACCGCTGGTGTGCCACGACACGCCGATCGGCGTGAAGGCATCGAGGCTGCCGAGCCAATGTAATTCGCGTGGATCGAAGCGCACGGAATTCTCGCCGCCTTCGCTGCCGAGCAGCGGATCGAACGCCACGGTCGAAGCGATCGCGCCGATCTGCAATCCATCCTTCGCGGCGACTTCGTGCATATAGCTGGCAAGCTTCGCCGAGCCGGCGCCCGGCATGTTGCGCACGACGGTGCTGGGATTGCCGGGCAGGTGTTTGCCGATATGGCGCGCCAACAGGCGGCCATATTGGTCGTAGCCGCCGCCTGGGCCGTAACCGACAAAAACCTCGAGCGTTTTGCCTTTGTAGAAATCGGCAACGGATTGCGCGGCAGCCGTTTGCGTCCAACTGATCAGGCCCGCGACAAGAGTTGCGATACATGCAAATCCATTCCGTTTCATAACTGTCCTTTCGCTCGATTGATTCGATTTGACTATTTGGCTTCCGGTGGATTCATCGCCAGTTTCACCTTTGCGATCAGATCGGGCGACGTCGCATAAACTTCTTTCAATAGCGCGTCGATCTGTTCGCCGGTGAAGAGGCGCACGGTCTGTTTGGCCTTTTCCATCTCGGCCAGGTATTCGGGATCTTTGGCGGTTGCGTTGAACGCGGTGCGCAGATCCTTCACGCGTTCAGCCGATAGGCCCGGCGGTGCGACGAAGGGCCGTGCGAGCGCCAATTGCGAGAGCACGAGCTTGAAGATCTGTTTGTGCTCGGGATTGGGCAGCACGTCGTAGATATGCGGTACACCCGGCAGATCGGGGTCAGGTGCGAGGCCGAATTGCAGGAAAACATTGATCTTCCACGGATTGCTTTGCAGCCAGTCGCCGCGCGTCGTTTTGAGCCCGCCCCAATACCAGCCGACATAACCGGGTACTTCGCCGCGATCCATGGCGAGCGCGATATCTTCCGATCCTTTGTAGCCCGGCAGGATCTTGAACTTGGTACCGATCATGTTGTTGAGCAGATTGCAGTAGACTGCGGCGGCGCTCGGCCCGCCCGTTGAGCCGATCAGAAATTCCTTTTCCTTGAACTGTTCGATCTTGGTCATGCCCGTCGTATGCCAGGCGATGCCGATGGGCGTGAATTGATCGAGGCTGCCGATCCAGGTGAGCTGCGACGGATCGAACTTGATGGCTTCGGCTGCTTCACCGCCGAACAGCGGATCGAAGGCGACGGTCGCGTTGATCAGGCCGAAAGCGGTGCCGTCTTTGGGGGCCACCTCCCACAGATATGAGGCAAGCTTGGCGGAGCCGGCGCCCGGCATGTTCTTGACGACATGCCCGGGTTGGCCGGGCAGGTGTTTCACCATGTGCTTGGCCAGCACGCGGGTATAAAGATCGTAGCCGCCGCCCGGCGCATAGCCGGCATAGACCTCAAGCGTTTTGCCTTTGTAGAAGCCCGCGTTGGATTGGGCCTGGGCATTGTAAGGCGCCAGCAGTGCGAATGCTGCCGCTAATACGCTTACTCGTACGCGATGACCGATCATGTGCGCCTCCCAGCGTCTATGAGATCGGCCTATCACAACAGGATAAGGCCGTTTAGTTTTTCCACATCTGGCGTGCCACCTCTATGACGCGGGCGAGTTTCGCCGTCTCGAGATTGATTGAGTCCGATTTGCTCATGAAGATGCCGGTCGAAAATCCGCAATGCGGCGACAAGGCGAGCTGATCGAGCGAAATGTATTTCGATGCTTCCTCGATGCGGCGCTTCAGCATGTCGGCTTCTTCGAGTTCCGGCGTGCGCGAGCCGACGAGGCCGAGCACGACGGTTTTGTTTTTCGGCACGAAGCGCAGCGGCTCGAACGTCCCCGAGCGCGGATTGTCGTATTCCAGGAAATAGGTGCCGATCTCCATCTGGTTGAAGATCGCATCAGCGATGGGGTCGTAGCCGACATCGGCCTGCCAGTTCTTGTCCTGGCTGCGGCAGATGTGGATGCCGACGGTCATGCCCTTGGGAGCACCGCGCGCCACCGCGTTGCAGGCCTCGATATAACGTTTGAGAAGATCCTGCCAATCGTCGCCGCGATCCTTGAGCAGGCCGCGCACGCGCTCTTCGCCTAGTTTCACCAACGAGGTCTCGTCGATCTGCACATAGCGGCAACCGGCGTCATACAGCGATTGTAATTCCTTATGATAGGCGGTGACGAGGTCCGACCAGAAATTGTCGATGTCGGGATAGACGTCTTTGCTAATGTTCTCGCGGCCCGCGCGGTAGTGGACGTAGGCGGGGCCGGGGATCGTGATCTTGCCGGTGGATTTGGTCGTTGCTGCCTTGAGGAAGGCGAAATCCTTGGCGTTCTGCGGGCCCGCCCATTCGAGTTTGGACACAACACGCGGGATGCGTCGCGCCATGCGATGGCCGGCCTTGGCGTCGGCTTCGTAGCCCTTGTCGTCGGTCATCTCGATCGAGATGCCTTTGATGCCCTGCACGGTGAAGGAATCCGAATAGCTGGCGCGGCGGAATTCGCCGTCGGTCACCATTTCGAGGCCGATATCTTCCTGCAGCTTGACGACATCGCGGATCGCTTCGTCTTCGATGACGCGCAAGGCGGCGGCGTCGAGCTTTTTCGCCTCGAACGCGCGGCGTGCATCGACGAGCTTCTGCGGGCGGACCAGGCTGCCGATATGTTCGGCGCGGAACGGCGGATTATGTGGCGCGGTATCGGCCATGTCTCTGCTCCCTGTACGTTGTTTTGGACTGCGTAGAGCGCAGTGCTTCGGGCGAGCATGACAGATTATCGTGCACGATACAAAATCGTTATGTCAGGTAAAGGTTTTAGGACAATCGCCCAGGAGCGGGGAAAATCCCGCCCACCCGGATATTACTTTTTCTTGCCCTTGCCGACGTCCTGTCCGGCATCGGTGTCGTTCGCTGTGCTGCGGCGGAACGATGGGATGCGGACCTGTTCGAAGATCGGCTTGCGGTTGATGCGCATGACGACGCGCCGGTTTTGAGCCTGGTTTTCCGGGATCGCCACGCCGTTCAGATCGCGATTGGGCGCCTTGGGCTGCGTGCCGGCATAACCGATGGCGCGCAGCCGGTGAGGTGCGAACAAGGGCTCTCCGAGAGGATCGTTAGCGTTCGGCAGCGTCCTGGTATCGGCAAAGAAACGTACGACCGTGGAGGCGCGCCCCGTGGATAGTTCCCAATTGGACGGGTAACGCGCGTTGTTTATCTGTCCGTCGTCGGTATGGCCTTCGACGCTGATGTTGAACTGCTGATAGATCGGGTTCGAGAGTTCCTCCACGATGCCTTTCAACACCGGCAAAGCCTGCTCTTGGAGATCGGCCGTGGCCGGCTTGAAGAAGGCGCCGCCGTCTATAGTCAGGGTTATAGATCCTTGCGCGTCGTTTCCTATTTGAACGGCGTTCTCCGCACCCTCGTTGGATATAATATCCTTAAGGTCTCGCTGCAGGGTTTGAGTACGTTCTTTCTGTTTATCTGGAGATCCAGTTCTCTCTTCGCTCAAAGCGGAGGATAGTTCCTCGTAGGCTGTGAAATCTACTTTCGACACCCCCATCATCAACACAAAAAAAGCCATAACCAGAGTGATCATGTCTGCATAAGTTAGAAGCCATGCCTCATCTTCTGGTTCTTCGTGCGGAGCCCCGCCTGGACCGCCTGCCATTATTTATTCTCTCATAGACAACAGTTCTAAGATTTCATTTTATCAAGATTAAAATGAATCGCTGGGTCGAGAAAGCTATTCATCCGATCCTGAATATACCGAGGGCTTTTTCGATCTGCTAATAATGATAATCCTTCTAGAACTAGATAATTTCTAAACCGGACAATCTCTTCTCTCTGCTTGATTTTTTCAGACGCAGGAAACCAAAGCAATCGAGCAGAAAGAACTCCATATAGTGTAGCTGTCAGTGCAGTGGCCAGAGAGCCTCCCAAGCTACTGGGATCGCCTCCCAAATTTGACATCATCATGACCATTCCTAGAAGCGTGCCGACCATTCCAAAGGCGGGTCCAATGCCTCCTAAATTTTTCAGAATAGTTGATGGAACCATGTTGCGGCCGAAAGTCGTTTCGATTGTTGTGGTTAAGATGTGCTTTACTTCTTCCCCACTGTAGCCTGCTACGACCATGTCGAGGCCAAATGCCAGAAATTTATCGGCATTTTTTAGCTTTTTTGCTTCCTGTTCCAGGGCAGGTATCCCAGATTTCTGAACTGTATAAGCCCAACGAATAACTCGACCCACCTCAGCTTTTATCAAGTTTCGATTAATTGGCGGGGCGGCGTAAATCTTGAAGGCACTTTTCAAAGCAAGAATTACGTAACGAGCCTCATAACATATAAATGCAGAAGCAGTTGTTCCGCCGACAACTATCATGAAGCCGCCCAAATGCCCGTACATAAGAACAGATTGCAGAAAAGGCTTCCCTACAGCATGCGATTCCTCGAAAATTGCTAATAAAATTAGTCCAATCCCGACTAAGGCGCCAGCGATGGTCCCTAAAGACATTGTCGATTGTCCCAATATTCATCTGAAGTTGTTCGCGAGAAGCCATAACACAAATTTTTGCTTTTGTGAATGTGCGCACTTATCATCTCATCCGAACTTCACCGCTCCCGGAAGGCCTCGGCGATTATCTTGCGGGCCGGTGTCAGGACATAGTTGATGACGGTCTTCTTGCCCGTATGAATATCGACTGTGGCCTGCATGCCCGGCGTGATCGGCAATTCGCCCTCGCGCTTGCCGAGATAACTTTTGTCCGTCTCGACGATGATTTCAAAGAACTGCTTCGATTTGGCTTTGCCCTGCGCCTGGTCGTCGGTCGTGGCGTCGCCGCCGACGAGGGTCACGTGCCCGGCGAGGCCGCCGTAACGCGTGTAATCGTAAGTCGAGATTTTGACCATCGCGGGCTGGCCGACCGAGACATAACCGCGATCGGCGGGGTCGAGCTTGGCCGAGACGACGAGGGTGTCGCCGGTCGGCACGATTTCCATGATCGGCTCGCCCGGTTTCACGACGCCGCCGATGGTCGAGTAGCGCATGTTCTTCACGATGCCGTCGATGGGCGCTCTGATTTCCAGGCGCGCACCCTTTTCGCCGGACGTGGTCAGCGCTTCGCGCAGTTTCGATACCGTTTCAACGACAGTGCTGAGTTCGGTCTGCGCTTCGCGGCGGAACGTGTTGTTGCGTTCGGCGATACGCGAGCGCGCCTCCTCGACGGCGGCGTCCGCCTTGCCGATCTGCTCGCGCAGCGAATTCACGCCCGACCGCAGATCTTCGATTTCGGCCTCCAGCTTGCGGTATTCGTCGCGGCTGATCAGCCGGTCCTTGATCAGCTTGCTGGCATCGTCGAGCCGCACCTTGCCCAATTCGAGATTGGAATTGACGGTGTTGAGCTTGCCGCGCAGATCCTTGCCGTCCTGTTCTTTCTGCGAGAGCGAACTGCGCAGCACGCCGAGGCCGGATTCAAGCTCGGTCTTGCGCGCATCGTACGCGCGCTGCTGCGTCTCGACGATCTGCGGATAACGTTGGCGGACCTCTTCGGGAAAAATCGGCGGCCGCCCGCCGGCCTCGGCCTCGAGGCGCGCGCGCAGCGACATCTGGCTGTAGAGCTGGACTTCGATTTCGTCCTGCTTGTTGTTGGAGGCGCGGATGTCGAGACGGACCAGCGGCTGGTCCTGCACGACCTGACTGCCTTCACGCACGAAGATTTCCTGGATGATGCCGCCTTCAAGGTGCTGCACGACCTTCAGATCGCCCTTGGGCACGACTTTTGCTTCCACGGTCGTCGTCTCTTCGAGTTCGGTCGTCCAGGCCCAGGCAAGGCAACTCGCAATCGTCACCGCGAACAGGATGATCAACGGTGTCCAGGTCGGCAGCGGATTGCTTTCGATCAGCTTGTTGAGACGTTGGTCTTCGGGCGAATCGAAGGGCATGGGGCGGCCTTGTCTATTTCCGGGCTATTGAATGAAAACGCGCCGCGACTTAGCGGTTTCGATCGCGGTATTAGGTGCCGCTTCCTTGTAGTTCTCCTTGAACGCATCGGCCTTCATCTTGAGCACCGGTTTGACCAGGAAGTCGATGGCGCTCTTGGTGCCGGTATGGATATCGACGGTGGCGACCATGCCGGGCGTGATCTGCAATTCGCCTTCCATGCGGCCGAGATAGTTCTTGTCGGTTTCGACGACGACCTCGAAATAGGGGCCTTTTTCCGGATCCTGGGTCGCATCGGCGGCGAGACGCGTCACCACGCCGACGAGGGTTCCGTACTTGATGTAGTCGTAGGTCGACAGTTTCACTTCGGCCGGTTGGCCGACCTCGACGAAACCGCGATCGATCGGATTGAGATGCGCGGTGATGACCAGCTTCTCGCCGGTCGGCACGATCTCCATGATCGGCTCGCCGGGGCGCACCACGCCGCCGATGGTCGAGGTGCGCATATTCTTGACGATACCGGTGATCGGGCTGCGGATCTCCAGGCGGGCACTCTTTTCACTCGTCTGGTTATATTGCTAGCGCAACTGGCCGATCTTTTCCTCGGTCTTGCCGAGTTAGGTATTAGCTTCGCGGCGGAACGCGTCGAGTTTTTCGCGCATGCGGCCCTGGGCTTCGCGGACCGCGAATTCGGCGCTTGAGATGCCGCCCTTGGTCGTGTTGTAGGTCTGCTGCAGATCGGCGACCTCGGCCTGCGTCTTCAGATATTCGAAGCGCGAGATGAGTTCGCGTTTCACCAGGGATTCGGAATCGGCGAGGCGCTGCTTGGCGAGTTCGAGCGTTCGGGTCGTGGACGCGAGCTTGGAGGTGATGTCTTTAACCTCCTGCTCGCGTTGCGCCGCCGTGTTGCGCATGACGTTGATCATCGAATCCAATTCTTCCTTGCGCGCACTGTAGGCCGCTTGCTGCGATTCGATGAGCTGCGGGCGCTTGGCCAGGATATCGGCCGGGAAGGTCGGCGTGCCGCCGACCGCTTCGGCGGCGAGACGCGCGCGGATCGCCAATTGCTGGAAGAGCTGAACTTCGAGTTCGTCCTGCGACAGGCCGGCCGCCCGCACGTCGAGTTGGATCAGGGGTTGGCCTTCGCGCACCTGATCGCCTTCGGCGACGAAGATTTCCTGGATGATGCCGCCTTCGAGATGCTGCACGACCTTCAGATCGCCGAGCGGCACGACCTTGCCTTCGGCGACGGTGACTTCGGCGAGGCGGGTAATGAAGCCGCCGATCACGCAAACCGTCAGCACGACCATGATCGTCCATGCGAACGAACGCAGGTCGGAATCGGATGCGCCTTGATGAGGCGCTCAAGCTTTTTGTCGGCGGCTGCATTCAACGCGACGGATACGTCGTTCATCGGTGCGTCCTAAGCCTGCGGCGCGGCGGCCGCGGGCCGCGGCTGGGTCGCGGGAGCGGCTTGCGGTTGAGGCGCGGGCGCTGTCGTCGCCTGTGGTTGCGGTTGTCCGGCCGGAACGGGTTGCGGGCCGGGGCCGGCAGCCGTCGGTGATGCGGCTGGCGCGGCGGCGGGTGCCGCGCCAGGTACAGGCGCACCAGCAGCAGGTTGCGCACCGGGTGGTACGGGTGGTCGGGCGCCGCCGAACAGACGGGGCAGGATGTCTTTCGCGGGGCCGGCGAGCGCGATCTTGCCGCGATCGAGGGCGATCAGGTTGTCGCATCCTTGCAGCAGCATCGGCGAATGGGTGACCAAGATGACGGTGTGGTCCTTGGCCAGTTCCTTCAGGGTGGTGCGCAGTTCTTCTTCAGCCTGACGGTCGAGGTGACCGGACGGCTCATCCATCAGCAGGACCGGCGGATTGGAAACGAGGGCGCGCGCGATCGCGATGCGCTGGCGTTGCCCGCCCGACAGGCGCTGGCCGGCTTCGCCGATCTCGGTGCTGTAGCCGTCGGGAAGGTCGATGATGAACCGGTGCACGCCGGCGGCTTCGGCCGCCTTGATGAGCTGTTCGTCCGATGCGCCCTGCTGGCCATAGGCGATGTTGTCGCGGATGGTGCCGGCGAACAGCACGGTTTCCTGCGGCACATACCCGACCCAGCTGACGATCTGGGCGCGGCTGAATTGCGCGATGTCGGCGCCGTCGAGCAGGATGCGGCCCGACGTCGGTTTATAAAGCCCCTGGATCATCTTGATCAGCGTCGTCTTGCCGCAGCCATTGCGGCCGACGATGGCGGTCAGGCCGCCGGGGCGAATGCCGACCTTCACGCCGTCGACGACGTTCGGGCCTTTTTCGCCATAGCTGTAGACGACGTCTTCGACGACGATCTCGCCTTTCGGGCGGTCCATCTCGATCTCGGTCGTCATGCGATCGGACGCCTGACCGAACACGGAGCCGAGCCGGCCGACCGCCTGCAGGAAGTTGGCATAGGTGCGCCAGGTGCCGACGAGTTGATTGAGCGGGCCCAAGAGGCGGCCGCTCAGCATGTTGGTCGCGACCATCGCGCCCATCGTCAGTTCCTGGTTGATGATCGCGAGCGCGCCGACCGTGGTCATGGCGACGGTCGTGATCACCGAAAGTGCTGCGCCCGCATTGGAATAGGTATCGGTCTTATTGCCGCGAAACGACGACTTTTCGATGTTATCGGCGTGCGCTTCGATCCAGATCGGCCGCATCGAGCGTTCGAGGCCGAGCGCCTTGATCGTGGTGCGGCCGTTGATCATTTCCGCGACCAGCAGATCGCGCGTTTCGCTCGATTTGCGCTCGCCGCGATTGGCGCCGCTCATGACCGCCAACGAACGCCAGGCGATCACGACGTACAAAGTCCATACGACGATGAGGACCGGGACCAGCGGCTTGGCGATAACGTACATCACGATGAAGAAGATGATAGTGAAGGGCAGATCGGCGAGCAGAACGGCGGGCGGGCCCGAGAGTGTGCTGCGGATCAGGTCCACGTCGCGGAACAGCGCCTGCCAATAGCCCTACGATTTGCCTTCGAGCACGTTGAGCGGCAGCGACGTGATCTTGTCGAACAGCTTACGGCCGACCTCGACATCGACGCGCAGCGCCACACGCTGCATGATGCGCGAACGCGATGTCTTCATCACGTAGTCGAAAATGAGGATGAGGGCGACGCCGATCACCAGACCCCAGAGGGTCGATAGGCCGGATTTGCCGATGACGCGGTCATAGACCTGCATCGAGAAGATCGGCACCACCAACGCAATCAGGTTGATGAACACCGACATCGCCAGCATTTCGTAAAAAATGGGCCGCAACGGCGTCAAAAAGGGCTTCAGCCAACTCTTGTCGGGTTGGGGTTCCGCCATGTGTAAAAAATCCTCAGATGCCCCAGAAAACGACCCAGGCCGGCGCTATAAACGCCGGTGTATCGTCCCACGTCTATTAGTATTAACCAGTTGAACGATTATAATCCAGTTAACCGCCGGATATTCCCGAGAATTCACGTATTTCCAGGTCCCAATGTGGCGCGCGCCACCCGGTGCGCGGGGTTCACCCTTTTCACCTTGACGCTCCCGCCGGTCGCGGGTTCTAGTACCGCGAGATTATGGCGGAATTTCGCCATGCTGGGGCTAAGTCAGGGGTAGGGGTATGAGCACCACGGGGGCCACAGCGGTCGCGCCGTCGCCCGGCGTTTTCGGCCGTTTCTCGCTGCCATGGCGCCGCAAGGACCTCGGCCTGTCCCCCGAGGCCAAGGCCCAGGCCAAAACCCGCAAACCCCGTCGCCGCTTTCGTGTCGGCAAGGCGCGCTGGATCGCCTTGCTCATGCTCGCGGCCTTCGTCTGGCTGCGGTATGACGATCCGGCGTTTCTGCAGAATTTCCGGCTCAAGGTTTTCGACGCCTATCAAAACATCAAGCCGCGTCCGTTGATGGACAACAGCCCGGTCGTCATCATCGACCTTGATGATGCGAGCCTGGATGCGATCGGCCAATGGCCGTGGCCGCGCAATATCATCGCCCAGATGATCGCGAATCTTTTCAATATGGGCATCACCACGGTTGGATTCGACGTTATCTTCTCCGAACCCGACCGGATGAATCCGTCCAGCATCGTCAACAGCGTCGTCGGCCTCGATGACGAGATGAAGGCCAAGCTGGAAAAGCTGCCGTCGAACGACGCCATTTTCGGTGACGTCATCCGTCAGGCGCGCAAGGTCGTTATCGGCCAATCGGTGATCAATACGCCCAAGGATTATTCAACCCGCAAACCGCTGCCGTCGTTCGCGTTTGAACGCCAGGAAAAGGGCGCGCCGCCGGTTCGGCGTTGGGTGAAGCCGGTGCAAGGATTGTTGCGCAACGTGCCGGAACTGGAAGCCTCGGCCGCTGGCTTTGGGTTGCTCAACACGGATCCCGAAAATGACGGTATCGTGCGTCGCGTTCCGAGCGTCTACGCATATAACGACAAGCTTTATCCATCCTTTTCGATCGAGTTGATGCGGGTGGCGCTGGGGCGGACCGGCGTGACCGTCTTGGGTGATATCGCAGGTATCAAAGATGTCGCCATTGCTCCCAACGTCCGGCCGCAGACCGACAAGAACGGCATCATGTGGCCGTATTTCAGCGTATCCGACAAAAAGAAGTACGTGTCGGCGAAAGATATTTTAAACGGCACCATCGATAAGTCGAAGATCACCGGAAAGATCGGCATCGTCGGTACCAGCGCGGTGGGCCTGCTGGATATCAAGACGATTCCGACGGAAGCATTGGTTCCCGGAGTCGAGGTGCATGCTCAGCTCATCGAATCGGTGCTGACGAATTCGTATCTGACGGTTCCCAATATCGCCAATAGCGTCGAGATGACGCTGATCTTGGTGGCTGGCCTCGTCATCATCGTGCTGGTGCCATGGATCGGTGCGAAATGGACGTTGCTGTTCTTCCTGGCCGTCGTGGCGGTCGCGGGCGGAACGTCGTGGTATTTCTTCGATCAGGAACGTTATCTGATCGATGCATCGTTCGGTATCGCGGCCATCCTGACCCTTTATGTCACTTTGACCTATGCCAGTTATGCATCCGAAGAATCGCAGCGCCGCGCGACCCGCGATGCGTTCTCCAAATACATGTCGCCCGCCGTCGTCGCGCGCGTGGTCGAAGATCCGACCCTGCTCAGCCTCGGCGGCTCCAAGCGCGACATGTCGGTGCTGTTCTGCGACGTGCGCGGCTTCACGGGGATTTCGGAATTGTTCGATGCCGAAGGCCTGACGACGCTCATCAATAAACTGCTGACGCCGCTCACCAACGTGATTTTGGCCAACAAGGGCACGGTCGACAAATATATGGGCGACGCCATCATGGCGTTCTGGAACGCGCCGCTCGACGATCCCGATCATGCGCGCAACGCCTGCATCTCGGCGCTCGGCATGGTAGCCGAGATGGCGCCGCTGAATGCCCGCCTGGAAGAGGAAGCCAAGGTCGAAGGACGTCCGCATCTGCCGCTTAAGGTCGGTCTCGGCATCAATACGGGCGATGCCGTTGTCGGCAATATGGGCACGGCGCAGCGCATGGATTATTCGGTGCTGGGCGACACGATCAACACCGGCTCGCGCCTCGAAGGCCAGTCCAAGACTTACGGGGTCGATATCGTGCTGGGCCCGAACACCTGGGCGCGGGTGCCGGATTTCGCGACCATCGAACTCGACATCATTCAGGTTAAGGGCAAGAAGGTCGGCCTGCACGTCTATGCGCTGATGGGCGATCCGGAAATGGCCAAGCGCCCGGATTTCATCAAGCTGAAGGAAACCGTCGACAGGCTGATGACCACGTACCGTTCGCAGAAGTTCGATGAGGCCGAAGCGATCATCGTGGAACTGCGCGTCATCGGCGAGCCGTTCCACATGGAATATCTGTGCGATCTCTACGAGGGACGAATCGCTGCCTATCGGATCGACCCGCCGCCGGCCGATTGGGATGGCGTGTTCATCGCGACCAGTAAGTAGCCGGGATCGGCGGAGGCGTATCGCTGCCTAGCGCAGCGTATCGCCGGGGATCGCGTCGCCCGCACCTTCGGCCGAGACTTCGAGTTCCGGCAAGGTAAGGCGACCCATCGATAACAGCAGGCCGTAAAGCGCCTCGCGTTCGTCGAATGACGCGGTGGCGAAATTGATGCGTGCGTTGGAGATTTCGGTTTCCGCATCGAGCACGTTGATGACGGTTTCCTTGCCCGCGGTGCGCAGTTTCTTGCGCGATTCGAAAACTTCTGATGCGATATTGACCGCGTTTTCGAGCAACGCCAGGCGTTCGCGCGCCGTTTTCAATTTCTGCCAAGACAGCCGGACATTCTCGACCGTCTTGCGGATCGTGTAGTCGTAGGTGTCGCGCGACGACGCGTAATCGTAGGACGCCTGTGCCACGTTGGCGCGTGACGAGAAGCCGCTGAACAGATCCCAGTTCGCTTGCAGCACGACCGACATATCGCGCCGTGTACCTTCGGTCGCGGAATTGTCGTTTTCATACCCCATCTTGCCGACGACATCGATGTTGGGCATCAGATCGAAGCTGGCGCCGGCTTTCTTTTCGCGCGCGACGGCCACCTGACGATCGGTCTGTTGCAGCTGCGGGTTTTCCGCCAGCGCCACATTGATGGCGGCCTCCAGCGAATCGGGCAGTAGATCGGACGACGGCATGGGCTCGTTGAGCTTGTCGATCTGCGGCGCCACGTTGAAGGCCTGGGTGTAGCGGGTGAAGGCGTCTTCGAGCGCGCCTTCGAAGCGCACGCGGCGTTCCTTGGAGAGCTGCAAGCGCGACTTGGCCTGCAATACGTCGACCGCGATGCCTGAACCTTTCTGGACGCGTTCGTCTTCGAGGTTGAGCTGGATCTGAATCGTTTCTTCGTTCTGTGCGGCCAATTCGACCAATTGCAGTTGGCGCAGCACGTCGATGTAGGCTTTGACGCCTTCCATCAGGATCTGTTGGGTGGTGTCGTCGGCTTTAGCTTCCTGCGCGGCCTTGCTGAGGCGCGCCTGCTTGGTGGCCGACGTGGTGGCCCCGCCGTTATAGAGGTTCTGCGTGACGGTCACCGACGCCGTCGTCTTGCGCAGATTGGAATCTTTGCCCTCGGCGCGGGTGGCCGGACTGTCGATGATTTCCGGGCCGGTCGCGCTCAGTACGTTGACCTTGGGCAGGAAGCCAGCTTCGGCTTTGTCGATGCCGGCGCGCGCGGAGGCGACGTTTTTGCTGGCGGCACGAATATTGGGGTGGTTGGCGAGCAGGCTCGACAGCGCTTCTTCCAGCGTGACGGCGGACGCAGAAACAGGTGCGCACAGCACCGCACCAATACCGATCAGAACACCGATTTTTTTGCGCCTATCCACGAACGCCTTCCCAGAGCGAATCGCCACAGAGACTCGGTGGCCAAATTCAGCCGATTCGCATCTGGATACAATATGTGGATTTAAGAATTGGTGATGATCACAGAATATTCACGGGATGCGAGTCCCAGCCGAATCGTCTGCTACTTCGATTCGAGCTTCCAGACGCCGTCCCAATTGGCGGGCGGATTGGCCTTCATGTAATCGCAGCGCTCGATATAGATGTTGGACAGCTTATCCATGGGATGCGCGGCCAGCGCCTGACGGAACGAAGCCGCCGCCTTGTCCCAGCCGCCCGCACTGAAGTGTTTACGGCCTTCCTTGAAGTGGCCGACGACCTCCATGAGGTTCGGGAAGCTCTCGTCGGAGTGATAATCCAGCACCTCATAGACCCGCACCGGCTCGGTCTTGCCGATGACGATCACTTCGTCGATGTCGCGCGTGCGATAGGTGCCCTTGAGCTTCTTGAAGGTGTATTCGCTGATCAGCAGCTTGGCCGCGTATTGCTTGCACGCACTTTCGAGGCGCGCGGCGAGATTCACGCCGTCGCCGATCAGGGTGTAGTTCATGCGCGTCGGCGAGCCGATATTGCCTGACACGATACTGTCGGTATTGAGGCCGATGCCGATCTTGACCGGAAGCTGGCCTTTGGCCTGGCGTTCTTCGTTCCACACATCCAGCGTTTTGAGCATGTTGATGGAGCAGCGCACGGCGCGGTCTTCGTCGTCGTCATGCTCCACCGGCACGCCGAAGGCGGCCATCACGGCATCGCCGATATATTTATCGAGCATGCCGCCTTCCTTGACGATGCAATCGACCATCAAGGTGAAATAATCGTTGAGCAGGGTCACCGTGCCCTGCGCGCCCAGGGCCTCGGTCAGGGTCGTGAAGCCGCGCACGTCGGAGAACAGCACGGTGGCCGTCGTCTCGCGGCCGCCCAGCAGGTCGCCTGAGCTCATGAGCTGATCGGCCAGCGCCGGGTCCATGTAGCGCGACATCGTCGACTTCATGCGTTTTTCGCTGGAGATGTCTTCGACCATGATCAAGGTGCCGAGCGTCTTGCTGTTTTCAGCGCTGATCAACGGCAGCACGGTCGCGTTGACCGATTGCGACTCGCCCTTGAACGACACCGGGCGGTCCATCATCACTTCGGACTGCTGGGTCTCCTGGACGGATTTGACCTTCTCCATGATCCAGGCGTTGGCGTCGATAAAATAGTCGGTCGCCATCTTGCCGATGATATCGGCGGGCTTCACACCCATGATGCGGTAGCCGGCCGAATTGCAGGTCGCGATCTTGCCGTCTTCGTCGAGCGTGATGACCGCGTTCGACATCGATTCCAGCATGCCTTCGGCGTAGTTCTTCATGTTCTGAACGTCGTCGAACAGCTTGGCGTTTTCGAGTGCGATCGCCACCTGTGCGGTGAAGGCTTTCAGGCGCTGCTCGTCTTCCGGCGAGAACGGGCCGCCGCGCTTGTTCAGGATCTGGGTGACGCCGATGACCTTGCCGCTTTTATTGGTGACCGGTACGCACAGGATCGAGCGCGTGAAATAGCCCGTCTGTTTGTCGAACGCCGGGTTGAAGCGCAGATCGGCATAGGCGTGCGGAATGTTGATCGTCGTGCCCGACGTGAACACTGCGCCGGCGATGCCCAGATGATTGGGCAGGCGGATTTCGTTGACGCCGGCGCCCATGGCGATGCGCGAAAACAGCTCGTTCGATTTTTCATCGTTCAGGAACAGGGTCGAGCGCTCGGCCTTGAGCATGCGCGTCGCTTCGCTCATGACCTTGGCCAGCAACTTGTCGAGTTCGATTTCGCTGGTCACGTCGGAGACGACGTTGAGGAATTCCATCTCCTGCAGGCGCGATTTACGCATACGCTCGACCTGCTGCATGGATTGCAGCGCGACGGCGGCCTGCGAAGCCATGGCCTCGAGCAGCGCCAGATCGTCCTTGGCGAATTTGCCCTTGTTCTTGTTGAGCGCCTGGACGACGCCGATGACCTGACCGGCGACGGTGCGGATCGGCGCGCAGATGATGTTGCGCGTCACATAGCCGGTTTGTTTGTCGACGCTGCTGTTGAAGCGCGCATCGCTGTAGGCGTCATGGATGACGAGGCCTTCGCCGCTTTGGAAGACAATGCCCGCGATGCCGGAATCGTTGAGGATGCGGATTTCGCGCACCAACTCGCCCTGTGCGACGCGCGAATACAGCTCGCTCGTTTCGGGATCGTTCAAGAACAGGGTGCCGCGTTCGGCGCCGGTTTCCTTGGTCGTGATCTCGACGACCTTTTCGAGTACTTCGCTGAGCGTCTCGAAGCCCGCGGCCGAGCGCGAAACTTCGAGCAGCAATTCGGCGCGATGGAGCTGCTTGCGCATATCGTCGCCGCGCGCGGATTTGGCCGCGCCGTTGCCGTTGGCCCTGCGCGCTTTAGGCGTGGTGACGGCGGGCTCCAGCGGCAGGACTGCTTCTCTCTGCACCAGAGGTGCGCCGTCGTTCGGACTATTCGGCATGGGGACGATCCAATTCCTGGCGGAGCGCCACGATCGTGCCGCGCAGATGCGACAGCTCTTCACGTGAATTGCGGTCTTTATCTTGCAGTTCGTCGGCGTAATTGAACTTCACGCGTTCAAGCTCGTCACGCAAGCTGCGCGCGGTGTCGCGCAAGGTCGCGATTTCCTGCGCCGAATCCTGGCGCACCAGTTGCACGGCCTCGGTCATGTCGAAGCGTAATTTTTCCAGCTCGTCGCGCAGCCGCTGCACGGTCGCGCGCAATTGCGTGTTTTCGGTATTCACCTCAACCACGGCCGTCTGCACGGCTTCTTGCTTCTCAAATCGCATCTTCTCGATCTGGTCGCGCAAGGCTTGGGACATATTGCGGAGCTGCTGAATCTCGCCCGAGGAATCGGCGACCGCCTTCTGCACGGATTCGCGATTCTCGAATTGGATCTTTTCCAGCGCGTCGCGCAAGCTACGCGCGGTATCGCGAAGTTGCTGCTGCTCCTGGCTGGCGTCGGACACGGCGCTCTGGACGGCGGCCTGCTTTTCGTGGCTCTGGCGTTCCAATTCGGCACGCAGCTTCGCCACGGTGTCGCGCAAATGGCGAATTTCCGTCTCGGCTTCGTGCAGAGGACTGGTTTGCTCTGCG
>CANIGJ010000003.1 GCA_947467145.1 Rhodospirillaceae bacterium | reverse complement strand
ACCGCGCTGCAGGACGCCGCATCGGTGGCCAGCCTGCTCATCACCACCGAGGCCATGATCGCCGAGAAGCCGAAGAAGGACGCCCCGATGCCCATGGGCGGACACGAAGGCCACGATCACGGCATGGGGATGATGTAAGTCGTCTCACCGTAAAAAACAGAAAGGGCCGCACGAAAGTGCGGCCCTTTTTTTATGTCTCAACCTCTCCAGTCGTCATGGCCGGGCTTGACCCGGCCATCCACGAAAGCGCGAAAAGACTCATATCGGCGCAGACGCGCCTACCGTGGATCCTCGGGTCAAGCCCGAGGATGACGGGTTTCATTTATTTCGGCGCGATAGACGCGCCGACAAAACCCGTCACTTCCAAGCAATGCCCCACGGCAGGATCGCACCCGCGATCATACCGGTCTGCGTGATCTGCACGTCGGGCGTCAGCACATAGATGTTCGGATTTGGCACCAGGGCGCGCAGGGTGTAATCGGCCATCAAGCCATCCATGACCTGACGCACGAGATCCTTGCGCTTGGCCGGATCCATTTCGCCGCTGCTTTTTTCCGCCAGATCCTTCAGTTCAGGATGGCCGATATAGGTCGCGGGCTCGCCGCCGTCGAAAAAGAATCCCATGGTCTGATAGACATCAGGCACGCCACCGCCGCTCCAGATCGTCGCGAACAGTGGGATCTTGCCTTCGCGCGCCTGACGTTCGAGCGCGGTGCGCGTGATCGCCCGGCTGGTCGCGGTCACGCCGATCTTGCGGAACATGCCGGTCACCGCTTCGTTGACGCCGCGGAACAGCCCGTCGGCCGAATAGACTTCAAGCTCAAAGCCGTTCGGATAGCCCGCTTCGGCCAGCAGTTTCTTCGCGCGGTCCGCATCGAAGGCCGGCGCCAACTTGGTGTAATCGCAGCCCCCCTGCACCTTCCAGCAGATATGCTCGGGCATGGCGAGCTTGGTATCGCCGCCGATGATCTTATAGATGTCCTGCACATTGATCGCCGCCATCAAGGCTTCGCGCACCTTGGGATTCTGGATCGGTTTCACGCCGGAGCGCCCGGTGGCATCGAACATCAGATACACATAGCTGTAGGACGGATAGGCCTCGACCCGGTAACCGGGGCGACCTTCGAAGCCTGCGGCTTCGGGCCACGGCATGGAATGCAGCATGTCGTAATTGCCCGCCAGCATATGCGAGACCTGCGTGCCGTAGTCCGGCACCAGGCTGATCTGGATGCGCTTCACCTTGCCGGCGGTTTTCCAGTTGCCGCCGTGCTTATAATCCTCGTTACGCTCCAGCAGGACTTCCTTGTTGAGATCCTGCACCGCCAAACGATACGGCCCGGTGCCGACCGATTTGGGCGCGAAGTCGATCTTGTTGGCGTACGGCTCATGCAGATGCTTCGGCATGATCGGCGTGTTTTGCCCGAGCGTGACAAAATCGAACGGCGTCGGACGCTTGGAAATCACGCGCACCTTATGCGGACCGACTTTCTCGGCGCCCTGCAGCCATTCCCAATTGGTGCGGAAACGGATCTTGGAATTTTCGTCGCTGACCCAATTGATGGTGTAGACCACATCGTCGGCGGTGAAGGGCTGACCGTCGTGCCACTTCACATCGTCGCGCAATTCGAATTCGGTCACGGTGGGCGACACCCGCGTCCAGGATTTGGCGAGCGACGGCTCAAAACTCTGCGTCTTCTCGTTATAGGCCATCAGGGTGTCGAACACCGCGGGCTGGGTGAAGGCGGTATGGATGCCGGCATCCTGGATCGAATCCAGCGCCTTGGTTTCGCGCTGGAAGGCGAAGCGCAAGGTGTCCTTGGATTTCTGCGCGAGCGCAGGCTCCGCAAAACAGACAGCCGTCAGCAGCGCGGCTGCCGCCGCAAATTTCATCCCCGTCATATCGCTCTCCCGTAACGTTTTTATTGAGGTCGGCTTTATTGCCCGATTACTGCCAGGTCAGCACGCCCATGCCTTGGCCGACGCCGGCTTCCAATGTGTAGCACGGCGTATAGGCGCGATAGGCCGGCTTGCGCTTGGTCTGCGCCATCGCACCTGCCGCGATGATCCAATTCTTCACCTCGGCATTGCCCGAGCCGAAATTGGCATCGTTCTCGCCGCACAGCCCGTTGACGTCGTTGGTCGCCACTTCCTCGAACAAGCGCGCGTCCCATTCTTCGTCGCAGATGAAATGGCTCATGCCGCCCGAACCGCAGATCGCGACCTTCTTGTCCGACTTCCACGACCCGATCGCCTTGCCCAGCATCGCGCCGAATTCGTAGCAGCGCTTCGGCGTCGGCGTGTTCGGCGCATACATGGCGTTGATCGGCATCGGGATGATCGGCACGTCACGGTCGGCGAGGATGCGACGCATGATGAAGCCGAAGGCATGGCCCAGGATTTTGCCTTCGTGCGAATCGGGCTGCTCGTTGCAGACCATCAGATCAAAGCCGGCTTCGCGCGCCTCCATCGCGATGTGACCGGCCAGGTCGGTTTCCACTTGATAGGTCGTATCGACGTTATCTTTGTAGATCAGCTCCGCCGGAATATGCCGCCACGGGCGCAGCGCTTTGATCTTGGGCGCATCGAGCGCCACGTTGATGATCTCCTTGCACGCCGCCATGGCGAAGGTCGGCTGCCGGTCAGCGTTGAACCACTCGCGCTGATCGTCGCCGGTCATGACGACGACATCGGGCTTCACCTGATCCAGGATCGCCACCAGATCGTCCATGCTTTTCTGGACCTTCTCATGGCGTTCGGCTTTCACCTCTTCGGTAATCAGCCGTCCGAGCTTTTCGTCTTTGCGTAGCGCCACCATTTCATTGTAGCTGTAGCGCTCGTTGCGATAGGTGTAGAACTTCGCATCCAACGACTTGGGCGGAGCAATCAGCCAGACGTCGGGCGGCGTGCCGATCAGTGGACCATGCGACGTCGCGAACCCGAGAACGATATCAGCCATTTTTGCTAGAACCCCAACTTTACGCCAACTTACGGAAGTCATTGCATAATACAATGAACCCAGACCTCTACAAGGTGCGGCTCGACGTCGCCACCATCGATGCCGCGGCCTATGCCGAAGCGATCGAACCGTTCCTCGCCTCGGTCACCTGGTCGGCGGACGAAGACGATCCAACCTCGATCGTCGTCGGCTTCAATGAAACGCCGCCCGACGCGGAAGGCATGACGCGCGCCATCGCCGAGGCCGCCAAGGCGCTATCGCGGCGCCCCCCCACCCTGCATATCGACAAGGTGACCGGCTTCGATTGGCTGGGCGAAAACAAACAGGCCTTCCCGCCGATCCGCGAAGGTAGATTCTTCATCTATATTCCGGATTGGGAAGGTCAGGTTCCCGCAGGTACGGTCGCTCTCGAAATTCCCGCCGCCGGCGCGTTCGGTACCGGACGACACGGCTCGACCCAAGGCTGCCTCGCCGGGTTGGAAACCGTGCATCATTTGCGCCCGGGCGACATCCTCGACATGGGCTGCGGTTCGGGCATCCTGGGGCTCGCCGCCATCAAGCTGTGGCGCCGCCCCGTGCTCGGTTCAGACATCGATTACCGCTCCACCGAGGGCATGATCGACAATGCGCGCGCCAATGCGATGCTGCCCTATGTGCGCGCCGTCACGGCGCGCGGCTATCGCCATCCGGCGCTGTACGGCAAAACCTATGCACTGATCTTCGCCAACATCCTGGCCAAGCCGCTGACCGATATGGCGCGCGATCTGGTTCAGCATCTGAAGCCGGGCGGTATCGCCATCCTGTCGGGCCTGTTGCCCGAGCAAGGCAATTGGGTCGCGTCGCGCCATCGCGGCTTGGGATTGAAATTGATTCGCCGCATCCATCGCGAGGGCTGGCTCAGCCTGGTGCTACAGAAACCCTATTCGGCGAAATAACGCGCGCGGTTAATTCAGGACCGCCAGCATCTCGTCGATGCGGGTGAACTTTTCCTGGGGATGGCCGCCGGTGGCGCGCGCGACCTCGGCGGTCGCGATTTTTTTCCAGCCCGGATAATCGACGCTGCGCACGTTACGCGACTTCAGCAGCAGCGCGACCGCATCGCCGCCCGATTTTTCCGTGCCCGGCGCGGATTGGTATTCGGCGATGACGCGTTGCGCGACCTCGCGCGATTCCGGCCCGTTCGTCGGGATCGTGCCCGACGGCCCGCGCTTGGACCAGCCGACGACCCAGAGGTTATCGACGACCCAACCGTCGACATTCGCGATCGTGCCGTTGCCGTTCATCGGCACGCCGGCCGGCGCCGTGGAAAAATAGCCGATCGCCTTGACCACCGCGCCGCAGGGCACATCGAAGGTTTCACCGGTCGAGATGGCCTTGCCGTTTTCGACCTTGGTGCGCTCCATGCGGATGCCTTCGACGCGCGTCGTGCCCAGGATTTCTTTCGGGGCGGCATAGAATTCGATCTTCATATCGATCGCTTTGGTGCCGGGCTGATGCGTCGCCAGCTCCTTGAAGATCGTGAGGTTCTTTTCCTTCACGCCTTTCTCGCGGCCCTCAAACTCGCCCGTCACCGTATCGGGCAATTGTTTGGAATCGACGAACGCGACGGCACGCTCCAGTTCGCGCAGCTCACCCAGTTCTTTCGGCGTAAAGCCCGCTTCGATGGGGCCGCGCCGACCGAACATATACAGATTCTTCAACGGCGCTTTCTGGATCGCAGCAAGCGCATGCTCGGCGATGTCGGAATCGTCCATTTCGGCGACGGTCTTGGCGAGCACGCGGCAGACATCCAGCGCCACATTGCCGACGCCGACGACCGCAACCGCATCCTTATCCAGCAGCGGATTGAGATCGCGATAATCGGGATGGCCGTTGTACCAGCCGACAAACGCACAGGCGCCATAAACGCCGGCCAGGTCTTCGCCGGGAATGCCGAGCGGGCGATCGTTGTAGGCGCCGATGGCCAGGATCACGCCATCGTAGAGCATCTTCAACTCGTCGAGCGTGACGTCGCGGCCGATCTCGACATTGCCGAAGAAGCGCACGTTCGGCAGATCGAGCGTGCGCGCGAATTGGCGCGCGGTGTTCTTGGTTTTGTAATGGTCCGGCGCCACGCCGTAACGAATCAAGCCGAAGGGAGCCGGCAACCGGTCATACACATCGATATGGCAATCCGGAATGCCTTCGAGCAACGCGTCCGCCGCGTACATGCCCGAAGGGCCCGAGCCAATGATGGCGAAGTGGGCTGTCATCGCATCAAACCTTGGTTGAATTCCGTCAGATGGTCAAGAAGAGCAATCAGACCCGCTCGATGATCGCGGCGACGCCCTGGCCGACGCCGACGCACATGGTCAGCAGCGCGCGTTTGCCGCCAGTGTCGGCCAATTGATAGGTCGCCGTCGTCGCCATGCGCGCCCCCGAGCAGCCGAGCGGATGGCCGAGCGCGATGGCGCCGCCCAGCGGGTTCACGCGTTCGTCGTCGTCCGCGACACCCAGCTCGCGCAGAACCGCCAAACCTTGTGCGGCAAAGGCCTCGTTCAGTTCGATCAGGTCGATGTCCTTCATGGTCAGCTTGAGCCGCGCCAAAAGTTTTTGCGTTGCGGGAACGGGGCCGATGCCCATGACGCGGGGCGCCACACCGGCCGCCGCAATGCCAAGCACACGCGCGCGCGGCGTCAGGCCATGCGCCTTCACGGCAGCCTCGGAGGCGACGATCATGGCGCAGGCGCCGTCATTGACGCCCGACGAATTGCCGGCCGTCACCGTGCCGTCCTTGCGAAAGGCGGGCTTCAATTTGGCCAAGGTCTCGATCGTCGTGCCGGCGCGCGGATGTTCGTCCACGGCCACGCTGGTTTCCTCGCCCTTACGGCCCGGCACCATGACGGGAACGATCTCGCGCGCGAGCATGCCGTTGGCTTGCGCCGCCAACGCCTTGTCCTGACTGCGCACCGCAAAGGCGTCCTGATCGGCGCGGCTGATCTGGTAATCCTGCGCGACGTTCTCCGCCGTCTCGCCCATGGCGTCGACGCCGTACATCTGTTCCATCTTGGGATTGATGAAGCGCCAGCCGATGGTGGTGTCATAAACCTGCATATCGCGGCCGAAAGCGCTGTCCGACTTCGGCATCACGAAAGGGGCGCGCGACATGCTTTCCACACCGCCGGCGATCATCAGATCGGCTTCGCCCGCCTTGATGGCGTGCGCGGCCATACCGACGGCCTGCAAGCCGGAGGAGCACAAGCGATTCACGGTGACCCCGGGTACGCGGTCGGGCAGGCCGGCCAGCAGCAGCGCCATGCGCGCGACGTTACGGTTGTCCTCGCCCGCCTGATTGACGCAGCCCATGATCACGTCGTCGATCTGGCCCCAGTCGACGCCCGGGTTACGCGCCATCAGCGCCTTCAGCGGCACGGTGGCCAGATCGTCGGGCCGCAGCTTGGACAGCGCGCCGGCATAGCGGCCGATCGGCGTACGGACGGCATCGCAAATATAGGCTTCGCTCATGGCAGGTAGCTCCGATCGGATGCGGCGGTGTTTTCTGGACCAAACTTATATGATCGAATACGAAGCTCAAGACATTGCCCGCGTAAGGAGCAACCATGGCCGACGATCTGACCGCCAAAACCTGCGTTCCGTGCCGTGGCGGCATTCCGCCGCTGACCGATACCGAGGCCAAGAAACTGATGGAACAGGTCCCGGCCTGGACCTTATCGCCCGATGCCCACGACATCCGCCGTAGCTTCACCTTTCCTGATTTTAAGGAGGCGTTGGCCTTCGTCGACAAGGTCGGCGCGGTCGCCGAGGCTGAGGGCCATCATCCGGAGATCGAATTCGGCTGGGGCCATTGCACGGTCCGAACCTACACCCACAAGATCCACGGTCTGCACGAGAATGATTTCATCCTCGCCGCCAAGATCGATAAGCTGCCGCGTTAGATTAGAAGAGACCCATTCATATGAAGCTTTACGATTATTTCCGTTCCGGCGCCGCCTATCGCACGCGCATCGCCCTCAATATCAAAGGGCTCGAGTACGAACAGACCTTCGTGCATCTGACGCGTAACGGCGGTGAGCAGCTCAAACCCGAATATGCCGCGATCAATCCGCAGAAGCTGGTGCCGACCTTGATCGACGGCGATCTCAAGCTCACCCAATCCATGGCGATCATGGAATATATCGAGGAAACCAAGCCGGGTGCGCCGATCCTGCCGAAGGATGCCGCCGGCCGGGCGCGCGTGCGTGCGCTGGCCAACATCATCGCCTGCGACATCCACCCCATCAATAATCTGAGGGTGCGCAATTATGTGCGCGACGATCTGAAGGGCGGTGCCGACGGCATGCGGACCTGGATCGAGAAATGGATCCATCTCGGCCTCGAAGCCTACGAAGCCCTCGTCGCCAACAATCCAGCGACCGGTGCCTTCAGCCATGGCGATACGCCGAGCATGGCCGATGCCTGCCTGATCCCGCAGCTCGCCAACGGGCGCATGTTCAAGATCAGCTACGATGCCTTTCCGACCGTGCTGAAGATCGAACAGGCCTGCCTGAAACATCCGGCCTTCATCAAAGCGGCACCTGAGAACCAACCCGACGCGGAATAACTCCGATGATCAAATTCTACGATTGCCAGCCCGCCCCCAGCCCGCGCCGCGTGCGCATCTTCATCGCGGAAAAGGGCTTGTTGGATAAGATCGAGATCGTGCAGGTGGATCTGCGCGGCGGGCAGCATTTCACGCCCGAATTCGCGCGCATCAATCCGCATTGCACGGTGCCGGCGCTCGAACTCGACGACGGCACCTGCATTTCGGAATCCATCGCCTGCTGCCGCTATCTCGAAGCGGCCTTCCCCGAGCCGCCGCTCATGGGCCGCAACGCGAAGGAAGCGGGCGTCATCGCCATGTGGGAACATCGTTGCGAATGGGACGGCTTCATCGGCGGCGCCGAGATGCTGCGCAACACCGCGCCCGGCATGAAGGATCGCGGCCTCACCGGTCCGATTTCGTTCGAGCAGATCCCGGCGCTGGCCGAACGCGGGCGCAAACGCATCGCCTGGGTGCACGATTTTCTGGATAAGCGTCTGGCTGAAAGCGAATTCGTCGGCGCCGATATCTATTCGGTCGCGGACATCACCGCGCTTATTGCGATTGATTTCGCCAAGCGCCAGAAGATCGCCATCCCTGAGAGCCACAAGAATCTGCAACGCTGGTGCGATCAGATTTCGGCGCGCCCTTCGTCTAAAGTCTAGCCGCCGAAATAACCGAGTGCGCGGCCCCACAGATAGTGGAGCGGCAGGACGAATATGAGTGCGAAGATCATATAGGCGCAGAGCAGCGCCGTGACGCGTCCGATGCGCAGATTGGCGAGTGCGACGGCCAGCACCACCGGCGGCGTCTGATAATAGAACGGAAAGACCGACCAGCTCGCCGTGGGCGCCAGCAGCACGCTCATCAACGGCCAGCCCGCCGCATCGGCCATATGCTGTGCCAAGGGCACGATCACCGAAGGCTGCGCCGGCAACGTCGTGATCAAGCCGACCACCATGCCAACCGCGGTGATGATCGCGAAATTGAGCGCATCGTGCCCCGGCGCCAACGGCACCAAACCCAACACATGCCCGGCGACCAATTCGCCGAGGCCCGTGCTGGTCACCACCGCGCCTAAACCGATGATGCCGGCGACGAACAGCACCGGCCCGTAATCGAGATCGCGAGCCAATGCGGGGATCGGCAACGCACCGACGCGTGGCGTGACCATCAACAGCGCCGCACCGAGCGCCACCCAGGCAGGCGACACGCCATGCCAACGATCGGTCACCCACAAGGCCAGCGCCAGCAGCAGGATCGCGGACAGGCGAAGTTCAGTGGCACTCCACGGTGCAGCGGCTTCGTGCGTATCGTCCTGCACCGGGACTTCGCGGAACAGCGCCCAGATGATCAGCGGATAGAAAATCAGTGCGGCAATGCCGAGCACCGGAAAATTCAACAACGTATAATCGGCAAACGTCAGATGAATGCCGTAGATGCTTTCGACCGCGCCATAGAGCCCCATGTTCGGCACATTGGCCGGCAGGATCGAAAAGCCCGGCGTCATGGTGCCCATGGTCGCGGCCATCACCAAGCCGGTGCGGCCTTTGGAATCGGCACCGAAGCCAAGCTTGCCGGCGAGCGCCATGACGACGGGCACGATGAGGGCGACGCGGCCCGACGCCGACGGCACCACCAGGGTCATCGCCGTGCCGCCGGCGAAAATGCCGTAGGTGAGTGCGAGATAGGAGCGCGGGAATAGATCGAGCATGCCGCGCACCAAGCGCACGTCGAGGCCGGTGCGCTGGACGGCGAGCCCGATCACGAGGCCGCCGAACACCAGCCAGGTCGCACCCGCGTGAAAGCCCGAAAACACGATGGGTGCGGGGGCGACAACGAGCACCATGGAAGCGAACAGGAACAGCAACGAACCGAAATAGGACGGCATCGCGCCAGTCGACCAGATGCCCAGCGCCACCACGATCACGGCGGCGGCGCGCATCATCACCGGGTTCATCCCCGCCGGCACCGGCATCAGCAGAAAGATCGCGCCCGCGATGGCGGCGGCAATAACGACAATCTGCGGCAGGCGCAGGGTCATGCGGGATAGACCACGTCGGTGAGATACAAGCCTTCGGGCGGCGCGGTCGGCCCGCCGAGCGTGCGGTCGGCGGCATCGCGCGCTGCAACGAAATCGTCGAGGCTCCACTTCCCCTCGCCGACCATCTTGAGCGAGCCCACCATGTTGCGCACCTGGTGATAAAGGAACGAGCGCGCCCGCGCGCGGATATGGATCTCTTCGCCGATACGTTCCGCCGTCAGCACGTCGAGCGTCTTCACCGGCCCATCGGCCTGACAATTGGCGGCGCGGAAGGTCGAAAAGTCGCGCTTGCCGGGCAGCAGCTGCGCCGCCGCATGCATCGCCGCAACGTCGAGTGGCATGGCGATCCACCATACGCGCCCTTTTTTCAGCGCCGGCGGCGGACGGCGATCGAGAATGCGATAGAAATAGGCGCGCTGGATCGCGCTGAAACGCGCGTGGAACTCATCGCTCACGCCCTCGACCGCCAAGATCGAGACGCGATGGAACCGCAGATGGAAATTCAGCGCATTGCGTATGACGTTGGCATCGGTGTCCTTGACGATGTCCACGTGAGCCACTTGACCGAAAGCGTGCACGCCCGCATCGGTGCGCCCAGCCGCATGTAGCACGCATTGTTCACCGCAGAACGCAAAGATCGCCTCTTCGATCGCCTGCTGCACACTCATGCCATTGAGCTGGCGCTGCCAGCCGACAAAGTCGGTGCCGTCATATTCGATGGTGAGTTTCCAGCGCGCCATATCAGCCCAGTTTCGTTCCGGGCGGCAGCGCGTAGCCGCGCAGGAAATCGCCGATGGCCATCGGGCCTTTGCCTTCGCGCTGCACGCGCGTCAGGATCAAGCCGCCCTCACCGCATGCGATAGTCGGCAGCGCATCGATCACCGTTCCAGGTTCGCCCTTCGCCTTGGCCGGCGTCGCCGCGAGGATCTTGATCCGGTCATTACCGTTCTGGAACCACGCCCCCGGCACCGGCGCAAAGCCCCGCACCTGACGATCGATCTCGACCGCACTTTTGGTCCAATCGATCTTGGCTTCGTCGCGCGTGATCTTGGCAGCATACGTCACGCCATCCGCCGGCTGCGGCATCGGCTTGAGCGTTTCAATATTGTCGAGCGCTTCGACGATCATCTGTGAGCCGAGGTCCGACAGCGCATCGTGCAAGCTGCCCGCCGTCGTGGCGGCCGTGATCGGCAACTTGCGGGTCAGCAGCATGGCGCCGGTATCGAGGCCTTCGTCCATCTGCATGATGGTCACGCCCGTCTCGGCATCGCCCGCCAGGATCGCGCGTTGGATCGGCGCCGCGCCGCGCCAGCGCGGCAACAAGGAGGCGTGAATATTGAGACAGCCCAAACGCGGCGCCGCCAGGATCGCTTTGGGTAGAATCAGCCCGTAAGCGACGACGACCGCGACATCCAAATTAAGGGCGGCGAAGTCCGCCAGCGCCTCCACCGTCTTCAACGAGACCGGCGTGCGCACATCGATGCCACGTTCCACGGCCGCCGCATGCACCGCGGACGGGCGTTCCTTCTGCCCGCGCCCGGCCGGGCGCGGCGGCTGTGAATAGACGCAGACGATCTCGTGACCGGCATCGATCAGGGCCGTGAGTGCCGGAACGGAAAAATCGGGCGTGCCCATGAAGGCGACGCGAAGACGGTGTGTCATGCGCGGGCCTTTCGGGTCGCTAGGCGTCGACCATCGCCTGCTTCTTGGATTTCTGAAGTTTGCGCAGGATCACGTTGCGCTTGAGCTTGGAAATGTGATCGACGAACAGCACGCCTTCGAGATGATCCATCTCGTGCTGCAAACAAACCGCGAGTAGGCCGTCGGCTTCGATCTCCTGCGTCTCGCCTGTGCGGTCCATGTAGCGCACGCGCACACGCGCCGGGCGCGTCACCTGCGAATAATGATCGGGCAAGGACAGGCAGCCTTCCTCGTAATCGCTCAGCTCGTCCGATGCCCACACGATCTCGGGGTTCACGAGCTGCATCGGTTTGGGGTGGTCCGGGTCTTTCGACACGTCGATCACGACGATGCGCTTGAGCACGCCGACCTGGGGGGCGGCGAGGCCGATGCCGGGGGCGGCGTACATGGTCTCCAGCATGTCGTCCATCAGGCGCACGAGATCGGCGTCCACCGACACAACCTTTTCGCAAGGCTGGTTGAGGCGCGGATCGGGTGCCACGATGATGGAGAGCTGGGCCATGAACCTAAAATCCTCGATTCGCGGATGGAGATAGGCCAGCGCTGGCACCTGGTCAAGATTTCCCCGGAATTATGCGGGTTTTGCACCCCAAATTGATCGATTTCGGCCGCTCGGGCAGGATGGCGGGCGGAGGAACGAATATGGAACTTTTCTTGGGTGGTCTGGCGGTCCTGGCCTTGGCGGCGGCGGCCTTTTTCGCGTGGCGCTGGAAAGGCGCCGAAGCGGCCCTCGCCGACACCGAACGGGCCGACCTGGCCCAGCAGGCCGAGATCGCGCGCCTGACCTCCATCGCCCACGAACACCGCACCAAGGCCGAGATCGCCGAAGCCAATCTGCGCAATGCGGACAACCGCGCCGCCGAGATCAAAACCGAGCGCGATACGGCCATCCGCCAGCGCGACGAGGTTGCCCGCGAACTCAGCGAGCTGAACGCGCGTCATGCCAAGCTGGGCGAAAGCCTGGCGCAGGAGCGCAAACAGGCCGAAGAGAAACTCGCGTTGCTGAACGCCGCGCGCCAGGAAATGAAACTGGAATTCCAGGCCCTGTCGCAGGAAATCATGAAGGGCCACTCGGTCACCTTCGCCGAGCAGAACAAGGAGCAGATGAATGTCCTGCTGACGCCGCTGCGCACGCGACTGGAGGAATTCCAGAAATCGCTGCACACCGCGCATACCGAAAGCAATCGCGAACGCATCACCCTGGCCGAGCAGATCAAGGGCCTGACCCAGACCAGCACGCAGATGATGACGGAGACGACAAACCTGACCCGCGCGCTCAAAGGCGAAACGCAGACCCAAGGGGCGTGGGGCGAAATGATCCTGGAAAGTATCCTCGAACGCTCAGGATTACGCGCGGGCGAGGAATACATCACGCAGACCAGTCACGCGGTCGACGGCGGGCGCGTGCGCTCCGACGTCATCGTCAACCTGCCCAACGGCCAGCGTGTGGTGATCGATTCCAAGGTCTCGCTGACCGCGTTCGAGAATTACTGCAACGTCGCCGAAGAGCTGGAACGCGCAGCGCACTTGAAGGCGCATCTCACATCTTTACGCGCGCATATCAAAATCCTGAGCGGCAAGGATTACCAGACCGCCGCCGGATCCAACCTCGATTACGTCATCATGTTCGTGCCGATCGAAGGAGCGCTTGCCGCCGCGTTACAGAACGATGCGGCGTTGACCGGCTATGCCATCGAAAGCAATGTGCAGATCGCCACGCCGACGACCCTGATGATCGCGCTGCGCACCATCAGCAATCTGTGGCAGGTCGAGCGACGCAACCGCAATGCGGACGAGATCGCCAAGCGCGCCGGGCTGCTCTACGACAAGTTCGTCGGCTTCGCACAAAACCTCGAAAAGGTCGGCACGCATCTCGACCGCGCCAAGGACAGCTATACCGAAAGTGTGAAGCAGCTGTCCAGCGGGCCCGGCAACATCGTGCGTCAGGTCGAACAGTTGAAGGATATGGGCGCCAAGACCAACAAGGCGCTGCCTGCGTCCCTGCTCAGCGAAGCTGACGACGAGCTGCCGCTGCTGCGCGACGCGAGCCGCGACGCGGCGGAGTAATTACCTTCCTCTGGCTCTGCCGATCAGGAAGAAGATCAGCCAGATCGGCACCACCAGCACGGCGCCGACCAGGATCGGGCCCAGCGCCCAGCGCGCGAATTCGCCGAAGAAAGCGACGATGTCGCTGAACGAATGGCCGATCCAACGCAGAAAGCCCATCGCATCCAGGTCCATCCAGCTCAGGATGACACCGACGATCAAGGACGCGATCAGCAGCTTGATAATGGTTCCGACGACGTTTGTTGGCATATCCCTACCCTGCCCAGCCCCATAAATAAGTAACGGGGAATTTACGCGTATCCCTAGCATTATATACGAACCGCGCTAAATATATTTTACGTCGCGCCAATATGGGACCCGTCAGATGCTTTATCTCGTCGCCCTCGTCTTTCCGCCGCTCGCCCTTTTGATGGTCGGCGCCTGGTTCCAGGCGATCCTCAACTTCATCCTGTTCGTCGTCACCGGCCTGTTGTTCATCGGCACGTTGAGCCTCGCCAGCCCGGTGACCTTTCCGATGTGGGTGATCGCCGTCGCCTGGGCGCTGATCGTGGTCTATCGCGCCAAGGATGAGGCGCGGACGCGGCGCATCGTCACCGACACCTTGCGCAACAACCAGCCTTGATCTGAGTTAAACCGCGCGGCGATCCTTGAGCGCCGAAGCCAAGGTGCCGTCGTCGAGGTAATCGAGTTCGCCGCCGACAGGAATGCCGCGCGCCAGCGCAGTGATCTCGACTGCAGCACCCGCCACTTGAATACCAGTAAGACGGTCCGCGATGTAGTGCGCCGTGGTGCGGCCATCGACCGTGGCGCTGGTCGCCAGCACGACTTCATTAACCGTGCCGCTTTTCACCCGTTCGACGAGGTCCGAGATGGCGAGATCGTCCGGCCCGACACCGTCGAGCGGCGACAACACCCCACCCAACACGTGATAGCGCCCGCGGAACGAACTGGTGCGTTCGATCGCCCACAGATCCGCGACCTGTTCGACGACGCAGATCAAACCACCGTCGCGCAGCGGGTTCGCGCAGACGGCGCACGGATCGGTCGTATCCAAATTGTGACAGGTCGAACACATCCGCACGGTTTGCGCGGCCCGCGCCAGCGCATCCGCCAGCGGCGATAGAACCTGCTCCTTGCGCGTCAGCAGGAACAGTGCGGCGCGGCGCGCCGAACGGGGGCCGAGTCCCGGCAACTTGGCCAGCATCTGCACCAGCCGATCGATGTCGGAGACGGCCATCCGTGATTAAAACGGCAGCTTGAAGCCCGGCGGCAGCGGCAGGCCACCGGTCAGTTCGGACATGCGCTCGGCCATCTGCACCTCGACCTTGCCGCGCGCATCGTTGAACGCGGCGACCAACAGATCTTCGAGCACACCGGCCTCGCTGCCGTTTAGCAAAGACGGATCGATGTGCACGCGCTTGGCTTCGGTCTTGCCGGTCACGGTCACTTCGACCAGACCGCCGCCGGCCGTGCCGGTCACTTGCAGTTCCGCCATGTTCGCCTGCATCTGGGCGAGACGTTCCTGCATTTCCTGCGCTTGGCGCATCATTTGGCCGAGATTTTTCATCGCATCCAACTCAACTGAAAGATCATAGATCGAGATCGCCGGCGGGATCGACGTCGATATAATTATCTTCGCCGTAATCGTCGTCACCCGGTTCGGCATCGGGGCGCGGCCCCGGTGCCGGTGTGGCAAAGGCGGCCGGCAAAGCCACCGGGCCGATCTGCTTCACCTGTTCCAGCTCCGCGCCGGGAAAGGCCTGCAGGATCGATTGCACCAACGGATGGCGTTTCACGTCCTCACGCTTGCTGCGCACCTGCGCATCCATCTGTTCGCCAACCGTATCGGCGCCGCCGCTTTGCGCGACCTCGACCATCCAACGTGCGCCGGTGACATTGCCGAGAAACCGGCTGATGCGGTTCGGCAGGTCGCGCGGCGCGCCTTCGGTCAAACGAACTTCGATATGGCCGGTGCGGAACGACACCAGATGGATCGCGCGCATCAATTCGGCGCGCAGCACGGCTTCGCCGTGTGTCTGGGCCAGTTCGATCACGTCGGCGAAACTGCGTAACTCAACCTGCGGCGCGGCCTCGATATGCGGTTGCGGGGCGACGGCGCGCGCCATCGCGGTCGGCGCGCCATGCGTTGTCCCTTGCGGCATGGTGGTCCGCGATTGCGCGGAACTCATAGAGGATGATGGTGCAGGTCCTGCCCCACCCGATGGACGCGACGGTGCGGATGGATTGGGCGCAGAGACGGTTGCACCCGCAAGCGCCTTGGCCGCATCGGCCGGCGTCGGCAGATCGGTCAGATACGCGAGGCGGATCAGGATCATCTCGGCGGCTTGCAGCGGCGCCGGTGCGGCTTGCGCCTCGCGCACGCCTTTCAGCAACATCTGCCAGGCACGCGTCAATTCGCCCATCGACAATTTTTCGGCCAGCGCCTTGCCGCGCACGCGATCGAGCTCAGCCACCATCGCATCGTCGGCGGCACTGGGTGCGACCTTCAAGCGCGTCACCCAATGCACGACATCGAGCACGTCTTGCAGCAGGATCAACGGATCGGCGCCGGCGGCGTAATCCTCGGCCAAGGTCTTGATGGCGCCCTGCGCATCGCCGCCCATCACCAGCTCGAAAATATCGAACGAACGCGCGCGGTCGGCCAGGCCCAACATATCGCGCACCGCGCCTTCGGTGAGCAGCTTGCCTTCGCCGGCGCCGACCGCGATCGCCTGGTCGAGCAGGCTCATACCGTCGCGCACCGAACCGTCGGCCGAGCGCGCGATCAAGCGGATCGCACCTTCTTCGACCTTCGCGCCTTCGCGTTCCGCCACCGACGTGAAATAAGTCATCAAGGTTTCGACATCGACGCGGCGCAGATCGAAGCGCTGGCAGCGCGACAGCACGGTGACGGGCACCTTGCGGATTTCGGTCGTCGCGAAAATGAACTTCACGTGCGCCGGCGGCTCTTCGAGCGTCTTGAGCAGCGCGTTGAACGCGCCCTTCGACAGCATGTGCACTTCGTCGATGATGTAGACCTTGTAGCGGGCTGCCACCGGGCGATAGCGCACGCCGTCGATAAGCTCGCGCATATTGTCGACACCGGTGTTCGACGCGGCGTCCATTTCGATCACGTCGACGAGGCGATCCTCGGCGATGGAACGGCACATATCGCACACGCCGCACGGCGTGATGGTCGGCCCACCCTTGCCGTCGGGGCCGATGCAATTGAGGGCGCGGGCAATAATACGCGCGGTGGTGGTCTTGCCGACACCGCGCACCCCGGTCAGCACGAAGGCGTGCGCCAGGCGGCCGGATTCGAACGCGTTGGTGAGCGTGCGCACCATCGCATCCTGGCCGATCAGGGTATCGAAATTGGACGGGCGATAGCTGCGCGCCAGCACGCGATAGCCGGCAGAGGCGTCCTTCGAGGTCGATTCTGCGGATTCACTCATGGCGAGCCGTGTGCTGGAGCGGGAGAGAAGTGGGAGACCGGACAACGACCCGGCCGAAACTCGTTACGGCTGCTTCCTTCCGGACCTGACCGGGTTGGCGAGCAAGCCGTCCACTGCCGGCCTCCCAAGGAAACTATATCAGGTCGCAGGGGAGGATTTGCAAGCCATTAAGCCTGCTAAGCCGCGTTATTGCTCGACCACAAACGAGCCGATCATGCCCATGCGTGCGCCACGGCTGAAGGGTGAGTTGTAGAACCCGGTGAAAAACAGGCCGGGGAACGGGCCGGACGGCTCGCCGCCTTCGAAATCGTACCAGCCGTCGCGCACCGGCACGAAATGGACTTCCTTGATCTCGCCGGGCTTGAGGTTCAGCGCGATCAGGTTGACGCCCTTGATCTCTTCTTTTTCGGTCACGACCTTGCGGATCGCCGTCGTCTTGAAGAATTCGGGTGCCGCGAACAGATGTTCCTCGTCGTCGCGGTTCTCGATCACCATGATATAGGGCTCACCCTGGAACAGGTGGACGATCATCGGGCGGAATTCGTTCTGGCGGATGTCGATTTCGAACACCAGCGCCTGGTCCCAATCGACGGCGTCGATGATTTCCTGCGGTTTGAGGACCGTGCCTTTGACATTGACGTATTCGTAGACGTCGCCGGAACCGACCAGGCCCGAACAGGCGCCCAGCAGCAAGGACCCTGCCAAAGAACCAGCCAAGGTGAAAATCGCCGCAACCCGGCGCAAAGACCCAACAAGATGAGGCACGGTACCGTCCATTTGCTCGCGGCGGCGCTCTTTGGCCTGCGGTTTAGGCAGCATAATATATAGGTCGCATATAGGGATGATTCGCCCGTCCGGGCAATGGGTTCGCACCCGTACATTGCGCACGACATTGCCCATGACATTGCGTAGGGCCAGCCCGAGTGATTTAACATCCCCATGACCTTCCGCTTCTATTTCGACGGCATCAAAATCGACCGCGCGGCGCATCTGCGTCGCGACTCCGATTGGTCCGGCGCCCATGCAGGGACGAGCGAAACGCGCATCGTGCCGATCTGGCGCGATCAATCGCTGGTGATGGCCGGTGCGCAGCCGCAAGCAGTGTTCGTGGATGCGGGCAACGCGCAGGCCCTGTGCGACGCCGCGTCGTGCACAGTGTTCCTCGGGCTCGACAATGGCGTGGCCTATTACGCGATCGATCTGTCGAATCACGAAGATCCAACGCAACTGCCGCTGCCCGCCGGTTCCATGTTCGAGGATCTGCGCAAACTCGCCTCCAATCTCGATCAGGTCGAAGCCGGCAAGCTCGCCTATGGCCGTGCACTGGCTTTCTGGCACCGCACGCATCAGTTCTGCGGCGTCTGCGGTTCGGCCACCAAACCCGGCAAGGGCGGACATGAGCGCGTCTGCCTCAACGAGGCCTGCGGCAAGCATCATTTCCCGCGCACCGATCCCGCCGTGATCATGCTGGTCACCCATCCCGACGGCGACAAATGCCTGCTCGGGCGTAACAAGCGCTTCCAGGGCCTACGCTTCTCCACGCTCGCCGGTTTCGTCGAGCCGGGCGAAACCTTGGAACAGGCGGTGCGGCGCGAGGTCTACGAAGAATCCGGCATCGTGACGATAGACGAGACCTATCAGGCCTCGCAGCCCTGGCCATTCCCGGCGTCGATCATGCTGGGTTTCCGCGCCCGCGCCGTCACGACCGAGATCGATTGCATCGACGAAGAGTTAGTCGAAGCCAAATGGTGCACGCGCGACGAAGTGCGCGCCATGTCGAATACCGACAACGTGCTGCCGCCGCCGGCCTATTCGATCTCGCGCTGGCTGATCGATAGCTGGTTGAACGAGGGCTAAAAGCGCCGAATAGGTCTGGGTGCTGGAGCCTGCGTGCGGCGGAGATGCCGCAATGCAGTACCCTTGTGCAACATATCGATAAGAACCTTCTTGGGGATCGGCGTTAGGATCACCTGCCCCTGGGGGTCGGGATGAAGCTGCCACAGAACGGTCGCACCAAATGCTGCAACGTCTTCCTTCCGATCGCCCAGATCGAAGACGACATGCACCGGACGCCCCACCCAATCGCGCAACAGGGCACAGTCTTCTTTGTATCCCGAATAGACCAAGGGATCTCGACTCGTTTGGTGCAGCGTCGTTTGGAACGTCTGAATGTCACGTTTGCGCCGACGTCCATCCACAATCCAGATCATCGATCCGTAAAATGCTTCGCGCGATTGTCGTTCTTCTTCGGAAATCGCCGAATGCTGAAATTCGAGGACGCGACCGTCCGCTAGCTTCACATCCGCGATATGCTTTTCACCGTCCAGCGCAGTGTGAATAATCTCGCGCCAATCCTGCGGGAAGCAGCTCTTCCAAGAGACATGCCATTCCGTTTCTTCCCACCAAGGATCGCATGATCGCTCGCCCTTATGGGACCAATGCCATGTGCGCTGTGTCCCACATTTAGCGATGACAATCGAGCCACAGACCGGGCAATGCCCAGTTAAGCGAGGCTGAGGCGCACTACGACGCCCATCAACGAGCGCGATTTCCATTCCGACACTCTACGTCATACCGCCATACGCGGAAATGACGACGAGGAGCAGCTAAACGCCGAAGAAGCCGATCACCAAGCCCTGCAGCAGCAACACGCCAAGCCAGTGCACGCCGTCGATGAGCGTGCGCGTGCGCTTCGCCCCTTCATAGGCGTGATTGACCGCCATGGTCGTAATCACGAAACCGGCCCACAGGATGAAGCCGGTGATCATGCCGTTGCGCGGGGTGACTTGGCCTGGGCCGAGATGACCGAGTGCGCCCGCCAACACCCAGGCGATGATCAGTTCGCTGACGATCGTGACGATGAACGGCGTCTTGGATGAATTCGCCTTCATCTCGTCGGCGGTTTTGCCGAGCGCGGCCATCCACGGTTTCGCCAAGGACATGTAATAGAGCGCACCGAAGCCGAAGCTGGAGAGGGCCGCAATGACGATAGCGAGATAATTGATCCCGGCGAAAACCATGATGCGGGCTACTCCGCCACGCTTTGCTGCTTGCGGAACGGATGCGCCGGATAGACGCCGAGGATGCGGACTTCACGCGAGAAGAAATCGAGTTCTTCGAGCGCGTGACGCATGTTGGCGTGGCTCGGATGACCGTCGACCTCGGCATAGAATTGCGCCGCGATGAAACCGCCACCGACGAGATAGCTTTCCAGCTTAGTCATATTGACGCCGTTGGTCGCGAAACCGCCGAGCGCCTTATAAAGCGCCGCCGGCACGTTGCGGACGCGGAAGACGAAACTGGTCACCACGTCGCCCGAATCGGGGCCGGCTTCTTTGGGCTCGCGCGACATGATCAGGAAGCGCGTCGTGTTGTGCTCGGCGTCTTCCATATTGGGGCGCAGGCAATCCAGGCCATAGATCTCGCCCGCCAGTTCGGACGCGATGGCGGCATGTTCCTTCTGGCCCCGGTCGGCGATTTCGCGCGCGGCCGCCGCGGTATCGACATTGACCGTCGCGATCAGGCCCAGGGACTGGATCGTGTTGCGGCACTGATTGAGCGCATGGACATGGCTGTGGACGTATTTGAGATCGGCCAGCTTGGCGCCTTTGACGGCCAGCAACTGGTGCTCAACCCGTTGAAAATGCTCACCAATAATGTGCAAACCGGATTCGGGCAGCAAATGGTGGATATCGGCCACCCGGCCGGCCACCGAATTGTCGATTGGCACCATGGCGAGATCGGCCCGGCCCTCGCGGACGGCGGCGAACATATCCTCAAACGTGGTGCAGGGCAGCGGCGTCAGGCCCGGATAGACGCGCCGGCAGGCCAGATCGGAATTGGCGCCGATATCGCCTTGAAACGCGATTGCCTTGGTAGCGTCGCCCATGGGTCCTAAGCCTCTGAATCCGGGTTCGGAATCGCGTTCTTTTAGACCCTGCGACCCCCGCTGTACAGGACGCGCGCCAAACGCTATACACTCGACGCAGGCGAACCGAAGTCTGAGGAATCCGGCCGATGTGGGGTAAAGGTACCAATAATTTTCTGGGCTCCATCCTGGTGGCCCTGTGGCTGCTCTGGGGCGTCAACGCACTCGGCAACTTCCTGATTCCGCCGGTCGAGCCTGCCGAATCCCATGGCGGCACCGAAATGGCCGCCGCCACCGCCGGCCCCAAGGGTGCCCCGGAACCGGTCGAGCCGCTGCCCATCCGCCTTGCCTCGGCCGATATCGAGAAGGGCAAGACCGTCGCCAAGAAGTGCGTCTCCTGCCACACCTTCGAAAAAGGCCAGGCTAACAAAGTCGGCCCGAACCTGTTCGACGTTTATGGCGGCCCGCATGCCCATGCGCAGGGCTTCGCCTATTCGGACGCGATGAAGAAGAAAGACGGCCCCTGGTCGGCCGAAGACCTCGAAGCGTTCCTGACCAAGCCGGCGACCTACGCGCCCGGCACCAAGATGGCTTTCGCCGGCCTGTCGAGCGGCTCGGAACGCGCCGCCGTGATCAAATATCTGAACAGCCTGTCCGACGCACCCAAGCCGCTGCCGCAATAACGCCAGCGCGCGAGCGGGCCGTGGCTGAGCAGACACCCGGCGCGTTTCTCGATCTGGCACACCGGCTCGCCGATGCGGCGGGTCCGATCATCAAGCGCCACTTCCGCAGTGGCGCTGCGATCCTCGACAAGGCCGACGCCAGCCCCGTCACCATCGCCGATCGCGACAGCGAAGCCGCGATGCGCGCCATCATCGCCAAGGAAGCGCCCGATCACGGCATCCTCGGCGAGGAACATGGCGCGGACCGCATCGATGCCGAATATGTCTGGGTGCTCGACCCCATCGACGGCACCAAATCGTTCGTCACCGGCAAGCCGCTGTTCGGCACCCTGATCGCGCTCACCCATCGCGGCACGCCCGTCCTCGGCATCATCGACCAGCCGGTGCTGAATGAGCGCTGGGTCGGCGTGGCCGGTCAGCCAGCCCGCTTCAACGGTCAGCCGATCAAGACGCGCGCCTGCGCGGCCCTCACCGAGGCCTGGATGTACGCGACCACGCCGCAGATGTTCGTCGGCCCCGACGAGGCCGCCTATAACCGCCTCGCGGCGGCCGTCAAATTCCCGCTCTATGGCGCTGATTGTTATGCCTATGGCCTGCTCGCGTCGGGCTGGGCCGATCTGGTCTGCGAAGCCTCGCTCAAACCCTACGATTGGTGCGCGCTGGTGCCGATCGTCGAAGGGGCCGGCGGCAAGATCACCGATTGGCAGGGCAAGCCCCTGACCCTCGATCCGGTCGGCCGCGTGCTGGCGGCGGGCGATCCGGCGCTCCATGCCCAGGCCCTGGCGCTACTCCAAGGCTAGTCCGCCACAAAATAGCCTCGGCTCAAGGGCTTGATTGCTGCGGCCACCCACCACCACAATGCGTGAAACGGAGAGGAACACTATGCGCGGCTCACTTCGCACCGTCACCCTTGTCGGCACGCTTGCCTGCGCCACCGTCCTCTTCTCCATCGCGGCATTCGCCGAACCCGTCGGCGGCTTCGCCATGCATGGCGAGACGAAATACGCGAAGAACTTCACCCATTTCGACTATGTGAACCCGAATGCGCCCAAGGGCGGCAGCATTCGTCTCTCCGCCGTCGGCAACACCTATTCGACGTTCAATCCCTACACCCTGAAGGGCGTGCCCGCCGCCGGCATCGATCAGATCTTCGAAACCCTGATGGAAAGTTCGGAAGACGAATCCTTCAGCGAGTACGGCCTGATCGCCGAAACCATCGAAGTGCCGGACGATCGTTCCTGGGTCGCGTTCACCTTGCGCCCGCAAGCCAAGTGGCATGACGGCAAGCCGATCACCGCCGACGATGTAATCTGGAGCTTCGAGACGCTGAAGGAAAAGGGCCAGCCGTTCTTCCGCTTCTATTACAAGGACGTCATCAAGGTCGAGAAGACGGGCGAGCGCGCGGTGAAGTTCAGCTTCGTGCCCGACAGCGAGAACCGCGAGCTGCCGCTGATCATCGGCCAGCTGCCGATCCTGCCGAAACATTATTGGGCGAACCGCACATTCGACGAGACGACGATGGAGCCGCCGCTCGGCAGCGGCCCCTACAAGATCAAGGAATTCGAATCCGGGCGCAGCATCACCTACGAGCGCGTGAAGGATTACTGGGGCGCCGATCTGGCCATCAACAAGGGGCGATATAATTTCGATCAGATGCGCTACGACTATTATCGCGACGGCACTATCGCGCTCGAAGCGTTCAAGGCGGGCGATTACGATTTCCGCCGCGAGAATTCGTCGCGCGCCTGGGCGACGAGTTACGAGTCACCCGCGTTGTCGGCTGGCCAATTCAAGAAGATCGAAGTCAAACACGAAAATCCGACGGGCATGCAGGGCTTTGCCTTCAACACCCGCAAGGATTTGTTCCAGGACAAGCGCGTGCGCCAGGCGCTCGGCTACGCCTTCGATTTCGAATGGACCAATAAGAACCTGTTCTATGGGCTCTATGCGCGCACCACGAGTTACTTCTCGAATTCGGAACTGGCGTCGAGCGGCCTGCCTTCACCGGACGAATTGAAAATCCTGGAACCGTTGCGCGGCCAGATCCCACCGGAAGTTTTCACCACGGCCTACGAGCTGCCGGTGAATGACGGATCGGGCAATATCCGCGAAAGCCTGCGCAAGGCGCAGACCCTGCTCAAGGAAGCCGGCTGGTCGGTCGTCAACGGCAAGCTGCTGAACGACAAAACCAAAAAACAATTCACCTTCGAGATCCTGCTCAATTCGCCGGAATTCGAACGCATCGTGCTGCCCTTCACCAAGAACCTCGAACGTCTCGGCATCCAGGCGAGCGTGCGCACGGTCGATACCGCGCAATATCAGGCGCGCACCGATTCATACGATTTCGACATGATCGTGCAATCGGTCGGCCAGTCCCTGTCGCCCGGCAATGAGCAGCGCGATTTCTGGGGCTCGGACTCGGCCAAGGATCCGGGCGGGCGCAACGTCGTCGGCATTCAGGATCCCGCCATCGACAAGCTGATCGATCTGGTGATCGCCGCACCCGATCGCGAACAGCTGATCGCGCGCACCCGCGCCCTGGACCGCGTCCTGCTCTGGAATCACTATATGATTCCGCAATTCCACCTGCGCGCCTATTGGCTCGCCTATTGGGATAAGTTTGGCCGGCCCGAAACGACGCCGAAATACGGCCTCGGTTTCACCGCCTGGTGGATCGATCCGGCGACGGATAAAGCATTGCGTTCCCGCGACGCTCAGAAGAAATAGAACGGCACGCTAGCCCGCGATGACAGCCTACATCATCCGACGTCTGCTCTTCGTCATCCCGACCTTGTTCATCATCCTGCTGACCAATTTCGTCTTCATTCAATTCGCACCGGGCGGACCGGTCGAACTGGCCATCGCGCGCATCCAAGGCACGGCCGTGGATGCAACCGCGCGCGTTTCAGGCGGGGGCGGCGAGCAGGCGCAAGGCGGCCAACGGTCCGGCAACCAAGCCAATAACAGCCAGTATCGCGGTGCGCGCGGCCTCGACCCCAAACTGATCCAAGAACTCGAAAAACAATACGGCTTCGACAAGCCGGCGCATGAGCGCTTCTATCTCATGGTGCGCGACTATCTGAAGTTCGATTTCGGCCAGAGCTTCTATCAGAACCGCAGCGTCGTCGATCTGGTGATCGAGAAGATGCCGGTGTCCATCTCCATCGGCATCTGGACGACCCTGCTCGTTTACCTGATCTCGATCCCGCTCGGCATCATGAAGGCGGTGCGCGACGGATCCGGCTTCGATATCTGGACCAGCGTCATCGTCATCATCGGCAATGCGATCCCGTCCTTCCTGTTCGCCGTCTTGCTGGTCGTGCTGTTCGCCGGCGGCAGTTTCTTCAATATCTTTCCACTGCGCGGGCTCGTCTCGCCCGATTGGCACGATCTCAACACCGTCATGAAGGTATTGGATTATCTGTGGCACATGGTGCTGCCGATCAGCGCGATGGTGATCGGCGGCTTCGCCTCGCTCACCATCCTCACCAAGAATTCGTTCCTCGAAGAGATCAACAAGCAATATGTGCTGACCGCGCGCTCCAAGGGGCTCGAGGAAAAGCGCATCCTCTACGGCCACATCTTCCGCAACGCCATGTTGATCGTGATCGCGGGCTTTCCCAGCGCCTTTATCGGCATTCTGTTCGGCAGCTCCTTGCTGATCGAACTGATCTTCTCGCTCGATGGGCTCGGTCTGCTCGGCTTCGAAGCCGTCGTGAATCGCGACTATCCCGTTGTGTTCGCGACCCTTTATATCTTCACCCTGCTCGGCCTGCTCATGGGCATCCTCGGCGACGTGATGTATCACATCGTCGATCCCCGCATCGATTTCGAGGCGCGCAAGGTCTAACCCATGGCGCACGATTTCACCCTCAGCCCGATCAATCGGCGCCGTCTTGCGAACTTCAAGGCGAACCGGCGCGGCCATTGGTCGTTCTGGATTTTCATGGCGCTGTTCGTGTTCAGCCTGTGCGCCGAGTTGATCGCCAACGATAAGCCGATCCTCGTGCGCTACGACGGACATTTCTATGTTCCCGTCGCGGTCGATTATCCCGAAACCACCTTCGGCGGCATCTTCGAAACCGCAGCCGAATACCACGATCCCGAAGTGCAGAAGCTGATCAAGGACAAAGGCTGGATGGTCTGGCCGATCATCCCCTACAGCTATGACAGCGTCGTGCACGATCTGGGCGCACCTTCGCCCTCGCCGCCGACCGCCAGGAACTGGCTCGGCACCGACGATCAGGCGCGCGACGTGACGGCGCGGGTGATCTACGGCTTTCGCATTTCCATCCTATTCGGCCTGACCTTGACGATCTTGTCGTCGGTGATCGGCATCGCGGCGGGGGCGGTGCAGGGTTATTATGGTGGACTGACCGATCTGTTGTTCCAGCGCTTCATCGAAATCTGGAGCAGCATGCCGCAGCTGTTCATCCTGATCATCCTGGCTTCGTTCTTCGAGCCGTCGTTTTGGTTATTGCTGGCGATCATGCTGGTCTTCGGCTGGATGGGCTTGATCGGCGTCGTGCGCGCGGAGTTCCTGCGCGCCCGCAACCTGACCTTCGTGCTGGCGGCGCGCGCCCTCGGACAATCGGACCGCCACGTGATGTTCAAACACATCCTGCCGAACGCCGTCGTCGCCACGCTTTCGTTCTTGCCCTTCATTCTGAGCGGGGCGATCAGTTCGCTCACCGCGCTCGACTTCATCGGCTACGGCCTGCCGCCCGGTTCGGCCTCGCTCGGCGAACTGCTAAACCAGGGCAAAAACAACCTGCAAGCGCCGTGGCTCGGCATCTCCGCCTTCATCGTCACGGCTCTGATGCTCAGTCTGCTCGTCTTCATCGGCGAGGCCGTGCGTGACGCGCTCGACCCGCGCAAGACGTTTAGGAACTGACATGGCCTTGCTCGAAATCCGCAATCTGTCGGTGAGCTTCGGTCAGGTGCCGAACGAGGTGAAGGCCGTCAAAAGCATCTCGTTCGATCTCGAACGAGGCCAGACCATCGGCATCGTCGGCGAATCCGGATCGGGTAAATCGGTTACCGCGCTGTCGATTCTGAAGCTGCTGCCCTATCCGACGGCGTGGCATCCGTCCGGCCAGATCCGCTTCGATCGCGCCGATCTGATGCGCGCCACCGACGAGGATATGCGGCGCATCCGCGGCAACCGCATCGCCATGATCTTCCAGGAACCGATCAATTCGCTGAACCCGCTGCATTCCATCGGCGAGCAGATCAGCGAAGTCCTGCATATCCACAAACATCTCGACAAGCGTAAGGCGCAGGCTCGGGTCGAAGAACTGCTCGATCTCGTCGGCCTCGGCGAGGCCAAGGAGCGCCTGCACGCGTTGCCGCAGGAATTCTCCGGCGGGCAGCAACAACGCATCATGATCGCCATGGCATTGGCCAACGATCCGGAAATCCTCATCGCCGACGAGCCGACCACCGCGCTCGACGTCACCATCCAGGCGCAGGTGCTGAAACTCTTGAAGGAGCTGACGCAGAAGCTCGGCATGGCACTGATCCTGATCACCCATGATCTCGGCATCGTGCGGCGCATGGCCGATACCGTGCATGTCATGACCAACGGGCAGATCGTCGAAACCGGTCCGACCGAACAGATCTTCACCGACCCGCAGCATCCCTATACGAAGCGCCTGTTGGGATCCGAGCCCAAGGGCCGGCCCGATCCGATTCCGGCCGATGCGAAGGAAATCCTACGCGCCACCGATTTGCGCGTGTGGTTCCCGATCAAGAAGGGCGTGGTGCGCCGCGTTGTCGGCCACATCAAAGCGGTGGACGGCGTGTCGCTAAGTTTACGCGAAGGCGAGACCCTGGGAATCGTCGGCGAATCCGGTTCGGGCAAATCGACGTTGGCGCGGGCGTTGCTTCGGCTCGAAAGTTCAACCGGCGAAATCATTTTCGACGGCCAGCCGATTCAGAACCTGTCATGGGCACAGATGCGCCCGTTGCGCGCCGATATGCAGATCGTGTTTCAGGATCCGTTCGGCTCACTTTCGCCGCGCCTGTCGGTCTTCCAGATCGTCGAGGAAGGCTTGCTGGTGCACGGGCTCGGCGGCGATTACGCCGCGCGGCGCGAACTGGTCGGGGCGGCACTCCATGAAGTCGGCCTCGATCCGACGACGATGGATCGTTATCCGCACGAATTTTCCGGTGGCCAGCGTCAGCGCATTTGCGTGGCGCGCGCGCTCGTCCTAAAGCCGAAATTGATGGTGCTGGACGAGCCGACAAGTGCCCTCGACATGACCGTGCAGGCGCAGATCGTCGAGCTGTTCCGCGACCTGCAAGTGAAGCACCGCCTCGCCTATCTGTTCATCAGCCATGATCTAAAAGTCGTACGGGCCCTCGCCCATGACATCGTCGTGTTGCGCAAAGGCATCGTGGTCGAATCCGGCCCGGCGGAGGCGGTGATCGAAAATCCGAAGGAGCCCTATACCCAGGCCCTCATGAAGGCGGCCTTCGAGATCGAGGCCGACGAGACGGGTGTCGTCGCGCGCTGACCGTCTTTTATGATTCTTTTATGACTTGTCGCCCGGATCAAAGAGGCGCTTAATAGATAGCGTCCTAATTATTAGCGACACCGCATAGATGCCCGGTCCCGATGCTGGCGGCAGCCCCGCCAATCCCTCTGCCTCTTCGCTATCCCATGAATTCGGCCTGAGACTGGTCCAGATGGCGCATCGCTGGCGCCGGGTGCTCGACGAATCGTTGCGCCCCACCGGCCTGTCGCAATCGACCTGGCGCACCCTGTTCCATCTCAACCATATGGGCGACGGCATCCTGCAAAAGGACCTGGCCATCGCCATCGGCATCGAAGGGCCGTCCTTGGTCCGCCTGCTCGACAATCTCGAAAAGGACGGCCTGATCGAACGGCGCGCCGCCGCCAACGACCGGCGCGGCAAGACCCTGCATCTGACCGCCGAAGGGCGTGCCCGCAACAACGAAGTCATGGCCATCGCCGACGAGGTGCGCGCCCAACTGCTGGAAGGCAGCACCGACACCGAAATCCGCACCTGCCTCGCAGTGTTCGATCGCTTACGCGCCAACGCGGAAACCAAGATCGGGGAAGCCGAATGATACGCCCCGACCGGACAGTCATTCTCCGCGCTCCCGAAGGATCGAGCGGCCCGGTCTCGCTCGGCGAACAATTGCGCCGCCGCCGCATGATCAATTTCGACCGCGCGCTCAAGATCAAGATCGGCGTCGTCGCGGTCCTCGTGCTCGGCCTCGGCATCTGGGGCTATACCTGGCTGCAGCATCGCTTCGACCATGTGAGCGAAGAAGACGCCCGCGTCGCCGCCGACATGATCGCGGTCGCCTCGCGCTTCGACGGCTGGACGACGCGCATACCCGTCAGCCAAGGCCAGAAAGTGAAAAAGGGCGACGTGCTGGTCGAGATCGATTCGCGCGGCCCGCAATTGAAACTCGCCGAACTGATCGCGCAGGTTGCCGAGTTGCGCGCGCAGCGCGAAACGCTCTCGGCCGAACTGACCATGAGCGAAGCGCAGACCACGCACCGGCTCGAAGCGCAACGTCATCGCGTCGCCGGCGGTCGCGCCGGCGTCCAAGGCGCGCGTTCGCGCAACGAATTCGTGCGATCCGAATACAATCGCATCCAGTCGCTGGCCGCCAACAAGGTGGTCTCATCGCAGGCGCTGGAGAAAGCCGCCGCCGATCTGAAGGACGCGAGCGAGAAGCTCGCCCAGACGACGGCCGAGCTGGCCGTCGCCGAAGCGCAATTGTCCGAGGCCGAAGCCGCACGCCAGCAGAGCATCGTGCTGCAACGCCGTATCGAGCAATTGATCGCGGAAGAAGAACGCCTGAACGCGATCCAGGATCAGCAGCGCTTGGAGATCGCGGATCGCACTATCGTCAGCCCGATCGACGGCGTGGTCGATAAGCTGTTCCTCAATCCGAGCGAGTTCGTGCGGCCCGGCCAGCGCCTGATGCTGCTGCACAATCCCGATGACGTTTGGATCGACGCCAATGTGCGCGAGACCGATGTCCGCAAGATCGCCATGGGAGCGACCGTGAAGGTGACGGTGGACGCCTATCCCGATCGCGCCTTCACCGGCAAGGTGACGCATATCGGATCGAGTGCGACCAGCCAATACGCATTGTTGCCCAATCCCAATCCGAGCGGCAATTTCACCAAAATCGTGCAGCGTCTTCCCATCAAGGTGAAGGTCGAAGAGGCCGGCGACATGCTGCGCCCCGGCATGATGGTGGAAATCAGCGTTGTCGTGCCGGGCCGCTGATCGTGGCTGAACCCGCGAACGGAGCCATACCCGCGCCCTTCGCACCCAACCGCTGGCTGGTGACGATCACCGTCACCATCGGCGCGATTTCGACAATCCTCGCCACCACCATCGTCAACGTCGCCATTCCTGGCGTGATGGGCGCGTTCGGCGTCGGCCAGGACACCGCGCAATGGCTGGCCTCGGGCTTCCTCGCCGCAACGACGACGGCAATGTTGATGGCCGATTGGTTCGTGCGCCAATTGGGCCGGCGCGGCACCTATCAGCTCGCCATGACAATCTTCGTGATCGGCTCCTTCATGGGGGTCTCGGCCGACAGCATCGAAATGGTGATTGCCGCCCGCATCGTGCAGGGCACGGCGACCGGCATGATCCAGCCGCTGACCATGGTGACGATCTTCGAAGCCTTCCCCGCCAACGAACGCGGCAAGGCGATGGGCGTGTTCGGCATCGGCTCGATCATGGCGCCGTCCTTGGGGCCCTATTTCGGCGGCGTCGCCATCGATGCGTTCGACTGGCATGCGGTGCTGCTGTTCCCGGTGCCGTTCTGCATCCTCGCCGGCATCATGGGATCGTTCCTGCTCAAGCCGCGCGATCCGAATGTCGCACGCACGCCGTTCGACTGGATCGGCTTCATCCTGCTGGTCACCTTCACCTTTTCCTTCATGACGGCGCTGTCGCACGGCATCCGCGAGGGCTGGCAATCGGACTTCATCCTCAGCCTGTTCGCCATCGCCGGCGTGGCCTTCGTCGGCTTCCTCGCCTGGGAATATGTCTATCCGAACCCGCTGCTGAATCTACGGCTGTTCACCATTCCGGCCTATGCCATCGTCACCATCATCGCGGCGGTGATGGGCGCGTCGCTGTTCACGTCGTTCTATACGACACCGCTGTTCGTGCAGCTGGTGCAGGGTTACACGCCGACACTCGCCGGCGCCATGCAGATCCCGGCCGGCCTGTGCATGGCATTGGGCTCGGTGGTGTTCGGCCGGCTCGGCGATCTCGGCTATCGCCGCGCGCTCGTCTTCATCGGCTTCGTCATGGTCGCCTATGCCAATTTCCTCAACGCGGGTGCGGACACCAACACGCCGTTCTGGACCTTCGCGATGTGGTTGATCGTCGCGCGCGTTGGTGTGGCCTGTATCTTTCCCAATCTCAACGTCACGGGCCTCCGCGCTCTGCCGCCCGATATGCTGGTGCAGGGATCGGGTGCGATCAATTTCATTCGCCAGTTGGGCGGCGCGTTCGGCGTCAATGTCATCGCCGTGGTGCTCGAGGATCGCACCATGTTCCACAGCGCGGCCTTGACCGCGACGCAGACCGAATCCAACGCCGCTACCTTCGATCTGTTCGAACGCATGCGCATTCTGCTGTCGCAGGGCGGGCTCACCGGCGTGCCGGACGGTGCGATCGATCCGCTGGCGCTGCAATTTCTGGGACAGGCGGTTTATGCACAGGCGCAGATGTTCGCGTTCCGCGATTCGTTCCTGCTGATCGCGGCGGTCGCAACCCTGGCGCTGGTGCCGATCTGTTTCTTGAAGGGTGGACGCGAGGTGGAGGGCGGTCATGCGCGAGGCGGCCAGCGTCGTGGCCCCGCCCGGGCGGAAGCCCCAGCGGAATAATTAAGCCGCGCCGTAGACGATCCACATCAGCAGCGCACCCAGACACAGCCGATACACGACGAAGGGTGTAAAGCTCGCGCGGCGCAACCACGCCATCATGAAGGCGATGGCGGCGAGGCCGAAGACAAAGGCGAGCATACCGCCGATCACGGCATCGTGAAGCAGGGTCATGTCGCCCGACTTATAGAGCTTGTAGCCTTCGAGCAAGCCGGCGCCGAGGATGGTCGGGATCGCCATCAGGAACGAGAAGCGCGCCGCTTCGGAACGCTCGACACCCAGGATGCGCGCCGCCGTCATGGTCGCACCTGAACGGCTGGTGCCCGGGATCAGCGCCAGCGCCTGGAAGCAGCCGACAAAAAACGCGCCGAGATACGAGATATGTTCCATGCGGCGGATGGTCATGAACATCTTGTCGGCCGCATAGAGCAGAATGGCGAAGATGATCGTCGTCCAGGCGACGATGGAAATGTCGCGCATGCCATCCGGGAAATAATGTTCGATCGCCACACCGGCCGCGACCGCCGGAATGCTGGCGACGATCAGTTTCAGGATCAGCCAAAATTCCCTGTCCATCGGGCGGCCGCGCGCGGCCAGCGTGAAGCTGCGGCCCAATGCGCGGGTCATGCTGAACACATCGCGCCAGAAATAGATCACGACGGCCAGCAAGGTGCCGATATGCATGGCCACATCGATGATGCGGCCCTGGTCCGACCAACCCATAAAATAGGGAACGAGCAGGAGATGGCCGGACGACGAGACCGGCAGGAATTCCGTCAGCCCCTGAACTGCCGCGAGGACGAGTATATGAACGAACGGCACGGGAAAAGCGGTCCTCACTCCGAGAAGGCGGATGCAGCAATAAACCGGTTCGCGTAGCGGGGGAAGCCTGGATCATCGCTATAGGCCGCGCGCACGTCGCACTATTGATCCGCCTGCGACGCGGGCTATAACCACCCGTGCATGCGTACGCTTTATCATCTGTGGCTCTCGCCATTTTCGCGTAAGGTCCGCATCGTGCTTGCGGAGAAGAAACTCCCGTTCGAGATGAACGTCGAACGGGTGTGGGACCGCCGTCGCGATTTTCTGGCGCTCAATCCGGCCGGCGAGGTTCCGGTGCTAGTCGAGCCCGATAACACCGTGCTCGCCGAATCCTGGGCGATCTGCGAGTACCTCGAAGAGCAGGAACCCACTCCCAATCTCGGCGGGCGCACGCCGCACGAACGCGCCGAGGTGCGCCGCCTGGTCGGCTGGTTCGACCGCAAGTTCGATCGCGAGGTCAGCGATCGCCTAATAAATGAAAAGGTGATGAAACGCTTTCTCGGTTTGGGCGAGCCCGACAGCCGCGAGATTCGCGCGGCGCAGAAAAACATCCACACCCATCTCGCCTACATCACCTTCCTCGCCGAGCGCCGTCACTGGCTGGCGAGCGACGAGCTGTCGTTCGCCGATATTGCGGCGGCAGCGCATATCTCGTGCATCGATTATCTGGGCGATGTGCCGTGGGCCGATCATCCGGTCGCCAAGACCTGGTACATGCGCATCAAGTCGCGCCCTAGCATGCGCGCCGTGCTGGCCGACCGCATTCCCGGCCTGCCGCCCGCCAAGCATTACACCGATCTGGATTTCTGATCCGACCTGCTGAAACGAAAACAGGGCCACTCATGATGGCCCTGTTTCACGTGGAACAATTTTCCAATTATTGAATCAGCCCTTGAAGGCTTTCTCCAGCGCGGCGAGGTCGAGCTTCACCATACCCATCATCGCCTTCATCGCGCGGTCGGCCGCCGCGCGATCGGGACTTTTGTGCATGTCCAGCAGTTGGCGCGGGCAAACCTGCCACGACAGGCCGAAGCGATCGTTGAGCCAACCGCATTGGCTGGGCTGGCCACCGTCCGCCTGCAGCGCGGTCCAGAAGTGATCGATCTCCTTCTGGGTTGTGCAGAGCACCATGAACGAGACGGCGGGAGTGAACTTGAAATGCGGCCCGCCATTGAGTGCCACGAAGGGCCGCTCTTCCAGTTCGAAACTCACCGTGAGGATGCTGCCGACTGCGGCATCCTTATGCGGCTCGGGACGGACCTCGCCCCAGCGCAGTTCGTCGGTGATGGCGGCTTGCCGGCCGCCGGCCGTGAAGGTCGCGACGTAGAAGTTGGCCGCTTCTTCCGCTTGGCCGTCATACCACAGGCAGGCCGGTAGATTATCGTTGGCCATGATCAGGCTGCCGCCGTCTGGTCGGCGCATTCGGCCATGGCCTTTTGTGCCGCTTCGACGTCCATCCACATCACTTCCCAGATATGGCCATCGGGATCTTCGAAGCTGCGGCCGTACATGAAGCCGTAATCCTGCTTCGGCGTCGGATCGGCTTTACCGCCAGCCGCCCAGGCCTTGTCGACCGTGGTATCGACCTCGTCCTTGCTGTTTTCCGACATGCAGAACAGCGCCTCGACGCTGGTTTTCGCGTCGATGATCTTCTTGGTGCAGAAGACCTTGAACTTGTCGTGCGTCAGCAGCATCACATGGATGGTGTCCGAGAACACCATGCAGGCGGCGGTATTGTCGCTGAATTGCGGGTTCTTGGTCGCACCCACCGCTTCATAGAAGGCAACCGAACGGGCAAGATCGGTGACAGGGATGTTCACAAAGATCATTTTGGGTTTGGTTTGGGATTTCTGGGACATCTTGTTCCTCCTTGAGCATGTTCCGGGCGTTCAGGGTCGGCTGCGCCCCGGATTTGACGGTTCTACCCAGATGAGTTATAAAAAGCAACTATGAAGTTACAAAAAATAACTAAGAAAGAAAAACACCGCCTCTACGACGATGCCTGCGGCATAGCCCATGCCCTCGATCTAGTCGGCGAACGCTGGGCGCTGCTGGTCATGCGTGAATTGTTGTTCGGCCCCAAAAGGTTCAGCGATCTGCGCGACAGCCTGCCCGGCATCAGCGCGAACGTCCTGACCCAACGGCTCGAAGGGTTGGAAGCCTCCGGCCTGTTGGTGAAGCGCAAGCTGCCGCCACCCGCGGCAAGCCAGGTCTACGAACTCACCGAATGGGGTTACGAAAGCGAGCCGGTGATCCGCACCTTGGGCAAGTGGGCGGCGCGTTCACCCATGCATGACCCGACGCGGCCGGTCAGTTCCGTCTCGATCATGCTATCGATGCGCACAATGTTCGACGGCGCACGCACCAAAGGCTTTGCCGGCAGCATCGGCTTCCAGTTGGAGGACGAGAGTTTCGTCGGCCGCATCGCCGACGGTCGCCTGGAGCTTGAACGTGGCCCGCACGACGGCGCCGATGCGGTCTTCACCGGTACCGCGCGCCTGCTGGCCGCAGCGCTTTACAGCGGCATGCCACTCACGGCGATGATCGATAAGAACATGCTGAAGGTCGATGGCGATCTGGCGCTCGCCAAAAAATTCGTCACCTTCTTTCCTTTGCCCGCGAAAGCGCAGGCGGCCTCGAACAGTTAGGCGTGCGCGTGCGTCTCGTGTGCGCACAATGCATGATCGCCGAGCGTTTCAACGACGCGGCAGTCGGAGATCGTGCCGTGCGCGCAATTGTGCAGCATGCGCTCCAACTCTTTCTGCAACAGCTTCAAACCGGCGATTTTCGATTTCACGGACTCCAACTGCGCGCGCGCGATGCGGTCGGCATCCTCGCACGGCCGGTCGGGTTCGCCCGCCAGCGCGATCAGCGAACGGATGGCGGCGATGTCGAAACCGAGATCGCGCGCATGGCGGATGAAGCCCAAACGCTGCACCGCGCCCGCACCATAACGGCGCTGCCCGCCCTCGGTGCGGGGCGGAGCGGCCACCAGGCCGATCTGTTCGTAATAGCGGATCGTCTGGATGTTGCAGCCGGTGCGCCGGGCCAATTCGCCGATGGACAATTCCGCCATTACAAACCTCTTGAACCTATAGTCACTGTAGGGAATATGGTCTGAGGGTCGCGGGATTTAAAGGGCCCAAGGAAAGCCAAGTCGTGAGCGCTCACTGCCACCACGAAACCCAATTCAACGGCGTGTCGGACGATTACAAACGCCGCCTCTGGCTGGTCGTCGCCATCAATGCCGCCATGTTCGTGGTCGAGGTGCTGGCCGGCGCCTTCGCCGAGTCGCAGGCGCTGCGCGCCGACGCGCTCGATTTCCTAGGGGACGCCGCGACCTATGGCTTGAGCCTCGCCGTCATCGGCGCACCCACCAAAACGCGCGCCACCGCCGCGTTGTTGAAAGGGATCAGCCTCGCCATCATGGCGGTGTGGGTGCTGGGCTCCACCATCTATCAGGTGTTCATCCTCGGCGTGCCAAAGGCCGACATCATGGGCATGATCGGTGCGCTGGCGCTCGTCGCCAATGTCGCCAGCGTGTTGCTGCTCATGCGTTACGCCGAAGGCGATGCCAACGTGCGCTCGGTCTGGCTGTGCTCGCGCAACGACGCCATCGGCAATGTCGCGGTGATGATCGCGGCGCTGGCCGTCTGGGGCACGACGACCGCCTGGCCCGATCTGATCGTCGCGGCCATCATGGCGAGCCTGTTCTTCTGGTCGGCAGTGCAGATCATCCGCCAAAGTCGCGAAGAATTGCGGCAGAACGCCGCGCCCAGCCATGATCATGGCCACAACCACACCCACTGAGTCCATTTGAAGCGCCGCACCCAGGCGGTTATCCTATGCGAGGGATAGGGAGCGATTACGTGCGTCTTTGGGGACGAATCACGATCGGCGCAGTGAGCGCGGGTATACTCGGCGCCTGCGGCCTGCCGACGGGAAACGTGCGCACGAGCCAACTGCCCGATTACGCTCTGGCGTCGTGCGACTATGTCGTGGAAGCCAATCTCGTGGGCTGCTCGCAGCGCGCCAGCGAGCGCCGCAACGGCGACGTCGCCATGGCGGTGGCAAGTTATCTCGCGCAAAAACCCGATCCGGCCGCCGCCCTGCAATGGACGGAAGATGCCGCTGCCTGGGGCAACGGCAAGGCGCTGCGCGCGATGTACGATTCCTATTATTTCGGCAAAGCGCCGCTCGCCGCCGATCAGACCGCCGCCGCCAAGACGCTCGACGCGGCGCTGGCCGGTGGCGCGCAATGGGCTCGCCTGCTGCAGGCGTCCCGTCTGTGGACGACCAACGTACCCGAAGCGCGCACCTTGATCACCCAGACGGCGGAACAGAACAATTGCCATGCCCAGGCCTTTCTGGCGAACGCCTATTACGACGGCAGCCTCGGCGAGAAGAATTGGACAAGGCGTATTTCTGGCTGCTGCTCGGCCAGAGCGGCAGCACCGCGCGCCTATCGGAGATTCATTCGCTGACGCGCGCCCCCGCCGGCATCACGCCACCGGCCGGCTTCGTCACGGAAACCTGCCTGCCCGGCCGCCTGCCGATCCTCAAAGCCAACATGGAACGCGCTTTGCCGACACGCTACATCCAACAAGCGGCCGGCGCCGTGGCGCGGTGGCGCCCAACGAACAGCGAGCCCGATCTCGTCGCACCACCCGCCAGCACGATGATCGAAGCGCGGCCGCAGACGGAAAGCGCCAGCCGGGCGCCGCGCATGGGGACGCCGTCGCCGTCGATGCCGCAATGGCAATTGATCGCGTTCGACCGCACGGCCGCGAAAGCGGACACGCCGCTCGCCGCGTCCGAAATTTTCGAACGCGCGAGCAAGCACGTGTGGACCATCGCCGTGGCGAGCGAGCCGCGCGGTTCCATTTCGCAAGGCTCAGCGGTCGCCATCGGCCCGCACCGGCTGATCACCAATTGTCATATCGTCGAGGACGCGCGCTCGATCGTAGTCAAACAGGGCAAGGATATCCGCCCGGCGACACTCGCCTCCGCTTCGCCCGGCACCGATCGCTGCATCCTCGCGGTGGAGAAATCCTTGCAGAGCTATGCGCGGACCGTGCGCGCCTTCGACAGCCTGAAGGTCGGCGAGGCGGTGGTGTCCATCGGCTCGCCGCACGGGCTCGAGAACACGCTCGGCCAGGGGATCGTGTCGGGCCTGCGCAAACTCGACGGCATGCAGGTCGTGCAGACGACGGCGCCGATTTCGCCCGGCTCGTCGGGCGGCGGCCTGTTCGATGCGAGCGGCAATCTGGTCGGCATCACCAGCTTCGCCATCCGCGACGCCGACTCGCTTAATTTCGCCATCGCCGCCGAGGATTTCGGCAAGCCGCAATAAAAGTCAGCCTCTAAACTTGCCGTCCGCGACACCCATCACGCCAGGGCGGCAAGCGAACAGACCGCCCGCATGCGGCTGCCCCTCCGCCTGCGGCAGATAGCCAAAGCCCATCGAGGTGATGAATAGCGTCGACATATCGGCGCCGCCGAAGACGCACATGGTCGGCTTCTGCACCGGCGTTTTAATCAGGCGGTCGAGCTTGCCGTCGGGCGTGAAGCGCGCCACCGACCAGCAGCTCGTCAGCGCCACCCAATAGCAGCCTTCGACATCGACGCAGGCACCATCGGGCCGGCCCGGCAGTTCGTGCGCGGTGAAAAAGATACGGCGGTTGGAGATCGCGCCCGTGTCCGGATCGTGATCGAAGCGCCACACCGTCTGAACATCGGCAAAGGTGTCGGCGCAGTAGAAATAGTGGCGCTCGGCATCGAAGGCGATGCCGTTGGATACGCCAATATCGTCGACCTTCATCGACGCCGTACCGTCCGGTGCCAGACGCCAGATCGATCCCGTGCGCGTCTTGCGGTCGGACGGATCCAGCATCGTGCCCGCCCAGAACGCGCCGTACGGATCGCAGCGCCCGTCGTTCATGCGGTTGTTCGGCTTGTTTTCCGGATCGCAGATGAAGGTTTTCGTGCCGCTCGCGAAATCCACGTAATAGAAACCCGAGCGCAACGCCGCGACGAGATTGCCCTTGGCATCGGGGTGCGCGCGCAAGCCGAGACTGCCGACTTGCTCGCCCAGATCGCGCACCTCATCCTTTCCGCTCGCCGGATCGGTGCGGTGGATCTCGTTCTTCATGATGTCGACCCAATAGAGCCGCTGTTCGTCGGTGCTCCACACCGGGCCTTCGCCCAGTGTGGCATGCGCATCGAGAACGAGATCGACGGCGAGGTCGCTCATCGTTTTATCGTCCGTAGGTGCCCGCAGCCGTGCCGGCGATCTTGCCGAAGACCGAACCGGACACGAGGCCCGAGCCGCCCGGATAGTTGAAATAGAACAACCCGCCGACCAATTCGCCGGCGGCATACAGGCCGGGGATGGCTTCGCCACCGGTATCGAGCACGCGGCCCGTCGTCGGTTCGATCTGCAGACCGCCGAAGGTGAAGGTGATGCCGCAGGTGATGGCATAGGCCTCATACGGCGGCGCATCGAGCTTGTTTGCCCAGTTCGATTTCGGCACACGCAAGCCTTCGGTGTGGCGGCCGTCCTTCACGTTCGGATTGAACGTGATGTCGGTGCGCACGGCGGCGTTATAAGCCGTGACCTCGCGCATGAAACCGGCGGGATCGACGTCGTCGAGCTTCTTCGCCAATTCTTCGAGCGTGTTCGCCGTGACTTTCGTGATCTGCTTGATGCGGTATTCGTCGCGCAGCAGATGCGTGACCTTGGAATCGAACACCTGCCAGGCGAACTGGCCCGGCTGTTCAAGCACGGCGCGGCCGTATTTCGCATAGGTGTAGTTGCGGAAATCGGCGCCTTCGTCGACGAAGCGTTCGCCGTTCATATTGACGATGATGCCGAACGGATAGGAATGCTTCTGGAAATTGTCGCCGACCTCGAGATCGCCGAACTCGGGCGCGTTGCGGTCCCAGCCGACCGCATGTGCGCCCGACCAGTTGCCGTAAGGCATCGCGCCGATATCGAGCGCCATCTTGATGCCGCCGCCCATGTTAAAGCGCGTGCCGCGCACCTTGGCGAGGTCCCAGCCCGGGCCCATGGCGCGGGTGCGCCATTCCGAATTCGCCTCGAACCCGCCGCTCGCCAGCACGACGCAGCGCGCGCGCAGTTCGATCTCCTGGCCGTCCTTCACCGCGACGACGCCGGTGACTTTGCCGCCCTCGACGATCAGGCGGCTGCCGCGCGTGCGGTAGCGAATCTCGAGGCCCTTCTTGTTGACCTCCTTGGTCAGCGATTCGACGAGGCCCGGTCCGCCGCCCGACGCTTCGATATGCGCGCCGCCCCAGAACTTGAACTTGCCTTCATGCTTGAAGGCCTGACGCCCATAGGCCGGCAGGAAGCGCACGCCGTGGCCGCGCATCCATACGGCGGTGTCTTGGGCCTGTTCGACCAATTGTTCGACGAGATCGGGATTGGCGCGGAACTGCGTGATGCGCCCCATATCGTCGTAGAAATCTTCTTTGCGATATTGGCTGAAGTCGGTGTTCTTCTCTTCCTCGGCCGAAATGTCCGGGATGATGCGCTTGAGTTGATCGAGATCGTCGTAGGGAATGCGGAACAGGCCCGCCGTGTAGCGGCTGTTGCCGCCCGATTCTTCTTCGGGGGCCGCTTCCAGCAGAATGATTTTCTTCGCACCCTGGTCGTTGGCGGCGAGCGCCGCACACATGGCGGCATTGCCGGCACCTACGACGATAACGTCAGCATCGAGATCGCTCATACACCCTCTCCTTGTTCCCCTCCGTTTTAGGGGATCGGAGCTAGGCGAACAATGCCTCAGTCAATGACTTCATGGGCAACGACTATTGATTAGGTCTACGATCCTTCGCTGATCAGGCGATTGGCGCCGCGCAGGCGCCGCGACAGAGTGACCGCGAGCGAGCGATAAAAGCGCAGCCCGAAGTCCGGATCGTCGGCGATCAGACGTTCGATATCCTTGGTGTATAGGCGCACGATTTCGACCTGACCGTCGGCGGCAACGGTGGCGCTGATCTTGGCCCGGTCGAGGAACGACATTTCGCCGAACACGCTACCGGCGGCCAGCCGCGCCAATTCGAAGGGTGCGCCGCTGCCGCCGAGGGTACGCGCCAGGACGCGCACCTCGCCATCGGCGACGAAAAACAGCGAATCACCCTCGTCGCCTTCGCGGCAGATATATTCGCCGTCGCGATAGATCCTCGTCTGGCCGTTGGCGAACAGGTTCTGCCAATCGGCGGCATCGAGCTTGTGAAACACGAGGCCGCCGAGGCCTCTGCGCACATTGGGAATCAGTTCATCAGGCAGTGAGGGCGTGCGCGTCAGATCGTCGTCCCGTTGGGCCATCGGTCTCGATACTCCAGAACCTGCGGCAAGTGCCGCGCGCCACGCAGCAAAACCCTAACCCAAGGGCGGATCGATGCAAAATGGATTCAGTACCCCGTCGCCCAATGACCACATGTCACCAAACACACGTCAGAGCGGCATCGGCTTGCCGAGGCCTTCCTTCTTGGCGCGTTCATAAATCATCGCGCCGAAGGCGACATCTTCGAACGCGATGCCCAGCGAATGGAACAAGGTGATCTGCTCCGGCGACGTCCGCGTCGGCACCGTGCCCTCGACGATCTCACCCAATTCGACGACATTGGACCAATCGAGCTTGCCGACGGAGGCGAGCCGCACCAGGGCGGCCGCCTCAATCTTCGCCTGTTCGACCTGATCCGTTACAATTTGGTCGGCGCGCAGCACGCAATCGTCATCGAGTTCGATGCGCTCCAGCCCGTTCGCCCCGATACCGTTCACATGCATGCCGGGCTTCAGCCACGCACCCTTGAGCACCGGCACGGTAGAATTGGTGGCGGCCACGACGATATCAGCGCCGTCGAGACAGGCTTCGGCGGAGGCCGCGCCCACCGTCGTCACGCCCAGTTCGTCCTGCATCTTTTTGGCAAAGGCGTCACGCTTGGCGGCGTCGCGGCTGAACACGGTGATGCGGTCGAGCTTGCGTACCAGCGCCACGGCGCGGATCTGGTCGGGCGATTGACGCCCGGTGCCGATGACGGCGAGCTGCTTGGCATCTGCGCGCGCCATGTAGCGCGTGGCGACACCGGTCGCGGCACCGGTGCGTGTCGTGGAGGCCCAATTGAGATCGATCATCGCCACCGGCGCTTTCTCTTTCAGCGACAGCAGGATCAGTGCGTTGTAGCCGATCTTCGGCAAGTAGGCGCGATAGCCGAAATAATCGGAGCCCGGGATCGCGCCCGCCATGACATTCAGCCCGGCGCCATCGACCTTCAAACGGCGGCGCGGCAGGTTCGCGGTCGCCTTGTCGCTCCAGTTCTTGAAACTCGCCTCAAGTGAATCGATGGCGTCCTGAATATTGACGAGGCGTTTGACCTCATCCGTGCCGATATAGATCACGTGAACTCTCCTAGAGGAATTTAGTCGATGCCCGTCGAGGCGAAGATCTCGCAGGCCTGCGGGGTGGCGAGGAAATCAAGGACCAGGCGCACATCGTCGCTGTCGCGTCCCGCCAGGGCGGCGAACTCGTAGGGCGACGGATATTGAATCTCGGCGGGCAAGGGGCCGAGATAGACGACCTTGGGATTGGACAGGAATTCGGTCGCGACACCGAAGGCGATTTCGTGCTTCGCCTTGCCGGCCGCCAGGCGCGCATTGACCTCGGCACCGCTTGAATAGCGCACGGTTTTGTCCTCAAAGCGGCGGATGAAGCCCATCTTGGTGAGCACGCCCGCCATATATTCGCCGCTGGCCGCGGTCGTATAGATCAAGGTATCGGCACCGCGCAACGCCGCGGTGAACAGGTCCATGTTGGATATATCCGGCCGTTCGGCGCCGTCGCGGATCGCGACCCCGATCTGGATCGAGCCGATGGGTACGCGGCGGGACGCGAGCCAGCCGCGTGCGATGCCGCCAGCGATCGCGTCGTCCATCAGGCCGACGATATCGGCGTCGCAGTCCTGGCGCGCGAGTTCGTCTTCGATATGGGGGCCGTGCGTGAAACTGGGCGCAAAGGCCCAGCCATGCGCAGCCTTGAAGGCGTCCACGCTTTTGGCCATGCCGGATTTGAGCGCGCCCGCCGTGCGGACCTTAACATTGTGATCTGAGGTCATGGCAGGACGCTATCGTCCGCCACCCCATCCGTCCAGCGCTCAGACCATACGGTTGGCCGAACGGCCGTTTAGGCCGCGCGCGCCGTATGGTTGGTCGCCATCACCCGTTCGATCTGCGAGACGATGGTTTCCGGATTAAGCGGCTTCATGATGAAACCGTCCGCGCCGGCATCGAGCGATTCACCGGTCCAATAGGCTTCCGGGCGCACCGACATCATGACGATCTTCATCGCGGTATATTCGGCGTGGCGGCGCAGCTCGCGGCAGAAATCCAAGCCGTTCATGCCCGACATCATCAGATCGGTCAGCACCATATCGGGCCGGAACTGCTTGATCAGCGAGAGCCCTTCGATTGGGCTGGTGGAGGAGCGCACGCTGTGCCCGGCGCTTTCCAGGAACAAGGTGATGAATTTGAGGACCTCGGGATCGTCGTCCACAACGAAAATGCGATGATGATCCTTGGCCGCGACCGAGCGTACTTCCTGCGACGTGGTCAGCACGGCGTTCGCGACGCGCAGGCGGCGTGACAGGATGCCGGCGAGCGAGCGGTAGAAATTGGTCGAGAATTCCGGCGAATGTTCGATCAGATCGAAAATCACCTTGAGATCGATGCGGTAGAGCTTGGTCGGCCGATCGGCCATCACCGAAGCGCTGGCGACGTCGCCGTCCAAGAACGACATCTCGCCGATGATCGAGCCCAGGCCGAGGCGCGCGAGTTCGATCATCTTCTCATGATGGCGTTGCGTATATTCGCGTTTGAGAACCTTCGCCTCGCCTTCGACGATGACGAACAGCGCGGAGGCGGAGGCGCCCTCATAGACGATGAACTCACCCGGCTCGCATTCGATCAAGGTGGCGCGCGATAGCAGCGCTTTCGTTTCCTTGGGAGACAGGTAAGTGAACAATCGTGAGAAGGCGAGATTGAATCTGTCTTCGACGCCGATCGCATCCGCGAGCGCCGGGACCGCGTTACGAGCGGACATTCTGCGTACTCCTCAAGAACATGGCCTTATGGCCGATTGTTATCGCCAGCGTTTTTATACTTGGCGAAAATGTCTCTGATTCGTTCTCAAGGCAATTGAAAGGGGTTTGCGCTCTTCAACGACACGGGTAAGTAGGATTCCCAATCACCGCGCCGGATCAATATGCTACGGCGCGCACATCGTAACCTTGGAGCGTCGCAATGGTTGAAACGCCGACTTTCGTCACGCATCTCGAATGCAGCCTGACTGGCGAACGTTATCCCGCCGACACACTTCAGGGCCTATCCAAGGCCGGCAAGCCTTTGCTCGTGCGCTATGACCTCGAGTCACTGGCCAAGAGTGTGACCAAAGCCGCCATCGCGGCACGCCTGCCGGAATTCTGGCGCTACCGCGAATTCCTGCCCGTGCGACGCGCCGAGAACGTCGTGCGCCTTGGCGAGGTCATGACGCCTATTCTGCCGCTCGAGCGAACCGCCAAGCGTCTGGGTGCCGCCGAGCTGCTGGTCAAGGACGAGGGCCGCTTGCCGACCGGTTCGTTCAAGGCACGCGGCCTGGCGCTCGCCGTCGCGATGGCCAAGGAATTGGGCGTGACCCGCATGGCAATGCCGACCAACGGCAATGCGGGTGCGGCCCTCGCGGCATACTGCTCACGCGCCGGCATCGAGACCTATATTTTCTGCCCCGACGACACACCGGAAGTGAATGTGCGCGAGATCGCCCTGCAAGGCGGGCGGACCTATCTGGTCAACGGCCTGATCGACGATTGCGGCAAGATCGTCGGCGCCGGCAAGGACATCATGAACTGGTTCGATACTTCGACCCTAAAGGAGCCTTATCGCATCGAAGGCAAGAAAACGATGGGACTCGAATTGGCCGAGCAATTGGGCTGGGAGGTCCCCGATGTGATCCTCTACCCGACCGGCGGCGGCACCGGCCTGATCGGCATGTGGAAAGCTTTCGAGGAATTGGGCCAAATCGGCTGGATCGGCAAGAAACGTCCACGCATGGTCGCGGTGCAGGCCGCCGGGTGCGCGCCGATGGTGCGCGCGTTCGAACAAGGCGAGGAATTCGCCAAGCGCTGGGAAGATGCCCATACATATGCCGCCGGCATCCGGGTGCCCGCCGCCGTCGGCGATTTCCTGATCCTGCGCGCCGTGCGCGCCTCGAATGGGTTCGCCACCGCGGTCGATGACGACGAGATCGCGGCGGGACTGGCGGAGGTCGCACAAAGCGACGGCGTGCTAATGTGCCCGGAAGGAGCCGCGACCTACGCCGCCTACAAGAAGGAACTGAAGACGGGCCGTATCGATCCGGGCGAGCGTGCCCTGCTGTTCAATTGCGCGACGGGGCTTAAATACCCGATGCCTCCCGCCGGCAAGCGCATCGATATCGCTCAACCCGTCGATTACGCGGCGCTCTAGCCGTCAATCGGAAAACGGCCACATCCGCTTCAGCACGCGGTCGCGCAAGATCCAATGATGACCCAGCGCCGCCAGCGCGTGCAGCAATGCCAGGACCAGGAGCGCGTTGGCAAAAGCCTCATGCAGTTCCTTGATGCCGCGCGCGACATCGCGCGACAAAGTCAGGGGCGAGGCGATCTCGGCAAATCCGAACAGGTACAACGGCTCACCGCGCGCGAACTGGTACGCCACTCCGGCGAGGGGCGCGGCTAGCAGAAGAAACAGCAGTAGGTAATGGACGAGGCCCGCGGCGCGATCCGCGAGAGAACCAAGCGGTGTCGCCTCGGCCGGCGGCGGCGTGTCGATAAGGCGCCAGCCGACGCGTAGGGTCAACGTCACGAGTACGGCGAGGCCAACCATGACATGCGCGATAAGCCCCGCAGCACGCGGGCCGTGGCCGCCGATATCCTCGCCGATCTGCCCCAGCAGCCAAGCGGCCCCGACCAGGAGCGCGGTGGCCCAGTGAAGGGTCCGAGCCATAGCGCCATAACGGTCGATGGAATTGAACAAAGGCACGACCAAATCCCCAGAGTTTCAGGACTCTAGCATGGGCCAAGGCCGCGCGGGCGGCCTTGATCGCGGTCAAGGCCCGCCGATTGACGGACTTCGTTGATCCTGTCATTTTTTGCGCCAACTCTTATTGAGAATCATTCAAAGGAAAGTCGCGTCATGGCAAAGATCGTCGGCGGGATGGGATCGTCCCACGGGCCACTGCTTATTCTCCCCGCGGAACAATGGCCGCTGCGCGCCAATTTCGACCGCAACCTGAAAGAGCACCATTTCCGCGGCGGCGTGTACGATTTCCCGCAGCTACTCGCCAAGCGCAACAGCGAGCAGGAGCATTTCGAGAAGGAAATCCTGCCCGACGTGCGCGCCGAACGGTTCAACCGCTGCCAGGTGGCGCTCGATAAGCTGGGCGAAACCGTCCAGAAGATGAAACCCGATGTGATCGTGCTGATCGGCGATGACCAGCATGAATGGTTCTTCGACGACGTGCAGCCGAGTTATTCGATCTTCTCCGGCGACAAGGTGCTGAACACGGGCTACGAAGCCGCCAAGCACGCGCACAAGGACCCCGCGGTGCAGCTCGTCGAAGCGTCGCGCCATACACCGGTCGATACCTGGTACGACTGCGTGCCCGATCTCGCCAACACCATCGTCGCCGAATGCATGGAGTCGGAATTCGACGTCACCGCATCGGAAAAGGTGCCGGAAGGCCCGGAAGGCCCGCGCGGCATCGGCCATGCGGTCACCTTCATCTATCGCCGCATCCTGAAGGACAAGGCGATCCCGCTGGTGCCGGTGCTGATCAACACCTTCTTCCCGCCCAACCAGCCGACGCCGAAGCGCTGCTTCGAGCTGGGCCAGGCGATCAGCCGCGGCATCCAGAAGTGGGACAGCGACAAGCGCGTGCTGGTCGTGGCGTCGGGTGGGCTGTCGCACTTCGTCATCGACGAGGCGTGGGACCGCAAGATGCTGAAGGCGATGCAGACCCGCGACTATAAGACGATCATCAGCGAGCCCAACATCATCTTCAATTCGGGCACGTCGGAGACCAAGAACTGGATCGCGACCTTGGGCGTTCTGTCGACCACGAACTACGAAATGAACCTGCTCGATTACGTGCCGTGCTACCGCTCCGAAGCGGGCACCGGCAACGCCATGGCGTTTGCCACCTGGCAGTAACCGCAGACCGTCTCGGATCGAACCGAAGCCCGTCACTGACCCCAGTGGCGGGCTTTCGTTTTGCCCCCCGACCCCCGGGTAATCCGTCTCTCGTCAAAGCTGGGCCGAGTCGCTATTTTCCTGTCTAGACAGGCCTCATCTTAGAAAGACCGTCAACTTGAGCGAGACAGGCAAGCGCCCCGGCGCCCTTGCCCTTTTTGTTGGCTCGGCGCCGCTGTTAAGCGCCCTAAGCGTTCTGGCTGTGCTGGCCGGGGCGGCGGGTTTGTTCGTCTTGTTTTTCGCCAAGCCCCATCTGATCGATCGCGCCCTGCATGACCCCGAAGAACGGCTGGAATTGCTGGGCGCCGTCCTGACGAGCGCGGCCGCAGCGGTCGCCGCCTTCCGCATCCATGTCCGCGGGCGCACCTTGCGGTGGCGCGTGACCCCGCTCGTGCTGTTCGTCGTCTGGCAGGCCCTGACGGTGAGCTATTGGCATCGACGTTCCGCTCGACAAGCCGGCCGAGCAGCTACTCTACGGTCATAGCCCGGATTGCTTCCTGTTCATCCTGGCGACCAGCATCCCGATTGCCCTGCTGCTGTTCCCACTGCTCCGCCTCCACCGCGCGCATCTCGGCTGGTCGGCGTCCGCCATGGCCGGTTTGGCCATCTCGTCGGCGGCTGTCGCCCTGTTACAGTTTTTCCATGGCTTCGAAATGAATCTCGGCGATTGGGGGATTCACATGCTCGCCATGGGCATCGTCGTCGGCTGTTCGGCCTATGTCGGCCAGGTGCTGCCGACGCGCTGACGCCAAGCTACTCCCACGAAAAGCCCCATGCATCCGCACCGTAGGCATTGAAGCTGCTGGGCGTCGCGATCTTGACCTCACGGGTATGCATCCAAAAGCGCGGGATCGGCGCCATCGGCACGATATAACCTTCCGTCGTTACCTCGTCGAAAAGTTTTTTCACGATGGCGCGTCGCGCCCGATCGTCGTTTTCAGTGTTGGCCTTCTGCGCGGCTTCAACCCAACCGGGCACGCCGTGATAATCGCGCGAGCCGCCCTCGAACAGGAAATCAAGCGTGCCGCCGACATCTGGCAACCCACCGCCGCCCCAGCCAGAAATCATCATATTGATCTTGCCGTCGCTCTGCAGTTGGCGATAGGCGGCAAAGGTTTGCGGGTCGACGTTGGCGCGGATGCCAATCGCACGCAGCTGACCGGCCACGACCTCGGCGATATCCTTTCCGGCGAGACTGTTCGTCGTGATCGCGACGTCGAAACCGGATGGGACGCCGGCCTCGGCCAAAAGGCCGCGCGCCTTCGCCCGGTCGAACTTCGGCGTTTCGAGCGAATAGTCGCAGCCAAGCTGCATCGGGTGGCACAGCGCCGGCGGGCGCGTCAGGCTAACGGACTTTCCGCCGATCATTATGTTGATCGCCTCCGGATCGATCGCGTGCAGTATCGCGGCCCGCACGCGCCTGTCCTTAAGCGGAGCCACACCGCTGCGCCCCTTCATATCGATCATCATGTATTGATAGGCGAAGGGAAGTGTCACCGTCATGGCCAATTGCGGCGACTTGGCCAAATCTTCGGCCTGATCGGGCGAGACGTCGTGGATCGCATCAACATTGCCGGCCAAAAGCTCGGCGACGCGCGTTCCCCGGTCCGGCACACCGCGCAGAACCACATTTTTAATCGATGGCGACTTCTTTACGTTATTGGCGTGGACATGGTCGGTACGCTTTTCCGCACGAATTCCCGTGTTCTTGTCGACCTGCACGATTTTGTACGGGCCGGTTCCAACGGGAGCACGGCCAAAATCCTGCTTGGACTCAAGCGGCCCGTGAACGTGCTGAGGAAACATAAAGGTGTATCCACCTAGCCGCGCCAGGTCGTAAGGAACAGTACGCGATGCGACGATCCTAATCTTGTGCGGCCCGAGCTTCTCGACGCGCTCGATCCAGTCGTAATCGCTCGCGAAGCGAAAATTCGACTTCGGATTGGACAGATACCCCAGCGTATAAATAACGTCGTCCGCCGTGAATTTCTGTCCGTCGCTCCAGGTGACGTCGTCACGCAACTCCATCTCGATCGTCTTGGTATCGGGGCGGGCCCAGGATCGCGCAAGATTGCCGACGAATTTCTCGGCCCCTTCGTCCAGCATGATCAATCGGTCGAACGGCATCTCGCTGGCGAAATACACTTCGGGCCGCGGATCGAGATACGGATCGAGCGTCGCAATCGCCTGCGCATGCAATTGGCGGAAGGTATCCTTGGATTTCTGCGCGAAGCCCGGTGTCGCCGACATGACAAGTGCGACGGCGCAGACCGTCAGTCGATATGCGAATGTGAGCATGGTTGGTCCGATCTTCCCTGTAGGATTATACTTGATTATTGCTTTATTCCGCCGCTGCGGCGGAGCTGGCTTGGCGGCGTACCGAGGTGAGTCTTTCTTTATAAAAATCCTGCCATTCGGCATTTTCCGGCGCCAGGTAATAGCCGCCACGTGCGCCATGAAACACACCGGGCTCATCGGCGCCGGGAGGTGCCACGGCGTCTTTCTGCAAGGCTTGAGCAGCAAACAAAAGCCGACGGCGCGTCACGGCAATCATGCGATCGCTCGGCGCCAGATGTTCCAGCGAACGATCAACGACCTCTCCCATGCTTTCGGTCATCGCCTGGTCCTGCAGCGTGATGCCGGTGATGCCGCTATAGATTTGCGATTGTTGGGCAGCGCGATCGATCCGGTAATCGTTGCGCGCGTTGGCAGCAAAGCGCCACCGGCCGAACCGGTCGGTGGTATTGGGTAAGCGTTCCTCGACGTGAAGCGCAATGCCCTGCTTGGCGTTGCCGATCGCCGTCAGGCGCGATCCCTTTTTCGATAGACCAAAGCCCATGGTGTGGTGATCGTCCATCGGCACCCAGGCGCGCGCATGGATATAGGTGTCGAAAACGCCTGCCGGCGTCATCGTCCAAAACGGAAACAGGAAATGGGCGACACGCCAATAGCGCCGTCCCTGATCGGCGGGGCGATGGGCGCCATACATCGTACCCCAGTCCGTTTCCGCAATCGTGTATTCCGGATCGCGATGGATCGCGCCGTAGCGGCGCGGATCGTCCGGCGGAAAATCATCGACCGTACGCGTTCCGCCGTGCAAGAAATCGACGTGGGATGTATCGATGTCGCCTTCGAGCGCCTGCAACCAATTACATTCGCGCTGAAACACATCGATTCCCACCGCGTCGGCGTCCAGTTGCAACACCTCCAGATCAGGCAGGGCCGGCACGCGCGCCTGATCGCCCATATAGACCCAGATTAGGCCAGCGCGTTCTTCGGCGCGATAGGCCTTGGCATGAACCTTGTGCTTGAAATCCTGGTGCGGCGGCACATTTGCCATGTCGGTGCAGTTGCCGTCGACGTCGAACTTCCAGCCGTGATAGACGCAACGGATACCACCTTCTTCGTTGCGCCCGAAGAACAAGGAGGCACAACGATGCGGGCAGCGATGATCCATCACGCCGACGCGGCCTGACGAATCGCGAAACGCGATCAGGTCCTCGCATAGCAATTTAAGCCGCAACGGATCGCCGTCTTTGGTCACCTCGCTGGAGAGCGCAGCCGGAACCCAATAGCGCCGCATCAATTCGCCCATCGGTGTGCCGGGACCGACCGACGTGAGAGTTTCGTTATCGCGCGCCGACGTCATGACGAGGCCTCCTTTTTATATATGTCATATATGACATCTTTAGCAGGCGACAAATACGGACACTAGCTGAATCTGGGTCGCCGTCCCGGACCAGCGTTTGAATATTTGCGAAAACACGATAGTTTCCGCCAATCGTATCGTTGTCGCCATCGGACCCAGCCTTTGCGAAAAAGCCGCCCCAAGATCTCTTCGCCGCTCGAATTCGAACCGCAATCGTCATCTCGGGCGTCGGATGCGCTTGTCGCCCACGTCAAGAGCCAGCTTTTCGAGGACCTGCTTCGTCCCGGCGATTTTCTCGGCTCGGAAAGTACGCTTGTAGAAAAATTCAAGGTCGGGCGGCGCACCGCACGCGAGGCGCTGCAATCGCTGCAGGGTCTTGGCATCATCGAGGTTCGCTCAGGGGCGAAAGGTGGGGCCTGGATCGCCGAAGGACACCCAGACAGTTTCGCCGAGGCGTTGGCGGTACAGTTTAAACTAGCGGATGTGAACCTGCCGCAGATATTCGAGATGCAACATGTCATCGAGATGACGGCCGCCCGCCTCGCCGCCCAGCGCCGCACTGCCGACAATATCAAGGAGTTACATGCGATCGTGCAGGACGGCGCCGATCTGATCGGCTCCGTACATGCGTTCCAGGACAACGGCCTTGCATTCCATGTCTGCGTCGCCAAGAGCACGCAGAATCCGGTGTTGAGTTCGCTGTTTCGCGCCTTGCGTCTGGTGACCCGGCGCGACGACGTCGAGCTGACGCTGTCGGCGCGCAAACGCATTCAGAAAATTCACGAGCAGATTTTACAGCTCATCGAAAAGGGCAAAGCCGCCGAAGCGGCCGACCTGATGGGTCACCACGTGCACCAAACGGCCGTCAATTATCCCAAGGTCGCGCCGAAACGTCCGCGCAAACGCACCACGTCTTAACATAGACAATCTATGCCCGCGTTAGACGTTCGGCCGTATCGAACGCGCGATCCAATGATCGATCGACAGCGCACCCGGGCCACGCGTCAGGATGAACACCAAGATCGCCATCCACATCAAATGGACGCTCCAGGATTCCGGATAGACGAACATCTGGATCACCAGGGTCATGCCGATCAGCGGCAAGGTCGCGAGACGCGTCGCCAATCCGAAGAGCAGCAGGACCGGACAGCTTAATTCAACGGCGGTCGCAAAGGTCGCGGCGAGCTCCGGCGGCAGAAGCGGAACGGCGTATTCGTCCCGGAACAAAAGGATCGTGGTCGGCCAGCTCGCGATCTTGGTCAGGCCCGAATACCAGAACACCAACCCGATCGACACTCTGAACAGGAATTGCAGAATCGACAGCGGGAATCGTTCGAGATCGGCGAACAGCGTTGCTAAGTTGGGCATCGGTCTTTCACTCCATAAGCCGAACGCCAGTGATGGCGCGATCGGCCAACAATTCGGCCAAGGCGGCGGCGACATCGAACGCGGCGTCGCGATCGGACGCGGCCACCAGCGCATCGGCAAATGTTGCGGCACCGGCCAACGCGGCGCGAAAGGCAAAATCCGCTGGAGGCAATTCACGGAACTCGACAATGCCGTCGGGGCGGCAGACCTCGACCAGGACGCCGCCACCCTGCAGATCGACCGCGCCATCGCGGCCATCCTGATTGACGCGCCAGATCGCCGTCACCGGCCACGGCGAACAGAGATAGCCGTGCGACGGCTGGAGCGTGAAAACCAGACGCCCAGCATCCGATGCGTCGATCCCAGCGAGCGCCGACGCATCGAGTGGAGGCGCATCGGCACAGCGCGCGGCGTCGTGCAGCAATCGTTCGAAGCGCGCGACATCAGGCAGATAGGGCAATTCACAGCATGGTGCAAAGGCAGACAGGAAGTCGGCGAAGCCCGCGCCGTAATCGGCCACGCAGGGCGAAACCGGCGGATGCTGGCTGACGAATTCATGGGTCGCGTAGGCAAAGAAGCCATCGCCGACGAGACGGCGGATGACCGGGAACATCTCGCCGAGTGCCGCGCTCAGCGAGGCCTGCATATTGTTGCGATAGATGTCGATCCGCGCAGTGGCGGCAATGCCGTCGTCGCGCAGCCAGTCCCCAAGATCGGCGGCGCCGTCATATAACAAGGCGCCGGCGAATGCCGTTTGGATTTCAAGCAGCGAGAGCATGATCAACTCTTGCGCGATCGGCTTCGGCCAACAATTCATCGAGCGGCGGCAGATTGCGATCGCGTTCGATCAAGCTCGGCACGGCGCCGAATGTCTGCCGGGCGCGCGCGTATAACCGCCAGACCTCATCACTGACCGGCGATCCGTGATCGTCGATCAGGATGGTTCGCCCATCGATCGACTGAACGCTATGTCCCGCCAGGTGAATTTCCTGCACCGCTGCGCGTGGCAGTTTCTCAAGATAAGCGCTCGCGTCTTCGCCGACATTATGCGCGCTCACGACGATATTATTGATGTCGCAGAGAATAGCGCAGCCGGTGCGCACCACCAGTGCGCCTAAGAACTCCGCTTCGGGAATCGGCGAATGGGCGAAGTTGAGATAACGCGACGGATTTTCGACCAGCAAACGACGGCCGAGCGCCTCCTGTGCCCGCGCAACATTGCGCGCGACGAGGTCAAGCGCTTCTTCGGTATAGGGAAGCGGCAGCAAATCATTCAGATAGACGCCGCCCGCGATGCACCAGGCGAGATGTTCGGAGACAAGAATCGGATCGATACGCGCGATCAGATCGCGGAAGCGCGCGAGATGTCGCGCATCGAGCCCATCGGCGCTGCCCAGCGATAGTCCGACACCATGCAGACTGACGGGGTAGTCGCGCCGCACGTCCATCAGTCGATCGAACGCCGGCCCGAAATCCATATAGTTCTCGGCATGGACTTCGACGAAATCGAGCGCGGGGCGGCGTCGCGGCAATTCGACCAGATGCGGTCCGCGCAGGCCGATTCCGACCAGAGCGCCAGCATGTACCGCCGAAGTGTCCAACATGACCGCCCCGCACCGATCCGATTACATCGCCTTCAGAGTGGCGCCCTGAATCTTGGTGCACGTCCCGGCCGGCACATAGATCCAGGCCTTCGGGTCGCTCGCCTTGGTCGCGGTCCCGGCGCAGGAATTGCTGCCCGCCGACGCGCAATCGTTTTGGCCCGAGGCGGCGACGCCATAGCACTTCTCGGCCTTGAAGGTCGGCTCCGGCGCGGGGCCGGCCTTGGACGGCGAAACGGCGGCCATCACAGCGAAAGTCGCGAAAGCGGACGCGGCGAGCAGAGCGCCTTTGGTGGAAACCTTTTGCATCTGTGTCTCTCCAGTTATGCTGACATTGCGCGGGCGTCCGAATGGCCGCCCGTATCTGTTTGTTCGCGTGGTTTCGGGAATGGTTACACAGGGCGACAACACAAATCGCGAAAACTGGTCGCGGCTGATGCAGGCCGCCCAGGACGGCGACCGCGCGGCCTATGAGCAGCTGTTGCGCGCAGCCGTGCCCTTCATCCGCACCGTGGTCGCGCGCCAGCATCGCCGAGATCGCATCGAAGATGTCGTGCAGGACGTCCTGCTGACGGTGCATCGCGTCCGGCATACCTACGATCCGGCCCGCCCGTTCGATGCCTGGTTGGCTACCATCGCGCGGCGGCGGTCGATCGATGCGATCCGGCGGCGCGGGCGGATTGCCGCGGTCGAGACCGCGGACGACGTCGCCTATGAAACCTTTGCCGATCCTGGAGCGAACAAGGACACGGAGCTGACCGTGCAAGCCTCCGGACTAGGCGCCGCGATTGCCGCCCTGCCCGAAGGACAACGCGAGGCCATTGAGCTTTTGAAGGTGCGGGACCTGTCGCTGCGCGAAGCATCGCAGGTCAGCGGCAAGTCCATCGCGGCCCTCAAGGTCAATGTGCATCGCGCCATAAAAACACTGCGGGCGCGCCTGAAAGGAAGTCGGGGTGACGATGAGTGATACGACCGATCAATTGATCGCGCGGCTGAGCGCCGATGCCGGGCCCGTCCATCGCCTGCGCCATCCCCTGATGCGCGCGGCGGCCTGGCTGGGCTGCGTGGCGATCGGGTCCGGCGGCATAATTGCCGCGTTTGCCGATACGTCCGCCTTCATCGGCCGCGCGCACGATGTGCGTCAGATGGTCGAGTTGACCGCCACGCTCGCGACCGGCCTGCTGGCGGTCGTGGCCGCGTTCGAAATGAGCCTGCCCGATCGCAGTCGCGCCTGGGCGCTGCTGCCCCTGCCCGCGCTGGCCACATGGTTGGCCACCACCGGGCTCGGTTGCCTGCAAGGCTGGATCGCGGGCACGCCGACCGATCTCGCCGAAAGCACGGAATGTTTCCTGATCCTGCTGGGCACGAGCATCCCACTCGGTCTCGTCTTGTCGTGGATGCTACTGCACGCGAAGCCGCTCGCCCCGGCCTCGGTCGCCGCCATGGGCGGTCTCGGTGTCGCCGGGATTGCCGCATTCCTGCTGCAATTCTTCCACCCGTTCGACGTGACCGTGATCGATCTGGCCATCCACGCGGTGGCGATCGGACTGGTGATTGCGGTCAGCGCACTTTCGAGCCGGAAACTGGCGGCCGCTTAGGCCTTCGCCCAGTCCCAACTGGTGGGCTGATCCGCAGCGTCAACGATGCGGTTGCGCATGACGCCGATACCGCCGAGTTCGGATTCCAACACGTCGCCCGCCTGCAAGAACCAGTCGCCGGCCTTTCGTCCCATGGCGACGCCCGATGGCGTGCCGGTCAGGATGATATCGCCCGCTTCCAAGGTCATCTGCGAGACGTACGCGATCAGTTTGGCAATCGGCCAGATCATGTTGGCGGTGTTCGACTCCTGACGCACTTCGCCGTTGACGCGTGTGATCAAGGACAAGTTCATGGGATCGGGAACTTCGTCGGCGGTGACGAACCAGGGCCCCATCGGGCAGAAGGTATCGAACATCTTGCCCAGGAGCTGGTTGCCCTCGGCCCGTTCGATGGCGACGACATCGCGCGCCGTGATGTCTGACGCGACGGTATAGCCCGCGATTACCGAAACAGCGTCGTCTTCGTGCACATGACGGCAGCGCTTGCCGATGACCACGGCCAGCTCGGTTTCGTAATCCAGTTTCTGGGTCGCGCGCGGTTTCACAACGTCGTCGAAGGCACCCGCAAGAGTCGATGTCGCCTTGATCCAGGCCGATGGCACGACATTGGGGAAACGCCCATCGCCGGCCGACATTTCGCGATTGTGGGAACGGTAGTTGCGCCCGACCGCAATGATTTTGCTGGGCCGCGCCACCGGAGCCAGCAACTTGCAATCGGCCAGCGGGCGCGCAAACGCGCTTTGCGTCGGCTTGCCGGCCTGCAGCCAGGCGACGAGATCGTCGTTGCCTGGCAATTCGGCGACTCGGTCGTCGGACAGCAGCAACCCAAGTCGTGCTTCACTGCCGAGAGCGTATCGGACGATCCTCATCTTCTAATACAGATGCTCGACGAGGTCTTCGGCCTCGATACGGCCCGAAGCGACAAGTTCGGCGCGCGAGCGCGCCTTCCATTCGGCACGCGGCATGAAGCCCGGCGTTGCATGGACACGATCCGACACATGCTTGAGCAAGGTTGCATCGTCCATGCCGAAATCGAGCGGCCAGGCGATCGGCGCCGGAATGTAATATTCCGATTCGAACGAAATCTCGAGCGCGTTGCCTTCCGGATCGTCGCAATAGAGCGAGTAGGAATTGCCGTGATTGATCGGGCGGAAATTGGCGCAGCCCGGGATCGTGCGCAGCGCTTCATTGATGCCGCGCAAGGTCGCGATATCGGGCACGCGGAAAGTGATCTGGTTGACGCTTGATTTCACCTTGGCGTCGCGCCCTGATACCAAGATCAGTTGCGCCACCTGATTGGGATCGCGCGTCAGATACACGACGTCGGCGGCCGGTTGCGAGCCGACGGCGGGCAGGCGGCCCTTGCCGGTCACGAGATAGCCCAAGGTCTTTTCATAAAACGCCTGCAGCTTGTCCATGTCGGCGACATAGATGCCGACCTGATGCATGGCGAGGCGCGGGAACGCATCGGCCGGCGCGGTCGTACCGACCGGGCGGCGGAACACGCTTTCGGTCGAGGTGATCTTGGCATCGACACTCGGCGTCGCTTGGCTGGCGAGACGGTTCATCGACGCCAGCACCTTGTGCGTCTCGTCGCGCCACGCATCGCGGTTCATGAAGCCCGGGGTGGCACGGCACTGCGCCTCGGTCTGGCGGACGATTTCAGAATCCGTCCAGGCAAGATCGAGCGGCCAATAGGCCGGCTGCGGCACATACCAGCCGGTGTTCACCGACGCCGAGATGCGATTGCCCTGCGGATCGACGAAATACAGCGTCCAGGAGATGCCGTGATCGGCCGCTTCGATACCAGTGACGCCCGGTTCTTTTTCCAGGCGCGCCTTGATACGGCGCAATTCGGCGAGGCTCGGCGCCAGGAAGCCAATCTGGTTGACGGTGGAGGGCAGAGCCTGCGGTCGGCCGCCGGCGATGACGAGCTGATGATGCTCCCACGGGCGCCGCGTCATGAAGGACATGTCGAATTCGACCGGGCCGGCATGGACATGGCCGCAATCGCTGACCGCGAAGCCCATGACCCGGGTATAGAAATCCTCAAGCGCCGCCACATCGTGGCAGAACACCCCGAAATGGCTGAATACCAGGGCCGGTACATCGTTGCTTTTATTCATTTGTCCTCTCCTGCCCGAATACGCCCGGGACGCCGCGATCGGCGCACATTGTGGCATCGAACGATGACATTCTCAACGCATCGGCGCGAGCGAGGGCGATCAAAATGCGCCGGTTGCCATTGACGCCGCGCGCCACCGCTTCGCTCGTGCGCGCCTATTTAATTCAATTTACGAAGCATGATGTATTTCGGGCTCAAACCTCTTTGACCTCGTGATCGGCTCTGCCCGGCTCGTCAAGCGCGACGTTCTTGATGCTGTCGAAGATGGAGTCTTGTCTCATTTCAGTTCGACCCTTGAATTAGGATGCCACTCACCTGCGACTGCATGGCAGGCCTCATGGCGTATTGCGTCGCTCCTTTTCCAACCCGAAAGACCAGAAGAAATCATCGCAATGCCGCCCGGGGTAAATTCGGCCAAATAACCTTTGGTCAAAAAGCGACTCTCTACGGTTTGAACCTGTATTTTTTTGCCCGCGAGCGCACAGTCCTCATCCCCGTTGAAGCCAGTCGGCGTGCAGATCAATTCGCCTCGGCAAGCCTCTGGATATGTATTGCCAACTTGGTCGCGCATGGCGCCGCCTGCCGTCTGACAGCCCGCCAACAAAAGAACGGCTAGAAGAGCAAGTTTCCTCACATCATTCTCCCCGAAGAATTTGGTCCGATCGGTCCAGCACCTTCTGTCTGCCCTGGCATCGACCCAGTAGCAGCATTGGCTGGGGCTCCGTCGAGGAGATATGTTTCGATCTTTTCCGAATTCGTCGCCCGCCTCGCTTATCTGCTATCGCGCGCGGCGGCCTCGCCGGCACATAGGCCCAATACGAAGGCCTTCACGATACCGCCGACATAACCGACATTCGGCCCGCCCTCGAGCCCGCCGGTGGTCGAACCCGCCGCGTAGAGGCCGGGGATCGGCTTGCCGTCGTCCGCCAGGACATGGGCATCGGCATCGATATCGATGCCGCCCATCGTGTTGGTCACGCCGGCACAGACCTTGATCGCGCAGTAAGGTGCTTCGATGACATGCGCCTTGGCTTTCTTCTCCGTGCGGATCGGCGTGAGCCGATCGATGGCGCGGCTTTTTACCGCCGCGTTGTAATTGGCGATGGTCGCAGCGAGTGCCGCACCTGGCACATCGATGGTGCGCGCGATGGTGGCGAGGTCGGCGCCCTCGATCAATACGCCGCCGTTCTTGGTCAGTTCGGGATTGGGCGGCGAGACGCCTTGCGTCGCCACCTCGTCCCAGATCTTGCGACTGAGCACGACCGAGGCGGACAGCGGATCGGCGAGCTTGGCGATCGCATTGGTGATGAACACCGCGCCGCGCCCTTCGTCGACGAAGCGGTTGCCCGACCCATCGACCACGATCGAGCCGGTCGCCGCGATATCGATATTGGGATAAGGCCACAGGCGATCGTCGTGCATCGCCTCGCGCGCCTGGATATGGCCGTAGAACGCGCCGACCTCGGTGATGCGCGCACCGACATCGCGCGCCATGCGGATACCGTCGCCCGTCCCCGATGGCGTGGCGCGCACCTTGATGCGGTCGGGTTGCGGCGTCACCGTATCTTTCAGCATGGCGAGGTTGGCCTGGAAGCCGCCGTCGGCCACCACTACGGCTTTGGCGCCGAAGCGCAGCATATGTCCGTCATGACGCGCATCGAGCCCGACGCACACGCCTTCGGCCATCACCAGTTTCGCGACCTCGACGCCGCGCAAGATACGCCCGCCGAGATCGATCAGCTTGTCCTCGAGCACGCCGAGCGTGCGATCCCCGCCCTTGCCGTGCCAATCGAGCCCGGCACGCATGGCGCGTGCCGGCGTCAGCACAAGATGCGCGCGCCCGGCGACATAGGCCATGCTGGTTTCGTGTTCGATACTGACGCCTTGTTCCTTGAGCCAATCGACAACGCGCGCGGCGTTCTCGGCAATCGCACGCACCAGATCGGGCTTGGCGTAGTTCTGCGTTTCGATATTGATCGCTTCGATCAGTTTTTCAGGCCCTAAGCGCACGTCGTTGGACGCGACATGGAAGACGCCGGTCGTGATGCGCGAATTGTTGTATTGCTTCGGCTCGGACTGGCGTTCGAGCACAATGACCGACAGGCCGAGCTGGCGGGCGCGCAGCGCGGCGGTGAGCCCGGCGAACCCCGCCCCGATACAGATGAGGTCTACGTTCTCGCCGTCCATGCGCCGCTCCTGTCGATGATTTTTTTGATTTAAAGGATGAAGCTCACACTGCCGAGGCTGGCGAGTTCCATCGCATCCAGTTTGACGATACGTTCGGCAAGCTTCAGATCCTTGCCGACGCGCGCCAGCTTGAAGTGATACGTGCCGACATATTCGCGAATTTTTTCTTCGCGCCGGAACCGATAGATCACGAAATTCGCGGCGACCGTCGCGCTCACCTCGTCCGATGCGACGATGCGAACATTGGTGATCAGACGGCGCGTGCGCGAATGCGGATATTCGGCATGCGCGTTGCGGCTTTTGAGACGCACGATGCGCGCCTTGATGCGCTCCATATCGTCCGAGATGATGTAGAGCGTGTTGGCAGCGGCCCCATCGGGCTTGTCATTCGGCGGCACGCGATAGACGCAGTCCGGCGTCAGCAGGCCGAGCCAATCGTCCAAGCGCCATTCGTCGAGCAGCGCTGCTTCCGCGTACAGGAAGTCTTCGACTTCAGATCGTGCGATGGTCATTCGGCGGCCTTCGGTAGGCTGTCGAGCCCCCCCATCATATGCTTGTCCCACTGGCGCCAGAAAGCGCGCAGATGCAGTTCGTCGGTGTTGAGCTGCTCGCCCGTCTTGTCGATGCCGCGCGACAGTTCCGACCACTGGATTTCCTGCCATGTGCGCAGACCCGACTGCACGCATTCCAACGCTTCGACATCGTCCGGCGTCGCAAATCCGCCGGGGCCGTAGAAGGTGAGGAAACTGTCGAGGCGGCGTGCACGCGCCGATGCGCTTTCCTCCTGCGGGCCGAGCGCCCAGGCGGTGACGCGCATCTTGTCGGCGGCGATCGGATGAAAAGTGCGTATAGTGACGGCCGAGCCGTCATTGATCACGAGGTTCGGGAAGACGACGAGATTGCGGTTGGTGTCGGCGACACGCGCCGCGCGATCCTCGCCCAGGCGGGCAACAAGCTCGGCGCGGATGGCGGCGATCTCCGGCTTGGCCGCTTCGCCATACAGCGGAATCCAGCGCGCGACGGGACGGCCGCGGAAATTGATATTGTCGATCACGGCGTGACCATTGCCGAGTTCCTTGCCGATGCCGTGCGCGGGCAGCAGATGCCCGGCCGCCGGCGCCTGCATCTCGACGCCGGAATCCTTGAGATATTTGAGCCAGGTCGCATGCGTGCTGAGCAGGTGGTAATCGTCGAAGGAATTTTCGACCAGCAACTTCCAGTTAGCCGCGATGTCGTATTCTTGCGTGCCCTGGATCAGTTCCATCTTGCCGGACGGCGACTGGTCAACGACGAGATCGATATATTCCTTCGCACCCGCGAGGTAATCGGTAAGCGGCATGGCGTTCGGATCGAAATTGACGAACCAGAAATCGCGATACTGTTCGGCGCGCGGCACTTGCTGCAGGCCGAATTTCGATTGATCGAAATTCGGCGGATAACTTTCCTTGCCCGGAACGATCGCAAGGTTGCCGTCCGCGTCGTAGACCCAGCCGTGATAGAAGCAGACGTGGCGCTTGGCGTTGCCCTCGCTCTCGCGGCAGACCGTGGCGGCGCGATGGCGGCAGGAATTCAGGAAAACGCGAACCTCGCCGTTCGAGCCCTTGGAAAAGATCAAGGGCCGGCCGCACACCGTACGGGTGCGGAAATCGCCGGGGGCCCGCAGTTCCGAATCGTGGCCGACATAGATCCAACAGGTGTCAAAAATGCGCCGGCGTTCCTCGGCCAGCACCTGTTCGTCCACTAGGGTGCGGCGGTTGACCCGGAAGGTGAGGCGCTCGGGCTCGTCGATGACGTAAGGGCTTGTGCTCATGTCCCTATTTTTGCACCTGTGCGCAGACTTTCAACCCCCGTAGAAGTCCTGAGGGCGGCTTGTCGAACTCGCGGACAAGCTTCATGCTCCGTAACGCAAAAATGGGATTCCCGAGCGCATGTCCATTCTGACCGATACCATCGAAAAGATCGTCACCGCCAACCGTATCCTGGCGAAAGAAGAAGTTGTGGACGGCTTCGGCCATGTCAGCATGCGCCATCCGAGCGACCCGGAACGCTACCTACTGTCGCGTTCGCGCAGCCCGGAACTGGTCGAAAGCGCCGATATCCTGGAATACACCCTGGACGGCGCCTGCATCGACGATAGAGGCGGCATGAAGCCCTACGCCGAGCGCTTCATCCATGGCGCGATCTATAAGGCGCGCCCAGATGTGACGAGCGTCGTGCATCACCATGCTTATCCGGTCGTCACCTTCAGCACGACCAAGACGCCGATCCGCCCGCTGATGCACACGACCGCCGTGATCGGGCATGACATCCCGCTATGGGACATCCGCGACAAGTTCGGCCCCAACACCAACCTGCTGGTAACCAACATGGACCAGGGCGGCGATCTCGCGAAGAAACTGGCAAACAACCGCATGGTCATGATGCGCGGCCATGGCGCCACCGCGGCGGGAACCACGATCGAGGACGCCGTGATCAGTTCGATCTATCTGCAGATCGCGGCGCGCCAGCAATTGGACGCGCTGACCATCGGCGGCGAGGTCACATATTTGAGCAAGGGCGAGATCGACGGCCAGATCGACCCCGAGGTGACGTCCTTCGTCTTTCCGCGCATCTGGGAATATTTCAGCCGCCGCGCTGGTCGTTAGGAGATAGACCATGAAAGTTCTAACCGACAACGCGACGGGCGCCATTCCGCTGCACGCGGTGAGCAAGGACAAGCTCGCCGATTGGAAATCCGGTTTGCCCGGGCCGGCGAAAGCCTGGGTCGAGTCCACCGGGTTCGAAGCCGGCTCGGGCAAGGTCTGCCTGATCCCGGGCATGGACGGCAAACTCGCCGGCGCCGCGATCGGCACCTCGGCGACCGACGGCATGTGGAGCTTCGGCAACGGTTCGCGCGATCTGCCGAAGGGCACCTACGAACTGACGACGGCGTTGAGCGCCGAAGACGCCAACCGGGCGGCGCTTGCCTGGGGCCTCGGCGCCTACGCCTTCGACCGCTACAAGGAAGCCGCCGCGCCGCAAGCTAGCCTGGTGTGGCCCAAGGCCAGCACCAAGGACGACGTGCAGGCGATGCTCGATGGCATCCTGCTAGCGCGCGACCTGATCAACACGCCGACCGAGGATATGGGCCCGGCCGAACTGGCCGAAGCGGCCGGCGATCTGGCGCGTCGTCACAACGCAGGCTTTTCCACTATCGTCGGCGACGATCTGCTGAAGAACAATTATCCCGCCATACATGCCATCGGGCGCGCCAGCACCGAAGCGCCGCGCCTGATCGATATCGTATGGGGCGATGCCGATGCGCCGAAGCTGACGCTTTGCGGCAAGGGCGTGTGCTTCGATACCGGCGGGCTCGACATCAAACCCGCGTCGGGCATGAAGAACATGAAGAAGGACATGGGCGGCGGCGCGAATATCCTTGCACTCGCTAACGCCATCATGGCGGCAGGGTTGAAGGTGCGGCTACGCGTGCTGATCCCGGCGGTCGAGAATGCCATCGCAGGCAATGCGGTGCGGCCGCTTGATGTCATCCGCGCGCGCTCCGGCAAGACCATCGAGATCGGCAACACCGATGCGGAAGGCCGCGTCATCCTGGCCGATGCATTGGCGGAAGCCTCCAGCGAGAAGCCCGATCTGCTGATCGATTTCGCGACCCTCACCGGTGCGGCGCGCGTCGCATTGGGGGCAGACCTTCCGGCACTCTTCTGCAACGACGATGTATTGGCCGATCAATTGTTGAAGGACGGCCTGCGCGTGCAAGATCCGATGTGGCGCCTGCCGCTGTGGCCCGGCTATCGCAAGATGATCGACGCCAAAACCGCCGACATCACCAATGCACCGGAAGGCGGTTTCGCCGGCGCCATCACCGCCGCCTTGTTCCTGCAGGAATTCGTCGGCCCCAACATCCCGTGGGCACATGTCGACATGATCGCGTGGAACCAGTCGAACCGGCCGGGCCGTCCCGAAGGTGGCGAAGCGCAAACCGTGCGCGCCTGTTTCGAGACGATCAAAGCGCGCTTCGCATGACAAAATTCTTAGCGACTCTCCTCGTGATCCTGCTCGCCCTAGCGGGCACGCCGTCCATTGCCCAGACCGAAAGTCCCGAACAAAGCGGCCGCGTCGCGTTTTCCAAGGAAGACTACGAAGGCGCGGCGATGTATTTCGCCCTCGCCATCGAGGAAGACACGGAAAAGCCGACGCGCAGCAAGGCGCAGCGTGCCGATCTGTTCTTCATGCGCGGCAATTCGTTTTTCATGCTGAAGAAAAGCGCCTTGGCGGTCGAGGATTTCACCAAAGCCTTCGAGCTCATGGAAAGGAAGGACGACGATCCGCTGAACCGCGCGGCACGCGCCCTCGTTCTGAATCTTCGCTCGCAATCCCTACTCGATCTCGATCTCGCGGGCTCGGCACTGAAGGACATCGACTATGCGATCGAGCTGGCGCCGCATATCGGCGCATATCGCCGCCAGCGCGCCCTCAATCTTTATGCCATCGACAAATTGCCTGAGGCGCTGAACGATCTGAATGTCGCCATCGGCACGGTCAGCAAGGATTCGTTCCTCTATGCCTTCCGCGGCCATATCTACAATGAGCTGGGCAAAACCGATCTCGCCAAACGCGATTTCGATACCGCGTCCAAGATGGACAAGGCCGGCGCCGACCTGGTGAAGCAGTTCTCCCAAGGCAAAGGGGCCGCCCCCGACAAGACGCAAGAAAAAGCCAAAAGCAGCGGCAAAAAATAAGTCCGCTTCGGCTCAGACAGCCCATTGGTTTTTACGCGAATCGCGCCTAAAACGGTTCGATAGCGTAATGAATTAAAGAGCCGCATGGATCCCGTCATTCCCTCCACACCCGCCGTGAAGCCCGCCCAGGCCCTGGAGCTATGGCGGCGCACCATCGTCGAAGGGGTGCGGCGCGATCAGCCCGATCTGTCGACCCGGCAAATGGCGATCCTGCTGATCGTCTATACCCAACCGGCGCCGCATACGGTGCGCGGGCTGTCCGGCGATCTGAATATTTCCAAACCAGCCGTGACGCGCGCGCTCGACCGGCTCGGTCAGCTCGATTTCGTGCGCCGCAAGGTGGACGAGGACGACCGGCGCAGCGTGCTCGTGCAACGCACGCTCAAAGGCTCCGTGTTCCTCGCCGATTACGCCGGGCTGATCCTCGCCAACATGACGATGCTTCCCGAACATAACGGGTCTGCGTCCTAAGGGGTCTTACCGAGTTGCTTCGCACGTGCCGGGGGCGGATAACGCTAGTGCCCCTGCGGAAGTATTGCGATGCCGAACGCGCCCGAACCCAACTCCGCCGATCTGTTCACGCCCAAGCTCATCACTGTCTGGCGTGAAGGCTACGGCCTCAAGGAACTGCGCGCCGATGCGGTCGCGGGACTGACCGTCGCCATTGTCGCATTGCCGCTGTCGCTCGCCATCGCAATTGCGTCCGGCGCCTCGCCGGAGCGCGGCCTTTATACCGCCATCGTCGGCGGCTTTCTGATTTCGGCCTTTGGCGGCAGCCGCTTCCAGATCGGCGGCCCGGCCGGCGCCTTTATCGTGCTGGTCGCCGCCATCATTCAACGCCAGGGCTTCGACGGTTTCCTACTGGCGACGTTTCTCGCCGGTATCATGCTGACGATCGGCGGCGCGTTGCGCATCGGCACCTATATCAAGTTCATCCCCTTCCCCGTCACCGTCGGCTTCACCGCCGGCATCGCGGTCATCATCGCGGCGAGTCAGCTCAGGGATTTTTTCGGCCTCACGCTCGATGGACCGGAACCCGGACCGCTTGTCGCCAAACTGCAAGCGCTTGGCGCGGCGATCTCCAGCGCCAATCCGATCGCCATCGTCGTCGCACTTGCCGTGATGACGCTCATCGTATTGTGCCGCAAGATCGGCCCGCGCGTGCCCGGCATGCTGATCGCGGTCGCCCTGTCCGCCGCCGCGACCTGGGCGTTCGCTCTGCCGGTGGAAACCATCGCCAGCCGATTCGGCGGCATTCCCAATACGTTGCCGACGCCACACCTGCCCGATCTCAGCCTGGCCCGCATCGCCGCCGTTTTGCCCGATGCGTTTGCCATCGCGCTTCTGGGCGCCATCGAATCCTTGCTGTCCGCCGTCGTCGCCGACGGGATGACCGGGCGCAGGCATCGCTCGAACTGCGAACTGGTCGCGCAAGGCATCGCCAATATGGGGGCAGCTTTGTTCGGCGGCCTGTGCGCCACCGGCACCATCGCGCGCACCGCAACCAATGTGCGCGCCGGCGCCATCGGCCCGATCGCGGGCATGCTGCATGCGGCGTTCCTGCTTGCCTTCATGGTCTTCGCGGCATCGCTCGCCGGTTACATCCCGTTGGCAGCCTTGGCGGCCGTGCTCGTCACTGTCGCCTGGAACATGGCGGAGAAACACGAATTCGCCGTGCTGCTGCGCGCGTCGCGCGGCGACGCCGTGGTTCTGTTGGCAAGCTTCCTATTGACCGTCTTCTACGATCTGACGGCCGGTATCCTGATCGGCTTCGCCATCGGCGTGCTGCTGTTCCTCAGTCGCATGGCGCAGGCGATCGAGATTCAAACGCACGCACCGTTGTTTCCCCCCGACTTACCGGACGGTGCAGAGGCGCGCGAACGCTACGACGCATCATTGGCGAGCGATCCCGATATTCTCGTCTACCGCATTTCCGGCGCGTTCTTTTTCGGCGCCGCGTCGAAGGTGATCGCGGTGCTCGACCGTGTCGCCGATGCCGGCAAAACGCTGGTGCTCGATCTGTCGTCGGTCCCGTTTCTGGATTCGACCGGCGCCGTCACCATCGACGGCTTCGCGCGCAAGGCCGAACAGGCCGGCATCAGACTGATGATCACGGGGGCAGCGCCTGCATTACGACGGGTGCTGAAGGCCCATGACGTGCGGCCGCCGCGCGTGCAATTCAAACCGACGATCGAGGATGCGTTAGCCGCCGCGCGTGGCCAACATCATCGGCCCGATACGTTCGAGGATGAAACCGGCTAAAGCCTTATCGAGCGAGGCCCTTATCGCGCCAAGCCTGGGCGCACCGGCAAGCGGAACCGATTGAGATAGGTCGGCAGGATCACATCCATCGGCGTCGGCTGGACGCCGAGATCGGCCAACGTCTTCGCACCCGCGCTCACCACGTTCGGCGCATGCAGCATCAAGACCTGATCGGCGGTCAGCAGCTTACCCGGCGCGAACTGCAGGATCAGTCCCTCGAGCGCCAGGATCCAGAACGGCACCGTCACCAAGGTGCGCTTGCGCGCGGTGTACTTCAGCACAAGTTCCATCATGCGCCGCCCGCTGGCAACTTCCGGCCCGCCGAGCTCGAACGTGCCGCCGAGTGCATCGTCATGCGTCAGCCCGGCCACGATCGCATCGGCGACATCGCCGACATAGACCGGCTGGAAGCTGGTATCGATGACCGGCAGCACCGGCGAAAATTTTGCCATGCAAGCGAACATATTGAACAGGCCGTCCTCGGGCCCGAAGACGACCGACGGACGCAGAATGACCGCACCGGGGAAGGCTGCCTGCACGGCGGCCTCGCCCTTGGCTTTGCTTTTGCCGTATTTGGCGGGCGAGGTTTCGGAGGCGCCGAGGGCGGAAACATGAACCAGGCGCGACACGCCGGCCGCCGCGGCAGCCTTGGCGACGTTGGCCGCACCCAACACATGCACGCGTTCGAACGAGCGGTTACCGCCGCCTTCGGCCAGGATACCGACGAGATTGACGACCCAATCCGATCCCGCGACGGCGCGCGCCACCGAGGCTTCATCCGTGACATTCGCCGCGATGGGAACGATGTAACCGACACGTCCCATGACCTTGAGGTACAGCGCCTCGTCCGGACTGCGCACGGCGACGCGGATCGTGTGGCCCTGTTCGGCCAAACGACGCACCAGATGGCGTCCGATGAAGCCGGAGCCGCCGAACACCGTCACCAACTTGCCGGTCATACCCGTCATGTCACTCACCCCTTAACGTCAGATCGCAAGTATATCAGACCGCCAGTTAAACGGGCAGTTGATCCGCATCGGCCGCCGGCTCGACGCCGAAGATGCCGTTCATGGTCGCAATATATTGATATTGTCCAAGCGTCGCCGCGATCTCGACCACGAAGCGTTCGCCCCGGCGCTTGACCAGATCGTTGAACAGAGCGTCCTCGACCTTGTTGCTGCGCAGGTACTGACGCACGAAGGTGATGATGTCGCGTTCGTCGGGCGTGAGCCCGTTCACGTCCTTGCGGTGCTTGATCGCATCGATGGCTTCTTCGCGCATGCCGGCATTGCGGCCGTTCTTCACATGGGCGGCCCATTCGTAGCGCGCATCCTTTTCGCGCGCGACCGCCAGGATGACGAGCGTGCGCTCGACCATCGTCAGCTTGGAACCGAGACGGACCTGGGCGCCGGCCTCCATGACCTTTTCGGCCAGGCCGGGGCTGTGCAGCAGAATCTGGAACGGCCCGCGCACACCGTGCAGAACCTCGGTGATGTGATCGAATTCGGCGTGTTGTTCGGCCGGCAGCTGCGATTTATCGGCCAACATGGTGATGCGGGGCATAGCGACCCTCCCGGTTGAATTTGCTTGGTCCCAGGATGTACGGCCTCGGCGGGCCGCGGGCAATCCCCGCCCATTCGTTCGCTGGGACTTGACCCGCCGAGCCTGCCCGAGTACGACCCTTCCCTCCACGGGCTTCGGCCCGGATTTGGAACGCCCAGGTGGTGGAATTGGTAGACGCGCTGGCTTCAGGTGCCAGTGACCGCAAGGTCGTGGAGGTTCGAGTCCTCTCCTGGGCACCAATTCATTGAAATCGTCGTTCGGACCAAACGCCCAGCTCGGCATGGCGCGGGTCCGGTGCGCGTCATGAACCGCGTCAAATCAATCGGCGCCACCCTGCTCATCGTGGCGGTCTGCGCGGTCGCGATCGAGGTGCTCTTTCGCTTTTTTGTGCTGCCGCAAGATTTCCTCTATATCGAATCGTCCTATTCTAGCGCGCCCCGGCATCGCCTGGTGCCGCATCATGATTCCGGCGGCATCCAGATCGAGGATCGCCGGCGCGTCGTGCCGCACGGTGCCGCGCGTAGCGGCAAAATCGCCATCGTCGGGGATTCGGTCGCCTTCGGCAGCGGGCTCGCCGACCGCGACGTTCTCGCCAATCTGATCCAGGCGAAGCAGACGCGGTTCGATGTCGAGAATTACGGCGTACCCGGCTATGGCCTGCGCGATTATATCCAGGTCATCGGCCAGCTACCTGAGCGGACCTACGACATCATCCTGGTCGACATCTCCGCCAACGATCCCTATCCCGCCAGCGCCGGGCGGCTGGGTCTGTTGGTCGACGGCGACGGCGCCACCGTTCTATTCAACGACTATGCCGAGGGCCGTTGGGAAAAGATCAAGGTGTTTCTCTTCCGCTACGCGAAGTCGCTTTATTTCACCGCCAATGTCTTGAACGCCATCCGATCAGGCGAAGGCAACGCGATCACGTCGGGTGTGGTGGAGGAAACTTATCGCGAGGATGGCGGCATCAAATGCCCGGCGGACATCGAGCAGCAGGTGCAGCAATCGTCGGCCTTCACGCGGTCCTTTGAGACGCAGCGCCGCATCTATGGCGATCCGGTCGCGCAAAAAAAGCTGACGGACGATTTCGCCAAGCTCAAGGCGGTGGCCGCGACTAAAGCTGCGCGCCTGATCGTGTTCAAGAATTACGACTATGTCAGTCTCACGCGCGGGGTCGAACCCTATCGCGGCACGATCAACGCGATCCTCGGCACTCTCGGCATCGAGACCTTCGACGCCGATTACGAACAGCACCGGATCAATGCCGGGGCCTGCGGTTATTTCGCCGACCCCGGACATCCCGGCCCGCTGTACAACCAAACCCTCGCCGACCTTCTTATTCCTGTGTTCGAGCCCGTCCTCGGCCGATAGCCTCGCCGTTACGCTTTTTGCTTTGCCCTGCGCGCGCCAAGTGTGTCATATCGGTAAGCGTCGGCACGATCCAAAGAGTCCGGCATTGCAACGGCCGCGAGGGGCACGACCATTCCCGTTCAGGTCAAACTTTATCAGGGCGACATCCCAGCCGATCTGAGTTTTGGCGACAGCGTCGCCATCGATACCGAAACCCTCGGTCTCAATCCGCTGCGCGATCGTCTGTGCCTGATGCAATTATCGTCGGGCGACGGCGTCGGCCATATCGTGCAGTTCAAGGCGGGCCAATATGCCGCCCCGAACCTGAAAGCCCTGCTCGCCGATCCCAAGGTCACCAAGATTTTCCATTTCGGCCGCTTCGATATCGCCGTCATCGCGCAATATCTGGGCATCGTCTGCCAGCCGGTCTATTGCACGAAAATCGCCTCGCGCCTGACCCGCACCTATACCGACCGGCATGGGTTGAAGGATCTGTGCGGCGAGATGCTCGGCGTCGATCTGTCCAAACAGCAGCAAAGCTCCGATTGGGGCCGCGACGAGCTGACCAAGGAACAGCTCGATTATGCCGCCTCGGACGTGCTTTACCTCCATAAGTTGCGCGAAGCCCTCGACCAGCGGCTGGCACGCGAAAACCGTACGACCCTGGCCCAGGCCTGCTTCGAATTCCTGCCGGCCCGCGCCCTGCTGGACCTTGAAGGCTGGCCGGAGCTGGATATCTTCGCCCATTAGTGACCTCCCAAGGTTACCGATGGGGGCCAGTAGAATCCCCTAGCCTCATTTTCGCCCCGTTTTATTGATTTTTAGCCTTGGCCGACGCATAGTGGGACTAGGGCTAGAGGCCAGATTCCTGCGGGTTTCGGACAGAACGCCCCGGCATGGCCCAATAATGTACGACCTGGGGTATATGCCCGGTGGGCTCACACAGAGGATCGGATTAGGACCGGATGGACAGCACGCCCGCCCATATGGATTTGAGCGATACGCTGGCACGCGCGCGGCGCGTCCTGAAGCTGGAAGCCGAGGGCTTGGACGCCATGGCCGCGGCGTTGGATGACTCCTTCGTGCGCGCCGTCGATATCCTGGAGAAGGTCGAAGGCCGCATCATCGTCACCGGCATGGGCAAAAGCGGTCATATCGCCCACAAGATCGCGGCGACCCTGGCGTCGACCGGCAAGCCCGCCATGTTCATCCATCCGGGCGAAGCAAGCCACGGCGATCTCGGCATGATCGGCGATAAAGACGGCATTCTCGCCTTCACCAATTCGGGCAGCACGGCCGAGCTCGGCGACGTCGTCGCCTATAGCCGCCGCTTCAAGCTGCCGCTCGTGCTCGTCACCTCCAATGCCGGCGGCGAGTTCGTCGAACAGGCCGACGTCACCCTCGTGCTGCCGGCCGCCGAAGAAGCCTGCTTCATCGGCATGGCGCCGACGACATCGACGACCATGATGATGGCGCTCGGCGACACGCTCGCCGTCGTGCTCATGGAACGCGTCGGCTTCACCATGGACGATTACAAGCAGCGTCATCCGGGCGGTCAGCTCGGTCGGCGTCTGCTCAAAGTGTCCGACCTGATGCATGCCGGCGATGCCATGCCGGTCGCGCGTCCCGACCAGACAATGGCGGACGTGCTGCCTGAAATGACGGCGAAGAGCCTGGGCTGCGTCGGCATCGTCGGGGCGGACGGCAAGCTTTCCGGCATCGTCACCGACGGCGATTTGCGCCGCCACATGGGCGACGATCTGCTGCGCCGCAAGGTCGCCGACATCATGAGCAAAAGCCCGCGCACCATCCGCCCAACGGCGCTGGCCAGCGAAGCGGTCGCGGTGATGAACGAAATGAAGATTACTGCGTTGTTCGTCGCCGAAAAAGGCGGCCGCGCTGTCGGCCTGATCCACATTCACGACTGCCTACGCGCGGGCGTGGTGTGACGGGATCGCACGATGCCCCCAGCGATATCATGTCGGGTGATATCTTGAACGAGGTTCGCAAGCGCGCGACCCCGCCCGTCGAATATCGGCTGCCGAGTGCGGATGTCGTCACCACGCAACGTCGTGGACCCCGCCCGAAACGTGCCGCCTACAGCCGGTTCGTTCTGGCGATGAAGTTTCTGCTGCCGACAGTCGCGCTCAGCTTGGTCATTCTCGTGATCCTGTGGCCGCAGATCCATATCGACAGCAACCAATTCAGCATCGGCTTTTCGCGTTTCAAATTATCGGGCGGCGAATCGCCCAGCATGGTGAACGCGCGCTTCGTCGGCACCGACCGGCGCAACCAGCCGTTCACCGTCACGGCGGATCTCGCCAAAAGCACGAGCCTCGGTTCCAGCAATGTCGAACTTGAACAACCCAAAGCCGATCTCGGCATGAACGACGGCAGCGCCATGATGCTGACCGCCAATTCCGGCATCTTCGATCAGACCGGCAAGATGCTCAAACTGCAGGGCGCGGTGAATTTGTTCCACGATTCCGGTTACGAATTCAAAACCGCCGCCGCCGACGTGGATTTCACCACCGGCACGGCCAGCGGCACCAAACCGGTCGACGGCCAAGGCCCGTTCGGCGAACTGCACGCCGAGGGATTTCGCATCGCCGGCGATGGCAAGCGATTGCTGTTCACCGGTAAGGCCAGGATGACGATTTTCAGCGTGCCGCGCCAATGACCGGATCGTCTTGGGTCCGCAGGCTCGGCCTCTGCGCCATTGTTTCATGCCTCCTCGCCACGCACGCGCAGGCGCAAACACTCGATCTTGCCAGCTCCAACGACGCGCCGATTCAGGTCGAAGCGGACAACGGCATCGAGTGGCAGCAGGATAACGAGGTGCTGATCGCGCGCGGCAATGCCCGCGCGATGCGCGGTGGCGCCACCATCTTCGCCGATGTGCTGCGCGCCTATTACAAACGCGACACGACGGGCAATTCGAGCCTGCACCGCCTGGATGCATCCGGCAAAGTACGCATTCTCTCGGCCACCGAAACCATCGAAGGCGACAGCGCCGTCTACGACATGGCGCAGGCGGTCATGGTGGTCTACGGCAAGAAGGTCAGCTATCGCTCAGGCAACGATCTGATGACGGCCGACAAGCAGATGGAATATTACGAGACAGCCCAAAAGGCGATCGCGCGCGGCAATGCGGTCGCCTTCCACGACGGCAAGAAGCTCCATGGCCAGACCTTGGAGGCGTATTTCCGCAAAATCGCCGGCAATAAATCCGAAGTCTATGAAGTGCGCGCCTTCGACGATGTCGTGGTCGTGACCGAGCGCGACGTCGTGCGCGCCGACAAGGGCGTCTACAACGTCAAAACCGAATTCGCGACCCTGACCGACAATGTGCAGATCACCAGCGGCGAGACCCACCTGGAGGGCGATGCCGCTGAAATCAATATGAAAACCGGGGTCAGCAAGCTGTTAGCCAAAAATACACGGGTTCGCGGCATTATCGTGCCTCAGAAGCGAGAACCTGCTAATAAATCCCAGGCCAAAAACAACAATACCAAGGGCGCGACCTCGAAGTGAGCGAAACTCCGACTCCACCGTTGGATCTGGATAGCTGGCGCGAACGCAGTGTCGCGCGCCCGATGCTCGTCGCGCAATCGACGCGCGGCCTGACCGCGCATAATCTCGGCAAACGCTTCGACAAACGTCCCGTGGTGCGCGGTGTCTCGGTCAGCATCCAGCGCGGCGAAGTCGTCGGCCTGCTGGGGCCCAACGGCGCCGGCAAGACGACCTGCTTCTATATGATCATGGGCCTGATCGCGCCCGATTACGGCACCGTCCTGCTCGACGGCCAGGACGTCACCCAATTGCCGATGTATCGCCGGGCACGCCTGGGTATCGGCTACCTGCCGCAGGAAGCCTCGATCTTTCGCGGCCTAACGGTCGAAGGCAACATCCGCGCCGTGCTTGAAGTGGTGGAGAAGTCGCGCGAACGGCGCGACGCCATGCTCGAAGCGCTGCTCGCCGAATTTTCCATCTCGCATCTGCGTCGTACGCCGTCGCTGGCGCTGTCGGGCGGTGAACGCCGCCGCGTCGAAATCGCGCGCGCCCTGGCCTCGCGTCCACATTTCATCTTGCTGGACGAACCGCTGGCCGGCATCGATCCGATCGCGGTGAACGACATTCGCGAATTGATTTCACATCTAAAAGATCGCGGCATCGGCGTCCTGATCACGGACCACAATGTGCGCGACACACTCGACATCATCGATCGCGCCTATATCATCCATGACGGCATGGTCCTCATGGAAGGTTCGCCCGGCGACATCGTCGGTAACGAAGACGTGCGCCGCGTCTATCTGGGCGACCGGTTCAGCCTGTAGGAACGGCCCGTATGGCGATTTCGCCCCGTTTAGAGATTCGGCAAGGCCAATCGTTGGTCATGACGCCGCAATTGCAGCAGGCCATCAAGCTGCTGCAATTGTCGAACCTCGAACTGCGCGAGTATGTCGAGGAAGAGCTGGCCGAAAATCCCATGCTCGAGCGCGACGAAGGCAATACGCCCACCGTCGATGAACCACCCGCCCTGATCGAAGCCGCCGATGCCCGCACCAACGAGGATGCCGAAAGCATCGCCTCGATGGACATGGACGATTACGGCAACGTCTGGGACGACGAGCCGGCAGCGCGCGACGCGCAGCCGTCCTCGAACGAAGAAAGCTTCACCGATGCGTCGTTCGAGTCCGCCTCGTTCCAAGATTGGGGATCGGGCGGCGATTCGCGTTTCTCGTCGGGCGATTTCAATCTCGAACAGACGGTATCGCAGGACGTCTCCTTGCGTGACCACCTGCTCAACCAGATCAACGTCGACATCAACGATCCGGTCGCGCGCCTGATCGCGGTCTACCTCACGGATACGCTCGACGATTCCGGCCGCCTGTCCGAAGAGATCGACGCCGTCGCCGAACGTCTCGGCTGCTCGGTCGCGGACGTCGAAGCCACGCTCAAGAAACTGCAGCAGCTCGATCCGCCAGGCATCTTTGCGCGCGACCTCAAGGAATGCTGGGAAATCCAGCTCCGCGAGAAGGATCGCCTCGATCCCGCGATGCAGACCCTGCTCGAACATATCGAGCTGATGAAGCTGCACGATTACGCGCAGCTCTCGAAACTGTGCCACGTCGACCAGGATGACGTGCGCGACATGATCGACGAGATCGCGGCACTCAACCACCATCCCGCGCGCGCCTTCGATAACGTACTGGCCCAGCCCATCGTGCCCGACGTGATCATGCGCCCGAGCAATTCCGGCGGCTGGATCGTCGAGCTAAATGCCGATGCGCTGCCGCGCGTGCTGATCAACCAGCACTACTATGCCGAAGTGTCGAACGCGGTCCGCACCAAGGAAGAGCGTAAATACGTCGCCGAGAAATTCCAGTCGGCGAGCTGGCTGGTCAAATCGATCCACCAGCGCGCAACAACGATCCTAAAGGTCGCCTCCGAGCTGGTGAAGCAGCAAGACGCGTTCTTCCGCCACGGCGTACAGCATCTGAAGCCGCTGGTACTACGCGACATCGCCGATGAGATCGAAATGCACGAATCGACCGTCAGTCGCGTCACGTCGAACAAATATATCTATACGCCGCGCGGCATTTTCGAGCTCAAATACTTCTTCACCTCGTCCATCGCCTCGTCGGACGGCGGCGCCGCCCACTCAGCGGAAGCGGTGCGTCACCGCATCAAGATCCTGATCGACGCCGAGCCGGCGACCGACATCCTGTCGGACGACAAGCTGGTCGAATTGCTCAACAAGGACGGCATCGACATCGCGCGGCGCACGGTCGCCAAATACCGGGAATCGATGCACATCCCGTCGTCGGTGCAGCGCCGCCGCGACAAGCGCCGGGCCGCGCGCATCTAGTAAAACACCTTATATCTCAATGAATTAGTATCAAACTTGACACCGCAACGGGTCCGGCATACCTTCCGGCCGCCATCGCCCGAGGGGCGATTTCGATATTAAGAAATGGCGTGAACCGATAGTTCGGAACGACCCAAAAAGGGTGTACTGATCCGAGTTCGACTTTCCCACCAAGTGTCATGCATCTAGCCGCCGGAACCATCCGCTCCGTCGTTGCTTTTCATGGCGTTTTTGGCGGTGTGCTCGGAGTAAAGAGGGCATTTATGGAAATACGCGATCTCCTCGCGCCTGAGCGCGTCGTCGCCAATCTTAAGGTGACGAGCAAGAAACAGGCGCTTCAGGAGCTGTCGAAAAAAGTCGCCGCCGCCATCGGACAGGATGAGCGCGAAATTTTCGATTTGCTGCTCGAACGCGAACGCCTCGGCACCACCGGTGTCGGCGACGGCATCGCTATTCCCCATGGCAAGCTCGCCTCGCTCGATCGGCTGTACGGCATGTTCGCGCGCCTCGAACGCCCGGTGAATTTCGAATCCATCGACGAGCGCCCAGTCGATCTCATTTTCCTGCTGCTGGCGCCCGAAACCGCCGGCGCGGATCATCTGAAGGCGCTCGCGCGCATCTCGCGCCTGCTGCGCGACAAGAAGATCTGCGACAAGTTGCGCGGCTCCGATACGCCCGAGGCCCTGTACGCGCTGCTCACCGAACAAACCGCGAGCCGCGCCGCCTAACCCCGTATCCGAAAGGCCACCGATCATGCGGCAAGCGCAGGAGACGGTGACAATCGCAACCGAAGGACCCGGCCTCTACGAATTCACCGACGCGGTGGCGCGGTGGACGGCAGGCCAGGACATCACGACCGGTTTGCTTACCCTCTTCTCGCGCCATACCTCGGCCTCGCTGGTGATCCAGGAAAATGCCGATCCGCAGGTCATGGACGATCTGCAGCGTTTCTTCCGCCGCCTCGTGCCGAACGGCGATCCCCTATTCCAACATACCGCGGAAGGCCCCGACGACATGCCCGCGCACGTCAAAAGTGCTCTGACCGCGACCTCGCTCAACGTGCCGGTGGGCAAAGGCAAACCACTGCTGGGCACCTGGCAGGGGATTTATCTGTTCGAGCATCGCACCCAGCCGCATCGTCGTCAGGTGACCTTGCACCTTGTCGGCGAATAATCTTTTTTGTTCGCGATCTGATCCTCGGTGTTGTTCGCTTGAACTCCGCCAGCACCTCGGTTGAAATGAACTAATGTCCGAAATCTCCATTGCCATTCCGGCCCTGCGCATTCTGCTGATAGACGCGGACCGAACGTTCCATGCCCTGCTGCAAGCCGCCGTCGCCGCCCTGCCCGGCGCGCAGTTCCTGGGTTGCGCCGCACCCGGCGAAGCACTCAACCGCATGGACAAGTTCATTCCCGCACTCATCATCGTCGACGGACGCATCGGCGGTGCGGCCGGCATCAATTTCGTCCGCCGCGTGCGCGCCGGCCAAACGCCGGCGCCGGCCGGAACGCTCGTCATGTTTGTGGCGCAAGATTTCAGCGGCGGCCTCAGCGGCAAACTGGTCGACGTCGGCTGCCATGCCATCGTACGTAAGCCGCTGTCGCCCGATGCGCTGTCGCGTGCCATCGTGCGCATCTTTGAAAGCCCCGTGCCTTTTGTCATGGGCGGACAATATCTGGGGCCGGAGCGGCGCGCGCAGGGTGCGGCCACCAAGCACGACCCCGAACGCCGGCGCACGCCGACACGCGGCGGTTATGGCGCCACGCCGAAATTGTCGCGTGATGCGATCCCGCTGATCAGCATGGCCGGGCCGGTCGGCGCCAAGGTTGCCCCCAAATCGGGCGGCGGCAGCATCGAGACTGGGCCCATTGCGGCCAAACCCGCCAGCGGCAAGATCGAAGGCTTGGACACCCCCGCACCCAAAGAGAAAGTTCGCGTCTCGCTCATAGATGATACGCCGCCTCCGGCGGCGAAAACCAAACAGAGTTTGGTGGACGATGCGCCCGTACCCGCCAAGCCGAAGCGCACCGAACAAGCGCTGGTCGACGAACCGGCGAAGAAAAAAGCGCGCGACGAAGAGCCGATGGAACTGGCCGCAGCGCCCGACGCCAAGGAGTCCGACAAGGAACCTGAGTTCAACGTCGCCGCCGTGATCGAGCAGCACCAATTGTGGATCAGCAGCAACGGGGCGCAAGGTGCGAAAGCCAATCTCGAAGGAATGTCGCTGTCGGGCGTTTCACTGTCGGGGCAGAATCTCGCCAAGGCGAATATGCGCGGCACCGATCTGTCGAATGCCGATCTCAGCAATTGCGTGCTGATCGACGCCGATATGCGGAACGCCATCCTGTCGCAGACGGTGCTCAATCAGGCGCAAATGGCTGGCGCCAAGATCCGCCATGCCGATCTGCAATTCGCGCAGCTGGCGGAAACCGGCCTGCAAGGCAGCGATCTGGCGGGCGCGGATATGCGCGGCGCGGTACTGACCGGGGCCGATTTTTCGGGCGCCAATCTTTTGGGCGTCGATCTACGCGGTGCGGATGTCACCGGCATCAATCTTTCGCAAAAGCAGCTCGACCGCGCACGCGGCGATCACACGACCAAATTGCCGCCCGGCCTGTTCGTACGCATGGGCGAAGCGATCGAATAACCATCAACAGCAGGAGCTTTACGATGTCCCGATTAGACCCGTTGGCACGCGACAAGATGGATCCTGATTTCGCACGCTATTATGAAGAGCTGGCGCGCGCCGGTGGCCGCAGCCAGGGGCCTTACATCGCCTATATGCGCAATCCGGCGTTATTTAAGCTCAATCAGGCGCTGAGCGATTGCATCCGCGCCAGTTCGTTGACGCCGGTCGAACGCCAGCTCGCCGTTCTGGTCACCATCCGCCATTTCAATGCGCGTTACGCCTGGTGCGTGCAGACGCGCGCCTCACTCACCGCCGGCATGACGCGCGAGATGATCGACGCGATCAACGACCGCAAACGTCCGGACATGACGCAGGCCTCCGAGATCGCGATCTGGGAAGTCGCCGATTCGTTAGCCGGCAAACGCACACTCGACGATGCGATCTACGCCCGCGCACTTGCCGCATTGGGCGAACAACGGCTTATCGATCTCGTTGCTACGATCGGTTTCTTCAGCATGACCGGCACAACCCTGCGCGCGTTCGAAATGGAGCCGCCGGAAGACGATCAGATCCCGCTTAAGCCGTGATCCTGTGACAAAACTGTGACCCCTCGCCCGTGTACGGGTTTGCCACAGTTCGGCCACAGAGAATTAACATATCGTTTGCCATCTGGGGTGCATCGTTTTCTCACACGAAACGGCACTGTACGCTGAATAATAAGAGGGAACGGTCATGCAAGGTTTTTACGGCACGCATCCTCGCGATATCGAAATTAACATGAGCACGCGCGACACCGACGGCCACGACAACACGGATCGGCGCGGCCATCCGGATCGCCGCAAGAAAGATCGCCGCGGCAGCAAGGCATCCAAATCCTCGTCCACCGCCCTGTTGCAGCCGATTCTGACCCAGGCCGAAATCAAGGCGCTGTTGCGCGGCGCGCGCTGACGCCGGCTAAAGGTTAAAACCAGGGATATCCGTCTGGACATCGGCTTGGCCGACCGCCAGTCTAGCGTTAATGACTGACGCACTTCATCAAATGACGGCGGAATTCGTGCCGGTGCAGGATCGCATCCTGTTCCGCGTAAGTACGCGCGAAAAACACGAATACCGCGTCTGGCTGACCCGCCGCCTGGTCAAGAAATTATGGGGCGTCGCGGTCCGCTCCTTCGAGGCCGAACCCGAGGTTCAGGCTCAGGCCCAGCCGCATGTGCGCAATGCGGTCCTGTCCATGAAACATCAACAGGCGGTCCAGGGCAGCGACTTCAGCCAAAAGCATCAGGCCGATACCAAACCGGCGCCGGAGATGAACGAGCCGCTGCTCGCCACCGGGGTCAAGATTTCACGCACCGAGCAGGGCGGCGTTCAGGTCGTCTTCCTGACCGTGGAAGGGCGTGCTGTGAACCTCAATCTCAACGAAGAGATGCTGCATGCGCTCTGTCATATCCTGCAAGGTGCCGCCGATCGGGCGGGCTGGGATCTGCAATTGAGCGTCGGCGATGCGGGCGTCGTCATGCGCGCCGATGCGAATGTGCTGCACTGATGAAGCCGCACATCAGAACCGACGATCTGCGCCGCTTCATCGATCTGCTCAACGCGCGCGCGAACGAGGCCAAGGCCAACGCAGAAGGGGCGAATGAAGGCGCTACGGCGCTTAGCGAACAGCAGGGCGAAGACGGCACAAAAGAACTGTTCCTCACCATCGAGAATACGGTCGAGGATCGCGTACGCGCCTATACGCGGCTGTTACGCAAGAAACAGGTGCTGAGGAAATCCCGCGAGGGTTAGCGCGCGGGCGGCATAACCGATCGCCGCGCTAACGCGGCGGCAGCGGCTGGCTCGGATTGGTCGAGCGTAAGCGGCGGATCAATTCGTTTTCCTTACGCGCCGCATCCAAATCCTTCTGCAGCCCTTCGTTATCCGTCACCAACTGGCGGTTCGCCTTGGCTTGGTTCGCCACGGAGTCGAGCGCGGCCGATAGGCGCTTCTCCGTCTCGCGCTTGGCGTCTTCCGCGGCGCGCAGCTTGTCCTCCAGCTCCTTCTCGCGCGGCCCATTCACCTTCGCCTTGGCGAGGTCGGCGCGCAGCGCCTTGTTGGCTTCGCGTTCTTGGTCGAGCTGAGCGGTCACCTTGGACATTTCCGAACGCAGGCTGGAATTGTCGGAACCCTGGCTCGACATCGTATTGATGGCTTCGCTGACTTTGTTGGCGACGGCCTCGATCTCCTTGGCGCGCACGTCATTGTCCCGGCGCAATTGATCGATCTTGGTCTGCGTCTTGTTGATGACGTCCTGGGTGTCTTTGTAGTCCTTGGAATTCTCAATCCCGCCGGCGCCGCTCGCGGGGGCCTGGGCAAGCACAACATGCGGCGCGGCCAGCGCAGCCAGGACGGTCAGAACGGATAAAGGGCGGATCATGGCGTCACTATAACGCAGAGCCGCATACGATCAATGAACGCGACAAAAACAAAAGGCGCGCGGGTGTTAACCCGCGCGCCTGTTTCGTTTTAGAAGGCGAAATTAAGCGGCCTTCGCTTCATCGGCACCGATGAATTTCTTCGCCGTATCGACGAGCTTCTCGACCGTGCCCTTCTTGATCTCGACCTTACGCGGCTTCGATTCCTCGGGCACCTGACGTTCAAGCGAAACAGTCAACATGCCGTTCGCCAGATTAGCGCCGACGACCTTCACATGGTCGGCGAGGTCGAAGCGACGTTCAAAGGCGCGGTTCGCGATGCCGCGATGCAGGTACGCGACCTCTTCGTCCTTGCGCTCGTTGCGGCCGGCGATGGTGAGCTGGTTCTCCTTGACCGTGACGTCGAGGTCTTCCTCGGCAAAACCGGCAACCGCCATCGTGATGCGATAGGCGTTTTCGCCGACCGTCTCGATGTTATAGGGCGGATAGCCCGGCGCGCTGTCCGAGCGCTCAGCTGCGGAATCCAACAAGCGCTGCATGCGATCGAAACCGACCGAATAACGGAACAAGGGGGAAAAATCGTATGTACGCATGGTCATATCCTCTGTTCGAAGCAATATGAAAGGAACCCGCCACCATGGCCGAATTCCTGCAGAACGGATGCGAGACCCCACACAGGGCGGCCTCAACTCCGCTCATCGATATAGGCTTGCCAAAAGAGGATGCAAGGGCCGCACAAAAAAAATTTAGGTGCATTAACCCTTTGGATTTAGACGCTTTTTACGGCTCGAAGCCGTTTCCGGCTCTTCCAGGATATAGCCGATCGACGTCAACCCGACGACGAAGACCGTCATGACGAACACGATGCTCATATCCATAAGCGCGAAATCCTGGCGTTGGTTTTTCCAGGATCATCGCGCCCAAAGTTTAAGAGATTGTTACCGCGAGACGCCCCACCGGGGCGCCGCACCCCTCGCACCAAGGGGCGTAACGGTGCGAGGGGTGCGGCACGGCCGGGAGGCTGGCGGCCGTAGAACCTAATAACGTTGGTCCGGAACCGAGGCGACGATGGACTGCGTCACCGGGGTGAGCTCCAGTCCGCCGAGACCGTTGATCGAGATGATCGTGGGAACGGGCTCGGGTGCCGAGGTAACCACGCCTGCCCCTGCAACAAACAGAGCAGCGGCAGCCGCGATGGTGGAGAGTGTCAGGTCGGTCATGATTGCACCTTTATGTGGATGGGTTGGCGGCGTTTAGCCGATGAGCTGCTTGATCTCGCCCCAGTTCAGGCGAACCGAGGGCGCATCGAACGGCACCTGCTCGAGGCCCCAGCTGTGACGGACGTAATCCGGAGTGGCGAACGGCGTGCCGCGCAAGGCATCCGCCGGGATCGGCTGCGCGTTCGCCTGCGGCGCCGACTTCGACTTCACGACCGCATTGGCCAAGCGCGCGTTGATCTCGCTCCAGGTCAGTTTGACCGACGGCCCGTCGAACGAGACCTTCTCAAAGCCCCAGCTATGACGGACGTAGTCGGCGCTATCGAATTCGCTGCCCTTCAGCGCGTCGGCCGCAACCGGACGGGCATCGGCCTGCACGACCGACTTCGCATTCTGCTGCGCGAGGCGGGCGCGGATTTCCGCCCAGCTGTACTGCACCGACGGCGTGTCGAACGGACGATATTCGACGCCCCAGCTATGCTGGACATATTCAGGGCCGGCGAACTGGGTGCCTTTGAGCGCATCCGCCGCCAAGGCTTGATTCTGGGCCTGCGCGCTCACTGGCGCCGATTGCAGGGCGATCGCCAAACCAAGGGCGGCAGAGATCGCGGTGAGGGAGAGTTTAACAGTGGACATGGTCGTTACCTTTCGTGTGTGAGTTGATGTATGGGAATGAACGTTTGTTTTTGTGTGTGGACGTGTTTGCGTGAACTTCGTTTGCGTAAGACTAGGCCGCCGCCTTGACGTCACCGGCCTGCGCAGCGCGCGCCATGCCGGCGAGATTGCCGAGCAACTCGGCGATCAACTTGTTCGCGATCGGGTCCGCGAGCGTGCCGTTCTCATCGAACTTGCCCCAGACATTCGCGATGAAGATTTCGGGACGGCGCACGACCTGCATATCGAGGCCGTGGGCGATCTGGCGCAGATGATCCTGCGCGCGGTTGGTGCCCTGGCCACCGCCGCCGCCGATGATCGCGAGCGGCTTACCGGCCAGCGCGCTGTCGCCGTAGGGGCGTGAGACCCAATCGAGGACATTCTTCAGAACGCCGGGAACCGAATAATTGTATTCCGGGGTCGCGATCAACAGGGCGTCGGCCTTGCGGATGCGGTCTTTGAGAGCCTGCGCCGCCTTGGGATAGTCGCGGACCTCGACATCGCCGTCATAGAGCGGCACGTCGCGATAATCGTAGATCTCAATCGTCGCACCGGCCGGGGCCTGGTTTTGCGCGGCGGCGAGCAGCTTGGCGTTGAACGAGTCGGCCCGCAGGCTGCCGCTCAGGGCCAGAATGTCGATTTTGTTGTTCATGATGACCTCCATCATTTGGTGAATTGCTGATGGACAGAGTGATACATTTGGAACGATAATCGGTATAGATAGCCTTTTTGCGACTTAGTGTTTCATAAATGGAACAATCCGATGCTCGATCTCGATGACCTCGCCCTCTATGCCCGCGTCGTGGAAGCCGGCGGCTTCACCGCCGCCGGACGCGCCTCGGGCATCCCGAAATCACGCCTGAGCCGCCGCATCGCGGCGCTGGAGGACCGGCTGGGTGTGCGGCTGATCCAGCGCTCGGCGCGCAGTTTCGCCGTCACCCAGGTCGGCGAAGTCGTCTACGGTCACGCCCAGAAGATGGTGAGCGAAGCCGAAGCCGCCGAGGCGGCAGCGAATGAAGCCATGTCGGAACCGTCGGGCACGTTGCGCATCAGCGCATCGGTCATGATGGGCGAATTGGTGCTGGCACAGCTGCTCGCCGAATTCGCGCAGATGTATCCGAAAGTGAAAATCTCGCTCAGCCTGAACGACCGTTTCGTCGACGTGGCAGCGGAGCGCTACGACCTCGCCATCCGCGCCTCAAGCGGGCCGCTGACCAGTTCCGATCTGGTCGCAAAACTTTTGTGGCAAACGCAATTCATCGTCGTCGCCAGTCCGAAATTTCTCGACGCGCATGGCACACCGAAAACGCCCGAAGATCTGATCGGCGCGCCCTGCGTCGGCTTGGGCATCGGCGATACGGAACGCAAATGGCCGTTCCGTCATCCGACGACCGGCGCCAGCACCGAGCTCGACGTCAATTCACGCCTGACGGTCGACAACCTGATCGCCTGCGTGCAAGCCGCCGTGCATGGCTTGGGCTTCGCCTACGTGCCGGACTACACCTGCCATCGCGAATTGCAGGCGGGCACCTTGCGTCCCGTGCTTTACGATTGGAGTGTGGCACCCGGACCGGTGCACGCCGTTTACCCGTCGCGACGCGGCGTCACCAGTGCGGTGCGTCACCTCATCGATTTCCTCGCCGACCGCATGGCGAAGATTGAATCCTGCCCTGGTCCTTCAAAGGCCAACTAGGAGACGCCGAGATGCGCACGACCAAACTGCCGAATGGCGAAGCGGTGCCGGTGCTCGGCCTCGGCACCTGGATGATGGGCGAGAAAGCGAGCCTGCGCGCCGCCGAGATCGCCGCGCTCAAACTCGGCCTCGATCTCGGCATGACCCTGATCGATACCGCCGAAATGTATGGCGATGGCGGCGCCGAAGAAATTGTCGCCGAAGCGATCAAGGGACGACGCGACGAAACTTTCATCGTCAGCAAGGTGCTGCCCAGCAATGCATCGGCGCGCGGCACGGTCGCGGCCTGCGAACGCTCGCTCAAACGTCTGCGCACCGACCGGATCGATTTGTATCTGCTGCACTGGCGCGGCAACTTCGCGCTGCAAGAAACGATCGACGCGTTCCATGCCTTGCGCGCACAAGGCAAGATCCGTCATTGGGGCGTCAGCAACTTCGACCTCGCCGACATGGAGGAACTGATGGCCTGCGACGGTGGAACCGACGTCGCCAGCAATCAGGTGCTCTACAATCCGCAGCGGCGCGGTATCGATTTCGACTTGGCCCCCTGGAGCCGCCAACACGCCATTCCCATCATGGCTTATTCGCCGGTCGAGCAGGGCCGTCTGCTCAAGCACTCCGCCTTGCTGAAAATCGCCGAACGGCACGGGGCGAGTGCGGCGCAGGTCTGCCTGGCCTGGGCCATGCGCGACCGCGCCACCATCGCAATCCCAAAGGGGACAGACCCTGCGCATGTGCGCGACAATCGCGCGGCGCACGATCTGACCATGACCCCGGACGACCTGGCCGACATCGATCGCGCCTTTCCCCCGCCGACACGTGCCAAGCCGCTGGAAATGATCTAGACCGCTCGCCTACAGCAGTCCGCTATAGTATCGTGACGGCAAGCAGCGTTACGAAAGACGCAGAACAGGGGCTTCTCGGGAGATCTTCACGCCATGGACGATCCGCACCAGGGCGATCCTGCGATCGGGGCCGAACCGGCCGGCGCGCTCGACCGGCTCAACGGCCGCATTGCACTTTGGCTCGCCCGCGCCGCCGCCCTGATGCTCGCCGCCATCGGCCTGATGACCTTCTGCGACGTCTTTCTGCGTTACGTCTTTTCGCAGCCTTTCAATTTCACCGTCGAATTCACCGAGATCATGATGGGCCTGATGGTGTTTCTAGCCATCGGGCTGGCGACGCATGAAAAACGCCACATCGGCGTCGATGCACTGACGATGCGACTATCGCCCAAGACCTACGCGCTGCTCGATCTCGCCATGAGCGCCATCGTCCTCGCCATGTCGTGCGTGCTGGTCTGGCAATTGTTCTTGAAGGCAGGCGTGCTGCTGCAGAAAGGCGATTATACGCAAATCCAGAAAGTCCCCTATTGGCCCGGCGCCTATATCATGGCGTTCGGCTGCCTGTTCCTGATCAGCGGCATCGTCTTCTACATCGTGCGCGACATCCGCATGCTGCGCCACGATCCGCATGCTAGTACGACCGCGAACGACAATAGGTCGGGAGTCTAGCCGCATGGATCCGGCACTGCTGTCGCTCGTCGTCTTTGCGCTGCTCTTCATCTTTCTGACGCTGGGCATGCCGCTCGGTTTCGCCATGCTAGTGCCAGCCTTCCTTGGCCTGTTGACCTTGCTCGATCTGCGTGCCGCGCTCGCCCTGCTCGGCAATACGACCTACGAGACGGGCAAGACCTACGATCTATCGGTCCTGCCCATGTTCCTGATCATGGGTCAGATCGCGAGCAGTGCCGGCCTGAGCGAGAAGATGTTCCGCTGCGCCAATGCCTGGCTCTGTCATCGTCGCGGTGGGTTGGCACAATCGACCGTGGTCGGCTCGGCGATCTTTTCCGCCATCTGCGGGTCCAACATCGCGACCGCGGTGACCATGTGCAAAGTCTCGCTGCCGCAGATGCGCGCGGCAAAATACGATCTCGGCTTCGCGACCGGCGCGATCGCCGGTGGTGGCACGCTCGGCATCCTGATCCCGCCCAGCACGCTCGCGGTGCTCTACGGCATCCTGACCGATACCAGCATCATCGACGTGCTGATGGCCGGCACCATTCCCGGCATCATCCTGACGTTGTTGTTCATGGCCGCCATCGCCATCGTGACCCGCCTGCATCCCGAGGTCGCACCGATCGGGCCGGCGGCCGATTGGGGCGAGCGTCGCGCCGCGACCTTGGCGGCGATGCCGTCCTTCGCGCTGATCGTGGTGATCATCGGCGGGCTGTATTTCGGCATCTTCTCGCCCACAGAAGGGGCCAGCGTCGGCGCCTGCGGCGCGCTGATCTTGGCCATCGCCAACCGCAGCTATACCTGGACGATCCTGATGGACGATCTGGTGGAAACCGCGAAGCTGACCGCCATCATCTTCACGATCCTGATCGGCGCGTTCCTGTTCAATAATTTCCTGATCATCGCCGGCATTCCCACCTTAGTCGCCGGCTGGTTCGCCGCCCTGCCGTTCGGCAAGCTCGGCGTGCTGGTGCTGATCATCGCGATCTACATCCTGCTGGGCGCGGTGATGGACGAGCTGGCGATGGTGCTGCTGACGCTTCCCATCTTTTTCCCGATCCTGATGAAGCTGGGCTACGATCCGGTCTGGTTCGGCATCATCCTGACCGTGCTGGTCGAAATGGGCATGATCTGTCCACCGGTCGGTATCCTCGTCTTCGTCATCAAGGGCATGGCGCCCGACGTGCCGATCGAGCGCATCTATGCCGGGATTTTTCCCTATCTGTATTCCTGCGCGATCCTGATCGTGCTGCTGATCATCTGGCCCGACATCGCGCTCTGGCTGCCCAGCACGATGCGATAGGCCGCATCGGCCGATTATCAGGGTACTTGTTGATTCTATATCAGGGTGCCTGATATATTCCCGGCATATTCCGATCAACGAATATGTAGGGAGACCACCATGAATGGATTAATGAAGGCGCTAGCGCTTGGGCTGATGGCCACGGGCGTGGCATCCGCCGCTCAGGCGCAGAAAGCCCAGAACTCGCTCCGCCTGGCGCTCAATTATCCCCTGCCCGCGCTCTCGACCTACGATTTCCCCATCGACGAGGCGAGCGTCTTCTCACATGAGATTTACGACAGTCTGGTGAAATACGACGAGATCAAACAGAAGCTCGTACCCGCGCTGGCCAAGTCGTGGAAACAGATCGACGACATGACGCTCGAATTCGAGCTGCGCGACGACATCAAATTCCACAACGGCGACAAGATCGAATCGAACGATATCAAATCGACGATCGCCTACATCACGGATCCGAAATCCAAGATCACCTATCAATCGCGTTTCACCTGGATGAAGGATGTCGAGGTCCTGAGCCCGACCAAATTCCGCGTCCATTCGGCGGAACCGACCGCGACCGGCCTCAACACCATCGCCTACCGAGTTCTCATCTGGAACGGCAAAATTCTCGATAAGCTAGCCGACCGCGCCGACTACGGCCGCACGTCGATCGTCGGCACCGGGCCGTACAAGATCGTCCAACTCGACACGAACAAGGGCATCACGGTCGAGCGCAATCCCGATTACAACGTAATGCCCGAGTACAAGAAGGCGCGCATCAACCGAGTGAGCGCGCTACCAATTCCGGATCGCCAAACGCAATCGGCCGAGTTCATGGTCGGCAAGATCGATCTGCTGCGCAACGTCGAGCCCGATATCGCCAAAGCGTTGGGCGAAAGTCCCAATGCCGGGATCACCTATGTCGACACCGCCGATTTGTTTTATCTCGCGATGGATTCGGTCGGACGATCAGGCAACAAGGCGTTGAGCGACATCCGCGTACGCCGCGCCATCTCGATGGCGGTGGACCGCGACGCGATCATCAAACACATCGTGCCGGGCGGCCATGTGGCGCAGAAGCTCGACGCCGATTGCTTCAAGACAACGATTGCCTGCAGCTATACCGTCGCGGCACCCAAATACGATCCGGCCGGCGCCAAGAAGCTGCTGGCCGAAGCCGGCTATCCGGATGGGTTCGACCTGCAATACATGGTCTACACGCCGAACAAGGGGATCGGCGAAGCGATCGCCGGCGATCTGCGCAAGGTCGGCATCCGCGCGTCGATCCAGCTGGCGGAGATCAGCCTCTATCGCCGCCTACAGGGCGACGGTAAGCTCCAGGCCTGGTCGGTGGCGTTCTCGACCGGCAGCAATCCCGATGCCGGCAATATCTTCAGCGTGCTCTTCGGCGACGCGGTGATGGGCTATTACAACGACGAGGTCATCACCGATGCGATGAAACGCGGCGAGGCCGAGTTCGATGCGGACAAGCGCAAGGCGATCTATCAGCGCGCCTTCGATCGCATCAACGAGATGCATTATCACATGCCGATCACGTCCATCCCGACCGTGTTCGTGCATACGAAAGACATCAAGATCAATCCGGGCACCTTATCGGCCGACAAGGTTTATCTGACCGATATCGAGTGGAAATAAGCTACCGTTAAAAAAGGCGGGCTCCGCGGAGCCCGCCTTTCTTCTTTTCGCGCAATAGCGCCAATTTACATAGATTGGGCTTTGACCCGCGCTTCGAGATCGGCGATCAGCTTGTCGCCGTCGAGGCCCTTTTCCTTCGCCATCTTGATCCAGTTGTCGCGCACCGGTTGAAGCAACTGTTTCCATTTGACGAGCTGATCGGGCGCCAAGGTCTCGATCGTGTTCTTTTTCGCAACACCGTCGTCGCGGCTGGCCTTGTCCGCCGCATCCCACGCCCGACCGAAGAACTTCGAGCCTTCAAGCCCACCTGCCTTCATCAGCGCTTCGCGGTTGCCCGCGTTCAATCCGTCGAACGATTTCGGATTGATGTTGATCATGAAGGACGAGGTATACATGCCGCCCGGCACTTCCAGATGGAAGGTCGCCACTTCGTTGAGCCGGAAGCTCATCATCGCTTCCCACGGGAACAACACGCCGTCCGCCGTTTTGCGGCTGAGCGCTTCATAAGCCTCGGTCGCCGGCATCGCGACCACCGACATCCCGAGCGCCTGGGCGATCGGCACGCCCGATCCGCCGACGCGGATCTTGAGACCCTTCATGTCGTCGAGGGCCCGCACCGGTTTGGCCGCATGCAATAGACCCGGGCCGTGATTGAAGGCAACGACGAGCTTGGTATCGGTGAATTCGCGGTCCACCAACTTGTTCTCGGTGTACCACGTGTACAGCGCCGGTGCGCAGGCCGTGGCGCTGGTGCAGATGAACGGCAGCTCGGCCGCCTGGAACAGCGGGAAGCGGCCCGCCGTGTAGCCGGCAACATGCCAGACCATGTCGCGCACGCCGTCCTTCACCAGATCGTACTGACCTTCCGGTTTGGCGAGCGCCGCCATGTCGATTTCGATATTGAGATTGCCGTTGGACGCGACCTGAACGGTCTTCACCCATTCGGCTTGCGTCTTCACCATATGATGGCTGGGCCCGGCCCAATAGGCCATCTTCAAAGTTTGCTTCTGTGCCGATGCCGGTGACGCCGCCCACAGGGCAACCGCACCGCACAGCAGGAACGCTCCTACTTTAAGGATCATGTTCGTCTCCCGTTGTATGCCTCGAAACCGCTTTAGCGCGGACTATTCGCCGATGTGTCCCGGCAAGACATTCTCGCAGTAAGTGCAGGCCGCCCGCAACGGGATTCCCGTCGCCGGGCACAGGCGATGATTTCGACCATATTGTAAGGCTTAGAGAAGACCTTGGCGCCGTCACGCACGAGCGATCCGAGGAATTGGTGCGCCGGAAGGGACTCGAACCCCCGGCCTTCAGATTCGGAATCTGACGCTCTATCCAGCTGAGCTACCGGCGCAGTGGCGCGGACCTTACTTCAACCGCCCCAATGGGTAAAGGTGCGGGTAAAGCGGCCGAGCCCACCCCGCGCCGTTCGTCGATCCAGCGTTCGACATCGCGCCAATAGGTTTCCGCCTCGAGATCCCGCAACAGCATGTGATAGGCGCCGATATAGCGGATGATCGTACGGTGCCGTTCGCCGTCCTTGGGCATACGCGCCAGCATGTCCTCGGTCGGATCGGCGGGAATGATCTCGTCGCGGGTGCCGTAGAGGATCAATCCCGGGGCGGTGAACCGCGTCGAAGCGTCCAGCGCGCGATCCATGAAATTGGTCAGGCCCCAGATCGTGTCGATGCGGGTCGCCTTGATCACCTTGGGATCGCGGCCCAATGCGCGCAGCATCTCGATATTGTCCGACGGCGTGATCTTGAGCCCACGCCCCGTGAGCGTCATCCACGGCACCGTGTGCGTGCTGAGCCACAAGGACCAACGCTGATAGAACGGCATCGTACTGCGGCCCCACACGGCGGGTGCGACCAGGATTGCGCCCTGCACCTTGGGCGGGTTGGGTTCGGTCATCGCGGTCAAGGTCACCGCGCCACCCATACTGTCACCGAGCGCGAAGACCGGCACGCCGGGATGACGCGCACTAACCAGATCGACGGCCGTGCGCAGATCGTCCACCAAGGCTTGCCCGCCCGGCCAAAAGCCCCGGTTCGGCGCATCGCCGAAGCCGCGTTGGTCGTAGGCATAGACCGCGATCCCGTGTGCACTCCAATAGGCCGCAGCGGCCTTGATGAAGGTGCCGTAATCGTTGAATCCATGCAGCGCCACGATGACGGCCTTGGGCGTTCCGTCCGCTGGCCAGACATGCAGGGGCAGTTGCGCGCCGTCCGCCATGGTCAAAGTATCGCCGCCAAAGGCCGGCGGAACGAGCGGCGGCCCGGGCGGCATCAAGGTCGGTGCGCAAGCCGAAAGAACCATCGTGGCGATGCTCAAAAAACCAGCCAAACTCCGGGCTTTGAGCCCGGGAAAACAGCGTCGGCGCACTCGGTTCGGCCCCGCGAAACGGTTGATTATCGAATGTCTTGCGGTATCATCCACGGCATCGCGGGTCAAACGAGTGCCGAGGCTTTTTTGCGCGCCTGTTTCGCCCGCGTGGCACAGCTCTAGTTTAGGATTTGACGACGTATGGATGCCAGCGACCTCGACCGGCCGATCAGCGTAACCGACAAGCGCGTCTATTGCGACGGCGGCGGCGCGCTCGGCCATCCCGGCGTGTATCTCAATATCGAAACGCACGGCCCCAATAGTGGCCAAGTTGTGTGCCCCTATTGCAGCCGCACCTTCGTGCTCGATCCGAACGCGCGTCCGGGGACGGGACACTGAGCCAGCCGCGCCACGTTTTCCTCGTCGACGGCTCGGGCTTCATCTTTCGCGCCTTCCACGGCCTGCCACCGATGACGCGGCCCGACGGCACGCCGGTCAACGCCGTCTACGGCTTCACCACCATGCTGATGAAGCTGGTCGACGATACCGACGCCGACCATATCGCCGTCATCTTCGATACCGCGCGCAAGACCTTCCGCAGCGATATCTATCCCGAATATAAGGCGCATCGCCCGCCGCCGCCCGAAGAACTGATCCCGCAATTCGCGCTGACGCGCGACGCCGTGCGCGCGATGTGCGTGTCGTGCATCGAAAAAGAAGGCTACGAGGCCGACGACATCATCGCGACCTATGCGCGCCTGGCCGTCGAAGCCGGCGCCGACGTTACCATCGTTTCATCCGACAAGGACCTGATGCAGCTCGTCGGGCCCAAGGTGAAGATGTACGACGCCATGAAGAACCGCACCATCGGCGATGCCGAGGTGCGCGAGAAATTCGGCGTCGGCCCCGAGCGCGTCGTCGACGTCCAGGCGCTGGCCGGCGATTCGACCGACAACGTGCCCGGCGTGCAGTCGATTGGCATCAAGACGGCAGCGCAACTCATCAACGAATTCGGCGACCTGGATAGCGTGCTTGCGCGCGTCGACGAAATCAAAAGACCCAAGCAACGTCAGGTCCTGACCGAGCAACGCGACCGCGCGCTGATCAGCCGCGATCTCGTGCGGCTCTGCACTACGGTGCCCGATCTTGAAGACCTGACCAATCTCAAGAAGCAGGAACCCGATCACGACAAGATGGCGACGTTCCTGCGCGAACAGGCCTTCAAGTCACTCCTGGCCCGTTTCGAGCAACGTCATGGCGCCTCGCTGGCCGTCACGCGCGCCGCCAAAATCGCGGCCGGCGAAACGACAGATGCCGCAACGACAACGCCCGTTGCGCCGACAGCGACGGCGATCGCGACAGCTCCCGCCAACGGTGCGACCGCCGTGTCGTTCGACAAATACGAGCTGGTGCAGGACGAAGCGCGCCTTAGCGCCTGGATCGCCGATGCGCGCGAAGCCGGCTTTGTCGCCTTCGATACCGAGACCACCGGGCTTGATCCCATGCGCGCCGAACTGGTCGGCCTGTCGCTGGGGCTGGCGGGCGGGCGGGCGTGTTACGTGCCGCTGGCGCACCGCAAGGCGGCGGCCCAAGGCTCATTCGATTTGGGTAGCGGCGATGCGCCCCAAGCAAGCGATAGCGAGATCAAACAGATCGCGCGCGACCGCGCCGTGCAATTGATCAAGCCGCTGCTGGAAGATCCGACGATCCTGAAGATCGGCCAGAACATCAAATTCGATATGCAGATTCTGGTACGCTACGGCGTCGCCATCGCGCCGATCGACGACACCATGATCATGTCCTACGTGCTGGAAGGCGGCGCGCACGGCCACGGCATGGACGAATTATCGGAACTGCATCTCGGCCACACCCCGATCAAGTTCAAGGATGTCTGCGGCACCGGCAAGAATCAGATCACTTTCGATCTCGTCGCCCTCGACAAGGCGCGCGACTACGCCGCCGAGGACGCCGACGTCACCTATCGCCTGTATGACGCGCTCAAGCCGCGCCTGGTCGAGAACCATATGGTCGGCGTTTACGAGACGCTCGAACGGCCGCTGATCAACGTGCTGTCGGATATGGAAGAGACCGGCATCAAGGTCGATGCCGCGATGCTGCGCACCCTTAGCGACGATTTCGAACGGCGCTGCGGCGAACTGGAAGAAGGCATCCACAAACTCGCCGGCCATCCGTTCAATGTCGGCTCACCCAAACAGCTGGGCGAGGTCCTGTTCGACGAGATGGGCCTGCCCGGCGGCAAGAAGGGCAAGACCGGCGCTTATGCCACCGGCGCCGAGGTGCTCGACGAACTGGCCGCACAGGGCCATGAATTGCCGGCACGCATTCTCGATTGGCGCCAGCTCGCCAAACTGAAAAGCACCTATACGGATGCGCTAATCGAACAGATCAATCCCAAGACTGGGCGCGTGCATACCAGCTACAGCCAGGCGATCGCCTCCACGGGCCGGCTGTCGTCGAACGATCCCAATCTACAGAACATTCCGATCCGCACCGAAGAGGGCCGCAAGATCCGCAAGGCCTTCGTACCCGAAGCCGGCCATGTGCTGATGTCGGCGGACTATTCGCAGATCGAACTGCGTCTGCTCGCGCACGTCGCCAAGATCGAATCCCTGATCAAGGCGTTCCACGACGGCGCCGACATTCACGCGATGACGGCATCGCAAGTCTTCGGCGTGCCGGTCGAAGGCATGGATCCGATGGTGCGCCGTCAGGCCAAGGCGATCAATTTCGGCATCATCTACGGCATCTCCGCCTTTGGCCTCGCGCGCCAATTGGGTATCGGGCGCGGCGAAGCGCAGGCCTACATCGAAGCCTATTTCCAGAAATATCCGGGCATCCGCGCCTATATGGACGCAACCAAGGAATTGGCGCGCCGCCAGGGCTTCGTGACCACACTCTATGGCCGCAAATGTCACCTTACTGGGATCAACGACCGCAATCCGGCGATGCGCAATTTCGCCGAGCGCGCGGCGATCAACGCACCGATCCAAGGCGGTGCGGCCGACATCATCAAGCGGGCGATGATCCGCATGCCCGGCGCTTTGCAAAAAGCCGGGCTCAAAACGCGCATGCTTTTGCAGGTCCATGACGAACTTGTGTTTGAAGTCCCGCAATCCGAAATCGAAGCCGCGAAGGCGCTGACACGCAACGTGATGGAGCAGGTTGCCCATCTCGACGTGCCGCTCGTCGTCGACACAGGGATCGGACAGAACTGGGACGAGGCACATTAAGAGGCCCGCTGGAGACGCCGATGCCGACCGAGACCCGCAAAATCCAATTTACCGCCGATGAGATCCGCGCCGCCCTGATCCACTACGCGCTGCGCACCGAGATGCGCCTGCCCAAGGAAGGCATCGACAAGGTCCGCTTCGCCAAGGACGGCGCCAATGTCACCTTCATCTATGCGCGTTCACAGGATGGTGAAAAGCGCGAGGTGATCTTCACCGAACAGCAGGTCGGCGCCGCCATCCTGCTCTATTGCCATACCCGTGGCTTCCCGATGCCGCGATCGGCCGAAAAGGTCGTGAAGAACGAAGGCGACGGGACCTCGATGTTCATCCGTTTGGTCCATACGGAAAGCTAATGTACCGGCGCGCGACATCCAAAAGCGTGCCGCCTCCGTATAAATAGCAGCCGTCTCGGCCTGACGGCGGCCCGAAATTTGAAATAAACTGTAACCTGCGCTGTTTGCTGGGCGAATAGTCCTTCGAGGCCCAATCGGGGCCGCCGCGTTTTATGGAGATGACGCATGTTGATCCGCATCCGCAAAGCTTCCGACCCCAAGGCGTCGGAAATCGCCAGCAAAGACGCGATCCTAAACCGCCGGGCCTTCATGCAGGCCGCCGCCGCCGCGTCCGGCGTGGCACTGCTACCAATGTTCGCCAATGATGCGCGCGCGGGCATGAAGATCGAAAACGTCATGAAGACGAAATGGGGCGCCGAGGAAAAGCCGACGACGCTCAAGGGCATCTCGTCTTACAACAACTTCTATGAATTCGGCACCGGCAAGGAAGACCCCGCCGCCAACGCCCATACCTTGAAACCGGAACCCTGGACAGTCGAGATCGCGGGTGCGGCCAAAAACACCGGCAAGTTCGCCTATGAAGACGTGATCAAGGGCAACCAGCTTGAAGAGCGCATCTATCGCATGCGCTGCGTCGAAGCCTGGTCGATGGTGATCCCGTGGGTCGGCGTGCCGCTGGCCAGCATCATCAAGAAAGCCGAGCCGTCCTCAAACGCCAAATATGTGCGCTTCGAAACCCTCGTCGATCCCAAGACCATGCCGGGCCAGCGCAGCCGCGCGCTCGATTGGCCTTATGTCGAAGGCCTGCGCATGGATGAGGCGATGCATCCGCTCACCATCCTCGCCGTCGGCATCCATGGCGAAGTGCTGCCCAATCAGTGCGGCGCACCGATCCGTTTGGTCGTTCCCTGGAAATACGGCTTCAAGAGCATCAAATCGATCGTGAAGATCGAATTCGTCGAGAAAGAGCCGGTCAACACTTGGCAGGACCAAGCCGCCAGCGAATACGGCTTTTATTCGAACGTGAACCCAAACCGCGACCATCCGCGCTGGAGCCAGAAGAAAGAACGCCGCCTGACCGGCGAAGGCGGCTTGGCCGCCCTGTTCGCGCCCTCGATCGACACGATGATGTTCAACGGCTATGCCGAAGAGGTCGCCGGCCTCTATAGCGGCATGGATCTGCAGAAGAACTTCTGACCTGTCGATGAACGTTCGCACGCAACGCCGGATCTTCAAGCCGCTGGTCTTCCTAATCAGCCTGTCGCCGTTCTTTTGGCTCGCTTACGCGATCTTTTCCGACACGACGATGGGCACGCAGTATCTGACGACCGATCCGGTGCAGAAGTTGGATCGCGAACTCGGCGATTGGACATTGATCTTCATCATCCTCTCGCTCGCCGTGCGCCCGGCGGCCGATCTGCTGAAGCGCAACGAGTTCATCAACTACCGGCGCATGATCGGGCTGTTCGCACTGTTCTATGCCGTGCTGCATGTGACGAGCTATCAGGTGTTCCATCTGAAGCTCGATGTCGTCGCGTTCTTCAAAGATATTGCCGAGCGGCCCTTCATCACCGTCGGCATGATCGCTTTCATCGCGCTGATCCCGCTGGGCATCACCTCGACCAAGGGCATGATCCGGCGTTTGGGCAAGAAATGGCGCAAGCTGCATATGCTGGTCTATCCGATCGCCATTCTCGGTGTCGTGCATTTCTACATGATGATCCGCGCCGATTTCTCGCGGCCCTATATCTACGGCGCGATCATTCTTCTGCTGCTCGGCTATCGCGTCTGGAAAAACCGGCAACGCAACAGACCGCGCCCGGCTGCCGCTGCCGCGGCATGACGGATCACCCCGCGAACGCGGCGGCGCACGCGCAGCGCGCCACGTTGCCGGCCCATAACGATTTCGATCTCGACACGCTTATCGATCTGCCGCCGTACTGGGGATGGGTCGAGCATCAGCCCGTATCATCATCCATCTTTCGCATGCTGTTGGGCGGCAACGACGACGGCATCGCGCTGCGTCTGTTCTGGAACGGCCATTACGAACGCGCGACCTTGGCCCTGTGGACCCGTCTCGCGCGTCGGCATGTCCTGGCGCTCGATATCGGCGCGCATACCGGCATCTATACCTTGGTCGCGCATGTCGCCAATCCGGAGATCAATGTCCTGTCGTTCGAGCCGAGCGCACTGAACCACGCACGCCTGACGCTCAATCTGCGCGCCAACGATGTGGCGACGACGAATGCCTATCAGCTCGGCATCAGCGATGGCGATGGCACGCGCGCTTTCACCATCCGGACGCACGCCGATTACCATTCGAGCGGCGGCAGCTTCGAGAAGGCCGATGGCGGACGCAGCAGCGACGTGCGCGTCGTGGCGCTCGATACCTTTCTGCCGCCAGCGATTGCCGATCAGGTCGGGCTCATCAAACTGGATGTCGAGGGCCATGAACCTGCCGCGCTCGCCGGCATGCGGGGGCTTCTCGCGCGCGCGCGTCCGACGATGATCTTCGAATGTCTGACCGAAGCAACCGGCAGCGCGATCGACACGCTGCTGCGCCCGCTCGGTTATCGGTTCTTCGCGATCAACGATCGGGTCGGCACGATCGACGAGACCGACCGTCTGGTCCCGGCGCGCGATGCGGCAGGGAACGCGATCCTGCATCGGCTGAACCGGGTCGCAACGCAAAACGCGGACGACCTTGCGATCATCCGCGCTCGCTAAGCTTTAAAATCAGGTTGGATTAGGAATTGACGCGCCAGACCGCCGGCGCCTCGGCGAGACGGGCGAGAAGCGCTTTGCGCTGAGCTTCCATCTCGGGCGGCAGCTTGTCTTCGAAGGATTCGAACAATTCCTTCTGCGACTCGACTTCCTCGCGGCCCTTTTCGCGATCAATCGCCATCAAACCGTCATAGACGTCAGACTTGAAGTCGAGACCTTGCCAATTGAGATCCTGATGGCGCGGCATCATGCCGAACGGGCTTTTCACCGCGTCGGCGCGATCGTGCACGCGATCAACGATCCATTTCAGCACACGCATGTTTTCGCCAAAGCCCGGCCACATGAACTTGCCGTCGGCATCCTTGCGGAACCAATTGACGCGGAAGATCGCCGGCAGGTGTTTCACCTTGCTGCCCATCTTCAACCAATGTTCCCAATATTCGGCCATGTTGTAGCCGCAGAACGGCAGCATCGCCATCGGGTCGCGCCGGATGGCGGCCTGGTTCTCGGCGGCGGCCGTCGCTTCGGAGCCCATGGTCGCAGCCATATAGACGCCGTGGTTCCAATCGAAGGATTCGAACACCAGCGGGAAATTCTGCGACAAGCGGCCGCCGAAGATGAAGGCGCTGATCGGCACGCCCTTCGGATCGTCCCATGCGGCATCGGCCGAGGAACATTGCGTGGTCGAGCAGGTGAAGCGGGCATTGGGGTGTGCGGCCGGGCGGCCGGCATCGGGCGTCCAGTCCTTGCCCTGCCAATCGATCAGATGCGCCGGCGCCGGGCCGTCCTTGCCCTCCCACCACACATCGCCGTCGTCGGTCATCGCGACATTGGTGAAAATGGTGTCACGCTCGATCATCTTCATCGCGTTGGGATTGGTCTTCATCGAGGTGCCGGGCACCACGCCGAAGTAACCCGCTTCCGGATTGATCGCATAGAGGCGGCCATCGGCGCCCGGTTTGATCCAGGCGATGTCGTCGCCAACCGTCGTTGCCTTCCAGCCTTCGAAACCTTGCGGCGGGATGAGCATGGCGAGATTGGTTTTGCCGCACGCCGACGGGAACGCGGCGCAGACATAAGTCTTTTCACCCTTCGGCGATTCGAGGCCGAGGATCAGCATATGTTCAGCAAGCCAGCCTTCGTCGCGACCCATCACCGAGGCGATGCGCAGGCTGAAACATTTCTTGCCGAGCAGCGCATTGCCGCCATAGCCCGATCCGTAGGACCAGATCGCGCGCTCTTCCGGATATTGCACAATGTACTTCGTGCTGTTGCACGGCCATGCGACATCCTTTTCGCCCGGCTGCAACGGTGCACCGACGGTGTGCATGCAGGGCACGAAATCGCCATCGCCCAGCACGTCGAGTGCCGGCTGGCCCATGCGGGTCATGACGCGCATCGATGCTGCGACATAAGGTGAATCGGAAAGCTGCACGCCGATATGCGCGATGTGCGAACCGAGCGGGCCCATGCTGAACGGGATCACGTACATCGTGCGTCCCTTCATGGCGCCGGTGAAGAGACCGTTCATGATCTTCTTCATCTCGGCCGGGTCCATCCAATTGTTGGTGGGACCGGCAGCGTCTTTGTCCTTCGAGCAGATGAAGGTGCGATCCTCGACGCGCGCGACATCCGTCGGCGCGGAGCGCGCCAGGAACGAGTTCGGACGCTTCGCGGCATTCAGCGGAATGAGCGTGCCCGCAGCGACCATGTCGGCGCACAGGCGATCGTATTCTTCCTTGGATCCATCGCACCAGTGGATGGCGTCAGGCTGCGCGAGCGCCGCCATCTCCTGCACCCAGGCGATGAGTTTTTGATTACTGGTGCGATTGGTAACGGGTGTTTCAGATCGTTTGGCGGAAGCCGGCATCATTTCCTCACACGGGATGCGACTCGGCCCACGGCATCCTTCCCCATCAGACGCAAACGCGGACGACTCGAAAGGCGAATGTATCGGCCGTCCCAAAGTGGCGCAACGCGTTTCACATCATCAAACTGTATTTTGCGATGCAAAAAATCAGCGCGAATTTGTTGCTGTAGGCAAAGGGTTATATGGACGCACGAGCCTGCTGCGCGAGTGCAACAAAAGCCGCGCGAATTTGATCCAAAGTTTTTGCCGGCGTCGGAAAATCGACACGACTTACGGTGCGGCCGCTGCGCAGATCGAAGCCTTCGGGATCGACGGCGATGAGTTCCACGCGCTTGGCGCGCAACTTCAGCAAACGTTGAGCATACAACGATACCGCTGCACCATGATCGCCGTTCATATGCGCGAGGATATCTTCTTCCGCGCCCGCAATTTCGGCTGCACCGTCAAACACCGCATCGGCGCGCTCGATCCAACGCGCGCGCGCGAAACCGCCGATATAATGCAAACGCTCGATCTCCATCCGATAAAAGGCGAAATCGCCGAAGCCCGCATACATCTTGGCCGCCGGATGGCGCGCGAGGAACCGCCGCGCGAGCGCCGGATCGTCGGTGCGGGCGAGGCGGCCCGTTACGCTGACCCGGGGCCCGGCTTGCGGATTGGCGAAGCCTTCGGTCGCGTCGATCAACAGGCTGGCGCGGCTGTCGGCAAGGATATTGCCGGTGTGATGTGCAAGCGTGGAGAGCAATAGGATGGGCGAGCCGTCGCCGGCGGCAGCCACCGTCACCAGGGCGTTGGCAGGCCAGCCCGCAACAGCCGGTTCCTGCGCCGATCCAGTGGTGGCCAGCGCCGCTTTCAGGGCGCGCCGGATCAGGCCCCGCGCCTCCGTACCGAGCGATTTTAGGTCCGGAGCAGCGGCCGGACCGCCGGACGTTTGTGGTGAGCCATCATTTGTCATGGGGCTCACCATAACGCGACCTGCTATATTTCCGCCACAATCTGGAATTCAACTGCGCGCCATGCCTAACGCCATCGCCCTGGTCGACGACGACCGCAATATCCTGACCTCTGTTTCCATCGCCCTGGAAGCCGAAGGTTTCCGTGTCGATACCTATGGCGACGGCGCGGAAGCGCTGCGCGGGATCACGCAAAAACCGGTCGATCTCGCCATCCTCGACATCAAGATGCCGCGCATGGACGGTATCGAGCTGTTATCCAAGCTGCGCGAAAAGACCTCCACCCCCATTATCTTCCTGACATCCAAGGATGACGAGGTGGACGAGGTGCTCGGCCTGCGCATGGGCGCCGACGATTACATCACCAAGCCGTTTTCTCAACGCCTGCTGATCGCGCGCATCCGTGCGTTGCTGCGTCGGCGCGATCTCGACATCACGCCGGACGAGAAACCGGAGGGCGGCGAGGAAATCATCCAGCGCGGCGACCTGATCCTCGATCCCGCCCGCCACAAATGCACTTGGCGCGGCGATCTGGTCGATCTGACGGTGACTGAATTCCTGCTCATCAAGTCGCTCGCCTACCGGCCGGGCCTGGTGAAGAACCGCGATCAACTGATCGATGCGGCCTACGGAGAACATATCTATGTCGACGATCGCACCATCGACAGCCACGTGAAGCGGCTGCGTAAAAAATTCCGCGCCGTCGATGCCGAATTCGCCGAGATTGAGACGCTGTACGGCGTCGGCTATCGTTATCGCGAAAGAGCGAAGCGAGCAGGATAATTACCCACCTCTTCTTTTGGCGACGTCCGAGATTGAAAGACCGCGCTGCCGATGGCATGCAGCGGCGCCCCCGTCTGTCGCCCATCACGCGGCGCATTCTGTTCATCAATATCTTCGCCCTCGTCGTGCTGGTGATCGGCCTGCTGTATGTCGGCCGCTATCGCCAGGAACTGCTGCAAACCGAATTTGCCGCCCTGACGGTGCAAGCCGAAATGGTCGCGGCCTCGGTCGGTGAAGCGGCCGTCGCGACCGAAGGCGTGGACGAGCCGGAACTGATCCCCGAGATGGCGGGATCGATCGTACGCCGCCTGGCGCGCACCAGCCGCACGCAAGCGCAGCTCGTGAATGCCGACGGCAGCCTGGTGGTCGATAGCCGGCGCGTGTCCGGACCCGGCGGCGTGGTCGAGATCGACGAATTACCGCCGCCCGCTGCGCAACGCTCCTTCGCGCAAAATCTTCTGGACACCTACGACCGTATGATCGGCGGCTTGTCGACGACGCTCGATCCCGACGATGACGACGATATCGAACTGGTACAGCAATCGCGCGAAACCCGAATGGCGCTGGCGGGCGAGACCGGGCGCGCCATCCGCCGGCATTTCGGCCATCGCGCCGTCCTCTCGGTCGCCGTGCCGGTGCAGCGTTACAAACGCGTTCTCGGCGCCGTGATCTTGACCCACGACAGCCGGGCCATCGATGCGGCTGTTCTGCAAATCCGGCTCGATATCCTCAAGGTGTTCGGTATCTCGTTGCTGATCACCGTCGGCCTATCGATCTATCTCGCCGGCACCATCGCGCGGCCCTTGCGCCGCCTGGCGCTCGCCGCCGATCGCGTCCGCCGCGGCCTGGCGCGCCAATATGCCATTCCGGAATTCGGCGGCCGCCATGACGAGATCCGCGAATTGTCGGGCGCACTGCGCGAAATGACCGAAGCCTTGTGGAAGCGCATGGACGCGATCGAAGGCTTCGCCGCCGATGTCGCGCACGAGATCAAGAACCCGCTGACGTCGCTGCGCAGCGCCATCGAGACGGCGGCGCGCATTTCCGATCCCACCCAACAGCAGCGTCTGATGGCCATCGTCATCGATGACATCCAGCGCCTCGACCGCCTGATCAGCGATATTTCCAACGCATCGCGCATCGATGCGGAATTGTCGCGCGTCGAGATGGTGCCGGTCGATCTGCCCGCCTTGCTCGATACGCTCGCCGCTTTGCACGAGGCCACGATCGATTCGCACGGCGTGCATCTCGCCTGCGAAAAAGTCGGCCGCTCGCCACTGCGCGTGACCGGCGACGCAGACCGCATTGTGCAGGTCTTCCGCAACCTGATCGACAACGCGGTCAGTTTCTCGCCGCCCGGCAGCACCATCATTTTGCGCGCCGGGCGCGACGGCGCCGCGGTCACGATCACGGTCGAGGATGAGGGTCCCGGCATTCCCGCTGGATTGGAAGAGGCGATCTTCGAGCGGTTCTATCGCGAGCGGCCCGCCGGCGAAAAATTCGGCACCCATTCCGGGCTCGGCCTGTCGATCTCGCGCCAGATTGTCGAGGCGCATCGCGGCTCGCTCCGTGCCGAGAACCGCATCGGCCCGGACGGGCAGGTCCAGGGCGCGAGATTCATTGTGCGACTACCCGCGGCGCAGTAATCTCACCGAAGGTTGCCTTCGGTAACATTGTGTTCATGCCGCACCTCGACACACCGCATCAGATCCACGCCACCGCCGTCGCCATCGATGGCCCCAGGGGACTATTGGGCGTCCTCTTGCTCGGCCCCTCGGGTGCGGGCAAATCCGATCTGGCGCTGCGCCTGATCGATCGGGGCGCGCAACTGATCGCCGACGACCGCGTCGATCTCACCGATGATGGCATCAATGCTATCTTGAGCGCGCCGGCCCGCATCGCCGGTCTGATCGAAGTGCGTGGGCTTGGCATCCTGCGTTTCTATCATGTGACGGCGCCGCTGGCGCTGTGCATCGAGCTGGTCGGATCGGATGCCGTCGATCGGATGCCCGAACCCGACGCCGAGTTGTTTCTCGGGCGCAAGGTGCCGCTCGTCCGCCTCCATCCGTTCGAACTCTCCGCGCCGATCAAAGTCGAACTCGCGCTCACCCACGTTCCCATTGAGGTCGCGTGATGGAAGCGACAACGTTCAAAAACGATTCCGTTGCCGGCGTCTTCGTCGTTCTGGTGACCGGCATGTCCGGTGCGGGCAAGAGCCAGGCGCTGAAGGCGCTCGAAGACATGGGCTTCGAGGCGATCGACAATGTGCCGCTCTCGCTGGTGCGCACCCTGATCGCGGGCAGCGAGCGCGAGATCCAAGACCCCGCCGATGCAGAACATGTGAACGCCGCGCACAGCGAACGCCGCATCGCCATCGGCGTCGATATCCGCACCCGCGATTTCGGCATCGAGCCGTTCCTGCGCTGCTGCGAAGAAATCGAGGCGATGGAACATGTCACGCCGCGCATCCTGTTTCTCGATTGCGACGATGATGAGTTGCGCCGGCGTTACGAAGAAACGCGCCATCGCCATCCGCTGGCCGCGGGCCGACCTGTCATCGATGGCATTGCACGCGAACGCGCGTTGCTGAGCGGGCTGCGAGACCGCGCCGACATCATGATCGATACCTCAGGTCGCGGTCCGGGCGAACTGAAGCGCATCCTGGGGGGGCATCTTGCGAGCCACTCGCAAGGCGCGCTCTCCGTCTTTGTCATGAGTTTTGCCTATCGCCGCGGCCTGCCGCGCGAGGCCGATTTGGTGTTCGACGTACGCTTCCTGGCCAACCCGCATTACGTGCCGGAGCTGCGCCCCAAAACCGGCCGCGATGAAGATGTGGCCGCCTATATCTCACACGATGTGGCCTTCGAGCCGTTCTTCGATAGCCTGACCCGCCTGCTCCAACCGCTGCTGCCCGGCTTTTGTGCCGAGGGTAAAAGTTACCTGACTATTGCGGTCGGATGTACCGGCGGGCGGCATCGCTCGGTTTTCGTTGCGGAACGCCTGACGATGTGGTTTGAAAGCATCGGCCAGCCGGTCAAGGTCCATCACCGCGATACGGAATTCTAGGCCCAGTAGCGAGCATCAAGCGAGTGCGCATCTCAGCGGAAGCCACATGATCGGAATGGTTCTCGTTACCCACGGGCGGCTCGCAGCCGAACTCGTCAACGCCCTCGAGCATGTGGTCGGACCGCAGGCCAACGTCGTGTCGATCTGCATCGCGCCCGACGACGACATGGAACAGCGTCGCCGCGATATCCTGGATGCGGTCGACAAGACCGATACCGGCGAAGGCGTCATTCTGCTCACCGATATGTTCGGCGGCACGCCGTCCAATCTGGCCATTTCGGTCATGGACCGCGCCAAGGTCGAAGTGATCGCCGGCATCAACCTGCCGATGCTGGTGAAACTGGCCAGCGTGCGCGAGAAGACGACCATCGCCGAAGCCGTCGCCAAGGCGCAGGAAGCCGGTAAGAAATACATCAATATCGCCTCGCAGCTTCTGGCCAAGGATAAGAGCTAGGTGGGGGCAAAGACGCTCGCCATCGTCAATGAGCTCGGCCTGCATGCGCGGGCAGCCGCCAAATTCGTCAAACTCGCCGTCACCTTCAACGCCACCATCAAGGTGTCCAAGGTCGGCAACGACGAGACCGTATCGGGCAATTCGATCCTGGGATTGATGATGCTGGGCGCCGGTCCCGGCGATAAAATCGAGATCGCGACCGAAGGTGCGGACGCCGAGGCGGCGCTAAAAGCGCTCGACGAGCTGGTCAGCGCCGGATTCTACGAGTAACCCCACCTAAAAGCGCGGAAATCCAACGTAAACCTCTGGATGGCCCACCGCCTCTCGTTGGGACATTTCCCAAGAATTCTTTCCTTGAGAATCCTGGGAACACTTGTTACATCCGCCCGGTCCGCAAAGGGAGACATAGCAGATGACCGATTACGCAATCGCCGACATTAGCTTGGCCGAATGGGGCCGCAAGGAACTCGAAATTGCCCAGGTAGAAATGCCGGGCCTGATGGCGACCCGCGCCGAATTCGGCAAGTCGCAGCCGCTCAAAGGTGCGCGCATCGCCGGCTCGCTACACATGACCATTCAGACGGCCGTGTTGATCGAAACCCTGCAGGCGCTGGGCGCCGACATCCGCTGGGCGTCGTGCAACATCTATTCGACCCAGGATCACGCTGCTGCCGCGCTCGTCAAAACCGGCACGCCGATCTTCGCCGTGAAGGGCTCGAGCCTGAAGGACTACTGGGATTACCAGATTAAGATCTTCGAATGGGCTGACGGCGGCGTCCCCAACATGATCCTCGACGACGGCGGCGACGCCACGGCGCTGATCCATCTCGGCCTGCGCGCCGAGAAGGGCGACGCGGCCTTCCTCGACAAGCCGTCGAACGAAGAAGAAGAATTCCTGTTCGCGGCCATCAAGGGCCAGCTCAAGGCGAAGCCAGGCTGGTTCAAGAAGTGCGCCGAATCGATCAAGGGCGTTTCGGAAGAAACCACCACGGGCGTGCATCGTCTGTACGAGATGCACAAGAAAGGCCAGCTCCTCTGGCCCGCCATCAACGTCAACGACTCGGTCACCAAGTCGAAGTTCGACAACCTCTACGGCTGCAAAGAGTCGCTGGTTGACGGCATTCGCCGTGGCACCGACGTCATGATGGCCGGCAAGGTTGCGATGGTTGCGGGCTTCGGCGACGTGGGCAAGGGCTCGGCCGCTTCGCTCCGCAACGCCGGTTGCCGCGTGCTCGTCTCCGAAATCGATCCGATCTGCGCTCTGCAGGCGGCGATGGAAGGTTACGAAGTCGTCACGATGGAAGAGGCCGCACCGCGCGCCGACATCTTCGTGACCGCGACGGGCAACCTCGACGTCATCACGGTCGATCACATGCGCGCCATGAAAGACCGTGCGATCGTCTGCAACATCGGTCACTTCGACTCGGAGATCCAAGTTGCCGGCTTGAAGAACTTCAAGTGGCACAACGTGAAGCCGCAGGTCGACGAGATCGAGTTCCCGGACGGCAAGCGCATGATCCTTCTGTCGGAAGGCCGCTTGGTGAACCTGGGCAATGCGACGGGCCATCCGTCCTTCGTGATGTCCGCCTCGTTCACCAACCAGACGCTCGCGCAGATCGAACTCTTCGCGAACAACAAGGACGGCAAGTACAAGGTGCAGGTCTACACCCTGCCCAAGCACTTGGACGAGAAGGTCGCACGTCTGCACCTCGATAAGATCGGCGTGAAGCTCACGACCATGACCAAGAAGCAGGCCGACTACATCAACATCCCGGCCGCTGGCCCATTCAAGCCGGAGACCTATCGCTACTAAGCGATCCGGTCATAAGCCAAACAAGCGGGGCGCCAGGCAACTGGCGCCCCGTTTTGCTTTGGGCAATTGCTTCTAAATTAGGGGCGAATCGGCCTAGAACAGGCACGTGGATATTCGCGAACAGATCGATGCCGGCCTTTTGAATGCCCTGCCGATCCCGGTCTGCGTTTTCGACCGGGCCGCCCGCCTGACCGCCTTCTCGCCGGCCTATGCCGCCTTCAGCGGCCTCACCCCCGACTTCCTGAGCCAAAGGCCATCCTGGAGCGATCTGATCGCCCGCCTGCATGCCAACCATCGCCTGCCGGAAGTCGCCAACCTAGCGGCCTGGCGCGACGAGGAACGCCACCGCCTGGCGGCGCTAACCCGCGTTGTCGCGGAACGCCAATATCTGCCGGACGGATCGACCTACAAGCGCACCGCGAGCCCGCTGAAGGGCGGCGGCTTCGTGCTGGCTTATGAGGATATGACGCCCCGGATCGCCGCCGAGCGCGCCGTCAACGAAGCCGCCTTGGTACAGCGCCAGACCCTCGATCATCTCGCCGATGCGCTGGCGGTCTTTGGTGCCGATGGGCGGTTCAAACTCGCCAACGCCGCCTTTCGTACGCTGTGGAATTGGGAGGGCGACAAGCTCGCCGATTTCCTGACCGCCAGCAAAAGCGACTGGGCCGTATCGCAGCTGCTCGCGCGCCGCGCCGGATCGCTGCGCATCGAACATGCAGAGCGGCTGTACGATGCCCATCACCTGCCCTTGCCCGATGGCGCGGTCCTGTTGCGTTACGCCGATGTGACCACCGAAGCCCGCCTGCAGGACGCGCTACGTGCACGCGCCGAAACGACCGAAGCAGCCGACCGCATGAAATCGGAATTCGTCGCGACCTTGGCGCACGAGGCGCGCGTGCCACTCACCACCATTATCGGTTTTGCCGAGATGCTGGCCGGCGGTTACGCCGGCTCACTCATGGGGCGGCAGGCCGACTACGCCAACGGCATCGCGACGACAACAACGCAGCTCGCCCGCCTGATCGACGATATCCTCGATCTCGCCGGTATCGAGGCCGGCATGACGCAGCTTGAACCATCATCGTTCGATCTGCATGCCGCCCTGGCCGGGCTGGTCGCCGCCGTGTCGGACCGCACCCGCACGCAACGCCTGACCCTCGCCTTCGATTGCCCGCCCGGGATCGGCGCGATGGAGGGCGACGAACGCCGCATCCGTCAGGCCGTGCTGCATCTGCTGAACAACGCGATCCTCTATACCCCAGCGGGCGGCACCATCACCTTGGCAGCCAAGCGCACCCGTGCCGGCATCGACATCAGCGTCGACGATACCGGCATCGGCATCGCGCGCGACGAATTGCCGCAGGTGCAGAACGCGTTTGTCCGCGGGGCCGGCGCCGATATGCATGGGCCGGGTGCGGGGCTCGGCCTCACCCTCGTGCGCCGCTTCGCCGAGATGCATGGCGGCACGATCGACATCGCCGCGCAACGCAACCGCGGCACCACCGTCACAATCCACCTGCCTACGATGAAGGTGGAGAAACCGGATGCGGACCGCTAGAAAGTCACATGACGTCCGCCATTCTCCGCACCGTGACTGTCGCCGATGAAGCCGCCACCGGCGCGTTGGCGCGTAAGGTGGCGCATATCGCGCGGCCCCGCGACGTCATCACCTTGGCCGGGACCTTGGGCGCTGGCAAAACCGCGTTCGCGCGCGCTTTCATTACGGCGCAAGGCGGCGGCGAAGAAGTGCCGAGCCCGACCTTCACCTTGTTGCAGGTCTATGATGCGGCAGACGGCACGATCTATCACTTCGACCTCTATCGCCTTGAGGCCCCCGAAGATGCCTTCGAGATCGGCATCGAGGATGCTTTCGCCGAGGGCATTTCGCTGATCGAATGGCCGGATCGGTTGGGGCGGTATCTGCCGCGCGAACGACTCGATATAACGATCAATCAAGGTACACACGAAACCGAACGGCGATTTGACTTCGCCGGCAGCGCAAACTGGATCGACCGGCTCAATGAAATCGACTTATGAAGCAAATCTGTAATGTCTGATCGTAACGCCATCATCGCGCAATTCCTCGACGGCGCAGGCTGGGGTACAGCCGAGCGCCGCCCGCTCGCCGGCGATGCGTCCTTCCGCCGCTACGACCGTGTGACGCGTGGCCAAGACGTCGCCGTCCTGATGGATGCGCCGCCACCCAAGGAAGACGTACGGCCCTTCGTGCGCATCACCAATCATCTGCAAGGTCTCGGCTATTCGGTGCCGACCTTGCTCGCCGAAGACCTGATCAATGGCCTGCTGCTGCTCGAGGATTTAGGCGATGCGACCTATACCAAGGCCTTGGCGGCGAAAGCCGACGCGGCCGAACTTTACGAAGCCGCGATCGATCTCATTGCCGATCTGCATAATAAGCCCGCGAGCCAGACCATCCCCGATGGCCTGCCCGCATACGACGCCGCACGCCTGATCGCGGAAGCCGAACTGCTGGTCGATTGGTATATCCCGGCGCAATTGGGTCGCCCGCTCGACGATGCCGCCAAACGCGCCTTCCGCGACATCTGGGCGGCGCTGGTGCCGGCCATGACGGGCACGGAGCGCACGATCGTGCTGCGCGATTTCCACGCCGACAATCTAATCTGGCTACCGAAACGCGGCGCCCTCAAGAACTGCGCCCTGCTCGATTATCAAGACGCCGTCGCCGGCTCGCCCGCCTACGATCTGATGTCGCTGATCGAGGATGCGCGGCGCGACATGGACCCGGACCTCGAGATCGAACTGCTCGAACGTTACCAGGACGCCCGCCCCGACATGGATTGGGATCGTTTCCGCGATTCCTACGCGACCTTGGCAGCCCAACGCCATTGCAAGGTCATCGGTATCTTCACGCGCCTCGCCCAACGCGACGGCAAACCGATCTATCTCGGCCATATTCCACGCGTCTGGCGCATGCTGGAGCGGGCCTGCGAAGATCCGTTGCTTGCCCCCTTGCGCGCGTGGCTCGATAAACATATGCCGAAGAAGAAACGCGGCATTCCTGCCATACAAAAGCCCAAAGCCTGAACGAAAGTATACCGATGGCGCTGCAGCCGAAGACTCCCCCGAAAAATGCGATGGTGCTGGGCGCCGGGCTTGGCCTGCGCATGCGCCCGATCACCGACAAGACGCCGAAGCCGATGATCAAGGTCGCGGGCCGTACCTTGCTCGACCATGCGCTCGATCGTCTGGTCGCCGTCGGCGTGCAGAAGGCCGTGGTGAACACGCATCATCTGGGCGATCAGATCATCGATCATCTGAAATTCCGCCGCGATCTGGAGATCGTGATTTCCGACGAAGCCGATCTGCTGCTTGAAACCGGCGGCGGCGTGAAAAAAGCCCTGGCGAATTTCGGCGACGAGCCGTTCTACGTCGCCAATGCCGACATCCTCTGGCTCAACAGCAATACCGACGCCTTGCAGCGTCTCGCCGATCTGTGGGACGCCGACAAGATGGACGCGCTGCTGCTGCTCCATTCCACCGTCGAAGCCTATGGTTATCGTGGGCGCGGCGATTTCGTCGTCGATCCGCTGGGCAAGCTCGCGCGCCGGCCGGAACGCGAGATTTCGCCTTACGTCTATACCGGTGTAGAAATCCTGCATCCGCGCGCAATGAAAAATACGCCGGAGGGGCCGTTCTCCCTCAATGTCGTGTTCGACCGTCTGATTGAGCAAGAACGCCTCTACGGCATCGTCCATGACGGCGAATGGTTCGACATCGGCAATCCCGCCGGATTGAACCAGGCCGAGGTTTTCATGAACCAGAAATTCCCGGGCCGGCGGCGCCGCTAATGTCCTTGCGGGGCATCTACACGATCCCCGCCGGCTGGCCGTTCGTCGATGCGCTGGCGGCCGGTATTCTGGACGAGATCGGTTCCGATCCCGCCGCCCTTGCCGACGTCACCATCCTGCTGCCGACACGGCGTGCGGTGCGTTCGTTGCGCGAAGCCTTCCTGCGCCTGAGCGACGGCAAGCCGTTGCTGTTACCGCGCATGACGCCGCTCGGCGATATCGACGAAGACGAATTGGTCATCGCCGGCAACGACGAATTGTCGGGCGACGGGCTCGACGTGCCGCCGGCGATCTCCGGCCTGCGCCGCCAGCTGTTGCTCGCGCGTCTTGTCCGCAAAGCGCAGGCTGACATGCCGGTGGAACAGGCCGCGATGTTGGCGCTCGAACTCGGTCGCCTGATCGATCGGGTACGCACCGAACGGCTGTCGTTTGATCGCCTCGCCGATATCGTACCCGAGGAACATGCCGAACACTGGCAACAGACGCTCGAATTCCTGAAAATCGTCACGCATCATTGGCCGGCCATCCTCGCCGACGAAGGCTGCATCGATGCCGCCGATCGGCGCAACCAACTATTGGCCCTCGAAGCGATGCGCTGGCAAACCCATCCACCGCAAGGCTTGGTGATCGCAGCGGGTTCGACCGGTAGCATCCCCGCGACGGCGGACCTTTTGGCCGTCATCCCTACTTTGCCGCGCGGCGTGCTTGTGCTGCCAGGGTTCGATCCTTCTGTGACGACAGAGAGTGCGGCGGCAGCACTGGAGGATGCGCAGCATCCGCAACACGGCATGCTGCGCCTGCTGGCGCGGCTCGACGAGCCGACTTCGCGCGTGAAGCTGTGGCCGACGCAGCCTGCGCGCATCACCCATCCGGATCGCGCGGGCCTACTGTCCGAGATCATGCGCCCGGCCGACACCACGCGGGCGTGGCGCGACATCGCCAAGCCTAGCAACGAGGCGCTCGCCAATCTGTCGCGCATCGATTGCCCGGGCGCCGACGAAGAAGCCCGCGTCATCGCGCTGCTGATGCGCGACACGTTGGAAACGCCGGGACGCACGGCAGCATTGGTCACGCCCGATCGCAATCTCGCGCGCCGCGTCGCCGCCGAATTGCGCCGCTGGGACATCGAGATCGACGACTCCGCAGGCCATCCGCTCGCCACCACGCCCATCGGTGCGTTCCTGCGTCTTGCCGCCGAATTGGTGACGCAGGATTTCGCGCCCATTGCCGTGCTGGCACTGGCGAAGCATCCGCTCGCCGCTTGCGGCCTGGCGCCCGCCACGATGCGCCGCCTCGTCCGCGCCCTTGAGATCGCGACCTTACGCGGGCCCCGCCCGGCATCGGGGATTGCCGGCTTGCGTGCCGCCCTCGCCGCATCGCGCGCCAAGGATGACCGCGCCTTGCACGGCCTGCTCGATACCATAGAACAAGCAAGCTCAGCGTTCGCGCAATTGATCGCGCAAGCCTCTGCGCCTTTCGCCGATCTCGTCGCCGCACATGTCGCCATGGCCGAAGCCCTCGCACTCAGCGACGAACAAAGCGGCGCGCATCGTTTGTGGGCCGGCGATGCAGGTGAAGCTGCCGCCGCCTTTGTGTCCGAAACCATCGAAGCCGCCAGCGCGTTGGGCGAGATTCCGCCGCGTTCTTATTCTGGATTGATCGACGCCCTTCTCGGCGGTCGCGTGGTGCGGCCGACGTATGGCGCGCATCCACGTCTGTTCATCTGGGGCTTGCTCGAAGCCCGCCTGCAACACGCCGACGTGATGATCCTGGGCGGGCTCAACGAAGGCACCTGGCCGCCCGACGGTGAAGCCGATCCGTGGATGAGCCGGCCTATGCGCAAGGCCTTCGGCCTGCCGCCGCCCGAACGGCGCATCGGTTTGACCGCGCATGATTTCGCGCAAGCCTATGCCGCATCCGAGGTCGTTTTGACGCGCGCCGCCCGTGTTGACGGCACACCGACCGTGCCGTCGCGCTGGCTGGTGAAGATGGAAAAGATCCTCGCCAAGTTCGAACTGCACCCGGAGGAATACAGCGAACGCGCCGCGCGCCACTGGTTGCATTGGCAGACGCTACTCGATGCGCCCGATGCAACCCGCGTGCTGCGCGCCGATCGCCGTCCGGCGCCCAAACCACCGGTCGCCGCGCGGCCCCGCCAATTGTCGGTCACGCAGATCGAAACCTGGATGCGCGATCCTTATGCGATCTATGCGCGCCATATCCTGCGCTTGCGCGAGCTCGATCCCATCGACACCGCACCCGACCGCGCCGATTACGGCACGATCATTCATCGCATCCTGGACGAATTCATCCGGCAATACCCGCAAGCGCTTCCTTCCGATGCCTTCGAGAAGCTGAGTGCGCTGGGCGAAGAAAAATTCGCCGAACAATCCGTGCCGCCCGGCGTGCGCGCCTTCTGGTGGCCGCGCTTCCTGCGTATCGCGCGCTGGATCGCCGAGAGCGAACCGGAGCGCCGACTTGGCCTTGCCGGGATCGCCAGCGAAGTCAGCGGCGAATTGATCGTCGATGGACCGGCAGGGCCGTTCAAAGTCACCGCGATTGCCGACCGCATCGATCGGATGGATGACGGCACATTGCAGATCTTCGATTACAAGACCGGTGCTGCACCTTCTCCTAAGGAAGTCGCCGCGGGGTTTGCGCCGCAATTGCCGCTCGAAGCCATGATCGCCGTGGCCGGCGGTTTTACCGGCATCAAAGGCGGCGATATCTCCAAGCTCGCCTTCTTGCGCTTGAGCGGCGGCAATCCGGCCGGCGAGGAAAAACCGGCAGCCAGCAAAGAGACCGATCCGCAGACACTGGCAGAAGAAGCCCGCGCCGGCCTGATCGGCCTCGTCGCGTCCTTCGACCATGCCGACACGCCGTACGAGGCGCGGCCACGCCCCGACATGGCGCCGCGCTACAGCGCCTATGAACATCTGGCGCGCGTCAAGGAATGGGCGGCGGGCAACGACGGCGAGGGCGGCGAATGAACGCACCCGATCCGTTGATCCTCGCCGCCGAACGCCAACGCGCCGCCGCCGATGCGCTCGCCTCGGTCTGGGTGTCGGCCTCGGCCGGCACCGGCAAGACCAAGGTGCTCACCGACCGCGTGCTGAGTCTGCTCGTCACACGACCCGATTTGGAACCGCATCGCATCCTATGTCTCACCTTCACGCGTGCGGCGGCGGCCGAAATGGCGACGCGCGTGTCCGACCGGTTGGGCCGCTGGGCGCTCGCCGACGACACAACCCTAGCCGATGAATTGATCGCGCTGCTCGGCCATCCGCCGAGCGAGCGCCAGACCGCACGTGCACGCCAATTGCTGGCGGTCGTGCTCGACACGCCGGGCGGCATGAACATCATGACCATCCATGCCTTCTGCCAATCGCTGCTACGGCGCTTCCCGCTGGAAGCCGGACTCGCGCCGCACTTCGCCCTGGTCGAAGAACGCGACGCCGCCGACATGCTGGCCGATGCGATGGAGGATATCCTATCGCGCGCACTCGCTGGGCGCGACCCTACCCTCGCCGAAGCACTCAGCATCGTCACGCGGCATGTTCAAGACAGCGAACAATTCACCTCACTGATTGCGTCACTGACCGCCACACGCGGGCGTATCCAGCGCATTGTCGAAACTGCGGGCAGTTTCGATGCGGCGATTAACGCGCTTTATACGACGCTTGGATTGAACGACCGCGAAACCGCCGACACAATTGTGACGGCAGGATCGCTCGAACCGGCGTTCGACGGCGGCGCCCTGCGCCGCGCCTGCTCGATCCTGGCGGGCGGCACGAAGACCGATCAGGAGCGCGGGAGCCTGCTGGCCACATGGTTGGCGCTGCACGAACGCACACGCGCCGATTTCGATGCCTATTGCGGGGTGTATCTCACCGCCACCGGTACGATCCGCGCCAGCCTGATCACCAAAAAACTCGGCACGGACAATCCCGATATCGCGGAAGCCTTGCAGATCGAAGCCGAACGTATCCTCACCGTCTGCAGCCGAATGAAATCGGCCGAGATCGCGGAATGCACGGCGGCGCTGCTGCGCATCGGCATCGAATTGCTCGCGCGTTATGAAAAGCGCAAAGCGGATCACGGCCTGGTCGATTACGCCGATCTGATCGCGCGCGCGGTGGCGCTGCTGCAGCGCCCCGGCGTCGCACCTTGGGTGCTGTTCAAACTGGATGGCGGGCTCGACCACATCCTGATCGACGAGGCGCAGGACACCAGCCCCGAACAATGGTCGATCATGCGGGCACTCGCCGAGGAATTCTTCGCCGGGCTCGGCCAACGCGACACACCGCGCACCGTTTTCGCCGTCGGCGACGTCAAACAATCGATCTACAGTTTCCAGGGCGCCGATCCGCATTCTTTCCTGGAAATGCGCGGTATTTTCGCCGAACGGCTCAACGCCATAGAGAAGCGTTTGGAACAAGTGGCGCTGGACGTGTCGTTCCGTTCGACCCCAGCGGTACTGGAGGCGATCGACAAAATTTTTGCCCAGACCGACGCGCACGACGGCGTCGCCTTCGACGATGCCATCATTCACCACATCGCCAAGCGCATCGGCGACGGTGGCCTGGTCGAACTATGGCCCGCCGTATCCCCGCGCGAATCCGAAGGGCCGACGGCGTGGAAGCCACCCGTGGAACGCATCCGCGCCGATTCGGCGCAAACCCGCCTGGCGTTTCTGATCGCGCGGCGCATCGAACAGATGATCGCGACGGGCGAACGGCTGGAGTCCGCCGGCCGGCCGATCCGGCCGGGCGACATCATGGTGCTGGTGCGCCACCGCACCGGCTTCGTCGACGATTTGGTGCGCGCACTCAAGGAACTGAACATCGCCGTCGCCGGCGTGGACCGCATGCATCTGACGCAGCAGATCGCGGTGATGGATCTGATGGCGCTCGGCCATGTCGCCTTGCTGCCAGAAGACGATCTGACCTTGGCGACCGTGCTCAAAGGTCCGCTCATCGATTTGAGCGAAGAGCAATTGTTCACGCTCGCGCATGGCCGTAGCGGCAGCCTGTGGGATGCGTTGCGTACGAAAGCACAATCCAACGCCGATTTCGCCCGCGCCTTCGAATCGCTCAGCGCCGTCATGACGCGCGCCGATATCCTGGCGCCCTATGAATTTTTCGGCGAAATCCTGGGCGGGCGTTTGCGCGGACGCGAAAAGCTGCTGGCGCGCCTGGGGCCAGACGCGGCTGATCCGATCACCGAATTTGTCAATCTCGCGCTATCGTACGAATCCGCACACGTGCCGACCCTGGAAGGCTTTCTGCACTGGGTCGAGGTCGGCGATGTCGAAATCAAACGCGATCTCGATCAAGGGGCGCGCGATGCCGTGCGCGTCATCACCGTGCATGGCGCCAAAGGCCTCGAAGCGCCCATCGTCTTCCTGCCCGATACCTTCCAGACGCCGCGCACCGACGAACGTTTCTTCTGGCCGTCGCACAACGGCGTTGAAGCGTTCTTGTGGGCGCCCAAGCGCGCGCTGCACGATCCGCTATGCGATGCCGAGCGCGAAAAGATCAAATACCTGCGCGAGCAGGAATATCGCCGTTTGCTGTATGTCGCGCTGACGCGCGCGCGCGACCGGCTGTATGTCTGCGGCTGGCGCACCAAGACCACACCGCCCGACGGCTGCTGGTACAATCTGATCGAACGCGGGCTGTCGGAGATTGCGACGCCGGTCGAGGATCCGTTCCTCGTGCAGCAAGACGAGACCGACAGTGCGACCCTGCTGCGCCTGCACTCGGCGCAGACGACGCACATGGAAGGCAGCGCCCCCAAAGCCGATGAGCCGATCGCACCGCTGAAGCCCTGGGCGCATCTGCCCGCACCCGCCGAAGAAACACCGCCGCGCCCACTGGCCCCGTCGCGCCCCGACGGCGCCGAGCCGCCCGTCGTCTCGCCGCTCGGCACCGATGCCGGCGTGCGCTTCCGGCGCGGGCGCATCGTGCACAGCCTATTGCAGACCTTGCCTGACCTGACACCCGATGCCCGCCGCGCGGCGGCACTGCGCTTCGTGACACGGCCGGCACATGAATTGACGGCCGACGAACAAGCGAAGATCGTCGACGAGACACTGGCGGTCCTGTCCGCCCCCGAATCGGCCTTCCTGTTCGGGCCGGGATCGCGCGCCGAGGTGCCCTTGGTCGGGCGCGTCGGCGATGCGGTCGTTTCGGCCCAGCTCGACCGTATCGTGGTGCTGGAAGATTCGGTCGGCGTGGTCGATTTCAAAACCAACCGGCCGCCGCCGTCGCAGGCCGCCGACGTGCCCGATATCTATCTGCGGCAAATGGCGGTTTACCGCGCCGCCCTGGCGCTCGTGTATCCCGACAAACGCATCGATTGCTACCTGTTGTGGACGGACGGCGCGCGGCTAATGCCCTTACCGCCAGAGTTGCTAATGCTGACCGATCTGGGCTCATCTTGACGCTGGGTCACCTCAAACCTAGATTCAACCATCACGTTGAATAAAAACGACAGGAAATCTCGATGTCCAAACCAGTCAGCGATTCATCCTTCAAATCCGATGTTCTCGACGCATCCGGCCCGGTTTTGGTCGATTTCTGGGCGGAATGGTGCGGTCCCTGTAAGCAAATCGCGCCCGCGTTGGAAGAGATCAGCGCCGAACTCGACGGCAAACTGACCATCGCCAAGGTGAATGTGGACGAAAATCCTCAGACCCCCGGCCAATACGGCATTCGCGGCATCCCCACCCTGATGCTGTTCAAGGACGGCAAGGTCGCGGCGACCAAGGTCGGCGCGCTGCCCAAGAACAAGCTCAAGGAATGGATCGAATCCGTCATCTAAGTTTGCCCTGAGCTTTTGTGTGGCTCTGGCTCAATTTAGACGAATCGATTAACAGTGACCCCGCCGGTGACGGCGGGGTTTTTGTTTGAGGGGCGAAAGTAACATGGCCGAGGGATATCTGACGGACACGCCCTATACCTGGGGCTTCTACGCCGAGCTCAATCCGACCCACCTCAATTACGTCTGCCTGCTCAACGGCCACGCGCCGCGCCCGCTCGATCAGCCCTTCACCTATTGCGACCTCGGCTGCGGGCATGGCTTGTCCATCATCGCCTTTGCTCAGCTCTATCCGCACGGACACTTCGTCGGCATCGATTTCAACGAACAGCATGTCGCCAACGGCCGCGCGATGGCGGCCGAAGCCGGGCTGACCAATGTCGAATTCCATGCCTACGATTTCAACGATCTCCTGACGCAGGATTTGCCCGATTTCGATTTTGCCGTCGCGCACGGCGTCTATTCCTGGGTCGATCCGGGACGACGCAATTCTTTGCGCGAATTCCTGAAGACGAAGGTCAAACCGGCCGGCATCGTCTATGTCAGTTATGATGCGATGCCGGGCTGGGCCGCCATCGCGCCGTTGCGCGAATTGATGCTGCAGCATACACGCGGCCTCACGACCGACAGTTTCACCAAGGCGCAGGCCGGGCTCGATTTCGTCGCCTACCTGCGCCAACGCAAAGCCGGCTTCTTCGAAGACAATCCGCCGCTCGCCGCCTTCGTCGATGAAATCACCAAACAAGACGTCAGCTACGTCGCGCACGAATTCTTCGGCGGCGCGATCAAACCGTATTATTTCCGCGAAGTCGCGACCGAGATGCGCAGCGCCGGGCTGTACTATTCGGGCAGCGCGATCATCCATCTCAATTTCGTCGATCTCGCCGTGCCCGGCGATTTCCGCACCCTGCTGACGAAATCGACCTCGCGTCATGAATTCGAAAGCAATGGCGACTTCATCCGCAATCAGCGCTTCCGCAAGGATGTGTTCGTGATGAGCCGCCAACCCGACGGTCACGGCGGCGAGCCGACCCTGAAGCTGGAAGAACAGTCGGCGGCCCTCGCCGCGATTCCGTTCGGCACCACCTGCTCGGCCGAAGCCTTCAAGCGCATTCATCGCTTCGGCGAGGTCGAACTTAAATTCGTCGCCGAAGTATTTGAGCGCGTTATCGAAGCCTGCGCTGCCGGCGCCAAATCGGTGAACCAGCTTGTTCAGATCGACGGGCTGTCGAGCTACGGCCCGGAGCTGCTGACCGACGCCATCCGTTTTCTAAGCGCAGGCGGACAATTGGTGCCGTTCCAACGCACCACCAAGGCACCGTCGGCCGATGCGCTCAAAGCCGATCGCTACACTTTCCCCGCCAAAGCGAACATCGCCTTCCTAAAGGCGCGCCTGCTGCACCAACCGGTGCTGGGCCTTGTCGCCCCTACCGCCGGTATCGGGATCGAAACGTCGATGGCCGATGCCCTGTTCGCGCTGTGCTCGGTTGAATCCAAAAGCGATGGTGTCGGCGGTTGGGCCTATCGCCGCCTGATTGAATCCGGCAAAGAGATGGTATTCGAAGGTGGCGGGTCGGAACTGACGGCAGTCGAAAACGCGCTCACGACATTCCGTGCGCAACGCCTTGCCAAATTCATTGAGCTTGGGATTTTGACGCCCGCCTAGGAATTATCCGCGAGGATGGTTCCGGCGAGGTAAAGCGAGCCGCAGATCAGGATGCGGCCGGGTCCACGTTCCGCCGCGAGACGCGCAACCCCCTCTTCGGCCGAGGCCACCTCAATCGCATCGATGCCGTTGCGGCGCGCCACTGCGGTGGCTTCTGCGCTACCGATCGAATTTTCTTCGTCCGGAATGGTCAGGGCTGCGAGTTTGGCGACGTGCGGCACCAACGGCTGAATGAAACCGTCCGGATCTTTCGAATTGAGAATCCCGAAGACCATGTAGATCGGCTTATCGGACCAGCGTCGCATCTGCTCCGCCACGATCAATCCCGCACCGGGATTGTGTCCGCCATCAAGCCACAGCTCCCAGTCTTTCGGCAGAAGCGCGGCGAGCGGTCCCTTAGTCAGGCGTTGCATGCGTGCCGGCCATTCGGCTGAGGTCAACCCGCGCGCCACGACCGCAGCATCTAACAGCGGCGCGTCACGCGCATCAAGGGTCGCAACCGCCTGCGCGGCATTGCCCAACTGATGCGCGCCGAGCAAATTCGGCAACGGCAGATCGAGCGTGCGGCGCGATGTCGTCACATGCAGGCGCTCGCCACGTTTCTCGAACGACCAATCGCGCCCATGAAGTAAGAGTGGCGCACCGATCTCGGCGGCGCGTGCGATAATCACGTCGAGCGACTCTTTCTCCTGCGCCGCAACGACGCATGGCACACCCGCCTTCAGGATGCCCGCTTTCTCGAACGCGATCTTGGCCAGCGTATCGCCGAGGAACGCCACATGATCGATAGAGATCGACGTGATCGCGGTAACCGCCGGCGTGTCGATCACGTTGGTCGCATCGAGGCGGCCGCCCAATCCGGTTTCGAGCAAGGTGACATCGGCCGCGTTGTCCGCGAAAGCCTTGAAGGCAATGGCCGTGGTGATCTCGAAAAACGTGATCGGATCGCCCGCGTTCGCCGCCTCGCAATCGTCGATCAATTGCATCAGATGCGCGTTGGAAATGATCTCGCCCGCCACGCGGATGCGTTCGTTGAAATGCACCAGATGCGGCGAGGTATAGGCATGCGACGTTTGCCCAGCGGCTTCGACAATCGCGCGCATGAAGGCGAGCGTGGAGCCCTTGCCGTTGGTGCCGGCGACATGGACGACCGGCGGGATATGCCGTTCCGGGTTGCCGAGCTTGGCCAGCAGCTTCTGCATCCGTCCGAGCGACAGGTCGATTACCCGCGGGTGTAGGCGGTTAAGCCGTTCGACGATCACCGCGGTTTCGGGTGAAATCTGCATTATTTGGAAACGGAGCGAACGCCCTTGGCGAGATCGCGGGCGAACTCGAGCACGCCATCGACGCATGATGCGGTCGGCCTGTCATTCGCATCCAGTCCCTCGCGCAGCTTTTCGACGAGCGCCGAGCCGACGACGACGGCATCGGCCGATTTGGCCATCTGGGCGGCATTCTCGGGCGTCTTGATGCCGAAGCCGACGGCAATCGGTAGCTTGGTATGCTTGCGCAACCGCACCAACGCGCTCGCCACCGCATCGGTATCGGCGCTGCGCGTACCGGTGATGCCGGCGATGGCGACGTAATACAGAAAGCCGCTCGCATGCTTCACGATCGCCGGCAGACGCTTGTCATCGCTGGTTGGCGTCGCCAAGAAAATGAAATCGAGCCCGGCATCGGCGGTGGGCTTGCTCAGTTCGCTCTCTTCGGGCGGCAGGTCGACAACGATCAAGCCATCGACGCCGGCCGCTTTCGCGTCCGCCACAAACTTGTCCGTGCCGTAAGCATAGATCGGATTGAAATAGCCCATCAGAATGATCGGCGTCGCATCGTCACTTTGACGGAACGTCCGCACCATCGCCAAGGTCTGTTTCATGTTCGCACCGCTGTTCAGCGCGCGCAGACTCGACGCCTGGACCGCAGGCCCATCCGCCATCGGATCGGAGAACGGCATGCCGAGCTCGATCATATCGGCGCCCGCACCAGCGAGGCCAGCCAGGATCTTCGACGAGGTTGCGAGGTCGGGATCGCCCGCCGTCACGAAGGTGACGAAGCCGGCGCGTCCTTCTTTTTTAAGAGAGGCGAATTTAGCGGCGATGCGGCTCATGAATCGTGATCCGCGAGCCAGCGGCCGACCGAGTCCAGATCCTTGTCGCCGCGCCCGCTCATATTGACCACCATCAGGTGATCCTTCGGTAGCGAGCCTGCGATCTTCATCGCATGCGCGACGGCGTGCGAGGACTCGAGCGCCGGGATGATGCCTTCGGTGCGCGTGCAGGCCTGATAGGCATCCACCGCTTCCTTATCCGTGATCGAGACATATTCGACGCGGCCAATATCGTGCAGCCAGGAATGTTCCGGGCCGATGCCGGGATAATCGAGCCCGGCCGAGATGGAATGCGCTTCCGTGATCTGACCATCGGCATCCTGCAGCAGGTACGTGCGGTTGCCGTGCAGCACGCCCGGCGCGCCGGCGCTGAGGCTGGCCGCATGTTTGCCGGTCTCGATGCCTTCGCCCGCGGCTTCGGTTGCGATCAGGCGCACGCTCGGATCATCCAGGAACGGATGGAAGATGCCCATGGCGTTGGAGCCGCCGCCGATGCAGGCGACCACGCTGTCAGGCAAGCGACCTTCGAGTTCCTGCATCTGTTTGCGGGTTTCATCGCCGATGACGGATTGGAAATCGCGCACCATCGTCGGGTAGGGGTGCGGGCCCGCCACCGTGCCGATGATGTAATAGGTGTCCGAAACATTGGCGACCCAATCGCGCAGCGCGTCGTTCATCGCGTCCTTCAGGGTCGCCGAGCCGGACGTCACCGGTTTGACTTCAGCACCCAGCATCTTCATGCGCATGACGTTCGGCGCCTGGCGCTCGATATCGGTCGCACCCATATAGATCGTGCAGGGCACATCGAACAGCGCGCACACCGTCGCGGTCGCGACACCATGCATGCCGGCCCCCGTCTCGGCAATAATGCGGGTCTTGCCCATACGGCGTGCGAGCAGGATCTGCCCCATGCAATTGTTCACTTTGTGCGCGCCGGTGTGGTTCAGGTCTTCGCGCTTGAAGAAGATTTTCGCCCCGCCCAGCTTCTCAGACATGCGCTTGGCGTAATAAAGCGGCGTCGGGCGGCCGACATAGGACGACAGATACCCGGCAAGCTCGGCGCGGAAGGCGGTGTCGTCCTTGACCTCGTTATAGGCGCGATCGACGTCGAGGATCAGCGGCATTAGGGTTTCGGCCACGTAGCGGCCACCATAGATGCCGAAATGGCCGGTCTCGTCGGGGCCGTTGCGGAACGAGTTGGCCAAGGGCAATGTTTGGGACGGATTGTTCATGGCGGGCAAAATATCGCAGCCTGCCGGAAAATCACGCAATTTCTGTGCGCCGGGGCAAATTATTCCTGTTATGTTCCCGCGATCATGCCCGAGCGCCTCAACACCTACGGCCAGCCCATCGGCCCCGCCCTGGATGGCTGGTCACCACGGCCGTTCCCGTCCGAGACGGCCCATATCAGCCCCCTGAGCGGGCGCTATGTCCGCATCGAGAAGCTCGATGCCGAGCGTCACGCCGCCAACCTGTTCGCCGCCTATGGCGAGACACCGGACGATCGGGATTGGACCTACCTGCCGGTTGAACGGCCGGCGACCCTCGACGCCTTCACGGCGCATACCCGCAACATCCAATTGAGCCGCGATCCGCTGCATCTGGCCATTATCGATCTCGCCACCAACAAAGCCGTCGGCTCATCGGCCTATATGCGGATCGATCCGGCCAATGGCGTGATCGAGATCGGCCATGTGCGCTATTCGCGCCGGCTGATGCGCACCCGTGCCGGCACCGAGGCCCAGTATCTGTTCATGCGGCGGGCGTTCGAGGAGCTGGGCTATCGGCGCTACGAATGGAAGTGCGATGCGCTCAACGCCGCTTCGCGCCACGCCGCCGAGCGTTACGGCTTTACCTTCGAGGGCATCTTTCGCCAGGCCATCGTCGTCAAAGGACGCAGCCGCGATACGGCGTGGTTTTCCATCATCGACAGCGAATGGCCGCGCGTACGCGCCACCTTCGAGGCCTGGCTGTCACCGGACAATTTCGAAGCGGACGGCACGCAACGCCGCGCCCTCGCCGATCTCAGACGGTGATCCGGAACCTTATTTCCAGCCGAACTCGGTGATGTTCGTGTCGTATTCCGCCAAACTGTTCAGGTGAATCTTCACGTCCTTGGTATGGATGTAGACCGAAGGCAAGGTATGAACCGGCACCATATAGGCCGACTGATTGATCTTATCGAAGGCTTTTTTATAGACCACGGCGCGCTTCTTCGGATCGAACGTCTTCAAACCTTCCTTAGCGATCTCCACCATCTCGGGATCGCGCCAATAATCACGACGGCCATCGAGAAAGAAAATCTCCATCGGGTGCGAGGCGTCGGGCGTCGTCAGCGGCCGCTCACCGATATAGGTCTGCAGCTTGCCATCGGCCCGCGCTTTATCGAGCGTCGTGATGTTCATCAGCTGCACGCTCGTCTTCACACCGATCGCATTCCAGTAACCCGAAACCGCGACGGCGTCGTCTTTGGATGGCTGGCGCGAGGCCAGCTCGACCTCAAGCCCGGTGGCATAGCCCGCTTCGGCCAGCAGCTTCTTCGCCTGCGCTGGATCGAACTTATACGGCGGCACCGGATCGAGATCGCACGCCAGCATGTCGGCAAAACACATCGACTGGTTCACGGTCGAGACCGAACCGCCGGCCGCGATATGCGTGTTGATCTCGTTGCGATTGATCGCCATCACCAGCGCCTTACGCACGCGCTCGTCCGACAGCGCCTTGTTGCCCGCACGGTTGGCGACGTCGAATTGCAGATAGATCATGTTGTGCGAAACGATCGACGAAACCTCCAGATTGGGATTGCGTGACAGCTCCTTCACCTGATCGGGCGTCGGATCGCGCATGATGTCGATACCGCCGGTCATGAGCTGCGCCATCTGCACCTGCTGATCCGGAATGAACACCGCTTCAAGACGTTTGGCGCGCGGTTTTTCCTCGCCGTTACCTTTCAGCTTATAAGTCTCGTTCGGAACGATGACGATCGCCTTGTTGGAATCCATCTCGGCAATCTTATAAAGGCCGGTACCGATCGGATTGCGGCCGTAACTGTCGTTGTTGTCGCCGAGCGCCTTGTGGACCTTGGAATTTTCGCCCCAGGTGCTGACCGATACATCGAGCAGATCTTTCGGCGTCGCCTCGACCGTGCGGATACGCACCTTGTAAGGACCGAGCTTCTCAGCGCCCTTCGCCCACAGATAGCGCGGCTTGTTATGGATCTTGGATTTGGGGTCGATCGTCCAATTCAGGAAATAGACCACGTCGTCGGCATCGTATTTGTCGCCGTTGGTGAAGACGATGTCATCGCGTAGTTCGAAATCGTAGACGCCGGGCTCGGGCGACGTCCAGGATTTGGCGAGTACGCCGACGAATTTGCGCTGATGCGCATCGTAACCCACCAGGGTCTCGTAGATGACGCGATGGATCGGCGCCACCTCGAAATGGGTGAAGTAGTACGGATCGACGAGCTTGAGCGATTCCGATGTCGCGAAGCGGATCGTGTCTTTCGCTTTCTGCGCGGCAACCGGCCCGGACAGCAACGCCGTGCACAGGCCCATGGTCATGGCTGCCGCCATCAATCTACGCATCGTGTTGCCTCCAGCTTGATTGACCGAGTTATCGGTCTGTTGGGCCGGAGTGTAGACCGATCGATCGGCGGCGGCCAAGCACAGGCTAGGCACCGCGAACCTCCAACTGCACGTCCACATTGCCGCGCGCGGCATGCGAATACGGACAGATCTTTTCATGCGCATCCTTGGCCAATGCCGCCAGCTCGGCCTGGGGCAGGCTTTGATCCTCGACGGTCAAGGTCACGGCCAGACCAAAGCCGCCGCCGTCGCGCGGCCCGATGGACACCGCCGCCGTGATCTTCGCCTTCGAGGCGTCCTTCTTGGCCTGCTTACCGATGAAATCGAGCGCACCGCCGAAACAGGCGGCGTAACCGGCCGCGAACAGATGCTCAGGCGTGGCGGTATCGGGCTTGCCCGGCCCGCCCATCGCCTTCGGCACCGACAAATCCACTGACACCATGCCGTCGTCAGACGCGGTATGCCCGTTGCGCCCACCCGTCGCGGTCGCAGTTGCCGTAAAGAGCGGTTTGATCGTGTCCATGCGAGAACTCCTGATTATTGAGCGACCAGTCTAGGCCGCAAAGTGTTGCGGCGTCACGACATCCGGCTTTTTTGCCGTGTCGGTAATCCAAGCAGGAGCGTGCTGCGTATTTAACAAAAGACTCCCTGTTCCGTAGCCGCGCGTCCTCGCCGGTTCCGGACACCCCGAGAGGGCAGTGGCTCCCCCGCTGCCCTCTCTTTTTGCCTGCCGCGTAGAGACGTCACAGTTTCGTCACAGATGTTCGTGATCTACCCACGATCCGATCTCGTATCTCCTATTAGCCCGACCCAAGGGCACCAACAGGAGACAACCAACATGCAGGTCAAATCCCTCGTTAAAGGCGGCGGCGCCGTTGCTATCGCACTCGTTCTGACAACCGCCATCGGCGTGCGCGCCGCGTCGGCCGCGACGCTTGCCGCGCTGCAAGACGGCAAAACGATCGTGTGGATCGATTCCGACAAGAAGATGGTGACCGGATCGGTCGATCTCGACGGTGGCGCTTCGCTCATCGGCTTCGACGTGCGGCCCATCGACGGCAAGCTCTATGGCGTGACGCCCGACGGCGCCATCGTCACCATCGATGCGAAAACCGGCAAATGGGAGAAAAAGAGCCAACTGTCCGAGACACTCACTAAAAACGCGATGCACGCGGTCGATTTCAATCCAGCCGCCGACCGGCTGCGCATCGTCTCCGATAGCGGCGTGAGTCTGCGCGTCAATGTCGACGACGGCAAAGCCACCGTCGACGGCCAGCTCAAATACGCCGACAGCGACAAGAACATGGGCAAGGCGCCGAAGGTGCAGGCCGTCGGTTACACCAACAGTGTCGCCGGCACGAAAGAAACCACCTTGTTCGATATCGACGTTGCCAACAGCATGCTAGTGCGCCAGGCGCCCCCCAATGACGGCACGCTTAACACCGTTGGCGCGCTCGGCGTCAAACTCGACGGCCCCGTCGCGTTCGATATCTGGTCGGACGGCACGAAAAACGCGGCCTGGCTGCTGGCCGGTGGCGCACTGCACGCGGTCGATCTGACGACGGGAATGGCCACATCCGCCGGCGCCGTCACGGGCCTGAAGGGCAAGATCGGCGATATCGCCATCCTGCCCGCGATGTAACCAAACTCTCCCTATGCAACCTGGAGGACAGCCCAACGGGCTGTCCTTTTTTTTTAGCCGGATTCCCGGTAGTGCGGCGGCTATTTGCGTCCGCCCGCCGGCTATGCAATCATTCGCCGTTCCATGTTGATTACCGAAATACTCATCGTGGTCGCGCTGATTGCGGTGAACGGCCTCCTTGCGATGTCCGAGCTCGCTGTCGTTTCATCGCGCACGAGCCGGCTCAAGGCCATGGTTGCGCAGAAAGTGCGCGGCGCACGGCGCGCCATGGTCTTGGCCGAGGATCCCGGCCGCTTCCTATCCACCGTCCAAATCGGCATTACGTTGATCGGAATTCTGGCCGGCGCCTTTTCCGGCGCCACCATCGGCGATCGCTTCACCAATTGGCTGCTGGCCCATGGCATGTCGGAGAGCGTCGCCGCCCCATTGGCGGTGGGCGTCGTGGTTTCGATCATCACCTATTTTTCGCTGATCATCGGCGAATTGGTGCCCAAGCAGATCGCGCTGCGCCGTCCCGAGATCGTGGCCTGCGCCGTCGCACCGGCGATGACGATTTTCGCGCGCTTCTCCTTTCCGGTCGTTTGGCTGCTCGATCAATCGAGCAAGCTTCTCCTGACGATCCTTGGCCAACGCAGCGTCGCCGAGAGCACGGTCAGCGAAGAGGAAATCCGCACGCTTGTCGCCGAAGCGGAAAGCTCCGGCATTCTCACATCCGAGGAACGCTCGATGATTTCGGGCGTCATGCGGCTCGGCGACCGACCGGTGCGCGCGGTGATGACCCCGCGCCTGCAGGTCGATTACATCGACTTGTCCGCCGGCGACGACGTGAACCGCAAGCGCATCCTGGAAAGTCCGCATTCGCGCCTGCCGGTCTGCGACGGCTCGCTCGACGTGGTGATCGGCGTTATCCAGGCCAAAGACGTCGCCGACGCTTATCTCAAAGGAGGCGCGACCTCCAACCTGCGCAGCCTCGTGCGCGTGGCGCCCATCGTGCCCGAGACCATGGATGCCCACGACATCGTCGCGGTGTTGAAAGAAGCCACCGTGCATATCTGCCTGGTGCATGACGAATACGGTCATTTCGAAGGCGTGGTGACGTCGGCCGATATCCTGGAATCGATCGTCGGCGACTTCCGCTCGGCCGGCGATGAATCCTCGCCCGACATCGTCGAACGCGCCGATGGTTCCTCCCTCGTCGAAGGATCGATGCCGGCCGACGAATTCGCTGAGGCCTTCCACATCACCTTACCGGCGAACCGCGACTATCATACGATGGCAGGCTTCCTGCTCACCGTGTTTGGCAAGATTCCCAAGACCGGCGATTGCATCGAAGCACACGGCTGCAAATTCGAAATCGTCGATCTCGACGGACGCCGCATCGACAAGGTGCTCGTCACCAAACTTTAGATTTTTTGCGCAGCCGTTAGGAAAGCCCGGATCTTATCCAGGCTTTTCACGCCCGGCTTATCCTCGACGCCGGACGAGACGTCGGCCGCGGGCGCCTTGGTCAGCCGGATCGCTTCGGCCAGATTGTCGGCCGTCAGCCCGCCCGCCAGCATCCACGGTAGCGGTACAGCAAGGCCATTCAGCAACATCCAGTCGAACCGCAAGGCGTTACCGCCCGGCAAAGCGTTCGCCATCGACGCCGGCGCCAGGGCATCGAACAGGATGCGATCGGCGACGCTGTAATAAGCAGCGGCAGATGCCACATCGTCGGCGCTGGCTATCTTGATCGCCTTCATGACGGCGCGCCCGGTACGGCGTTTCACCTCGGCGACGCGTTCCGGCGTCTCGCTGCCGTGCAGCTGGATCATATCCAAGGCGTTGAGCGCCAGGACGGCATCGATCGCGACGTCGGTCGGATCGACGAACAGGCCAACCTTAATAACCGAGGACGGCACGCGTGACGTCAAGGTCGCGGCGCGCTCCGACGTCAGGTTGCGTGGGCTCGGCGGATAGAAAACGAATCCGGTGTAGCGCGCCCCACACTCAATCGCCGCGTCGACGGCCTCCGCACGATCAAGCCCGCAGATCTTGACCTCGACTGTCATGAGTAGATTGGCATGGCTATAACGCGGCCGCGATCTCGTCGGCGATGCGTTGCGCCGCATCGCGCGGATCTTCGGCATCGGTGATGGCGCGGCCGATCACGAGAAAATCGGCGCCGCGCTTAACCGCTTCGCCCGGCGTGAGAATGCGCTTCTGATCGCCCGCCGCCGCCCAGACCGGACGAATACCCGGCACCAGCAATTTGAAATCGGGGCCGAGCGCATCGCGCAGCGGTTCAATCTCTTCGCCCGAACAGACCACACCGTCGAGACCGCTGATGCGCGCGAGGCGCGCCAGGCGCACGACATGATCGGCGGTGTTGGCGCCAACGCCGATATCGGCAAGGTCTTGATTGTCGAGCGACGTGAGCACGGTGACGCCGAGCACCAGCGGACGCGCCACGCCGATCTTGGCGGCTTCGTCCTCGGCGGCCGCCGCAGCGGCTTTCATCATCGCGGACGCGCCTTGCGTGTGGACGTCCATGATCAACGGCTTCATGTGCACGCCCGAGCGGATCGCGCCGGCCACCGTATTGGGGATGTCGTGGAATTTGAGATCGAGGAACAGCGGCATGCCGACATCGGCGGTGACGCGCGCGACCCCTTGCGGCCCAAGTGCCGTGAAGAATTCCTTGCCGATCTTGATGCCGCCCACCAAGCCGACGAGCGATTTGGCCAGGGCGAGGCCCTTTTCCAGATCGGGTGTATCGAGGGGGACGAAAATGCGCTGGGAGGCCGAGGGGGCGTTTGTCATGGCCGCCCTTCTATACTGAAGGAGGTCGTTGCTCCAGTCCGTCGATGCGCTGGCGCAGCAGCACCATGTCGGCTTCCAGGCTGTCCGCACGCCGCGTTTCCAGGCGCGCCCGGCGCCGGGCACGAATGGCGGCGAACCAACCGATCAGGCCGCCCCAAACGACGCCCACCGCGACGGCGGAGAGCGCTACGGCATAAACCGGGGCCGGCAGGCTGAAGGGTAGCGGCCACAGGGTCAGATCGACCGTTTCGCGGTTGGAAGCTGCGAACAGGATGGCAAAGGCGCCGACCAGCACCATGGCGAGCAGGGAGAGAAATCGCACTCCGTCGGTCCCTTAAAACAACCCCAGGACCGATGTCAGCCGAGGCCGTGGTTGAGTTTTTCGCGCAGCTGCTTGCCGGTCTTAAAGTAGGGAACACGCTTCGACGATACGCTCACCGCATCGCCGGTGCGCGGATTGCGCCCCACCCGGGCGTCGCGCCGTTTGACCGAAAAGGCACCGAAACCGCGCAATTCCACGCGATCGCCGCGCGACAGCGCCGCCGCGATCTCGTCAAAGATCGTCGTGACGATGCGTTCCACATCACGCTGATAGAGATGAGGATTTTCCTCGGCGAGAAACGCGATGAGTTCGGATTTCGTCATGATCGCCTTCGTCCCGGCCCTCTCGGTGCTTCCTCGAGTTCAGCACCCGGAGACCGACGTTCGTCGCGGCTAATGCAACTGAGGGTGCCAAAGGCTGATCAGGCCGTCAAGTCTAAGTCTTTCAGAAAACAACGCTTTTCCCATCAGATCGTCCAAAATACCCGACAGGAACCCCTTCTCGTGGCGGACCTCGACCACGGAAATCGGGAGACGATCGTCGATGTTGCGGGCCGATTTCAGCCAGGCGCGCGCTTCGCGTTCGCCGCCGATCTCGTCAATCAGGCCATTCTGGATGGCCTGGCGGCCGGTATAGACCCGCCCATCGGCCAGTTTCAGGGTCGCATCGCGGTCCATATTGCGCCGTTCGGCCACCATGTCGACGAACATGTCGTACATGTCCATGACCACGTCCTGGGCGGCGGCGCGCGCGTCCGGGGTGAGCTTTTCCATCGGATTGGGCGTCGCCTTCAAAGGCGCACTTTTGATCGTGTCGGCCGAAATCCCGAGCTTGGCCATAAGTTCGGTCACTTCGACGCTCTGCATCAAGACGCCGATGGAACCGGTGACGGTGCCCTGACGGGCGACGATATGATCGGTGCCCAGCGCCACCATATAGCCAGCCGAGGTCGCCAGCTCGGCCATGACGGCGACCACCGGCTTCTTCTCGGCGACGCGGCGCAGCGCCAGATACAGGTTTTCGCCACCGACCACGGTGCCGCCCGGGGAATCGATATGCACGATGAGCGCTTTGACGCGATCGTCGGCGGCGATGTCGTCGAGCAATTCGATACGGTCGGTATCGTCGAAGATGACGTTATGGACTTCGAGCAACGCGACCGAAGCACGCGGAATGGCATCGGAGCGGCCGATCGCCACCGCGACAAATGCCACAATCGCAACGATCGCCGCGATGCGCCAGAACCGCAGAGCGCGAGTCAGACGGCGGCGATCGAAATAGCGGTCAACGTCGAGAGCCATGGCTCAAAGACCTCTCAAGACCAAACAAGACGTAAAGAAAAAAGGCCAGGCTTTGCAGCCTGGCCTTTTCCGATTGTTTGACTACTCGTCGTCGCCTTCGTCGGCGGCGGCCTTCTTGGCGCGAGGCTTTTTCTTCTCAGCGCCGTCGTCGTCGGCGGCCGCGTTGCGGGCATTGAGCGCCGCACCGAGGATATCGCCCAGCGATGCACCCGAGTCGGACGAGCCGTAGGCGGCCATCGCCTGCTTCTCTTCGTCCATCTCGCGCGCCTTGATGGAGAGCGTGAGCTTACGGGTTGTCTTGTCGGCAGCCGTGATCTTCGCATCGACGACTTCACCGACGGCGAAGCGGTCGGGACGCTGATCGGAACGGTCGCGAGCGAGATCCGAGCGGCGGATGAAGCCCGGCACATCGTCGCCGATGCGCACTTCGATGCCGTTCTCGACGATCGCGGTGATCGTGCAGGTGACGACATCGCCCTTCTTCATGCGATCCATGCCCTTGGACACGGTGTCTTCGGTCAGCTGCTTGATGCCGAGCGAGATACGTTCCTTCTCCGGATCGACGTCGAGGATCTTCACCTTAACGACATCGCCCTTCTTGTAGTCCTTGATGGCGTCTTCGCCCGGCTTGGACCAATCGATGTCTGACAGGTGAACCATGCCGTCGATGTCTTCGGTGAGACCGACGAACAGACCGAACTCGGTGATGTTCTTGATCTCGCCTTCGGCGATCGTGCCGACGGTGTGCTTCTCCTGGAAATCGATCCACGGGTTCGGCAGGCACTGCTTGAGGCCAAGCGAAATGCGGCGCTTCACCGGATCGACGTCGAGCACCATCACTTCGACTTCTTGCGAAGTGGAAACGATCTTGCCCGGATGGACGTTCTTCTTGGTCCAGCTCATTTCGGAAACGTGGACGAGGCCTTCGATGCCCTCTTCCAGTTCCACGAATGCGCCGTAGTCGGTGATGTTGGTGACGCGACCGTTAAGCTTCAGGCCCACCGGATACTTGGCGCCAACGCCTTCCCACGGATCGGACTCAAGCTGCTTCATGCCGAGGCTGATGCGCTGGTTCTCCGGGTTGAAGCGGATGACCTGGACCTTCACGGTCTGGCCGATCTGCAGCGCTTCGGACGGATGGTTGATGCGGCGCCACGCGATGTCGGTGACATGCAGCAGGCCGTCGACGCCGCCCAGATCCACGAACGCACCGTAATCGGTGATGTTCTTGACCACGCCTTCGAGGACCTGACCTTCCTTGAGGTTGGAGATCAGTTCCGAACGCTCTTCGGCGCGCGTCTCTTCAAGCACCGCACGACGCGACACGACGATGTTGCCGCGACCGCGATCCATTTTCAGGATCTGGAAAGGCTGCGGCGAATTCATCAGCGACGTGGCATCGCGCACGGGGCGGATGTCGACCTGGCTACCCGGCAGGAACGCCACGGCGCCGGCGAGATCGACGGTGAAACCGCCTTTGACGCGGCCGAAGATGAAGCCGGTCACGCGCTCTTGGGCGGCGAACGCCTTCTCGAGCACGGTCCAGGCTTCTTCGCGGCGCGCTTTGTCGCGCGACAGCAGAACGACGCCGTCCTTATCTTCGAAGCGCTCGACGAATACATCGATCTTGTCGCCGGTCTTCACATTGAGATCGCCGTTCGCGTCGCGGAATTCGCGCACCGGAACGGAGCCTTCGGACTTCAAACCAACATCGACCAGCACGAAATCGTTTTCGATCGCCAGGATGCTGCCGGTCACCACGCGGCCGATAAGCCGGGTGCCGTCTGCCATCGATTGTTCGAGAAGGTCCGCGAAATTTTCGTCGGTCATCGGGATAGATTGCGCGCCACTGCGCGACTGGACTTCAGCCATGTAGTTTTCCTCTTCGATGTTTCAGGCCAACCGGTTGTATCCGGCGGTCTTGGGTTAAAGGGTGACCTTACGGTCTTCAGTTACGTCACTTTGCGGGAAATGAAATCGACCGCCGCGGCGAAAACCGCATCGGCGTCCAAATCACTGGTGTCGAGGACGAAGGCGTCCTTGGCCGGTTCAAGTGGTGCCACGGAGCGCTGAGCGTCCCGGGCGTCGCGTTCCATCATGTCCCGCAAAACGGCGCTACCTATAGCTTCCACGCCCTTGGCCTGCAACTCTTTTAGCCGCCGTTCGGCGCGGATTTCCGCCGTTGCGGTGATGAACAGCTTAGCGTTCGCGTCGGGACAGATGACGGTGCCGATATCACGCCCGTCGAGCACGGCGCCGGCGGCGCCTCCGGGCGGATTTTTGGCAAAATCTCTTTGAAAATCAATAAGTTGAGTGCGCACGGCCGGGATCGCGGCGACCTTGGAGGCCGCACTGCCGGCGGCTTCGGACCTGAGATCCGGATTTTCGAGATCGGCTGCGGTGAGCGCTTTGGCTTTCGCCAGGGCCACACCTTCGTCGGCGGGATCGCCGTTGGCCTGTAGAACCGCCCAACCGACCGCGCGATAGAGCAATCCGGTATCCAGGCGCGCGAGATTGAAATGGCGCGCCAGGCGGCGGGTCAGCTCGCCCTTACCCGCAGCGGCCGGGCCATCGACGGCAACGATGAGGTTAGTCATGCGTCAGCAATCTTGGCGCCCAGCTTGTTCATCATGGGCACAAAACCGGGGAAGCTGGTGGCGATCGGGCTGCCGTCATCGACGGCGATCGCCTTGTCGGATGCCATGCCGAGGACCAGGAACGACATAGCGATGCGATGATCGAGCTGGGTCGAAATCGTGGCGCCACCCTTCGGCGCTTTGCCGAGGCCGTGGATTTCGAGCCAATCCTCGCCTTCCTGCACTTTCACGCCGCAGGCCGCCAAGCCTTGCGCGATCGCGGCGAGACGATCGGATTCCTTCACGCGCAATTCCGCGACCCCTTCGAAGCGCGTCACTCCTTCGGCGCAGGCCGCCGCCGCCGCCAGGATCGGATATTCGTCGATCATCGCGGGGGCCCGTTCGGCCGGCACGGTGATGCCCTTGAGCGCGGAGGACGAGACTTCGAGATCGGCGTAATCCTCGCCGCCCTGGTAATGCTTGTTCGTGGCGACGACCTTCGCACCCATCTCCTCCAGGCACGTCAGCAGCCCGGTGCGCAGCGGATTGAGGCCCACTTCGCGGAACACAACGCGGCTGCCGGGCACGATGATCGCGGCGACCATCGGGAAGGCGGCCGATGAAATATCGGCGGGGACGGTCACCGTTTGGCCGGTCAGTTCAGGACGGCCCGTAAGCTCAATCCTGCGACCTAGAGCGCCTTCCTTGGCAACCTCGACTTTCGCGCCGAAATGCCGCAGCAACGTTTCGGTGTGATCGCGCGATGCGGAGGGCTCGATCACCGTGGTTACGCCCGGCGAATTAAGCCCGCAAAACAGGATCGCCGATTTGAGCTGTGCGGAAGCGACCTTCAAGGTCTCGACGATCGGCAACGGCGCGTCGGTTCCGGTGACGGCAAGCGGCAGGCGTCCGCCCGAACGGCCGACGAACGAAGCGCCCATACGGCGCAGCGGCGCCATGATGCGTTCCATCGGACGGCCGACCAGCGAATGATCGCCGGTAAACACACTGGTGAAACCATGCGCGGCGACGATGCCCATCAGCAGGCGCGCACCGGTGCCCGAATTGCGTAAGTCCAGCACGCTGGCGGGTTCGCGCAGACCGCCGACGCCGCACCCGAACACCTGCCAGGTGCCGTCGGCAAGCTTGGTGATCTCGGCGCCCAGCGCGCGCAGGGATTCAGCCGTCGCCATCACATCGTCACCTTCGAGCAGGCCGTGCACGCGCGTCTCGCCAACCGCATTGGCGCCGATCATGAGGGCGCGGTGCGAGATCGATTTATCGCCCGGAACGCGGGTTTCACCGGTGAGGGCGTCGATCTTGCCGGAAACGAGTGCTGTCATGGTGCCTTGTCCTGCGGCTGGCTGCTTGCGGTCGGCGTTTACCATGTTTGACCAGAGCCGGGTAGCGACATTGCGGGATTTAACCTTCTCGGGGCCTTTCGTGGAAAATTGCCCTTTGACAGACGGCTCGTGGCATGGCAATTGGCCCCTCCCGTCCCGATCTAGGCCCTTTGGGCCAGGGACAGGGCCCGAGATAAGGCGAAGTCGAAGGAGCGTCGAGTGGTCAAACCCGAATGGGGCACGAAGCACACCTGCCAGCATTGCGGCGCAATCTTTTACGATATGCGCAAGACGCCGCCGACCTGCCCGAAGTGCGGTGCAGAGCAAGAACAGGAAAAGCCACGCGCCCGCCGGGGAGCCGCCGCAGCCGCTGCGGCCGCAGCAGCCGCCGCTGAAGCAGCGAAGCCGGCAGCTGTCGCCGATCCCGAGACGGAAACGGACGACGACGTACTGGTGGAGGACGATAGCGAGGACGAAGAGGACGAGTTCCTTGAAGATACCTCGGACATCGGCGACGAAGAGGATATCGGCGGCATCGTCGACATCGACGAAGCCGGCGGTGAGAAAGAGTAAGTAGCTGAACTGAATTCTAGACTGGGGGCGGGTGCACCCTTAACATCCGCCACCCGCAGGCAACTGCGGAACCCAAAATACCTGTGATAAACGGGGCCGTAGCTCAGTTGGGAGAGCGCTACAATGGCATTGTAGAGGTCAGGGGTTCGATTCCCCTCGGCTCCACCATCTCATACAATTAAATCAATGGGTTAGCGCACTAAACGCTAGCCCAATTTTTTTGCCCGTATTTTGAGCTTTGAAGAAATTCAGTTGGATCAATGAGTTAATGAACTTATAGTTTTACACAAATAATACACGTTCAATCGGGCGGGATTTTTGAATGGGGCGACCACACGGCGACGACCGAATCGAAATACGTGAGGGCCTCTATATCTATGTGAGAGAATCTCCTGTTTGGCAGGTCTATTTTAAACTTAACGGTTCACAAAAAACGACGCGGCGATCGCTTAGGACAAAAGATTTAACCGAGGCCAGACGATTAGCTTTAGAGGCTTACGACGAAGCCCGTCTCCGGCAGAAAGCTGGTAAGCCACAATCTGGCATTAGCTTCAAAAAACTCACCGAAGACTATCTCGCCAGCCTACGAAGCGGCGTCTCAAAAAACTATCATAACGATACGATCCGTCGTCATTTAACGCCGTTCTTTGAAAAACGATTGCCCGATATTTGTGAAATTACCGAGGCCGATCTTCTCGATTACATCCAGCATCGTCGCGCGAAGCTCACAAAATTTGGCCAGGCTCCAAAGGACCAAACGCTCAATCGTGAAAGCGTCGTCGTTCGCGGGCTTCTCAAACACGCCGTCAAACGTGGCTATCTCACCAAAAATGATGTTCCAGACCTGCCACTGATAAAAACTAAGACAAATCGGCGGCCCGCGTTTTCCAGAACTGAGCTGGCCGAATTGTTGGAGAAGGCAAAAGCCAGAATTGACGAAACGAAGAACGAAGATACGAAACGGCACCGTCAGCTTTTATATGACTGGATCGTTGTGCAGGCTCATTCCGGGATGAGGCCAGAAGAATCTTTGAAACTGACTTGGGGCGAAGTCCACTTGGACGATGCAAAACCGTATTTGCACATACCGGCAAAATTGACGAAACGCCGCAAGGAACGAAACAGCTATCCCGAAGCAAAAGCAATTGAACAATTACGCGATCTCAAAGCACGCCAGACCGCGTTCTTAGCACAAGCCAACAAAAAACTATCGTCATCGAACTTGGTTTTTTCTGTTGCTGGAAAATCCGATGCCATCGAATTGGAGCCAATACTCAGCTTCAAAAACGCGTTTAATGGATTGCTGGATGCGTGTTCGTTTCCACGCACAAAGCCAGACGGGAATTTATCACCGGAGAGCCTTCGTCACACTTACGCGACGATTAGATTGGAAGAAGGCACTGACCAACACCGTTTAGCCGATAACATTGGCAGCAGTGCTGAAATGATCCGGCAGCATTACGGCCATATCAATCTCGGCCATTTCCATGACGAACTAACAAAGACTCGCGATGAACGCCAAAAACCGCAAGGCGACATGACGGCGATCAACGAAAAATTTGATCAGGTCGTCAATGCCATGCAGAAAAACAAAGCCGAGACTGTCGTCGATATCGTCCGGCAACAAATCCTAAAAGAACACGGCCCTTACAATCCCAACGAACCGGGCGGCTATGAAATATTCGAGGGACTGGTTCTTCTCAAAATGAAGGAGCTTGGACAAGGTGACCTTTACGAGCCACCGGACGACCTTCCCGACAGCTTGAAGGACTGATAAGTCTTAATTCACATCAGATTTTGTAACGGACGTGATTAGGTACGTATCCTCTAGCGTTGCGTGGCTCGCTCGTGGGCTAGGCTGATGAGAATTTGAATACCTAAGTAAGTTAGCGAGGCAAATCGATTGCGCGGCGCTCGCGTCGGCTCAATAATATGAGCGTTAGAGTATCCACATGTTGTTAGACCAACTGAGCCAGCGCAGCAAAAGCGCTGGTTCATTTTTTCGTCGGCACTCTGCATTGTGTCAATCTCGAATTAATCGTCGATGCCGTGGTTTATATTTAGAGCGCGCATGACTAGGGCAATTGGCCCAACCCTTGAGGCATTTGAAATTTCAAATTCCTATAATAAGCTTTGGCAAATTCAATCTGACACACAGTTCAGTGGATACCCGTTACACCGAGCTAAACCTGAAATATCAGCCGATCAAAAAATGCCGCGCAGGAATTGAGTGAATTGATGAGGCGGATGGTACGGTTATGTATTGAGGAATTTTGCTGTGACAGAAGATGAAATTTACGAGCAAATAGATAGAGAGCTTAACGATAGTAAGTTATTGATACGTAGCCTTTGGACACGAGTTTATGCGGAAGTCGACGGTGACGAAGCTAAATCGAAGGCCAGATATATTAAAGAGAGGGCGAAGCAGCTTGGTTCTACTCACGACAACTTCGACCAAAAGGATGATCATCGGCAAGAAATTCCAACCTCCAAGCCCACGTACAAATTATTAGAATTTGCGATTTATCCATATTCTCTTACATCGGCTCAACTCGCTGAACTGGAAATAGCTAAGGAAGAGGCGACCAAAGAGATTGAAGCGCTTAATCCACAACTCACATTTATGATGGCGGGATTGTCAGCGTCCGACGGCGGAGCCGTCAAAACTCTCGAGTTTTTAGATAAATCGTTTGGCTAATTGCGGAACGCTATTGAAAAAGTGCCAACAGAATTTAATCCCGAGATTTCAGTCAAAGATTGGGCGGATATAGCGTTCGAAGTTGTCGGTGCAGCAGAATTATATTTATGTGCAGACCGCTTTCGCCATCGGGGCGGATGGATACTATCTGCAGAAAAGCGGGCAAATAGAAAAGCTCTCGACGACGAAATGGATCGAAGAGCATGGACGGCTTCGCTCTATCTTAAAATGGCGCGTCAGATGGTCAAACCTTAGGATAACTTCTTAAGACTGACGGCTGCTGTAAAATTTGCATTAGACATTATGTCGGCGCTCACTTGCGAGGTAGCCATGTCATTCAAAATTAGAACGGGAATTAGAACTAGCGAATGCATTAGAATGATCTTTGGATCGTTGATATTGGCCAGTGTTGCCGGGTGCGCCACGACCCCACCTTCTACAGCAGAAGATCAGGAGTGGTTCCGGAAAACCTTCTCGGTTAATAACCCAACTTGTACAGCCCGCGTTCAAACCGAGCGTAACGTTTCCGCTGATGTGGCAGAAAAGTTTTGTGAATGTCAGATCAATGTTTTTGCCTCGTCATTTTCGCGCGCCGAGATGGATATCATGTATAAGATGACATTTGGTCCTCTGCCTTCTGACGTTGAGGCAATGAATTCGTTAAACACTCTTCAAAGGGTAATTCCGGTTCGCCAAAGAACCTGTGGATTTTAGCAACGTCGTCTTAAAAGAATGCAGCGCGCCAGCGCGCAGGCCTTGACACAATTGAGCCGAACTGAAAGCCGCACAGTGCGATTGGGAGTAAAAATACATTTACTTTCTTACGCGCTCGAAGGAACTGCTTCATGGCTGATACTAGCGTGACACTTACAATTGAAAATTTTTCTGTGATCCCTAGTCGCCAAAGTACCAGGGTCATGCCTACGTTAGAAACGGCAATGAATTGGTGCTTTGCGCCGCCACCGAAAGAACAATACGTGAGCATTTTGATTAATGCGACGAGTGAATTTTTATCTAGAGAAGAAATTCAACGACGGCTCAATGCAAGAAATTCTAAATAATAATCTAATCACGCCAACTCGACTGCCTGCACCAGCATGCCTTCGTTCACATCAATATACCTTTGCGTCGTCTGCATTGAAGAATGACCGGCGAGCGTTTGCACGACACGAACTGAGACACCTTTGTTGGCAAGTTTGGTGATGAATGAGCGTCGGCCAGAGTGTGATCGAGCGTCAGCTAAGCCAGCCAAATCGTAAATTCGTCTAAACAGCATGACCAATGTCGTTGCTGAGAAATGGCCACCCTTTTGCGACGCTATCAACGGCTGATCCAAGTTTCGTTTGAAGCCCGTTAGATCGCCAACGAAGTTGAAAATCTCTCGTTGCAACTTCTGGCTCAAAATCACCGTACGTTGACGATCACCTTTGGTTTGCCCGTGTTGTAGATGGATACGATCACGGACTGAGCCATCTTCATTAATCACGTGGCCAACCTTCAGCGCGGCTATTTCGCCGGCTCTCATTCCAGCTTGGAACGACAGCATGACCAGCAGCCTGTTTCGTTGAGCATGTTTCATCGTGCTGACAACAGCCAATGCACGCTTCAATTCTGTTTCCGATAACACCTTCGCTTGGGACATTTGAGCACCCGACAACGTTATGTTTTGTTGTCTTATTAAACGTAAAGTCAGGTTCTCTCGGCCTCAACAAATCATTCGTCGAGGCCGGTGCTTTGCTTTCAAAGGATTAGCGTTGCAACGTTATAGATTTATACAAATATAACATTCCGATTGGCACGGAGCGTACGGCAAATCACTAGGAGGCAAAAATGGTAGCGCAAAAGAAAGCTGTCCCGAAAAAGAAATTGGTGAAGTCCCGCAAGGTTGGGATGATGACGCTCGCTACCTTTAAGAAGGCTGCCGATGACTTGCTATGGATCGTCAACGATCAATTCAATAGCGCCAATAAGCGTGTAAGTGCAGAGGCAATAGACAATGCTGCAAGCCTCGTTCAAATCCTGGGGCAACTCAATCAAAGCAAGAAAGCACACTTTTTTGTGGATACCGCGCAGAAGGCAAAATTGGTCGCGCAGGAATTGCCGAGATTTGTAAAAGATCCAGATCAACGAGCCGTGCTGAAGGCCGTGCTGGTCACTTGTGAAAATGTCGTTGAGACCGGCGAGAATGGTTTGGTTCGTTTTACGATCAGTAAGCCCCTCAGTTAGCCTCCCATAAATAAAAAGGAGAAACTTTCACGGAGATAGAAATTGCGTATTGCCGATTTGGGATTGAGGCCGTGTTTAGCTGAACGGAACGTGCCGTTGGACACCGCACTTGATATGAAAATGATGGCAAAGATTGAGCACGAGGTGGCCCTAAAGCAAAATCTTGCACGACGTAAGAAACGCCTGGGCGCGATTTTGCAGAAGATCGATTTGGCGGGATCGAACGAAAGATTGATCGATTGATCGGCGCCGAATGAGCCTAGCGCTAGGCCAAATTTGACGAAAAGTAACACGACACAAACTGCCGCTTACGGGCGCGATTTAACTATTTGATTTATATGATGAAATCGGACGATTTGGCGGAGGCCTTAAATCGTTAGAGGTGATAGTAGTATTTTTATATATACACAGTTAATAAACTTTAACGATACCAACTAAACAATTAACAACTAATACGATTAGACAAACATTGAAACGATAAGAACATATTGAACATATGAATGACTACTAGACCTTATGGCCGTGGCCAGATCGTCAGCGTTCCAGCAATTGTCATTTTGATGCTTTTGTCAGCCCCATACGGATAAAAAGAGCATTTAAGCCAATCTCGTAAACGCCCGTGATCATTTCTGCCATGACGGCTGGCTCGTGGTTTCTAGCCAAATTCTGTTTTTTGCCCTTAACGATAATTTCGTTGTCAGCCGCGATCCCATTAAACCGGTAATAGTATTTGATAGGGAATTTCAGCGGGTAATCAGCCAACCGGCTCAAACTTTGAGAGACCGGTTTGTTTTCATACAAACGAGATACGTCTACTTGCCGCGTACTCGTCCAAATCTCTCGTAGCTTTTCCCTAAACAAATCAACCGGCTCTTTCTCCAAATTGGGAGAAGGTTTGATTTTGGATAGATCCACAATGAAGTGGGAGTGAACGAGAATGAATTTGTCTGACAGCTTTATCTTCGTGCCGTTCATCTCTGCCAAAACTTGACCTTTGACAGGATGCAGATTGACCAGCAGTCCGTTGACGGCTTCCAACTCAAACGCACCAACAAATTTGATCTGGTCTTTATACGAACGACGAACAGCTTTTAATTTTGCTCTCGCCGATGCCAATGCAGATTTAATTTTCTCCATAGGAAAACGAAGGATGTCACTGTCAGGTTGATCAAAGGGGATGAGTTCGTGAAGCACCGTTACAAAAAATAAATTCTTACGGGCCTTTGCTTCATCACTTTTGAATGGCTTGAGTAGAAATTTTTTGAACCGCTCTTTTTGGCCATCGAAAAGATCGCGCTGGCAATAATCACAATACGGGCTACGACAACGTTTGGCAGCGCTGCACGACGACATCTTGGCGGCAATGTCATCATATCCATTTTCAATTAGCGCCGACTGGATCAGCGTTTTGTCTCTGTCCCAAAGCGGACGCCCGGCCAAATCTTCAAACATGGCATCACGCATCTCCCAACGATCTTTCGGTGGGTATTTGATTTTCAGCTTTTCAATCAGCTTCTTCTTGTAATCTGCCTGCACGTGGCTCTCCGGTTATCTCTTTTATTTATGTGAAGGTGTTAGATTTCCAACGGAACTAAATACCGGTGTTATCAACAAACTGGAGGCTTAATGAAGATCACTGAGGCATTTAAAATTCTGCGCCGTCATGGATACGTTTTAGATCAGTACAGCTTCGATGAAAGCTGGCTGGGAAAGAAGCCTGGATATTTTGCGTATCTGAAATCCACTGACAGCCAACCCAGCATTGAGACACTGATGAGATTGCACTTCAAATTGCTTGAGGAAAATCTTCGTCACGCACGATTGGGACTTGATGCAGCAGAACTTCATAAGCTGGCTACGCTGACATTCAAAGAAGTACGCCACAGGTGCAATTGATTGTAGTTAGGTTTTTCTTTTCGTTGGATAGACGCTGGCATCACGTGGCTCGTACGTGGGCTAACGAAAAACGTTTTTGAGTACTTGGACACGTTGGAAACGAAACAACGCCCTGACGTTGGAAAACAAGCCACCGCTGAATGAGAAAAATCCAACAAACAGCGGCTGATCAAAAAACCCACTAAACGACTCGGAAACCTCTTTGTCGTTTGAGCCACCGACACTACAAAAAAACATTACAACAACATGGAGATCGGTAATGGCTATTTTGTCCAAGTTGAAGATCAACAAGAAGGAACGTGCTGGCAGCAGGGAAACGGTTGAGCAACGGCTCCGCCGCCAAATGATTGACCGGCTCAAAGAGCAGCGCGGGTTCGTGACTGCTGATATTGCTGGCCAGCAAATCATCAAAACGACGGCCCGTTACGTACAGAACAAGGTGACGGGAGAAGCGATCCGTCAACAGGTGCCGGTGAGGATTAGACGCTGGTACTGGCAGGAACAGACCGGTGCCGTGTGCCTAAATTTGCTCTACGGCACATGCGTTATCAAATTGCAGGACGGCAGCACGACGATTGAGGCAAAGGACTTGGCCAAAGTCCCGGAAACAATTGATTTGGTCGTGGAAGCTGTGGAAGCCGGTGAATTGGACGGTGCGTTGAAGGCTGCACTGGATGACAGACGAACCAAAATGCGTGGCAAACGTTGAGGCTGAAATTGGAGAGATGATTTTTGTGGCAAGAGGTCGCTTGTTTTACACATCCAAAACATGGCCTTGGAAATCGTCTTCTAACATATTGAAAATAAAGACTAATAAAATTCTTAGATACAATGGCATTGTAGAGGTCAGGGGTTCGATTCCCCTCGGCTCCACCATCACCTCAATCAAATCCATGGGTCAGTGATTAATGTCGCTGGCCCTTTTATTTTGCCTGCGGCGCCGTATTCGCATGTCGCAACTGACGAACCAAATGCCACCTTATTCGCCCGGCCCTTTTTTACCTTTCTTCCCTTTGAAGAAGCCATCGGCTGCGCCGGGGCTTGCTTCGGAACCCTTCGCGGCTCCTGCGGAACTGATTGCGCCGTCTGTTTTCGAGAGTTCCAACGGCACTGAATTGCCATTTGGGTTCGCCACCATCCCGACGAGAAGAGCGCCGTTTTTTGCGAATTCTAAATGAATGCCGTTCTTCAACTCGATGGTGACTGTTTCGCCACTATCGGAGAATTTAGCGCTGGCGATGTTCATTTGTGGGACCTGCCCACCGAACCCGCCTTGTATTGAACCATCAGGCCCGACGCTCGTGACATTCAAAGTCCGTGTCGAATCTCCTTTGCCGGTGGTCTCCGGTAGCTGCCCCTTCCAAATACCGACGAGCCAGTGAGCGGGCTTCAATTCATCCGATTGCCGCTTCAGCCAATCGACAACGGCGTTAGTTAATTCCCGCTCATGCGCGGTAAAGCCATGGTTAGCATCCTCCAGGCGAACCTGCTGATAGGTCGGAGAGATAAATCTCTTTCTTTGGTCAGCGAAAAAAGCGTCTCCCTGATTTCCTTTCATCGCCACAACATCGATAACTGGGAAACTCGGGGTTTTCGTCAGAATTTTTGAAAGACTACAGTTGCTGCTCAGCTGATCCTCCGGATCTTCCTTTGTTCTTTGACACGGAGAACCCACAACACCGGCTCCGATGTAGCCGCGAGCGTTCGTCACCGAATGGCTGACCAGATAATAGGTTGATATGCGCGCGCCCTCGCTGTGGCCCATGAAGTACAGTTGCGTCACTCCTTTCTCTTCAGTGAGAAACTTAATTGCATCGTCGATGCGCGCATAGGCGTCCGGGAAAAGTCTGAGATCCTCGGCGGCGCTCTGGCTATTTTTAGACTGCGGATAGTTTAACGAAAGAGTATGGGCGCCAAGTCGCTCGTGAATAGTCTTCCGTAATGGCCTGACGACCAAATCATCTGCGTCTCCGTTCCCACGATTTCGACCATGGAGCAGAATGACGCCGATCTTTGATTGACCGCCATCAAGATATAATCCATCCGGTTGTTTGGCCGACACGACCCCAGACCAAAGGAAAAGTCCGCATGCAAACGCGAATAGCGTGGGAAGCCTGAGAAACATCATAAAGTCCGATCTATCTATGCAGTGCACGCAGGTTGCCGCACCAAAATAGAACGATCTCGTCAGGGACGCTATCGCGAACGTCGTCAGACGTCGGATATATCTTATTGAAAATAAACGCTGAAAAACGCTTGGATACTCAGATACAACGGCATTGTAGCGGTCAGGGGTTAGATTTCCCTCGGCTCCACCATCGCCTTCCAAACCATCGAATCCCGGCGATCAGACCGAAATATCTGTGACCCCACGGGCCATCGTCGCACCCGACGATGGTGCCGCACCCTGCATGGTCGCGGCATATTCAGTCGTCGCCGATGTGAGTTGACCGTCCTTCAATTGGAAGGCGCCAGACAACGACTGCACCTGCATCGAACGGAGCGCGTAATTGTCCCACGCGTTCGCCTGTTTGTCCTTGTCGCCGCCGGCGGAACGTTTTTCCGCATTGTACGCGCGGATCACGTCCTGCATGGCCGACATGGTATGCAAAGCGGACAGCGCCTTGAACTGTTCGGCCACCTCAGGATTGTCCTGGAAATATTTCTCGATCTTATCGGCCTCGGCCCCACTGGCCTCGATCGCACCGGACGCATCGATCTTGAAGGTGATCGCGCTACCTTGCGAAATCTTCAGGGCCTTGAAATCGTTCGTCAGTTTGGTGGCGAGGTTGTTCGTGCGATCGCGGAGCGACGCAGGCACACCCAAGGCGTCGACAGTGCTAGAAGCCTGCTGCAGAAGGCTTTTCGCCATGTCCGACAGATCGACATTGTCGCCTGCGCCGGCATCCGGCGGCACATTGGTGGGTGCCGCCGCTGTCTCGGCATCGGCGGTGTCCGTGTTCGCCGTTGACGATGACGCCGTGCGGCCAGCCGAGCGCAGCAAGGTGGCGAGTGTGTTGCCGGTCGAGGTGCCTGTCTTATCGATCATGCCAATATTAAGTCGTTCTGACTTTCGTCACCCTAACCGAAAAACCGCACTAAATGCAGGATTTACCGGCAATACATTAACGTCGTCAGGATTGCTTTCGCGCACTCTACATTGCACATCGTGAAGAGCGAGTTATCCACAAACCCTCGTGTTTTCTACATCCGTTGGAAACAAGATGTTGAATTAAGCACCCGAATCGGTGTGTTTACACACAGGTACAACGTGCAGCGATCAGAGACGAGGTATTAAGATTATGAGTAGAGTCATGCTGGCGGATGCGATCCGCGATGTTACCGGTTGCACCAACGCCCAGGCGAACGAAGCCGTCGGCGCGGTCACCGAAGTGATTGCCAAAGCGCTCAAGAAAGAAGGCAAATTCGGCCTGGTTGGGTTCGGCACGTTCATGGTCAGCAAGCGCGGCGCGCGCAAGGGCCGCAACCCGCAGACCGGCGCCACGATCACCATCAAGGCGTCCAAGTCGGTTCGCTTCAAGGCGTCGACGACGCTGAAGAAGCGTATGTAATTCCACTCAATCTCCGGTGCGCTGCACTCGGGGGTTTAGCGTTGTTACTTGAAATGGCCGGGCTAACGCCCGGCCATTTTCGTTTGGGGATCAGTTGATCATGCTGTTGGGGATCAGCAGCGCGATGTCCGGGAACATGATCAAGAGGCCGATGCAGAACATCATCGCGAACCAGAACGGCGCGATACCGGCGAAGATCTGCGACATCGGCACCTCGGGCACCAAGGACTTCACGACGAAGACGTTGATGCCGACAGGCGGATCGATCAGCCCCATCTCGAGCACGATCACCATCACGACGCCGAACCAGATGAGGTCGTAACCGAGCGCAGTGACGATCGGGATCACGATGGGTAAGGTAAGCACCAGCATCGAGAAGCCTTCGAGGAAGGTGCCGAGCAGCAGATAGATGCCAAGGATGATCATCAGGATGACGACGCGCGGCACGTCGAGATCCTTCACCACGCCGGCGATATGTTCTGGCAGACCGGAGAGCGCGAGAAACGGACCGAACACCTGCGCGCCGATCAGGATCAGGAAGACCATCGCGGTCGTGCTGACGGTCTCCAGCAGGATCTTGTTGAACGACTTGCCGGTCAGCATGCGCTTCGCCAAGGCATAGAGCAGCGCCAGGAACGCACCGACTGCGGCAGCCTCGGATTCGGTGAAGATACCGGCATAGATGCCGCCGATGGAGATGAGCACCACCGTCATCATCGGACCGGCCTGGAACGTCGCGCGACGGCGCTCGCCCCAACTCGCGCGCGGACCACGCGGACCATATTCCGGCTTGAAGCGCATCCAGATCGCGATTGTCGCCATGAAGATCGACGTGAGCAAAAGACCCGGCAGGATACCGGCGAGCAGCAGCCGTCCGATCGATTGTTCAGTGAGGATGCCGTAGATGACGAAGGCAGTGGACGGCGGGATTAGGATGCCAATGGTGCCGCCGGCCGCGACCGTGCCACAAGACAGACGCGGATCATATTTGTAGCGCGCCATTTCGGGCAAACAGACCCGCCCCATCGTGATGGCCGATGCGACCGACGAGCCCGACACGGCCGCGAAACCCGCGCAGGCCGCGATGGTGGCCGAGGCGAGGCCGCCGCGCCAATGGCCGAACCAGGCATAGGCGGCAGCGAATAGATCGCGCGCCATGCCGGACGCGGCGGCGCAATTGCCCATCAGCACGAACAGCGGAATGATCGCCAGATCGTAGACGGCGGCATACTGGAACGGATAGGTGCCGATCGCCATAAGCGCGGCCGGAATGCCGTTGAGGATGGCAAAGCCGACGACGCCCACCAGCAGCATCGCCGTGCCGATCGGCATGCGCAGCACCAGCAGGAGGATCATGACGAGAACCCCGCCAACCCCGATAAAATCGTTTTGATCCATTTACGGAGTGCCCTGCGGAGAATCTGGCGCCGTGCGCTTCAATTCCTGGATCGCCTGGATGAACAGAACGATCGCGTAGACGAAGCAGCCGACGGACGCGATGAAGATGAACGGCGAATAATGCCAGCGCAGCATGTTGCTGACGCGCCGCATTTCCATGATGCCATCCTGGAACGTGTGCCAGGAAATGGCGCCGAACAGCACCGCGCTGATCACAGTGAGGATCACCGGGATGTAACGCAGCCCCGGCTTTTCAAGCGGCTTCACGAAGATATCGACCGCGACGTGACCGCCGGTCCAGCCGCAATAGGCGAGGCTCAGGAACACGATGACCGACATGGTGAACTGCGTGAACTCCAACGAGCCGCGAAACGGCGCATTGAAGATGTAGCGCAGCACAACATCGAGGACCGTATAGAACAACAGCCCCATGAGGACCCAGCCGGCGCCAAGGGCCAGCCAACGAAGCACGCGCCCGAACGGTCCTTCGACGCGTTCGGGCGCTTCGATATCGATGATTTCAGACACGTTTCGTCCGAACCGTCAGCTCGCCAACCCGTAGGCGCCAATCAGACCCTTGGCGGGCAGACCGGCCTTCTCGCCGTCGGCGATGCTTTTCGCCACCAACGGACGGAAGGCGTCGAGCCAACGCTTACGTTCGGCGTCAGACAACATGACGATCTCGCGATCCTTCTTCGCCGCATCGACGGCCTCGTGGTTCTGCTTGTCGTAGGTCTGCGCACCCTTGAGGCTGAGTGCCAGACCAGTGGTTTCGTCGATGGCCTTCTTGGCGTCGGCCGGCATTTTGTCGTAGCGCGCCTTGTTCAGGCAGACCATGAAAGGCGAACGGCCGAGCGGCGCGTTGATCGTGAAGTATTTCGCAACCTCGATCAGCTTAAAATCGATCGCCGCCGACATCGGGATCATCGCCGCATCGATCACGCCGCGATCGAGGTTGGTGTAGATCTGATTGGCGGGCATATCGATCGGTGTGGCGCCCAACGCCTCGATCTGCGCCGATTGCGCGGCCGACGGCGTGCGGATCTTCAGGCCCTTCATGTCCTCCAAGGTCTTGATCGGCTTGTTCTTGCTCATCAGGCTGGCGTTGTCGGAGTTCCACAACATCAACACCTTGGCTTCCTTGAAGTCGCGCGCCAAGAATTTCTCATAGTGCGCCCATAGCTTCTTGGTGCCGTCATCGGCGCTGTCCGCCGTGCCCGGCAATTCGGTGAGGCCCATCATGGGGAAATCAGCCGACGTATAACCGGGCAGGCTGAAGCAGATATCCGAGATGCCCTGCGCCATCTGACGATAAAGCTGCGGCGGCGTGCCACCCAGCTGCATCGCGGGGAACATCTTCACCGCAAGCTTATTGCCCGATTTGGCCGCCAGCTCCGCCGCCCAGGGCTGCAAGACCTGCGCATAGATGATGTGATTGGGGGCAACGAAGGTCGAAAGCTTCAATTCGTCCGCCGCCTGCGCAAAAGCACGGGTACCCGGCAGCGCAGACAAAGCGGTAGCGCTCAGCGCGCCGGCAACGAAGTTGCGTCGTGTGATGGTCATGGTGATCCTCCCTGGATCTATGGACGCGGTGTGTATTCACACTCGCTGTTATTGCGACGTTAAGGCGATACGACACATGGAGTCAAATGAGGCGCCATAAAAAACGGCGGCCCGTAGGCCGCCGTCGTTGTTCGTGTTATCGAAGCAGCGGGACGGTGCGCGATTATTGTTCCGCCGCCGCGATGTATTCCTTGAGGAATTTCACGATCTTCGGATCGGGGTTCTGCGCCATCTGCATGATCTTCAGGCCTTCCGGGATGGTCACATAGACCATGTCGGACCCGGTCGATTTGATCAGCGCCGGTGCGAGCTCCGGATCGGCCTTCGCCGCCTCATACGCCTTGCGCAAGGTATCGACGATATCCTTCGGCGTTTTCGGCGGCGCGACGACCGTCATCGACGTTTTGCCGCTGACCGTCTGCATCCACTTCAAGGCTTCCCAATGTTCGCCCGACGGATCCTTGCCATGGACTTTCTTGTAGACGTCCTGGATCGCCGGTTCGTCGTCGCGGAAATCGCTGTTCTTCACCGGATTGCCATTGATGTCGAAGAATGGGAAGTACCACAGCATGATCGCCTTACCCTGGCTGACCATCTGCGGTTCGAACGCGGTGCGTAAGCTGGTGATGCCCGTCGTCATGCCGTCGATCTCGCCCTGCAACATGGCGGGCAGAATCTTGGCCGCACCCTGATAACCCGGCACGTAGCGGTATTTGACACCCATCACGTCCATGCCGAGACGGCCGACGATGTCGAGCGATTCAGTCGGACGGAAGCCGGCCTGCTTGAGGCCCTGCACCTTCATGATGTCTTCCGACGTCTTGATCGGCGGATTGACGTTGGTGCGCGTGATCTGCACGCGACCGCCGCTTGATCCAGCGCCGATGAATTCGAATTTGGTGAAGTCGGCCCGCAGACCCTGCGCATCGGTCGCCATGCCGACCGGGTTGAAACCGCCCCAGGCGAGGGTCAAGCCATCGGGGCGTGCTTTCTCGTAAACGAAGTTGACGGCCTGCATGCCGCCCGCACCCGTCTGCGCCTCGATGACGATGGTCGGATTGCCCGGGATATGTTTGGACAAGAACGGCGACCACGTGCGCGCCAAGGTATCGGTGCCGCCGCCCGGCGACTGGCCGATGACCAGCTTGATGGTCTTGCCTTTGAAGTCGGCGGCGGATGCGGCGAACGCGAGTGTCGAGACGGCAACCGCCGCAAGAGCGGCAGCGCGCAGAAATATCGGGCGCGGGGTCATCTTATTCCTCCTGTTGTATTTGCGTGGATAGGCGTCCCATCCGCACATTGTTTATGGCTAAAGTGCCAAATTATTTAATTCGATATCAAGATTAATACTCGAACCACGGGAGATAAACGTTATTCTCCTCTCCAAGGCAGCGAGGCACGGCACACGTGCCCGCACGTAAATGTAGGGGAGGTCTGTCGTGCCGATGTTCGACGCATTCTTTTCAGGCCTGATCCAGGTCCTGATGTGGCCCGCTATCGGCTATATGTTCATCGGCATCCTGCTGGGCATCTGGCTGGGCGCCGTTCCCGGCATCGGCGGCCTCACCGGTCTTGCCATCCTCATCCCCTTCACCTTCGACATGGACCCGGTCCCCGCCTTCGCCATGCTGCTCGGCATGATCGCGGTGACCAACACATCGGACTCCGTGACGGCAATCTTGCTGGGAGTGCCTGGATCGTCCGCCGCGCAGGCGACAATCATGGACGGCCATCCCCTCGCCAAAAAAGGCGAGGCCAATCGCGCCATGGGCGCGGCCTTCGCCGCATCCGCCTTCGGCGGCGTGTTCGGCGCCATCGCGCTCGCCATCACCATGCCGGTCGCATTGCCGATCATCCTTGCCATCGGGCAGCCGGAAACATTCGCCTTCGGGATATTAGGACTATCGCTTGTCGCCTCGCTCGCCGGATCGTCGATCTATAAAGGCTTGGCTGCCGGCGCCTTCGGTCTGTTGCTGTCGGCGGTCGGTTACGCCGAGGCGTCCGCCATCCCGCGCTATAATTTCGGCACCGATTACCTGCTCGATAACCTGCCGTTCCTGCCCCTGATCCTCGGCCTGTTCGCGATTCCGGAACTGATGGAACTCGCGACCAGCAACACCTCGATCAGCCGCGTGCAGGAGGATCAGTCCAAGAGCAGCATGTGGCAGGGTGTAAAAGACACCTGGACGCATATCGGCCTCAACATCCGTTGCTGCATCATCGGCGTCTATATCGGCATCCTGCCCGGCCTCGGCGGATCGGTCGCCGATTGGCTCGCCTACGGTCATGCGAAGCAGACCGCCAAAGACAAGTCGATGTTCGGCAAGGGCGACATCCGCGGCGTCATCGGGCCGGAATCGTGCAACAACGCGGTACTCGGCGGCTCGCTGATCCCCACCGTCGCCTTCGGCATTCCAGGCGGCGCCGGCATGGCGATCCTGCTCGGCGCTTTCCTGATCCAGGGCCTGCGCCCAGGGCCGGAAATGCTGACCACCAAGCTCGATATCACGTTCAGCATGGTGTGGACCGTCGCCATCGCCAACATCATCGTCGCGCTGATGATGATGGCGTGGGCGCGCCAGGTTGCGAAGCTCGCCTTCACGCCCGGCTATTACATCGTGCCCGGCGTCATCTTGTTCGTCTTCATGGGTGCGTGGCTCAGCACGACCTCGGTCGGCGATTGGGTGCTGTGCATCGCTTTCGGCGTCATCGGTTACACGATGAAGCGCGCCGGCTGGGCGCGACCGCCCGTCGTGCTCGGCTATGTGCTGGGCGAGATCATGGAGAATGCCTACGTCATCTCGATCCGCGCCTACGACGGCTATAGCTGGCTACTGCGCCCGGTCACCCTGCTCATCTTCGCCGGTGCGGTGCTGACGGTCGTGCTGTCGGCACGCGGCATCCTCAAGATGAAGAAGGCTGGCGAGGTCATGGAAGAAGGCGCCGAGGAAGGCTCGATGCGCAATTCGGTGCTGTCCTTCCCGTTCGCGATCCTGCTCAGCATCACCTTCCTTTATGCCATCGCCGGTTCGTTCGAGTGGACCAAGTCGGTGCGTATGTTCCCGCTGACCATTGCGATCCCGGGCGCGATCTTCACCCTGATCGCCTTGTTCTACGATTGGAAAAGCCTGCGCCGTGACGTGGCCTTCGCCGGTGGTTTGAAACCGGCGGCCCGGGCGGCATCCGAAAAAGCCGAACTGACGCCGTCGCTCTGGTTCTTCGCCATGCTCATCGCGATGCTGCTGGTCATGCTCCTGGTCGGCATCAAGATCGCCATCCCGCTCTATGTCGTTGTCTTCCTGATGAGCTGGGGCAAGGTGGGTTGGCGGCCGGCGCTGATCTATGCCGGCGTGTGCTATGCCTTCCTGGTCGGGTTCTACGATCAGGTGCTGCATACCTCGTGGCATCCCTCCCTGCTGTACGATCTGCTGGACGGCGCCCTGCCCGACTGGCTGCCGGAATGGCTGATCCTGTAACTCTGATCGTCCTCACACGAAGATAAAAAGCCCGCTTCACGAGGTGAAGCGGGCTTCTTTATGGGATCGTGGCTGGGGGGGGCGCGCCGACGATCCGAGATGGGGTGACGCCCAGGCTTGGGGAACCTGGGCGTCTGGGGCGGGGAGACAGCTCGTGGGAGCCGTCTCCCTCAGGGAGGTTCAGATACGAAGCGTTAGCGCGCTCCCGGTGACGCCGTGCGCGGACGTTCGAATTCAGGCAAATTTTCCAACTGGTTTTCCGACATCGCGACGATCAAGCGACCGTCGTCGTTGCGTTCAATATCGGTGGCCGGGATCAGCACTTTTTTCGTGCCGATGCCGAGAATGCCGCCGACCGCGACAATCGCTTCGCGCGGCTGACCCTGTGTCGGCACGACATCGTCGATCGAACCGACCTTCTTGCCGGCCTGATCGTAAACGGCCTTACCCTTCAGATCGGACGATTCAAAGGTGGATTTATGCAGACCACCTGGGGCCACACGGTCGTTCATCGACGGGGCCTGGATGGTGGGCAACGCCGGCTCGGTGCCGGGAATTCTGGGCGAGCTGCTCTGCGCAATCGCCGAGGCAGGAAGAGCGAGGGCGATCGCTGCAGCAGCGAGATAAGTTACTTTGCTGGTCATGATCGTCTCCTTTCTTTTCTTGGCGTGGAGTTTCGTCCTTTAACCTCTTCAGGGTCGCAAGGGGGGCACCCGAACGGAAGTGACAACAAAAGGCCCAAATCATGGATTTGGGCCAAAAAAAGTCACAGGGGTGCGATTTCCGCCGCGAAACGGCGGTTTCGGAAATGTAGGCGTTCTCACGAACGCGTGAGCGTTACGCTAAAATTTGTGAATGACGGCGCGAAAGGCGTCGTTGGGGCTTATTTGCTGCCGTAACCGGTGAACATCTTCTGGAATTGGTCCCACGCGGCGCCGTTGGGCATCCAGGCCTTCATGATCTCGTCCGGCGCCATCGCCTTCATCTGATCCATCATCTGCGTCTGGACCTGATCCATGATGGCCTTATTCAGGATCTCCACATTCGGGAGCCCGAAAAAGCTGCGCGCCTCTTCCGGTGTGCAATCGATGTCGATCGAGAATTTCATGACACTCTCCGCTCAGCCCTGACTTAGCCCTTAACCTTCACATAGGATCCCGGTGCGGGTTCGATCTGCGATCCGATGGTGCGCGCCGGCACATCCTCGCCCGACAATTTGCCGAGCCACTCGTTCCAGTCTGGCCACCACGATCCCGGATGCTCTTCGGCATGGGCGAACCATGCTTCGACATCGCCGTAGGATGCCTGCATCGGGTTGGTCCAATATTGATACTTCTTTTTGTCGGGCGGATTGATCACGCCCGCGATATGACCCGAGCCCGCCATGACGAAGCGCTTCGGCCCGTTGAACAGGCGCATCGCCTTGAAGACCGATTTCGACGGCGCGATGTGATCTTCCTTCGACGCCTGAATATAGACCGGGATGGTGATCTTGGTGAGATCGATGGGCACGCCATCGATCACCATGCCACCCGGCTCGACCAACCTGTTCTCATTATAGAGGCAGCGGATGTAATCGACCCACAGCTTCGCCGGGAAGCGCGTCGAATCCGAATTCCAGTAGAGCAGATCGAAAACCGGCGGCTCCTTGCCCAGCAAATAATTGTTCACCACGAACGACCAGATGAGATCATTGGGCCTGAGCAGATTGAAGGTCGCGGCCATCGACGCGCCGTCGAGATAGCCCTTCGATTTGATCTGGCTTTCCATCGACTGCACGAGGCCGCCATCGGTGAACACCTTGAGATCCCCGGCATCGGCGAAATCGACCTGCGCGGCAAAAAAGGTCGCGGCCGTGATGCGGTCGTCGCCCTTTTCCGCCATGTAGGCCAAAGCCATCGCCAGTAACGTGCCACCGATGCAATAACCGATCGCGGTGACCTGACGTTCGCCGGTAGCTTTTTCCACCGCGCCGAGGGCGGCGAAGATGCCGTCCTTCATGTAATCGACGAAGGTGAATTCGCTATAGCGTTCGTCGGGATTGACCCACGACATCACGAACACGGTATAGCCTTGGCCGACCGCCCAGCGGATGAAGGAATTCTCCGGCTTGAGATCGAGGATGTAGAACTTGTTGATCCACGGCGGGATGATCAGCAGCGGCTTCTTATGCACGCTCGGCGTGCTCGGCGCGTATTGCAGCAGCTGGAAGAACGGATTTTCGAAGACCACGGCGCCGTCCGAAACCGCGACGTTTTTACCGACCTCGAACGCATTCATGTCGGTCTGGCGCGGCCGCAGGCCGTTGGAGCCGTCCTTCAAATCTTCCATCAGGTGCGCAAAGCCCTTGCGGAGATTCTCGCCCTTGGTTTCGGCGGTTTCGCGCAGCACGACCGGATTGGTCATCGGGAAATTGGTCGGCGACAGCGCATCGACAATGGTGCGGCCGTAGAAATCGAGCTTGCGTGCCGCATCGTCGTCGAGCCCGTCGACATCGTGCAGCACGTTCTTCATCCAGCGCGAGTTCAATAGGTACGACTGCTTGATGAAATCGAAGATCGGATCCTGCGACCATGCTGCATCGCGAAAGCGATTGTCGCCTGGTTCCGGCTTCACCACCGGATCCGCCGATGCCTCTTCAGCCTGCGCACGATTGATCAGGCGTTGCGTCGTCGACATCCACAGCGCCTGATAATCGTTCATCAATTGCATCTGATTTTCGAGGATCTTCTGCGTATCGAGATGCGGCATCTCAGGCAGCTCATTGCTGCCCTCGGGCTTGGCGGCGGCGCTGCCCCAGGCATTCATCCACTGCGCCATCGTCTGCTGATAGCCGGCGGCGAGCTTGCCCATTTCGCCGGTGAAGGCGGCAAAAGGATCGTTCGCGTCCGGCGTGTCGCTGGATTGGTCGGCCATGAGTGTTTCTATCGACCCTTATAACTCAATACATATGCTGGCCGCCGTTGACCGACAACGTCGAGCCGGTGATGAAACCGGCATCGTCGGCGACGAGGAACAGGATGGCGCGCGCGATCTCGGCGGCGGTGCCGAGGCGGCCGACGGGGATGCGTTCGATGATTTTCTCCAACACGCGCTCGGGCACGGCGGCCACCATGTCGGTGTTGATATAGCCGGGCGCGATGGCATTGACGGTCACGCCGTGCGCCGCACCCTCCTGCGCCAACGCCTTGGTGAAGCCGTGGATGCCCGATTTGGCGGCGGCGTAATTCACCTGGCCGTATTGGCCGGCCTGACCGTTGATCGAGCCGACATTGACGATACGGCCGAACTTGCGCTCACGCATGCCGGGAAAAACTGCGCGGCTCATATTGAAGCACGAGCCGAGATTGGTATCGATGACAGCCTTCCAATCGTCGAACGACATGCGGTGCAGGGTGGCGTCGCGCGTGATACCGGCGTTGTTCACGACGACATCGACCGCACCCAAATCCTTTTCGATCTGCGCGACGGCGGCGGCGCAAGCATCGAAGTTGGCGACATCCCACTTATAGACGGCGATGCCGGTGGCGGCCTTGAAGGCCTGGGCGCGCTCATCGTTGCCAACATAATTGGCGGCGACCTTATATCCCGCATCGCGCAAGGTCGTGCTGGTGGCGGCGCCAATGCCGCGGGTTCCTCCGGTGACGATTGCAACGCGGCTCATGTTTTTCTCTCTCCCAGTGAATTGGCCCACAAGTGGATTAGGGCGATGTTACGTCCTGACCCAACGTCTTAGCATGATTTATCCGGAAAAACAGATGGGCCGAACAAAGGTTTCATCCTTCATTCGGCCCAGTCGGTAACAGGGAGGAATTTGGTCTCAGCCGGGAGGCGTTAGCCCATGAACGGCTTCACATAGGAATCGATGTTGCCTTCGGCCCGGGCCTTCAGCGGCGTGACGAATTTGGTCATGGTGTCGCCGGCCATCTTCGACAGCTTGGTGGTCTGGCTGATCGAACGGCTGACCATCAGGTTCATCGCTTCCGATTGGATATCGAAGAATTCTTGCGGGGTCTTCACGGCGAAGAACTTCTGCATGAGTTCGACGTTCTGGGCGGTCGTCGTCTTGGCGTAATCGACAACTTCCTCGTAATAGGCTTCGACGCCCGACAGAGCGGCAGTCGAGGCGACCGAGACGGCCTCGAAGTTGCCTTTGCCGAACGCGGCGGCCTTGTCGTAGCCGGCCTTGGCGGAGTCGAGCTGGTCCTTACTGAACGCCGTGGCGCTCTTGTAGCCGTCCGAGGCGGCTTTGGTGCTCATGCTCATCACGGATTCGAAGGTTTCCTTGCCGACGGCCGCCATGGCTTCGACGGCGTCCAGGCCTACAGCCTTGTCTTTGGGTTTCGTGGCATTCATCACAGGCGCTCCTAATAAGCGGGCGAGTTCAACAGGGAACGTTTTGCGATTGCGAACCTACTGTCCAGAACCGCGTTTATTTTGCACTGCAAAAATATATAGGATAAGGCCCTAGGCGGCGTCAAGAGGGTTTCTTTTGCGATGCAAAATATTTTGCGCTACAAAAGCCCCGTCGCTTATGCGACAGTTCCTCAGAACCGGCCCTCAGAGGCTAGGTACCCACTAGGCGGGAGCACGCGCGTGGCCGAAAAACCGGCGGACGACGACAAGCCGATCATCATCAAAAAGTACGCCAATCGGCGGCTGTACAACACCTCGACGGCCAGTTTCGTGACCCTGGACAACCTCCATGAGATGGTCAAAAACGGCACCCGTTTCACGGTGATCGACGCACAATCGAGCTCCGACATCACCTGCTCGGTGCTAGCGCAGATCATCGCGGACGAGGAAAACAAGGGGCACAATATGTTGCCCCCGAATTATTTGCGCCAAGTGCTAAAGCTCTACAACGAAGGCATCGGCCCGCAATTGTCGGCCTATCTCGAGACGTCGCTCGACACCTTCACCGCCAACCAGCAGCAGATGATCGCCCAGATGGCCCGCGTGTTCGGTGGTGGCGACGCGATGGAAAACTGGGCCGAGGTCGGCCGCCGCAACATGGAGATGTTCCAGCAAAGCTTCAACATGTTCGCCGCTCAGAACGCGGGCGCCGCACCGGGTGCCGCCAAGCCTGCCACACCTGCCGCGGCAGCGCCCACGGATTCCAGCGAAGACGAAGTGCGCAATCTCAAACGCCAGCTCGAACTGCTGCAGAAGCGGCTCGATGCCATCGGACGCGAGACTCCATAAGGCCGCTTGGTTTGAACGACATCAAAATCAGAACCTTCGACGATATCGCCGAAGGCATGAGCGGCGAGTTTGCGAAAGTCCTCAGCGACAGCAACGTGCGGACCTTTGCCGACGTCTCGGGCGATCACAATCCGATCCATATCGACGAAGCTTACGCAAAGACGACCATCTTCGGCGGACGCATCGCGCACGGCATGCACACGGCGAGCATGATCTCGGCCGCACTAGGCTCGGTCTTCCCGGGGCCCGGCTGGGTCTATATCGAACAGAATCTGAAATTCAAAGCGCCTGTGCCGGTCGGATCGGAAGTGACCGCGCTCGTCGTCGCCACCAAACTCATGCCCGACAAAGGCTTTGTTGAATTCGCCACGACCTGTCGCGTCAACGGCAAGATCGTGCTCGACGGCACCGCCATCCTGATGGCGCCGCGCGCAAAAAAAGCGCTCTGAAAAATCGGCCGTACGCCGCACCTTATTTTCACTGGAGAATAAACCCATGGCAGGACGTTCCACCGACATCGTGATCGCCAGCGCCGCACGCACGCCCATCGGCGCGTTCAACGGCGCCTTCGCATCTTTGAAGGCGCACGAGCTCGGCACCATCGCCGTCGTCGAGGCAATGAAGCGCGCCGGCATCAGCCCTAGCGACGTGAACGAGGTGATCCTCGGCCAGGTACTCACGGCCGGCAACGGCATGAACCCGGCACGTCAGACCGCCATGGCGGCCGGCATCCCGCAGGAACGCACCGCCTTCGTCATCAATCAGGTCTGCGGCTCGGGTCTGCGCACGGTCGCACTCGCCGCCCAGGCGATTATGGTCGGCGACGCCAAGATCATGGTCGCGGGCGGCCAGGAAAGCATGAGCAACTCGCCGCACTGCATGCATCTGCGCAACGGCACCAAGATGGGCAATGCCGAACTGATCGACACCTTGATCAATGACGGCTTGTGGGACGTGTTCAACGGCTACCACATGGGTGTGACGGCCGAGAACGTGGCCCAGCAATATCAGATCAGCCGCGATGCGCAGGACGCCTTCGCCGCCGCATCACAGCAAAAAGCCGGCGCCGCGCAAAAAGCCGGCAAATTCAAGGACGAGATCGTCGCGGTGACGGTGAAGTCGCGCAAAGGCGACATCGTTGTCGATGCCGACGAATATCCGAAGCCCGACACGACCGTTGAAGGTCTGGCCAAGCTGCGCCCCGCCTTCAACAAGGAAGGCACCGTGACGGCAGGCAATGCATCGGGCATCAATGACGGCGCCGCGGCGCTGGTGCTGATGAGCGCGGAAGAAGCCGCACAGCGCGGCATCAAACCGCTCGGCCGCATCGCGTCCTGGGCGACCGAAGGATTGGATCCGAAGATCATGGGCGTCGGCCCGATCCCGGCGTCAAAATCCGCGCTGAAGAAAGCCGGCTGGACGGCCGATCAGCTCGACCTCATCGAAGCCAACGAAGCCTTCGCCGCGCAGGCCTGCGCGGTGTCCAAAGATCTCGGCTTCAAGGACGAACGCGTCAACGTCAATGGCGGCGCGATCGCGCTCGGCCATCCCATCGGCGCATCGGGTGCCCGCATCCTCACCACGTTGCTTTACGAGATGGGCAAACGCGATGCGAAGAAGGGCTTGGCCACCTTGTGCATCGGCGGCGGCATGGGTATCGCCATGTGCATCGAACGCGACTAAGTTCTGCAGCGACGAACAAGAAAAAAGGGCGAGCACGATGTGCTCGCCCTTTCTCGTTGAGCGGGCCGTAAACTTTAGTGCGACGTGAAAATCGGAATCATGGTTTTCTCGAGCATATCCTCGGTCACGCCGCCGAAGATGAATTCGCGCCAACGCGAATGGCCGTAGCTGCCCATCACCAATAGGTCGCAACCATTGTCGGCGGCGTGCGCCAGCAGGATGTCGGATACCTTGCTACCGTTCTTGTACAAGGTGGTGCCTTCGGCCTTCACGCCGTGACGCCGCAGATGCGCGCAGATCTCGGCGCATGGATCGCCGTCGGACGCCTCGTCCTTAGCTCTAATCGACACGATTTCGACGCGGCTCGCCTTGCCGATCAAGGCCAGGGAATCATGCACGGCACGCGCCGCCGGTGCGCTGTCGTCCCACGCCACCATCACGTTTTCCGCGAAGGTCCGGCCGACACCGGCATAAGGCACGATCAGGGTCGGACAGCCGGTATCCTGCAACACGCCTTCGGGAACGTCCTGAGCGTCCGTGGCGTCCGGATGCTGCTGGCCAACGATGATGAGATCGGTCGCATGCGCATGATGACGCAGCACATCGGCGGCAAGGCCGTGCGCCGTGCGCCATTCGCCCTTGATCTCGTTGGCGCTGACAGCGCCGTCGAACTGGTTCTTCGCCGCCTGGGCCTGCAATTCGATGACGCGCTCCTGATCCTCGATCAAGGATTCCGGCACGATCACGTCGTTCTCGGTGACCGGAATGACCACATCGGCCTTCACATGCAGTCCCGTCAGATGCGCTTTGGTCTTTTTGGCAAGGCTTGCCGCAAAGGCGATCCGGTCTTCGGACCCAGGTTGGGTATCGACATGCACGAGGATATCTTTGATGGCCATGGTTGTTACTCCATAGATCGAAGCTACATAACAAACTCGTGAGTATATGATCGGGTTCCCGCCCGTTTCGCATTGATCGGGATCAAGCGCTATCATTTTGCGCGCCTATATTATCAATGTGTTGCCAAGATGTGTTGTCGAGCGCGGAGCGCATGAGCGAGGAAACCCAACGCGAAACGATTAAATTCCTCGGCCGGGCCGATGCCTATGGCATCGATACCGAGGTCGAGGTGATCGAGACGCATATCTCGCGCGTCTTTTTGGCCGGCGAGCGCGTCTACAAGCTCAAACGCGCCGTCAAATTGCCCTATGTCGATTTCACCGATCCGAACACGCGCAAATGGGCGTGCGAGCAGGAATTAGCGCTCAACCGCCGCACTGCGCCCGCGATCTACCTCAAGGTTGCCGCGATCACAAAGGCGCCGAACGGCGCCTTGGCGCTGGATGGTGACGGTGCCGCGATCGATTGGGTCGTCGTCATGCAGCGCTTCGATCAGGATCAGCTGCTCGACGCACTCGCGCAGAAACCGGGCGCGCTCTCGCGTGCGCATATGGAAAACCTGGCCGAGTCGCTGTTCGCCTTCCACCAAGCGTGCGAGATCGTGAAAGATCGCGGCGGCTTCGAGGCAAACGCTGCGATCGCGCGTGGCAATGTCGAGATGCTGCACAAATTCGGCGACAGCACCTTCGATGCCCGCAAGATGGCTGACCTGGCAGGGTTCGCCGAAGCTGCGCTCGCGCGCACCGAGGCGCTGCTCGAGACCCGTCGCGATTCCGGCCGCGTGCGGCGCGCCCATGGCGATCTGCATTTGCGCAATATCGTCCTGCTGGGCGACAAACCGACGCCGTTCGATTGCATCGAATTCAACGACGATTTCGCCGTGATCGACGTGCTGTACGATCTCGCGTTTCTGCTGATGGATCTCGACCATCGCGGTTCTCGCGGTCTCGCCAACGCCGTGCTCAACCGCACGCTCGATCTGACGGGCGATGTCGATGGGCTGGCGTGCCTGCCCCTGTTCCTGTCGATGCGCGCGGCGGTGCGCGCCCATGTCGATGCGGCGCAACGCAAATTCGAAGAGGGCCAAGCCTATCTCGATCTAGCGCTGGATTACCTGACGGCGAGGCCGGTGCGTCTGATTGCCGTCGGCGGCCTATCGGGCAGCGGCAAGTCGTCGCTCGCCCAGCAGATCGCACCCGCTATCGGACGCGCCCCTGGCGCAGTGGTGCTGCGCAGCGATGCCATCCGCAAACGGCTCGCCGGCGTCGGCCTTTACGACAAGCTACCCACCGGTGCCTATACGCCGGACATGTCGGATCGGGTTTATGCCAGCCTGTTGGGCGATGCGCAGCGCGCCCTAGCGGCCGGCCATTCGGTCATCTTGGACGCCGTCCACGCCAAGGCGGGCGAGCGCGATCAAGCCCACAACCTAGCCCATGAGCTGAAGGTGCCGTTCACCGGGCTGTGGCTGGATGTGCCCCTGGCGGTCCGCCAAGACCGCATTGGCGGGCGCCAACACGACGCCTCGGACGCCACCGCCGAGGTCGCAAAAGCGCAGGATTCCTATGATTTAGGCCCGCTGGACTGGCAAATCCTGGACGCCGGCGGAGATTTGGACAGCGTCCGGGCTCAAGCAGAAAGGATTTTGTGATCTAAGATCACATCTTGTGACTCGGGTCACTGGCGCGATTTGGCCGTTTGTCGCAAAATAGGGGAATGGCCGACGTCCAACTCACAGCTCCGATCAGCAATCAGCTCGATTCCATTCGGGCGATCCAGCGGAGCTATGACAAGAAGTCGGAAGAGCTGGCGACCTTTCGCAAGAACGACGACCAGAAAACCCAGCGCATCGCCGACTATGTCGCGAAGCAATTGTCGGATCAGGCCTCCGACTATCTGGCAATCAAGGATTCCATCCGGCAGGGCGCGTCCAAATCGCTGGTCGCGCAAAGCGGGCTGCGCTCGATCGATAAAACGCTCGATCAGCTGAAATCCCTGGCCCTGCAGCACGAAAATACTTCAGATGCCGCGACCCAGGCCAAACTGCAGGCCCAATTCGACGCGCTGTCGAAGCAAGTCGATAATTTCGCCCGCGATTCCTCCTTCGGCGGCACGCAGTTGATCTCCGATCAGCCGGACGATCTGGTCATTCCCGTGTCCAAGGACTCCTCGATCACGATCAAGGGCCAGGCGAGCGACAGCGCCTCGCTCAATCTCGACATCACCAACGTGAAATCGATCGATACCGCCAAGGCACAGATCCGCGCCGCCGAACAATCCATCGGTTCGGATGCGGCCACCGTGCAAATCCGCGAGAATTTCACCGACAAATTGGTGAACGGCTTGCAGGAAGGCGCGGCCAAACTCGTCAACGTCGATCTGAACGAAGTTGCCGCGCAGGCGATCACCGCATCGACCCGCAACCAATTGGCGACCGAGGCCCTGGCCCTGTCCGCCAAATCCGGCCGCTCGATCCTCCAGCTGTTTAGCTAATTCGCCCGGCCCGACGGATGCTTGTTCCGCCCGAGCCATGCGCGTGGGTGCGGTCAGAGCCCTGGAAAACACTGGTTTTCCCCATTGGCCAACCTTGACGAACCGTGCCAACCTCACAACTGTACGGCTAGGGTGCCTAGTTAGGGCCCGAACGCCACGCTCGCTTCGCATGGAGGAGGACGGCCAAAATGTCTCGTATGCCCGTGTTCAATAGCCCCTTGCTGTTGGGGTTCGATCATTTTGAACGGGTGCTCGACCGGGTCGCCAAGGCGTCGGCGGACGGCTATCCCCCTTACAATATCGAACAACTCAGCGACGAACGCCTGCGTATCACCTTGGCGGTCGCCGGCTTTTCCATGGACGACCTCGATTGCAACATCGAGGACAACCAACTCGTCATCCGTGGCCGACAATCGGCCGACGAGGGAACCCGCGTCTTTCTTCACCGCGGCATTGCGGCGCGCCAGTTCCAACGGAGTTTCGTGTTGGCCGAGGGGATCGAAGTCACGGCGGCACGTCTCGAAGATGGGCTTTTGCATATCGAGCTGTATCGCCCGATGCCCGAGCCCCAAGTGAAATCCATTAAAATCCAGAAGGGCGGCGCGACCGGGAAACCGGCCAGCCGAACAATAGATGTGGAATCCGAAAAGAAGTGAAATAGACGACGCCGATATTTCAATGACCCCGAAGAATTTCGCGGCATTGGGTCTAAATGAACTCGCCTTCTTGAAACCCGTCATCGACGAGGGAAAACCCGCTTACGGTATTTTCTCGGCCAATGGTGTAGCGATCGGCGTGGCGCCGGACCGCGATACGGCCGCTGCCGCAACGATCCAGCACGACATGACGCCGGTTAGCGTTCACTAAGGAGCGGTTATTGGAGACGGCAGATCGCTAACAGCCGTTAGTGATCGCCGACGAGAACCTCGCGGCGGCCGACGCGATCGGCTTTGCTGACTACGCCCTGTTCTTCCATCTGTTCGATGATGCGCGCCGCGCGGTTATAGCCGATCTGCAAATGACGCTGGATGAAGCTGGTTGACGCTTTGCCTTCGCGCGCCACCAGCGCCACCGCCTGATCGTAGAGATCGTCGCCCGACGAGCCGCCCTCGGCGCCCGGCACATCGAAGCCGCCTTCGACATCCTCGGTGACGGCGTCGACGTAGGTCGGCTCGCCCTGGACCTTCAGGAAATTCACGATCTTTTCGACCTCGCCATCGCTGACGAATGGGCCGTGCACGCGCGTGATCTGTCCGCCGCCGGCCATGTAGAGCATGTCGCCCTGGCCAAGCAGTTGTTCAGCGCCCTGCTCGCCCAGGATGGTGCGGCTGTCGATCTTCGACGTCACCTGGAACGAGATGCGCGTCGGGAAGTTCGCCTTGATCGTGCCGGTGATGACGTCGACCGACGGACGCTGCGTCGCCATGATGAGGTGAATACCCGCCGCGCGCGCCATCTGCGCCAGACGCTGCACGGAGGCTTCGATATCCTTGCCCGCCACCATCATCAGATCGGCCATTTCATCGACGACGATGACGATCAGCGGCAGCGGATCGGTACCCAACGCCTGATCCTCGTAGATCGGCTTGCCGTTCTCGTCGAAGCCCGTCTGAATCTTGCGCGACAGTACCTCGCCCTTCTTTTTCACTTCGAGCAGGCGCGCGTTGTAACCCGCAAGGTTACGCACACCCAACTGCGACATCAGGCGATAGCGGTCTTCCATTTCGCGCACCGCCCATTTGAGGGCGACAACGGCCTTCTTCGGATCGGTGACGACCGGCGACAGCAGGCTCGGTATGCCGTCATAGACGCTGAGTTCCAGCATCTTCGGATCGATCATGATGAATTTGCATTCGTCGGGCGTGCGCTGATAGAGCAGCGACAGGATCATCGTATTGATCGCGACCGACTTGCCGGACCCGGTGGTGCCGGCGATGAGCAGATGCGGCATCTTGGACAAATCGACCACGACAGGCGTGCCGCCGATATCCTTGCCGAGCGCGATAGCCAGTGCCGCACCCGATTGTTCGAACGCGCGGGCCGCCAGCAATTCGTGGAAATAGACCGTATCGCGCTTGGCGTTCGGCATTTCGATGCCGATGACGTTGCGCCCCGACACCACCGCGATACGCACGCTGCGCACGCTCATGGAGCGCGCAATATCGTCAGCCAGGCTCACGACGCGCGCCGTCTTGATGCCGGGTGCCGGTTCGAGCTCGTAAAGCGTAACCACAGGACCGGGGCGGACCTTGACGATCTGGCCCTTCACGCCGAATTCTTCGAGCACCGATTCCAACAGCCGCGCATTGGCTTCGAGCGAACCCTTATCCGTGCTGGTTTCGCCATGGCCGGGCGGCGGCGCTTCGACCAGGTCGAGCGGCGGCAATTGGAAGTCGCCCGGCTTTTCACGGCCGAGCGCAAGGCGGCCCTGACGGGCAGTCTGGGCGCGCGATCCTTCCGGCGCCTTCTCTTCCTTTTTCTCGACGATGGTCTTAGGCGCGCGTTCGATGATGGCCTCGGCCACCTCGTCCGGCTCATCGTCGTCGACCTCGGCGATCTCGATCTCCGGCGCGCGCGCGCGTTCAGGAACGCGATCGTCATACTCGGGCCCATCACCAATTTCTGGACCGTCGCCATGCAACGACGGCTCCAACCGCTCGCGCACGGGTTTGCGTTCGAGATGGGGTTTCAGACTATGCGCGCGTTCCAGCAGCGCGCCGGATTTTTCGCTCACGCTCGTGCCGATGCGGCGCAGGCGCACGACATAACGCAGCAGCCCAATGGTGCGCGCCGATATGCGCGCCGTACTCGCCGCCGCACCCGCCACCGCCTGCCAATCGCTGCGATCGAGACCGAGCGCGAAGGCAAAGGTCGCCAGCCACAGCGCGGCACTGGCCGCCGCCAGCACGACCGAGGCATCGAAATGGAAGAAGCTGAAGATCAATGTATCGAGCCAGCTGACGATCAGCATGCCGGAGACCCCGCCCAGGCCGGCGCGCAACGGCCAACCCTCGGGCAGCGGCAAAGCATTGAGCCAGACCGACGCGGCAAACCAACTGGCGATGAAGATCAGGCTGCGGAACCACAACATGGTCGGCGCCTTGGCGCGCAGCATCTGAACGCCCCACGCACCCAGTAGTAACGACGGCAGGATGGCGGCCAGACCGAACAATTGGATCAGCACATCGGCCGCGTGTGCGCCCCAGATGCCGATCAGATTACGGGCATGCAGCTCGGTGGCGACATTATAGGACGGATCGGACGGCGCGTAGGTCGCAACGGCCGCGAACAGGACGGCGGCGCCGGCAACCACGGCGGCGCCCACTGCCTCGATACAACGGCGCTTGAAGCCGTCTATGGCGCCCGCCGGCAGGAAAGCCGGGCGCGCCTTAGCTGTGGAATATGCCATGCAGCGGACTATGGAAGGCGAAGGTTAACGCGGCGTTAAGAATCAGCCCCTCAGCGCTAAGATCAGCCCTTGAGCTTTTCGAGTTGCGCCCGCAAGTCGAGCGCCTGTCGGATAAAACATCCGCCATCGGGGCGCGGGACGCAAAATATGGAACACGCCGCTCGAAAAACACGCGCGAGATGTACTTGTATGCGCTTCGGGAATAAGCCCGGCTTATTTACTTTTGGCTTTGCCCTTGGGTTGGCCGGTGGCGTTGCCGTCCATCTGTTCCAGATTCTGGCTCGCCGCCGCCGCCGCCGGGGATTTCGGCGCCTTCTCAATCACGGTCAGCCAGTCGCGGCGCGCCGCGGCCGTATTGCCGGCCAGGCGGTTCAGCATGCCGCGCTCGAGAAACGCCTCGAGATGCGTCGGATTGATCTGCAGCGCCGTGACCAGATCGGCCGAGGCCTGAGCGGTCTTGCCGAGCTGGCGATAGGCACTCGCGCGGAAGACATAGGCATCCGATTTCATCGGATCGCGCGATAACACGAAATTGAGATCCTGCACCGCGCCTTCGAAATCGCCGCGCTGCGCCAGGGCCCCGGCGCGGTCGATATGCAGTTCGAGATCCTCGGGATCGAGCTTGATCGCCGCATTTAAGGTTGCCTCAGCTTTGTCCGGCTTGCCGGCAAGCATCCAGCCCTGCGCGGCCTGCGCCAGCAATTCGGCGCGAAAGCCCGAATCGGCGCGCATCTCCTGGGCCAAACCCTCGAGCCGACGCGCCCCTTCCTCGTGTTGGCCCATGCCGATCAAGGCCGCCCCCTGGCAATGGCGCGCGGCATCGCCGCCGCCGAGCCCCAACCATTGGGTGGCGTGATCGAAACCCTCCTTGGGGTTCGAGCGCGCGTCAGCCATGCACACGGCATATTCACGGCGCGGATCGATCTGTTGGGCAGAGACGGCCGAACCGAGCGAGACCAGAACAAGCAGGCTGAAACATATGCGTACGATCATAGATGCTAGACTCCGCTACCGGCGCAGTCGTAGCAAGGTTCATGTCCGAAAATAAGGCACACCTTTTATGCGTGGGGTTTGGCTACACCGCGCAGGCACTCGCCGCCGCACTGGACCCCGCCCGGTGGCGCATCAGTGCGACCGTGCACGATAAGCAGCCGCGATTGTCCAGCCGTCCGGTCGATTTGCTGCCGTTTGCCGATGCCGGTCTCGCGATCGCCGCAGCCACCCACATCCTGATTTCCGTGCCGCCCGACCGCCACGGCGATCCGACCCTGCACCGCCATGCCGATGCGTTCGCCGGGCTCACGCAGCTCAAATGGCTGGGGTATCTGTCGACCACCGGCGTTTATGGCGATACGGGCGGGCGGCCCGTCGACGAAACGGCCGCGCTGGTGCCGACCGCCGATCGGTCGCGTCGGCGCATCAAGGCCGAATTCGATTGGCAGGATCTGGCGGCGACGCAGGCGCTGCCCCTGCACATTTTCCGTCTGGCCGGCATCTATGGGCCGGGGCGCAACACGCTCGATCAGGTGCGTGCCGGCACGGCGCGACGCATCGTCAAACCGGGGCACGCCTTTTCGCGCATTCATGTCGACGACATCGCCACCGCCCTGGCGTTATCCATGAACGCGCCGCAGCCGGGTGCGATCTACAATCTGTGCGACGACGCGCCGGCCGAACAGATCGACGTCGTCACCTACGCCTGCGAATTGTTGGGCGTCGCCCCGCCGCACGCGATTCCATTCGAAGACGCCGAGCCCGGCATGTCGCCCATGCAGCGCTCGTTCTGGGACGATAATCGCCGCGTCGACAATACCAAAGCAAAGACCGAGCTGGGCCTTGTGTTGAAATATCCGACCTATCGCGACGGCCTCGCCGCGCTGCTCAGTGATCCAACAGGCTAGCGAGCGTATCGGTCAGACGCACGAGGTCGGCCGGCTCGCTCAATCGATGATCGCCGTCCTTGATCAAGGTCACCTCGACATCCTTGGACGTCAGAACCGATTGAATGCGCAAGGCCGTTTCCCAGGGCACCGCGTGATCGGCCGTGCCTTGCAGCAGACGCACCGGCCCATCGAAGGCGATGCCGTCCTCCAGTAGGCGATGGAAGCGCCCGGACGAAATCAACGCGCGGGTGAAGATGTAATCGCTGCCATAGGCACTGGCGACAACGACCTTGCCGGTGGCATCGATCTCGGCGCGATGTTCCGGCGTCATCTGCGCTTCCAGCCGTTCGGTGAAATCGGGCGCGGCGGCGATGCCCACCAGCGCCTTCACCCGGTCGGGCCGCGCGCGCGCCAGCAACAGCATCATCCAGCCGCCCATCGACGAGCCGACAACGATCTGCGGCCCCGTCGTCAGATTGTCGAAGACATCGAGCACATCGGCGAACCAGGTGCCGATATCGGCATCTTCGAACGCACCGTCCGATTGGCCATGGCCGCGATAGTCGAACCGCACATAGGCCTGGCCCCGCGCCGCGCAGAATTCGTCCAATGCTAGCGCCTTGGATCCCGACATATCGGACATGAAACCGGTCAGGAACAGCACGCCGGGGCCCTTGCCCGCGCGAGCGTGGTAAGCGATGGACGGGGCGTTATCGCGTGATAATATCCGCGCGCGCGGCGCATGGGGCGCGGCCTTCGGTTCGGCGGTTTGTTCGACGCTCATGGAATCCACAACTCTAACGGACGCGGAAGCGAACCATAGCATCGCCGCGGCAGGCGTGGAAACGCTGGCCGACATCCGCGCCCGGCCGGCCGATATCCGCGGCGCCACCATCTTGCAGGTTCTGCCGGCGCTGGTGACGGGCGGGGTCGAACGCGGCACAGTCGATATTGCCGAAGCCATCGTGGCGGCCGGCGGGCGGGCCATCGTCGCCTCGACCGGCGGGCCCATGGTCACCGAGCTCAACCGCGCGCACGCGACACATATAACGCTGCCGCTGGCCTCCAAAAATCCGGTCGTGATGTTCAAGAACATCGCGCGGCTCGCCGAACTGATGGTGCGTGAAAAGGTCGATATCGTGCATGCGCGCTCGCGGGCTCCGGCGTGGAGCGCCTATCGCGCCGCCAAGGCGGCCGGTGTGCCGTTCCTCACCACTTATCACGGCACTTATGGGCATTCGAACGCGCTCAAGCGCTGGTACAATTCGGTGATGGTGAAGGGCGAACGCGTCATCGCCATTTCCGATTTCATCGCCGGACATATCCGCCAGATCTACGGCGTGCCGACCAACCGCATCCGCGTGATCCCGCGTGGCGTCGACATGGCGCGCTACGATCAACACGCCATCAGCAACGAACGCATGATCAACCTGGCGCTCAAATGGCGCCTGCCGGACGGCATGCCGGTGATCATGCTGCCCGGGCGCCTGACGCGCTGGAAAGGCCAGACCGTTTTCATCGAAGCGATCCAGAAATTGGGACGTAGCGACATCCAATGCCTGCTCGTTGGCTCCGATCAGGGGCGCGAAAGTTATAGCGGCGAGCTGAAGCAGGAAATCAAACGCCGCAATCTCAGCTCGATCGTGCACATTATCGACGACTGCAACGATATGCAGGCCGCCTACATGCTCACCGATCTCGTCATCTCCGCCTCGACCGATCCGGAAGCTTTCGGCCGCGTCATTGTCGAGGCACAGGCACTCGGCCGCCCGATCGTCGCGACAGATCATGGCGGCGCGCGCGAAACGGTGATTGAGAACGTGACCGGCTGGCTGACACCGCCCGGCGATTCCACCGCGCTCGCCGAAGCCATCGCCAAAGCGTTGTCGTTGAGCGAGGCGCAGCGCGTTCAGCTCAGCGCCAAGGCCATCGAGCATGTGCGCGCCAATTACACCAAGGAACTAATGAGCCGCCGCACGCTCGATGTTTACAACGAGCTCCTGCGGGAGCACGCGACGGTTGGCTGACCAAAACATCCTGGTCATCAAACTGGGGGCGCTCGGCGATTTCGTCCAAGCCGCCGGACCCTTCGCCGCCATCCGCGCACATCATGCGGGTGCGCGCATCACGCTTCTGACCACCCAGCCGTTTGCCGAGTTCGCGCGCCGCGCACCGTGGTTCGACGATGTGTGGGTCGACACAAGGCCCAGGCTGACGCGGCCCGGCGATATGCTGGCGCTACGTCGTCGTCTACGGGACGGAACCTTCGCTCGCGTCTACGATCTACAAACATCGGACCGCAGCAGTGGCTATCGTCGATTATTCTGGCCTGGCCCGATGCCGGAATGGTCGGGCATCGCGCGGGCCGCCTCGCATCCGCACGCCAATCCCCAGCGCGATTTTATGCATACGGTCGAGCGCCAGAAGGACCAGCTGGCGATGGCCGGCATCGCCGAGGTGCGCCCGCCCGATTTTTCCTGGATCATCCGCAGCGCGCTGAGATTCTGGCTGCCGCGCCCGTTCGCCCTGCTGGTGCCCGGGGGCTCGGCCCATCGGCCTAAGAAACGCTGGCCGATCGGGCATTATTCAGCGCTCGCCACTCAAATCGCACAACGCGGGGTTACCCCCGTGATCATTGGCGCCCCATCGGAAAAAGCCATGGCCGACGCAATCTGCGCCGTGGCGCCGCGCGCGCGCAATCTGTGCGGTGAAACCGATCTATCCGACTTGTTTGCCCTGGCCCGCGAGGCGGAGTTCGCCATCGGCAACGATACCGGCCCCATGCACATTGCCGCCGCCATGAGCTGCCCGACGGTCGTGCTGTTCTCCAAGGCGTCCGATCCGGCGCTGTGCGCGCCGCGCGGGGCCCGCGTGGCCGTGCTGCGCCGCGACGATCTGACCCAGATCCGCCTCGACGAGGTACTGGCCGCGATCCCGCAAAACAGCGCAACTTCTTGACAGTACGGCCAGGATTTCCCATATATCCGGCCATGCATAAGAGTGCCTCTACCACTGCGACCACCACCGCGACCACCTTTTGGGGGCCGTGACGTTCGGCGCGCGTAGATAGCGGAACTCACAGCCCTCCTCGCTCCGGCAGGAGGGTTTTTTCGTTTTAGCGGCTTATTGATCAGGACAACTTCGATGGTTGCAGTAACACTCCCCGACGGCAAAGTTCGGCAATACGACCGCCCGGTCACGGGCCTGGATGTCGCGGCCGATATCGGGCCGGGCCTCGTTAAGGCGGCGCTGGCGGTGCGCATCGATGGCGAGATGCGCGATCTCAAACGCGAGATCGATCATGACGTCAATTTCTCCGTCGTCACGACCAAGGATGCCGACGCGCTCGAACTGTTGCGTCACGATGCGGCGCACGTGATGGCGCAGGCGGTGCAGGAATTGTTTCCGGGCACGCAGGTGACGATCGGCCCGGCCATCGACAATGGCTTCTATTACGATTTCGCCCGCGCTGAACCGTTCTCGACGGATGATTTCGAAAAGATCGAAAAGCGCATGGCCGAGATCATCGACCGCGATCTGCCGATCGTGCGCGAAGTGTGGGATCGCAATGACGCGATCAACTATTTCAAAGGCGTCGGCGAGGATTACAAAGCCGAGATCATTCAGGATCTGCCCGGCACGGAAACGATCACCATCTATAAGCAGGGTGACTGGACCGATCTGTGCCGCGGGCCGCATCTGCCGAGCACAGGCAAACTGCCGAAAGCCTTCAAGCTGATGAAGCTGGCCGGTGCCTATTGGCGCGGCGATTCCACCAAGGCGCAGCTGCAGCGCATCTATGCGACGGCGTGGCCGGACACGAAACAACTCGCCGCTTATCTCGAGATGCTCGAAGAGGCCGAGAAGCGCGATCATCGTCGCATCGGCCGCGAGATGGATCTGTTCCATTTCCAGGAAGAAGCACCGGGCTCGGCCTTCTGGCATCAGAGTGGCTGGAGCATCTATCGCTCGCTCGAAGCCTATATGCGCCGCCGACTGGAGCGCACGGGCTATATCGAAGTGAAAACGCCGCAATTGGTCGATCGCAGCCTGTGGGAAGCGTCCGGCCATTGGGAAAAATTCGGCCAGCACATGTTCACGTCGGAATCCGAAGACCGCACCTTGGCGGTCAAGCCGATGAACTGTCCCTGCCATGTGCAGATCTTCCGCCAGGGTATCAAGAGCTATCGCGATCTGCCGCTGCGCATGGCCGAGTTCGGCTCGTGCCATCGCAACGAACCGTCGGGCGCGCTGCACGGCCTGATGCGCGTGCGCGCCTTCACGCAGGACGATGCGCATATCTTCTGCACCGAGAACCAGATCGAGGTCGAGACGAAGAAATTCATCGATCTGTTGTCCTCGATCTATAAAGACCTCGGCTTCGAGTCCTTCGCGATCAAGTTTTCCGATCGGCCCGCCGTGCGCGCCGGTACGGACGAAACCTGGGACAAGGCCGAGCGCGCACTTCTAGACGCCGCCCATGCGGCCGGCATCGACCCGATCCCCAATCCGGGCGAAGGTGCGTTCTACGGACCGAAGCTCGAATTCGTGCTGCGCGACGCCATCGGGCGCGATTGGCAATGCGGCACCTTGCAGGTCGATTTCGTCCTACCCGAACGCTTGGATGCGGTCTATATCGGCGAAGATGGCGCGAAACACCGCCCGGTCATGCTGCACCGCGCCATTTTGGGCTCTTTCGAACGCTTCATCGGCATCCTGATCGAGCATTACGCGGGCAAATTCCCGCTCTGGCTGGCGCCCCGCCAGATCGTGGTCGCCACGATCACAGATGCCGCCAACGGCTATGCCGAAGAGGTCGTCGAGATGCTCCAGGCCGCCGGGCTCCGGGCCGAGGGGGACCTGCGCAACGAGAAGATCAACTACAAGGTGCGCGAGCATTCCTTGGCCAAAGTGCCGGTCATCCTCGTCGTCGGCGGCCGGGAAGCCGAGGAAAAGAAGGTCGCGATGCGCCGTCTGGGTGGCGAAAAGCAAGAATTTCTTGCCTTGGACGCCGCCCTGGCTACACTCATTAACGAAGCGCGGGCCCCCGGTATGTAAACCCAGAGCCTGCGTTAATCAGTAAGGAGAAGTCCTTCGTTTCCGCCCAGGAAATGGTCGCATGCAACTCAAGTGCAGCGGTCCTTGGCGGTAGCGGGGGCCCATAAGGAGTTGCCTAGATCCCTCGTCCACCCATGAATGCCGGCCCCTCCAAGGACGGGCCCAATATCAATACCGACATCAGAGTGCCCGAAGTGCGCCTGATCGATGCCGATGGCTCGAATGTCGGTGTCGTTACCATCAGCGATGCGCTGAGCCGCGCCGAAGCCGCCGGCCTCGACCTCGTCGAGATCGTGCCCAATTCGGATCCGCCGGTCGCCAAAATTCTCGACTTCGGCAAATTCAAATATGAAGAGCAGAAGCGTAAGAACGAGGCTCGCAAGAAGCAGAAGGTCATCGAGGTCAAAGAGATCAAGATGCGCCCGGGCATCGACGAGCACGATTACCAGGTCAAGATGAAGGCGATCCATCGCTTCCTCGAAGAAGGCGACAAGGTGAAAGTAACCTTGCGTTTCCGTGGCCGCGAAATGGCGCACCAGGAAATCGGCGCGAAAGTTCTCGAACGCGTCCAGGTCGATCTGAACCTGCTCGCCAAGGTCGAAGCCTTCCCCCGTATGGAAGGCCGTCAGATGACGATGGTGTTTGCGCCGCGCTAACGCGGAACTGAAATAACTCATCCGCTCCTGTCATACGGCTGTAACGTCGCCGACTTAAACGTCGGCGACGCCATGCTGGATAACGCCCCCAAAGCCACGACCGTCCGTCTCTCTGCACTCACGCTCAACACGTGGAATTGCCAGGGCGACTATCGCCCGCGGCTGACCGCGATGACGCGTGGGCTCGCCGCCGCAACACCCGACATCATTTTGCTGCAGGAAGTCTTTTCGAACCGCGACGGCAGCGACAACACGGCGCGCGCACTGGCCAAGGATCTCAATCTCGCTTGCGCCTATCATCCCGCGCGCACCAAGACGCGGCGCCTCGCCGACGAGCCGATCTTGTGTTCCTCGGGCCTGGCCGTGCTGTCGCGTCATCCGATCGTCTGGTCGGAACGGTTCGCACTGCCGGCCGATCCACGCGACGGCGAACGGATCGCGCAGTTCACCGAGATCGACATCAACCGCACACGCCTGTTGATCGTCAATCTGCACCTCAGCCATCTCGAATACGCCGACAATCTGCGCCGCCAGCAACTCGATTGCATTGTCCGCCGCATGGCCAACACATGGACGCACGATCACATCCTGCTCGGCGGCGACTTCAATGCCGACGCCGATGCAACGCTGTTCGAACTCTTCGCCGATTATCCGGCGTTGTCGGCGATGCGCGCACTATCGAGCGCACCGATCGGCCTTGGTGTCGATCATCTGTTCGCCGTGCGGCGGCGCGATGCGGCGCCGCTGTTGCTGTCATCCGCATCCGCGATGCTCGACAAAGCCGACGAACAGACCGGCGTTTTCGCCAGCGATCATGTCGGCGTACAGGCGTGGATCACACTCGGCGCCGCACCGGCGTAACGATCGGAATATCCCCCCAAGGTCACAACTTTGACATCCAACCGTCATTGTTGTCGTGCAAATCTACGCCATGCCACACGATACATATCAGTCCTATCATCGCTTCAACGCGATCACCTTCGACACCTCGTCCTGCCGAGACGACTATCGCGCACGCCTGAACGTGATGACGAAGGATTTGCAATCCCTCGCACCCGATATCTTGCTGCTGCAGAACGTGTTCGCGACGGCGGACAATCGCTACAACACGGCCGCGCATCTCGCACGCCGGCTCGGCATGCAATGCGCCTTTCTGCCGCTGCGCCCCAAGCTGCGTCATCTGGACGGCCGGCCGACGCAAAGCCACAGCGGACTCGCCATCCTCAGCCGTCATGCCATCGTCAGCGCGAGCCATATCGAACTGCCGTGCGATCCGCGCGACGGCCAACGCATCGCCCAGTTCTGCGATATCGAACTGCAGGGCACCCACCTGCTCGTCGCCAATATCCAGTTGGGTCACCGGGCCGGGACCGATGCCGCGCGCCGCCACCAAATCGAGAAGCTCGCCGAATGCTTGGCCGGCGCCCACGATTTCGACCACATCCTGGCCGGCGGCGATTTCAATGCCGGGCGGATCGAGCCGGCGCTCGATCCGATCCGCAACCTAGCGGGCTTTGCCGTCGCCGAGGCCGCCCCGGAACGCGGCGTCGACCGGCTGTTCGCCATCAGCCGCACACCCGGCTATCGCCCGGTGGCGCCCATCGTGCTGAGCGAAAGCCGCACCGAACTGGACGCCGCCGATAGCGCCACCAACCTCTATCCCGGCGATCGCCCGGCCCTGGCCTGCGAATTGACCCTGACGGCGGTCCGGCCGGCCCATGTCTTCCCGGTCGGCGATCACCCAATCTGGGCCCACACCCCGCATTTCGGGCAATTCGGCGGCCAAAGCGCCGCAAAATCGCGGATTTCCGCCCTCCAGACCGCGGCGGAATAAACCCCCGGAATAAAGCCTGGGGGTCGCTGTTTGCCTTATTGGAAGCAATGACCTTCGGAGGGGAAAGGTCCCCCCTTTTCGAGCACCCCTGGGGCGTCATCCATTCCTCTGTCCCTCAAGCATTTGACCGCTCCGCCCCCGTGACGGAGCGGTTTTTTTGCCTATACTCGCGCGTTCCCGAATAATGACTCCCACAACGAAAGCGACCGCGAGATCATGACCGTACGTAAAACACCGCCCTTCCGCGCCGACCAGGTCGGCAGCCTGCTGCGCCCCGAGAACCTGAAAGCTGCGCGCGCCAAGCATCAAGACGGCAAGCTATCCGACGCCGAGCTGCGCAAGATCGAGGACGATTGCATCCGCGACGTCGTGAAGATGCAGGAAAGCCTGGGCCTCGAAGCCATCACCGACGGTGAGCTGCGCCGCGAATCCTGGCAGCGCGACTTCCTGCGCGCGATGGACGGCGTCGAATTCATTGAGGACATGGGCACCAGCGTCACCGCCAAGACGCCGCATGCCTTCGGCTTCGCCATCACCGACAAGATCAAGAACCCCAACGGCATCATGACCGAAGATTTCGGCTTCCTGAAGCCGCTGGTCAGCAAGACCGCCAAGGTCTGCATCCCGTCGCCGACGCTCGCCTATCATCGCGGCGGCACAGCCAACATCGACAAAAAAGTTTATCCGGACGTTAAGCTGTTCTGGAACGATGTGGTCGACGCCTGGAAATCCGAGATCAACCACATCGCCAAGCTCGGCGGCACCTATGTGCAGATCGACGATACCTGCTTCGCCATGCTGTGCGACCAGCGCGCCCGCGCATCCTTGAAAGAACGCGGCGACGATCCGGAAGAACTGCTGCTGACCTATTGCGACGTCGTGTCGCGTTCGGTTGCCGACCGTCCGGCGAACATGCGCGCGGCCGTCCACATGTGCCGTGGCAACTTCGAATCCAACTGGAACGGCGAAGGCGGCTACGAAGCCGTTGCCGAGAAGATGTTCGCCAACCTGAAGGTCGATGGCTTCTTCATGGAATGGGACAACGACCGTTCGGGCGGGTTCGAACCGCTGCGCTTCATACAGCCGAACCAGACCGTCGTGCTCGGCCTCGTGACCTCCAAGTCGCCAGAGCTCGAAACCAAGGACATGCTGAAGCGCCGCATCGACGAAGCGTCCAAGTATGTGTCGGTCGACAATCTGTGCCTGTCGCCGCAGTGCGGCTTCGCCTCAACCGCGAAAGGCAACAAGCTCACCGTCGACGATCAGAAGCGCAAGTTGGCGCTCGTGCTCGAAACCGCCGATGACGTCTGGGGCCGCGCATAAAGCGCGTTTCCTGAATTGATATGAGTTGGCTCGCCCGCCTCGCCGCACCCTTCGCTGGTGCCCGGCGTGCGTTGGCGAGCCGACCGTATCGGCTGTACTGGATCGGACAACTTCCGCACGTCCAGGGCATCTGGCTACACCGCGTCGCGGCCGGCTGGATGATTTTCGATATGACCGGCTCGCCAGCTTGGCTCGGCGCCATCGGCTTCGCGATCGCGGCACCTTCCCTCATCCTCAGTCCCATCGCCGGTGCCGTCTGCGACCGCATCGGTCATCGCCGCACCGCGGTGCTGGCGACCGCCAGCGGGATGTGTGTCATGGTCTGCACGACCGTGCTGGCCGCACTGCACCTCATGACGCCGATTTTGCTGTTCTCGCTCGTTATAGTGCTGGCGGTTTGCGTCGCGTTTGAGTTCCCGTCGCGCCAGGCGTTGGTGCCGTCTTTACTGCCGCGCGACGCCTTCACCGAAGGCATGGCGCTGAATTGGGCCGTGTTCAACATGGCGTTTTTCACCGGCCCGTTGTTTGCCGGCATCCTGCTGACGCTCGGCGGGCCGCAGCTCGCCTTTGCCAGCGCCATCTGCACCTATGCCTGGATGACCGGTTCGCTGTTCCGCATCCCGGCCAACGAACCGCCGCTCCGCGACGTGAAGTTCAGCGGGCTATTCGGTGATATCGCCACGGGCGTCACCTACACCCTGCGTCATCCCGTCATTCCGTGGATCATCGGCCTGCAGGTGGCGGCCTCGCTCCTCGTGCGACCCTATATCGATCTGATGCCGGGGTTCGCCGTGCAGGTCTTCGGGCGCGACGAACAAGGTCTGGCCAGCCTACTCGCTGCATCCGGCGTCGGCGCGCTGATCTTTTCGATCCTGCTCACCATGTATTCGCGCGAGCGCTGGCTCGTCTATTCGTTCGCGATCGGCATGATCGGCTCGGCGATCATGCTGCTGCTGTTCACGACAACGGCTCAATATTGGGTCGGATTGATCTGCCTGTTCTTCGTCGGCGGCCTTGCGACGACCACCGGGATCTCGAACGCAACACTGATCCAACAATATGTCGATACGAACTATCGCGGCCGCGTGGTCAGCCTGAATATGGCGTTCCAGGTCGGCACGCCGGCGTTGGGCTCGCTTGTTCTGGGATGGATCGCGGAATATGTCGGCCTGCAGATCGCCGTGGGCACCGGCGCGGCCGTCGTGATCATGCTGACGGCTATCAATATCCGCCACCTGATCCGTAAGCGCCGCGAGATCCCGCCGGCCCTTTGACGTTCAGACTTTCGCCGTCGGCAAGGTCACGGTCGCGCGCAGGCCGCCTTCCGCACGATTGACCAACGCGATCTCACCGCCATGGGCGTGGATGATCGTGCGCGCGATGGACAGCCCCAAGCCGATGCCGCCGGTCTGTTTACTGCGCGAGGTTTCCAAACGAATGAACGGCTCGAACACACGCGCGCGGTCGGCTTCGGCGATACCCGGACCGTCGTCGTCGATTTCGATCACGACGGCATCGTCTGCGCGCCGCACCGCGACACGCGCGGCAACACCGTAATTCACCGCGTTCTCGATCAGATTGCGCAACGCACGGCCCAACGCGGTCGGCCGGCAGGCAATCGCCAGCTTCTCATCGCTTTCGCTGAAGGTCACGTCCTTGCCGATGGCGGCCAGGTCGTCGCACAGGCTGTCGAGCAGGGCAGCCAGATCGACCGTACGGGTCGCTTCCGCTGTCGCCTCATCCTTGGCGAAAGAAAGCGTGGCTTCGACCATCGTTTGCATATCGGCCAAGGTGCGCATCATCGCTTCGCGCGTCTCGGCATCGTCGACCATCTCGGCGCGCAGGCGCAGCGAGGTGATCGGTGTGCGCAGATCGTGTGAAATGGCGGCCAGCATGCGCGTACGATCGTCGACGAAACGTTTCAGGCGATCCTGCATGGCGTTGAAGGCCACGACGGTCTGGCGCACATCCGACGGCCCGTGTTCTGACAGCGGCGCCACCGCCTCGCCACGCCCGAACCGTTCGGCAGCACCCGCAAGTTCGCGCAACGGCCGCGTCGTGCGCCGCACCGTGAAGACGACGATGATCACCAGCACCGCCGCGGTCGCGATCACGGAGGCCAAAGCCAGGCCTTCGAAGGTCGGCGGCTGGGTGCGCACCAGCGTGCGCATGTTCAGCCAGCGCCCGCCCGATGTTGTGCCCGGCGCCAAATTGATGGAAATGGTCAGGCCGACGAAATCGCGAAACGCCGGTCCGCCGCGTGGCGGCCCACCAACAGAGCCTTGCGGGCCAGGTCCTTTGCCTTCGATTTTCGGCTCGCCTTTTTTCGCCCCGCGAAACCAGGCGCCGAGGCCTTCAGTTTCGTAGACCACGCGCACTTCGCGGGCGAGCGATCCCAGCTCGTCGGCGATGCGCCGCTCCAGCACGTTATCGCGTTCGTCGAAATCCTCGCGGCTGAGAATGCTCGTATCCGAAACGTCGAAGCGCAGGCGGCGGTCCGAGGCATTGCGCATCATACGGTTTTGCAGATCGATCGGGCTTTCAGCGACCAGGCGCGCGAAATCGACCGTGCGCGCCACGACCTGATCGCGCGTCGTGCGTTCGACCGCGATACGACGCTCGTCGGTGACAACGATGAAGGCGACCGCTTGCGCCAGCACGATGGCCGTCAACAGGAAGACGACCAATTGTCCGGCGAGGCTTTGCGGCCAAAGGCGTTTTAGAAAATGCATTATTCGCTGCGCTCGACATCTGGCGTGAAGCGATAGCCGCCGCCCCATACCGTTTGGATCAAGGTTGGCGATTTGGGATCGGGTTCAATCTTGCGGCGCAGACGGCTGACCTGATTGTCGATCGAACGGTCGAACGGGATGGCGGCGCGGCCGCGCGTGAGATCGAGCAATTGATCGCGCGTCAGCACGCGGCCCGGATGATCGATGAACGCCATCAAAAGCGTGAACTCGCCCTGCGACAGCGGCATCGCGACGCCGTCGGTTCCGGTCAGTTCATGGCGCGCCATATCGAGCGCGAGTCCGGCGAACTTGACGAGGCCGCTGGCGGGCGTCGTCTGTTCGGGTGGCAGGCTGTGCGTGCGGCGGATCACGGCCCGGATGCGCGCCAGCAGCTCGCGCGGATTGAACGGCTTCACGATGTAGTCGTCGGCGCCCATCTCAAGGCCGATGATACGGTCGGTCTGTTCACCCACCGCCGTCAGCATAACGATGGGCAGACGCGTGGTTTCACGCAAGAAGCAGCAGAGCGTCAGGCCGTCTTCGCCCGGCATCATGACATCGAGGATGACAAGATCGATCGCGCCGGCGGCGAGCACGCGCTTCATCGCCGGCCCGCCATCGGCGGCCGATACGCGATAGCCGTTCTTGATGAGATAGCGCGAGAGCGATTCCCGGATTTCGCGGTCGTCGTCGACGATCAGCAGATGAGGTTGTTGTGCGTCCATGAATCCATTTTGCCGGGCGAGACGAGTTCGCGTTGGTTTTAATTGTAACAGACTGTATCAGGCCAGCCTTCATGCCATGGCCCGCGACACTTTGACGGGTTTGCGGACATAATTTTCGCCGACCCGGGCAGTAGTCTCCTAGTCATACCAACCGCGCTAGGAGGCGCACCAGAAATGAACCGTACCACTAAAACTGTTTTGATCGCCGGCATCGCCGCCATCGTCGGCAGCGCTGCCATCGCCGGCACCGTCCGCGCCCGTGACGGAGGCGACGACCATCGTCGCCCGCATCACGGCGAGCACCATCGCGGCGGCCCGGGCATGATGGATCGCCAGGCCTTCATGGAACAGTACGACACCAATAAGGATGGCAGCCTGACCCAGGCCGAGATCGATCAGGCCCGCAAGGACCGCCTGACCAAGTTCGACGCCAACAAGGACGGCAAGCTCGACCTCAAGGAATATGAAGCCCTGTGGCTCGACGCTCATCGCCTGCAGATGGTGCGCGACTTCCAGCGCCTCGATACCAACGGCGACGCTATCGTCACCGGCGAGGAGTACAGCAAGCCGACCAGCAAGATCGTCGAGATGCGCGATCACAACAATGACGGCAAGCTGAACAAAGACGACATGCGTGGCCCGCGTCGCGGACCGGATGCCGCCCCGGCCGCGCCGGCAGCTGAACCCAAGGGCGCCAAGAAGTAATTGGCTACCTAGGTAGATCCACACGGCACCACCGCGTGGTCGAAAGGCCCCACCCTGGCGACAGGGCGGGGCTTTTTCGTTTCAGCTCGAAATATGGCGGCGCGCGATCCGCGCCTGCCACAAACAGAGCGCTGGGGTGACCAGCAATTCCATCACCAGGGCCGCTTTCATAGAGACGGCCGGGGGCAGCCCGAGGGCTGCAACCGACGCCAAACGGCCCAAGCCGCCCACGACCACAATGCCGGTCAGCCCCAAAAACCGGGCCCGCTGGTGCTCGATCCGGGGCACGGTCGACAAAAACCCGAGCCCGATGGCGAACAACAGGCCGGAAAGATAACGAAAATGGCTGTCCAGGTCGGTGGGGACCGATACAAGACCGCCGGACAGGTACGGCCCCAGGATCATGCCCGACAGCCCCGCCGCGAGCGGGACCAGGCAGCTCAGCGCCACGGCGGCCTGCAGGACCCGTTTTTCGAAGGTACCGCCCGAATCCATGGCTTTCTCCGGAAATACTTGATGCTGTTATGTTATTTACGCCCGGGCGCTATCGGTGGATCACCCCGCCCAGGGCCGGAAATCGGCCTAAATCCGCCCCGGCAGCCGCTTGCCAACCCCACCCTGGATCGCTATAAACCCGCCTCCCAGCGGTACGGGCAGGATAGGCGCGAGTGCGTTCGGTCCAGGGCAGCCCACCCGCGCGAACTAAGATGTGAGGATAGAATGCCCAAAATGAAGACCAAATCGGGAGCGAAAAAGCGCTTCCGTGTAACGGCCTCCGGCCGCGTTAAGGTCGGTGTCTCCGGCAAACGGCACAATCTGCGTAAGCGTACGCAGAAGATGAAGCGTAAAGCCCGCGGGACCACGATCCTGCAGCCGGGCGATACGAGCCTCGTCATGAAATACATGCCCTATCACCGGAGCTAACAGACATGGCACGCTCAAAACCGTCCGTCGCCTCGCGCGCACGCCGCAAGAAGCTTCTCGCGAAGTCCAAGGGCTTCCGTGGTCGCTCGAATAACAACTACCGTATCGCCAAGGAACGCCTGGAAAAGGCGCTGCAGTATTCCTATCGCGATCGTCGCGTCCGTAAGCGCGACTTCCGTGCATTGTGGATCCAGCGCATCAACGCCGGTGCGCGCGAACACGGTCTCACCTACTCGCAGTTCATCAACGGCCTGATCAAGGCCGGGATTGAGGTCGATCGTAAGATCCTGTCGGATCTGGCGACGCGCGAACCCGAGTCGTTTAAAAGCTTGGTTGAACAGGCTCAATCCGCCCTCGCCAAGTCCGCTTAAGCGATCTGAGTTTCCGAATCTTCGGACTGAGAAGGGGGTGGCCTAACGGCCAACCCCCTTTTTTGTGGCCCTTTTCTTTTTTTGCAGACCTCCACACAGGCACATAGATGGACGATCTAGATAAATTGAAGGCCGACGTGCTGGCGCAGGTTGCCGGCGCCGCCGATCTCGCCGCCCTCGAAGCCGTGCGCATCGACGTGCTGGGTCGCAACGGCCGCGTCACGCAGCTCCTCAAGGGCCTCGGCCAGATGGACGGCGAAGCGCGCAAAACCGCCGGCCAGGCGCTCAACGTGCTGAAGAACGAGATCGGCGCGGCGCTCGATGCACGCAAAGCGGTGCTCGAAGAGAGCGCGATCGATTCACGCCTCGCTGCCGAAAAGATCGACATCAGCTTGCCGGCGCGCCCGAGCCGCACCGGAAAAATCCACCCGATCAGCCAGACCATCGACGAGGTCATTTCGATTTTCGGCGAGATGGGTTTCACCGTCGCCGAAGGGCCGGACATCGAAGAAGACTGGTTCAATTTTACCGCGCTCAACATTCCGCCCGAACATCCGGCGCGTCAGAACCACGACACCTTCTATCTGGATGCAAACTCGCCGAAGGACGGCGCGCCGCTGCTGCTGCGCACGCATACCTCGCCGGTGCAGATCCGCACCATGCAGAACACCAAGCCGCCGCTGCGCATTATCGTGCCGGGCCGCACCTTCCGTTGCGATCATGACGCGACGCACTCGCCGATGTTCCATCAGGTCGAAGGCCTGGTGATCGACGAGGCGACGCATATGGGTCACCTCAAAGGCTGCCTGATCGATTTCTGCCGCGCCTTCTTCGGTGTTGACGATCTGCCGGTGCGCTTCCGTCCGTCCTATTTCCCCTTCACTGAACCCTCGGCCGAAGTCGACATCGGCTGTTCCTTCGCCGACGGCACCTTGAAGATCGGCGCCGGCGATCGCTGGTTGGAGATTCTCGGCTCCGGCATGGTCAATCCGAAGGTGCTGGAAAATTGCGGCATCGATTCCACCAAATACCAGGGCTTCGCCTTTGGCATGGGGATCGAACGCATCTCGATGTTGAAATACGGCATTCCCGATCTGCGCACGTTTTATGAATCGGATGTGCGCTGGCTCAATCATTACGGCTTCGCGGCGCTCGATGTGCCCAGCCTGATCGCGAAGGCACGCTGATGAAATTCTCCATGCAATGGCTCCTTAAGGAGCTGGACACCACGGCTTCGATCCAGGAAATCGCCGACGGCCTGACGCGCGTCGGGCTTGAGGTCGAAAGCATCGAAAATCCGGCCGAGACCTTGAAGGACTTCGTCGTCGCCCAAGTGACCGATGCGAAGCAGCATCCCGACGCCGATCGTCTGCGCGTCTGTCAGGTCGATACCGGCACGGGTAGTGTCGAGGTCGTGTGTGGCGCACCCAATGCACGCACCGGCATCAAGGTGGTGTTCGCCAAGGACGGCAGCTACATCCCGGGCAGCGGCATCACGCTGAAGAAATCCAAGATCCGCGGTATCACGTCGAACGGCATGTTGCTGAGTGCGCGCGAAATGGGCCTCGGCGACGATCACGCCGGCATCGTCGAATTGCCGGAAAGCACGGTTGTCGGTTCGCCCGCCGCCGCCGCCATGGGCCTCAACGATCCGGTTTTCGATATTTCGGTAACCCCGAACCGCGCCGATTGCCTCGGCGTGCGCGGCATTGCGCGCGATCTCGCCGCCGTCGGCATCGGCACTCTGAAGCCCTTCGCGGTGAAAAAGGTCGAGGGCAAGTTCCAAAGCCCAATCAAAGTGCATCTGGATTTCGCTGCCGACGCCAAAAACGCCTGCCCGCAATTCGTCGGGCGCTATTTCCGCGGCGTGAAGAATAAGCCGAGTCCCGCCTGGCTTGCCGACAAGCTGAAGGTCGTCGGCCTGCGCCCGATCTCGGCGCTCGTCGATATCACCAATCTGATGACGCTCGCATACTGCCGTCCGCTGCATGTATTCGACGCGGATAAAGTCTCGGGCGATCTGCATGCACGCCTCGCCAAAAACGGCGAGAGCCTGAAGGCGCTCGACGGCAAGACCTATACGCTCGACGATCAGATGACCGTCATCGCCGACGATAAGGTCCCGCAGGGTCTCGCCGGTGTGATGGGCGGCGAAGAATCGGGTGTGTCGGAGAATACGGCGAACGTATTCCTCGAAACTGCCTATTTCGATCCGGTGCGCACTGCCATGACGGGCCGTAAGCTCGGCATCATTTCCGATGCGCGTTATCGTTTCGAGCGCGGCATCGATCCCGCCTTCCTCGTCGATGCGACCGAATTGGCGACTAGCCTGATCCTCGGCGTGTGCGGCGGCGAGGCGAGCGAACTTGTCATCGCGGGCGAAGAACCGAAATGGCAACGCAGCTATCATCTGCGCAGCAGTCGCGTCAAAGCGCTGGGCGGCGTCGATGTGCCGGCCGACAAGATCGAAAAGATCCTCACCGATCTCGGCTTCGGCGTGACCAAAGCCGGTGACGGCTGGGATGCCGCCGTGCCGTCGTGGCGCGCCGATATCGTCGGCGAAGCCGATCTGGTCGAGGAAGTCATCCGCATCAACGGCTTCGACAATATTCCTGCCGTCTCGCTGACGCGCACCACATCCTTGCCGACCGGTGCGGTCAACCTGGCGCAGGAACGGCGTGGCCGCGCACGCCGCGCACTGGTAGCGCGCGGGCTGACCGAAGCGGTGACCTATTCCTTCATCAAGGGCGATCAGGCGACATTGTTCGGCGGCGGCGCCAAGGCGTTGCACCTGACCAATCCGATCAGCGCCGATCTCGACGTCATGCGTCCGTCCCTATTGCCGAACCTGATCGCGGCGGCCGGACGCAATGCGGCACGCGGCATTTCCGACGTGGCACTCTTCGAGGTCGGTCCGCAATATAAGGACGAGACGCCGCAAGGCCAGGCGATTGCCGCCACCGGCATCCGCACCGGCCAAGCGATCACACGCAACTGGTCGGACCCGGCGCGTAAAGTCGATGCCTTCGATGCGAAAGCCGATGTCGAAGCACTGCTCGAACAATTGAATGCGCCGGGCGGGCTAAAGATCGAAGCCGGTGCGGCCGATTGGTATCATCCGGGCCGCTCAGGATCCTTGCACATGGGCACGATGCTGGTCGCGCAGTTCGGCGAGATCCATCCGCGCATCCTGAAAGCCATGGATGTCGATGGGCCTATCGTCGCGTTCGAGCTTTATCTCGACGCGATCCCGCTGCCGAAAGCGCGAGGGCACGCGAAACCGAAACTCGATTTGGCGGCCTTGCAGCCGCTCGAGCGCGATTTCGCCTTCGTCGTCGATGCCGGCGTGGCGGCGGATGCGGTCGCACGCGCAGCGGCCAATGCCGACAAGGCGCTGATCGTCAATGCCGGCGTGTTCGACGTATTCGAAGGCAAGGACATCCCGGCCGGCAAGAAATCGATTGCCGTCACGGTGACGATCCAGCCCAAGGACGCAACGCTCACGGAAGCCGAGATCGATGCGCTGTCGCAGAAGATCGTCGCCAATGTGACGAAGCAGACCGGCGGAACGCTGCGGGGATAAAAGGGGGAGTTACTCCCCCTTCTTCGCACCCTTCGGCTGGGCCGGCGCATCCTGCAGATCCTTGATCTGGATCAGCTCGCGCACGCGCTTGACCACCGCATCGTCGATGGCGACCGAGGCTTGCGCGACCTTTTGCAATTCCGCGCCGCCGATGGGATTGATATCCATCTGGGCTTTGGCGGTTTCCGCCAGGAAGTCCGTATCCTTCATCGTGTCGTCGAACGCCTTGCGGATGGCGACGACGCGCGCCTCGGGCACGCCCGGCGCGGTCAGAATCGGACGACCGAACGCGGTGCCGGCGACGAGTGCCGCCAACGCCTTGCGGTCAGTCTCGTTCTTGGCGAGATCGGTGATGATCGGCACGTCCTTGCCCTGATATTGCGAGATCGTCGGATCTTTCTTCACCGAGAACTGCACCAGGACATTGATCCGCTTGTCGTCGAGCCATTGGCGCAAGGTCGATTTGGTCGACGCCCAGCTGTTGGAGCCACGGCAATTCACCTCGTTGCGCTCCATCGCCAGATTGACGTCGCCGCCGCCCGGATAACCGGTCACGATCTTGATCTTGGCGTTGAGCAGATTGTTGAGGATCGTCGGCTGCAGGATCGAAGGTGACGAGGCGCCCGTGCCGCCGCAGATCGCGCCGCCCTTGGCGATCACATCGTCGAGGCTGGTCAGCCCGGTCGAGGCATTGATGAAGCTGATATTGGTGTCGGCGATGGGATTGCCGATCCAATTGAATTTCGCGACATCGAAATTCACGCCTTCTTCCTTCAAGGCCTGATCGAGCGCGGAGTTTTCGCCGATCACCGCCCAGGCCGTGCCGTCCTTCGGCGCGATGTTATAGAGCCAGTTAGCCGCCACGCGCGAGCCGGCGCCCGGCATGTTTTGTACAATGACGTTGGGATTGCCCGGAATATATTTGCCGATATAGCGCGCGACCGAGCGCGTATAGATGTCGTAGCCGCCGCCCGGCGTATAGCCGATGGAGATCGTGACCGTCTTGCCTTTGAAAAAGTCGGCAACCGCATCGGCCGCACGCGCCGGCCCCGTTGAGATCAAGCAGGAAACGGCAAGAGCAGCAGCAGTCACAAAACGGTAGATCATCGTCGAACTCCCTGGAATTTCGTATGGTTGCGGTCTTGGGCCGCCTTCACTAAGACTTGAAGCCTAACATCGGGCCGGTCCGCGTGTCAGCGATTTTATTCCTCCGCCTTTTCCTGCCCTTTGCCATCGGCAATTTCCTGGGCTCGTTCTACCGCTCGGTTAATGCCGTGCTGGGGCATGACATCGTTGCCGAGCTGCATCTGAGCGCCGAGGATATCGGCCTACTCACCTCCGTCTTTTTCCTGGTCTATGCCGGCGTGCAGATCCCGCTCGGCATGGCGCTCGACCGTTTCGGCGCGCGCCGCGTCTCGGCACTGCTGTTCCTTGTCGCCGGGCTGAGCGCATTGGTGCTCGCACACGCCAGCGATTTCGGCGTGATGCTGATCGCACGCGCCGCCATGGGGCTCGGCATTTCGGTTACCTTCATGGGGGCGCTGAAATCAGTCGTCGATTGGGTGCCGCGCGAGAAATTACCCTTCACCAATTCGTTGATCATGACGATGGGCGGGGCCGGTGTGATGGCGGCGACCTATCCGCTCGAATTCATGCTGAATTTCACCGATTGGCGCGGCATCTTTTTCTGGCTGTCGATCGTCACCGCCGTCATCGTCGTCGCGATCTTCGTCCTGCCCCCGGAGAAGCCGCGCGTCGCGGGCGCCCCTACGATCAGCGCAATGCGCGGCGTCATCCAGGTCTTCACCAACAAGGATTTCCTGCGCATGGTGCCGTTGGGCTCATCCGCGCAAGGCGTCAACATGGCGATGTCGTCCTTGTGGGCGGGGCCGTGGATGCGCGACGTGATGGGGCTCAGCCGTGAAGAAGCCGCGACCGTGCTGTTCGGTATGGCGACGACCATCACCATTTCCGCGCTCAGCATCGGATCAATCGGCGGGTTTCTGTCGCGTTACGGCATCCCGCTGACCCGCACCTCGTCGGCCGGTATCGTCGGTTTCATGTTCTTCGAGACCCTGATCCTGCTCGATGCGCCGGTGAGCCCCTGGCTGCTGTGGCTACCGTACGCGTTCTGCGCCACCGCGCCGACACTTGTTTATGCCGTCTTCGCCGAAAGCTTTCCGCCGCACATGGCGGGCCGCGTCAACACCGCCTACAATTTCACAACCTTCACCTTTGCCTTCATCGTGCAATGGTTCATGGGTGCGGTGATCGATCTGTGGCCGCCGATCAGCGAGGGACATTTCGCCCCCGAGGGTTATCACTGGGGATTCGCCGTGATCATCGGTATCCAACTGACCGCGTTCTGCTGGATGACCATCGCGCCGCGCTTCCAAAAGAAGCCAGCATGATCGCGAACCTGTTGCTGCGCGTATTCATTCCGTACGCGCTGGGCAATGTGCTGGGCGCGTTCTATCGCACGGTCATGGCGGTGCTGGCGCCGGACCTGATCGACGAGCTGGGCCTGGGCGCGGAAGAGCTTGGCCTGCTCACCTCGATCTATTTCCTAGTCTTCGCCGCCGCCCAATTGCCGATGGGCGTGCTGCTCGATCGCTTCGGTGCCCGCATCGTGACGGTAACGACCTTTGTCATCGGCGGCGTGGGATGCCTCGTCTTCAGTCTGTCGCACGATATCGCCTTGCTCGCCTTGGGCCGTGCCCTCATGGGTCTCGGCATGTCGGTGGCGCTGATGGGCGGCTTCAAGGCGATGGTCGATTGGCTGCCGCGCGATCGCACCGCCTTCGGCAACGGCATCATTTTGATGGCGGGCGGGCTGGGATCGATGAGCGCCACGCTGCCGGTGCAGTTCGCGTTGTCGATGACCGATTGGCGCGGTGTCATTTTCGGCCTCGGCTTCGCCACCTTTGCCATCGCCGCAATCGTGTTGTTCGTGGCACCCGAAAAGCCGCGCGGCGCGGAAGCGCGTTCCATCGCCGAGGTCTGGCGCGGCCTCAAGCAAATCTTCGTGTCACCCGCCTTCATCGCCAATGCGCCGCTCGGCGGGATCACCATGGGCATCAGCATGAGCGTGAACAACCTGTGGAGCGGGCCGTGGCTTCGCGACGTCATGGGCGTGCCGCGTGAAGATATCGCGAGCGTCCTGCTCGCCAACGCCGCCATGATGACCATCGCGGTCTTTTTCACCGGCTCCATCGTCGAACGTTTGGCGCGCGCCGGCATTCCGATCCTGACGACGGCCTGCTGCGGCATTGCCTGCTTTATTGCGATGCAATGCGTGCTGATCGCCAATCCCGCCGTCAGCCCTTATGCGATCTGGATGCCGATGGCGTTCCTCGGCACCATTCCGGTGCTGATCTATACCGTGCTGACGCAAAGTTTTCCCCACGCACTCGCGGGGCGCGTCAACACGGCCTACAATTTCGTCGTCTTCGTTGTGGGCTTCGCCGCACAATGGGGCATCGGCGCCATCATCGATCTGTGGCCGCCCATCGCCGAAGGCCGGTTCGCGCCCACAGGCTATCGAACCGCGCTCGGCGTCATGGTGTGCTTTGAGATCGCCGCCTTTGTCTGGCTGATCGTGATGAACCGCCGCACGAAGACGGCGGCGTAATTATTTCTGGTCCATCCGGCCGGCGAGACGCAGGCGCAGCGCGTTGAGCTTGATGAAGCCCGCAGCGTCGCGCTGATCGTAAACGGTATCCGCCTCGAACGTGACAACCGCCTGATCGTACAGGCTGTTCGGCGATTTGCGGCCCGTGACGATCACATTGCCCTTGAGCAGCTTCAACCGCACCGTGCCGGTCACGCGCTTGGAACCTTCATCGACCAGCGCCTGGATCATCCGGCGTTCGGGCGAGAACCAGAAGCCGTTGTAAACGAGTTCCGCATAGCGCGGCATCATCTCGTCTTTCTGGTGCATGGCGCCGCGATCGAGCGTCAGGCTTTCCACCGCGCGGCGCGCCGTGAACAGGATCGTGCCGCCCGGCGTCTCATATACGCCACGCGACTTCATGCCAACGAAACGGTTCTCGACAATATCCAAACGACCGATGCCGTTGGCGCCGCCCAATTCGTTGAGCTTCGTCAGCAGCGCAGCCGGGCCGAGCTTCTGGCCGTTGACCGCGACCGGATTGCCGGCCTCGAATTCGATCTCGATCTCGGTCGGCGTGTTGGGTGCGTTCGCGATGGAAACCGAGCGCGTGAACATGGCTTCGTCCGGCGCCACCCACGGATCTTCCAGCGCCTTACCTTCGTACGAAATGTGCAGAAGGTTGGCGTCCGTCGAATAGGGCGGCTCGCCTTCTTTATCTTTCGGCACCTGCACCTGACGCGCCTGCGCGTATTCGATCAGCTTGGTGCGCGAGTTCAGATCCCATTCGCGCCACGGCGCGATGACTTTGATGTCGGGTTTGAGCGCGTAATAGCCAAGCTCGAAGCGCACCTGGTCGTTGCCCTTGCCGGTCGCGCCATGCGCCACGGCATCGGCGCCGACCTGATTGGCGATTTCGATCTGGCGCTTGGCGATCAGCGGGCGCGCGATCGAGGTGCCGAGCAGGTAGGTGCCCTCGTAAAGCGCGTTGGCGCGGAACATCGGGAAGACGTAATCGCGCACGAATTCGTCGCGCAGATCATCGATGAAGATCTGCTTCACACCGGCCGCTTCGGCCTTCTTGCGCGCGGGCTCCAGTTCCTCGCCCTGGCCGAGATCGGCGGTGAAGGTCACCACCTCGCAGCCATATTCTTCCTGCAGCCATTTGAGGATGACCGAGGTATCGAGCCCGCCCGAATAGGCTAGGACGACTTTCTTGAATTGGCCGGCACGCGGGTTCGCCATGATCTCTTCCTAAATAGCGCCAAATATCGTTAAGGCGGCGCAGTATAGGCAGCCGAACGGGCACGGCAAGACCGCACCGACCAAGGTAAAACTGGGGCAGAATCGGGCCTAAACCGGGCAAAAATTACCCGGTTTTAGATGTCTTTCTGGCTGTCCGCAGACTCAAGCTGGCTGCGGGTTTCCATAGCCCGGATCAGGGTCATGCCGGGGCCGAACCCGTTAGGTGCCTTGGCCTCAGCGGCCGTCTTGGCGGCGGCATCGGCCTGGGTCAGTCCGTCCGGCCCGACAGCGCCCTTGGTATCGATGCCGTTCTCGGCGCCGTCCTTGCCCTTGGCCTTCATCTCTTGCTGCGCGGCCAGCTGTTCGCGGATTTCCTCCGCGATCATCTTTTCGATCATATTGCGTTGATCGGACGACATTTTTGCGAGGTCTTCCTCGGAAATGCCCATCGAATCGAGAATTTTCTTGCGCATCTCGGCAAGCTTCTCGTCGTTGACCTCCTTGGCGTAGGCCTGGAAACCCTTCTTGTGGATTTGTTTCAGGGTGTCCTGAAACGAGGTCATCCATTCCGGCTGGTTCGGATCGGCGGCGGGCTCCGGCCCGAAAGAAGCAAATCCAGCGCCCGAAACCCCGGTCGCACCGAACACATTAGACATGCTTACTCCTCCCTCTTTCGCATGGCAGCGCAGAAATCAATGCAGGGATCGGGCCAATATTAGAAAAGCAGCGTCACGAAACTGTCGCACGGGATTCACGCTATGTCCGCAGAGCAGACCTAGGATGCCTTAACACCATGGGCATGGAGTCCATCTGCAATGAAACATCATCCGATTTACCGCCCGATCGCGATTGGCGCCCTGTTGGCGCTCGCCTCGCTGAGTGCGCGCGCCGCCTTCGCCCTGGTCGCGTGAGGTTGCTGGGCAACAGATAAGTCCACCCGACTATCTATCGACTGGGCGCCACCCCCCGCGGCGCCCTATTTTTTTGTGCTGGGCGAGAATTCACAATTCAACAGTGCAACGCGACGTTGCTCGATGAGTTGACGCGCGAAAGCGGGGAAGGTCTTCTGGTCAAGACGGATGTCGCCATTAGCTTTCGGCATCGTCGCCCCGAGCCCATCGATCAAAGTCGCGATTTGGGCCGGACGCGTGGTCAAGATTCGACCCCGACGTTCACTAACACCCACGACAGTGCCGATCACCGAGCCGTTACGATCCATCGTAGCGCCGCCACTAAGGCCACCCAAACCACCGACTTGGTCGGGTACCTGCAAACGTTCGGCCCAAACGCCATAAGACTCCACCGGCGCAGAACCATCCACCCATCGCACACGTGTCAGCCCGAGATATGAACTATAAATTGCCGCCGGACGCCCGCTCGGGAAACCGACATGCAGCGCCTCGACGGCGAGCACATTGCCGCGTCCAAGCGGGAGCGAAAAATTACGCTCGCCGTTGGGCGCCGTCTCGACAAGCACGAGATCTGCTGTCGGATGGCTCGAAAAGGTGCGTCCTCCTAAGAGATACTGGGTCGTTCCATCGATTGTACCCGCCGCGATCCAAATCGTTGAACAGCCCTCCGTCATATGTCGAGCGGTCAGCCAGAACAATCCGTTGTCTCCATCGAGACCGATGGCGACCGCGGAACCGGCTTGCCGATTTCCGGTGGGCGGCCTTGGGCCCATAGTGGATTCCACCGGCACAGCCTTTGAATCGGTCACCTCATTGGACGGAACCGGCACGCCGGCGCGCCAATCGGCTGTGTCGTCCTTCCATGAGCGCTGCGCTCGCCGCGCCGAGAATGACAGCTTCGGTCCCGATTCATCGCCGGCGGATCGGTATGAGCTTTGCGACGGCGACGCGACGAAAACGAACACACCAAGCACAATCGCCATCCCCGAGCAGACCGCAGCCACAACTGCCAGAGCGCGAAGAGCGTTCATCACGTCTAGACCGTGACCGCTGCCGCGTTTAACAACGCTACAGAAAACTTAATTCCGACCTGGATGATCGCCGCCGATACTTCACCATTGCTGATCCGCTCCGGCAGCTCCCGCAGTATGAAATGAGCGACGAAATCCGCCACGAGCTGGAAGAAAAGTGCGACGACGCCAAAAACGATGACGTCGTAGATATTCACGCTGGAGACAATCACCGCCGCTAGTGGGATGGAGAAAGCAACGATGGCCCCAGATGTCGCAAGCGCAGCGGCCGCGTTGTTTGCGCGGATCAACTGGATTTCGCGCATTGGGGTAAGGGTCAAATAGACGGCTACGCTCGCAGCCAACATGGCGGGCGCGACGAAAAATTGCACGACGAGGTTAGGAAGCCCACTGGCGAGGCTTTGATAGGCGGCGTCCAGCATGGCTAGACTCGTAAAACGATCTTCATGACGCGCTCCCCTGTGAGGAACCGACGCATACGAACGCTTACTAGGGGTCTATGCTATCACGGACTTACAAAACGACAAAACCTCGCCAAACCGTCAGTGGCTGAGTCAGTCGAAGATTTCTTCGAGCCAGGATTTGCGGCGGTGCGGTTTCTTGTAGCCGTAATCGTAGCCGCGTTGCGGATGAGAATCCTGGTAACGCGGTTCCGCACTGCGCGGCGGTTCTTGATAGCGCGGCTGCGGCGCCTGCCCGGCCATATTCTTTTCGATGATCTTGTCGAGTTCGCCGCGATCGAGCCAGACGCCGCGGCATTTCGGGCAATAATCGATCTCGATTCCCTGTCGTTCGCTCATCACGAGATCGACCTGGCAGGCAGGACAATTCATAGCGCCACTCCGTTGTTGAGACAGAGTGCGAGCAGGCCAGGGCTTTATGGCGGAGTTGTGGCGCCAGTCAGGCGAAAATCAGACGACGGACGATGCGTCGAGCAGGACCCGTTGGCCGCGTTCGCGTTCGGAGGCCGATTTAAGCTGGCCACACGCCGCCATAATGTCGCGCCCGCGCGGCGTGCGCACCGGCGAGCTGTAGCCGGCATTGTTTAGCAGATCGGCGAACTTCTCGATCGTCTCGGGCTCGGAGCATTCGTAATCCGATCCCGGCCATTTGTTGAACGGGATCAGGTTCACCTTGGCGTGGATGCCATGGAGCAGTTTGATCAAAGCGCGCGCATCGGCGGGTGAATCGTTGATGCCCTTCAGCATCACATATTCAAACGTGATGCGGCGCGCATTGCTCGATCCCGGATAGGCGCGGCACGCCGCCAGCAATTCGTCGATCGGATATTTTTTGTTGATCGGCACCAGCACGTCACGCAATTCGTTGTTGGTGGCATGCAGCGAGATCGCGAGCCCGACGCCCAATTCTTCGCCGACGCGTTCGATCATCGGCACAACGCCGGACGTCGAGAGCGTAATGCGGCGGCGCGACATGGCGAGACCTTCGCCGTCCATCGCGATAGTGAGCGCCTTGGCGACGGCATCGTAATTATAGAGCGGCTCGCCCATGCCCATCATGACGATGTTGGTGAGCATGCGGCCTTCGGGCGGCGACGGCCATTCGGCATAGGTATCGCGCGCGACCATGATCTGGCCAACGATTTCGGCGGCGCTCAGGTTGCGCACGAGTTTCTGCGTGCCCGTGTGACAGAACGCGCAGGTCAAAGTGCAACCGACCTGCGAGGAGACGCAGAGCGCGCCGCGATCCTCTTCCGGGATGTAAACGGATTCGAATTCGTTGCCGTCCTTGCCGCGCAGCAGCCATTTGCGCGTGCCGTCGGTGGACAATTGCGCGGTCACGGTTTCAGGACGGCGGATTTCGCACGACCCGGCCAAGGTCTCGCGGAACGATTTCGCGAGCGTCGTCATCTTGGTGAAGTCGGTTTCACCGCGATAATAAATCCAATGCCATAACTGCTTGGCACGGAACGCCTTTTCGCCGAGGCCGACGACCGTTGCCGCCAGTTCGTCGCGCGTTTGGCCGACCAGGTTGATCTTTGACTCGCTCATGGGGCCCTATATAGCATTCCACAGGAAAAAGGCGAATCGGCGTATGGCAGGCTTCCTCGACACCCTCCCCTCGGCTCCGGTGCTCACCGGCGATTTCGCCCGCGATGCGGCCATCTGCACGCCCTATTGGCACAAGCTGGACGAGTTACAGCGCGGCTTCGGCGGCGCCGTTTCGGGCGATCAGGAAGCCGTCCTGGCGCTGCGCCGGATCGCCGCCGATGCCCGCGTCCCCTTCCTCGACCTACACGTACCTTATCTCTATCCCCAACTCACCAACGGCTATCGCGCATTCCTGCGCCTGGATGAACTGTTGGCCGAGGCGGCGCGCGCCGTCCCGGGCCTGGTGCCCGACACCGAATCCTATGCCGCCGAGACCAAGCTGAAGACCGGCGACAAACCCGGCCTCGAAATCCAGCAGGGCATCTTTCTGAGCAAGGTGCTGGCCGACAAACGCGCGGGCGCACATCTGTGCCACGCCATGTTGTTGCCGAAGCCGGATTCAAAAGAAGCGCTGGCCAAATTCATCCGCGACGGCGCGCTCGATTTCGGCCGCGTGCGCGTGACGCGCCAGGGCGCGGCGGCCGTCATCATCATTTCCAATCCCGAACGGCTCAACAGCGAAGACCACACCGTGATCGATGCGTTCGAGACCGCCATCGATGTCGTGCTGATGGACGAGCAGAGCAAGATCGGCGTGCTGCGTGGCGATGTCGTGCAGCATCCGAAATATGCGGGCCGCCATCTGTTCGGTAGCGGCATCAATCTGACCGCGCTCTATCATGGCCAGATCCCGTATCTGTTTTACATGAATCGCGATATGGGCCTGGTGAACAAACTCTTCCGCGGGATCGCGCGTCCCGATGCCGATCCATCCGAGATCGGTGGCGGCACGAGCGAGAAACTCTGGATCGCGCTGGTCGAAGGTTTCGCCATCGGCGGCGCCTGTCAATTATTGCTGGTCTGCGATCATGTGATCGCCGAGACGGGCGCCTACATGACCTTACCCGCGCGCAAGGAAGGCATCATTCCCGGCCTCGCCAATATGCGCCTGCCGCGCTTCGTCGGCGATCGCATCGCGCGTCAGGCGATCCTCGGCGAACGCCGCCTCGACTGCGACAGCCCGGAAGGACGTATGATCTGCGATCAGGTGGTCGATGCGAGCGCGATCGACCAAACGCTCGATCACACCATCACGCATCTGACGGGATCGGGCGTCGTCAGCGCCGAAGGCAATCGGCGCATGATCCGCGCCGCGGTCGAGCCGCTCGACTTGTTCCGGCAATATATGGCGGCCTATACGCGCGAACAGGCGTTCTGCCATGTCAGCCCGGCACTGGTAGGAAATCTGGAAAAATACTGGAACGCGGCAAGTCGGAAACCCGCCTAGCCGTCATGCCCGGACTTGATCCGGGCATCCACGAAAGCGCGATAGCGCGAAAAGACTCTTACAGGCGCAGACGCGCCTTAAACGTGGATGGCCGGGTCAAGCCCGGCCATGACGCTTCCTAAACGGAACTCAGAACTACTTGCATTCCTTGTCGATGGCGCTGAGCGCCGCGCTGATGCCCGACAAGGAATAATTATCCGTCGTCTTGGTGCCGCGCGCCGAAGTACCGACGATAGTGACCGCCTTGCCCTTCTTCATCGCATCGGCGATTGCCTGATCGGTCGCATCGTCGCGCGCCCAGGCGGCATCGTCCTTTGTGAATAGCTTGATCGGTTTGTTGCCGTCGATGGATAGATCGACCTCTTGTCCGTCCTTGAACGGATAGCCCGAGCGGAACTCGAACACGTTGCGCGTCTTATCCGCCGGGCGATGCGAAATCATGATGTAGTTCTTACCGCGCTGCACATTGGCGGGCGTCGTGCTTTTCGGCAGCGAGGCGATGTAACAGACCTTGTCACGGCCCGCGCCGTCATGGAACGCGTTCCAATCACCGGACGTGCTGATGAAGGTCTGCGCCGAGGCGGGGGTCGCGAACGACACGGCCGCGCCGATGGAGAGCGCAAGAGCGAGAGACGATTTTTTCATGATGCTGCTCTTCATGATTTGGATCCGGGTTTCTCAGTTATATCCGGCGGGCTCGCCAGATAAGGCGAAGCCTGCGTGCGAAAGCGTGGGCCGCCGAAAACATGCTCCGGCAAGGGTTCCGGCACGCCGCGTGGGCTGACCGGACGGCGGGCGAAGCGGCCAAGGCTGACCAATCTGTCGTACATGACCAAAGCACCCGCCAGCCCAACATTGATGGAAAAGTGTGTCGGAATCCTTACCGAATAGGCGCATTTGGCGAGCAGTTCCGGCGGCAATGAAATGCGTTCCGCGCCCAGAATATAGGCTGCCTGACGCGGATGGCGAAAAGACGGCAATTCGACCGCATCGTCGACGATCTCGACCCCGACCAATTCGGTCCCTTCCGGCAGAACCATATGCTCGGCATCGGGAAATTCGTAGAACGGAACCTGCAGCGGTGTGTTCGACGTATCGGCGCCGCGCCCCACTTTGCGCGTATATTTTGCGCCGACCGTGAAAATATAGGACGCGCCGAAGGCATGAGCGGTGCGGAAAAGACTTCCGACATTCATGCTCTTGCTGACGCCGGCGACGCCGATCCCAAAAAATCCTCGCATGCCGCTAACTTCCGTCGGTTCGGCTGTGCGATCAACCCCAAGGCCAGATATTGGGCGCTCGTCGTGGCACCGCTTGACGGGCATCATGACGCAAAATCGTGCTAACGTCGATTCGGAGGTTCGGAGCGCGTGATCAAGAAATTGCATCTATGGGCGGGCGTGATCGTCGCTGCCTACGTCATACCGCACATGCTCAACCATGCGCTCGGCCTCGTGTCGCTTGACGCGATGGAGGCCATGCGCCGCGCCATCCATATCATCTGGCTGGGCCCGGTGGGCGAGGTCATCCTGTTCGGCGCGTTCCTGATGCACTTCTTCCTGGCGCTGTGGACCTTGTTTACCCGATCGACGCTGCGCATGCCGGCCTGGGAAGCCATTCAGATCCTACTCGGCCTGCTGATCTTTCCGCTGATCCTCGTCCATATCGCCGGCACCAGCGGCGTGCGCCATTCGCTCGACTACGAGCCGACCTATGAATACGTGATCGCTGCCCTTTGGGTCGCCGATCCGATGCGGGGCGTCCAGCAAGCGATCATGGCCGTCGTCGTATGGGCGCATCTGTGCGTCGGGCTGCACTTCTGGTTGCGCATGTATGCCTGGTATCGCGCGGCCCTGCCTTATGCTTATGCCGCGATGATCCTGACCCCAGTCCTATCGTTGCTCGGATTCTCCGTCATCGGGCGCTTGCTCAGCGTGCGCGCCGAAATGGATCCGGGATATCTCGGCCGCCTGTTCGGGCCCATCTTCGTGCCCGCCATGGCCGATATGGTCGCGCAATTGAAACTGGTCGAACCCAACGGCTGGCTCGTCTTCGCCAACCTGACCTTGTCCGTCCTGATCGCGCGCGTTGTGCGTCACTACTGGCGCCGGCGCCACGGCAGCCACGCCATCCGCCTGCCCGACGGCCGCAAGATCGACGCCCCCAACGGCCAGACAATTCTTGAAACGCTCCGCATCAACGGCATCCCGCATGCCTCGGTCTGCGGCGGACGCGGGCGTTGCACTACCTGCCGCATTGAGGTCGGCGAAGCGATCAACCACTTACCCGCACCCAGCGAGGTCGAGGCGAAAGCGCTCGCGCGCATCAGCGCCGAACCCAATGTCCGCCTCGCTTGCCAGACGCATCCAGTGCACGATCTGGCCATCCATCCGCTGCTGCCTGCCTCCGCGACGGCGCGCGATGCCAACAAGCCGGGGGTGATGGCCGCGCGCGAGCAGACCATCGCGGTGATGTTTCTCGATATTCGCGGCTCGACCCGTTTGGGCGAACGCAAGTTGCCGTATGACGTGCTGTTCACCCTCAATCAATTCTTCGCCGAAATGTCCGCCGCGCTCAGCGAAACCGGCGGACACTATTCCAATTTCACCGGCGACGGCCTGATGGCGATGTATGGCGTGACCGGATCCATTCAGGATGGTTGCCGCAATGCCGTCAAAGGGGCCGCGGCAATGCTCGCGCGACTGGACGAATTGAACCGCCGCTTCGCCAACGATCTGCCCGAACCTCTGCGCATGGGGCTCGGCATTCATTGCGGCGAGGTGATCGTCGGTTCGATGGGCCCGCCGACGGCGCAAGCCTTTACCGCCATCGGCGATGCGGTGAACGTGACCGCGCGCCTCGAAGCGCTGACCAAGGATTTCGGCTGCGCGCTGGTGCTGTCGGAAGAAGCCGCCGCTCATGCCGGATTCGACATGAGCGGCTGCGAAAAACGCACGACCGGCGTGCGCGGCCGCGTCGGCGAGATCAATGTTTACGCCGTCGCCGATCCGCGCGCGCTGGCTGCGTTGGCCTGACCGCTGGCAGCCCAAAAACGTCGCGGGCCGTCGCAAGGACGGCCCGCTGATTCAGTTTATTAAAGGACGCGTAGCGCGATCTACTTGTCGTCGTAAACCTGCAAGTTGGCGTCCGTCATCCAATCTTTGTGTTTATCGACGTTGATGCGCTGATCCTTGGTCTTGGAATTCTCGACCGCGGTGATGTGCAGGATTTCGAGCGGAACGTCGCCCGTCGTCTCGAACCAGTAGCGCGTGCCGCCGGGCAGCAGGATACCGTCCATTTCCTTCAGATCGCCGATGATTTCGTCGCTCGGCCCGTAGAACTTGGCCGCACCCTTCAGCACCATCCACACGCCGTCGGAATTGGTGTGGTAGTGCAGATTGTTCTCGCCGCCTTCGCTGACGACCTGGACCTGCACGCGCACATTGGGCGTGCGGACCATGTTCACCATTTCCTTCACACGGCCGATCGCGCTGGGCGAGGCATAACTGAAGGTATGGACGCGGCTTTCGGCTTCGAGATGGATCTTTTCTTTCTCGGGATTGATCGGCTTTGTTGCTTCGTTCATATCGGCCTCCTGAATATTGGCTTTGGCGTAAAGATATCAGTTCCAGAAGAAGTCGGCGACAGTGATATCGCCGCTTTGGATCAGATTGCGTTCCACCCGCACATTCTTGGAATGTACGAAGGTCGTGGGCACCGTGGCAATCGGCAGCACATAGGCTTCGGTGTTCAGCCGGTCGATGACGGGCTTGACGATCTGAGCGCGCTTGGCCGGATCGCCCTCGGCCAGCGCCAGTTTCCATTGCGCGTGGATGAAGGGATCGCGCCAATAATCGCGCTTTTCGGCGAAGAAGGAATCGAACGAGGCCAGCACTTCCGGGAACGATCCGGTGGGCCTGACACCCATGAAAATCGCCAGTTCGCCGTCGTCGCGTTTCTTGAAATAGACGCTGATGGTCAGCGGCTGCACCGATGCCCGGATACCGGCGCGCAGCAATTGCCCGGCCGCCGCCTCGGCCGCATCCTTATAGGGCGCATGCACATAGAATTGCAGATCGAGGCCATTGGGATAGCCCGCTTCCGCCAACAGCTTCTTGGCACCCGCCGGGTCGTACGGATAAGGCTGTGTCGATGACGCGCAGGCGATGGTCGATTTCAGGCAGACCGAGTCGATCACTTCGGCCGCATTGGCGCCGGCGATGAAATTATCTGTGATCTCCTTGCGGTTGATACCCATCACGAAGGCCTTGCGCACACGTACATCCTCCAGCGCCTTTACCCCGGCGCGGCCGATGGCGTCGAGATGGATGTACAGATACGTGCCGGACGGAATCGCGGTAACGGCGAGCTCCTTGTTCTTGGCCAGCTCCTTGGATGCATCGGCGCTGACATTGCGCAACACGTCGATGCCACCGGTCATCAATTGTGCGGTCTGAGTCTGCCCGTCGGGGATTGGGATGCCGTGGATGCGCTTGATCGGCGCGCGCGCGATTTTGGCGTCGCCCTGGTAACCGTCCCAACGCTCAAGCACCATGCCCTTGTTGCGATCGATCGAGGCAAGTTTATAGGGCCCGGTGCCGGACGCGGACACACGGCCGTAGTCAGCCGTGTTGTCCAACGCCTTGTGGACCTGCGAATCCAGCATATAGACGCGATAGGCGAGTGCCGTCGTATCGGCGGCGTAGAAGTCCTTGGTTTTGATACGCACCGTCGTCGGGCCCATCTTCTCAGCGCGATCGAACAGCAAGTAGGCACCCTTGTTCGGCAACTTGACCTTCGGATCGGCCGCCCAGTTCAAGGTATAGACGACGTCGTCGGCACTGAACTTATTGCCGCTATGGAACGTAATGCCGTCCTTCAGCTCGAATTCGATCGTCGTCGGATCGATGCGCTTCCACGACGAGAAATAATCGGAGAACAAGGTATCGGTATATTCGTTGCGCCGCAGAAAAGTCTGATAGACCTCGGTGAAGAACGGCGAGCTTTCTTCGTTCGGCCGGTCATACGGCGACAGCACATCGATGGGATCGTTGATCGCGATCCGCAACGTGTCGTTCGATTTCTGCGCGTATGCCACGCTTCCGATATGCAGGAGCGAAACTACCGCCGCGACGCACGCCAACGTCATGTTGGTGATAGGACGCATGACCAGTCTCCCTGTTTTTTCCGGGTACGGTTGGCCGCAGCCGGATTTTTGCCGATGACTATTCGGCGGCCTTGGCGGCCTCTTCGTCGAAGCGATTGCGGATGACCGGACGTTTGCCGTCGAAGGTGATGTTTTCGCCGGTCACGTAATCGATGGTCTTCACGCTATCGCCATCGCCGGTGCGCCAGCCCATCATGATCATCGGACAATCGCCGGTATTCTCGAGCTTGTAGAACGAACCGCCATTGATCATCGCGGCCATGCCCGGCTTCAGGACCGCCTCGCCGCCGTCCGGAAAACTCATCGTGCATTCGCCTTCGAGGCACATGAAGACCTGATCGGCATTGTGACAGTGCAGTTCGTCATGGTCGCCGGGCCGGGTGTAATAATGCACCCAGGCATGCGCCTTACGGCTGTTGAACACCTTGGTGCGTTCTTTTTTTGCTTTGCCGATTTCCAACGGATTGATGATCTCGATCGCCATCGCAGCCTCCCTATGGGCCTTATTCCACAAGGATTGTGGGCCTATCGCGCACGCGCCGTCAATCCGGCGCCGGAATCGTGAACAATGTTAAATGGTTAAGGCCGCACGCGGCGCAACGCCAGCAGTGCCAGGTTCCAGCCGATGCAGACCGCAAGGGCCGCGCCGAGCGCTAAACCCGAGCCGAAGGCCGGGGCGGCCAGGTGCAGGACGATCAACGACGTGCCGAACCCGACGGTGCCGAACATGCCGTGCGCGATCAGCGACGCCGTGGCTACGCCGCCGGCGCGCGGCTGCAAGATCAGGATCAGGCTCGACAGCACGATGGGAAAGACCGCAAGCATGCCGGTGATCGCCGGCCCGACATGCGCGCTGAGCGCCACGACGATGCAGACGAAACAGGCGACGAGGCCGGCGCGGAACGGCACATCGTACCAGCGTCGCTGCGCGGCCGGCATCTTGTGCGTAGCGAGACGTTGCGCAATGGGCAGTGCCAGCGCCGTGACCGCGACATTGAGCGCGATGGCCGCGGGCAAGGACCAGTCGAGCGACTGGACCAGATAACCGATCGCCACCCAACTGACGAAAGCTACGCTATAACTCAAGATCAGGCCGCGCTTCTGCGCCATGACGACGTACGCGAGCATGAAGGAGATCGTTGCGGCATTGACCGCGAGACTGGCGAGTGCGGCCTGGGCGATGAACGCGGGATCGTGCGCGACGGCAACGAAAATATAGGCCGGCCCGGCAGAGATCGGCAGGGTGGCGATCAGCGCGCCCACCAACGGGCCGCTACGTTCGGCGGCCCAGGTCGCAACGACGACCATCGATGCGGTGGCGACGAGGCGGATGGCGAATTCAAGCCACGGCAGATATTCGGGAGACAAGATCACGCGGCAGAATCGTCTCTGACGATTCTCCGCGCAACCTTTAAGTCAAACTATCCCCAGGGACGGCGGCCGACACTGCCGTCGGCGCTGCCGCTGGTCGGCAGGATGCTGCGCCGGCGTTCGGCGCGCGCGGCCCGGCTGAACCCGCGCGTCGTTTGCACCGGCTCGCCATTCGCCATCGCCTGCAGGCGCGCGATGCGGTTCTCCATGCTCGGATGCGTCGAGAACAGATTGTCCATGCGCGAACCCGACAGCGGATTGACGATGAACAGATGCGCCGTCGCGGGATTCGCCTCGGCGCGCGGGTTCTGAATTTGATGCGCCAGCGATTCCAACTTGCCCAGCGCCGACGCTAGCCACATCGGTTGGCCGGAAATTTCCGCACCCTCGCGGTCGGCTTCATATTCGCGCGCGCGGCTGATCGCCATCTGCACCAGCATGGCGGCCATGGGGGCGACGATCATCAGCACGATCGTGCCGACGATACCGACACCGCCGCCGTTTTCGCGATCGCGCGAACCGCCGAAGAACATGGCGAAGTTAGCGAGCATCGACAGCGCACCGGCCAAGGTCGCCGTTACCGTCATGATCAAGGTGTCGCGATGTTTCACGTGTGCGAGTTCGTGCGCCATGACGCCGGCGATCTCTTCGGAGCTCAGATGATCGAGCAGGCCGGTGGTCGCGGCGACCGCGGCATGCTCCGGATCGCGGCCCGTCGCGAACGCATTGGGTTGTGCGTCTTCGATGACATAGACCTTGGGCATCGGCAGCTGCGCGTTCTGCGCCAGGTGTTGCACAATATTGTAGAAGGTAGGCGCCGAGCGCGCGTCGACTTCGCGCGCGCCGTACATGCGCAGCACCATCTTGTCGGAGTTCCAATAGGAATAGGCGTTCATCGCGAGCGCGAAGGCCAACGCGATCACCATGCCGGTTGAACCGCCCAACAGGGCGCCGACGCCCATGAACAAAGCCGTCAGGCCGGCGAGCAGCATGGCGGTCTTGAAGTAACTCACTGTCTTGTCCTTCCTTTCAAAAGGCAGTTCACCAATTGGTGATCAGATAGTCAGCCCTATTCCACATTTCAAATATGGCGGATTTGCGCTCAACCCACCAAAACCGCCACGCCGATGATCATCATCAGGGCCAGGGAAACCTTCCGGAACAGCTCGATCGGGGCGACCTTGAACAGCCGCAGTCCGATCCACTGGCCGATGTAAACCGCCGGCAGGAATAGTAACCCACGGATCCAGGCATCGCTGTCCACGGCGCCCTGCCACAGCAGCCCGGCCAGAGTGATCGGCGCCAGCAGGGTGACCGAGATCGAATTGTTGGCGTGCTTCTGGCGCAGATCGCCGGGAGCGGCCAGGAAGTAGATCACGAGGATCGGACCGCCGACGCCGGCGAAACCGGCGATCCAGCCGGACAGCGCGCCGGTCGCCGCCGTCGCGAACTTGCTGTGCGTGCCGCGATAGACCCAGCCCGACGCCAGCACCGCCGCGCAGATCAGGATGAAGATGCCGAACGCCTTCTTGAAGATGTGCGGATCGACCTCGAGCAGGGTCAGCACACCGAGCGGGGTAAAAACCAGCATGGCCGCGAACATGACGCCGATGGTGCGCCAGTCGGCCTGCTTGGCCGACGGCAAGGCGACCTGGAACGAGGTCGCTACCGCCGCGATGGCCATGATCGCCACCATCTCGACCGGGCCGTAATAGAGCATCAGGACCGGGCCCCACACGACGTTGGCGCCGAAGCCGGTGAAGGCGCGCACGATGGCGGCCAGCACGGCGACACCCGCGCACAGCGCGAAGCCCCAATCGAAGACGTAGGTCGAAAGAAAACCGGAGATGTCCACCAAGACTGATCCGCCCAAAGCTGGGCCTTCCTAACGGGCGGCCGATGGGGTTACAAGGAAGCATGACCGACACAGCCAAAAACGAACCCACCGAGCCCGCGATCCAACCAGCACAGCCGGACGCGCCAGCACCTGCCAAGCCCAAGGAACATGGCGGCCCCAAGGGTCTGGAACCGACGCGCTACGGCGATTGGGAAAAGAACGGCCGCTGCATCGATTTCTGACATGAAGATCGCCTTCGCAGCCTGGCAGTTCTGGGCCCTCCTCTCGGCGGCCTTTGCCGCGCTGACCGCGATCTTCGCCAAGGTCGGCATCGAGGGCATCAATTCCGATTTCGCGACCTTCATCCGCACCATCGTCATTCTGGGCGCATTGGCCGCCATCATTTCGGCGACCGGCCAATGGCAGCCGCTCAACCAGATCTCGCAAAAAAGCTGGATCTTCCTGGTGCTGTCCGGCCTCGCCACGGGCGCCTCGTGGATCTGCTATTTCCGCGCCCTGCAGATGGGCGAGGCGGCCAAGGTGCAGCCGATCGACAAACTGTCTGTCGTCCTAGTGGCGCTATTCAGCGTCACTTTCCTGGGCGAAAGCCTGAGCCTGCTGCACTGGCTGGGCATTGCCCTGGTCGCGACCGGCGCGGTCGTTCTGGCTCTCTAGTCATTTATCGACATTTATCGACAAAACTCGACGTAAATAGACAAATCCTGTCGAGAGTCTGTCGAGACGCCGCCTATGTGCTGCTACATTTAATTCCAAGCGCGCGGCGGCTAAAGCCCGCATCATGCCCAGATTTGCATAGTCGTTTTGATTACGAAATAAATATCTGTTTGTGCGACCGCAAATTATCTATAAAATAATTCCATAAAATACACCAAAAAGTCAAGAAATTTCCAGATGCGCGCCATCGCCCTCTGCCTGTCCGTGCTGTTCGTCGCGGCCCCCGCCGGAGCCGCCGAGCGGGCCCAGCTCAACCGCCTCGACGGGCCGGTGGCGGCCGAGGTGCTGCGCGTCGTCGATGGCGACACGATCGAGGTGCGCGCCCACATCTGGCTCGGCCAGGAGGTCACCACCCTGGTGCGCCTCGGCGGCATCGATGCCCCGGAACTCAAGGGCAAATGCGACAGCGAACGGGCGGCGGCGCAGCGCGCCAAGGCGCGCATCGAGGAAAAGCTCGCCGGCGGCGACGTCATTTTGCGCAACATCCGCTTCGAGAAATATGCCGGCCGGGTGATGAGCAAGGTCGAAACCGAGGCCGGCGAGGATCTCGGCACGGCGCTGACGCGCGAAGGATATGTCCGCGCCTATGGCGGCGCCAAACGGGCCGGCTGGTGCGCCGGTTGACGCGTCTGCCTATATCAAGCACGACTCAATTTGAGTGCGATTTATGGTCATGAGAGATCCTTACGAAATCCTGGGCGTCGAACGCAGCGCCACCGATGCGGCAATCACATCGGCCTACCGCAAGCTCGCCAAGAAGCACCATCCCGACGTCAATCCCGGCAACAAAGACGCCGAGAACACATTCAAGGAAATCGCGTCGGCCTACGAGCTGCTGTCCGACAAGGACAAACGCGCGCGCTTCGATCGCGGCGAGATCGACGCCAGCGGACAGGAAAAGGCGCCCGAGCGGAACTTCTATCGCGGTTACGGCGACGACATGGGCCGCAGCAAATACCGCAGCTATGGGGGGCCGCATCCCGGGGGCGGCGGATTCGATCCCGACGATCTCGAAAGCATCTTCGGCGCACGATTCCGCGGACGGGGCAGCGACATGCGTTACACACTCACAGTCGATTTCATCGCCGCCGCCAAGGGCGCGGTGAAACGCCTGACCCTGCCCGATGGCAAGACATTGGATGTCACCATCCCGGCCGGGCTCAGGGACGGCCAGGTCCTGCGCCTCAAGGGCAAAGGTCAACCCGGCATGGGCGGCGGGCCGACCGGCGATGCGCTGATCGAAGTCAGCGTCCTGCCCCATCCCGTGTTTAAGCGCGACGGCGACGACGTCATTGTCGAAGTACCGATCACGCTGAAGGAAGCTGTGCTCGGCGCCAAGATCGACGTGCCGACATTGAGCGGCAATGTGACCCTGACCGTGCCGCCCAATTCGAACAGCGGACGGCGCCTGCGCTTGCGCGGGCGCGGCATCAAGGAGGGCCATCAGCAGATCGAGCTGAAAGTTGTGCTGCCGAGCACGCCCGAACCCGAGCTTGCCGCCTTTCTCGAAACCTGGACCCCGCAAGACGACAACAGTCCGCGCGACGATTTGTACCGCGAGGCCAAGATTGAGGCCGCGTCATGATCCGCATCGACGCGCTGATTGCGCAATTTCCCGGTCTTGAAGCAGCCGAACTCTCCGGCTGGGTCGAGCGTCACTGGGTCACGCCCGACCTGGACCCAGAAAATATCGAGAGCGAAACCTGGCTCTTCACCGAAATCGATATCGCGCGCGTGCGCCTGATCTACGATCTGCGCCACGATCTCGACGTCACCGAAGACATGGTGCCGTTGATGCTGTCCTTGCTTGATCAGGTCTACGATCTACGCTCCACGTTAAAGGCGGTGAACCGCGCCCTCGCGCAGCAACCGCGGGAGGTCCGCGACGCGGTCCAAGCCGAACTGACGAAAAGCGCTTAAGGATAAGCCCATGCAGCAGCAAATCTCGTGCGTCACCCTCGGCATCGCCGACTTGGCACGCTCGAAGCGGTTTTATGTCGACGGCTTCGGCTGGACGCCCGTGTTCGAAAATCCCGAGATCGTCTTCTATCAGATGAACGGGTTGATGCTCGGCACTTGGCTTGCCAAATCGCTGGCAGACGACACGTATCAGGCGACGCTGCCGCGGCCGGGCGGATCGAACATGGCGCATAACGTGGCGACGCAAGACGCCGTGCAGCCGCTGCTCGATCGCCTCGCACAGCATGGCGGCAAAATTCTGCGCAACGGGGATGCGCCGCCGCACGGCGGCTTTCGCGGCTATGTCGCCGATCCCGACGGACATATCTGGGAGATTGCGTTCAACCCGACCTGGCCGATCAGCCCGGAAGGTTATGTGACCTGGGGTGTCTAGACGGGCGGCCTAAACGATGGGAACGAACTTCTCGCCGTCGAGCTGCGTCAACAACCCGGAATGGATGTCGAAGCGGAAGCCCTGAAGCTGAAGCGTGCCCGCAGCGACCGCATCGGCAATCCATGGGAAGCTCATCAGGTTGGCGAGCGATAGTTTCACCACCTCGGCCTCGCAATAGGTGATGAGATCCGGGCCGGTGATCCCCAGCGGCACGTGCTTGAGGATCGGTTCGGCCATTTTCATCCAGGGTTCGACGAAGTCGCGGGCACCCGGCGCGCCCGTCACCATCGCCGCCACGCCACCGCAAAGCGCGTGGCCAAGCACCACGATGTTGGGGATCTTGAGCACACGTACGCCGTATTCGAGCGCGGCGCTGGCGCCGTGGTAATGCGCATCGGGCTCGTAGGGCGGAACCAGGCCGGCAACGTTACGGACGACGAACAATTCCCCGGGCACCGCACCGAACACGGTCTGCGGATCGACGCGGCTGTCCGAACAGGACACGATCAGATGCTGCGGGCTCTGGCCCCAATGGGCGAGCGCTTCATAGCGGGCTTTTTCGGTGGGCCATTCGGTATCGCGAAAGTGGCGGTAGCCTTCGAGTAAACGTTCCATGCGCTACTAATCCGCCAACGCCTCGTAGCGCGCAACCGGTTTTTCCCGCACCGCCGCCGCGCGCCATTCGGCAACGAATGGGTGATTCCAGACGGCCGCACAATAAGCGCGCGCATCGTCGGGCAGCTCCGGCTGCCACGCCCAGAAGCGAATCACCACCGGCGCATACATGGCATCCGCGATGGTGAACCGGTCGCCGAACAGATAGGGCCCACCCGCGCCGAACTTCGCCCGCGTGTCGCGCCAAAGCGCGACGATGCGCGCGATATCGGCCAACGATTCGGGGGTGCGGCCCTTGCCCGGGCGCTGGGTGAGAAGCGTCATCCACATATGTGTGCGTAAGGCTGCGAAGCCGGCATGCATCTCGTTCGAAATCGCGCGCGCCTGCGCGCGGGCTGCCGACTCCGCCGGCCACATCTGCGCCCGCGGACACAGCTCGTTCAAATATTCCGCGATGGCCAAAGATTCCCATACGAGAACATCGCCCTGGGACGTCGCGTGGCGCAGCAGCGGCACTTTGGCGTGCGGCGATTTTGCGCGCACCCAAGCGTGCCAATCCGGCGCATCCATGTGGTGGAAATCTTCCGCAAAATCGATCCCAGCGATTTTGCACATCAACCAGCCGCGCAACGACCAGGACGAATAGGCTTTCGAGCCGATGGAGAGGGTGAAGGTGGGCATGGCAGTCATACTTTGTCATTCCATGCGGTTCGTGTGAAGCTGCCGCATGAACGCAATTCTCCGGACGATCTTTGCGACCTTGGCCTTACTCCTCACTGCCTGCGAATCGTCCGGGCCGCCGCCGGTGCCGCCCGATTCGCTGGCCGCCAAGGTGCCGGAACTGTTCCGCCAGGATCTCGATTCCTACGTCATCCTGGTCAAGAATGACGCGAAAGAGATCACCGCCGAACAGAACCTGACCTTCGACGGCATCGGCCCGATCGTGATCGCCACGCAAGAAGTCATCGTGTGGAAGGTCGCCCCCGGCATCCATGCGATCAGCCACGCCTTCCGCCAAGGCGACAAGGCGATGCGCGTCGAAATCCACGAAGGCCATCGCGTGGTGTTCGAGGTCGACGGCAACGGCGGACTGTTCATCCGCAGCTTCGCCAACGATTGGGACAAGCTGGCGCAGAGCACGAAGCTCACCGGCTATCACGATATGTCCAACCAGCCCGCACCCGAACCGTTGAGCCGGGTGCGGCGGTAGCGCTGACGCCATCTATGATCGTCATGCTCGGGCTTGACCCGAGCATCCACGGTAGGCGCGTCTGCGCCGTCATGAGTCTTTTCGCGCTATCGCGCTTTCGTGGATGGCCGGGTCAAGCCCGGCCATGACGACAATGCAAGGTTGGTCGAAACGGGAACTCACGCCCCTGGCTTATTCACCATGTTGTCGACGAGGTCCTTGACCACGCCGGGATCGGCCAGGGTCGAGGTATCGCCGAGATTGCTGGGGTCGCCTTCCGCGATCTTGCGTAAGATTCTGCGCATGATCTTGCCCGACCGCGTCTTCGGCAAACCCGGCGCCCATTGGATGATGTCGGGGCGCGCGATGCCGCCGATCTCTTTGGTCACCCACGCACCCAATTCCTTGCGCAGATCTTCAGTCGGTGTCGTGCCGACCATGAGCGTCACATAGGCGTAGATGCCCTGGCCCTTGATGTTGTGCGGATAGCCGACGACGGCGGCCTCGGACACCTGCGGGTGCGCCACGAGCGCGCTTTCCACTTCGGCCGTGCCCATGCGATGCCCCGAAACGTTCAACACATCGTCGACGCGCCCGGTGATCCAGTAATAGCCATCCTCGTCGCGCCGGCAGCCATCGCCGGTGAAGTAATAGCCGGGATAGGTCGAGAAGTAGGTTTCGACGAAGCGCTTATGGTCGCGATAGACGGTGCGCATCTGGCCCGGCCAGGAATCGGTGAGGATCAGATTGCCGCTGGCCGCGCCCTCGAGGAACTTGCCATCGGCATCGACGAGTGCCGGCTGCACACCGAAGAACGGCTTGGTCGCCGAGCCCGGCTTGAGCGCGATGGCGCCCGGCAACGGCGTGATCAAGATGCCGCCGGTTTCAGTCTGCCACCAAGTATCGACGATCGGGCAACGCCCGTCGCCGACGACGTTGTAATACCACAGCCAAGCTTCGGGATTGATCGGCTCGCCGACGCTGCCCAGCAGGCGTAGTGACGCGCGGCTGGTCTTTTTCACCGGGCCGTCACCCTGCTGCATCAACGCGCGCAGCGCGGTCGGCGCGGTATAGACGATGTTGACCTTGTATTTATCGACGACCTGCCAGATGCGGGATGCATCGGGCCAATTGGGCACGCCTTCATACATCACGCCAGTGGCGCCATTGGAGAGCGGGCCGTAGACGATGTAGCTGTGGCCGGTGACCCAGCCCACATCGGCGGCGCACCAATAGATGTCGCCGTCGTGATAATCGAAAACGAATTGATGGGTGATCGACGCCCAGGTGATGTAGCCGCCCGTGGTGTGCAGCACACCCTTGGGTTTGCCGGTCGAGCCAGAGGTATAAAGAATGAACAGCGCGTCTTCCGCGTCCATCGGTTCGGGCGGGCAATCGGGTGAGGCCGCTTCGGTTGCCTGATGATACCAGGCGTCGCGCCCTTCGACCCAGCCGACATCATTGCCCGTGCGCTTGACCACGAACACGGTTTTCACCGTCGGACAGCTCTTCAAGGCTTCGTCGGTATTGGCCTTGAGCGGGATCGGCTTGCCGGCGCGCAGACCTTCGTCGGCCGTGATCACGCAATTGGAATCGCAATCTTGGATGCGGCCCGCGAGCGCATCGGGCGAGAAGCCGCCGAACACCACCGAATGGACCGCACCGATGCGCGTGCAGGCGAGCATGGCGACGGCCGCTTCGGGCACCATCGGCATATAGATGGTGACGCGGTCGCCCTTTTTGATGCCGCGATCCTTCATCGCATTGGCGAGACGGCAGACCTGTTCGTGGAGCTGGCGATAGGTGACGGTGCGGCCCTGATCCTTGGGATCGTCCGGCTCCCAATAATAGGCGACCTGATCGCCGCGTTTGGCGAGATGCCGGTCGAGGCAATTGGCCGATACGTTGAGCACGCCGTCGTAATACCAGCGGATCTTTACATCGCCCGTGTAATCGACGTCCTTGATCTTGGTCGGCGCCTTGATCCAATCGATCCGTTTGGCCTGCTCGGCCCAGAATTTCTCGGGATCGGCCAGGGAAGCGGCATACATCTGCTGGTATTTGGCCGCGTCGATATAAGCGCGTTGTGCGAATTCGGCGGGTACCGGAAACAGTTGATCGTCGGACATGGCGGCTTCCCCTAAACACTGAACCCATTGAGGGTTTCATCGCTCAAACCGTACCCGGAACACCCAAAGGCGACAAGCTCACCGAAAGTTGAACACCACTTCGGAAAGCCGTTTACGACTCGGCCAAAGGTGTCATGCTATCTGAACCTCTCGGTCGCAGGGCCGAGGGGTCTTCGTGGGGTTACTGGACGGTTTTTGGGGAGTGCGGACGTTGGGCGATTTGGGGTTCAGCCGGGTCACCGGCCTCGTAGCGGCATTCCTGGGGCAATGGCTGTCGCGCGACAAAGCTGAGCGCGCGGCCGTCCTGTTCGTTTTCGCGACTTTGGGCATCATCGGTTTGTGGATCGGTTCGCAACTCGCGCGTCTGGTCAACGATCCGGCCTTGTCGCTCGATGTCGCCGCCTGCGGGCTCTATATGGTGACCGGCGCCGTGTTCTGGCGGCTGATCCGCGCGCGGGGCTAAGGCTCGCTGCGCGGTTCCGGCCAGACCAATTCTTCACCGATGAAGACCTCGCCGTTCTCGATCTTGGTCGCGAAGCGGCCCAGCGAATAATTGCGGCACGGCCCGTCCGTGCAATAGCCGTCCTCGATGCGAAAGCCAGCATAATGGAAGGCGCAGAAAATTTCTTCGTCGTCCTTCAGCAGGAAGCGGCCCGGCGCGAAATTCAGCGGCCGGCCCATATGCGGACAATAATTGAGATAGACGAAAACCCGTTCGCCCAGGCGCACGGCGAACAGGATGCGCTTCACCCCGCCCAGCTCGATATCGAAATCGCGCGCCTTGCCGTCGATGATGTCTTCAACGGCGCACAGCCGCTTCATCTCGTCAGCCATTGGTCTCACCGGCCGCGCGCTTGCGCGCCTCTTCTTCCTCGCGCGCCTTGGCCTGCGCCTTGTAGGCATCAATGAGCGCCTGGCGCTTGGCGAGCACCTTTTCCTTGCCGGGCCAGGTGAGCGTGTCGCCGACATAGACCTCGCCGTCGATCACTTCGGTTTCGAAGCGGCCAAGAAAATCGCCGGACGGCGGGCCGCTGGTGCAGGCACCATCGTCGAGATTGAAGCGCGCGCCATGCACCGCGCAGTAGAATTTTTTCGAATGCGTGCACATGAAACGCATATCGACGAATTTTTCGGGATAGCCCATATGCGGGCAATAATCGAGATAGACGAAGACCTGATCGGCCTCACGCACCGCGATGACGTACCGGCGCACGCCACCCAGTTCGATATCGAACTCCTCCGACGATTGATCGCCGATATCGGCGACGGCGCAGAGGCGGACTTTACTCATTACGCTTTAATGCCCGCCATCTGGCAGATGATTTTCCAGTGCGCGTCGCTGACCGGCACGACCGACAGGCGCGATTGGCGGATCAGGGCGAGATCGGCAAAGCGTTCATCGCCTTTGATGTCGGCCAGGGTCACCGGATTTTTCACCGGCATCACCGCCTTCACATCGACCATGCCGAACCGGCCGGTCTCGTCCGTGTGATCGGGATAATGTTCTTTAACGATCTCGCACACGCCGACGATCTGTTTCTCGTCGACCGAATGATAGAAGAAGGCGCGATCGCCCTTCTTCATCGCCTTCATATTGTTGTTGGCCTGGTAGTTGCGCACCCCATTCCACGGCTCGGATTTTTTCTTCGTCAGGTCATCCCACGAGAATGCGCTGGGTTCGGACTTCATCAACCAATGAGCCATCTTACAAAGTCTCCGACTTGAGCGGACGCGCCAGCAGGTTGGCGATCGAGGCGTCGATATCGGCGCCGTGATTGAGCGCGGCATCGACGGCCGCACAGATCGGCAGTTCGACACCGAGGCGGCGACCAAGCTCGCTGACCGACGATGCGGTATAGACGCCTTCGGCCACCGAATTGCGTCGCGCCAAAACACCTTCGAGCGCTTTGCCCTCGCCCAGTGCGACACCCAAGGAAAAGTTACGCGACTGCGTGGCGTTGCAGGTGAGCGTGAGATCGCCGAGACCGGATAGACCTGCCAGCGTTTCCGCCTGCGCGCCCTTGGCCAAGCCGATACGCATCATTTCGGCGAGCCCGCGTGTCACCAGCGCCGCGCGTGAATTGTCGCCGAGCTTGCGCCCCTCGACGATGCCGCAGGCGATCGCGATGACGTTTTTGACCGCGCCGCCGATCTGCGCGCCGATGACGTCGCGCGAGCGATAGATGCGAAAACGCGGCGCGCTCAAGGTTTCCATCAAGACCTTGCCGAGCGTTTCGTCGGCGCAGGCGAGCGTGACGGCGGTGGGTTGGTTCTCGGCCACTTCGCGCGCGAAGGTCGGACCCGACAGCACGGCGAGCGGAATGCCCGGCAGGGTCGCGTTCACCACTTCGCTCATCAGCGCGCAGGAATCCTGCTCGATGCCTTTGCAGCAGATCACGGTGGGTGTGCGGTCGGGCCAATCGCGGGCGGCCGCCTCGGTCATTTTGCGCAGATGCTGCGAGGGGGCGACCAGCAAGATGATCTCGGCATCCAGCGCGTCGGCCAACCGGTTGGTCGCGCGCACCTCGTCCGACAGGGTGACGTTGGGCAAGAACGCGGTGTTCTCGTGCCGCTTGTTGATAGACTCCACCACCTCGGACTCGCGTGCATAAAGCAGCACGTCGTTGCCCGCGCGATGCATGGTTTCCGCCAGCGCCGTGCCCCAGGCCCCGCCGCCGATAATGCCAATTTTGCTCATGGCTCGGCATCCTATAGGACGCGACGGCTTGAGCAAGAGTCCGGCTCCAAAACACGAAAAAGGGCGCGGATCGCTCCGCGCCCTT
>CANIGJ010000002.1 GCA_947467145.1 Rhodospirillaceae bacterium | reverse complement strand
CCCCGTCGTCCCGCCTTGCGCCAGTATAATCTCGGCCTCGCGCAGCTTACCGATAATCTCCTCAGGCCCGTGTCTCTTGCCCATTTGTCTTCTCCTTCAGGGTCCAATCTAAAATATTAGATGGACCACTCTGAAGGGGGCAGATCAGGGTCATGTTCCCGTGACCTTGCCCAGGATCGATAACAGTCATACCCTTCTGACAACGCCGATAAACGGCGATCAGACAGGAGGTTTCGATGGCCGGTTGGTTTAACAAGGCACGCAAGGTCAGACGCACGCTGTTGACGATCGCAACGATCGCCGGGGCGGTCGCAGCACAGCCGGCCGCCGCTCAATCGCCAAGTCCGTCTGTTGGCGATTTCTACAAGAACAAGGATGTCGAGATCGTCGTCGGTTACGGCGCGGGCGGCGGCTACGATCTGACCGCACGTGCGCTGGCGCGCCACATCGGCAAATACATCCCGGGCAACCCGAAAGTCATCGTGCGCAACATGCCGGGCGCGGGCAGCATCGTCGCCGCCAACCACGTGAACAATGTCGCCCCCAAGGACGGCAGCACCATCGGCGTCTATGCCGACTTCCTGCCCATTGTGAAGCTGTTGGCGCTCGAAGGGGTGCAGTTCGATCCGATCGAGATCAATTGGCTAGGCGCGGTGACGCAGCGCGAAACACCCACATTGGGCGTGCGCAGCGATGCGCCGGCGACCACGCTCGACGGCATCAAGAAGACCGAGATCACCGTGGGCTCCGACGGCACCGGTGCGACCAGCGCCTATGCCTTCATGCTCAATGATCTGGTGGGCACCAAGCTCAAGGTCCTGACCGGCTATACCGGCACCTCGCAGATCGATCTGGCGCTTGAGCGCGGCGAAGTGCATGGCCGCGCCACCATCGATTGGGCGCGCACGCGCGAAAAGACCGATTGGCTGAAGCGCAAGCTGATCACGCCCATCGTATCGTTCGCCTTGGAGAAAGGCGACGATCCCGATCTGAAGGATGTTCCGGTGGTCTACGATCTGGTGAGCGGCGAAGCCGACAAGCAGGTCGTCGAACTCGTGCTCGGCACCAACCGGTTCTTCCGCGCTTTTTCCACGGCGCCGAAAATCCCGGCCGATCGTCTCGCCGCCTTGCGCGAGGCCTTTGCGAAAACCATGGCCGACAAGGATTTCCAGGATGACTTCACCAAGGCGACCGTGAGCGTGGTGCAGTTCTCCGAACCCAAGAAGATGCAGGACTTCATGGCGCGGGTTTACAAGTTCCCGCCGGACGTCATCAAAAAGGCGGCGAAGTACGCGTCGCCGTGAGATCGTTAGATAAGAGCAAGATGTAAGGAGAATCGCGATGCTGTCGGTCGAAATGAACGAGCGCCTGACGCGGGTCGGCAAGGGCACTCCATGCGGCGAATTGATGCGCCGCTATTGGATCCCGATCGCGCCCTATGCGCAGCTGCTGGAAAATCCGGTTAAGGCCGTGCGCATCCTGGGCGAAGATTTGGTACTTTATAAAACGACCAAAGGCGCGCTGGGTCTGATCGGCCAGCGCTGCATGCATCGCCTCGTCGATCTGCAATATGGCATCCCCGATGAGGAAGGCCTGCGCTGTCCCTATCACGGCTGGCTCTATGGCGAGACCGGCGAATGCGTCGAACGCCCGATGGAGGCCAGCCCGCGCGCCAAATTCCCGCGCAAGCTACCGGCCTATCCGGTGCGCGAAATGGGCGGCCTGGTGTTTGCCTATATGGGCCCGCTGCCCGCACCGGCGCTGCCGCAATGGGACCATTTCGTGTGGCCCAACGCGATCCGCCAGATCGCGGTCAACGTGCTCAACTGCAATTGGCTGCAATGCCAGGAGAACACCGGCGATCCGGCGCACAGCGTCTACACGCACGGCTATTTCTTCAAATACATACTCGAGCGCGAGGGCGGCGCCGAACGCATGGAGAGCCAGACGCACACCCTGCATGCCCGCACCAAATGGGGCATCGGCATCAAGGACGTGACCGCCAACACGACGCAATACGGCTTCGAGAAATTCATCCATTTCTCGCAGGAACTTGGCGCGGAAAAAGATCTGGTGCGCCGCCACTCGACCGTCGTCTTTCCGTTCTATACCTCGACCGGCGGACCGGGCAGCCCACGCAGCGATTACCAAGCCCGCGTGCCGATCGACGACGAACACACCCTGCACATCACCTATCAGGTCTATGCCGCACCGCCCGGCGTGTCGGTGCCGGAACAGAATGTCGTGCCGTGGTACGAGCCGCCGCTGCATGACGAAAAGGGCAAGCCGATTCTCGATTACGTGTTGGCGCAGGATGCGTTGGTCTGGTGGTCGCAAGGCGCTATCGTCGACCGCTCCAAGGAAGCATTGGGGCGCACCGACGTTCCCATCATCTTGTTGCGCAAGCAGCTCGACGAGAACATCACGCTCGTCGAACAGGGCAAGGATCCGCTCAACGTGTTCCGCACCGGCGAGACGACCGAAGTGCTGTTCGGTGCCGGCAAGGAACCCAAGGACTGGACCGGCGATCCCGCCACTTACCGTCCGCCGGTGATCGGTCAAGATTACCGCCGCATGTATCACAAGGGGTTCGCCATCGACGATGCCGACCGCTATGGCCCGATCCTCGAACAGATCAAGGATTTGCATCGCCGGATCGAGGAAGCGGAACTGGCCCGACCGAAGCCGCAAGAAAAAGAAGGCGCGCTGACACAAGCTTAGGATCGCGCGTTTATTCGAAGTTACGAATGGGGGCCCCTCAAAATTACATGTGGGGCCCCCATTTTCGTTAGCCGGCAACCGCGAAGGCGAGTTGTGCGACGAAACTATCGTTGACCGGACCGGACAGTCGTTCCTGCTCGGCGCGCAAGCGATCGATCAAGCGATCGGCCGGGATCTCGACGTCCTCGTAGCGCAACACGCCGTCCTTGGGCACGTCGCGCTTCAACCGGCAGCCGGCGGCAATGCCGATCGGCAGCATCCGCTCGCTGCGCACGACATCCGCATTCTCCGCCAAACCATACGTCATGTCATGACTGGGATCGTCGAGCACGGTGCCGGCCATGAGATCGATCTTCGCCGCCGCGATGACTTCGACCATCAGCCCGCCCACCGGCGCGCAAGCCGCATCATTGAACAGGGCCGCACGTGCGATCGTATTCGGCACCGTCACTTCGACGCCGGACTGATCGCCGTCAACATTCGTATAAACGACGCCGGCCACATCGGCGCGCGCCTTCAAGAGCGGGCCGACGGTGCCGTCGAGTTCGGCATTCATCAGCACGATATGCTTGCCATAATCAATCGCCGAGCAGACCGCTTCGGCCGCGTCATGGATCGAGCCGGTCACCTCGAGGATGACATCGATGTCAGGCGATTCCGTCAGCAGACGCCAATCTTCGGTGATGGCCGGCTGGCGATAGCCGATCGCGGAAGCCAGAGCGCCGGCGCTGTCGATGACCTTGGGTTCCTGTCCGGCTTCCGTGTAAGCGAGTCGCGCATTGTCGAGCGTGCGATTGGCGATGGCACAAAGCCGAATACCCGGCACCGCAGTGAAGATCTGTAGCGCCACGCCGCGCGCCATGGAACCGGCGCCGATCATGCCGAGACGAATAGGATTGCCCGCTGCGGCCCGTTCAGCCAATGCCCGGTCTACGCGGTCTACGATGATCATGAAGGATCGTCCTAATTGTGGCGGCAAGCGCGCGGTTCGAAGCATGGGTTTAAGCGCGATCCTAGCCACGCCCCCGCGGTCCGTGCCGTAACCAAACCGTGACAATCTTGCGGCAATCGCATCGCTCGTCGACCGGAAGACCTTTGGTCTGTAACGATAATTCCTATTGCCAACATTCGTGGGAATGCCACACTGAGACATCACGAACGCTTGATCCTGCCTGGAGAGACTAGGTGCCGCATCCGCTTCGCGTGATCCTGCTTGCGGCCCTCTTGCTCACCGCATGCCTCGCCCCCGCGATCGCCGCCGAGCTGGACGGCGAATACGAAGTCTATGGGCACGAGATGGCGGATGGCCGCTACACGGGCAAAGCGGCCGTGGCGAAAAGCGGCGATACCTACACGGTCGTCTGGGTGTTTGGGCAGGATGTGCATCGCGGCACCGGCATTCTCAATGGCGATACCTTTTCGGTGATCTTTTTCGTGCGCCAGTCGCCTGTGCCGGGCCTCGCCGTCTACAAGATCGAAACCGACGGCACCTTGACCGGGCAATTTACCGTGCTCGGCGGCAAGAAGGTCGGCGCCGAAATGTGGAAACGCGTCGACCACTAGCTTAGACGTCTATTGGGCGCTAATTACCCTCGGCGCTTTTCGGCGCGGCGGCCGGGTTCCATTGCCCGCGTCGCATGCGCGAGACCTTCACCGAACTGAACAGCCCTGCCTTGCGGAACGGTTCGCTTTCGGAGAACGCTTCGGCGTCGGCCATGCTGGGCACATTGACGATCAACACGCTGCCGGTGCGCGTGGCGCCATCCTCGGCCATCAAGGCTCCGCCCAGCACCAGGATATCTTCGTGCTTATCGAGATAGGCGAAATGTTCGTCGCGCGCTGCCGCGCGGATCGCCGCGCCGTCGGCCCGGTCTTCCTGATAAATGATGTAGAGCATCCTATCAACTTTCCTCACCGCAGCAGGAATTGCGCCTCGACCTCGATCGCCACATTGTACGGCATCATGGCGACACCGACGGCGGTGCGCGCATGCGCGCCCGCAGGCCCGAAGATATCCACCATCAGATCGGAAGCGCCATTCACCGATTGCGAGATATCGAAAAAGCCGTCCGCCACATTGACGAAACCGCGCAAGAAGACGACCTCGGCGATGCGGTCGAGATCGCCGCCCAAGGCCGCCTTGGCATGCGCCAGCACATTGAGCGCGGACAGCCGCGCGGCATCTTGCGCCTGAGCCAGATCGAAGTCCCGGCCGACCTTGCCGATATAACGCAGCTCGCCGTTCCACGAGGGCAGCTGGCCAGAGACGAACAGAAAGCCGCCGGCGATCTTGGCCATCAGGATTTTCGCCGCGCGCGGCGGCGGCGCGGTCGGCAATTCGATGCCAAGCTCGGCGAGGCGCGCGTCAATTATCCCTGGCATCATCCCTTCCCCGGATGGATGGCGCCGCAGGATTTACAGGTGCGCAGGTCAACACTCGCGTAAAACGTCTCGAACAGCGGCGGCAGATCGCGCACGATGGATTTGAGCTGAACCTCGACGCGATAGAGTAGCGCGGCGCAATTCAGGCAATACCACTCGAAACCGTCGATGATTCCGTCCGGGCGTTTACGCTCGATCACCAGGCACACGCTGCCCTCTTGGGGGCGCTGCGGCGAATGGCGCACATGGGGCGGCAGCAGGAACATCGCACCTTCGAGCAATTCGACGCGGCCCGGCTTGCCGTTCTCGATCACGTCGAGCCAGGCATTGCCTTTGAACTGCCAGAAGAATTCTTCATAGGGGTCGTCGTGGAAATCGGTGCGCCGGTTAGGTCCGCCCACCACCGTGACGATGAAATCGGTATCTTCCCAAATCTGCTGGTTGCCGACCGGCGGCTTCAGCAGGTGTTGGTGCTCGGCGAGCCATTTGGGGAAGTCGATCGGCGGCAGCATACCCCGATTATCCCCGATACCGCTGAGCGGGACAACATGAGTGATATCGCCAAAACGCATGTCCCGCCGGTTGCCGCGAACCAAGGATTGCGCCTAAGCTTCCGGCGGCGTGGCTATGGTTGAGGGGTAACGTAGCATGAAGTACGCGATCGCCGTCGGAGCGCTGGCAGCGCTCACCATCAGCACTTCGATCTCATCGGGTGCACAGGCCGCGGATGCGGTCGCCGATTTCTACAAGGATAAGATCGTCACCATCACGGTCGGCTACGGCGTCGGCGGCGGCTACGATTCCATGTCGCGTTTCTACGCACGCCACATGGGCAACCACATCCCCGGCAATCCGCAGGTCCAGATCCAGAACATGCCGGGCGGCCCGCGCTCGGCCAACACGCTTTATAATGTATCACCCAAGGACGGTACGGCGCTCGGCGTGTTCGCATCGTCCACCGCGCTCGATCCCTTGTTCGGCAACCAAGACGCCAAGTTCGAGGCCGAGAAATTCGAATGGATCGGCAGCATGGATCGCGACGTGAATGCCTGCGCGACCTGGAAAGGGGCCGGTCAGAACATCAAAACCCTGCCCGATTTGATCGCCGCCAAGAAGACCGTGGTCTTCGGCGCATCGGCAGCCGCCGCAACCAGCAGCACGCATGCGGTGTTCCTGAAAAAGATGTTCGGCGCGAACCTGCGTGTCATCACCGGGTACGAAGGCACCAACACGGTCAAGCTCGCCATGCAACGTGGCGAGATGGATGCGGCGTGCGGTTTGCAGGCCAGTTCGGTCAAAACGTCCTACATGGCCGAAGTGAACAGTGGCGAGATGCAGTTCTTCGTGCAGTTCGGCGCCAAACCGGAACCGCTGTTCGCCGATGCGACGATGATGTTCTCCATGATCAAGAATGAGGGCGATCGCAAGATCGCCGATCTGATCTTCGGCCAGACCGAAATCGCGCGGCCGCTCGCGGCCCCGCCCGGGACGCCGAAAGATCGCGTCGCCGCGCTTCGCAAGGCGATGCTCGACACTGCCAAAGATCCGGCCTTCCTGGCCGAGGCGGGCAAGATGAACCTCGAGATCAAACCGATCCCCGGTGAAGATCTCGCGAAGATGTTCGCCGATTACCAGAAGACGCCGCCGGAGCTGGCCAAAAAAGCCGCCGAATATATCCAGCCGGATTGATGCCCCGAGAATCATTAGTGGGCCCGCCAGCCGATACTGATCCGACACACGCGCTGGCGGATTTCGCGGTCGCGCTGCGCTTCGCGGATATTCCGCCGAGCGTCGTGGCGATCACCAAGCGCATGATCCTCGATGCCCTGGGTGCCGCCATCGCGGCAAGCACCTTGGGCCCCGGCTGCGCCGCCAGCATGAAGGTGATGCAAGCTCTGGGCGGGCCGGCGGAAAGCACGATCCTCGGCCTCGGCGCGAAGGTCGCGGCCCCCAACGCGGCGTTTGCCAACGGCGCACTCGTGCATGCGCTCAATTACGATCCCGCCGGCGCGGAGACGGGCCATCTCGGCGTCGTCTGTCTCGTCGCACCCCTGGCAATGGCGGAAGCGGTGGGCAATGTTTCGGGTGCGACGTTGCTCACCGCGTCCATCGTCGCCTGCGAGGTGAAAGCCCGCATCACCGCCGCCTTGGTGCGCGCGGGCGTGCAGCCCAGCAACAAATTCATGCCGGGACAATTACTCAGCTACCTGCCCTGCGCGGCGGGTGCGGCGAAAATCCTCGGCCTCGATGCGGAACGTTTCCGCAGCGCATTCGGCTTGGCTTTGATGCAATCGGCCGGTTCGCGCCAACCGGTGCTCACCGGCGATCCGCCCGCCAAGGCGATCTATGGCGCGTTCCCCAATCAGGCAGGTGTGCTGGCGGCACGTCTCGCCGAAGCGGGGCTCGGCGCCGATATGGATGTGCTCAACCCGCCAGCTGGCCTGTTCACGATGGTCTATGGCGACAAGGGCGACCGCTCGGTCATCACCGCCGAATTGGGCCGCGACTATCTGTTGACCGACGTCGAGTTCAAGGCCTGGTCGGCCAGCAATCATGTAACCCCGTTCATCGAGGCGGCGTGTGAGATCGCGGCGCAAGGTGTTGCGGCACAAGACATCGCCACGATCGAAGTCGTCGCCCACCCGCTCGTGCAGCCCTGGTGCGAACCGCTGGCGCAACGCCGCCGACCGGATAACGCAGCCGCCGCCGGCAACAGTATCCCGTTCTGCGTTGCCAAGACCTTGGCGCATGGCGATCTCGGCCTGGCCGATTTCACCGACGACGGTTTGAAAGATGCGACGGCACATGCGGTCGCCGACAAGTTGACCTATCGTCTCGATGAGAACATGAAAGGCGGAGCGGTTATCGTCACCACACGCGACGGCAAGCGCATCGAGAAACATATCCCAATCCCGCTCGGCCATCCGTCGCGGCCGATTTCCGACGAACGTCTGCGTGATAAATTCCGCGATTGCTGCAAACATTCGGCGACGCCGCTTCCGGCACGCAATATCGAGGCGTTGATCCAAATGGTTGATACGCTCGAATCCTTGGACGACATCGCGCGTCTCACAGCGCTCGCGACCGGAGGTGCCTGATGTCGGCCATCGTCGAAACCCAATATGGCAAAATCTCGGGACATGACGGCGCAGTGCGCATCTTCAAGGGCATTCCCTTTGCGGCACCGCCGGTCGGGACATTACGCTGGCGGCCGCCGCAAACGGCAACGCCGTGGACCGGCACGCGCGCCGCGCAGGAATTCGGCTTCGATTGCCCGCAAATCCCGCTGCCCGAAGAACCCTCCGCCGCGCCCGGCAAAAGCGAAGATTGCCTGACGATCAATGTGTGGACCCCAGCCCGATCCGACGCCGAGCGTCTGCCGGTGATGGTTTATATCTTCGGCGGCGGCTTCGTCGCGGGTTCCGGCGCCGACATCCGCTGCGACGGCGCCGCGCTGGCGAAAAAAGGCGTGGTGGTCGTCACACTCAATTATCGCGTCGGCATTTTCGGCTTCCTGGCACATCCGGCCCTGAATGCGGAATCCGGCATTGGCGCGTCCGGCAATTACGGTTTGCTGGACCAGATCGCGGCACTCGAATGGATCCAACACAATATCGCGGCCTTCGGCGGCGATCCGTCACGCGTCACCTTATTCGGCGTCTCCGCCGGTTCGGCCTCCATCGTGCAATTGATGGCCTGCGCGGCGGCGCACGGATTGTTCCATGGCGTCATCTTGGAAAGCGCCGGCGCGTTCCGCCCGCTCTGCCCCTTGGACGAAGCCGAGGCGCAGGGCGCTCTGCTCGGCGACGATCTCGCGAGTTTACGTGCGCTCTCGGCCGACGCCATCTTCGCACGCACCAAGGAGATCGTGCCGCAGGTCCGCGCCCTCACGAAACACCGTGCACTTCGCCCTATCCTCGACGGCGTTCTGCTCAAGGAGAACGACCGCGACGCCTTCAAGGCCGGACGTATCGCCAAGGTGCCGACCATCGTTGGTTCCAACACGGACGAAGGCACGATTTTCGTCGGTGCTTGGCCGGTCGAAACAGTGGCGAAGTACCGCACCCTGGTGGAACAGAATTTTGGCGCCATGACCGACGAGGCCTTGGCGCTCTATCCGGCGGCGCGCGATGAGGATGGCCGCGCGGCGACGGCGGCGCTCTTCGCCGATACGCAATTCAATTTCGGTACGCGCGGCATCGCGCAAGCGATGATCGAGCATCAGCCGAAAACCTATCGTTATCTGTTCACCAAGCGCGGGCGCTTCACGCAGCGTCCGCCCGATCACGGCCTCGAAGTCGCTTACGTCTTCGGCAATCTCGATGCCTGGCCGGACAAGATGCCGATGCCCTACGATAAAAGCGACCGCGCCTTATCCGACGCCATGATGGATACCTGGGTGACATTTGCCGCGACCGGCGATCCCAATGGCGCCGATACGCCGGTCTGGGCGCCCTACGATTCCGCCCGCGACAATTATCTGGAATTCGGCGACATGGTGCGCGCCGGCAAAGGCTGGCGCACAAAATATCTGGATTTCCTCGAGCGTTACTTCGACACTCCGTGACGGAGGCGTCGATGAACGAAATAACCCTGCCGGCACAGCCGGTCCCGATCGCATATGAAGCCGATGTCGTCGTGGTCGGCGCGGGGCCGGGCGGTTTCGCCGCGGCACTGCAAGCCGCACGCATGGGCGCCAAGGTGATCGTCGTCGAACGCTTCGATATGCCGGGCGGCGTGCACACATCGGGCCTGCAGGGCGCGGCCGCACCCGGCGTCGGCGGCATCCATACCGAGTTGATGGAACGCTTCGAGCGCGAAGGCTACATCTATACCGCGACCGATGCCGACCTGCCCGGCTGGGCGGGCAATCCGCTGTCGCATTACGAACGCAACATGAAGCCGGGTTCCCAATTCGCGCGCGCCAGCTTCAACCCCGAAGGCTCGGGAAGCGTGATGGCGAACATGCTGGAAGAGACCGGCGTGCTGGCGCTCTACGGCACATCCTTCGTCGATTGCGTCGTGAAACAGGGCAGCGGCAACAACACCATCACCGCCATCGTCGTGGAAAACGCCTCAGGCCGCCAAGCCATCGCCGGGAAAATCTTTATCGAAGGATCGGGCACGGCACAGCTGGCCGCGAGTGCCGGCGTGCCCTTCGTGCGCGGCGGCGGCGGACAGCCCGACGGCACCGATTGGGACGGCGTCGATCGCCCGATCCCGGGCGGACTGCTGTGGATCATGAACGGCATCGATTTCGCCAAGACGCTCGCGCATCAGGAATCGGCCAAGGATCCGCTGCTAACCAAACTGATCGCCGAAGCCGATGCGGCGGGTGACATTCCCAAAGGTCTGTACCGGCCGAAGATGCAGGGCAAAACCGTGTACGGCGAAGCCTATGTCGGCCACCCGACGTTGGACATGAGCCCTATGCAGAAACCCGGCGCCTTCATCTTGTGGCAGAACGTGCCCTACGAATGGGCGCTGCATATGGACGATCGCGCCGAAGATGACGCGAAAGCCAAGCGCGCGTTGCGCGGCTTCATCGATGCCGAGGCGAAATTCCTCAAGAAATACGTGCCCGGCTTCGAGGACGCGACACTCACCAATGTCGGCCGTTTCGTCGGCGTCCGCGACGGCCGCCATCCGATCGGCGAACATGTCTTTAGTCTCGAAGATGTCCTATCGGGTGCGCGCTTTCCCGACCCCGTCACCAAACCGATGACCAAGCCATTTTTCTGGGATGGGTACCGTAAGCACGAATTCGAAGTGCCGTTCCGCTGCTTCTTGCCCAAGAAGATCGACAATCTGATCCTGACGGGTGCGTCGCTGTCGTTCACTTATGAGACCATCTTCATGGTGATGCGCAATTTCCCCTGGTGCACCCAGACCGGCGAGATCGCCGGCTACGCTGCGGCGCGCTGCATCGACAAGAAGATCAAGCCGAAAGAGCTAGCCTGGACGCAGCCGTATTTCTGAGGCACACCGTCACGCCATGAAAGTTTCCCCACCGCCCTTCCGCGTGCCCGCGATCATCAAGCGCAACATGACCCTGTTCGCGCTGTCGCAGTGCTTCACCGGCGCCGGCATGTCGTTCGCCTTCGGGCTCGGGCCGCTCATGGTCATCGCGCTCACCGGATCGTCGAGCCTCGCCGGCCTCGCCGTCGGTTTGATCGGGCTGTCGCGTTTTCTCATCGCCTATCCGATCGGCAAGGTCACCGACACCTTCGGCCGCAAGCCGGGTATCCTGCTCGGCCTCTCCATCGCGCTCACCGGCGCCTTGATCACCGGATCGTCCATGATGGTCGAAAGTTTCGCCGTATTGCTCGCCGGCATCCTGGTCTTCGGCATGGGCATGAGTGGCGCGCAGCAATTGCGCGTTGCCGCCACCGACATGTTCCCGCCCAACAAGCGGGCGCAGGCACTCGGGTACCTGGCGCTCGGTTCGCTCGTCGGTCTCGTCGTCAGCCCGATCGTCATCAGCACATCCGAGGCCGTATCGAAAAGCCTGGGCCAAGACCCGCTCGGCCTGCCGTGGTTCATGCTGCCGATCTTGATCGTGCCGGGCATGATCATCATCTCGTTCGTGCACCCCGATCCGAAAGAGATCGGCATGAATCTCGAAAAATATTACCCGGGCTATGTGCCGACCAAGCGCGTCGATACGAGCGACGGTGCGAAGTTCCAAGCCAGCAGCCTGTGGCGCGATCCGCAATTGCGTCTGGCGATCCTGTCGAACTGCGCCGGCCAGGGGAATATGTCCATCGTCATGGTGCTGACCTCGCTGGTGCTGCATCATCACGGCAATTCGCTGACCGCGATCGCGCTCGCCCATTCTTTCCATTCGGCCGGCATGTTCGCCTTCACCATCCCGCTCGGCAAATTGTGCGATCGGATCGGCCGCGAAAAAGTGATGCTGCCGGGCATCGCGACATCTCTGGTCGGCGCCGCCCTGGTCGCCTTCACTTCGGAATGGTGGTCGGTCACCTTGGGCACCTTCCTGGTGGGTTTGGGCTGGGCCGCGTCCAACGTCGCCGCCACCGCGCTGATCGCCGATCGTTACGCCACGCACGAACGCGGCCGCGCCATCGGCGTGAACGAAAGCTTCGCCGGCGGCACCGCCGTGGCGATGGCGCTGGTGACCGGTCCACTGGTCGAATATTCGGGCCTGCCGGCGACCGGCCTCGTCGCCGTCCTAATCGCCCTACCGCCGTTAACCATATGGGCCGCGCGGCGCATACGCTCCGGGGCCGCCCACAATCCTTGAGTCAGGACGCATCGGTCCGTAGGATGCCGCCCACCATATTCCAGTAATAGGACGGACCATGCCCGACTCCCAGGCCCCCGCAGCCAAACAATATGTCATCGCCCAACCCGAGCAGGCCGCCATCGCGGTCGAGGGCAGCGATAAGCTGTTTCCCGTGCGCCGCATCTGGTGCGTCGGCCGCAATTACGCCGATCACGCCCGCGAAATGGGCCACGATCCGGACCGCGAGCCGCCGTTCTTCTTCCAAAAGCCGTCGGACGCGGTGATGCCCAACCATTCCGCGATCCCGTACCCGCCGATGACCAAGGACCTGCAGCACGAGATCGAGTTGGTCGTCTGCATCGGCAAAAGCGGCAAGAACATTCCTAAGGATAAGGCGCTCGATTATGTCTACGGCTATTGCGTCGGCCTCGACATGACGCGCCGCGATCTACAAACCGACGCCAAGAAACTCGGTCGCCCGTGGGAACCGGGCAAGAGCTTCGATCAATCGGCGCCCGTCTCGGCCATCGTACCGACATCCAAGAGCGGTCATCCGTTCAAGGGCGAAATTTGGGTGAAGGTGAACGGCGCCGTGAAGCAGAAGGGCGACCTCGCCCAGCATATCTGGCAGATCGACGAGACGATTTCGTTCCTGTCGGATTACGTGGCGATCGAAGCCGGCGACATCATCATGATGGGCACCCCGGCGGGCGTCGGCCCGGTCGCGGTGGGCGAGAAAGTCGAAGGTCATATCGCCGGCATCGGCGATATCACCGTGACCTACACGAAGGGCTAACCTTCCGGCCCAACGGCCGCAGCAAAACAGAAAGGGCCGGCATATGCCGGCCCTTTTTATATGCGCAGATGAAATCGACGCTATTCCCCGCTGAGCGCCAAGCGTAATTTCTCCGCGAGGTCCTGGCGGCGATACGGCTTGTTCAGCAGATGCACCTTCGTGCCGAAGCGCGCGTCGTCATGCACCACGCTCTCGGTGTAACCGGACGTGAACAGAATTTTCAGGCCGGGGCGCAGAATGCGCGCCTGCTCGGCCAGATCGACACCGGAAATACCACCAGGCATGACAATATCGGTGAACAGCAGATCGATCTCTTCATCGCTTCTGAGCACCGCGAGCGCCTCGACCCCGTTGATAACGGCGTGCACGCGATAGCCGAAGCGGGCGAGCTGACTTTGTACATAACCCCGAACCAGCTCGTCGTCCTCGACGACAAGGATGCGTTCGGTGCCGCCCTGCGGTGCTTTGTCCATGTCCGATCCCATAATCTCACGTCCCGTTTCATCAGACCGTGGCAGATAAAGTTTAACGGTCGTTCCGTGGCCATCTTCAGAATAGATATTGATATGTCCCGCCGATTGTTTGACGAAGCCGTACACCATGCTGAGCCCAAGTCCGCTGCCTTTGCCCACATTCTTCGTGGTGAAGAACGGGTCGAACACTTGCGCCAGGATCTCCGGGCTCATGCCTGTGCCGGTATCGGTGACGGCAATCATCACGTAATCGCCAGGACGGACTTCTTGTTGGCGTTCAGCGTAAACGCCATCGAATTTTACGTTCGCGGTCTCCAATATCAGACGCCCGCCTTGCGGCATGGCGTCACGTGCATTGACGGCCAGATTGAGTATCGCCGTCGTCAATTGCGTGCGATCGATCATAGCCAGCCAGACGGTCGGATCTAACGCAAGACGGCACTCGATATGCTCGCCAAGCGAGCGGCGCAATAGACCAATCATGTTGGTCAGCAGTTCGTTTACATCCGTGACTTGTGGCATGAGCGACTGCCGGCGCGCGAACGCAAGCAAACTTCTTGTGAGATCGGATCCGCGCAGCGCGGCCGATTCGGTGATCTCCGCCAGATCCAGGCCGGCCGGATCGTGTTCCAGATGTTCCTTCAACAATTCGCTATTGCCGACGATCACCGTAAGAAGATTGTTGAAGTCATGCGCGATACCGCCGGTCAATTGGCCGATGGCTTCCATCTTCTGCGCTTGGCGCAAACGGCCGTCGAGATCGCTGATTTGCTCGCGATGTTTCTGGATCGAATTGGCCGCATCGTTGAGAGCAGACATCAGATCGCCGATTTCACCGCGCGGAAGAGGACCGGGGATACGCGCATTGAGATCGCCGCCGGCCAGCCGCGTCGCCATCCGGACGGTCGAGCCGATCGGACGACGCAACGTGAATTCCGCAAACAAGCTCGCGAGTACGACCAGCGACACTGCGACGACAGCCAAAATGGTCAGGTCCGCCGCCAGGCGCCGATTGAACGGCGCGGTCAGTGACGCCTTGGGAACGCCGACGAGAATGCGTAATCCCGGATCGCGCGGCGACGACACCGGAGCGACGGCCCAGACGTGATCGTCCTGCCCGTTCCACTGGATTTCCGCCACTGCGCCGGCGAGATTATCGACCGCGAACTTGAACAGCGGCGAATCGGAAATGTTGGAGCCGACCTTCTTGTTCGCGTCGCGCGTATCCCACACGAGAACATTCCCGTTGTTCTCCACCAACAGAATCTCCATCCCCGGAACGACGGATTTTTCCGCCAGATCGAGTTGGGCGAATTTCGCGAGATCGAGACCGGCCACAATCAGGAATCTGAGACTGTTATCGAGATGGCGCACCGGGAACCCGACCATCAACACGGGGCGATTGCTCACCCGGCCGAACAGCGGCTCGAGAATCGGAGCTTCCGCACCGGCCACTACCTTCTTGAAATAGTTACTGTCGGACAAATTGATCGAGCGCTCTATCCCCAAGGAACTGCACGAGACCGCGCCATCCGCTTCCGACGCGACGATGCTGACATATTGCGGATAGGTATCGCGCACGGTCATCAGATATTCCGAGCACCGCGCTGTCTCGCGCGCCTGTAGGGCGGACGCGGACGCGATCCCGTAAAGCAGCTGCGCCGTACCCCGAATCTTTTCGTCGAGATCAGAGGCGACGTTGCGCGCGATCAAACCGACATAACGCGTCGCCTCGGCAATATCGGAATTGCGGTCCTGCACGACCCGGAGTCCGACGAAGATCGCCGGAACGAGGACGGCAAACAGAACCAAAAACAAAAGGCGCGTGCGAATATTCAAGACAGGATCAGTCTTCTAAGTTTCGGCGCGGAAATGGGTTGGGTGACTGGGAGACCGCCCACTGGGCAGCGCCAGGCATGGGCGGCAAGCATCGGCTGCCGGAGCAGTTCCGTGTAAGCGGTGCGACGAACGCAAATCCATGGCCGACTCCTAGACGAGAAACGGCCCCCAAGCGGCACCGGGCGATCTCGCGGAACGGGCGAGCAACTCGGCATTTTCCCAATATGAAACAAGCGGGGGGCTTCGGGTGTCAAGCGTTGGAAACCCAGAATTCTGCCATTTATTGCGTATACAATTTAGAATAGAACTTAATTGTTCGATTGAATCGAGTTCCACGAAATATTATGACTCAAAATGACTTGTCAGCAGATGAAAATGTTAGCTTCTTCAATCGGCATCGGTTGCAGTGCCGTCCCCGATGGTACAATCATTACATTGACTAAATATTAGCCTCTAACTTAAAAGTCAACGTCGCGTGAACGACGCCAGAAGAAAGGAACAGGTGATGGCACGCATTCTCGTGGTGGACGACGAAGCGATGCTGCGCGGTGTCGTCCGTAAAATGCTGGAGCGCAACGGTCATGAGGTTTCCGACGCGGCCGATGGCGTGCTCGGGATGGAAGCCTATCGGCGGCAGCCCACCGATATCGTGCTGACCGATATCGTGATGCCCAACAAGGACGGCATCCAGTTGATCATCGAACTGAAAAAGGAATTCCCGACCGTGCGCCTGATCGCGATGTCCGGCGGCGCGCGCACGTCGGAACGCGACTTCCTGGAAGTCGCCAAACAGTATGGCGTCCGCCAGGTTCTGCATAAGCCGTTTTCGCGCGCTGAGCTCGAGGCGGCCGTAGTCGCAGCGCAATCTGAATAACCAAGCAGAAACGAACTTAGAGCAGGCGGGAGAATCCGCCATCGATGACGATCGAGGCGCCTTGAATATGTCGTCCCTTGTCGGACGTTAGGTACACGACAAGCTCCGCGACATCTTCGGGCTTGGCCAAACGCTCGATACCGAAACGCTTGGCGTAGGCCTGAAACATGGCTGCGTCATCCATCCCCTGATAGTCCGGCCGCCCGCGCAGATTGTCGCGCTGGCGATTGCCTTCGGTCGGTCCAGGCAGAACGGAATTGACCGACACGCCGTCGCGCAAACCGATCTCCGCCGTCGTCTTGGTGAAGTTCAGCAATGCGCCGGCGATCGCGCTCGGCAGCGGACCGCGCGCCGACGGTTGCACCGCGAACAAACCCGTCACCGTGACAAGATGCCCGCGCGTGGCGACCAGATGCGGCCAGGCCTGCGTGACGACATTGACAGTACCGAAGAACATCGCGGCAAAACCATCCGTCCAATCTTGCGGTGTCAGCGCCAGGAACTCGCCGTGACGGAAGGCGCCGGCCGAGCCGACAACGATGTCCAAGCGTCCGAAATCGCGCACCACATCACCCACCAATTGCTCCGCCGTGGCCGGCTGAGCGAGGTCGCCCGCATAGGCTTTCACGCGGGCGCCTGAAATCGCGGATGCGGCTTCAGCGAGCGCCGCCTGCGAGCGGCTCGACAGCGCGATATCAACACCATCCGCCGCCAGGCGGTGCGCCACCGCGCGGCCGATATCGCCGCTGCCGCCCAGGATGAGAGCGACCCGTCGGCCACTTGATTCTTTTTGTGTCACGCGCCTGCTCCGCAGCGTTGTCCAAATCTGTGAGGCACCGTACAAGGTGAAGATCATGGATACCATCGCAACAAGCGTCAGATCGGGCGCGCACGATATTCCGATCGCCGGAACCTGCGATCCGCGCTTTGCCCGCGTGCTCGACACGTTCATCGCCAACTTCGCCGCCGGCGAGGAAATCGGCGCCGCCGTCGCGGTCACCGAGAATGGCCGCACCGTCGTCGACCTATGGGGCGGCTTCGCCGATCCGGGGTGCACGGTTCCGTGGCAGCGCGACACCATCGTGGCGATGATGTCCGTCTCTAAAGCGGTCGCCGGCATGTGCACGCATGTGCTGATCGACCAGGGCAAGCTCGATCTCGACGCCCCCATAGCGAACGTCTGGCCGGAATTCGCCGCTGCCGGCAAAGCCAATTTGCCGCTCAAATATGTCCTCGATCATCGCGCGGGCCTGCCTTATCTCGCCCAGCGCCTGCCGCACGGCACAGCGTACGATGCGCAGGCTATGGCGGCCGCCTTGGCGGCGCAGGCGCCAATGATCGAACCCGGCACCGATCCGCAATATCACGTGCTCACGCAAGGCTATCTGCTAGGCGAGATCGTGCGCCGCGCCGCCGGTGAAACTTTGGGTGCGTTTTTCCGCCGCCACTTTGGTGAACCGCTCGGTCTCGATTATTGGATCGGGTTGCCGGCGGCGAAGTTCGCCGACTGCGCGCAGTTCACGATGGCGCCCGATGTCAGCCTCGCCAAGGCGTTCAAGACGCCGGACGCACCCGAGGGACGTTTCTGGGCGGAGCTGGCTGCCGACGAAGATCTGAATTCCACGCAATGGCGCTCGTCCGAGATTCCCTCCGCCAACGGTCACGGCAATGCGCGCGCCATCGCGCGGTTGTTCGGCGCACTGGCCTGCGGCGGCGCGATCGACGGCGTGCGCGTGATGAACGAGAGCGCTGTTGCCCGCATGACGACCGAACAACATTACCTGAAGGAGATTTTGGTCGGCCGCCATTATCACCAAGCGTCCGGCGTCATCCTCAATTCGCCGCCCTGGTCCTATATGGGGCCGAGCCCGCGCGCGTTCGGCCATCAGGGCGCGGGTGGCGCGCATGGCTTCGGCGACCCGGACGCGAAGATCGGCTGGTCCTACGCCATGAATAAATTTCACGTCGATGGCGGCGGTCCGTTGCGAAAACGGCTGATCGACGCGACCTATGAGGGTTTATAATCGTTTAGAATCAATATTTTATAAATTTTCGGCCCGAAAAAACGCGATTCTTGCGAATCACGCGGTATCGCGCGGATTTTGAATATGTTAAGATCAGTGGCCGGAAACGTTGGTTTTAAGCGAATCACCGGGGATCACGGCCGGCACTACGCCGATGGATTAACGACTGAGAGCCAGACGAGCAGGATTGATGGGCAGTAAGGGACGAGGGTACCGCGAGCCGCGACGTCGCGGATTCGACGACGATATGTTTTCACCGCATGAACCCCGCGATCAGCGCGGTGGCGGCGGTGGCGGAAATAGAGGCGGATATGACCGGCCGTTCAGCGGCGGCGGCAGTAGCGGCGGACCGTCATCGGCCCCTCGCATGTCGATGCCGGCAGGCGACGGCCCGACCCTCGATGCGACCGTAAAATGGTTCAATCCGGAAAAGGGTTTCGGCTTCGTCGAATTGGCCGACGGCTCGGGCGATGCGTTCTTGCATATCGGCGCGCTGCAAGCCGCCGGTAAGGACTCGGTCGAACCCGGCACCACCATGAAAGCCCAGATCGGCCAAGGCCAGAAGGGTCGTCAGGTGACCGCCGTCATCGAAATCACCGGCATGACCGCCGTTCCGGCACGCCCGCCGCGCCCGCCGATGGGTGCTGGCGGACCGCGCGGCGATCGTGGCCCGTCGATGAGCCGCAGCCGGACCGATCCGTCGACCGCCGCCGAAATCACCGGCACGGTCAAATGGTTCAACCCGGAAAAAGGCTTTGGCTTCGTGGTTGCGGAAGACGGCGGCAAGGATGTGTTCGTACACATCTCCGTCCTCGAACGCGCGGGCTTACGCGAACTCGCCGATGGACAACGCGTCCAGATGACGGTGGAGCAAGGTCAAAAGGGCCGCGAGGCCACTTCGATCACGGCGCTGTAAAACAGCAGCCAAGACGAAAAACAAACGGCGCGCAGCAATGCGCGCCGTTTTTGTTTGTGCGATCGCTCAGACGATAACGGCGCTAGCGGCGGCCGTTGACCTTCGTGATTTCCTTGATCGGTCCGCGCGGCTGACCCGACAGCTCAGCGATCTTGCGGTCCTGTTCCAAGATGGCGCGTTCGATATCCGCGTCGTCATCGAAGCCGCTCAATTCGCTCGCTGCGATCTTGCGGTTGGAGCGTTGCGTGCCGTCCTCGTAGACCACGTTGACGAGCACAAACTCGTCGGACGTGTTCGACTGCTTTTTCTTGGCCATCTTTTTTTCCCATTCCATGCGGTATCTCCGCAAAGTTAGAAGGTTGAAGCCGACGATCGATCGCGCTTAGGCGACCTCGCGCGACTTGTCGAACCGGACAGCGGGCCAATCCTTGGCCACGTAGTCCAGCTCCCACGAATTGCGCGCAAGGAACACAGGCGCACCGTCGCGATCCTCGGCCATCGCGCCGCGATTGCGTTCGATGAATTGTTTCATCACGGCCGGATCGTCGGTCTTCACCCAACGCGCCGTCTCGTACGGCGCCTGTTCGAATCCGGCGGCGATCTTGTATTCGACGGCCATGCGCGAGGCGAGCACGTCGAGCTGCAACTGCCCGACCACGCCGACGATCCATTGCGATCCGAGAATGGGGCGGAACACCTGGCTCACGCCTTCCTCAGCCAGATCTTCCAGCGCCTTCTTCAATTGTTTGGCGCGCATCGGATCGTCGAGCCGCACGCGGCGCAGGATTTCCGGCGCGAAGTTCGGGATGCCGGTGAAGCGAAGATTCTCGCCTTCGGTCAGCGTATCGCCGACGCGCAGCACGCCGTGATTGGGAATGCCGATGATATCGCCGGGCAACGCTTCCTGGACCAGTTCGCGTTCACGCGCGAAAAACAGGATCGGGTTTTGCACGGCGATCGTCTTATCCGAGCGCGGCTGCTTCAGTTTCATGCCGCGCTGGAAGCGGCCCGAACACAGGCGCACGAAGGCCACGCGGTCGCGATGGTTCGGATCCATGTTGGCCTGGACCTTGAACACGAAGCCGGTGACGCGCGGCTCGTCGGGGGAAACGTTGCGCGGTTCAGCGGGCTGCACGCGCGGGGATGGCGCGATATGGGTCAAGGCCTCGATCAGTTCGTCGACGCCGTAACCCTTGAGGCCGCTGCCGAAGAACACCGGCGTCATGTGGCCGCCGAGATAGGATTCGAGATCAAGCTCGGGATAGCCGGACCGCGCCAGCTCCGCCGCTTCGCGCGCCGGGTTCAGAATGTAATCAGGCACACGTTCGGTGATCGCGGGCGCGTCGAGATCGACATCCGCGATGACCTTGTCGAAGACGCCGCTGCGTCCGCCGTCGGTGGTCAGGAAGCGCCGCCCGCGCAGATCGTAGCAGCCGTGGAAATCGACGCCGGTGCCGATCGGCCAGGTGACCGGGCTGACGTCGAGCTGCAAGGTGTTCTCGATCTCGCTCAACAGATCGAACGGATCGCGCGCTTCCTGATCGATCTTGTTGATGAAGGTGATGATCGGGATGTCGCGCAGGCGGCAGACCTCGAACAATTTGCGCGTCTGGCTTTCGATGCCTTTCGCGGCGTCGATCACCATGATCGCGGAATCGACCGCGGTCAGCGTGCGGTAGGTATCTTCGCTGAAATCTTGGTGGCCCGGGGTGTCGAGCAGATTGAAGGTGATGCCGTCGCGCTCGAACGTCATGACCGAGCTGGAGATCGAAATACCGCGATTGCGTTCGATTTCCATCCAGTCCGACTGCGTGCGGCGGCGATCGCCGCGCGCCTTCACGTGGCCCGCCAAATGGATGGCGCCGGCGAACAGCAGCAACCGTTCGGTCAACGTGGTCTTGCCGGCGTCGGGATGCGAGATGATGGCGAAGGTGCGCCGAGAGGCGGGCGTGGCCGTGCCATCCATGGGGCGATCGTCAACCATTGCCGGGAAAACCACCTTTGCTTGAATAATCGCCGTTGCGACCGCTAAACTTGCGGAACTGGCGATACGCGATCCACGTTACCTCGCGGATGCCTATATAGTCCGGGCGAGGCCGGTTTTTAACCGTGGCAGGCCCTGAACGCCAGCAACAAATAGAGGTACCGTATGAGCGCCGTCTCCACGTATATCCGCCGCTTTGGGCTTTTTGCCGTCCTGATCGCCCCGTTTTTCGCGCCATTGTTCGCCCCATCGTTCATTTCCGGCGCGCACGCGGCCGATGCGGTCTGCACCCGGATCTGCGTTCAGATCATCCAGGCCGTCGGCGACGATATTAAGGAACAGATCCCGCTCGATTGCGTCCAGGAGAGCGGAACCTGCAGCGGTACCGGCTTTTTCACGACCGCCGACGAGCGCGCCCAGGTTGTCATTACCGGCAGCCTGTCGGGCGACACCCTGACCCTCACGGTCATCGGCGACAAAGGCGCCTTCGCGCCCCCAGGCCGCGACGCCCTCGTAATAACCTTGGAATCCGGCAATCCCTATCAGGCGACGCAGTTCGTGGTCGGCCAGAAGAGCGGCGACGCACCCTTTGCCAACGCCGGCACCTCGCTGATCGTGACCGTCATCGCGGAACGCCTGATCTAATCTAGCTAGACGACTGGAGACTTAATATGGCTTCGCCCACCGAATTTCCCGATGCCGCCCTCGATCTGACCGCCAAGCCGGGAGCCGGCGAGGCCGTCGCGATTTTCGCCGGCGGCTGCTTTTGGTGCACCGAGGCGGTCTATCGCGACCTCGACGGGGTCTCGAAGGTGACGTCGGGTTATGCCGGCGGCACGCCGGAGACGGCGAATTACGACGCCGTCTGTTCGGGCCGCACCGGCCATGCCGAGGCCATCGAGATCCGCTACGATCCAAGTAAGACGACCTACGCAGAATTGATGAAGATCTTTTTCTCGATCGCGCACGATCCGACCCAGCTCAATCGTCAGGGCAACGATGTCGGCCGGCAATACCGCTCGGCGATCTTCTATGCCAGTGACGAAGAGAAAAAAGTGGCTGAGGCCTATATCGACCAGATCAATAAGTCGAAATACTTCGACGCCCCGGTTGTCACCACCCTCGAACCCCTGGTCAAATTTTTCGTCGGCGAGGACTACCACCAAGATTACGCGCATCGTAATCCGTTCCAGCCCTACATCGCCCATATCGCGGCGCCGAAGGTGGAAAAGATGCAGCGTTATTACGCAGCGAAGCTGAAGAAGGGCTGAGCGTCAGCCTTCTGCGTTGATCGTTCGCCCGCCGACTCTGAGCGGATCGGCGCCGATCAGCACGAAGGCAATGACGCAGGGCACGTTGCCGTTGTTCACCCAATTGTGGATCGTGCCGCGCTGGATCAGTACGTCGCCGGCCGCGAGGTGGACCGCGCCGTCGTCCAGTTCCATGTCGATCTCGCCCGACAGCACGAAGGCATAATCGAGCGTGGCTGTGCGATGAACGCGCGGCGCACAGCCCGGCTGATATTCGATGATGCGCAAGACCGATCCACCGGGATGGCAGGTTTTCGGATCGACGAGGGCACGATCTTGCTGAGTGGAATTATCGGCGGGCGTGCGATCGCTCGTCCAGAAGACGCACCCGGCACTGCCGGGGCGCGGACTGCGCCAAGCGTCCATCACACCGTCTGAGACGACGACGGCCTTGCCCGTCGCGTCATGCCCCGTCACCACTCGGCGTATGTTGGGCGCCATACCATTCTCCCCGTCTTGTTCCTATGGGCTTGGCCACGCGCCGCCCATTGATTAACTTGCGCAACAACGTATCAAGTGGAGCAAGTATCGTGGCCCTTTATCTTTCGCGCGCCGATGTCGAACGTTTCGCCAGCATGGCCGACGCCATGGACGTCATGGAACAGGTCTTCGGCCGCTGGGGCCAGGACTATTCCTTTAACCTGCCGCGTCGGCGCATCCCGCGCCAGAACGGCAAGGAACTGAACATCCTGGGCGGCATGGCGCCGGGCGGCGACATGATGGGCGTGCGCGCCTCGGGCACCGTGTTCAACAATGTGATGATGCTGTTCTCAGAACAAGAGAAGGGCCTGGCTTGCGTGATGGAATGCGGGCCGATCAGCAACTACCGCACCGGTGCCGCATCGGGCGTGGCGGCCAAATATCTCGCGCGCGAAAATTCAAAAGTGCTCGGCGTCATCGGCGCCGGACGCACCGCGTTTCCGCAGATCGAAGCGGTGTGCGTCGCGCGCAAGATCGAACTGATCAAGATCTATGTCCGCACCGAGGAAAGCCGCGTCGCCTTCACCAAGGAAGTCCAGGACAAGCTCGGCGTCAAAACCGTGGCCGTCGCCAGTGGCGAGGCCTGCATGGAAGATGCCGACATCGCCATCACCTCGACCAGCGCGAAGGACCCCGTGTTCTTCGGCAAGTGGATCAAGCCCGGCCTGCACATCAACGCCATCGGCGCCAACAACCTGAAACGCCGCGAGATCGACGATGAAACCGTGCTGCGCGCCGACATCGTGGCCATCGACCATCGCGAACAAGGCCTGACCGAGGCCGGCGCCATCGTGCCCCTGGTCGCGGTCGGCAAGATGAAATGGGATCAGGTGAGCGAACTGGGCGAGATTATCCAGAAGAAGCGCCCCGCGCGCACCAGTGCCGATCAGGTCACCTTGTTTCATTCGCTCGGTCTCGGCTTCGAAGATGTAAGCTATGGCGAGGTGATCTATCATCGCGCCAAGGCCGCCGGGCTCGGCATCAAGTTGCGCTAGCCGCCATGGCGCAGGTTGTCTTCACGCCCAACCTGCAGCGCCATGTCAGCTGTCCGCCTGCCGTTGCCGACGCGCAAAGCGTGCGCGCGGCACTCGATCTGGTCTTTGCGGCCAATCCGCAATTGCGGTCTTATGTGGTGGACGAGCAAGGCCGCTTGCGTAAACACGTCAACGTTTACGTCAACGACCGCATGGTGAACGACCGCGTCTCACTCAGCGACGCGGTCGCCCCCAACGACGAGATTTTTGTCTTTCAGGCTTTGTCCGGAGGCTGACGATGTCGAACGTTTTGCATGTGGGAACCCGTAAGGGCTTGGTGACGTTCACGCGCGACGCCGTCGGCTGGGCCCCGAGCGCACCGGCCTTCATCGGCCAGCCGGTCAGCGCCGTACTGAGCGACCCGCGCGACGGCGCGATCTACGCCGCATTGAGGCTCGGCCATTTCGGCGTGAAGCTGCATCGCTCCGACGACCGGGGCGCGACCTGGAGCGAGATCGCCGCCCCGGCGTTCCCAGCCGTCCCGAACCCGGACGACAAAGCCCCCGCCGTCGATATGATCTGGACCTTGGTCGCGGGCGGCGCGGACGAACCCGGCGTCTTATGGGCCGGCACGACGCCGGGCGGGCTGTTCAAAAGCGCCGATCGCGGGGCATCGTGGTCCTTAAACGAAAGCCTGTGGACTGTGCCGGAACGCGCAGGTTGGATGGGCGGCGGCTACGATCTGCCCGGCATCCATTCCGTCCTCGTCGATCCGCGCGACAGCAGATCGCTGACCATCGGCGTCTCCACCGGCGGCGTGTGGCGCAGCGCGGATGGCGGCGCCACATGGCGTCTGACCGGCCAGGGCCTGCGCGCCGAATATATGCCGCCGGACATGGCGTTCGATTTGAAGGTGCAGGATGTGCATCGCCTGGCGGCCTGCGCGAGCGCACCCGACATCGTGTGGTGCCAGCATCACAACGGCATGTTCCGTTCGACCGACGCAGGGGAGACGTTCAGCGAAATCAAAAACGTGCAGCCGTCCGTCTTCGGGTTCGCACTCGGCGTGCATCCTCACGATCCGAACACCGCTTGGTTCGTACCGGCGATCAAGGACGAGCTGCGCATCCCGGTCGATTGCAAACTTGTAGTGACGAAGACCACCGATGCCGGCCGGACCTTCACCGCGCATGCCGACGGCCTGCCGGGTGTCAGCTACGATCTGATCTATCGCCATTGCCTCGACGTGAACGCCGACGGCACGCGCCTGGCCATCGGCTCGACCACCGGCAACCTCTGGGTCAGCGACGACGCAGGTCGCCACTGGTCCCAGATTCACGGTCACCTGTCGCCGATCGCGGCCCTCACGTTCGGCTAAGCGCGCGTTCCGCGCGACCGGCTGATTAGGCCAGCGCCGCCTTCACCCGGTCGGGCGAGAACGGCACGCGACGGATGCGCACACCGGTCGCATCGAAGATGGCATTGGCGATCGCCGCCGACACCGCACGGATCGACGGCTCGCCCGCACCCGAGGGTGCAACGTCCGGCCGATTGATCAGCACGCATTCGATGCTTTCCGGCGCTTCGGTGATGTCGAGGATCGGATAGGTCGCCCAATCCACGCTCGTCACACCCTTGGCGTTGAAGGTGACTTCTTCCCAGAGCGTACGCGACGTGCCCTGCACGATGTTGCCTTCGATCGTATGCTTCAAGCCGTCCGGATTGATGATCTGGCCGCAATCGTGCGCGACGGTGAACTTGCGCGCCCAGATCTTACCGGTCGTGCGATCGACATCGACTTCGGCCACGATGGCGACGACGGTGCCGCCACGCTGCGAATAGGCAATGCCGCGTCCCGAGACCGTGCCCGTGCCAGGATTGGCCTTGTTGGGTGACGGACGCGGTTTCCAGCCCGCCTTCTCGGCCGCCGCCTTCACCACCGCGATGTCGCGCGGATCTTTCAGGTATTTCAGGCGGAACTCGACCGGATCGGCGCCGACCGCCGAAGCCACTTCGTCCATGAAGGATTCGGACGCGAAGTGAATCTGCGGACCAACCGGGTCGCGCAAATGCGCGCTACGCAACGGCGAGCCGCGATCCAGCAAGGGCGCTACCGTTTCCCAACCCACCAGCTTGTTGGCGAAGGTGTAGGATTCCGCCGGCGTGCCGAAACCGTCGACATAAGCGAGCGGCTCGCCGCGCAATTGTCCGGCCAAGGTCGCCGCCGGTTTGGAACCGTTGGTATCGACATCGACGCGGCTGAACCCTTTCGAGATGAATTCATACGCGATGACATTGCCCGACGCGTCCAGTGCGGCGCGCGCGCGATGGATCGAGGCCGGGCCTTTCGGATCCCAGCCCGTTCCCTGGTCGCGCATATATTGCACGCGCACCGGTTTACCGGTCGCCTTCGCCAGCACCGCCGCATCTGCCGCCGCATCGTCGGCATCGTTGCGTCCGTACGAACCCGGACCCGGCACCCAGATGGCGCGCACCTTGTCCACCGGCACGCCGATGGTGTCGGCGACACCGTTGGCGACGAAGTGCGGCTTCTGCGATCCGGTCCAGACCGTGACGTTGCCGTCCTTGATCTGCACCAGCGCGCAGGCCGGCCCCATGCAGGCATGCGATTGGAACGGCCATTCGTATTCCGCCTCGATCACTTTCGCTGCGGTCTTGAAGGCAGCCGCGACGTCGCCCACCGGCTTGTCGTCCTGGCGTTTGCGCACCGGCGCGTTGCGGATGTGATTATAAAGCTCCGCCGAATCGAAGAACGGCGGCTTCGCGTCCGACCATTCGATCTTCAACTGTTGCGACGCCTTGATCGCATCCCATTCGCGATCCGCGATCACCCCGATGAAGTCCTTGTCGCGCACGACGCGGGCCCCCTTGATGCCCTTGATCGAGCTTTCATCGACCCTCACCGGCACCGCGCCCGCAACCGCGGGACGGATGATGCGGCCATGCACCATGCCGGGCACGCGGATATCGGTGTTGAAGTTTTCCTGCGCATAGACCTTGGGCGCAATGTCCTGGCGCGGGATCGGCTTGCCCACCACCTTATGCTCGGACGGATTTTTCGGCTGCGCCTTGCCCGGCGCATAGAGCGCGTTGCCGGTCTGCTTGTTCCATTCGAGCGGCACGTTGAAATATTTGCCGCCGATGAGATCCTTATAAGACGCTTTCTTGGCGCCATCCTTGGATTGCACGACGCCATCGACAACGCTGAGCTGATCGGCGGGCACCGACAATTTCTGCGCCGCCATATCGACCAGCACGCGGCGCGCTTCGGCCGCCGCCATGCGCATCTGCTTGCCGCCCAATTGCACACCGGTGGAGCCGGAGGCACCGCCCTGGTTCACGCTGGTGCCGGTATCGCCCATGATGACTTTGACGCGATTGAACCCAACGTCGAGTTCTTCGGCCACCATCTGGCCGATGGCGACGAACAGGCCCTGGCCCATATCCATCTTGCCGAAGAAGGCTGAGACCGAGCCATCGGCATTGATAGCGATGTAGGACGAAAGCTGATCGGGGGCGAGCGGCGGACGTGCGTTCTGCGCCAGCGCCTGATTGACGCCGAGCACGAGATCGAGCGTCACCGGCATACCGACCGAGACGACGAGCATGCCGCCGGTCTTGAGGAAAGAACGGCGTGAAAAAGCCTTATCGAGTTTGGTCATGATCCCGGCCCTCCCTATGCCATCTCAGCGGCGCGTTTGACCGCGCGGATGATGCTCATATGGGTGCCGCAGCGGCATTTGAGGCCGGACAGCGCATCGCGGATTTCGCCGTCGGTCGGCTTCTTGTTGTCGTTGAGGAACGCGGCGGCCGTCATGATCCAACCGTTGATACAGTAGCCGCATTGCGGCACCTGTTCCTCGACATAAGCTTTCTGCACGGGATGCGGTTTCTGCGGCGTGCCGAGCCCGGCCAAGGTGACGACCTTCGCCTTGCCGACATCGGCGACCGACGTGACGCAGGAGCGGACGGCAGCGCCATCGACATGCACGGTGCAGGCGCCGCATTGCGCGAGGCCGCAGCCGAAATGCGGATTATTGAGACCGAAATCGTCGCGCAGCGCATAGAGCAAAGGCATATCGGCATCCGCATCGACCGTGCGTGCCTTGCCGTTCACATTCAATGTGTATTTAGGCATCGGAAGTCTCCCGTTTTGTAATTGCGGAAAGGATATCCCTGGGTCGCACACAGGGCACGCCCAAATGCGGTGTGCGCTGCAAGTTGGAGCCATTCCAGAAACCGCCGCTTTAGCCCGGAAACTGTCACACCAGCCCGGTTCGGATATTCCTACAGTACGGCCATGACCGCCCCCCGGATCGCAATCCTGGCCACCTTCGTGGTTTGCGCACTATCGTTTGGCTGCTCGACCGCACCAAGTTTCGATGACGTGCGCGCGGGCGCCGGCGTGCCGTCCTCGGCCCAGAGCAGTGAAATTCTGGCCAAGCTGAAACGCGAACAGCCGGACTCCGACATCTATTGGCGCCATCTCGCCATCGAGGAAGCCGTCGCCGGCAATCCCTTGAGCACCGGCAACAAGGTCACTTTGTTGCAGGATGGAGCACAAGCCTTCGCTGCGTTCTTCACGGCGGTCGATGGCGCGCGTGATCACATCAATCTGGAATTTTTCATCTTCGAGGATATCGAACATGACGGCCGCCACATGTTCGACCAATTGATCCGCAAGCAGAAGGCCGGCGTGCAGGTGAACGTGATTTACGACGCCATCGGGTCGGATAAGACCCCGGCCGAGGACTTCCAGCGCCTGCGCGATGCCGGCGTGAAGGTTGCCGAGTTCAATCCGATCATCCCGTTCAAGGACAAGCGGCCCAAACTCTACAATCCCAACCGGCGCGACCATCGCAAGATCCTGGTCGTCGATGGTGCAACGGGCTTCACCGGCGGCATGAATATCAGCAAGGTCTATTCGAGTGCGCGCGGTGGCGCCTCGTCCGGCGATCGCAAACCCAACGACGAGCCGCCGGAAAAGTGGCGCGACACCCAAGCCATGATCGAAGGTCCCGCCGTTGCCCAGCTCCAGGACCTGTTCATGGAGCATTGGCAAGAGGTGACCGGCGAGGCGCTGCCAAATGTTACTCCTGGCAAAACCTACAAGCCGAAGATTGCGCATAAGGGCGGCGAGCTCATCCGCATCATCGGCAGCCATCCCGATGACGAAACCCCGGCCTTCTACATCACCTTGCTGTCGGCGATCCGTAACGCCGAGGAAAAGGTGTGGATCGCCAATTCCTATTTCGCGCCGACTGACGGCCAGATCGAGGAATTAAGCGCGGCCGCCAAACGCGGCGTAGATGTCGAACTGTTGCTGCAAGGCAAAACCGATTCGCCCATCGTGCGCGACATCGCGCATTCGACCTATGCCAAGCTGCTGGATGCCGGCGTGAAAATCTATGAGATGGACGACGTCATCCTGCACGCCAAGACCGCGACGGTGGATGGCGTCTGGTCGGCTGTAGGGTCGTCCAACCTCGACAATCGCAGCGTGCTGTTCAACACCGAGGTCGATGCGGTGATCGTCGGGCGCGTGCCCGCCCAGAAGATGGAAGAGCGCTTCGCGCTCGACCGCGCACAAGCCAAGCAGATTACCCCTGAGGAATGGTCCAACCGCCCCGTTTATCACCGGGCGCGGGAATTCTTTTCGCGCTTCGTGGCCTATTGGATGTAGCCGGTAATTTGGCCGATTTGGCTTGAACCCACCCGCAATTTCAGGCGTGAATACGCCCATCACCGGGAGGGAACCCAAACATGAAAATCGGTTTTTTCAACGACTTCACCCTGGGCGTGGTCAAGGGCGACACCATCGTCGACGTCTCCGCCGCCGTTAAAGACATTCCGCATATCGATCCGGGCACCTTGATGAACGGCCTGATCGCGAACTTCGACAGCTATAAGAAAAAGCTCGAAGACGCCGCATCGTCCGGCAAAGGCATCCCGCTCAACACCGTGCGCCTGCGTCCGCCGTTGACCCGGCCGACCAACATCGACTGCATGGCCGTCAATTACATGGAAGACGGCACGCGCGACGCACCCGCCCCTATCAACGCCTTCATGAAATCGGCCTCGGCCATCATCGGCAACGATGACACGATGGTCTGCCCCGACGTGCCGGCGACCATCTTCGAAGGCGAAGCCGAGATCGCCATGGTCATCGGCAAGCGCGCGAGCAACGTGAAGGAATCCGAGGCGATGAACTACGTCTTCGGCTTCATGAACTTCATCGACGGTTCGGCGCGCGGCCTGCCGCCGATGCAGAATTCGTTCTATCAGATGAAGGGTCGCGAGACCTTTGCGCCGATCGGCCCGTGGATCGTCACCAAGGACGAAATCGCCAACCCGCAGAAGCTGCAGATCAAATTGTGGAACAACGGCGTGCTGAAGCAGAACTTCAACACCGACGACATGGCCCACAACATGGCCAAGAGCCTGGCCTGGGTCAGCTCCATCCACACGCTTGAGCCGGGCGACATCTTGGCGACCGGCACCAACCATCGCGGTCTCAATTCCTTCATGGATGGCGACGTGATCGAGCTGGAATGCGAAGGTTGCGGCAAGCTGCGTATCAAGGTGAAGGACGATCTGAAGCGCACCTGGGCCCGCGACACGCGTCTTGAGCACGCCAACAAGAAGGCCGAAGGCGTCGCCACACCGCAGCTCACCGGGAAATATGCCCCGGCGAAATAACTAGAAAACCTCATCCTGAGCCTGTCGAAGGATGGGCCAGCGGCACCCCTCATGCTTCGACAAGCTCAGCATGAGGACCGGATGTAACAAAAACCCCGCGGATCGCTCCGCGGGGTTTTTATTGCTTAGAATCTTTCGAGGATCGCGTTCGGCTCACGCCGGCCGAGGCGCATGAATTTGCGCGCACCATACCGTTCGAGAAAGGCGTCGACCGCACTGCGGCGGCCACCGCAATCGTTGTAATCGTCGAGCACGACGCGCGCACCTGGCACCAGGCGATGCTGGATCGACAGCAAACAATACAGCACCGGCTCGTACCAATCGCAGTCGATATGGGCGAAGGCGACGGGCTTGGTGTCCGACGGATCGAGGGTTTCTTCGAACAGGCCCTGATGCAGATGCACGCGCTTGCCGTCGACCGGCTGGCGATGTTTCGCCATGGATTCGCACACCCGATCGTACAGATTGTCGACATAGCCGTAATAGGTCTCGCCGCCCAAGCCGTGACTGCGGCCCGAACGGATCTCGTTGTAGCGATCGTGCGAGCGTTTGTCGTCTTTGGGGCCCGGCGGCGGAATCATGCCGAACACGTCGTAGCCGTGGAACGCGTAGCCCTGCGCCACGTTGGACGCGATCAGGATGGCCGAGCCGCCCAAGGCAACGCCGAATTCGAGATAGTCGCCGTAGATATGCCGGTCGTTCAGTTCCTTCATCGTGCCTTCGAGCACGCGGAGCTTGTGCGGGCTGAGATAAGTGAGATTGCGCCGCCGCATGGTGCGCGCGAGCGACGATAGGAACACTGAATCGAGACGGCGATCGAGATCGAGCAGCATGGTCACCCTCGGTCGTTTCTAGTGGGATTGTTCAACTATCCCTACCGAAAATGGAGTGACCTACGTGTGATCTTTCTGTGGACTCACCGCGCGCCGAGTTCGCTCTCGTGCCAGCCGCGCAAGACGCGGCGCGAAATCACACCGAGCACCAGATGGATCGCCACCCCGGCGAGCGACAGTAAGATGAGCGCTGCGAACAGGCGCGGGATCTGCAAGCGATAGCCGGCCTCAAGGATACGAAAAGCAAGCCCGCTGTCCGCCCCGCCGGAACCCGCGACGAATTCCGCCACCACCGTGCCGATGAGCGACAGCCCGCCGCTGATGCGCACGCCGGCCATGAAATAAGGCAGCGCCGTCGGCAGGCGCAGATGGATCAGACGCTGCCAGCGGCTGGCGCGATAGAGTCGGAACAGATCGTTGAGGCCGGGATCGGTGCTGTTCAATCCCAAGGTCGTGTTCGCCACCACCGGAAAGAACGCCGCGATCCACGCGCAGATCAGCAGCGAGAGGAACACGTCGTTCGCCCAGATGATGATCAAGGGCGCGATCGACACGATGGGTGTTACTTGCAGCACGACGAGATAGGGATAGAAGCTGCGTTCGACCAGGCGCGACTGCGCGAGCGCAATTGCCAAAGCCAAGCCGAGACCGGTTGCGGCGACGAGTGCGGCAATCGTCGTGCGCAAGGTGACCAGAAGCGATTGCAGCAGGCTCGGCCCGTCGGTCCACAAAGTTTGGGCCACCAGCCACGGCCCGGGCAAGATGTAGGGCGGAATCGCATTGGCGCGCACGATCCATTCCCAGCCACCCAGAAACAGGATCGCGACCACAATGGGTGCGGCGATATCGATCAAACGATCCTTGGTCATGATGCCGCCATCCCGTCGGCGAGATGCCCGCTCACCCTGCGGCAGACGGCGGCGAATTCGGCGCTGGTGCGCAATTCCGGCGTGCGTGGGCCATCGAACGCAATCGGCAGATCGGCGGCGATGCGGCCGGGCCGCGCCGCCATAACGACGATGCGGCTCGACAGATAGGCGGATTCGAACACGCTGTGCGTGACGAACAGGACAGTCAGCTGACGCTCGCGCCACAGGCGCAACAGATCGTCGTTGAGCTTGAAGCGCGTGATTTCGTCCAAGGCCGCAAACGGCTCGTCGAGCAGCAGCAACTTCGGCTCAGTAACCAACGCCCGCGCGATCGAGACCCGCATGCGCATGCCGCCGGACGCTTCGCGCGGTAGCAGATGCCCAAGCCCCGCCAGCCCAACCATCGCAAGGGCTTCTTCGATGCGCGCACTTGCCGGCGCGCGCGCCACACCGGCGAGCTTCAGCGGCAGATAGACGTTGTCGGCAATGCTGGCCCAGGGCAACAACGTTGCATCCTGGAACACGAAACCGATATCGCTGGCTTGTGGCGCGCCTGCGGGCCAATCGATGCGGCCCGCGGATGGATCGGCGAGACCGGAGATCAAACGCAGCAAGGTTGATTTGCCGCAGCCCGACGGGCCGACGAGGCTGAGAAATTCGCCGGGCTGGACCGCGAGGTCGATCGCATCGAGGGCCCGCGTGCCGTTCGGATAAACCTTGCCGAAATTCTGGAGCTGGAGAAGCGACAAGGCGATACGCGCTACTTCTTCAGGCCGAGGCCGACCTTCTTATTCACGAAGTCGAGCGTGTAGGCTTTTTTCCAGTCGAGGTCTTTCGGATACAGCCCCTGCTCGGCCATCACGGCGTGGAAATCCTTCCAGCGCGCCTCGTTCATCGTGCCGACGCCGTTGGTCGCCGCCTCGCCGGAATCGACGATGCCGTATTCCTTCATCTTGGCGATGCCGTAGGCGATCAGCGCGTCGGTCATCTCCGGGTTATCTTTTTTGATGAGCGCATTGCCCGGCGCCGGATCGGCATAGAGATAGCTGTACCAGCCCTCGATCGATGCATCGACGAAACGCTGCACGAGCGCCGGATTTTCTTTCGTCAGCTTCACCGACGTCTGGATAAGTGCGCCGTAAGACGCATAGCCCGCATCGGCCAGCAGCATGACCACCGGCTTCACGCCGGCACCTTCGACGACGAAGGGCTCGCTGCCGAGATAACCTTGCTGCACCGACGACGGATTGGCGAGGAACGGGCCGGAGTTGAAGGTATAGGGACGAATCTGTTCGTCGCTGTAGCCGAACTTGGATTTGAGGAACAGCCACCAGCCGACGCGCGTATCCGATCCGATCATGATCGGCTTGCCCTTCAGCGCCGCGAAGGAATCGTTGCCCTGGCCGGGATGGGCGATCAGCACCGCCGGGTCCTTCTGATACATCGACGCGACGGCGATCATCGGGATGTTTTCCTTCACGTAATTGAGCGCGATGAAGGAATTCGTCGACAGATTGAAATCGAGCCGGCCGGCGGCGAGCAATTGCGCGTGGTTCACCTGCGGCCCGCCGGGACGCAAGGTCACGTCGAGTCCATGCTTGGCATAGATGCCGGCGCCAATCGCCTGATAGAAGCCGCCATGTTCGGCCTGCGCCTTCCAGTCGGTGCCGAAGGTCACCTTGTCGGCAGCGGATGCCGGGATCGCGATGAGCGCCGCGAATGCGGCAGCAAGGACGATACGAAATTTCATAATGACGGCCCCCCGTACGTACGATCCGGTCAGAACAAATGCGCCATGCGCTCTTTCTTGGCTTTCAGGTAGCCGCGATTGTGCCGGTTGGACGCCACGATCAGCGAGACCTGTTCGGCGACATTGATGCCGAGCGCGGTCAGCGCCTCGACCTTCGCCGGATTGTTGGTCAGCAGGTTGATGTTGGTCTGGCCCAGATCGACGAGGATGCGCGCCGCGAGATCGTAATCGCGCGCGTCGATGGGCGCGCCGATGGAAACGTTCGCATCCACCGTATCCATGCCCTGGTCCTGCAGTGCATAGGCGCGGATCTTGTTGACCAGCCCGATGCCGCGTCCTTCTTGGTACGGCAGATAAATGAGGATGCCGTGATCGGACGCGACGATACGGTCGAGCGCGGCCTGCAGCTGGCCGTAGCAGTCGCAGCGGAGCGAATGGAAGATGTCGCCGGTTACGCAGCCCGAATGCACGCGCACCACCGGCACGGCCTGGCCGCCGCCATGGATCAGCACGAGCGCCTGCGAGCTGGGATCGCTGCCCTGGTAGGCGCGCGCGCGCAGCATCAGCTCGGTGCCATGGAATTCGATCGGCAGAATGGTGCCGACCGACCAGGCGAAGCCGAGATCGACCGACTCCAGGCCTTCTGTACCCATTACGCTCTCCGCTCCGCCCGGGAACACGTGCCGCCGGCCGGATGTTAATAATTAGGCCGCACGGTAGGCCAAGCCCGGCACGCCCGCAAGATTCTCAATGGCTTATGAGACCTGCGCCGGGGGCATGGCCCAAATATAGGCAGGCCCTGGTATCGCGGCCATTTCCAGGCAAAATCGCCGTGGAGCGCCTTTAATGCCGGTGGCGGCGTTCTTATATGCAAAGATGCTCACCCTCGCCCTCCTGCCCGGACGACCGTATGATCCCGACCATCCCCGGCGCCAATATCTTTTCGACCCTGCGGGGCTCGTCCACCTTCCTGCCGCTCCGCAATCACTACTTTGCGATGTTGTGGACCGCGTCCTTGGTCTCCAATTTCGGCAGCCTGATCCAATCGGTCGGCGCACAATGGATGATGACCTCGATCGCGCCGTCGGCCGATATGGTAGCGCTGGTGCAGACGGCGATCACCCTGCCGATCTTGCTGTTCTCGCTGCCGTCCGGCGCCGTTGCCGATATCTGGGAACGGCGCACCGTCCTGCTGATTTCGCAGATCCTGATGCTGCTGGCCTCGACCACGCTCGCCGTCGTCGCCTATTTCGGCGTGATGTCGCCGTTCGTGCTGCTGTCGTTCACCTTCGCGCTGGGTGTGGGTGCGGCCTTGTGGGGTCCATCCTGGCAGGCCTCGGTCGGCGATCTGGTGCCGCGCGCCGAAGTCCCCGCCGCCGTCGCGCTCAATAGCCTGGGCTTCAATCTGGCGCGCGCCGCCGGCCCGGCGTTGGGCGGCGTTATCGTGGCGGCAGCCGGTCCCGAAGCGGCCTTCATCCTCAACGCCTTTTCCTACATCGCGCTGATCGCCGCCTTGCTGCGCTGGCATCCCAAACGCGCACCGCGCCATCTGCCGCCCGAGGAAATGCTGCCGGCAATGGGGGCGGGCATCCGTTACGCCAGCCTGTCACCGTCGATCCGCGCCGTGCTGCTGCGCTGCCTCTCCTTCGGTGTCGTCGGCAGCGCCATCTGGGCGCTATTGCCGCTGGTCGCGCGCGACATCATCGGCGGCGGGCCGATCATCTTCGGCACCCTGCTGGGCGCTATCGGCGTCGGCGCGATCATCGGCGCATTCGGCGCGACGCCGATCCGCCACAAGCTCGGCACCGAGCGCATGGTGCTGGCCGGCACCTTGGTGTTCGGCGCCGCGATCGTGGCGATCAGTTTGGTATCCAACCATGCCTTGGTCATCGCGTTACTGGTCGCGGCCGGCACCGCCTGGGTGCTGACCCTATCGACCTTCAACGTCACGGTTCAGATGGCGTCCCCCCGCTGGGTCATGGGCCGCACCATCGCCGTCTATCAGATGATGATCTTCGGCGGCATGGCGGTCGGCAGTTGGCTCTGGGGCCTGGTCGCGCATCATGGCGGCGTCGCCACGGCGATCGGCATCGCCGGATGCATCGTGCTGGCGACACTGCTGCTGACCTTCCGCCTGCGCCTGCCCGAGCCGCAGAACATCTACCTGACGCCCTCAGGCTCGTGGCCCGAACCCGAGGTCAGCCTGAAAATCGAACCGACCAGTGGGCCAATCTTCATCACCGTCGAATATCACGTTGCGCCTGAGAACGTTCCCGTCTTCCGCGCCACCATGCGCGAAATGCGCCGTGCGCGCCGCCGCGACGGCGCGCGCTATTGGGCATTGATCCAGGATATCGGCGCACCCGAGGTCTGGACGGAGCGTTACGAGGCCGCCACCTGGGTCGACCATCTGCGCCAGAACGCGCGCGCCACCGTCGCCGATCAGGATATCGATGCCCGCGTGCTGGCCCTGCATATGGGCCCGCTGCCGCCCAAGATCCGCCACTTCATCGAATGGCCGGTGATCGGCGCGCCCGACCGGCGCCAGGCGGACGTTGCACGCCATAGCGCACACAACCCTTAGCTTCCGCGCAAAACGCGTTCGCGAAAGCGGCGCGGCGCCAGTCCCGTCGCGCGCGTAAAGATCCGACTGAAATAGGCCGGATCTGAAAAACCTAAAGTATAGGCGATCGTCGCCACTGACAGATTGGTATAGATCAGATTGCGCCGAGCTTCGCGGATCAAGCGTTCTTCGATCAACCATGAAGCGGGCTTGCCGGTGGCCGCGCGTGCAATGCGGCTCAAATGCACCGGGCTGATGCCAAGCGCCGCCGCATAATCGGCAACCGAGTGGCGTTCAGCGACACGCGCGTCCAACAACGCCTCGAAGCGGCGAAATAAGACGTTCGTCCGCGCGGCGCTGTCGCCCGATCGCGGGAGCGCGCGCGCGACTTGGCCCAGCAATTCGCCACACAATGCGCGCAACATCTGAGCACGGCCGAAATCCCGCGCGGCGTATTCGGAAAAAAGACGCTCGATCACGGCACGCAAAGCCGCGTCGGACGCGAACGAACCGGGCCGCTTGAGGACCTGCCGCACGTCTTCGGCCTCGCCCAGCGCCGCTTCCAGCATCTCCGCCACAATGGTCACGACCCAGCCCTGGGTGCCGGGTGTGAACGAGAAACTGTGAATGCTCCCGATCGGGACATTAACGGCGCTCTTCGCCGTCAGATCGATCGCGCGCCCATCGAGAACAGCGCGCCCCCCATCCCCCGCCAAGAGCAGGACCTGATGCAGGCGAGCATGGCGGTGCGACGCCAATTCCCAATCGTTCACCTGCGAGCGGGCCGCAATGGTTTCGCAATGCACGACATCCGGTAGATCCCCCAATTCCCCGAACAGGCTGTAGGTCCGCACGTTGGTAGCGAGGGAGGACGGCATGTTTGAATTATACAATTTATTTACGCTTCGATCCATTCAAAGCCGGGGTCGTTGGCGCAAAAATATCCAAATAACGAGGTTGAGGCACGAACATGAGAACTCAGGTCTGTATCATAGGCGGCGGCCCCTCGGGATTGCTGCTGTCCCAGCTCCTTCATCTCAACGGCATCGAAACGGTCGTGCTGGAGAAGCACACGCGCGAGTACGTGCTCCAGCGCATCCGCGCCGGCGTGCTGGAGCACGGCTTCGCCCAATTGATGCGCGAAGCCCAGTGCGGCGAACGCATGGATCGGGAATGCGAAATCCATCACGGCTTCTTCATCGCGCGCGAAGGGATCCTTAACCGTGTCGATCTGCACAAATATTCGGGCGGCAATTCTGTCGTCGTCTATGGCCAGACCGAATTGACCCGCGATCTGTGCGACGCGCGCGCGCGCATGGGCGGCATCGTCGTTCACGACGCCCAAGACGTCGCCTTGCACGACATTGCGTCCGACAAGCCGTTCGTGACGTATACCCGCGACAATGCAACCTATCGGATCGATTGCGATTATGTGGTCGGCGCCGATGGCTTCCACGGCATCAGCCGCAAATCGATCCCAGCCAGCGTCCTGCAAGAACACGAAAAGATTTACCCGTTCGGCTGGCTCGGCGTCCTGTCGCGGACCAAGCCGGTCTCGCCCGAACTCATTTACGTGAAGCACCAACGCGGCTTTGCACTGTGTTCGATGCGCTCCCAGGTCCTCAGCCGCTATTACGTTCAGGTTCCTTTGACCGACAAGGAAGAAGACTGGTCCGACGATGCCTTCTGGACCGAACTGAAGAACCGTCTGCCCGGCGAGGTCGCAGCCCGTCTACAGACGGGGCCAGCGATCGAGAAGTCCATCGCGCCCTTGCGCAGCTATGTCTGCGAACCGATGCGCTATGGCCGCTTATTCCTGGCTGGCGATGCCGCGCACATCGTCCCGCCGACGGGTGCGCGCGGACTCAACAGCGCCGCGTCGGACGTCTATTACCTGTTTCAAGGCTTGGTGGAGCACTATCGCACCGGCAGCGAGCGCGGATTGGAGACCTATTCGCAGCGGGCCCTGGCGCGGGTTTGGAAAGGGCAACGCTTTTCCTGGTGGATGACGATGATGCTACACACCTTTCCGGATGCCATCTCTTACGACCGGAAACTGCAGGATACGGATCTCGACTATCTGTTTTCGTCCGACGCGGCCATGGCGTCGCTCGCGGAAAATTACGTCGGACTACCGTTCTAACGTCTAACCGACCGCCGCCGGCCGATCTCGCGCGCCACGCGATCCATCATCACTGAGTGTCAGTGGTGGGTGCCGGGGGTTCTTTGACGGGGCAATGGGGGCAGAATTCGCCGCTGCCGGGCCGCTCGTCGCGCTCCTCGGCTTCCAGTTCGGATTGCGGCCAATGCGGGCATTCGGGCGATGAATGCCAGATCGACGTGCCCCATTTGCGACGATAATTCACGCTACCCCCACGCTAAAGAGCGGCATCGTAATAAATTCTGCTATCGCGGGTAGTGACAAAAACGGGACAAAAACATCGAGTCCCAGTTATTCCGCCAACCGGAAGCTGCGCCTTCCCTCAGCCCTCCATCTTGCCTAGGATGGCCGTTAATGCGCCCGGAAAAGGGCGATTTTCATAGCAAAGCGACCTCGCGTCGCCAAAATTAACTGGGAAGGGCCGAATCCCCACATGGACGACATAAGATACGAGACACCGACCTCGGTGAACGCCGCCGTTAAATTGCTGGCGGGCGCACAAGGGGTCGCCAAGGTGCTGAACGGCGGAACCGACCTCTTGGTCCAGATGCGCGCCGATGTGGTGACGCCGACCCTGCTCGTCGACATCAAGAAGATCGCCGACATGAAGGTGATCAAGAAGGAAAAGGGCGGCTGGCGCATCGGTGCGTCGGTCAGCGGCGCCGAAATGGGCGAACATCCCGAACTGTCCAAGATGTGGCCTGGCGTGGTCGAAGCGACCGAGCTGATCGGGTCGACCCAGGTGCAGGGCCGCGCCACCATGGCCGGCAATCTGTGCAATGCCAGCCCGGGTGCGGACAGCGTGCCCGCCATGATCGCCGCCGGCGCACTCGCCGCCATCGCGGGGCCGAACGGCAAACGCGAAATCCCGGTCGAGCAGATTCCCGTGTCACCGGGCAAGACCTCGCTCGCCAAGGGCGAATTCGTCACCTCGATCTATTTGCCGAAGCGTCCCAAGAAATCGGGCGACGCCTATCTGCGTTTCATTCCGCGCACGGAAATGGATATCGCCGTCGTCGGCTGCGGCATCTCGTTGACCTTGGATAAATCCAAGACCGTCATCGCGGCGCGCGTGGCACTCGGCGCCGTCGCACCGACCGCGCTGCTGCTCGAAGATGCCGCGCAGACAATCATCGGAACGAAGCTTGAGGATGCCGCGCTCGACGCGTTGGCCGCCGCCTGCTCTGCCGCCTGCCGTCCGATCGACGACAAACGCGGCACCAAGGAATTCCGCATCAAGATCGCGGGCGTCCTCGCCCGTCGCGTTGCCCTGATCGCGCGTGACCGCGCGCTGAAGAACTAAGGACAGACCTATGTCACGTCATCACGTCACCACGACCATCAACGGCGATAATGTCGAGTTCCTGTGCGACACCGAGCAATCCTTGCTCGATTGCATCCGCAACGAACTGCACATGACCGGCACCAAGGAAGGCTGCGGCACCGGCGATTGCGGCGCCTGCTCGATCATGCTGGACGGCCGGCTGGTCTGTTCGTGCCTAGCACTCGGCGTCGAGGCCGAAGGCAAGGAGATCATGACCATCGAGGGCATGGCCCAAGGCGACGAGCTGCATCCGCTACAAGAGAACTTCATCAAGTTCGCCGCCCTGCAATGCGGCATCTGTACGCCGGGCGTCTTGATCGCCGCGCGCGCCCTGCTTGAAAAAAATCCCGACCCGACCGAAACGGAAGTCCGCTTCTGGCTCGCGGGCAACCTGTGCCGCTGCACGGGCTACGACAAGATCATCCGTGCCGTCATGGCCACGGCCGCCCAACTTCGCGCAACCGCCTAAAGGAGATCCCACATGCCCGATGATGTGAAGAGCGCGGATATCAAGGAATTCAAATATGTCGGCAAGCGCAACCCGCGGCCCGACGGCGTCGACAAGGTAACCGGGCGCGCCAAATACGGCGCCGACCTGCTGCTGCCCGGTATGCTGTACGGCCGCGTGCTGCGCAGCCCGCATGCCCACGCCAAGATCATCTCGATCGATGCCTCCGAAGCGCTCAAGCTTGCCGGCGTCAAAGCCGTCGTCACGCGCGACGATTTCAAGGACCTCCCGAAGGCGCAGCCGCCGTTCGGACCGATGATCCACGATGCGGCCGATGTGACGCGCAACATCATCGCGCGCGAAAAGGCGCTCTATGACGGCCATGCCGTCGCCGCCGTCGCCGCCACCAGCGAGGCCATCGCCAAAAAAGCGCTGAAGCTGATCAAAGTGGAGTACGAAGTCCTGCCGCATGTAATCGATCCGGTCGATGCGATGAAGGACGACGCGCCGATCCTGCACGAAGATCAATTCACCGTCGGCGTCGAGCCGAAGCCGTCGAAACCGTCGAACGTCTTCCGCGTGATGAAGGCGGAAAAAGGCGATGTCGAAAAAGGCTTCGCCGAAGCCGACATCATCATCGACCGCGAATTCAAGACCGCCGCCGTGCATCAAGGCTATATCGAGCCGCATGCCTGCGTCGCCAATGCCTCCGAGGACGGCTCGGCCGAATTGTGGTGCTCGACCCAAGGCCAGTTCAACTTCCGCGCCGTCTGCGCGACGGTGTTGGGCATGCCGGTCGGCAAGCTGAAGGTCACCTCGTCGGAAATCGGCGGCGGCTTCGGCGGCAAGCTGCCGGTCTATGGCGAACCGCTCGCCATCCGGCTGTCGCAGAAGGCGCATCGCCCGGTCAAAATGGTGATGACCCGTGACGAGGTGTTCCGCTCCACGGGACCGACGTCGGGCTCGCATGTGCGCATCAAGATCGGCGCCAAGAACGACGGCCGCATCGTCGCCGCCGAAGGCGTGCTGACCTATCAGGCGGGCGCCTTCAAAGGCGCCGGGTTGGCGGCCGCCATCGGCTGCATGTTCTCCGAATACGATTTGGAAAACATCCGCATCGTCGGTTACGACGTGTGCGTCAATCGTCCCAAGGTCGCGGCCTATCGCGCGCCCGGCGTGCCCATGGCCGCCTTCGGCGTCGAAGGCGTGATCAACGAAATCGCGACCAAGCTGTCGATCGATCCGGTCGACATCCGGCTCAAGAACGCCGCCAAGCAAGGCACGGTGAACGTGAGCGGCATCAAATACGGCCCGATCGGTTTCATCCAGATGCTGGAAGCGGTGAAAGCCCATCCGCATTACAACGCGCCGCTCGGCAAAAACCAGGGACGCGGTTTCGCCGCCGGTTACTGGATGCATGCCGGTGGCATGAGCTGCGCGACCTTGAACGTGCAAGACGACGGCACGGTCAATCTGCTCGAAGGCAATCCGGATATCGGCGGATCGCGTGCCTCGATGGCCGCGATGGTCGCCGAGGAACTGGGCATCCCGTACGACAAGGTCCGCGTCACCATCGCCGACACGGCCTCGCTCGGCTTTACGCTGTTCACCGCCGGCAGCCGCGTGACCTATGCCACCGGCATGGCCGTGGTTGAAGCCGCGCGCAACGCGATCAAGGTGTGCTGCGATCGCGCCGCCGCCGCCTGGGGTGTCACGCCCGATCAGGTGAAGTGGGAAGAAGGCCACGCCAAACCGGCCTCGGCCAATGTCGGCGATTTCGCGCCGATGTCGCTGTCCGAACTCGCCAAGAAAGCGCCGATGATGGGCGGCCCGATCGCCGGCCATGCCGAGATCAACGCGACCGGCCAGGGCCCCGCCATCGGTGCGCACTTGGTCGACGTTGAGACCGATCCGGAAACCGGCTTCGTGAAACTGCTCCGCTATACCGTGTTCCAGGATGTCGGCTGCGCCATCTCGCCCGATTATGTCGAGGGCCAGATGCAGGGCGGCGCGGTGCAGGGCCTCGGCTGGGCGCTGAACGAAGAATATGTCTACAACGCCAAGGGCCAGCTGCAGAACGCGGGCTTCCTCGATTACCGCATGCCGGTCGCGTCCGACGTGCCGATGATCGATACCGTCATGATCGAAGAGCCGAACCCCAATCACCCGTACGGTGTGCGCGGCGTCGGCGAAACCCCGATCGTGCCGCCGCAGGCTGCCGTCATCAACGCGGTGGAAAATTCGGTGGGCCTGCGTCTCAGCGAATTGCCGATGTCGCCGCCGAAGCTGCTCAAGGCGATCGAAGACGGCCGTCTGAAGAAGGCCGCTGAGTAACTTGCCGCACGTCATCTTCATGGGCGAGGCGCGTCGCTTTACCGGCGACGTCGCCGAGCTCGACGTCGAGGCCGGCAATGTCATGCAGCTGTACCGCAAGCTGGGCGAACGCTTTCCCGAATTGAAGCCGATCCTGGAAGACGGTTTCTCGGTCGCCATCGACGGCGAGATGTATGAGGATTCCCTGCTGCAGCCGATCAAGCCGGATGCCGAAGTGATCCTGGTCCCGAAGATCGCGGGCGGCTGACGCTTCGTCCCCTATTCGCTCTCCGTCCTTTAGGGGGAAAGGGTTTTTAGTCGGCCGGACTATTGGAAGATGCTGAAGTCACGTCCCTAAGAAGCGCCGACGCATGCCTTGAGTTCCCACGACTTTTCCTTGGCCTTTGGGTGCGGCCCAATGTTAAACCTGAGGCCGACGTCTGGGGGGTTATCGTTGCCGTTTCTGCTGCAGATCAGCCGCGCCATCGACGCGTTCAATAAGGTCGCGGGCATCGTCGCGGCCTTATCGGTCTTCGTCGGCTGCGCGGTGAGCGCCGGCAACGCCGCATTGCGCTACGGCTTTTCCGTCAGTTCCAACGCCTGGCTCGAGATCCAATGGTATATGTTCGCCGCCACCGTGCTGCTGGGCGCGGCCTATACGCTCGCCAAGAACGAACATGTGCGCATCGACATCATCTACGGCCATATCTCGATGCGCGCCCAGCTCTGGATCGATATCGCCGGCATGGCGCTGTTCCTGCTGCCGACCTGCCTGATCATCGGTTGGGTATCATGGCCACTGTTCACCAATGCCTATGCCATCGGCGAAATCTCCAGTAACGCCGGCGGGTTGATCCGCTGGCCGGTGAAACTGCTGTTGCCGCTCGGTTTCTTCCTACTCGGCCTGCAAGGCATTTCGGAAATCGTCAAACGCATCGCGGCGCTGCAAGGCCATCCCGAACTGGTCGCGCGTTACGAGAAGCCGCTGCAATGACCGCCAGCCTGCTCGGCCCCATCATGTTCGGGGCGATGGTCGTCTTCCTGATGATCGGCTTTCCCGTCGCCTTCTCACTCGCCGCCGTCGGCCTGGTGTTCGGCTTCGTCGGCATCGAGCTGGGCGCGTTCCAACCGGCGTTCATGCAGGCGCTGGGGGCGCGCGTCTACGGCATCGTCTCCAACGATCTGCTGCTCGCCATTCCCTTCTTCACCTTCATGGGTGCCGTGCTGGAACGCGGCGGCCTGGCCGAAGATCTCTTGGACGGCATGGGGCAATTGTTCGGCCCGGTACGCGGCGGCCTCGCCTATGCCGTCATCTTCGTCGGCGCAATCCTGGGCGCGATCACCGGTACGGTGGCGGCCTCGGTCATCGCCATGGGCCTGATCTCCATGCCGATCATGCAGCGCTACGGCTACGATATGAAGCTGACGACCGGCGTGATCGCCGCATCGGGCACCATCACGCAACTCATCCCGCCGTCGCTCGTCCTCATTGTACTGGCCGATCAATTGGGCCGCAGCGTGGGCGATATGTATGCCGGCGCCATCGGGCCCAGCATCGTGCAGCTGCTACTGTTCTGCGGCTTCATCGCCATCGTCAGCATCGTGAAACCGGACTGGGTGCCGGCTTTGCCCGCCTCGGCGCGCACACTCTCTGGCCGCCAGCTCGCCATCAAGATCGTCGGCGGCATGGTGCCGTCGGTGGCGCTGATCTTCCTCGTGCTTGGCACGATCTTTCTGGGTCTCGCGACACCGACCGAAGCCGGCGCCATGGGCGCGATCGGCGCCATTGCGCTGTCGCTGGCGCACCGACGCATGAGTTGGGCCGTGTTGTGGGAAAGCATGGAGTCGACCATGCGCCTGACCGCCATGGTCGTCTTCATCCTGATCGGCGCTACGGTCTTCACGCTCGTCTTCCGCGGGCTCGACGGCGATCTGTGGATCGAAAGCCTGCTGACGGCGCTGCCCGGCGGCGCCACCGGCTTCTTGGTCTTCGTCTGCGTGTTCGTGTTCTTCCTCGCGTTCTTTCTCGATTTCTTCGAGATCGCCTTCATCGTCATCCCGCTGCTCGCCCCCATCGCGCACAAGCTCGGCATCGATCTTGTGTGGTTCGGCGTGCTGCTCTGCGTCGTGATGCAGACCTCGTTCATGCATCCGCCGTTCGGCTTCGCGTTGTTCTACCTGCGCGGCATTGCGCCGCCGAGTGTGAAAAGCAGCGACATCTATTGGGGCGCGTTTCCCTGGGTCGGGTTGCAGATGCTGATGGCGATCATCATCGTGCTGTGGCCGGAACTGGTGACCTTCGCCATCGACGCCGCACCCGCCATCGATGCCGATAGTATCACCATCGAAGTGCCGCAGATGGACGACAACCCGCCATCCTTGGATGAGGACGAACCGGCCGCGCAATAAAAAAGCCCCACCGGAGCGGGGCTTTTTCTTGGACGATGGCTCGATCTATTTCGCCTTGGGTGCCCCTTTGGCCGCTGGGGGCGCCATGCGCGCGCGGTTGCGCACCTGGAACGAATCGAAGGTGTTCTCGCCAACGCTGAACCATTGCAGCTCGTCATCGCGGAACTTGCGCCAGGACTCGTAAACCTTGGCGAATTTCGGATTGGCCTTTGCGGTTTCATCGTACAGCGCGTTGGTCGCCGTCAGCGCCGCCGTCATGACGTCGTTCGGGAACGCCTTCAATTGCGCGCCACCCGCGATTAGGCGACGCAACGCCGCCGGATTCTCGACGTCGTAACGCGACTGCATGTGGTTGTGTGCATCGGCGCAGGCGATCTCGACAATGGTTTTGTATTCGGTCGAGAGCGCGTTCCATTGCGCGAGATTGATAAAGACGGACAGCTGCGCCGAGCCTTCCCAGAACGCCGGGTAATAGTAGAAGGGCGCGACCTTGTTGAGGCCGAGCTTTTCATCGTCATACGGGCCGACCCATTCGGCGGCGTCGATCGTGCCTTTTTCCAAGGACGGATAGACCTCGTTCGCCGGGATCTGCTGCGGCACGACGCCGAGCTTGGCCAACACATTGCCGGCGAAACCGGCAATGCGGAATTTGAGGCCCTTCAGGTCCTCGAGCGATTTGATCTCCTTGCGGAACCAGCCGCCCATCTGCGTGCCGGTGTTGCCGCAGGGGAAGACTTGCAAATTGTAGTCCTTGAAGAACTCCGCCATCAGCTCGCGCCCGCCGCCGGTATAGAGCCATGCGGTCTGCTGGCGCGCGTTGAGCCCGAAGGGCAAGGCTGTATCGAAGGCGAAGGTCGGGTCTTTGCCGATGAAATAATAACTCGCCGTGTGGCACATCTCGACCGTGCCGGACTGGACCGCATCGGCGACGCCGAAGGGCGGCACGATTTCCCCCGCCGCCGACACACGGATCTGGAATTTGCCTGCTGTCGCATCATGCACGCGTTTCGCCACATGCTCGGCCGTGCCGAACAGGGTATCGAGGCTTTTGGGAAAGCTCGATGCCAGACGCCAGCGCAGCTCCGCCGTTTGCGCGATGGCCGGTGCGGCAAGCGTGCTGGCGGCAGCGCCCACGCCGGCGATGCCCGCACCCTTCAAGAATTTGCGGCGATTCAATTTCGACTTATCCATGATGCCCCCCGAAAGGAATTGATCTTGGGCGCAGTCTGTTCGATGCGAGCGGGCGAGGCAATATGTGTGCTCACATCTGCGTTACCGATTCCGAACGGAATTCAACGGGGAACCATCCTTGGCTGGAATGGTTTTAAACCTGAAGCCAATCCTTCAGAACATGGAGACCATCATGGCAAATCAGAAGAATGAAGGCGAAGGCAACAAAACGGCCGCCCGCCATTACAACAAAGACCAGCAGGCGTTCGTGAAAAGCGGCCAGGTCCAGCAGGCCGCCCACGAAGCCGAACAGGCGCTCGACGGCGCGGAAGGCAACGAGCTGCGCGAGGCCGAGGAAAAGGGCCGCGCCAAGTCCAAGGGCGAAAACGCCGCCGACTACGCGAAAAAGAAAAGCAGCTAGCTTTTCGGCGCACCAAACGGCAAAAGGCCCGGCCTGGGATCACCTAAGCCGGGCCTGATGTTTTAAAAACTAAGCGAGCGAACGCTTATTTCTTTTTCTTCGGCTTGCTCCACAGCTGCTTTGAGGCGCGCTTGGCGCCTTCAGCCATGGCTTCGAACTTCGCCCACGCGATTTCCGGATGACCGACGCGCGGACCGATGCCGCAATCGGTGCCGGCCAGCACGTTTTCACGCCCAACCAGTTTCGCGTACCGCATAAGGCGCTGCGCGACCAGATCGGGATGTTCGATGAAATCGGTGCAATGGCCGATGACACCGGGAACCAGGGTCGAATATTTCGGCAGCTTCACGTTCTCGAACACCTGCCATTCATGTTCGTGTACCGGGTTGGCGGCTTCGATCGAATAGCTCGACGCCTTCACACGGAAGATGATGTCGATGATGTCCTTGAGCGCGATGTCGTCGCTGTGCGGACCGTGGAACGAGCCCCAGCAGACGTGCAGGCGGATCTGTTCCTTGGGGATGTTGCGCAGCGCGTGGTTGAGCGCATCGACGCGGATGGTCGCATATTTGCGATACTGCGCGACCGTCATGCCGGGCAAGCACGCCCAGCCGTCCGGCAGGTCGGGGTCGTCGATCTGCAGGATGAAGCCGGCCTTGGCGATGGCTTCGTATTCCACCCGCATCGCTTCGGCGATGGCGTAGACGAATTCTTCTTCCGTCTTGTAGTAGTCGTTGCGCATCCAATGTTCGATGGTGCCCGGCGTGTTGGCGGGCAAGAAGGCTTCCGACGGCTTCTTGCCTTTGAGCGAAGCCTTGAAGGTTTCGACGTCGTCTTTGATGAAAGACTGGCCGATATAGCGCAGCGGTTCGATGCAGATCGGGATTTCCGGGCCACGCGACAGGCGGCGGTTCTTGAAGTAGGCGCCGAAGCGCGGCTCGTCGCGCGCGATCATGTTGAGCGGCGCGAACTTCTTGCCCGGGTTGAGGCGGAATTCAAACCCGGCCAGTCGTTCCATCCCGTAATTGGTGAAGTTGACCTTGTTGAACTCGCCGTCGTTGACGCTGTCCAGACCGCAATCGATCTGTTTCTTCACGACGTCCTTAACTGAGCGGTTGAGGACCTTGCTGAGCTTCTTCTTGTCGACCTTCTTGCCTTCCATGCGCGCGGCGATCATGGGCTTCAAATCGTCGGGGCGCGGCAGCGCACCGGCATGCGTGGTCAGGATTCGTTTCTCGCTGAATTGAGTCGTATATGCCATCAGATACTCTCCCCGTGAGACGCGCGCGTATCAGCAGGATTGCGCGCATTGCGTGACAGAACTCTCAGGCCGGTCGCGGCCAATGTCAACGACCCGAGAGTGTCATAATCCAAGTTATCTAATCGCGACGCCCATCCTCGCATTGCGAGGACGCAATGACGCCGCTTTGCTAGACCGCCATATGCCGGTCGGTGGGCCGCCAGGCATTCACGCGCTTGTCGATATAGACGAGCGCCGAATTGACGATCAGCACCAGCGCCGTCGCCACGATGATGCCGGTGAAGGCGCCGGTGACGTCCATCTGCTGACGCGAATGTTCGATGTAGTAACCGATGCCCTTATTGCCCACCAGGAACTCGCCGATGATGGCGGCACTGACGGCGCGCGGTAGCGCGATCTTGAGGCCGGAGAAAAAAAACGGCAGCAGCGCGTTCCAAATGACTTCGCGGCTGATGCGGGTTTCCGAGGCGCCGACCACGCGCGCCATATTGATCAGGCGGCCGTCGACGCCACGGATGCCGGCGAAGATGGCAATGAACACGGGATAGAACACGAGCAGGCCGATCAGCCACAATTTCGGTGCGTCCTTGATACCGAACCACAGGATGAACAGCGGGATCAGCGCGTATTTGGGCACGCCGACGCTGGCCATGATGTAGGGCTCGATCGCATCGGTCAGGCGCGGCAGGCGGCGCAGCACGAAGGGCATCAGGACGCCGAAGAAACAGCCGATCACAAAACCGATGAACGAGATGCGCAGCGTCTCATATGTGTGCATCCACAATTCGCCCGACATGGCGATCTTGATCAGGCGGTCCCAGACCTTGAACGGATCGGCGACGAACAATTCTCCGGCGGTATCCGCGCCGATCTTCCAGATCCAGATGAGCGCCACCGCAACCGCGACCTGCCCGCCCCGGATGATGATCTTGCGGTTCCGTGCGGCTGCCGCGTCGTCAGCGGCGAAGGTATCGGTGGCGGCGTTCATTGGACCTGCGCCCGGATGCGGTTGTAGAGCTCGATGAATTCCGGATGGGTCATGATGCCGCGGATATCGCGCGGACGCGGGATGGTGATGGCGTGTTCACCGGCCACGGCGGAGGGCTGGCGCGTCAGCACGATCGTGCGGTCACCCAGCGCGATGGCTTCGGAGATATCGTGCGTGATGAACACGATGGTCTTTTTGCCGAGGTTCCACAGGCGCATGAGATCGTCCTGCAATTGCAGGCGCGTCTGCGCGTCCAAGGCGCCGAACGGCTCGTCCATCAAGATCACCGGCGGATCGTAGACCAGGGTGCGGATCAGCGAGGTGCGCTTGCGCATGCCGCCCGACAATTCGTGCGGATAATGGTTTTCCCAACCGGCGAGGCCGACGGCGCGGATCAAGGATTGGGCGCGCGCCTTGGTTTCGTCATTGAGCTTGCCCTGCACCTGCAGCGGAAACAGCACGTTGTCGAGGCAGGTGCGCCACGGCAGCAGATTGTCTTCCTGCGTGACGTACCCGATCTGGCAATCGAGGCCGGGCTTGAGCGACTTCATGTCATTGACGGGTGCGACGTTGGATTGGAAACGAATCTCGCCGTCGGTCGCGCAATCGATCTGCGCGATCATGTTGAGCAAGGTCGTCTTGCCGCCGCCGGACGGGCCGATGATGGTCAGGAACTCGCCCTCGTTCACCGAGAAGCTGAGGCCCTGGATGATCCAGGGCGATTGCTCGCGTCCGGCGCGCGTGGCGAACCGTTTGGCGAGACCGCGGACTTCGAGAAGAGCGGACATGCGACGAGTTACTCCTTTTGCGCGGTGACGTCGGACGGCGGCCGCCATTTCAGCAGGCGCCGTTCGAGGAAATTCACGAGCAGATTGCAGATGAACACGATCAGGCAGACGGCGGTCAGGGCGACGAAGACGCCCGTCGTGTCGAAATTCATGGAGCGCAGCTGGATAAGATACCCAAGCCCGCGATTGGCCGAGATCAGTTCGGCCACCACCGCGCCGCCGATCGAATAGGGCATGGCAATGCGCAGGCCGGTGAAGATATGCGGCACGGCGCCCGGGAAGATGATGTAACGCGCGACATTGGCTTCGGACGCCCCGGCGACTTCGGCCATCAGCACCAATTTGGTGTCCAGCGCCCGGATGCCGGAGAGCGTGGAGAAATAGACGATGAAGAAGACGGTGAAGGCGACGAGCGCGATCTTAGATTCGATGCCGATGCCGAACCACAGGATGAACAGCGGCGCCAACGCCAGTTTGGGCGAGCCGTACCCGCCGACCATGAAGGGATCGAGGATCGCGGTGACGATCGGCAAACGGCGTAGTAGGAACGGCAAGATGGCGGCCGGGATGCAGCCGATGACGAATCCGGCCAGCGCCTCGGCCAAGGTATAGGACGAATGCCGGATCAGTTCGCCACTCAGCAACCCGTTATAAAGCCGCACAGCGACGCCCCAGGGCGTGCCGACCCAATAGACGCCGAGCAGCAGGCTGAGACCGTGCCAGCCGGCGAGCAGGATCAGCAACACGAGGATCTGATCGCGGTGGCTATAGAGCCAACCGGTCACGGCGTTGCCTTCGAGGACTTCAGCGCGCGCGGGACTCATTTCAAGAACTCATCAGTAAACAGGCCTTTAAAATCCTTGATCGTCTCGTCGGGCTGCAACAGCCCGGCGTTGGTGCTGTAACGCTGGCCGTTGTCCAGCATCTGGGTCGTGACCCGAAGATCGGTGGTGAAGGTTTTCGACACCGCTTCCCACGCTTTGACCAACACCGCCGGATCCATGCGCTCGTTGCGCTTCTTGATGATCTCCAACGTCTCGGCGGGCTTATCCTTCACGAACTGCGCCGCCAGGCGATAGGCTTCGGTCATGCGCGCACATTTGTCGCGTTGCTTCTGACAGGTCGCGGGCATCGCCATCAGGACGGTCTGGCCCAACGGCAGATAATCGAGCACGTCGTCACGCCCGGCACTAGCGAGGATCATGCCGTCCATCTTGACAGCGGCTTCGGTCGAGAACGGCGGCGAGTTGGAAAAGCCGTCGATGCGTTTGGCGGCCATGGCCCCCATCATCGCGCCGGCATCGACGATGGCGACGGTGAAGTCCCTTTCGGAATCGAGCCCGCCCTTATGCGCCATCAGCTTCAGGAAGGCATGATTGGCGCTGCCGATGCCGGCGACGCCGATGGTCTTGCCTTTCAGCACCTTGAGCCGGTCGGCGAGTGGGGCGTCTTCTTTAATACCGGCGGCGTCGGCAACATCCTTGCGCAACACGATCTCGGCGCCCGGGCGATCGACCATGTTGGCCAGCATCAACATCGGCTGACCCTTGGAAGCGCCGATCAGCGCGGTCGCGGCGGTACCCAACATGAAGTCGGCGCTGCCGTTGATGACAGCGTTATTGGCGGCGACACCGACCAGCAAACGCGTCTCGACCTTCAGGCCGAGCTGCTTATAGATGCCGGCGTCTTCCATGATCCAGGGCGCGGCATAACTGAGCGAGGCGACCGGCAGCACGAGAACCGTACTGATCTCGGCTTGCGCGCGCGCCTGTTGCTGCGCGCCCAGAACAAGGCTCATCGAAAGCGCAAAAAGACTAATTATGCGTCGCAAAGTAACATCTCCCTGGGCCGCTTGTGTTGCGGCGTCGCCTGTTGCGGCTTTTGACCTGTTGGCGCATTGTACCGGAGAATAAGTCTGAAAAATAGACACCGGAAAAGCTTACGGGAGGCTTTAATGTTTCATCTCACATCGCGCGTCGCCGCGCTGACGCTTGCCCTTGTCGCAGGGCTATTGCCCACCAGCACACGCGCGCAGGATATCGATGTGCTGCTCGCGCTGCCCACCAATACGTTGACCTTTGCCTCGGCTTTCATTGCCGAGGATGGCGGCTTCTTCAAGAAGAACGGCTTGAAGGTCGAACAACGCTTCCTCGCGGGCGTGGCCTCCAACAACGCCGTGATCAACGGCAGCGCCGATTTCCTGTTGGGCTCCATCGCCACGATGCTCAACGGCGCTGCCATGGGCCAACCCATGCTGATGATCGCCAACATGGTCGACAAACCCATGGTCGAGATCGTCATCCGCAAAGACATCGCCGACAAAGCCGGCATCACGTCGGCCTCGCCGCTCGCCGATCGCATCAAGCTCATGAAGGGCAAAACCATCGCAGTGCAGGGCATCGGCTCGATGACGCATTCGCTGCCGCGCCTCGCCGCGCGGCGCGGCGGTTACGATCCCGAAGCCGACATCCGCGTCACGCCGATGGACCCGGCGAGCATGCTGGCCGCGCTCTCCAACAAACAGATCGACGGCTATTCGACCTCGTTGCCCTTCACCACCGAAGCGGTCGTCAAAGGTGAAGGCATCATCCTGGTCAGCGGCCCGACCGGCGACATGCCGGAATACCAGCCGCTCGGCTACACCACGCTCGGCGGGCGACCGGGCAAATGCACCAAGGAACGCGAGAAGTGCGCGCGCATGGTTGCGGCCTTCGCCGAGACCGCCCGCTTCATGAAGGAAAAGCCGGACGAGACTTATGCGTTGATCAAGAAGCGTTTCGAGAAGATGGATCCGAAAGTGCTCGAAGAAGCCTGGAAGGTCGCCGCCGCCGCGCATACCGCCGACGTCGCGGTGAAAGAGAACACCCTGGATAATTCGCAGAAGTGGACGCTCGACGCCGGCCTGCTCGATCCCAAGAATCAGGTGAAGGATTACAAAGGCCTTTGGACGGATGAATTCGCCAAAGGAAAATAATACAGGGAGATTCCTATGCTGAAGATTGTAACCAAACTCGCGCTGCTTGCGGGCGTCGTCTTGGCATCCAATGCCCAAGCGCAAGAGATCAATCTGATCATGGCGCTGCCAAGCCCGACCTTGACCTTCTCGGCGCCCTTCATCGCGCAGGACGCGGGTTTCTATGCCAAAGAGGGCTTGAAGGTCGAAGACCGCAACCTGACCGGCGTCGCATCCACCAACGCGGTGATCGCGGGCAGCGCCGATTTCACCGTCGGCACCGGGGCGACCTTCGTGCGCGCGGCGGCCAACGGCCAACGCCTGCTGGCGATCGGCAGCCTGGTCGATAAGCCGCTGGTCGAACTGGTGCTGCGCAAGGATGTGGCGGATGCCGCGGGCATCACCGAGAATTCGTCGCTGGAAGACAAGCTCAAGGCGATGAAGGGCAAGACCATCGCCGTTCAGGGCATCGGGTCGATTATCCACGCGATGCAGCGTTTGACCGCCCGGCGCGTGAAGCTCGATCCCGACAACGATGTGCGCGTCACCTCCATGGATCCGCCGGCGATGCTGCCGGCCATGATGGCCAAGCAGATCGACGGTTTCGCCACGTCGCTGCCGTTCACCACCGAGCCGGTCTATAAGGGCCAGGCGATCATGCTGGCGTCGGGGCCCGGCAACGACATGCCGGAATACAGCCCGATGGATTACGTCGTGCTCTACACGCGCCCGGAAGTCTGCGCGAAGGAACGCGTCAAATGCGAGAAGATGGCGCGCGCCTTGAAGGGTGCGACCCAGTTCATCGTCGATAAGCCGGACGAGGCCTTTGCCATCCTGCAGAAACGCTTCGCGCAGATGGACCAGGGCTTGCTGAAGGCATCCTGGGCGTCGGTCGTCAAAGCGCACAACCGCAGCAGCATGGTCACCCTGAAGGGATTGGAAAATTCCCAAAAATTCAGCCTCGATGCCGGCCTGCTGGAGCCGAAAGATGTCCTCAAGGACTTCAACGGTCTTTACACGGACGAGTTCATGAAGTGAATTGCCCAACATGATTTGAACGGTCAGCCCCCGTACGACAGATCGTGCGGGGGCTTTTTCTTATATTCAATTGATTGCATTCATTAGGGGATGATTCCGATGGCCGCCGCGCGCAAAACCAAGACAAACGCCAAAAAGAACAGATCGACGCACGGCCTGCCGCAAAAGCCCAAGGACAAAACGCAGGCGCGGCGCGCCGCCAAAAAAGCCGCCACGAAAAAGCGCGCGGCCGCGAAGAAGAAAACAGTCGCCGTAAAGAAGGCAGCTCCGGCGAAGAAGAAAGTCGTCGCGAAAAAGAAGGTCGCCACCAAACGCGCCCCGCGCATGGTGGCCCTCGACATCCACACCCACGTCGTCGTGCCCGAGGCCGCGCAATTGCAGCGCGCCCTGGTGAGCGAGGAAGAAACGCAAAAGGCCGCGCGCTACGCCGCCGCCACGGCGCGCGAAAAGGGCGTCGTCAATCCGTCGGCGCGCGACGATGCGAACGATCCGATCCTGCGCGTCAAACGCATGGACGAAGCCGGCATCGATATCCAGCTCGTCAGCATGAACACCAACCCGCCCTATTATTCGCTGTCGGGTGAGGACGGCCTGAAGGTCGCCAAGCTCGCCAATGAAGGCATCCGCGATTATACGCGCCATGCGCCGGACCGTTTCGTCGGCCTCGGCATGGTGCCGATGCAGTCGGCGCCGCACGCGATCGAAGCGCTCGAACATGCCATGAGCCTCGGCCTCAAGGGCATCAACATCCTGACCAATATCGGCGGGCACGATCTGGGCGAGGAACAATTCTGGCCGGTGTGGAAGCGCGCCGAAGAACTGGGTGCGGCCGTATTGCTGCATCCGCTGGGCTTCACCAACCAAGACCGCTTCATGAAGTTCCGGCTCGCCAACACGGTCGGCCAGCCGCTCGAAGAAACGCTGGCCATGCTGTCGCTCATCCATGAGGGCGTGATGGCGCGGCATCCGAAGCTGAAGATCATGATGTCGCACGGCGGCGGCTATCTGCCGTTCTATTACGGCCGTTCGGATTCGACGTTCTTCCGCGACCCGCATCTGCGCGGCGCCATCGATCAGAAGCCCAGCACCTATATCCGCCAGTTCTATCTCGATACCTGCGTGTTCGACCTGCACATGATCGAATACCTCGCCGATACCTATCCGCTGGATCACGTCATCCTGGGCACCGATTTCCCCTATCGCGATTGGGGCGCGGTGAAGATGATCAAAAGCTCCAAGAAGCTCGGCAATGCCGAAAAGGCCGCCATCCTCGGCAAAAACGCCGCCAAGGTGCTGGGCATGACGATCTAACAAGTCATAACCAACCTCATCCTGAGCTTGTCGAAGGATGCGGGTGCCGCTGGCCCATCCTTCGACAAGCTCAGGCTGAGGACAGTCCACTTTCCGCGAAACGGTTGAGATTTCCGCCATCCGGGCCCCGTTCCAGTTTTCTGGGACGGGGCCCATTTCGTTACAAAACCATACTTTGACGGATTTTCGGGATGGACTAAGGTTCGGGTGGCTTTTGCCCACTCAAGAACAGGGAGACGGAAATGAAACAGGGTCTGATCGGCGCGAGCTTCGCTGCCGCGTTCGCCATCGCATGCGCCGTCACATATGCAGCGGGGCCGGCCCAGGCGCAGAAGGCGAAAGACACGATCCGTTTTTCGACCTCCGAATCGATCAAGCTGCTCGACCCGTTCTTCTTCACCCATTTCGAGGCGGCGCCGATCTACCGCACGATGTACGAGAACCTCGTCGGCTACGACGCGCGCCACCATAAATTCGTCGGCATCCTCGCCAAATCCTGGACCTCGCCGGAACCCGGCGTCTATGAGTTCGAGCTGCGCGACGACGTTCTGTTCAGCAACGGCGATAAGTTCGACGCCGACGACGTGGTCTATTTCATCAATTTCGCTATCGATCCGAAAACGCGCATCCACAACAAGCCGCGTTACCTGTGGGCCAAGAGCGCCGAGAAGCTCGGCCCCTACAAGGTCCGCATCACGGTCGCCAAGCCGACGCCGAAGGACCTGCTCGATGTGGGCGCCTATACCTGGGGCGAAAATTCCAAAGTGCATAAGGCGCTGGGTGAAAACAACGAAAGTTACGGCCGCAATCCCATCGGCACCGGGCCTTACAAGGTCATCGAGATGGAATCGAACAAAGCCATCGTCATGACGCCGAACGAGAAATTCAAACCGGGCGGCGACGGCGTGAGTGCGCGCGTCAAACGCCTGGAAGCCGTTTATATCCCCGACCAGCAGGTGCAGATGGCTCAGCTGATGACCGGCGGCATCGATATCATGCGCGATCCGACGCCCGACCAGGTCAGCGAATTGTCGAAAAACCCAAACCTCGCCGTCTCGTCCGTCGGCTCGCACAACATGATCTATCTGCAATACGATCAGGCCAATCGCGCCGGCAACAAGGCGCTCAGCGATGTGCGCGTGCGCAAGGCGCTGACCATGGCGATCAATCGCGACGAGATGATCCAGCATATCGCCGCCGGCGGCACATCGGCCAAGCGCCTCGATTCCATGTGCTTCGACGACATGCTGGCCTGCGAAGCGACACCGGTTGCGCCCTACAAGTTCGATCCGGCCGCCGCCAAGAAATTGCTCGCCGAAGCTGGCTATGCGAGCGGGCTCGAGATCGAGCTCGCGTCGCGTCAACCGTCCAAAGACGCCGCCGTCGCGGTGGCCGGCTACTGGAACGCGGTGGGCGTGAAGACGAGCGTGCAGCTCATGACCATCGTGACGCTCGACAAGGCGCGCGCCGACGGCAAGCTGCAGACCTATATCGGCGAACGGCCGCTGACGACGTCGGATGCCAGCCACGTCACCGAGATCTTCTTCCTCGATCCGCGCCGCGATTATTGGCAGGACAAGCAGATGGTCGATTGGGCCAACGAGGGCTACACGATCTTCGATGCGCCCAAACGCGCGCAGCATTACAAAAAGATTTTCGACCGCATCAATGAGGAAGCCATGATGCTGCCGATCCATACGCTGCCGTCGGTCTATATCCACACCAAGGATGTGAAGATTTTCCCGAACCCGCTGGTGGATTACGACACGATGATTTCCGATTTCGGCTGGAAATAGCCGAGCCATAAGAGCCAAAAGATAAAACCAAGCTATAAAAATACAGGGAGACACATAATGAAAATCGCATTGAACCTGGCCGCGATCGGCCTCGCGGCCGGGCTTGCCATCCATGCCATGCCGGCGTCCGCGCAGAAGTCCAAGGATACGATGCGCTTCGTCACCTCGGAATCGATCCGCCTGCTGGATCCGTATTTTTTCACGCATTTCGAAGCCTCGCCGATGTACGAGACGATCTACGAAACGCTGGTCGGGTATGATTCCCGCAAGCACAAGGTCGTGCCGCTGTTGGCCAAGGCGTGGGCCCAGGTCGAGCCCGGGGTCTACGACATCGAACTGCGCGACGACATCGTGTTTTCCAACGGCGATAAATACGACGCCGACGATGCGGTCTATTTCATCAATTGGATGATCTCGCCCGATGCGCGCATCCACAACAAGCCGCGCTACATGTGGGCGAAGGGCGCGGAGAAACTCGGGCCTTACAAATTCCGCCTGCGCATGGTGAAGAACACGCCGAAGGATCTGCTCGATATGGGCGGCTATACCTGGCAGGAAAATTCCAAAGTCCATGCCAAGATGGACGACAAGACGACTTACGGCCGCAATCCCATCGGCACCGGCCCCTATAAGATCGCGCAGTTCGAATCCAACAAGGCGATCGCGCTGGTGCCCAATGAGAAATTCACGGCCAGCGAATACCGTCAGAAAGCGCGCGTCAGTCGCATCGAGGGCGTTTTCATTCCCGATCAGGACGTGCAGATCGCGCAAGTCATGACCGGCGGCGTCGAGATCATGCGCGACCCCTCGCCCGATCACATGGCCGAGATGGCGAAGAACAAGAATCTCGAAATCTCCACCTTCGACAGCGACACCATGATCTATCTGCAATTCGACGCCATGGGCCGCTCGGGCAACAAGGCGGTGCAGGACGTGCGCGTGCGCAAAGCGCTGATCATGGCGATCGACCGCGATGCGTTGATCAAGCATCTGGCGGCCGGCGGCCACGCGGCGCAGAAACTGGATTCCATGTGCCGCACCTATATGCAGGGTTGCGAAAACCCGGCCGTGCCGCCCTACGCCTACAATCCGGTCGAGGCGAAAAAGCTGCTGGCCGAAGCCGGCTATCCCAACGGCTTCGAGCTTGAACTCATCTCGCGCAATCCGTCGAAGGATACCGCCGTCGGTCTCGCCGGCTATTGGCAGGCCATCGGCGTGAAGACGACGGTGCAATTGCTGCAGATCAGCGCGCTCGACAAGGCGCGCGCCGACGGCAAGCTGCAGGCCTATATCGGCGAGCGGCCTTATACGACGGCGGACGCCTCGCACCCGATGGATATCTTCTTCTTCGACAAGCGGCGCGATTATTGGGATGACGCGCCGATCCGCGGCTGGGCCGAGGAGGCGCTGAACATCTTCGATCAGAAGAGCCGCGCCGATAAATACAAACAGGTGTTCGATCGCATCAATCAGGAAGGCTTCATGATGGCGGTGCATACCTTGCCGGCAGCCTACATCCATTCCAAGGAGGTGAAGATCAACGACAACCCGCTGACCGATACCAATACGAATATCGGCGACTTCACTTGGAAATAGATTGAGCACGATCCGGCGCGCTCGTTCCGGCGAGCGCGCCGCAGCGTACAGAATATGTAGTGAGGAAGCGTAATGTTGTTCGATACCGCCGACACGCCAGCGGCCAATATTTATAAGATCGTGCTGTCGACCATCGTCCCCCGCCCCATTGCCTGGGTCACCACGCAAGACATCGACGGCACGGTGAACGCGGCGCCGTTTTCGTGCTTCAACACGATGACAGACGATCCGCCTATCCTCGCGTTCGGCATGGGCCCCGGTGTGGCGGGCGCCAAGGACACCGCCGGCAATATCAGCCGCACGGGCCAATTCGTGGTGAACCTGGTCAGTCATTCATTGGGCGTGCAGATGAATGAAACGTCGTTCGAATTTCCCAAAGACGTCGATGAATTGGCCGAGGTCGGCTTGACCCAATTGGCGTCGCATCGCGTGAAACCGCCGCGCATCGCCGAAGCGCCGGTGTCGTTCGAATGCGAACGCCTGATGGCGCTGGATGTCGGCAAAGGGCGGACCATCGTGCTGGGTAAAATCCTGGCCATCCATGTGCAGGACGAATTCGTCCTCGACCGCGCGCGCGGCTACGTCAAAACGGTGGACCTCGACCTGATCGGCCGGATGCAGGGACCCGGCACCTATGCGCGCACGACCGACCGATTCGAAATGCTGCGCCCAAAACGTAGTTAGCGCTGCACATCGACATGTCTCGACAAAGATCGACAAGACTCGACATCCGCTGTCGAGTTCTGTCGAACGCCTGTTCATCGTCAGCCTATCTCCGGACTATCGTCCGCCTGTCGGCGCGCAGCTTTTGTTGCACGCTTCGCCGTGGTTGGTTCATCGAGTAGACCGGCGATGCGCGCCTGCAACGCGATCACCTTCATGACGCCCTCATGGTCGTGGGCGGCGAGGCGACGTTCGTAAACGGGGTCGAGTTTCGCGAGCAGGGTTTCGGCCTCGGTTGCCTGCATGGCGGCGAGCTTGTCGCGCAGTGCCAGGCGTTCCGCCAGGGCGCCCGCCCTGGCTTCGTCTTTCGCGGCGGCCATTTCGAAGAGCCGGGCCTGGACGTCCGGCCGCTTGAGCAGCCGGTAACCTTGCTGCGCCGCGTGTTCGTAGGAAAAGCCGGCCTCGCGCGCGGCCTCGGTGGCGTTGCCGTCCTCGGCATAATGGCGGCAGAACGCTTCGTATTTGGGATGGAGAAGGAGCATGAGGATTTCCATTTGCCATAGATTAGAAATGGAAATTATATCTAATTCAGGGGCGCGAGGTCAAGAAAATTAGAAATAAAAGATAACTCCCGATGCGCGCATAGCGATGTCATAATACGCGCATAAGAAACGGCCATCAGCCATGACCTACATACTGGCGGCATCGGCGAGAAAAGGGGCGGGCTAAATGGCCGAGAGTGACGACAAACAACAGAACACGACTGACAAAAGCAGCAATGCTTTGGTCAAAGTTGAAGTTAGAGAACTTATAGATATCAAGCCGATCGGAAAACTCGGCACACGAATTGTCGATGCAGTATTTGGTGGCTTCGCCCGCCTTTATAACGATGCAACTGTAGTAAAAAACGCTGAGCGCGAGAGCCGCGCAGCCGTGATCCGCGCTCAAAGTCAGATCGACGTAAATGCGATCTTAGCGAACGACCCAACGACGCGGGAAGGCAGAAGCATACTTCGCCTACAGCATGAAGCCGTTCAGCATCAAACTAATATCGAGAATGTTGTTCGCCACGCGGTCGAATATGCCAACGAGCAGGAAAATGCGGGCTCGTCAAAACTAACAGATAATACTCCTCCGATTGATCAAGGATGGCTGCTGCAATTCAATGATCTCTGTAAGAGCGCGACGAAGGAAGAAATGCAGCAGCTCTTAGGAAGAGTACTAGCCCAAGAAGTCGCCGTACCCAACACGTTCAGCATTCGGGCAATTATGACACTGACGACTATCTCCGCAAGTGAAGCAGATGCTTTTCAGAGGCTTTGCCAACTCTACACATCGAATATCGAAGTGCCGAGAATGGAACAAGCTTGGATGGCAGGAGGCGAAAACACTTATTACAACTTGAAATATGAGGACATTGTTGCCTGCAGAGGCGCAGGACTCATACATCAAGGGGATGAACTCAGATTACTTTTTAGCTTTGATCTCAATAGCGTCCTTATGCTGCGTTATTGTAATGAAGACTTATATGTAATGTCTAAGACTCAACAGAGAGTCGATATCGAAACCTTTGTCTTAACGTCCATTGGCAAGGAGCTCGCTCAAATCATCGACGTCAAATTTAACTCCGCTTTTTTCGATGCGTTGAAAGTCTATATGTCTTCGAAGGGTCTTCTTGTGTTCAATCATCAAGAATATCAGGCCTATCGAGACAAAAAACTATAATGGCCGCCTAAAGGCTATCGTTCGAAATCTTTACTCTCCGCCACGCTGACATCCCTCTCATCCTCGACCCCAGCAATCTCCCTGATCAGCTTCGTGCGGATCGCCTTGGCGAAATCCTCGAAGTTGCTGGCCGGGATCATGAAGGCGCCCGGGCCGCCGATCACCTCGTCCTGATAGAAGCGATCGAGATAGGGCTCGTCGGTGAGGATCGGCAGGCCGTTGATGGTAAAGCCGCGCGCCACCACGCGGTCGCGCACCACGCGCGCCACCGGGCCAGAGGTGTTGGAGCCGTCGCCCGACACATCGATGACTTTGCGTTGCGCGGTGAAGCGATTGTTGTCGATCGAGTCCGCACCATATTGGATCGCGCCGCCGACCGCCGTGCCGCCGCCGTACAACACGCGCGGCGCTTTTTGCAGCCGCGCGGCGAAGGCCTCGACCGACTCCGCGTCCGACAGCACCGTCCAATCGGCGATGGCCGCCTGTAGGAACGGGCCGGTCCATTCGATATAGGCCACCGCGATCTTGCGGTGATAGCCGCTGCGGATCGCATCGATGACGCGGGGATCGCGGAAGGCCTGGAAATAGCCGACGCGCTGCAACGCATATTCCTGCTGATCGACGCTGCCCGAGGCATCGACCATCAAGACGAGTTCGAGATCGACCTCTTCCAGTGCCGCCGCGGGAGCCTGCGCGCGCACCGGCGGCCCGCCCGCGAAGAGCGCCGTCAATAGCAGCATGGTGAACGAGACGATCGCAGCAATCCGCACAGGCTTCCCCCGAACGCGTAGCTTATACCGATTATCGCCGCGCCCGCCGCAATAAAGACAATAAGAGGGTTCAAATATACGGGCCGCTTCCTGCATAATAGACGACGCTTAATCATTAGGCGCGACACCGAACGCGAAAGATCCCACGATGCCGCACCATTCGCCCCTGATCGCCACCATCGTCGTCGGCCTCGTGCTGGCCTTCATCCTGGGGGCACTCGCCAATCGCCTGCGCATTTCGCCCATCGTCGGCTATTTGCTGGCGGGCATCTGCGTCGGCCCGTTCACGCCGGGCTTCGTCGCCGATGTCTCGCTCGCCCCGCAATTGGCCGAGATCGGCGTGATCTTGCTGATGTTCGGCGTCGGGTTGCATTTCTCGCTGGATGACCTGCTGTCGGTGAAGCTGATCGCGATACCCGGCGCGGTCGTCCAGATCGCCTTTGCCACGCTTCTCGGCATGGGGCTCGGCTGGGTGCTGGGCTGGCCGGTGGGTGCGGGCATCGTGTTCGGCCTCGCCCTTTCGGTCGCCAGCACGGTCGTGCTGCTGCGCGCGTTGCAGGAACGCCGCCTGGTGAAGACCGAGCGCGGCAAGATCGCGGTCGGCTGGCTGATCGTCGAAGACTTGGCCATGGTGCTGGCCCTCGTCCTGCTGCCCGCATTGGCCGGCGTCATCAAGGGGGATGTGACGGTCGATACCCTGGCCGATCCGGTGCGCATGAGCGATCTGCTCACCACGCTCGGCATCACGCTCGGCAAGGTCGTGGCGTTCGTCGCCATCATGCTGGCGGTCGGGCGCCGCGCCATCCCGTGGTTGCTGCATTATGTGGCACATACCGGATCGCGCGAACTGTTCCGCCTGTCGGTGCTGGCGATAGCATTAGGCGTGGCCTACGGCTCGGCCGTGCTGTTCGATGTGTCGTTCGCGCTCGGCGCATTTTTCGCCGGCATGGTGCTGGCCGGATCGGAGCTAAGTGCGCGCGCCGCCGAAGAAACCCTGCCGTTGCGCGATGCCTTCGCGGTGTTGTTCTTCGTCGCCGTCGGCATGCTGCTCGATCCCACCATCCTGGTGAACGATTTCTGGGCGGTGCTCGCGACCTTCTTCATCATCATGGTGGGCAAATCGATCGCGGCGCTGGTCATCGTGCTGGCGTTCCGCCATCCGCTGTCGACGGCGCTGACTATTTCGGCGAGCCTGGCGCAGATCGGCGAGTTTTCGTTCATCCTGGCGACGCTCGGCGTCAGCCTCGACCTCATGCCCGAACGCGCGCGCGATCTGATCCTGGCCGGCGCGATCCTGTCGATCCTCGCCAACCTGCTGGCGTTCTGGGCGCTCGACCGCTTGCGGCCGTGGCTGGAAGCGCGCGAAGGCCAGCCGGCGCCCGGCGATGCACTCGCCAGCCCCGACGTGCCGCTGGGGGCGACGAAGCTGACCCAGCACGCCGTGCTGATCGGCGCGGGGCGCGTCGGCGGCGTGATCCGCGAAGCCCTGCATTTGCAGGGCCGCCCTTACGTGGTGATCGAGGAAAACAAAGATGTCGCCGACAAATTGCGCGCCGACGGCGTCGATACGATCCTCGGCCCGGCGGCGCCGGGTGCGCTGATCGCGGCGGCCAATGTGGCGGGCGCGCAATGGATGTTCATCGCCATCCCCGATGCGTTCGAGGCCGGGCAATATGCCGAACAGGCGCGCGCATTCAACCCAGGCATCCGCATCGTCGCGCGCGCGCATTCGGACGCCGAGGTCGAGCATCTGCAGAAGCTGGGCGCCGACATCACCATCATGGGCGAACGCGAAATCGCGCGCGCCATGGTGCTGCGCGCGTTTCCGGATGCGGGCGTTGCGGTGACGATTTAAAGAAACCCTCATCCTGAGCCTGTCGAAGGATGCGGGGTGCCGCTGGCCCATCCTTCGACAGGCTCAGGATGAGGATGTTATTTTAGTTCGTCCTCGTCTGAGCGGCGCTGGGTGATGTCTTGGATGACGCGCAGGCAATAAAGAAAATTGCCGTCGCGGTCGCGCACCGATGAGGACAGCACGGAGATCCAGATCACGGTGCCGTCCTTGCGCACGAAGCGTTTCTCGATCGCGTAACGATCGTAGCCGCCGGTTACCTGCTGGCGGTAATTGAGCCGGTCGCGCGCGATGTCGTCAGGATGGGTGCGGTAATACATCGTGTTGCCGACCAGCTCGTCGCGCTCGAACCCGGTGATCGCGCACATGGCGTCGTTGACGCGCACGATCTTGCCTGCGACATCGGCCTCGGCGATGCCGATGCAGGCATGATCGCAGATCGCGTCGAGGCGCTGCGCGGTTTCGAACAGATTGTCGCGGCCGTCCTTGCGCCCTTCGCCGAGATTGAAGGTCGCCTGCTTGAGCGTGGTGACGTCCTGGAAGCAATTGACCGCGCCGACGATCGTGCCGTCGTCGTCGATCACCGGATCCATATTGCCGAGCACCGTGATGCGCGTGCCGTCCGGGCGTTCCATGATGAAACTGAGATCGCGCTTCGATGTGCCGGTTTCCAGCACCTCGCGCATGCCTGAATTATCGGCCGTCACCAAAGACCCATCGGTCCGGTAGAGGCGCCGCGCCGCGCCGTAACGCGGCGAGTCTGCCGATAGATCGGGCTTGTAGCCCCAGATGTCACACGCGCGACGATTGAATTGGACGAGGCGTCCTTCAGCGTCGCAGATATACATCGCCACCGGCAGTTCATCCCACACGGCGTTCGACACCCGATAGGAATCCTGCAGAACCTGTAGAACTCGTGGCGCGCGTGTGGCCTGTCGTGCGTCGAAAATATTCATGACGGCGGCCCCTTGACGAGCGGTGGCCTGTCTTAGCGGCACAACTTACGGTACGTCAAATCAAAAATACGTATAATCCACAGGATAATTACGGGCCACCCACAATCACCTATAAACTGTATACATTAGGGCAAGATTGCACTCAAAAGCAGCAAATTGCGTGGAAATCCGGGCAGAAATGCTTGCCCCGGCTGACGGCGCGAGGGATCGTGGTGCAACCATGACCCAATCTGCTCCACGTGTGGCTTCTCCCCTCCTGGCGCATCTTGTCGGCAGCGTACCGCTCGCAGATCCCACCGCCGTTTTCCACAAGGTCGGCGCCGACCTCGGCCCCTATATCCGCAGCCTGCCCGACGGCGAAACCGGGCGGCGCGCCGATTGGATCGGCTTCGTGCGCCGGGGCCTGGGACGCAATCCGGCCTTCGAGAAAGACACCGATGTCGGGCTGTTCCAGTTCAAGCAATGGGACGGCAAGGTGGTGATGGAATGGCCGTTGCTGCGTTTCGTGGCCGGAGCCAACCGCAGCGGTGTCGCGTTCGAGACCGGCTATGCCGACAACGCCATCGCGAGCTATCAGGCCTTCGCCGCGGCGCGCACGGCGGGCCGGATTCCGGCCGGGGTCAAGTTCCAGGTCTGCGCGGCGACGCCGCTGGCCATCGCCTATATGTATGTGACGCCCAAGGATCAGGCCGATTTCACCGCCGCCTATAGCGCGCATCTGGTCAGCGAGATCGCCAAAATCGCCGCCGCCCTGCCGCATGACGATCTCGCCTTCCAATGGGACGTCTGCCAGGAAGTCCTGATGTGGGAAGGCTTTTTCACCCAGCCGGCGGATTACCAAGACGCGATTCTCGGCTCGCTGGCGCACATCGGCAACGCGGTGCCGAGCGGCATCGAGCTGGGCTATCATCTGTGTTACGGCAGCCCGGCCGACGAGCATTGCGTGATCCCTAAGGATCTCGGCGTCACCGTCGCCATGGCCAATGGGATTTTTGCGCGTCTCAAGCGGCCCATTCGCTACCTGCATCTGCCGGTACCGCAGGATCGGAGCGACGCCGATTATGTCCGCCCCCTCGCCGATCTCGCCTTACCAGAGGGGGCCCAGTTCTATCTCGGCTGCGTGCATGCGAATGATCCGGCCGGCAATGCGCAGCGCCTGGCGCAGGCGCAACGCTTTACCCGAGTCGCCGGGATCGGCTCGGAATGCGGCTGGGGCCGCGCCGATCCGGCCAAGCTGGATGCCATCATCGCGGCCCATAAGTCATTGATCGGGGCGTAAAATCAGCGCCTCAAAACGGCCATGTTTCGGGGCCATTTTCGGTGTCAGAGGGCGACCAGAAACGGACACAAGCCGTACCCGGCTCGGCACGCTAGAATAGGTCCCGATGATTTTCCTGATCGCAGCAGCAGCACTGTGCATGGGCGGTATTGTCGCCTATCTCGCGCGTGAAAAAGGCCGCTCCCCGCTGACCTGGGCGATTTACGGCACGGTCGCGGCACCGGTGGCACTGCCGCACATTCTGTTGGTGCAGCCGCTGCACGATCCAGACGCGGACGTTTGGACGGAGATTCGCGACGCCATTCAGACGCAATCTGTTAACGATCAGCGCCCTATTCTGAGCAGATCGGGTAATCCGCGCGCCGCGCCGTTGCGCCAAACGCCCGCGCCGAGCGTGTCGGCGAACGTGAACCCAGAACCGAGACGAGAGCCGAAAGCCGAGATGTTCGCCGACAAACGTAATTCTACCACGCCATCGAACCGCGCCGAACCGAGCTTCGGCTCACCGGCCGCCGCGCCCGCCCCGCGCGCCGCCGCCAACGAATTCATGCTCAATGCGTCCGATCGCATTGGCGCGGCCCATCCGACGCACAGCGCCGCCGCACCGAGCGGCGATATGCGCATGCGTGCGCCCTTGTCAGTCGATCCCAATGCCGAGCGCGCACAAAGCCGCCCGATCGCCGGACGCCTGTTCGCCGTTGGTGCTGCGGCCGTCGCCGTCGCCGCCGGGTTCTTCGTGCTCGGCCCGACCGTTGCCAAGCTCATTCCGCCGGAACTCGCCTTCTGGGCCAAGCCCACCGTGACCGAAGTAAAAAACACCTCGGCACCAACCGGCATATCACCGTCGGGCATGACGCCGAACGCCGCACCGGGTGCCACGGCGAACGAAGCCCTGCCGGGCGGCAATACCAGCGGCGGCGGTCGAGACGTCGGCGAAGCCAAGTTCGGCGGTCCGATCAAATCCGACACCAAGGCGCCGGCCTATCAAGCTTCGGGCGCAACGCCGGTCGATCTCGGCATGGCGACGAAGGGCATGAAGCCGGTCGATGTTCCTGACGAGCCGAAAGCCGCAGCACCTGCGGTCGAGCCGAAAGCAGCCCCCAAGGCGAAAGCAGAAACCAAAGCGGCGGCGGTAACGCCGACACCGGCCCCAAAGGCCGAGCCCAAGGCTGTCGCGGCGACACCTGCCCCCGCGCCGAAGGTCGAGGCACCGAAGGCGGCCGCTGCCGCACCAGCCGCGCCTAAGCCTGCGGCACCGCCGGAAGATTTCCTGTCGATGGTCAACAAGGCCATCACGCCGGGTTCGACAGGGTCTGCCAGCGCCGCGCGCAGCACGCCGGCGCCGCAACAGACGGCGACGCGCGGCGACGACGCGGGCGAACAGGTCAGCGCGGCCAACGATCTCGTGCAATCGGTCCAGGTGAAGCTGCGTGAAAAAGGCTTCGATCCGGGCAGCATCGACGGACGCACCAATCCGAAAACCGTGCAGGCCGTGCGCGATTACCAGCAAAGCGTCGGTATGAATCCGGACGGGCTGATCGATGTCGCCCTGATGGAACGTTTGGGCGTGGTCGGTAAACGTCTGCAGTTCCCGGGTGGCCGTTAATCCCCACCTGATGGCGCGCGTTGTGCGTGCGCTCGCATTTGTCTTGCTGCTCAGCATGGCGGCGCCGTTCGCCCACGCCGCCGACATTCCCAATCTGCTGCCGCCGACCACCGAGGACGAACAGCCCGCCAGTGCGCGCGAACTCGAGACGTTGATCCAGACGCTCGAGAACGACAAAACGCGCGGCGACTTCATTCAGAACCTGAAGACGTTGCGCGACGCGCAGCGCAAGGTCGAACGGGCCGAGGAAAAAGCGACCAGCGACAATTGGCTCGCGCGTTTTTCCAGCCAATTGCGCAATGCGGTGGCCAGCGTCGCCGCGCTCGGCGGCGATATCGATTTCAAACGCTTCGGGAATTGGTTGCAGACCGCCATCGCCGATCCGGCATCGCGGCGCGTCGGCGTCGAAGGCTTGCTCAAGATCCTGGCGATCCTGGGCGCCGGTATCCTCGCGCATATCATCGTCGCCTATACCTTCACGCGACCGCGCCGCGTCATCGAAGGGCGGATTTACCTCTCGATCCTGCCGCGCCTGTTGTTCGCGCTGCTGCGCCTGACCTTGGACATCCTGCCCCTGGTCGCCGGCGCCGGCGTGGCGCTCGCCGTCACCGGTTTCATCGAACCCCGCCCCGCGACCAAGCTGATCGCGCTCGCACTCATCAATGCACTGGTCGCCTGCGAAGCCCTGATGATGATCGCGCGCTTCGTGCTGGCGCCGCGCACGCCGAACCTGCGCGTGCCGCCGCTGAGCGACGAGACGGCGAACTATCTTTACATCTGGATCTGCCGCATCGGCTATGTGGCGCTTTACGGCTATTTCGCGCTCGAAGCCGCGTTGCTGATGGGCCTGTCGAAATCGGCCTATGGCGTGCTGATCAATGTGCTGGGCCTCGTCGTCGCACTCCTGCTGATCGTCTTCATCCTGCAGAACCGCGAAACCTGGTCCGCCAACATCCGCGGCATGGACGACAAGGACGGCCATTGGATGACGTTCCGCCGCCCGTTCGCCGCCGTATGGCATCTGCTCGCCATCTTCTACGTGGTCGCGCTCTACCTTGTGCTCGCCATGCGCGGCAATGACGGCACGATCTATATCGTGCGCGGCACGGTGCTGACCGCGATCGTGTTGCTGCTGGTGTGGGGCCTCGACAACGCCGTGCGCTCCCTGACCCGGCGCGGTTTCACCATCGCCGACGATATGCGGGCGCGCTTCCCCGGCCTGCAATCGCGCGTCAATCGCTACACCACCGCGATCACCATCCTGCTGCGTTTGTTCATCGGCCTGCTCGCGGTCGCCACCATTCTCGAAGCCTGGGGTGTCGAGATCTTCGCCTGGGTCGCCAGCCCCTTGGGCCAGAAGGTCGCCTCGGCCGTCGTCAGCATCGGCGTGATCATCGCACTCGCCTTGGTCACCTGGGAATTGGTCAGTTCGCTGATCGAACGCCAATTGACCAATCGCGGCCGCATCAGCACGCGCGCCCTCACCTTATTGCCACTCGCGCGCACTGCGCTGCGCCTGATCCTGATCGTGCTCGTCACCATGGTCGTGCTGGCCGAGATCGGCATGAACATCACGCCGCTGTTGGCGGGCGCCGGCGTCATCGGCCTCGCCGTCGGCTTCGGCGCGCAGAAGCTGGTGCAGGACGTCATCACCGGCTGGTTCATCTTGATGGAGGACACCATCTCGGTCGGCGACAATGTCGATCTCGGCGGCGGCCATGCCGGCACGGTCGAGCGCATCAATATCCGCACCATCCAGATGCGCGACGGCGAAGGCAGTATCCACACCGTGCCGTTCAGCGCCGTCAACGCCATCACCAACAAGACGCGCGACTTCTCGTTCTACCAAACCGACATCGGCGTGTCGTTCGAACAAGACAGCGACCGCGTGGCCGAGGTCATCAAGGCGGTGACGGCCGAGATGGACGCGGACGACGATTTCAAACGCCTGATCCTGAGCCCCGCCGAAATCGATGGCGTCGAGCGCATCGACGAAAACGCCGTCATCCTGCGCGTGCGCATCCGCACGCGGGTCGGCCAGCAGGGCAAGGTCGGCCACGAATTCCTGCGCCGGCTCAAGAAGGCCTTCGACGCCGAGGGCATCAACCTGCCGGCGCCGCGCCGCACGGTCTATATCGACGGGCTCAATATCAAACCGGGCACCGCGCCCGCGCTCGCCGTCGAAGTGCGCCGCGCTGAAGAGCCGGCGGATAAGAACACGCCAAGGCAGGTGGATTGAAATAGCAGAGCCTCATCCTGAGCCTGTCGAAGGATGCGGGGTGCCGCTGGCCCATCCTTCGACAGGCTCAGGATGAGGGTATTATTGTGCATTTAGCCCACCCGTTCTAAACATCCTCTGTGCCCGATACGTCCTTCCTGATCGATGTCCTCCAGCTGCTGGCCGCGGCGATCATTTGCGTGCCGCTGTTCCAGCGTCTCGGCCTGGGCTCGGTGCTGGGTTACCTGGTCGCCGGCATCCTGGTCGGCCCCTCCGGCTTTGGCCTCATCAGCGGCGCCGAAATCCTCAAATCATTGGCCGAGCTGGGCGTCGTCTTCCTGCTGTTCACCATCGGGTTGGAGCTGACCTTCGAAAAACTGTCGGGGTTCGGGGCGCGTAAATTCGCCCTCGGCCTCGGCCAGGTCTCGGTCACCGCGCTGCTGGCCGGCACCGTCACTTATATGTTGGGGCACGGCATCGCGGCCTCGGCGATCATGGGCGGCGCGGTCGCCATGTCGTCGACCGCCATCGTCGTGCCGCTGCTCGCCGGGCAATCGCGCCTATCGACCGAGTTCGGCCAATCGGCCTTCGCCATCCTGCTGGTGCAAGACATCGCCATGGCGCCGTTCCTGGTGCTGATCGAAACCCTGCACGGCAGCGCCGCCGAGACGGGGATGCAATTGGTGCAGGCGCTGGGCATTGCCGGGGTAAAGGCGGTGGGTGCGGTCGCGGTCATCGTCGCCATCGGGCGCTTCGTGTTGCAGCCGGTGTTCCACATGGTGGCCAATGCGCGCAGCCCGGAACTGTCGATCGGCCTCGCGTTGCTCGTCGCACTCGGCACCAGCTTCATCACCGAACATGCCGGCCTATCGCTCGCCTTCGGCGCGTTCCTCGCCGGCATGCTGTTGGCCGAAACCGAGTTCCGCCATCAGGTCGCCGCCGATATCGAACCGTTCCGCGGCCTGCTGCTCGGCCTGTTCTTCATCACGGTGGGCATGTCGATCGATATCAAGACGGCGGCCGCACACCCTGCGGCCGTGCTCGGCGTCACACTCGCATTGCTCTTCGGCAAAAGCATCGTCGTCACGGGCCTCGCGCGGTTGCTCGGCAACGGGCCGTGGGATTCGCTGCGCCTCGGCCTGTTGCTGTCGCAAGGCGGCGAATTCGCCTTCGTGTTGATCGGCCTTGCTGCCGCTGCAACTTTGCTGCCGCCGGAAATGTCGCAGATCGTGCTGGCCGCCATCGGCGCGACCCTCATCGCCATGCCGGGTATCGCCAAGATCGAGGAACGTATCGGGCGCTGGCTCGACGTGCGCTCGGCCAGCCGGCGCGACGGCGCGGACGCGCGCATCGACGATCTGACCGGCCATATCATCGTCGTCGGCCAGGGCGAGGTCGGCAAGATCGTCACTCGCCTGCTGAAAGCCTGGGATATCGATTACCTCACGCTCGATCGCGATGCGCGGGCGGTGCGGGCGCTGCGCCGCGACGGCGAGCCGATCTATTTCGGCGACGGCAACGATGCCCACATCCTGCACGGCCTGCGCGCCGACCATGCGCGCGCCATCATCGTCGCGGCATCCACACCCGGCACGGCCGAAGGTGTGGCGGCGGTCTGTCGTCATTCATTCCCGCATGTGCGCCTGATCGTACGCGGCACCACCGAACAAGAGGTTCTCGATCTGCGCAAACTGGGCGTGACCGCCACGGTGCAGGAATCGACCGAGATCGGCTTGCGCCTGGTAGGTGCGTTGCAGGATGATTCACAGGCCGATCTGCCAATCCCGCTTTGAAGAAGATAACGACATGAAAATCACAAAGGTCACGGCAACGCATCTGAATATGTCCGCGCGTCATGCGGCGGGCGGATTGGATCGCGAGGACACGACCTGCTTCGTCGCGGTCGAGACCGACGAAGGCATCACGGGTTACGGGCAGACCGGCATCACCCAGACCGATATCGTGGCGGCCTGCGTCAACAAGACACTGGCGCCGGTGGTCATCGGACACAATCCGCTCGACGTCGAAAATCTGGGGCACATGATGTATTGGGCGGCGAGCCCGTGGGGCCAGACCGGCTATGCGAGCCACGCCATCGCGGCGATCGATATCGCGCTGTGGGACATCAAGGGCAAGCTGACCGGCTTGCCGGTGTGGCGCCTGCTCGGAGGTGCCCGCCGCAAATTGCAGATCTACATCACCTTCGGTGCGGAAAAGTTGTCACTCGACGAAACCCAAGCCGTCGCGAAAGACATCGTGTCCAAGGGTTATGCGCGTTTGAAGATGCGTGTCGGCCGACCCGGGCTGTCGCGCCGCACCGAGCGGCCGGCGATGGACGATATCGTGAGCGCCGATATTAAACGCATCGCCGCCGTGCGCGACGCCATCGGGCCGGATGTCGGCCTGGCGCTCGATGCCGGCAACCGGCTGGATTATCCCAACGCAGTGCGCCTGGCCAAGGAAGCCGAGCAATACAACATCGCGTTTTTTGAAGAGCCGATCACGCAGAACGATCCGGCCTTGATGGCGCAGATGCGGCGCATCAGCCGCGTGCCGCTCGCCGCCGGACAGAACGAAGGCCTGCCCTTCAGCTTCAAACAACTGCTCGTCGCCGACGCTTTGGATTACGCGCAGCCCAATGTGGCGATCTGTTCGGGTGTCACGCAGGCGCTGAAGGTCGCGGGAATGGCGGCAGCATTCAACGTGCCGATCTCCAACGGCGGCGGCCACGCGCCGCACAACGCCCATCTGCAGGCCGGCGCCATCAACGGCTCGATGATCGAATGCCATGTCGGTGGCTTCGGCGCCTACGATCAGATGTATGAAGGCCTGCCGACCATCAAGGACGGCTGGCTCGAACTCACCGACGCGCCGGGGTTTGGTTTGGTGCCGGATCTCGATCGGATCAAGAGCGCGGCGGCGAAGAGTTAGTCGCCCCTACTTCCAGAAAAAGTCGCCCAGCCGCACTTCCGACAGCGAGAACTGGTTCGGTTCGATCTTCACGTCCTTGGCGTGCGCGTAGACGGTCGGCTGTTCGCTGAACGGATACACATAAGCCATCTCGTTCACGCGATCGATTGCCTTTTGATAGATGGCGGTGCGCTTCGGCGTGTCGGTTTCGCCGTAACCCGCCTTGGCGGCGGCGTCGATGATCGGATCGTTGGCGTAGTCGCGCCCGCCTTCGAAGAAATGATTGAGGATGTTGTCCATCGTCGGCTGGGCGAAGGTCGGATAGACCTGCAGCAGCGCCGTCAGCTCACCGGCCTCGCGTTTCTTGGTGAAGACCGATTGGGTATAGGGTTGCACGGTGGCGCGCAGGCCCACCTTGCGCAGCTCGCCCGCCATGGCTTCGGCGATCGCGCGATAGGGCTGGAAGACCGACAGTTCGAAATCGACGCCGCTGCCGACGCCGGCATCGGTCAATAATTGACGCGCCGCCGCCGGATCGTAAGTCAACGGCTTGGTCGTCGGCGCGCAGGCGTCGTTTTTCGGAAAACAGATCGCGTCGGGCACCTCGGCGATTTCCGCGCCGGCGACATACGTCTTCACAATTTGGTCGCGCGGGATGGCGCGGATGAAGGCCTGACGCACGCGCACATCCTTAAACGCCGCATTGCCCGACCGCCCCAGCGCATCGAAATTGATATAGGCGAGCAGCTTCGATTGCATTGGCGTCGTGGCGACGGCGGCATTGCCCTGCAACTGCTCGGCCATGTCGGACGAAATCTCGCGCACCATATCGACGCCGCCGGTGATGAGCTGCGCCATCTGGGTCTGGCGATCGGGCAGCGGCATGGTGTGGATATGTTTGATGGGCGCACGGCGATGCGCGTATTTGCCCATGTTGGGCTCATAACGCTCCATCTTCACGCCCTGGTTCTCGTCCACCGACGTGATTTTATAGAGCCCCGTGGTCGACGGATTCTGGCGGCCGTAATTGGCCTTGTCGGCCATCGCGGCATGAACCTTGGAATCCAGGATGTAGAAGCGATAGGCGATGGTGAAGATGTCGGCGGCGAAGGGTTCCTTGCCGATCAGGCGGATCTTGTTGGGGCCGAGCTTTTCGACCTTCTGCACCCAGGAATAACGTTCCTTGTTGCGCAGCTTCACAGTGGGATCGATCGCCCAATTGAGCGTGTAGAACACATCCTCGGCCGACAGCTTGTTGCCGGAATGGAAGGTAAGATCGTCGCGGATTTCGAAATCGATGGTCGTCGGGTTGATACGCTCGAAGCTTTTCGCCAGTTCGGGGATGAACTTGCCGTTGTATTCGTCGAACACGACGATGCGGCCATACAGCTCGCGCGCCAGGAACGCGACCTCGTTGCCGCCGGTGTAATAGGCGTCGACCGAGTTGAACGGATCGATGGTGACCAAGCGCAAGGTGTCTTTCGCTTTCTGAGCCGCCACTGGTTGGGCAAGCCAGAGGCTTGCGGGGGCGATGAACAACGCCGAAGCGGCGGCGAAGACGACGGCGGACAGAATTTTGGTCACGAACGAAATCTCCCTGAAGGTTATTCGGGGTCTTTAACCCCGTTCTCGAACTTACGATTGGTCAGTAAATTAGCATTGCCGCATAGGCCGTGTCGCGCATCACGGCAAGGCCACCGGCAGATTTATGGCAATCCCGGGGCAGCCCCAGATTGGTCACAAATTCCTAAACTTTCACGCATTTGTGAGGAAAGTGGGCCACCGGGAACGGGTTCGTGAGCGAGCGGGTTTTACAGGCATCAGAAACTACAACGAGGTTTTTGAATGACTGATACGACCCTTACACCTCCCGCCGACAAGTCCTCCACCATCCTCGTCATGGAACCCGATGTTCTCGTCCGCATGACCATCGCGGATTATCTGCGCGAATGCGGCTACAAGGTCGTCGAAAGTTCGTCCGGCGACGACGTGTTGACCATCCTCAGCACCGAGATCGACATCGACACAGTCTTCTCGGGCGCGCAGAGCGCGGACGAATCGAGCGGCTTTGCACTCGCCCATCGCATCCGCATCGCGCGGCCCGACATCAATGTGATCCTGACGAGCGGCCTGGAACACGCGGCCAGCAAGGCGGCCGAGGTGTGCAGCAACGGTCCCTTGACAAAACCGTACCATCCGCAAGAACTGTTGCGACGCATTCATCTCTTGCGCGAACGGCATCGAACCTCGAAATTGAGCCCCTGAGGACGTAACGAATGGCCAGCGCGGCATCCAACGATTTCCAACGTGACGCCCATGGGAAGCGCGTCATCTTGATGGTCGAGGACGAAGTCATCATTCGCTCCGTCGTCGCCGAACATCTGCGCGACGTCAACTTCACCGTGATCGAGGCGGCCAATGCAGCCGAGGCGATCGCGGTGCTGTCGAGCCAGACCCATGTCGATCTCGTCTTTAGCGACATCACCATGCCGGGCGAACTGGACGGCGTCGGCCTGGCGCGCTGGATCGCAGATCGGCGCGGTGAGATCCCCGTGCTGATGACATCGGGTGCGGCGGTCCTCGACGGGTCGGGCCCGATCAGCCGGCTGCCGTTCGTGTGCAAGCCCTATGGCCTTGAGGATATCGAGGAGCGGATTCGCCAACTCCTCACCCAATAGTCCCAATAGTTGACATCGCGCGTCCCACAACGTTTCCATACGGGATGGCGACATCTCACCAACAGTTCGACTACATCATCATCGGCGCCGGATCGGCGGGCTGCGTGCTGGCCAACCGGCTGAGCGAGGATGCGCATTGCAAGGTCCTATTGCTCGAGGCGGGCAAGTCGGATCGCCATCCGTGGATTTCCCTGCCGCTCAAATTCCGCGACCTGATGACGGTCAAACGCTGGAACTGGGGCTACGATACCGAACCCGAGCCGCATCTCGACAATCGCGCGATCTATGTGCCGCGCGGCCGCGTGGTCGGCGGATCATCTTCGATCAACGGCATGATCTATTCGCGCGGCCATCCCAGCGACTACGACCATTGGCGCCAATTGGGCCTCACGGGGTGGAGCCACGCCGACGTGCTGCCCTATTTCAAGAAGTCCGAACGTTTCGCGGACGGCGAAACCGCACATCACGGCGGCGGCGGCCCGCTGACGGTTTCCAAAGGCGACAATGACAGCATCGCGCATCATGCCTATGTGGCGGCGGGGAAGGCGGCGGGCTTTACCGCGACCGACGATCTGAACGGAGCGAACCCGGAAGGCTTCGGGCGCTGCGACTACACCATCGGCAATGGGCGGCGCGCCAGTGCGGCGCGCGTCTATCTGCGCCCGGCGCTGCGTCGGCGCAATCTAACGCTCGTCACCGGCGCCTTGGTGGGCCGCGTCAACTTTGACGGCACACGCGCGACCGGCGTCAGCTATAAAGTGAACGGCGTCGAGCATGTGGCGCGCGCGGAGCGCGAAGTCATCGTGTCAGGCGGGGCCTACAATTCGCCGCATCTATTGATGTTGTCGGGCATCGGGCCGGCCGATCATTTGCGCGAGCACAACATCGCCGTCGTGCATGACGCAAAAAACGTCGGCAAGAACCTGCAAGATCACGTCCATACCGGCGTCGGCTATACGACCGAGAAGATGAAAAGCTTCGATGCCGAGCTGCGTGCCGACCGTCTGGCGCTCAACGTGCTCAACTGGGCGCTGTTCGCGCGCGGACCGCTCTGTTCGCTGCCCGTCGGCGCGATGGCGTACTTGCGCACCAAGGCGGGCCTTGCTGCCCCCGACGTCGAATTCCTGATGAACCGCGTGAACCCCGAAGCGCATATCTGGTTTCCTGGCATTCGCGCGCCGAAGGGCGGCTATATGGGTTGCCGCGTCATCCTGCTGCATCCCGAAAGCCGGGGCAGCGTGACCTTGCGCTCGGCCGATCCCGCCGCCAAAGCCGTCATCCGCCATAATTTCCTCTCGGCCCCCAACGATCTGGAAACGCTGCGGCGCGGCGTGAAGGTGGCGCGCGATATTTATGCGAGCGAGCCGCTCAAAAGCATGATGGACAAAGAAGTCTGGCCCGGTGCGCAGGTGCAGAGCGACGACGAGATCGACGCCTATATCCGCCAAACCGCCGGCCTGATCTATCACCCGGTCGGCACCTGCCGCATGGGGGCGGATGCCGATGCGGTGGTCGATGGGCAACTCCGCGTGAATGGCGTGGACGGTTTACGCGTCATCGACGCCTCGGTCATGCCCACCGTGCCGGGTGGGCACACCAACGCGCCCACCATGATGATCGCGGAAAAGATGGCCGATCTATTGCGCGGGCGAAAGCCCCTGCCCACTGCTGAGCTTTAAGCCAAATTTCTTATAGGCGGCCCGGCCTTTTCCGCTACACTCGCGGATGAAGAACGCCCCGAAGACGTTCATTTAGAAAATAACTTTCAACGGGAGACGTCTATGAAATCCGTGCAGTTTGCCGCTGGCGCAATTGCCGCCCTTTTGATCGCAACACCTGCCATGGCGCAGAAGTCGAAGGACACCCTTCGCATCGCCATCAACGATCCGTTCTCGACCTTGTCCAATTACTGCGTACCGGTCGACGAGGCGGGCAATTTCTATCGCCGCGTCTATGGCACCCTGATCAATTTCGACGAGCACGAGAAAAAGATCATCCCCGGCCTCGCCAAAAGCTGGACGCGCGTCAGCCCGACCGTGCTTGAATTCGACCTGCAGGAAGGCATCACCTTCCACAACGGCAACAAGTTCGACGCCGACGACGTCGTCTCCACCATCTCCTACGCGGCCGATCCGCAATACAAGATCGAGTTCAAGTCGCGCTACACGTGGGTGAAGACGATCGAGAAGCTGGGCCCCTATAAGGTCCGCATCACGGCCGGCACGCCGAACGCGACCGATCTCGGCCTGCTCGGCTATCGTACCTATATCCAGGACAAGGAATCCTTCGACACTTTGGAGAACAAGTGCGACTACGGCCGCCTGACGCCGTACGGCACCGGTGCGTTCAAGGTCTCATCCATCGACAAAAACACCGGCATCGTCGTCGAGCGTTACAAAGAATTCAAAGGCGATCCGAAATATTTCCGCGCACCCGTCGGCCGCATCCACGGCATTCCGGTTCCGGATAAACAGACGCAGATCGCCCAGCTGATGACCGGCGGCGTCGACATCCTGCGCAACGTGCAGCCCGACAACGCGGCCGAACTGGCCAAGAACCCGGATCTGCGCATCTCCACCCTGCCGACCGCATCGTTCGTCTATATCGTGCTCGACGCGGCGGGTCGTTCCGGCGTAAAGCCGCTCACCGACGATCGCGTGCGCAAAGCGATGTGGATGGGCATGAACCGCGACGCGATCATCAAGGGCCTGGTGCCCGGCGGCGCCGAAGGCATCGCCGAGAAGATGAACATGATCTGCTTCGAGAGCACGATCGCCTGCGGCCGTACGACGGAATATCCGCCCTACGATCCGGCGACGGCGAAGAAGTTGCTCGCCGAAGCGGGTTATCCGGATGGCTTCTCGCTCACCTATTCGTGCTTCATCCCGATCAAGCATATCTGCGAGGCGATCTCGAACGATCTGCTCAAGATCGGCGTCAAGGCGCAGGTCGAACCGGTCACCATCAACCTGTTCCGCAAGAAGCAGGCGGACGGCGAGTTGAACATGACCAGCATCTTCTATCCGTCGGCCGGCCATCCGGATGCGGGCAACATCCTCGACGTCTTCTTCGTCGAACCGCGCGACTATGCCCGCGACCCGGAAATGACCAAGCTGATCGATGCCGGCCTATTGGAGTTCGACGATGCCAAGCGCACCGCGATCTACACCAAGGCGATGGATCTGAACAATTCCAAGAACTACGTGATGGCCTTCTCGTCCCTGCCGACGCTCTACGTCCATTCCAAGGACATGGAGATCAAGAAGAACCCGTTGTCGGCGGGCGACAATTACATCGACGACTACTTCTGGAAGTAGTCTGACGCCAACAAGAGCGGCTCATCCTCACCGATGAGCCGCTCTTTCTATTTCAAGGACACGAACATGGGGCGTGTTGAAGGCAAAGTTGCCATTGTCACCGGCGGTGCGGGTGGCATCGGTAGCGCCACCTGCCGCTTGCTCGCCAAGGAAGGGGCCAAGGTCGTCGTCACCGATGTGGCGGACGGACAAAATCTCGCGCGCGAAATCGGCGGCGCCTATCATCATCACGACGTCACCAGCGAAGAGCGCTGGCAGGACATCGTCACCGGTGTGGAAAAGAAATTAGGACGGCTCGACATTCTGGTGAATGCCGCCGGCATCGAAGGCGACATGACCCAAGGCACGCCGGAAACCAGCCTGAAGGAATGGAAGCATGTGCATGCCATCAATCTCGACGGCACATTTCTCGGCTGCAAAAGCGCGATGCCGGCGATGCGCCGCGCGGGCGGCGGCTCGATCATCAACCTGTCGTCGGCGGTCGCACTCATGGCGACACCGGTGAGCGCGCCGTATGGCTCGAGCAAGGCGGCGGTGAAGCATCTGTCTGGATCGGTGGCTTCGTTTGGGGCGGCCGACCGCATCCGCTGCAATTCGGTGCATCCCGGCCTGATCCGCACGCGCATGCTGGACGATATCCATGCGACACGGGCGCGCGCCAAAAACATCTCGTTCGACGAATCGCGCAGCTTATCCGTGGTGCGCGTGCCGATGGGCGTGTTGGGCGAGCCCGAAGACGTCGCCAATCTCATCCTGTTTCTGGCGTCCGACGAATCGCGTTACATCACCGGCGCCGCGCATGTGATCGACGGCGGCTGGAGTGTCGGAGGAACCGCGAAATGAAAGCAGCCGTCTTCCGCGCCTTCGGCCAACCGCTGGCGATCGAAACGCAACCCGATCCGACGCCGGGGACCGGCGAGGTCGTCATCAAGGTCGGACGTTGCGGCATCTGCGGCAGCGATCTGCACGCCACCGGCAATCCGCATCATCTGGCCCCCAGCGGCAAAATATTGGGGCACGAATGGGCCGGCGAAGTGATAGATGTCGGCAAGGATGTCAGCCGCGTGAAAAAGGGCGACCGCGTCTGCGTGTTGCCGCTGTCGGGCTGTGGCACGTGCGCGAGTTGCCTAGCGGGCGAACCGGCCTGGTGTGCTGCCCGTAATATCGACGGCGGCGGTTACGGCGAATATGCCAAGACGCACGAGCGCCAATGTTTCGTCATGCCGCAAAGCCTGTCGTTGGAAGATGGCGCATTGGTCGAACCGATGGCGGTCGGCATCCATGGCGTAGCGATCTCCGGCCTGCAGCCGGGGGCGCGCGTGCTGGTGATCGGCGCGGGGCCCATCGGTCTCGCCACCATCTTCTGGGCGCATCGCATGGGTGCGGGTAAAATCGCGGTGACGGCAGGTTCGCGCCGCCGCGAAAGTCTGGCCCGCGATATGGGCGCGGATGTCTTCCTCGATCCCGCTGCCGATATGGCGCAGGCCGCCGCCGAAGCATTGGGTGGGCCGCCCGACATTGTGTTCGAAGCCGTGGGCGCCACCGGCCTGATCGAAAAAGCCGTCACGGCCGTGCGTCGGCGCGGCACCGTTGTCGTGCTGGGGCTCTGCTGGGATCCCGACAGCTTCATCCCGGGCATCGCGGTCGGTAAGGAAGTCCGCATCCAATGTTCGGGCTTCTATTCGGCGCGCGAATTCGAACAATCGATCCAACCGTTCGAGCGCGGCGATGTCATTCCACGCACCATGGTGACCGACACCGTCAGCCTCGCGCAATTCCCCGATGCGTTCGAGGCTTTGCGCGAGCGCACGCATCAATGCAAGGTGATGCTGAATCCGTGGTCGTAGGCTAAACGGTCGCGCGGGTCGGCCGCGCGCTTAAACGGAGCGACGCTCCGGCGCACGCGCCAGCAGGATCGTGGCCAGCAACACCGCCGGTGTCGAGACCGTGGCGTCGTACAGGATCATGCCGCAGCCGCCCAACACGATGGCGATCCACAACAACGCGTTCGCCGCTTGGCCTTTGTAGATGCGCCACGCGGCAATCGCGGTCAGCAACGTCGCCGTCCAGCCCAGGCCGTAATTTTTGCTGGCCACGGCGATCGCGGTGCGGAAGATGCACCACCACGGATTTTCCGCATAGCAGATGGCGCCGAACGTGTCAGGCTCGTAGAACTGATAACGAATGGCCGCACCGACGCAGGCAGCAAGGGCCGCGACAATGATGGCGAGCAGCGCGGGGTTCTCGCAGAACAGTTTGATGCCGCGCGACGCCGACGCCTTCAAGCGATCCAACTCGTCACGCATCGCATCGATCCACTGGAACGCGATGGCCCAGCAGGTCGCCGCCCAGATCCAGGCCTCGACATTGCCGTAATGATCGATGGACCACACGCTCGACGCAATCAGGATCATCGCCAGCCAGGCTTCCTCGGCGAAGCGTACGCCCGGCACGCGCACGACACCGCCGAGCAGCACGGCGATGGCCGGGATCCACAATGCCAAGGTCGCGAAATCGCGGTGGCGGCCATCGACCGCCAGCATCAGCGCGGTCATCGCGGCGATCAGCAGCACTGCGAAATTGAGCGCGCCGACCAATGTCGCGCAGTCCCATTTCTGTTTGGCGCGCGCGGTCCCTGCCACTTGCGCGGCCGAAGCCGGTGTCCGCGTCGGCCAATCCGCGCCGAAGATCACACGCGCGATGAGCTGCGTAATGCCCACCGCGAAGACGAAGATCCAGCCCGCCGCCTTGATCGGCCCGAAACCGCCGGCCGCAGTGTGTTCGATATTGGTCGGCAGCAGCCACGCCGTGCCGCCGACGGCAGCGCCCGCAAGGCCGAGCGCGATCCAGCGTGCGAACGTCATGCTCGCGCGATTGCGCCAACCGATCAGCAGCGCGATCAACGCGCCGGCGAACGACACGGCGGCGGCTTTCTGCCAATCGGCATGTTCGCTGACCGGGCCGGTGAGCGGGAATTTCAATTCGCGGTTTTTATCCAGGATGCCCCAATAGGCGCCGACGGTGCCCTCGGGGATGCGCTTCCACGGCTGGTCGATGGCTTCGATCAAGTTGTAGCCGACGCCGAGCGCATCGGCATTGGCGGCCAAGGTGCGCATGAAGCGCGCTTCGTTGACGAGTGTGGGTACGGCTTCGGAGCGCGTGCGGCCCGACGACGGCCAGCCGATTTCGCCGATGATGATCGGCTTGCCCGGGATCGCGATTTCCTTCGCATTCTTGATGACGGGATGGACAACGTGTTCGAACACATCGTCGATGGACACCGGATGCGGATCGTCCCAGTAAGGCAGGATGTGCAGAAGCGCGATATCGACCGCCTGGCCGACCTGCGGATTGCGCCGCCAGAATTCATAGATGTCGGCATAGGCGACGGGCAGATTGGTGCGCGCCTTCACCGCCTTGATGGTATTGGCCAGACGATCGCCCAGCATTTCGCGGCGCAGCAGCACCTCATTGCCCACCACGATGGCGCGCACGGCTTCGGGATGCTTGTTCGCCATTTCCAACGCGCGGTCGATCTCGACCTGATTGCGCTTGTCGTCCGTGCTGATCCAGATACCCAGCAGCACCTTCATACCGACCGACGCCGCGATGGGCAGCACGTCGCCCTGCGGCCCATTGGTCGAATAGGTGCGAACGCAATCGGTGTATTTCGACAGGATCTTCATATCGCGTTCGATCAGACCGGCGGGCACGTCGAAGATCCCGTCCTTCTCCGTCAGCGGCGAGCCGGCATCGGACGCCGGCGTATAGGACAGGCAGGAGAAATGCGCGTTCGGCACATCCGGCATGGCGACGGGCTTGCCGAGCCAGGACCAGGCCCCGAAGGACGCCCCGGCGGCGACAAGTGCGGACAGCGCAAAGCCGAATAAAGCCGCCGATCGGTTCATTTATATCCATGTCCTGTGGCTGAAACGGCCACCGGTGGCGGCCGCGAGATTGTCGAACGTGATGCCTTATAGCCGGAAAGTGGCCCCTTATTGAACGTGTAAATAACGCAGCAAGGCCCGCAAAAATCCATTTGACTACATGTAAGCTAATACTTACTGTTAGTCATGGCTTACGAAAAAACCGCGCGCATTTCCGACGTTTTCACCGTGTTGGGCGATCCGACCCGGCGCCAGATCTTCGAGCGGCTCGGCGACGGCCCGCAGTCGGTCGGCAATCTGGCCCTGAACCTGCCGGTCAGCCGGCCCGCCGTGTCGCAACATCTGCGCGCATTGAAGGATGCCGGCCTCGTGACCGATCGGGCGGAAGGGACCAAACGCATCTACCAGATCGATCCCCATGGGTTGGGCGCGTTGCGCGGCTGGCTCGACCGCTTCTGGGTCGATCAGCTCGACGCCTTCAAGGCCGAGGTCGAAAAACCGGATCAGGATTCTGAAGCATGAAGACCATCACGCCGGCGCCGGTGCGCCACAGCGTTCACGTCAAAGCAAATCAAGCGAAGGCGTTCGACGTGTTCACCAAAGGCATCAATCGCTGGTGGGCCAAATCGCACAAGATCGGCAAGGCCGATATGAAGGAGGCCGTGATCGAACCGCGCGTCGGCGGACGCTGGTACGAGGTCGGCATCGACGGCAGCGAATGCGACTGGGGCAAGGTACTGATATGGGAACCGCCGCATCGCCTGGTGCTCGCCTGGCAGATCACGCCGCAATTCGGCTACGACCCCGATCTGCTGACCGAAGTCGAGATCACCTTCGCCAGCGATGCCGATGGGACGCGCGTGCAACTCGAACATCGCAACCTCGAACGCTTTGCCGAGCAGGCCGAAAAGATGCGCACGGCCGTCAATTCCGGCTGGCCGCAACTGCTCGGCCTGTTCGCCATCGAAGCCGATTCCTAAAGGAGAAACATCATGTCGCAATTGGAGCTGATTGGCGGCGCGGCCAGCAACTATGTCTGGGTCTGCCGCATCGCACTTGAGGAAAAAGGCATCCCCTACACGCATACATCGGTGATGCCGCATTCACCCGAGGTCACGGCCATCAATCCGCTCGGCAAGATCCCGGTCATGCGTCATGGCGATGTGACGTTGTGCGAGTCGCGCGCGATCTGCCACTACATCGAACGCACGTTCGACGGGCCATCGCTGGTGCCAAGCGATGCGGAAGGCGCCGCCAAAACCGAGCAATGGATCTCCATCGTCAATACCGCGATCGATCCGCTGTGGGTCCGCACCTATTTTCGCGAATATATTTTCCCGACGGGGCCAAACGGCACGGCCAACCGCGATGCGATCGCGGCGGCGCTGCCGCGCATGAAGCCGCACTTTGAGATGTTGGATCGCGCCGTCGCATCCGGTTATCTGGTCGGCGGCGGCTTTACGCTCGCCGATATCAACCTGATCCCCATTCTCTATTATATGAACACCGCACCCGAGGCGGCCGAGTTGCTCGCCCAATCGCCCAACCTGACCGCCTATCTGCGCATGCATATGGATCGCCCGGCGGTCAAGGCGACCATGCCGGCGCAACGCCCGGGAGCGGCGCGCGCCGCCTGACCCATTTTCTATATCGTTCGACGATCCTCGGCCTCGGCAGCACACCTGCCGGGGCCGTTTCCGTCTTCGACCCGAAACACCTTGCCATGGACCCTGAATCCGACGGAAGATTGTACCAATTAAGAATGTCTATTTGGGAAGGCTTCAGGTGGATTGCCGCAAAACGCGCGGACGATTTCGCCATGAGCTTTGGTACACAAAAGTTCCATCGCACGTCCAAGGGAGGACCATCCATGAAATCCGTCGATAAACAACAATCAGCCGCGACCGCGTCGCGCCGCGAATTCCTGGCCAAGGCATCGGTCGCCGCCGTCGGTGGCGCGGCCGCCCTCGCCACGCCGAACATCGCCAAGGCGCAAGGCGGGCCGATCAGCCTCCGCTTCCAGAGCACCTGGCCGTCCAAGGACATCTTCCAGGAGTTCGCCAACGACTTCGCCAAGAAGGTCAATGATATGACCGGTGGCGATCTGAAGATCGAAGTGCTGCCCGCCGGCGCGGTCGTCCCCGCCTTCGGCCTGCTCGACGCGGTGTCGTCGGGCACGCTCGACGGCGGCCACGGCGTGGTCGTCTATCATTACGGCAAAAGCCCGGCGCTGGCGCTGTGGGGGTCGGGCCCGGCCTTCGGCATGGACGCCAACATGCTGCTGTCGTGGCACAAATACGGCGGCGGCAAAGCCCTGCTGACGAAACTCTATTCGTCGGTCGGCGCGAACGTGCAATCGTTCCTCTATGGTCCGATGCCGTCGCAGCCGCTCGGCTGGTTCAAGAAGCCGGTGACCAAGCTCGAGGATATCAAAGGCCTCAAATACCGCACCGTCGGTATCTCGATCGATCTGTTCACCAAGATGGGTGCGGCGGTCAACGCCCTGCCCGGCGGCGAAATCGTCCCCGCCATGGATCGCGGCCTGCTCGATGCGGCGGAATACAACAATGCGTCTTCGGACCGCGTGCTGGGCTTCCCCGATGTCTCCAAGGTCTGCATGCTGCAGAGCTTCCATCAGAACGCCGAACAGTTCGAAATCCTGTTCAACAAGGCGAAGTTCGACGGCCTGCCCGCCGGCATGAAGGCGATCATCGAGAACGCCGTCGAAGCGGCCTCGCAGGACATGACCTGGAAATCCATCGACCGGTATTCCAAGGACTATTCCGAGATGAAGACCAACGACAAGGTCCGCTTCTACAAGACGCCGGATTCGATCCTGCAAAAGACGATCGAATTCTACGACGAGGTCGCCGCGGCCAAGTCGAAGGAAAATCCGCTGTTCGCCGAAATCGTCGCCTCGCAGCGCGTCTTCGCCGAACGCGTCGTGCAGTGGGAGATGGACACCGTCACCAACCGCCGCATGGCCTTCAACCATTACTTCAACAAGAAGCCCGCTGCTCCGGCCGCCAAGAAGGGCTAACGCTTTAACGGCGCGAGACATCCCGCGAAAACGGGATGTCTCGCGTTGTCGTATCTACACGGCTCTATATGTGTAATCGGTCATAAAAGCGCGATGGACGTCCAGAAGCTCCTCTATCGGGTTGATCGCCTCAGCGAATGGTCGGGCAAGACCTTCGCGTGGCTGATCGTCATCCTGTCGATCGTCGTCGGCGCCGAAGTCTTCAAGCGCTACATCCTGAACGCGCCCACCGCATGGATCTACGACGCCGAGAACATGATCTACGGCACGCTGTTCATGATGTGCGGCGCTTATGCGTTGGCACAGAACGCGCATGTACGCGGCGATTTCCTCTACGGCTCGATGAAGCCGCGCACGCAGGCGGCCTTCGACCTCGTGCTCTATTTCCTGTTTTTCATCCCGGGCATCCTGGCGCTGATCTATGCCGGCTATCATTACGCCGGGCTGTCATGGCGCATCGACGAACATTCCAACGTCACCGCCAACGGCCCGCCGGTCTATCACTTCAAGACCATCATCCCGATCGCCGGCGTGCTGGTGATGATCCAGGGCGCGGCCGAGATCGTGCGCTGCATCGTGTGCCTGCGCACCGGCGCCTGGCCGCTGCGCCACAAGGACGTCGAGGAAATCGACGTCGTCGGCGGGCAATTGGCCAATAGCGAATTCATCGACGAGGCGTCGCGCCAAGAAGCCATGTCGAAGGGACAGGAAATCCACGACGCGGCGCGCGCGCGCAGCACCAATGACAAATCGGGAGGCCAATCGTGAGCGATCCGATGTTGGGCCTGTCGATGCTTGGCCTCATCGTCGTTGCGATCATGATGGGCTTCCCGACGGCCTTCACCATGATGGGCCTCGGCATGGTGTTCGGCTATCTCGCCTTCTACGACCCCATGCGCCATTGGTACGAGAATCAGATCTTCGATCTGATGGTGCAGCGCACCTACGGCGCGATGAACAACGAGACGCTGATATCGATCCCGTTGTTCGTCTTCATGGGTTACGTCATCGAACGCGCGGCCCTGGTGGACCGAATGTTCTACTCCGTGCAGCTCGCGTTTCGCCGCGTGCCCGGATCGCTCGCCGTCACCACGCTTCTCGTTTGCGCCTTCTGGGGCATCGCATCGGGCATCGTCGGCGCCGTCGTCGTGCTGATGGGCGTCATCGCGCTGCGCCCCATGCTGAACGCGGGCTACGATGTGCGCCTCGCATCGGGCGCCATCACCGCCGGCGGCACCCTCGGCATCCTGATCCCGCCGTCGGTTATGCTGATCGTCTATGCCGCCGTCGCCGGCCAATCGATCGTGAAGCTTTATGCCGCCGCGATGCTGCCGGGATTTTTCCTCACCTTCCTCTATCTCGTCTATATCGTCGGCTGGGCGATGATCGACCCCAAGGTCGCGCCCAAGCTGCCGGCCGATCAGTACCGCATTCCCGTCCCCGAGTGGCTGAAGAATTTGGAGCGCAGCGCCGGTGGCGTGGTCATCGGGTTGTTCCGGACCTTGTTCGCGCCTGCATCGGTGCGCGGTCAGGTCGATCTGAAGGGCAATCCGGTTACTTACGGTACCGTGCTGAGCACCTTGTTCGCGGCCCTGGTGCCGTTGATCATGGTCGTGATCCTGTTCGCCGCCGCGTGGTGGTATGTCGTGATCCACAACGCGCCCGAGACAAATACCGCGACACCGATCGGCATGGAGCAATCGGCGGCGGATACCAGCGGCGGCTTGGCTGAGCCAACCGCCGAAGATGCCGAGGCCACCGAACCCGAAGAAGATTCGCAAGAACTCGGCACCGACAACGGCTCGCCGGTTGAACAGATGGGCCGCGACGGTGCGCCGCAAGAATTCGGCGCCGATACGGTGCGCGCCCCCGAGCTCAATCATATCCCCGAAGATTTCGACGAATGGTTCTGGGGTTTCGCCGCCTTCATGGGCCTGTTGATGCTGTATTATTATCGCGGCTTTGACGGCGAGCATATCGAGATTCTGAAGATGCTCGAAGCGTCAGTCATGCCGCTCGGCGTGCTGACCTTCATCGTGCTCGCCGTCATCTTGTTCGGCATCACGACGGCCACCGAATCGGCCGGCATCGGCGCGTTGGGCGCGCTGTATCTGGCGAGCTTCGAGAAATACCGCCGCTGGACCCTCTGGGCGACACTCGTCGGCGCGATCATCGGCGCCGGCCTCGGCTCGATGCGCGGCGACGTCATGACCCTGATCGTGTCCGGCTCACTCGGCGGCGTGTTCCTCGGCTGCGCCGTGCCGTGGATTTACGATCTGCTGACGCAACGCCGCCTGCTCACCATGTTGCAGGAATCGACGTTCCTCACCGCCAAGACCACCGCGATGGTGTGCTGGCTGTTCGTCGGCTCGGCGCTCTTCTCGGCCGTCTTCGCGCTGCATGGCGGCCAGCACCTGATCGAGCAATGGGTGCTGAGCATGGACCTTTCGCCCCTGCAATTCATGATCGTCGCGCAGGCCATCATCTTCCTGCTGGGCTGGCCGTTGGAATGGACCGAGATCATCGTGATCTTCGTGCCGATCTTCATTCCGCTGCTGACGCACTTCCAGGTCGATCCGGTGCTGTTCGGCACCATGGTCGCGGTCAATTTACAGGCCGCGTTCCTGTCGCCCCCGGTCGCCATGTCGGCGTTCTATCTGAAAGGCGTGGCGCCCAAGCATGTCACGCTCAACCAGATCTTCGCCGGCATGATGCCCTACATGCTGATCGTCATCCTCTGCCTCGCCATCATGTATGTCTGGCCGGGGATGACCCTGTGGCTGCCGAATTTCTTATACGGGAACTGAAGTCCGGGCGTTTGCGCAAATCGACGCGGTGATTATGATGCGGGGTAACGACAATCCTCACATCAGGTGACCCGTATGGCCTCCAGCAACGCCCTTGCCACCACGCTCCCGGCACCCGCCAAGGCGCTCAACCACATCACCGTCATCGACCTGACGCGCGTGCGCTCCGGGCCGACCTGCGTGCGCCAGTTCGCCGATTGGGGCGCCAATGTGATCAAGGTCGAGATGCCGGATTCGGAGGATTTCTCCACCCGCCACGATCCCGATTTCCAGAACCTGCACCGCAACAAGCGCAGCGTGACGCTCAATCTCAAAGAGCCGGAAGGCCTGGAGATCCTGAAGAAGCTGATCGCCAGCGCCGACGTCGTCGTGGAAAACTACCGCCCCGACGTGAAATTCCGTTTGGGCATCGATTACGAGAGCCTGAAGAAGATCAACAAGCGCCTCGTGTATGTATCGATCTCCGGCTTCGGCGAGGACGGCCCGTACCGCGAACGCCCCGGCGTCGATCAAATCGCGCAAGGGTTGGGCGGCTTGATGTCGATCACCGGCGAGCCGGGCCGTGGGCCCATGCGCGTCGGCATCCCCATTGCCGATCTGTGCACCGGCCTGTTCGCCGCCGTCGGCGCCATGACGGCGCTGCTCGAACGCGATGTGTCGGGCGAAGGCCAATGGGTGCAGGCCAACCTGCTTGAATCGCAGATCTTCATGCTCGATTTCCAGGCTTCGCGCTGGCTGATGAAACAGGACGTCGCCAAGCAGGTCGGCAACGACCATCCGACCGGCGTACCAACAGGGCGCTATGCGGTCAGCGACGGCCATATCAACATCGCGCCGACGCCGGCCATGTGGAAACGTTTCTGCAAGGCGATGGGCTTGGAGAAGCTGCAGGACGATCCCGATTATGCAACCGGCGGGGCACGGCGCAAAAACCGCGACAAGCTGGTCGGCATGATCGAGGATTTGACCAGCAAGAATACGACGGCCTATTGGATCGAACGGCTGAATGCCGAGGGCATTCCGTGCGGGCCGATCTATACCATCGATCAGACCTTCGCCGATCCGCAGGTGAAGTTCTCCGGCATCGCGCAGAAAGTGAAGCATCCCGAGATCGGCGAGTTCGAGATCGTCGGCCAGCCGATCCACCTGTCGCGCACGCCGTCCAAGCTCGCCACCGCGACCCCGGAAGCGGGCGAGCATAACGACGAGATTCTGGCGGCACTGGGCTACAGCGCGGACCAGATCGCGGGCTTTAAGTCTAAAGGCGTTATCTGACCCTCTAGGGATTGGATTCATCCATTGATCCGCTACACTCCCTGCAAAGGGAGTGAGCGTTTCAATGAAAGAACATCGCGTCCGCGTTTATCCGTCGAAAGAAAAGCTGGCCAAGGAAGACCAGCTCGCCTGGAAGATCGCCGCCGTCGCCGCCGACAAGATCGCGGTCGTGCCCGCCGTGGTCGAGATGATCGGCAATCGCATCATCGACAACGCGAGCGTCGCCATCGCCTCGGCTAATCGCGGCCCCGTCGCCGCCGCGCGCGCGCAAGCGCTCGCCCATCCGCGCAAAGGCGGCGCCACGGTGTTCGGTGCCACACCCGATATCACCGTGGATGCCGAATGGGCGGCGTGGGCCAACGGCACCGCGGTGCGCGAATTGGACTTCCACGACACTTTCCTGGCGGCCGATTATTCGCACCCGGCCGACAATATCCCGCCGGTGCTCGCGGTCGCGCAGCAGCTCGGCAAGGACGGAGCGGCCTTGGTGCGCGGCATCGCGACGGGTTACGAAATCCAGATCGATCTGGTGAAGGCGATCTGCCTGCACGAACATCGCATCGATCACATCGCGCATCTCGGCCCGTCGGCCGCCGCCGGTATCGGCACGTTGTTGGGGCTCGACACCGACACGATCTATCAGGCGGTGCAGCAGGCCCTCCACGTAACTGTGACGACGCGCCAATCGCGCAAAGGCGAAATCTCGTCGTGGAAAGCGTTCGCACCGGCGCATGCCGGCAAGCTCGCCATCGAAGCGGTCGATCGCGCGATGCGCGGCGAAGGTGCCCCCTCGCCGATCTATGAAGGCGAGGACAGCGTGATCGCCCAAGTGCTCGACGGGCCAAAGGCGGAATATCATGTGCCGCTGCCGGGCCCGGGTGAAGCCAAGCGCGCCATCCTGGAAAGCTACACCAAGCAGCATTCGGCGGAATATCAGGCGCAAGCCATCATCGATCTTGCCTGCAAGATGCGCACAAAGATCAAGAACCTCGGCGACGTGCAGAGCATCGTGCTGCATACCAGCCATCACACGCATAATGTGATTGGCACCGGCGCCAACGATCCGCAGAAGCTCGATCCCAAGGCGAGCCGCGAAACCCTCGATCATTCGATTATGTATATCCTGGCGGTCGCGTTGGAAGATGGCGCGTGGCATCACGTCAAATCTTACACACCGGAACGCGCGCAGACGCCATCGACCGTCAAACTCTGGCACAAAATCACCACCGCCGAAGACAAGGCCTGGACCGAGCGCTATCACCATCCCGATCCGAACCAGCGCGCCTTCGGCGGCCGGCTGGAGATCAAGCTTGCGTCGGGCGAAACCCTCATCGACGAATTGGCCGTGGCCGATGCGCATCCGGCCGGCGCCAAGCCGTTTGCGCGCGCCGATTACATCAACAAGTTCCGCACGCTCACCGAAGGACTGATCAGCGATGCGGAAGCCAAGCGCTTCCTGGGCCTTGTCGATAATCTTTCGAAGCTCGATGCGGCGGGCGTGCGCACCCTCAACGTCACCCTCGACGCCGCCAAGCTGATCGACGCCAATGCGACTCGGAAAGGGATTTTCTGATGCTTTTCACCAATAAAACCCCGGCCGAGAAGCGCGCCGACTTCAAAAAGATGCTGGCGAGCGGCAAGCTGATCCAGATGCCGGGCGCGCATTCGCCCATCGTCGCGCGCATCGTCGAGGAACTGGGGTTCGACGGCATCTATATTTCCGGCGGCGCTTTGTCGGCCGATCTGGCTTTGCCCGATATCGGCCTGATCACCTTGGACGAACTGACGATGCGAGGGAAGCAGATCGCGCGCGTCACCGACCTGCCGGCGCTGAGCGATGCCGACACCGGCTTCGGCGAAGCGATGAATGCGGCGCGCACCATCCGCGAGATGGAAGATGCCGGCCTCGCCGCCTGCCACCTGGAAGACCAGGAACTGCCGAAGCGCTGCGGCCATCTGGATAACAAGGTCCTCGTCGACACCAAGACCATGGTGCAGAAGATCAAGGCGGCAGCGTCGGCGCGGCGCGATCCGAATTTCGTCATCGTCGCGCGTACGGATTCGAAAGAGAGCGAAGGCCTGGACGCCGCCATCGCGCGCTGCAAAGCCTATGTGGATGCCGGCGCGGATGTGATCTTCCCCGAAGCGATGCATAACGAAAAAGATTTCGCCGCCTTCCGCAGCGCCTTCAAAGTGCCGCTGCTCGCGAACCTCACCGAATTCGGCAAGACGCCGCTGCTGACGAAGAAACAGCTCACCGATCTCGGCTACAATATCGCGATCTATCCGGTCACGTCCTTACGCCTCGCCATGAAGAATGTCGAAGAGGGGTATGGCCGACTGAAGCGCGACGAAACCAATGCGAACATCGTGCCCGACATGATGACGCGCAAGCGCCTGTACGAGGTGCTGCATTACGAGGATTACGGCGCGTTCGACCAGAGCGTTTATAACTTCAAGCTCTAGGCGTAAGCCGTTTATGGCTTCAAGCGCCCATTGAGAAACGCGAACGCGCGCGCGCGTCTCATCGGTCACTTTCGCATCATACTTATAGAGCACCGAGCCGCTAGTGGAACCGGGATAAGGGCGCATCGTCGCAGACTGGAAATTCGGCTGATCCCAAGCGTGGCCCGCGCCCGCGAAAACATGCCATTCGACCGGGCTGCCCGACGCCTGCAATTCCTTCAAGCGCGGCTCGCATTCGCGGATATCGCCGTCCTCATCGCGATCGCCCAGCAGCGCCAGCAGAGGCGTTTCAATCGGCCCGCGGAGATAGGCGGATTTGGTGGGGCGATTGTAACATTCGCCGTAAACCGAGACGTTTGCTGCGAAATGTATGTCTCGCCGGCCGAACATCCGCGCGAGATTCGAATTCGACAGCAAATAGGCGACGCGTCCGCCGTGGGAGAACCCAATGGCGGCGACACGCGTCACGTCGATTGCCGGGATTTCCGCCAGTCGCGCCAGCGCATCGTAAGCGTCGCGCACGCGCACCGTGATCGAATTGAAGCCGGGCGAGACGTCGCACGAACCGTTCGGCAGGCCCCGTTGCGACCAGCTATCGAGGATAAAGGCCACGTATCCGTTGGCGAGCGCCGATTTGACCCAATAGCCCGTCTGTTCGGGCACGATGGCGCCGCAGGAGTGCATAATAATTAATGCGGGAAATGGCCCCGGGCCATCCGGCTTGTAGATCGCCATTTTTCCCGTCGATGAGAGCGGGCCCAGTGTGACCGCCTCGCTCGGCAATTTCAGCCCGCTCACGACATAGCCGCTTAGGCAGAATTTTTCGAATTCCCCGGCTTGGCGACAGCGTTCGACTTGGCTATCGGTCGGGGTCGCTGCCTCGAATGCGCGGGCATTGAATGAGCCCGCGCCCGTCACCAGAAAAACGAGAATTGCGAAAGCCGCATGCCGCATGACGAATGCCCCCCGAGCCTATCCCGGCTTTGGGATGAGATTAGCGCACACTTGCCAAGTACGAAAGACTATCGCCAGATTGGGCGGCTGATCCATCACACGATTGTCAATAATCATCCGTAATCAAAAGCAGGAGACAGGCCATGGCGGAGGGAAGCATCCATAAGGGTTTGGTCGGCGTTCTGGCCGACGAAACCGCAATCTCCAAGGTCGATCCGGAGAAGCGCCGCCTGACCTATCGCGGCTATCCGGTCGATCAGCTCGCCGAGAAATGTTCGTTCGAGGAAGTCGCCTATCTGTTGTTTAACGGCGAATTGCCGACCTCCGCCAAACTGAAAGCATTCGAGAAAGCCGAGCGGGCCGCGCGCGAATTGACGCGCGATCAAATCGCCATGATCAAGCTGTTCCCCAAATCGGCGCATCCGATGGATACGATCCGCACGGCGGTGAGTTATCTCGGCACCCGCGAAGTCGCCTGGGGCGGCGAGCCGGCGAAAGCGGACCTCGCGCGCGGGCTCGACCTGTTGGCCAAAATCCCCACCATGATCGCGACCGATTTCCGGTTCCGGTCCGGCAAGCCGCGCATCAAGCCAAATCCGAAGCTGTCGTTTGCCGCCAACTTCTTTCATATGTGTTTCGGCAAGGTGCCGCCGGATAATGTGGTGAAGGCGTTCGATATCTCGCTCACCTGCTACGCCGAACATAGCTTCAACGCGTCGACCTTCGCCGATCGCGTCATCGCCTCGACGCGCGCCGACATCTATTCGTCGATCACCGGCGCCATCGGCGCGCTCAAGGGCCCGCTGCATGGCGGCGCCAACGAAGCGGTGATGGATATGCTGAGCGAGATCGGCTCGGCCAAGCGCGCCGAAAAATGGCTGCGCCCGCGCATCGCCAAGAAACAACTCGTGATGGGCTTCGGCCATCGCGTCTATCGCTGGGGCGACAGTCGCGTTCCCATCATGCGGCGCTGCCTGGAAGAACTCTCGGACTGGGCGGGCGATCGCCGCTGGATCGAGATTTCCGACGTGCTCGAAAACATCATGGTCGGCGAAAAGAAGATCTATCCCAATCTCGATTTCCCGTCGGGCCCGGTCTATTACCTGATGGGCTTTCCGATCAATCTCTATACGCCGATCTTCGTCGCCGCGCGCATCACCGGATGGGTCGCGCATTATCTGGAACAGAACGCCGACAACCAATTGATCCGCCCGCTGTCGGCCTATACCGGCCCGACGGATCGCGACGTCACGCCAATAAATAAAAGATAGTGGCGCCAAACGAAAATAGCCTTATGAACGAAAAGCTGCAGCGCGCCCTTCGTCTCTGCGTCGATGTGAAGCCTGGCGAGGCGGCAGCCTTGCTGTGGTCGTTCGCATACTTCTTCTCGCTGCTCTGCGGCTACTTCGTACTCCGGCCCATCCGCGACGAGATGGGTGTCGCCAGCGGGCCAGGCATGCTGCCTTACCTTTTCACCGGCACGTTCTTCGCTATGTTGTGCGTCGTGCCGTTTTTCGGCTGGGTGGTGAAGACCTATCGGCGCTGTCAGTTCATTCCCTATATCTATTGGTTCTTCATCGCGAACCTCGCGATCTTCTGGGTGCTGTTCCAGCTCGACATCGAGAAGACCTATATCGCACGCGCGTTTTTCATCTGGACCAGCGTCTACAATCTGTTCGTCGTGTCGGTCTTCTGGAGCTTCATGACCGACATCTTCAAAACCGATCAGGGCAAGCGCCTGTTCGGTTTCATCGCAGCCGGCGGCACGGCGGGCACGGTGCTCGGCCCCTCCATCACCTTCGCGCTCGCCATCGAGATGGGGCCGGCCAACCTGATGCTGGTCACGGCTGTGCTGCTCGCCTTCGCCATCCTGTGTGTGCGTCAACTGAGCCAACTGGCGGCAGCGCAAACGCCGGACGCACAAACCACCGAACCCGAGGCCATCGGCGGCGGCATCCTGGCCGGCGTGACCGAGGCGCTGAAGTCGCCCTACCTGCTCGGGCTGTGCGTCTTCATGTTGCTCTACACCACGACCTCGACCGTGCTCTATTTCCAGCAGGCGGATATCGTGCGCAATGCGTTCACGGATGCGGGCGAACGCACACGCGTCTTCGCCGGCATGGATTTGGCCGTGTCCACCCTCACCCTGCTCTGCCAGTTGCTGGCGACGGGACGCCTGGTCAAACGCTTCGGTGTGACGCCCGCCATCATGGCGCTGGCCGCGATCACGGCCGTCGGGTTCGCCGCTCTCGCCCTCGCGCCCACCATGGTCGTGCTGATCGCCTTCCAGATCGTGCGCCGCTCGGCCGATTACGCGATCCAGGTGCCGTCGCTCAATGTGCTCTATACCGTGGTCAGCCGCGAGCAGCGGTATAAGACCAAGAATTTCATCGATACCGCCGTATTCCGCGGCGGCGACATGGCCAGTGGCTGGGCCTATCAGGGCCTGGCGGGCGGCATGGGCCTAGATATTGCCACAATCTTTTGGCTATGTGTGCCGGTCGCCGGTGTGTGGATGGCCGTAGCTTGGTGGCTCGGCCGCACACAAGATAGACTGGCGACCAACAACATTCAGGCGCCAACCGCGCCGCAGACGGGAGGATAATCATGGATCTGACACGCAAAGATTTCCTGCGCCTGAGCGCAGGCAGCGCCGCCCTGCTGGCCACCGGCGGCCCGGGCCTTATCGCCGATGCATTGGCCGGCGAAGCGCCGATCCTCACCCGCAAAGTCGGTAAGACCGGCGAAGTGCTGCCGCTGGTCGGCCTCGGCACCGCGCAGACCTTCGGCGACGTGATCGAGGGCGAAGGCTTTGATGCGCGCAAAGCCGTCATCAAGGCGCTGACCGATAACGGCGGCACCCTGATCGATACCTCGCCCACCTATAGCGGCGCCGAAGCCGTGACCGGCAAGGCGATGCGCGAGCTGGGCACGCGCAGCAAAATCTATATCTCGACCAAGATCAGCATCGACGGCGAACAGGCCGGCATCGATCAATTCAACAAGTCGTTGAAGGATTTGGGCACCGACCATGTCGAGCTGCTGCACGTCCACAACCTGCGCGACTTCGCCACGCAATATAAGACGGCGCAGCGATTGAAGGCCGAAGGCAAAGCCAAGGCGATCGGCGCCACCCATTTCCAGGACCGCAGCCACGATGCGCTGGTGAAGGTCATGAAGACGTCGAACCTGGATTGGATTCAGATCAATTACGCCATCGACGACCGCGGTGCGGAAAAAGAAATCCTGCCGCTCGCCAAGGACATGGGCATGGGCGTCATGCTCAACCTGCCGTTCGGGCGCGACCGCCTGTTCGACAAGGTGAAGGGCAAGGACGTGCCGGAATGGGCCAAACAGGAGTTGGGCTGCGACACCTGGGCCAAGTTCTTCCTCAAATACCTGATCTCCAACGAGGCGGTGACCTGCGCCATCCCGGGCACCATCAATCCCGTACACGTGCCCGACAATATGGGGGCGGCGCGCGGCCGCCTGCCCGACGAGGCGACGCGCAAGAAAATGGCAGCCCTCATTGATAGTTATTGAGGTCGACAGCACTTAAACGGCTGATCTGAGGCGTTTGGGAGGCGATAGCCGGTAACGGACCAGTAACAGACCTGTGACATTATCGGTCCATTACTGGACAAACGTACGGGATTCGGCCAGAACCTTGGAAATGAAAGCCTTTCTGGCATCTGCCCTCGCCTCATCTCTGCTGCTCTGCGGCAGCGCCGTCGCGCAAACGCCGAGCGGGCCGCAAGCGCCCCAGAAAACACCGGAGCAGGCGTCCGCTGACCTCGAGCAGGACTTCTTCAAGGGTGGCACGTTCTCGATCCAGATCGAGAACGACAAGGTCAACAATACAGACCGGCATTATTCCAACGGCTTCCGCATGGGCTGGGTGTCCGACCGCGATAGCGGCGGCCCGGACTGGCTGCGCGATAGCCTCGAATTTCTCTATCCCGTTGCCGCCCTTAAAGGCTCGCGCATCGGCTTCACGTTCGGCCAGACGCTATTCACGCCGAACGACACGCAGACCCGCGCGCTGATCCGCGACGACCGACCCTATGCCGCCTGGACGTTCGTCGGCGCCTCGCTGCATGGCGAAGCGCTGGATAAGCCGGGTTGGATCCTCACCGATCCGGTCGACATCGTCGATACGATCGAACTCACGCTGGGCATCGTCGGCCCGCATGCTTACGGCGAGCAGGTGCAAAATAATTTCCACGACCTGATCGGTGTCGACCGCGCCTATGGCTGGGACAACCAACTCAAGGACGAACCGACAATCAACCTGATGCTCGAACGACGCTGGCGCCCAACGCCGCTGACACTCGGCGGCATCGAGATGGACGCGGTTCCGTCGGTCGGCGGCAGCGTCGGCAATGTCTTCATCTTCGGCGCGGCCGGTACGATGCTGCGCATCGGCCAGCATCTCGACATCGATTACGGCCCGGCGCATATCCAGCCGTCACTGTCCGGCCCCGAGATGATGAGCAAACATTCCGGCCTGTCGTGGTATCTGTTCGCCGGCACGCAGGGCCGTGCCATCGCACGCAACATGTTCCTCGACGGCAATACGTTCCGCGACAGCCACAGCGTCGACAGCAAATTCTTTGTCGCCGATTTCCAGGCCGGCCTCGCCATCGCCTATGGCGCGGCACGCCTGTCGCTGGCGCAGATCTGGCGCACCAAGGAATTCGAAGGCCAGGACGGTCACGACGAATTCGGCGCCATCAACCTGTCTTGGCATTTCTAGGGCACTTCTCGTTCTAAGGTCTTTCTGCTGTGTCGCTGACGTCGCGTTTCGCCAAAGACCTCGGTGACCTGCGGACCCGCTGGACATCCCTGCTCGCCGCCTTAACGCTCGGCCTCATCGGCGCGCTCATCTTCGCCGAGCTGCGCATCCCGCTGCCTTATGTCGTCGGCCCCATGTTCATCAATATGGCGGTCTCGCTCGCCTTCCCGCAGATCACCTTGTGGGTTCCGGCGTGGCTGAAACTCGCCTCGCTGATGGTCATCGGCGCATTGTTCGGCATGACGGTGACGCCCGATCTGATCCACCATATTCCGCAATGGTGGCCGACGATGTTGCTGATCGTCGTCTTCGTCGTGCTCGCCGTTGGTTCAGTCACCTTGTTCATGCGCGCCATGGGCTACGACATGGTGACGTCGTATTTTTCATCGACGCCGGGCGGCATGATCGCCGCCATCGCCATGAGCAGCGCCTACCATGCCGATGTGCGCACAGTGTCGTTGACCCAATCGATCCGTATGATCGTGACGGTCTTCACCATTCCGATCGCGTTCCGCCTGTTCGCCGATTATCACCCGACCGACGCGGTTGCGGTGGCGCTGAAGGCGACCAACGTGGAAATGCGCGATGTGTTGATCGGCATCGCCGCCGCCATCGCGGGCTATTACGCGGGCAAGCTGATCCGCGTGCCGTCACCGCATATGTTCGGCCCGATGATCGGTGTCGCCGCCGTCAATCTCACCGGCATGCTGCATCTGCAATTCCCCGACCCGTTGGTGGCCGCAGCGCAAGTGATCATCGGCGCCGAAGTGGGATCGAGCTTCGCCGGCATCCGCGTGCGCCAGGTGGCGCGCGGACTGATGACGGGTGTGGCCGCCGGCTTCATCATGCTGGGGGTTGGCGTCGGCTGCGCGCTGATCGCGCATGTGATTACCGACATCCCGTCGACGCAATTGATCCTGGCCTTCGCGCCCGGCGGCTTCGCCGAAATGGCCCTGGTCGCATTCGGGCTGGGGTCCGATCTGACCTTCGTCATCTTCCACCAGCTCGTGCGCTACATTCTGGTGATGATCGCCTCGCCGACCATGGTCAGTGTGCTGCGCCGCACCGGCGCCTTGCCGCCACTGCCGGACAAGACTTAATCCAGCGCGAAGCCGCGCGCCTGCAAGAATGCGCGCAAGGTATGGCGGCCCTCCGAGCGCGACAGGCGGCGCGCCACATGTTCCGACCAGCCGTAGAAATCGGCCTGCCCATACAAATCGTTATGCATCTGACCGCGTGCCGGAATAGGAAAAGCCGCATCACGGCGTTGATCATAGCCATCGATCTCGGCAGCCAAGTTCGCATCGTCGTAGCGGTCGCGATGCACGACAAGCGCCGGCGGCAAGCGCAACGTGACCTCGCGCGCCTCATCGGGCCAGCCCGCTGCGAGACCCGCAAGCGGGAAAACATTATTCGGTAACTCTAGCAACTCAGAGACCGCTTCGATCTGCACGCGCACCTGACTGATGGCGCAACAGCCAAGCCCGGCCGCTTCCGCCGCAATGATGAAAGCCTGCAAAGCGATGCCGGCATCGACGGCGGCATTCATGAAACTATCGAGCGTATCCTGACCGTAGGGTTTGCCGCGCAATTCGCTGATGCGCCGCGCACGCCGGCCGTCGCCGCAGAACACCAGCACCACCGGCGCCGTTGCGATCCACGGCGTGGCGGCGAGCTTGGCCAAGGTTTGCTTCTTCGCCGCATCGGTCACATGGATGATCGAATATTGCTGTAAGTCGGATTTGGCCGGGGCCGATTGCGCGCAGGCGAACAGCACGCGCAGCAGATCGTCTGGCACGTCGCGATCCAGGAACTTGCGGATCGAGCGGCGGCCCAAGATTCCTTCCAACGTCGCATTCAACGCAACCTCGGTGACGTCCTCGGCCACGCCGAAACGCGCCTTCAGCAAATCCCCCAGCTTCGCCATCGTTCAGTCCTTCAGCTCGGATGCCATGAGCGCGAAGGCATGCGACAGGGCCACTTCTTCCAGCCGTGCGAAACGGCCCGATGCGCCGCCATGTCCGGCCTCCATCACCGTATGCAGCATCAGCAAATGATCGTCGGTTTTCATCGCGCGCAATTTCGCCACCCACTTCGCCGGTTCCCAATAGGTGACGCGCGGATCGGTCAGCCCGGCGATGGCGAATATATGCGGATAGGCCTGCGCGCTCACATTCGTATAGGGGCAATAGGCTTTCATGCGCGCGTAGGTGTCCGCATCCTCGATGGGATTGCCCCATTCGACCCATTCGGGCGGCGTCAACGGCAGGCTGGCATCGCAGATGGTGTTGAGCACATCGACGAAGGGCACGCCGGCGATAATGCCGCGGAACAGATCGGGGCGCATATTGGCGATGGCGCCGACCAGCATGCCGCCCGCACTTCTGCCTTCGGCGACGATTTTGCCCTTCGACGTATAGCCGAGCCCGATCAGATGTTCGGCACAGGCGATGAAGTCGGTGAAGGTATTGGTTTTGAATTCGAGCTTGCCGGTTTCGTACCAGGACTGGCCGAGTTCCGCGCCGCCGCGGATATGCGCGATGGCGTAGACGAAACCGCGATCGACGAGGCTCAGACGATTGGCGCCGAACGAGGCCGGCATGGACGAGCCGTAAGCGCCGTAACCGTACAGCAGCATGGGCGCGGAGCCGTCGAGCACCAATCCCTTCCGATGCAGCAAAGTGACCGGCACCTTCACGCCGTCATGGCCCATCGCCCACAAACGCCGCGTCACATATTTTGCGGGATCGTGGCCGCTCGGGATGCGCTGTTCCTTGCGAAGCGTGCGCGCGTCGGTCTTGAGGTCCACATCGTAGATGCGATCCGGCGTCGTCATCGATGCGTAGGAGATGCGCAAAATATCGGTGGCGAATTCGTAGCCGGTCGAGAAGCCAAGCTCGTAGGCCTCCTCGTCGAACGCCAAGGTTTCTTCGTGTCCATCCGCAAGATGGCGCACGATTATGGACGGCAGCGCGTTCTCGCGTTCCATGCGGACGAGATAGTCGCGCAGCACGCTCATGCGGCGGATCATGCGGCCGGGCTTGTGCGCCACGACCTCGCGCCAGTTCGAGCTTGCGAAGGCGCTCACCGGCGTTTGCATGATCTTGAAATCCTTCGCGCCACCTTCGTTGGTGCGGATGAAGAAGATGTCGCCGACATGGCCGAGATCGTATTCGTGGCCGGTTTCACGCGCGGCAAACAACACCGGCGCGGTGTCCGGCGCGTCGGCCTCGATCAGCCAGATCTCCGACGTGTTGGAATGGCTGTGCGAATTGATGAAGATGAAGCGATCGCTTTCGCTTTTGTCGATGCCGACGAAAAAGCCGTTGTCGGCTTCCTCATAGACCAAGACATCATTCGCCGGATCGTCACCCAGGCGATGGCGATAGACCTTGTTCGGGCGATGTTCGTCATCGAGCAACGTATAGAACAGCGTCTTGCCGTCATTGGCCCAGGCGACATCGCCGTTCACGCGTTTGATGACATCGGGCAAATCGCGCCCGCTGGCGATCTCGCGGATGCGCAGCTCGCATTCTTCCGATCCGTCCGGATCGATAGCGACGGCGGCATGCACGTGATCGGGCGCATGCGCCAGCCCGGCGATGCGATAATAGCTGCGCCCCACGGCTTCGCGCGGGCCATGAACCAGGATTTCTTCCGCACCGCCACCCTGTTTGCGGCGCGCATAGATGGGATATTCGGCGCCGGTCTCGAAGCGCATGTAATATTCGTACGGCCCATGCGGCGATGGCACGCTCGAATCGTCCTCGGCGATGCGGCCGCGCATTTCAGCGACCAGCTCGGTCCGTAGGCCCTGGGTCGCGTCCATGATGGACGCCGTATAGGCGTTTTCGGCCTCCAGATGGGCGCGGATCGCCGGCGTCAATTTGGCCGGATCGCGCATGACGGCGCGCCAATCGGCATCGCGCAGCCAATCGTAATCGTCGACGATGGTATCGCCGTGGCGGGTGACGGGATGGGGCTTACGCACCGCGACGGGCGGCTTAATTGGGGACTGTGTCATGCGGTTAATGTCTGTTGAGGATTGGGGCTTGCCAAGTCATTCCGCATCGCGGAAAAAGCCCTCCCCCCAGAGTGCAGTGCCCCTCATGATCTCGACCTATACCAAGAACGCCATCGTGCTCGGCCTGCTCGCCGCCGTCGGCCCCTTCGCCATCGATATGTATATCCCGGCGCTGCCGACCATCGCCGCCGACCTGCATGCCAGCACCCAGGCGACGCAGATGACCCTGATGGTGTTCTTCGTTTCCTTCGGCGTGTTGCAGATCGTCTACGGCCCGCTGTCGGATATGTTCGGGCGCAAGCCGCCGCTGTATTTCGGCCTGGTGCTGTACGTGGCCGGCGCCATCGGCTGCAGCCTGGCCGGCACCATCGAAAGCCTGATCGCGTTCCGTGTCGTCCAAGGCATCGGCGCTTCGGCCGTCATGGTCATTCCGCGCGCCATCATCCGCGACCTTTATACCGGCATCGAAGCGACCAAGCTGATGAGCCTGGTCATGCTGGTCCTCAGCGTGGCGCCGATCCTGGCGCCGCTCGGCGGTTCCGCGCTGATCGTGCCGTTCGGCTGGCGCGCCGTGTTCATGGCCATGACCGTCATCGGCGTGCTCGGCCTGATCCTGGTCATCCGCGCCTTGCCCGAAACGCGCCCGGCATCGGAGCGTATTTCCGCGAGTTTTGGCAGCGCCTTTGCCGGCTTCGGCCGCCTGCTGCGCCACGGCCATTTCCTCGGCCTGACCTTCATCGGCGGCTTCGGCATGGCGAGCTTCTTCGTCTACCTCGCCAGCTCGTCCTTCATCTATATCGATCATTTCGGCCTGACGCCGACGCAATACAGCTTCGCCTTTTCGCTCAACGCCATCGCCTTCATCGGCACGTCGCAATTCGCCGCGACCCTGGGCGGGCGTTTCGGCATGGCGCGCGTCGTGCGCGCCGCCATCGGCGGTTTCGCCTTCTTCGCCCTCGTGCTGTTGGCGCTGACCTTGGCGGGCGTGGACAATCTGTACGTGCTGATCGCGCTGTTGTTCTGCGCCAATGGGCCGCTCGGCCTCGTCATCCCCACCTGCATGGTGCTGGCGCTGGAAGAACACGGGCCCATCGCCGGCATGGCCTCGGCGCTCGGCGGCACATTGCAGATGGTCTTCGGGGCGATCATGATCGTCGTCGTCAGCCAATTGTTCGACGGCACGGCGCTCCCGATGGTCGGAATGATCGCATTCTCCGCGGTGTGCGCCTTGATCCTCGGGCTGATCACCCTGCGCGGCCGCGTCTTGGCGGGGCCCGCGCACTAACGAGCGGAGACGCATATGGCGGGACAGATCAGGGTCGGCATCGGCGGCTGGACGTTCGAGCCGTGGCGCGGCGTGTTCTATCCCGACGATCTGGTGCAGCGCCGCGAACTGGAATTCGCGTCGCGCGCCATGACCTCGATCGAGATCAACGGGACCTATTATTCGAGCTTCAAACCCGATTCGTGGCGCAAATGGCGTGACGAGACGCCGGACGATTTCGTCTTCGCGGTCAAAGCCTCGCGTTTTTGCACCAACCGCAAGATCCTGGCGCAGGCGGGTGACTCGGTCGGCAAGTTCCTGAACCAGGGCCTGACCGAACTGGGCGGCAAGCTCGGCCCGATCAATTGGCAGTTCATGGGCACGAAGAAATTCGATGCCGAAGATTTCGCAGCGTTCCTTAATTTACTGCCCGACGAGCTGGACGGCGTGGCGCTGCGGCATGCCGTCGAGGTGCGCAACCAGAGCTTCGCCACCCAGGCCTTCTACGATCTTTGCGCTGAGCAGAATGTCGCCATCGTCTACGGCAAGACCGAGGACGAGGACGAGCGCTGGCCCGAGATCGACGAACCGACCGCCGATTTCACCTATGCGCGCTTCATGTCGAGCCACGAACATCTGGATAACGGCGTCACCGATGACGAGCTCGCCGGCTTCGCCAAGCAGACCCGCGCCTGGGCCAAACGCGGCGACGTGTTCGCCTATTTCATCGCCGGCGCCAAGGTCCGCAACCCGGCCGCCGCCCAAGCGCTAATCGCGAAACTCGGCAAAAAGTAGCCTGGGCGGGGTTTAGCCGCCTGCCGCGAATGTGTAAGCTTTTCCCAAAAGGGGAGAGCGACCGCATGGATGCCGGACAAGACGCCAAAACGCGCGGATACCGCGATCTGCACGAGCACCTGAAGGCGCTCGACGAAGCCGGCCTGCTGTGGACCATCGATCAGCCGGTGGACAAGGATTCCGAGCTGCATCCCCTGGTGCGCTGGCAGTTCCGCGGCGGCATCGCCGAGAAGGACCGCAAGGCGTTCCTCTTCACCAACGTCGTCGATGCCAAAGGCCGCAAGTACGATATGCCGGTCGTCGTCGGCGCGCTGGCCGGCAACGAAACCATCTATTCCATCGGCATGGGCGTGCCGGTCGACAAGATCGGCCAGAAATGGACCGACGGCGTCGCCAAACCGAAAAAGCCGCGCGTCGTTGAAACCGCGCCGTGCCAGGAGATCGTGCTGCAAGGCGCCGACCTGATCGGCGACGGCAAAGGGCTCGACGCCATTCCGATCCCCGTCTCCACCCCCGGCTTCGATTCCGCGCCGACCCTGACGGCCACCAACGTCATCACGCGCGATCCCACGACCGGTGTGCAGAACATGGGCACCTATCGCTGCGCGCTGAAGGCGCCCGATCGTCTGGTGGTGCGCATGGCGACGCGCGTCGGCGGGGCGGGCGGCTATCTACATTGGCAGGATTACAAAAAACGCGGCGAGATGATGCCGGTCGCCATCGTGCTCGGCTGTCCGCCGCTGGTCGCCTTCATGGGGCCGCAAAAATTGCCGCTCGGCATGGACGAGATGGAAGTGGCCGGCGGCCTGGCCGGTGAGCCGATCAATATGATCCAGGCCAAGACGGTGCCGCTGATGGTGCCGGCCGAAGCCGAGATCGTCATCGAAGGCATCATCGATCCGACCTATGTCGAGCCCGAAGGCCCGTTCGGCGAAAGCCACGGGCATGTCGCGCTCGAAGAATACAACATGCCGATGCGCATCACCGCGATCACGCGCAAGAAAAACCCGATCGTCGTTTCGTATATCAGCCAGGCGACACCGTCGGAATCGTCCGTCATCAAGCGCGTCGCGTATGAACCGCTGTATCTGTCGCATCTGCGCAATACGCTCGGCTGCCGCGGCGTCGTCAAAGTCTCGATGCATGAGCCGCTGACCTCGCTGCTGAAAGTCATGACCCTCGTCATCGCCAAAGGCACGCCGCGCACCGAGATCTGGCGCGCGCTGCAAGGCTCCATCGCGTTCAAGGGCGATACCGGCAAGATCGTCATCGCGGTCAACGAGGATATCGATCCGACGAATGCGGACGCATTGTTGTGGGCCATGGCGTATCGCCAGAACCCGAGCGAAGACGTGATGATAGTGCCGCATCGCGGGCTCGGCCACGGCCCATGGCGCGAAGGCACAGCTGAAGACAGCGCCATGCTGATCGACGCCACCATGAAGGCCGACATGCCGCCGCTCGCTTTGCCGACCAAGCCGTATATGGAGAAGGCGAAGGTGCTGTGGGAGAAATTCGGCCTGCCGGCGCTCAAGCCTGAATCGCCGTGGCACGGCTATAGTCTCGGCGATTGGCATCCGTCGTGGGAACAGGCCGCGCAGCGCGCGGCGGCCGGCGACTGGCAGACCAACGGCAAGCTGACGCAGCAGCGCACGCGCACCAACATCACGCCGGAGACATCAGTGCGCGAGATCGAAGAAGGCTGGGATAAAAAGTAAGTGAAACCAGCGCCCTTCGATTACATCAAGGCAACGTCGCTCGATCACGCATTGGCCGCGCTGGCGGCGCATGACGACGCCATTGTCATTGCGGGTGGGCAAACGCTCGTGCCGATGATGGCGATGCGCTTGGCGCGGCCGTCCTGCCTGGTCGATCTGAACGAGATCGCCGATCTGTCGGGCATCGAGACGAGTGAAAAATATCTGCACATCCGCGCCATGACGCGTCAGGCCAAAGTCCTGGCGAGCGATATCGTGCGCACGAAGGTGCCGCTGCTAACCAAGGCTCTCTCTTTCGTCGGCCATACGCAGACGCGCAATCGCGGCACCTTGGGAGGATCGATCGCGCATGGCGATCCGTCGGCCGAAATCCCGCTCTGCGCCATCGCGCTCAATGCCGAAATCGATCTGGCAAGCCAAAGCGGCACACGAACGGTGGCGGCATGTAACTTCTACGAAGGACCGCTGATGTCGGTGCGGCGCGCCGACGAGATCCTATCCGAAGTGCGCTTCCCCATTTGGGAAGGCGGCAACATCGGCACCGGCTTTCAGGAAATCAGCCCGCGCCACGGCGACTTCGCTATCGTCGCCGTCGCGGTGCAATTGCAGTTCGATGCGGACAACATCTGCCGCCGCGCTGCGGTGGCACTGGGCGGCGCTTCGCCCAATCCGGTGCGCGCGGCTGAGCTGGAAGCAGCACTCTACGGCCAACGCATCGATGCGGCACTCGTCGCCAAAATCGTCGGCAGCATCGACCGCGTGCTTTCTCCGACAGATGACTTGCATGCCAGCGCCGCGTACCGCCGTCGCGTCGCAAAGTCGCTGACCATGCGCGCCATCCTCGAGGCGGCCATATGAGCGAGATCAAACTGACCATCAATGGCGTGACGCGCACGGCAAGTGCGGAGCCGCGCACGAGCCTGCTTGATTTCATCCGCGAACATCTCGGCCTCACCGCGACCCATATGGGCTGCGAACATGGTGTGTGCGGCGCGTGCTCGGTGATGCTCGACGGCGTGCCGGTGCGATCGTGCCTGATGTTTGCCGTGCAGGCCGACGGGCACGATGTGATGACGGCCGAAGGCTTGCGCGATGCCGATGGCGCGCCGGGCGTGATCATGGACAGCTTTATCGAAGCGCACGGCATGCAATGCGGCTATTGCACGCCGGGCATGATGGTCGCGACCCATGCGCTGCTCAGCCAGTCGCCCGACCCCACCGACGACGAGATCCGCGAAGCCATCGGCGGCAATCTGTGCCGCTGCACCGGCTATGCGCAAATCATCGAGGCAATCCGCATTGCCGCGCAACGGTTGCGAGACGCGACATGACCGCGCTGCCCAACACACGATATGTCGCGCACAAGCGCCGCGTCACCGAGGATAAACGCCTCGCCGCCGGACGCGGCAATTTCGTGCAAGACATTCAAATGCCCGGCACCTTGCATGTCGCCGTGCTGGCGAGCCCGCATCCCCGCGCCAATATCCTCAGCATCAACGCGGATGCCGCGCTGGCGCTGCCGGGTGTCGCCTGTGTGCTGACCGGCGCGGAATTGTACGCCGCCACCAACCCGCTCTATGGCGGCTTGCCGACACCGGAAGTGAAATGGCTGCCGCTCGCCGTCGGCATGACGCGTTATGCCGGCGAATGGGTGTGTGCGGTTGCCGCGACGTCGCGGGCCATCGCCGAAGACGCCATCGAGCTGATCGAGGTCGATTACGAATCACTCCCCTGCATCGTCGATCCGGAAGAGGCGCTCAAGGACGATGCACCGCTGGTGCATCCCGGGCACAAATCGAATGTGCTGTATCGGCGCACCTTCACCTGGGGACCGGTTGCCGACGATTTCGCCAAATCCGAGGAAACGTTGAGCTTCCGCGCGCGTTGGAACAGATCATCCACCGTGCCCATCGAAACCTTCGGTGCTCTCGCGCGCTGGGATCAGGGCCGCGACATGTTGGAGGTCTGGGCCTCCATCCAGATGCCGAATTATGCCGAGCAAATCGCCAACGCGCTGCGCATCCCGCTGAACGCGGTGCGCGTGCATCAGGATGTCGATGTCGGCGGCAGCTATGGCGTGAAGCGCGGCATCAAGCACACGATCATCGTGGGTTACTTGAGCCGCAAACTCGGCGGCGTGCCGGTGCGCCTGATCGAGGATCGCTTCGATAATATGTCGGGCGGCGATGCGCACGGACCGGACCGCATTTTCGACACCAAAGTGGCGTTTGACCGGGACGGCACCATCCGCTCGATGAAAGTCCGCGCCATCGACGATGCAGGCGCCTATCCCGGACGCGGGCCGTTTCAGCTCGGCAAGCCGATCGCGGCGCTGTGTGGCCCCTACACCGTCAATTCCATCGAATACGAAGCGATCTCGGTCACCACCAACAAGACCGGCCAGGTGCCGGTGCGCGGCTTCGGCCAATCGCCGACCAACTTCATGATCGAAACCATGGTCGACAAGGTGGCGCGCCACCTCGGCATGGATCGCCTCGTCATCCGCCGCAAGAATTTCATTTCACCCGACGCCTTTCCTTACGAAATCCCCACCGGCACCAAATACGACAGCGGCAATTATCCGGTCGTGTTGGACAAAGGTGTGGCGCTCGCCGATTGGCAGCGTCTGGTGAAACAACGCGAAGCGTTGCGTGCCAAGGGCCGCCTCGCCGGCATCGGCATCGCAACATGTTTGGAGCCGGGCGGCGGCAACAATATGTTCGAATATCTGATGAACCCCTCGGCCGAGATCACGACATTTATGGAAGGCTGCGGCATCCGTATCGACGGGCATGGCAAGATCACCGGCGTGATGGGCACGACGACATCCGGCCAGGGCCACGAAACCCTGGTCGCCACCATCATGGGCGAAGACCTGGAGCGCGAACCCGACGACATCCGCGTCGTGCATGCGGATTCCCTGGCCGGCTTGCCGACGCGCAGCCCGGTGGCGTCGCGCATGGCGATCATGTTGGGCGGTGCGGCATCGGGGGCAGCGCGCAAGATCAAAGACAAATTGCTGAAGATCGCCGCGCATAATCTGGGCAAGCCCGAGAGCGAGCTGGAATATGATGGCGGCGCGATTTTCGATCGCGCCGATCCGGCGCGCAAACTGAGCTGGGAACAGCTGTGCACTATCGCGCATCGCCAGTATCACAAGCTGCCGCCCGGCATGGAGCCGGGCTTGCAGGCCGAATATGTCTGGCAGGTGCCGCGCGGCGGCGGCTTGCCCGATAAGGACGACAAGGTGCAGCTTTATCCCTGCTTCTCGTTCCAAGCGCACCTCGCGCTGGTCGACATCGACCCCGATACCGGCAAGGTGAACATCCTCGATTACGCCCTGGCGCACGATTGCGGCACGGTGATCAATCCCGACATCGTGCGCGGCATGATCATCGGCGGCGTGGCGCACGGTATCGGCGCGGCGCTGTATGAAAAATTCCATTACGCGCCCGATGGCCAATTCATGAGCGCGACCTTCGCCGATTACCTGATCCCATCGGTGTTCGAGGTGCCCTTCGTGAAGGACGTCGAACATTGCACCCCGTCGCCGCTGACCTCGCACGGCCAAAAGGGGTCGGGCGAAGGCGGCTATCTCGGCGCGCCCGCCTGCATCGCCAGCGCGGTCAACGATGCGCTCGCCCCACGCAATCTCAGCCTTGATTCCCTGCCTATGCGTATGATGGATATCGAGGCGCTGCTCAACGGAGACCAACCGACGTGATCATCGATACCCACGCCCATTTCACCCCCGAAGCCATGCTCAAGGCGCTGCAAGGTGCTACCGGCAAATTCCCCAACATCGAATTGCTGGCCAAGGACAATAATTACCGCCTGGCGTTCGCGGGAGGTGCTCCGACGCGGCCCGTCGCGCCCAAGCTGCGCGAAACGACCGAACGATTGGCGTGGATGGATAAATCCGGCATCGACGCGCAAGTGTGCGGCGGCTGGCTCGATTCTTTCGGCTACGAATTGCCGGCCGAGGAAGGCGCCAACTGGTCGCGCTTCGTCAACGAACATCTGATGGCCGGCACCGATACGACCAAGCGCCTTGCCCCGCTCGCCACCGTGCCGCTGCAAAACGGCAAGCTCGCCGCCAAGGTTTTGGAAGAAGCCATGCAGGCCGGTTTCGCCGGCGCGATGATCGGCACGCAGCCCAAAGGATCGTCCGGCACCTTGGACGATGCCGATCTCGATCCCTTCTGGGAAGCGGCGTCATCCTTGAAGGCCGTCATCTATCTGCATCCGATGTTCGGCTGCGGCGATACGCGCCTCGACGATTACGACATGATCAATGCGGTCGGGCGCGGCGTCGACACCACGACGGCCATCGCGCGCATGCTGTTCTCCGGCCATTTCCTCAGATATCCGGATATGAAATTCGTCCTCTCGCATGGCGGCGGCGCATTGCCCTATATGCTCGGCCGGTTGGAGCGTAACCGCGACATCCATCCCGGCGAATATGCCGATCCGGCGGCCGGCTTCGCCAAACTCTATTTCGATTCCGTGTTGTTCAGCTGGCAGTCGCTGCGCTTCCTCACCAAGGTGGTCGGCGCGGACAAGGTGATGCTGGGCTCGGACTATCCGTTCCCCATCGGCGATCCCGATCCGTGCAAGGTCGTGCGCGCGGCGAAGCTGACCGAGCCCGAGCAGAAACTGTTGCTCGGCGACACGGCGCAGAAGATCTTCCGGCTCTAACAACTACCTTGCCGTCATGCTCGGGCTTGTCCCGAGCATCCACGATTCTTATCGGCGCAGACGCGCCTTCCGTGGATGGCCGGGTCAAGCCCGGCCATGACGATCTAGGATTGGAAGTGCGGCGCGACCTCTTCCATGAAGCGCGCCATTTCGTCCTTCACTTGGCCGTGCGGCTTGAGCCCCACATTGATGTAGAGGATCACCTCGGCAAAGCCCGCCGCCTGCGCGGTCTTCAAGGTATCGATCATCTGCTGGGGTGAGCCGAGCAACACGGCATTGGGCGACAGATCCTTCGCCTGCACCTCGTGCAGCTTCTGCACCATGTCGATGAAGTAGCGATAGGTCGGCGGCGCGGTCGCCGGATCGCCCGGGAAGGACGCGATCACGCATTCCTTGAAATAACGAATCTGGCGGTCGCGGGCGGCACGTTCGGATGCCGCGTCATCCGCAAAATGCGTGAAGTAGCTGCACATGATCGGGCCGGGCTTGGTGCCCATCTTGTCGCAGATCTCGTGGAACGCGCTCGCGACGCCGGCCAGCCCGCCGAACGCCATGGTGGCGGCAAAGGGTGCCACGATAATTCCGCAGCCCAGCCGTGCGGCCAGCTCCAACGACGGCTTGGAGAAGGACGCGATATAGATCGGCATCGGCTTTTGCACCGGGCGCGGCGTCGTGCGGATATTGTCGAGCTGATAATATTTGCCCTTGTGGGTGACGGGCCCGTCGCTGTTCCACAGTTTTTGCACGATCTCGACACCCTCGTGGAACAGATCGAGATTGTCGTCGAAGTCGGCGCCGAAGGGTTCGTATTCGCGCCGGTCGTAGCCGCGCCCGGTCGCAAAATCGACGCGCCCATTGCTGAGCAGATCCAAGGTCGCCCATTGCTCGGCGACGTGCAGCGGATGATGCAGCGGCAGCACGGTGACGGCGGGCGCCAAGCGGATCTTGCTCGTTTTGGCGGCGATATTGGCGAGCACGAGATCGGGGCAGGACAGCACGCCCAAGGTCGAAAAATGATGCTCGCCGATCCAGGCCGAATGCATCCCGATCTGTTCGGCATAGAGCGCCTCGGCGGTGATATTTTGCACCAGTTCGTTGGCCCCACGGGTGTTGCCGGCATAGGCATTGTCGCTGAGCGTGAAATAGCCGAAGTGCATGAACTTGTTCCCTTTTTAGCTCCCTGATCCGGCTTCTACGGCCGCTCAGGAACTATGGGCGGGGCCGCGCGGACTGTCCACGCTGGCGAGGTGGGCAGAAACCCAATTTCCCCAAATAAGTTTGCCGTTTTGGCCGCAACCGGATAGAAGGTCCACCGCAAAAACGAAAACCCATTTCACGGAAAGACGAAGCCATGACCCGCGTTGCCGGACGTCAACTCGTACAGCCTCCTGGACCGACCAATGTACCCGACCGCGTGCTGCGCGCGTTGGCCACGCCGACGGTCGACCATCGAGGTCCGATCGCCCTGCAGCTCGTGAAGGACTGCCTCGCAGGCTTCGACAAGATTTTCGGCTTCGGCGGCGACCCGGTCATCATGTACGCGGCCTCGGGCACCGGTTCGTGGATGGCGGCGCTGGCCAATACGCTCAACCCCGGCGACAAGGTTCTGGGTTTCGAGACCGGTCACTTCGGCCGCCTGTGGGCCGACATGGTCACCGACATGGGCTTCGAGCTGCATCAAGAGCCGACCGATTGGCGCTCGCCCATCGATCTTAACAAGCTCGAATCCATCCTGAAGGCGGATAAAGAGCACAAGATCAAAGCGGTCTGCGCCGTCCATAACGAAACCTCGACCGGCGTGACCAGCGACATCGCCGGTGTGCGCAAGGCAATGGACGCGGCCGGCCATCCGGCGCTGCTGTTCGTCGACACGATCTCGGGTCTCGGTTCCATCCCCTACGATCACAAGGCGTGGAAGGTCGATATCACCATCGGCGGTTCGCAAAAGGGCCTGATGCTGCCGCCGGGTCTGTCCTTCAACGTGGCCAGCGCCAAGGCCCTCGAAGCCAACAAGACCGCAAAATATCCGAAAGGCTATTGGAAGTGGGCGCCCATCATCGCCGCCAACAAGGACGGCATGTTCCCCTACACCCCGGCAACCAACATGCTGTTCGCGCTGCGCGAAGGCCTCGCCATGTTGCAGGAAGAAGGCATGCAGGCCGTGTTCGCCCGCCATGCGCGCCTGGCCGAAGCCACGCGTCGCGCGGTGCAGGCCTGGGGCCTTGAGACCGTATGTAAGGATGCGAAATACGCATCCAACACGGTCACCTCGATCTATACGCCCGACGGCGTGAATGCCGATCAGGTCCGCAACGTGATCTATGACAAGTTCAACATCGCGTTGGGTTCGGGCCTCGGCCAGCTGGCGGGCAAGAACTTCCGCATCGGCCATCTCGGCGATTTCAACGAGACGATGCTGACCGGCGTGCTCGCCGGTGTCGAAGTCGGCATGGACCTCGCCGGCATGAAGATCCAGAAGGGCGGCGTCACCGCGGCGCTCACCTACTTCGCCGAGAACTAAATACGTTGCCACAAGTGCCGACTGGGACGGGGATCTTCTCCGCCGTCTCGCCCGACGGCAGTAAAATAGCATGCGGGGTCACTGGCGGTGGCCCCGCATTGCTTTTGGTACACGGCACCGCGGACGACCGGCTCGGCTTCGACCGCGTGGCACCGCTGCTCAACGATCGCTACACACTCTATCTGATGGACCGGCGCGGCCGCGGCCTCAGCGCCGGCGACACCGCGCCATACGCGATCGAGCGCGAGTTCGAGGATATCAACGCGCTCGCCACCGCCATCGCTGCCCAACATGGCGCCCCCACCGACCTGTTCGCGCATTCTTATGGCGCGCTCTGCGCCCTGGGAGCGCTGCGCGCCGCGACGAACATTGGGCGCATCATGCTGTTCGAACCGCCGCCCGGTACGCCATCATCCCTCGTCGATCGCATGGTCGAACGCGACGCGGCAAGTGACCTGGAAGGCGTGATGCGGGTCCAATTCGTCGAGCTGCAGCATGTGCCCGAAGCACAGTTCGAACGGTTGAAGAGCGATCCGCAGCGCTGGGCGCGTTATCTCGGCTTTGCCGGAACGATCGCTCGCGAGTTCGTGAATGCGAGTCGCTTTTCGGTCACGGCGGGCGAATTCGCGGATCGTCGGACGGCGACGCGCTTCATCGTCGGTGAAAAAACCTTTCCGCCGCTGATCAGATATACCGAGACCGCGCTGAAAGCGTTTACCACGGCCGATCAGCGCGTCATCGCGGGCCAGGGCCACAACGCGTTACGCACCGCGCCAGAATTGGTCGCCGCCGAAATCAAACGATTTTTCAGCTAATCCGGACCTGAGCGCTTGATATCGTCGATCAGGATTTCGAGCAGCTTGCGGAACATGCCGTGGTCGGCGGTATTGAAGCTGGAGAAAAACTCGGTCTCCAGCACATCGACCTTGCGATCACACCCTTCCAACAATTCACGCCCCTTATCGGTCAGCGACACCAGCAGCACGCGGCGATTGTCGGGGTCTTCCTTGCGCTGCAGCAACCCGCGCGCCACCAGATTGGCGATCAGTTCGTTCATCGTCTGCGGCGAGACATGATGGGCGCGCGCGAGCCGGGCCGAGGAGAGGACTTCCCGACCCTTCACCCGGCTCATCACCGTATATTGCGTCGCCGTGAGTTCGAATTCGCGCAAGGAACGCTCGAGGCGTAAGCGCACGGCAGAACTGACTTGATTCAGGAGATAAAACGAACGAGGAGCGCGCGCCATGAATGTTCCAAAGAGCCAGGGAAACCAGAGTGTGCTATTGACCGTTTATCAGGTACCCTGATATTTAAATTTGCTCAATTTGTATACACGGTTCTCGGGGGGTGCGCATGACGGGAAATAAAAAACCGCGGGCGATTTCACGCTCGCAAGTCGCTCGCCTTCTGAACCCGAAGTCGGTCGCGGTCATCGGCGTGTCGGAACGCCCCGGAACGGCCGGGCGCAACTGCATCCAGACCCTCGACAATATGGGCTACAAGGGCAAGATCCACATCGTCAGCCGCAACCTCACCGAGCTCGACGGGCGCACGGCGGTGGCAAGCGTGGCTGACCTGCCGGACGGCATCGATCTCGCGGTGCTCACCGTGCCGGGTGCCGGCATCATCGAGGCGGTCGAAAGCCTGGCGCCCAAGAAGCTCGGCGGCATCATGTGCTTCGCCTCGGGCTTCGCCGAAATGGGTGGCGACGGCCTACGCAACCAGCAGCGCCTGGAAGACATCGCGCATCAATACGATATCGCCTTCGCCGGGCCCAACTGCCTGGGCTACACCAACATGAACGCCGGGCATCAGATCACCTTCGGGCTCGGGCGCATGCCGGCACCTGTGGCGACCGACATCAAGATCGACATCCTGTGCCAGTCCGGCGGCATGGTCGGCGTGTTGCGCACGGCGGCGGCGGCGGAAGGCATCGGCTTTTCTTACGCCATCACCACCGGCAATGAGGCCGTCATCGGCATCGAAGATTACATGCCCTTCGTGATCGAGAACCCCGAAAGCCGCTTGGTCGTCATGCTGGCCGAAACCATCCGCCGCCCCGACGAGTTCATGAAACATGCGGCGGCCGCGCGCGCCAAGAAAAAGCCGATCGTGCTGCTGCATCTGTCGCGCAGCCAACAATCGCGCGAGGCCGCGAAATCGCACACCGGCGCGCTCGCCGGCGATTACGACATCATGGAATCCTTCGTACGCTCGCAGGACGTCGTCCTCGTCGAAAGCCTGGACGAGCTGATGGATGTGATGATCACGCTCGCGCATTATCCCGCACCCGCCAAGGGCGGCCTCGGCGTCGTCACCGATTCCGGGGCGTGCAAGGGCTTTACCCTCGACTATGCCGACTCGGTCAATCTCGCGATCGCGCCGCTGAACGATCAGACGCGCAAGAACCTGCGCGCGACCGTGCCCGATTTCGTCGAAGCCACCAATCCGGTCGATGTGACCGCGCAGGCGATTTTCGATCCGACACTGTATACGCGCTCGATCAAGGCACTGATGGACGATCCGACGGTCGGCAGCGTACTCGCCTCGATCATCTCGGGCTCGCCCGAAACCGGCCTCACGCGCTCGGGCTATATCGCCGAGGGTAAGGTCGACAACGGCAAGCCGCTGCTCTGCGCCTATATGGGCGGCGATCAGCAGATGGACCCGAACGTGAAGCCGACGCTCGCCAAGAAGGGGATCCCGTTCTTCAAATCGCCCGAACGCGCGATCCGCGCCCTTGCCCGCGCCTGCCAATATGGCGAGGCGCTGCGCCGAGGTGCGCGCAAGAAAGCCGCCATCAAAGTTCCCGCCGCCAAGATGCCGAAGGCCGGCGGCGCGTTGACCGAAGTTCAAGGTAAGGCCGCGCTGAAGGCCGCCGGCATTACGGTGCCGAAGGGTGCCTTGGCCAAGACCTTGGCCGAAGCAAAAGCCATCGCCACCAAGATCAAATATCCGGTCGTGCTGAAGGCACAAGCAGCCGCGCTCACCCATAAAAGCGACGCGGGCGGCGTGGCGGTCAACATCAAGACCGCCAAGGAACTGTCTGAGGCCTGGAAGAAGATGCAGGCCGACGTCAAAAAGGCGCGGCCCGATCTGAAGCTCGACGGTATCCTGGTCGAGAAGATGGGCAAAAAGGGTGTCGAGATTGTCGTCGGCGCGCGGCGCGATCCGGCCTGGGGCCCGACGCTCATGATCGGGCTCGGCGGCGTGTTCACCGAAGCGCTAAAAGACGTGCGCTTCCTGCCTGCCGATGCGCATCCCAAAACCATCGCGGATGAGCTGATGAAACTACGCGGCGCCAAATTGCTGGGCGCGTTCCGCGGGCAAGAGGCGCGCGATGTGGCGGCGCTGGCCGACGCGGCGGCGCGCATCGGTGCGTTGATGATCGCGACGCCGACGCTCGACGATATCGACGTCAATCCGCTGATCGTCTATGCCGATGGTGAAGGCGTCGTCGCGGTCGACGCCCTATTGGTGTCCGAAGCCGACTAACATTTTTCGAAGATGAAGAACCTGGATCGCCCGTGCGGAGGCCGCATGGGCGCCACCAGGCAAGCGTCCGTAACATACTTGGGAGTAGAGTAATGCGTCTGTTGAAGTCGGCCTTGTTGGCCACCGCGGCCATTGTTTGCGCCGCCCCCGCTTTTGCCCAGAAATCGCAAGACACCATCCGCGTCGCCATCAACAATCCGTTCGTGGCGCTGTCGAGCTATAACCTGCCGCTCGACGAAGCCAGCGTGTTCTATTCCGAGGTTTACGAACGTCTCGTCTATTACGATGAGCACACGCAGAAATACGCCCCCGCCTTGGCGAAAGCGTGGAAGCGCATCGACAACATGACGCTCGAATTCGAGCTGCGCGACGACATCAAATTCCACAACGGCAAGGTGCTCGATTCAAGCGACGTCAAAGCGACGATCGACTACATCACCGACCCAAAGGCCAAGGTGCAGTACGCGCCGCGCTACACTTGGGTGAAGAGCGTCGAGATCCTGAGCCCGACCAAGTTCCGCATCCATTCGACCGAACCCACGGCGACCGATCTGGCCTTGCTGTCGTACCGCTTCCACATCTGGAACGGCGAGCTGCTGAACAAAGCCGAGGACAAGGACGATTACGGCCGCGTCAATCCGGTCGGCACCGGCATCTACAAGGTCACGACCCTGGACAAGAACAAGGGTATTGTCGCCGAGCGTTATGACGGCTTCAACATCTCGCCCAACAAGAAGGCGCAGATCAAACGCGTGCACGGCATCCCGATGCCGGACCGCCAGACGCAGGCGGCGCAATTGATGACCGGCGGCCTCGATCTCGCGCGCAACCTGAGCCCGGATTCGGCCAAGGAACTCGGAACGAATCCGAACCTCAAGGTCACCTATGTCGATACCGGCAATCTGTTCTACATCGCGCTCGATTCGCAGAACCTGTCGGGCAACAAGGCGCTGTAGGACATCCGCGTGCGCAAGGCGATCATGATGGCCGTCAATCGCGAGGAGATCATCAAATACATCGTGCCCGGCGGCGATGTCGCCGAACATATCCAGGCCGATTGCTTCAAGGCGACCATCGCCTGCCGTTACAGCGTGCCGGCGCCGAAGTTCGACCCGGCGGGTGCGAAGAAGCTACTGGCCGAAGCCGGTTATCCGAACGGCTTCGATCTGGAATATCTCGTCTTCGCGCCCAACCGGCCGATCGGCGAGGCAATCGCCGGCGATCTGTACAAGGTCGGCATCCGCACGACCGTGCAGCCCGCCGACATCAACCTCTATCGCCGCCAGCAGGGCGACGGCAAGTTGCAGGCCTGGTCGATCCTGTTCCCGACGGGCAGCTATCCGGATGCGGGCAACATCTTCAGCGTGCTGTTCACCGGCCCGGCGATGAAATATTTCCAGGACGACGTGATCGAAAAAGCGATGAAGGACGGCGAGGCCGAGTTCGATCCGGAAAAGCGCGCCGAGATCTACAAGGTCGCGTTCAACCGCATCAACGAACAGGCGTATCACCTGCCGGTCTCATCGATCCCGACCGTGTATGTGCACGGCAAGGATGTGAAGCTGACCAACAATCCGTATAGCGCGGGCGAGAATTACGCCGGGGACTATGCCTGGAACTGATCTGCGCTAAATACAAAAGCGAAGGGCGGCTCGAAAGGGCCGCCCTTTTTGTTTCAGTCGAGCGTATCGACGATGCGATGCAACGCCTCGGCGATTACGTCGGGTTCCTGCACCAGCGCGACACGGATATAGGGCTTGCCGGGATTCACACCATCGATCTCGCGCGCCAGATACGTGCCCGGAATGACGCGCACGCCGGCCTCGCCCCACAACGCTTTAGCCGCCTCTTCGCCGTCACCGACATCGAGCCACAGATAGAACGCACCATCGGGGCGGTAGTAACCGAGACGGCCGCTCATGATCTGATCGGCGACATCGAACTTGCGACGATAGAGCACGCGGTTCGCTTCGACATGCGCTTCATCGCGCCATAGCGCCGCCGAGGCCGCCAACACCGGCGGTTGCGGCGAGGCGCCGGCGTAATTGCGCAGCATCTTTAGTCGCCGCATCAGGTTCAGATCGCCGGCAACGAAGCCCGAACGCAGGCCGGGCGCGCTGGAGCGTTTCGACAGCGAATGGAACACGAGCAAATTATCGAGCGAGCCACCCAGCTTGGCGGCGGCTTCCAGCCCGCCCGGCGGCTTCACCTTGTCATAGATTTCCGCGTAGCATTCATCGAAGCACAACACGAAATCGTATTTGCGCGCGAGCTGCAGCGCATGGACGAGATAGTCGAGGCTGGCGATGGTGCCCTGCGGATTGGACGGCGTGCACAGATAGACCATCGCGGTACGCGACAGAGTCTCTTCGTCGAGCGCCGAAAAATCGGGCAGGAAATTCGTTTCTTTGGTCGCCGGCATATAGACGGGTTCGGCGTGGCGCATGAGGATCGCGCCGAGATAGACCTGATAGAACGGATTGGGCAGCAACACGATCGGCTGCTTGCCGTGTTTGGTGCGCGGCACGCACAGATCGCTCGCCATATAGAGACCTTCGCGCGATCCCGACAATGCGACGATATGCTCGGACGCCTTCACCATGCCCTGGGGCAACGCGTAACGCCGGGTCAGCCAATCGGCAACCGCGTTGAAGAAATCGTCACTGCCGGACACGGGCGGATATTTCGACCATTCGCCGGCCTTGGCCGCGATGGTCTGGGCGATGATCGGCGGTTCCGGATGCTGCGGCTCGCCGAGCTGCATCAGGATCTGCGACTTGCCGGGGGCAGGTGTGACCGGATTGAGAAGGGCGCGCAGCCGATCGAACGGATAATCGGTCAGGCGGTCGAGGGCGTCGTTATGCATGGCCGTTTACATAGCGGCCAGCATCGACGCCCTCAAGCATACCTTTAGAGCGCCGCCGACCCGGTTTCGCCGGTCCGGATACGCACCGCCTCGCCGAGGTCATAGACGAAAATCTTGCCGTCGCCGATGCTCTGGTTGTTGGCGGCGGTGCGGATGGCGTCGACCACCCGATCCGCGATGCCGTCTTCGACCGCGACCTCGATCTTGATCTTCGGCACGTAGCTGATCGCATATTCCGAGCCGCGATAAATCTCGGTATGGCCGCGTTGACGGCCAAAGCCCTGGACCTCCGTCGTCGTCAGGCCTTGCACGCCAATACCCAGCAGCGCTTCGCGCACCGCATCGATCTTGGCCGGCTTGATGATCGCCATAATCATTTTCATTGAAGCCATCCTTTCTAGAGATCGTAGCTGCGTTCGCCGTGCGCCGTGATGTCGAGGCCTTCACTTTCCTCGTCAGCGCCGACCCGCAGCCCGACCAGGGCTTGCGTGATCTTGATAAGGATATAGCTCACCAGACCGGCCCATACCACCGTGACCGCGAGTGCTGCCACCTGGCCCAACACCGATATGGCGATGGTGCGGCCCTCGGGCAGGCCGACGCCGCCGAAGCTCGCATCCACGAACACCCCCGTGAGCACGACACCGAGCATGCCGCCGACGCCATGGACCGCAAAAACGTCCAGGGAATCGTCGATGTTCATGGTCTTTTTCACGATATTAATGCTGTAGAAACAGACCACCGCAGCCACCGCGCCATAGACGAGGCCGCCCACCGGGCCGACGAACCCGGCACCCGGCGTGATCGTCGCCAAACCGGCGATCGCACCCGTGGCGATGCCGACCAAGGACGGTTTGCCGAACTTCGCCCATTCGATGGCGCTCCACACGATACAGGCCGTCGCGGCCGAGATATGCGTGACCAGGATCGCCATGCCGGCGCTGTGATTGGCGGCGAGCGCGCTGCCGCCGTTGAAGCCGAACCAGCCGACCCACAACATGGCCGCACCGATCATGACGAGGCCCGGATTGTGCGGCGGGCGCAGATCGTTGGGGAACCCACCGCGCGGCCCGAGGATCTTGGCCAACAGCAAAGCTGCCACACCAGCATTGGCATGCACGACAAGGCCGCCGGCGAAATCCATCGCGGCGACGCCCTCAAGCGAAGCATGGATCCAGCCCATATCGGCGAGCAGACCGCCGCCCCAGATCCAATGCGCCGACGGCGCATAAACCAGCACCAGCCACATCGTCGTGAACAGCACGACGGCGGAGAATTTGATGCGTTCGACATAGGCACCGACGATCAGGCCCGGCGTGATGATCGCGAACGTCATCTGGAAGATGAAGAACACGCTTTCCGGAATGGTCGTCGCGTCACGCAACTGATCGCCGATGCCGGCGAAGACCATGTTGTCGAGCCCGCCCCAGATCGCATTGTTGGTGCCGAACGCGACCGAATAGGCGACGACCAGCCACAGCACCGAACAGATGCAGGTGACGGCGAAGCAATGCATGAGGACGGACAGGACGTTCTTCGAACGCACGAGCCCGCCGTAAAACAGCGCCAGGCCCGGCATGGTCATGAACAGCACCAGCGCGGTCGCGGTGATGATCCAGGCGGTATCGCCACCGCTTAGGGTTTTGGCGGCCGACGCTTGCGCGAACGCAGGATCCGGAACCAGCGTGAGAATGAGACAGAGAAAAAGGCCGAATCCCAAAGCAAAGCTGGGCGTTAACGGCGAAGAAGCCGAGCGCATGAATGTCCTCCTGTTATCGATTCCGGATGGAATCGAGACGTCAGGGGATGCTTCGAGGCTTCCCCAATCGCCTCGATCCATACGAATGCCACGCGGGCGCGCTCCTTCAATAAGCGTGCCGTTTTTCGAACGGAGCGTTTCATATGCAATTTCAATGATTTAACGAAAATACGGCCCCGTGGGCCGCGCGCCTGTTTGGCGAGCCTTTTGGCAGATGCCTAGTTTTTAAGCATCGCTAAAGGAAAAGAGCCACCCCGCGGCGTGGCATTGCGGGGTGGCTCCAAACGGGCGGACGAACGTGGAGGACATGCCTGTTCTGCCGCCAGTAAATGGCCCGCCGGTGGGTACCGGCGGACCATCATTCCTTGATCGATTAGTGGACCATCTCCCCGTGCTGGTTGATGTCCAGGCCTTCGGATTCTGCATCGCTTTCGACGCGCAGGCCGATGGTCTTGTCGATGATGAAGAGCAAGATCGCCGTGCAGACGCCGCTCCAGATGAGCGTGACCGCGACACCTTCGATCTGCAGCCAGAGCTGCTCGATGTTGCCTTCGAGCACGCCGACCTTGCCGCCGATCGCTTCGGCCGCAAAGACGCCGGTCAGGATCGCACCGGTGATGCCGCCGAGACCATGCACGGCGAACACGTCGAGCGCGTCGTCATACTTGAACTTCGGCTTCAACCAAGCAGCGCCCCAGAAGCAGACGACGCCGGCGATGACACCGATGGCCAGCGCACCCGCGGGGGTGACGAAGCCAGCTGCCGGGGTGATCGCGACGAGGCCGGCAACCGCGCCGGACACGACACCGAGCACGGTCGGCTTACGATGCGTCATCCATTCGACGAACATCCAGGCGAGCGCTGCACCCGCGGTCGCGATCTGCGTGACCACCATGGCCATGCCTGCCGCACCGTTGGCCGCACCGGCCGAACCCGCGTTGAAGCCGAACCAGCCCACCCACAGGAGGGAGCCACCGATCAACGTCAGGGTGACGTTGTGCGGAGCGAGGTTCTCAACGCCGTAGCCTTTGCGCTTGCCGATCATGATCGCGGCCACGAGACCCGCGATACCGGAGTTGATGTGAACGACCGTGCCGCCGGCGAAGTCGAGCACGCCCGCACCGCCGAGGAAGCCGCCGCCCCACACCCAGAAGCAGACGGGCGAGTAGACGAGGATCGACCACAGACCGGTGAACCAGAGCAGCGCCGAGAACTTCATACGTTCGGCGAAAGCACCGGTGATCAGCGCCGGGGTGATGATGGCGAAGGTCATCTGGAAGATCATGAAGACCGACGTCGGGATATTCAGCGGCGCCCACAGATCGGCGACACCGATACCGGCCAGCATGAACTGGTCGAAATTGCCGATGTAGTCCGACTCACCCTTGGAGAAGGCGAGCGAGAAGCCGACGACAACCCAGATGACGGTAACAAGGCAGGTGATGGCGAAGCTGTGCATCAAGGTGGCCAGCACGTTCTTTTTACGCACCATACCGCCGTAGAACAGCGCCAAGCCCGGAATGGTCATCAAGAGGACCAGAGCGGTCGAGGTCAGCATCCACGCGGTATCGCCGGAATTCAACACCGGCGCCGGCGCGTCTTCCGCGAAGGCGGGGCCCGCCATCGCGACGGCGGCGGCTGCGAGCGCCCCCGTACGGAACATGAAGTTACTCAATTTAGACATTGCTCTTGTCCTCCTATAGGGCGTCATCGCCGGTTTCGCCGGTACGAATGCGCACCGCTTGGCCGAGCTCAGTTACGAAAATCTTTCCATCGCCGATGTTGCCGGTTCCGGCGGCGCCGCGGATCGCATCGATCACCGCGCCGACTTGCGCGTCGGCAATCGCGACTTCGACTTTGGTCTTGGGCACGAAGCTGATGGCGTATTCCGCGCCACGATAGATTTCGGTGTGCCCCTTCTGACGACCGAAGCCTGAGACTTCGCTTGCCGTCAGACCTTGAACGCCGCACTTCAGAAGCGCTTCACGCACCTCTTCGAGCTTGGCGGGTTTGATGATTGCAGTGATCAGTTTCATCTAATCCCCCTTCCGGTCTGTGGTCCGGCCGCGCCACGCCTCGTAGCCCGGCAACCGGCCCCTACGCCCCTTCTAGTCCAAGTTTCGTGCCAACTCGCAGAATCGAGGGAATCCAAGGGATTGTCCTGCAACTGGCGCGATTCTCGTGCCTCAATTTGTGGCGAAAATATAGGCAAATTAATAAATTGGTTACTAAATGGTCATGAATCATGATTGATTCGCAGGCGCGCTTCTCAACCGGCCTGGACAAGCCCCCTGGTGCAGGCGCAGGAAGCCTCATGAGTGAGTTAAGCGTCGATATCGCCATCGTGGGCGGCGGCCTGGTGGGCGGGACCCTCGCGGCCGCGCTGGCGTCCATGGGCGCCGAGGTGGCGCTGATCGACCGGCTGACGCCGACCATGCAAACCGACGCCGCCTTCGACGGCCGCGCCTCGGCCATCGCCTTGGCGCCGCAGAAGATGCTGGCGGCCATTGGTCAGGAAACCAGCGTGTGGGACCGCCTCGCGGCGCACGCGACGCCAATCCTCGATATCCGCGTCGCCGATGGCGCATCGCGCTTGTTCCTGCATTACGATCATGAAGAGGTCGGCACGCCGGCGCTGGGCTACATGCTCGAGAACCGCCATATCCGCACCGCCCTTTATGCCGCCGTGGCGGCGTCCAACGTCCGCCTGATCGCGCCGGCCGAGGTCGTCGATCTCGAGACGACAACGGCGCGCGCGCGCCTGCATCTGGCCAGCGGCGACACAATCAGCGCGTCCCTCGTCGTCGGCGCGGATGGGCGCCTGTCGGGCATTCGCGCGAAGGCCGGCATCGGCGTCGATGAATGGCGCTACAAACAAACCGGCATCGTCTGCACGGTGCGGCACGAAAGACCGCATCACAATGTGGCGCACGAGCATTTCCTGACGGCCGGGCCGTTCGCCATTCTGCCGCTCAGCGACAATCGTTCATCCTTGGTCTGGACCGAACGCGCCGATCTGGCGCCATCGATCGTCGCCCTACCAGATGACCAATTCATGCGCGAACTGGAAAGCCGCTTCGGCGATTTTCTGGGCGGGCTCACCCGCGAGGGCCCGATCTGGACCTATCCGTTGGAGATGCACCTCGCGCACCGCGCCGTGGCGCCACGCGTCGCCCTGGTCGGCGATGCGGCGCACGGCATGCATCCGATCGCGGGCCAGGGATTCAACCTGGGTCTGCGCGATGTCGCCGCGCTGGCCGAAGTGATCGCCGACGCCGCGCGACTCGGCCTCGATATCGGCAATAGCGCCACCTTGGCGCGCTACGCCGACTGGCGCCGGCTCGATACCCTGGTGATGCTCGGGCTGACCGATGCACTCAACCGCCTGTTTTCCAACGACATCGCGCCGGTGCGGGTCTTACGCGATCTCGGATTGGCGGCGGTGAATGCGACGGGGCCGGCGAAGCGCTTCTTCATGCGCCACGCCATGGGGCTGACGCAGGGCGGCACGAGCGACTTGCCGCGATTACTTAGAGGCGAAGCGCTTTAGTATCGCCATCCGCACGATCGGATGGGGAGGGCAAAATGAGACCGTGGATCCTCATCGTCGTTCTGTTGGCCGGCTGCACGACCGAACCGAAAATCGTCAGTTCGACCGATCGGTCCGTAAGCATCAGCTACAATCCCAACTTCATGGCGCGTGAAGAAGTCGCCGGCAAGGCACAGGCTTACTGCCGCACTCTCGATCTCAATGCGGTCTTTGTTTCGGATGACGTCGGCTTCGGCGGGCACGTCATCAACTGGACCTGCGTTCCGTAAGTCGGCGACGCATTGCAAAGCGTCCTCGCGTCGCTCGGATGGACGTCAGCCGTCGATCTTGCGCGCTTCGTCGATCAGCATGATCGGAATGCCGTCACGAATCGGATAGGCGAGCTTGGCCTGATCGCTGATGAGTTCCTGCGCCGCGCGGTCGTAGCGCAGCGGCCCCTTGGTCATCGGGCAGACCAGGATTTCCAGCAACTTGGGATCGACTTCGTGATTGGCCATCGGGGATTCCTTCAACAGATTTAGTGCTTCGCGCTCGATTGCTCGGTGCCCAAGGTCGCCATGTGCATTAAGGAGCGCATCAGGTCCGCCATATCGGCGATCGTCGCGGCTTCGATCAAGGCCTGTTTTTCCTTGAGGTCGAACGGACACATCATACCGAGCGAGGCGATCAGCAAATGATCGGGCGCGGCCTCGATCGCCTTCCATTCGACGCCAATGTTGCACGCTTCGAGATAGTTGCGCAGCACCGGCAGGAAGGTTTCACGCTCGAGCCGCCAATCGTTCTCGGCGAGATCACCCTTGAACTCGGAAAAATCCACCTTCATGCGCCGATAGCCGCGCACGCCCTGCGTCTCACTCAAGATGCGGTAGCGGCACATGCCCTCCAAGGTCAGCATGAAACGCCCGTCCGCGGTTTCGGCGAACGATACGATGCGGCCCGCGCAGCCGACATTGAACAGATCGCTGCCGTCGGGCACCAGCCCGTCGTGGGGATCGCGCGTCTGCACCATGCCGATCAGGCGCTGCTGGCCCAAGGCATCCTCGACCATATTGAGATAGCGTGGCTCGAAGATATTGAGCGGCAGGCGGCCGTTCGGCAACAGCAGCGCGCCCGGCAAGGGAAAGACGATCAGCTCCTTGGGCAGATCCTGGAACGGAATGGAAAAAGGATCGCGCATCAGTGCTGGATCCTGGGCCGCATCACGAGAACAGCACCGTCGACAGCTTGCGCCGCCCGGCGACGGTGATCGGATTGGTGAAGCCGAGCGCTTCGAAGATTTTCAGCAGCTGCTTGCGAGCGGCGTCTTCGTTCCAGTCGCGCTTTTTCTTGATGATCGCGATCAGTTCGTCGATCGCCTCGTCGCTTTTGTTGGCGCCGTAAAGTGCCAGCGCCAGTTCATAGCGCGTCTCGTGATCGTCGGCATTGCCGGCCAACTTGGCGCGCAACTCATCGACGGCGCCGGTATCGCCGGCCTCGGCCGCCAGATCGAGCGCGGTGACGACAGCCGCCACTTCCTTCGAGGCACGAATATTGTCTTCGAGTGCGTCGACATATTCGCGCGCATCGTCCATCGCACCCGACGCCATGAGGGCGCGCGCCATGCCGGCGTGGGCAGCGCCATTATTCTCGTCATGCTGCAGCACCTCAGCGAAGATCTGCATCGCGGTTTCGTGATCGCCGCCGTCGAGCGCGCCTTGCGCCTCCGCCAGGGCCTGATCGACCGGCGATCCGGCGCCGCCGGTCACCCGTTCGATAAACGAGCGCAGCTGGCTTTCGGGAAGTGCGCCTTGGAAACCGTCCACCGGGCGGCCGTCCTTAAAGGCGACGACCATCGGGATCGATTGCACCCGCATCTGGGCGGCGAGTTCCTGATTCTCATCGACGTTGATTTTCATCAACTTCACCCGCCCGCCATATTCGCGGATCAGCTTTTCCAGCATGGGGCCAAGCGTCTTACACGGGCCGCACCACGGGGCCCAGAAATCGACGATGACCGGAACCTGCTTGGAGGCCTCGACGACATCGGCCCCGAAATGGGCCGTATCGGTATCGCGGATGAGATCGGTGGCACCTCCCGCTACGGGTGCGCTGCCGGTTCCATCCATGTTCAACAAGGCCATCGGTCCGTTCCACTCGAAATTATGAATTATGTACGATCTGCCCCAATAATTGGCAGCGGCACCCGCCGTGGCAAGGCCTAAGGGTCAAAATCGACAATAAGCGGTTCGTGCCCCTGGGCGCGCAGAAACGCCAGCAGATCGGCCGCCGCGATGGTGGTGGTTTGGGTATTGGTCAGCGGGTGGTAGCTGAGCCGCGATTCGCGCATCATCGCGCCCTCCAGCACCACCTGGACGGGCGCCGCACTCGCATTGATCGCCGTAAAGGGCGTCACCGAGCCCGGATCGACGCCCAGGACGGCGCGCATCAGCTCCGGGCTGGCAAAGGACAGCCGGGCCGCACCGAGCTTGGTTTGGGCCGCTTTCATGTCCAGGCGACTGCTTTCGAGCATCACCACCAGCCACAATTGGCCCGCCTTGTCCTTCAGGAACAGATTTTTGCAATGCCCGCCGGCGATCTCGCCGCGGTGCGCCTTGGCCTCGTCGACCGTGAAAACGGCCGAGTGGTGCACGGTTTCGCTGGCGATGCCGAGTTCGTCGAGGCGGCGGAACAGGTCGTCAGGGGTGGCGGGAATGCTGGGATTCGCAGGGTCGGAAATAGGCTCTGACATGACCAGAACCTAGGCATGCGTTAGTATCTTGAAAAGCGCTGACTTATGAGTATGATCCGCCCCGCGCCGGGCCACCGGGTCAGCAATGCGGACGTAGCTCAGGGGTAGAGCACAACCTTGCCAAGGTTGGGGTCGTGGGTTCAAATCCCATCGTCCGCTCCATTTTTCCTTAAATCCTAAGATTCTAGCGCGCCGCGACGGGTGCCACGTCGAACGTCTGTGGCGCCAGGCCCGCCAGCCGGCGCTCCCAAGCCGCGAACAATCCCGCCTCGAACTCACGGGCGAAGGTCGCGTTGTCGAACAGGATGCTTTGACGCACATCCGCCAGACCTGCGCGGAGAGCGGCGAGGGCGGCCCGGTCCCCGGCCAGCGCGACGGCGCGGCGCACATAATCGTCGGGGTCGGTGGCGATGAGATCGCGCAGGCCAATGACATCGAGCAATCCCGCGCAGACGCGCGACGCGAAGGTTACGCCGGGCAAGGTCAGAACCGGGCACCCCATCCACAAAGCATCGGCGTTCGTGGCATGTCCGTTATACGGCGTCGTATCCAGCATTAGATCGGCAATGGCATAGCGTGCGAGATGGAGCGGCAGATCGGCACGCGGAGCGAAATGAATCCGCTGAGCGGCGATGCCGCGGGCCGCAGCCTCGTTGAGCAAGTTCGTCTTCGCCGCCGCCTGATCGGCCAAAAGCCAGAGCACCGTATCGGGAACCGCGACCATGATCCGTGCCCACGCATCGAACATGCGGCGCGTGATCTTCATCGGGTGATGGAATGCGCAGAGCACAATGTCGCGTGTGGTTAAGCCGTAGCGCGCGCGATCCCATCCCGGCACGACATCCGGCCGATGGGAATTGACCAGATAGGTGCGGGGCAGGCGCATGACGGCTTCGGTGAAATTGGTCTCGCTGCCGAGCGGTATCGTCCAGGGATCGCCGACGATGTAGTCGTTGAAGCGCGCGCCGACCGTGCCGGGAAAACCGAGATAGTGCAGCTGAAGCGGTGCGGGCCGGAAGGACAGGATACCGAGCCGGGTGAATCGCGTATGCCCCGCTAGATCGATCAGAATGTCGATCCCGTCGTCGCGCACCTTTTGCGCGGCGTCGAAATCGGAAAGCTCGGACAGGATGGTGAACTTGTCGACCGCGGCAACGATCGCGCGGCGCTCGGGGCTGTCGGACGCGGGGCCGACGGCGTAGGCGTAAACCTCGACCTTGTTGCGGTCATGATGGCGCAGCAGATCGAGCATGATGAAGCCGATCGGGTGCGTACGGAAATCGGGCGACAGATACCCGATCCGCAGTTTGGCCTTCGCCGTCGGCGGCGGCGCGATCGCGCGGCGCTCCGGCCAGCGCGTGGCGGAAAACCGTTCGGCGTTATGGCGCAGCACATCCATGGGCATGTCATGCAGGCATAAACGCAGCGGATTGGCCGAATCCTCGTCGAGACGGCGCGCCAGCCGCGCGCGCAAATCGTCGACGAGATCCCATTCGACGCGCTCGGCCGCCGACCACAAGCCGCGCGACAGCGCCGCCGCCGAAGCATCCGGCGTCAGCGCCGCCGCCTTGACCGCGGTCCAGCCTTTGGCCGAATCGTCACGCACGATGTCCGCCAATTTGGTCCAGGGCAGCTCGCTGTGCGGAAATTTTTCCGTGGCGCGCGCGGCAACCTCGGTGGCGGCGGCACTGTCGCCGCTATCGAACAGGACGGTGGCGACGTTAACGGCGGGCTCCGGATCGTCCGGCTGCACTGCGGCGGCTTGGCGCGCCGCTGCCACCGCATCGGGAAAACGGCGTTGGCGCAACGCCAGATCGGCCTTCACCATCCACAGTTCCGCGTCGCGCGGAAACGCCGTCAGGCACTGGTCGGCCACGGTCTCGGCATCGCGTAGCAAATCCACCGCACCGAGCGCCAGCACGAGGCGAAAGCCGGCCTCGCGGCTGTGCGTGCGATCGAAGTCCGCGCGCCGCAGATCTAGCACTTGGCGGAACGTGGCATCGACCGGAAGCGCCGGCGCGAGTGTGCGCGCACGCACGATGGAACGCTCGGCGTCGTCCAGCCGACCCAACGAGATAAGCGCAATCGCATGATTGAGATGCACCTCGGCAAGGATCGGCTTCAAGGCGAGCGCATGCGCCAGATCGGATTCGGCCGCGAGCGCTTCGCCCGCGATCAAACGCGCCGTGCCCCGCGCCGCCCATCCTTCGGCATAATCCGCATCCGCAGCGATCGCGCGTGTGGCGGCGGCCAGTGCGGCGGCGGTATCGCCGCGACGAAGAGCGGCAAGCGCCTCATCCTTCGCCGTCGCGGCCGCCGTCATCGACTTAAGGTCCGACAACCGGGGCATTGGCCCGCCGCAGCTTGGCCGACAAGAGCGGCCAGGCCAGCAGGCACAGCACGGCGGCCGCCACGACGGGCGGCGCCAGGCCGAAGGTTTCCGCCGCGAAGCCCATGATCAGCGCGCCGATGGCGGGCACGGCGCGGAAGGTGAGACCCAGCATCGACAGGATACGCGCCCGCATGGCGGGCAGCACTTCGGCCTGGATCAGGGTCTGGCCGCAGATGCCCGAAATATTGTTGGAAAACCCGAACAGCACGACGATGCCGACGGCGACATAGAAATTGCTCGTCAGCGCGAACGCCCCCAGCAACAAGGCACTCGTCGCCGAACTGATGGTGTAGAGCTTGTCCAGCCCGCTTGAGCGGTCGCGGAACGCCATGGTGATCACGCCGCAGATCGAACCGATGCCCATCGAGGACAGCAGGATCGAGAGGCCCGAGGCGCCGCGCGCAAAAACGAGATCGGAAAAGGCCGGAAACAGATCGATGACGGGCCGAATCAAAATGCCCAGGATGACCGAAAAGACGAGCACTGAACCGATGATCGCATTGGACCGCGCATAGCGTACGCCGTCCATGAATTCGCTACCCAGGCCACGTTTTTCGCCGCGTTCGATCTGGCTGCCCTTGATCGGCAGCAACAGCAGCCAATAGAAGAAAAAGCCGACCATGCTGAGCACGAACACCCAGGCCGGCCCGCCGTGCGGGATCATGAAGCCCGCCACCATGGGACCCAGGAAGCGCGAGGTCTGCACGATGCCGGCCTGCAGAGTGACGGCGGGGCGCATATCTTCGGGCGGCACCACATCGCCCAGCATGGACAGATGCGCCGGATTGTTCACCGCGGCGACCGTGCCCTGCATCATGGAAAAGACCAGCAGCCAATAGGGCGTGATCAGATCGCTGAAGGTGAGCGCGACCGGCCCGATCATGATCAACATCAGGCAGAGCTGGCAGATGCGCGAGCATTGTACCGCGCCATGACGATCCACGGTGGCGCCGCCGATCGGCGAAAACAGCACCATGGGCGCCAGTTCGGCGAACACCATGATGCCCAGCCAGCTGGTCGATTCGGTCAGATGCCAGGTCAGCCAGGACATGGCGAGGCGGGACGCCCAGGTGCAGATGTTGGATTGGACATTGGCGATCAGGTAAAGCCGCAGATCGCGGTGTCTGAGCGCGCGGCCGATGCCGCCGGGAAGGGTCAATCCGGCCATGGCGCATGGAAATACAGCCGCGATGGACGCGCCGCAACCGGTAGAATAAAGTTGACCTTTCAATAAACCGGGTAACGAGTGCGGCCCACGATTTACCGGCCCATCCCGGACAACGAATTGACGCAGGGAGCAATCCAATGACGATTTTCCACGCCGCCGCGCGCGCACTTATTTTGGGCAGCTTCGCCGTGGGGGTCGCCGCCGCGACCCCGGCCCTGGCCCAGAAATCCAAGGATACGTTCCGCCTGGCGATCGACGCCCCGATCCAGGGCATGAGCTATTACCTCGACCCGAACTCGGAAACGGTGTTCCAGTCCGAAACGATCTACGACAACCTGATCATCTTCAACGAGCACGCGAAGAAGTTCGAACCGCTGCTGGCCAAAAGCTGGAAGCAGGTCGATCCGCTGACGATCGAACTGGAATTGCGCGATGACGTGAAATGGCACGACGGCGAGAAGTTCGACGCCGACGACGTCGTCCATACATTGACTTGGGCAAGCGATCCCAAGGTGCAGCTGCGCTTCAAGGGCAATTGGGAATGGATCAGTAAGGTCGAAAAGACCGGGCCGTACAGCGTGCGCATCGTCGCCAAGGAACCGACGCCCTATGCGCTGACGCGCCTCGCCTATCTCACCTCGATGGAAGCCGAACACGCGCACGGCAAGGCCGAAGACAAGGTCGCCTATAGCGGCACCAAACCGATCGGCACCAGCCTCTACAAGGTGGTCGAGATCGACCGCAACAAGGGCATCTTCCTGGAGAAGAATCCCGACTTTAAACATGGCGGGGACGCCAAGCCGGCGACCAACATCGGCAAGTTCCAGATGCTGTTCATGCCCGATGCCGGTACGCGCACGGCACAATTGCTGGTCAAAGGCATCGAGATGGCGCGCGCCCCGTCCCTGTCGAACGCCGAAGACCTCGCCAAGACGCCGGGCGTCGACATCGCCATCGGCCAGGGCGTGGCACTTGTTTACATGGCGATCGACGCCAAAGGCCGCACCGGCAACAAGCCGCTGACCGACGTGCGCGTGCGCCGCGCCCTGATGATGGCGGTCAATCGCGACGATATTTACAAGTACCTGACCGGCGGGCGGAACCTGCCGCGCCCCAACGCCATGTGCTGGGACTTCCAGGTCGGCTGCGCCTATACCAAGCCGCTCTACGCCTATGATCCGGCGGGCGCCAAGAAGCTACTGGCCGAAGCGGGTTATCCCAACGGTTTCGAGTTGGAGATCACGACCTTCCAGCGCGATCCATCGAACTCGGTCGCTCAGATCGTCGCCAACCAACTGCGCGCGGTGGGCGTCATCACCTCCGTGCAGGGCTTCCCGACCACCACGTACGGCAAGCGTCAGGCCGACGGCAAAATCCAGATGATGGTCGCGTCGTGGCCGGGCGGCGGCAATTCGGATGTGCAGGGCACCATCGGTTTCGTCTATGACGTGCCGCCGTCGCGCGATTATTCCGGCGACGAAGAGATGAAAGCGATGGCGGCGAAATCGCTGACCGTCGGCGATCCGGAAGAACGCAAGAATATGGGCCGCCAATTCTTCGACCGCTCGCTCGACCAGGCGTATTTCATGCCGCTGGGTCCGAGCCCGGGCCTGTATGTGCACACGTCCGACGCCACGGTCGATGCCGGCGCCTACAGCGCCTACGGCGTCAATCCGCAGGGCATTCGTTGGAAGTAGGGCGCTGGAAATAAGAAACGACCTTCACAGGAGTAATTTGTGATCCGAACGATATTCATGTGTGCGGGCGCAATCGCGCTCGCCTGTTCCCATGCACCTGCCCAGGCGCAAAAAGCCAAGGACACCTTGCGCCTATCGGTCGACGCGCCGATCCAGGGCATCAGCTATTATCTCGATCCCAAACCCGAGACCGTGTTCCAATCCGAAGCGGTGATGGATAATCTCATCATCTTCAACGAGAAGGATTTCAAGTTCGAGCCGCTGCTCGCGAAATCGTGGACACAGGTCAACGATACGACCCTCGAATTCCAGCTGCGCGACGATATCAGATGGCATGACGGCCAGCCCTTCACTGCCGACGATGTGGTCTCGACGCTCAATTGGATCATCGATCCCAAAACCACGACGATCCGCTTCAAAGGCAATTGGGATTTCATCGAGAAGATCGAAAAGATCGGACCACACACGGTACGCGTGATTTCCAAGGAGCCGACGCCTTACGCACTGACGCGGCTTGCCTACCTCACCACCATCGAAGCCGCGCACGCGCACGGCAAAGCCGAGGACAAGGTGGTCTATGCCGCGACCAAGCCGATCGGCACGGGCATGTATAAGGTCATCGATATCGACCGCAACAAAGGCATCACGCTCGAGAAGAATGCCGATTTCAAACATGGCGGCACGGCCAAGGCGCCGTCCAATATCGGCCGCATCTACATGCCGTTCATTCCCGACAGCGGCACGCGCATCGCGCAATTCCTGGTGCGCAACATCGACATGCTGCGCAATCCGTCGCTGTCGAACGCCGAAGACATGGCCAAGGCGCCGGGCGTCGAACTCTCCATGGGGCAGGGCGTCGGCTACATCTATATGGCAATCGACGCCAAGGGCCGCACCGGCGTCAAGCCGCTGCAGGACATCCGCGTGCGCAAGGCGCTGATGATGGCGATCAACCGCAAGGACATCCTGGAAGGCCTGACCCACGGCCATCCGATGCGCCAGCCCGAAGCGCTGTGCTGGAAATTCCAGGCGGGGTGCGACTACTCGATCCTGCCGCTGCCGTTCGATCCGGCGGGGGCGAAGAAACTGCTGGCCGAAGCCGGTTATGCTGATGGCTTTCCGCTCGAGATCACGACCTTCACCAACGAGACGCACAAGACGGCGGCCAATATGGTCGCCAATCAGCTCAACCAGATCGGCATCAAGGCTTCGGTCCAACCGACCGAGACCGGCGCTTATCGCAAGAAGCAGGCGGACGGTAAGATCCAGGTCATCGTCACCGGCTGGCCAGGCGGCGGCAACGCCGACGTCCAAGGCACGATGGAGTTCATCTATGCGGTGCCGGAGTCGCGCGATTATTCCGGCGACAAGGAGATGATCGCCAACGCCTTCAAGACGCTCAGCATCATGGACCCGGAAGAACGCAAGGCCGCCGGGCGCAAGGTGTTCGATCGTTCCGCCGAGATGGCCTATTTCACGCCGGTGGCGCCGACGCCGGCAATCGTCGTGCATACGTCCGAGCTGTCGGTGACGCCGGGCGCGTTCAGCGCATATCTCATCAATCCGCAAGACATCAGATGGAAATAGTTAAGCGTAAGGCATAAGCCGCATAAAAATTCACAGGGAGACGACCATGATGAAAACCGCATTACTGGGCGTGAGCGCACTTGCCGTTGTACTGGCGCTTGCGTGCGTTGCGAACCCGGCATCGGCGCAGAAGGCGAAAGACACCTTGCGCCTGGCGCTCGACGCGCCGATCCAGGGCATCAGCTATTATCTCGATCCCAAACCGGAAACGGTGTTCGAGACGGAAGCGGTCTTCGACAACCTCATCGTCTTCAACGAAAAGGACTTCAAGTTCGAGCCCCTGCTGGCGAAAGCGTGGAAGCAGGTCGACGACAAGACGCTCGAATTCCAGCTGCGCGACGACATCAAGTGGCACGACGGGCAACCCTTCACCGCCGACGATGTCGTCTCGACGCTCAATTGGGTGACCGATCCGAAAACCACGACGATCCGCTTCAAGGGCAATTGGGAGTTCATCGAGAAAGTCGAGAAGATCGGCCCGCACACCGTGCGGGTGATTTCCAAAGAGCCGACACCCTATGCATTGACGCGGCTAGCTTACCTCACCTCGATCGAGGCCGCGCACGCCCACGGCAAGGCCGAGGACAAGGTCGTCTACAGCGCCGGCAAGCCGGTCGGCACGAGCATGTACAAGGTCGTCGACATCGACCGCAACAAAGGGATCTTTCTCGAGAAGAATCCCGACTTCAAACACGGCACGGCGGCGAAGATGGCCTCCAACATTGGCAAGGTGAACCTGCTGTTCATTCCCGACAGCGGCACGCGCATCGCGCAGTTCCTGGTCAAGAATCTCGATCTCGTGCGCGATCCCACTTTGTCCAATGCCGAGGATATGGCGAAGGCGCCGGGTGTGACGCTGTCGATGGGGCAAGGCACGTCCTACATGTATATGGCGATCGACGCCAAGGGCCGTTCGGGCAACAAACCGCTGACCGACGTGCGCGTACGCAAAGCGCTGATGATGGCGATCAACCGCAAGGACGTGCTGACCTTCCTCACCAATGGGCGCGAGATGCGTACGCCCGAGGCCATGTGCTGGAAGTTCCAGGCGGGCTGCGATTATGCCCTGCCGACCTATCCGTTCGATCCGGCGCAGGCGAAGAAGCTGCTGGCCGAGGCCGGCTATCCCAACGGGTTTGAATTGGAGATCACGACGTTTACCGCCGAAAGCATCAAGGGCATGGCGCAGATCGTCGCCAACCAGCTCAATTCCATCGGCGTAAAGGCCTCGGTCCAGCCGACCGAGCTGGGCGCCTATCGCAAGAAACAGGCGGACGGCAAAATCCAGGTGATCGCGGCCAGCTGGCCGGGTGGCGGCAATCCGGATGTGCAGGGCACCATGGAATTCATCTATGCAGTGCCGGAGTCGCGCGATTATTCTGGCGATGCGGACATGGTGGCCAATGCCTTCAAGACCTTGACCATCATGGACCCAGAGGCACGCAAGGCCGCCGGGCGCAAGGTCTTCGACCGTTCGACCGAAATGGCGTATTTTACGCCGGTCGGACCGAGCCCGGCCCTGGTGGTGCATACCACGGACCTGACGGTCGAACCGGGCGCCTTCAGCGCCTATAGTATCAATCCGCAGAGCATCCGCTGGAAATAGCTCACGCGGACGAAAGAAAAACGGAGTAGCCGATGCTGTCGAAGGAAGACAACGAACTCTTGACCCGGGTAGGTCCCGGCTCGCCGATGGGCGAGATGCTGCGCCGCTTCTGGATGCCGGCCTTGCTGGAAGAAGAACTGCCCGGCCCCGATTGCGATCCGGTGCGCCTGCGTCTGCTCGGCGAAGATCTCGTCGCCTTCCGCGACACCAACGGCAAAATCGGCATCCTCGACGCCTATTGCCCGCATCGCCTCGTGCATCTGTATTTCGGGCGCAACGAGGAATGCGGGCTGCGTTGCGTCTATCACGGCTGGAAATTCGATGTGGACGGCAATTGCGTCGACCAGCCGTCCGAGCCGCCCGAAACCAACTTCGCGCACAAGGTGCGGCTGACGGCCTATCCGTCGGCGGTGCGCGGCGGCGTGATCTGGATCTATATGGGCCCCAAAGATCGCATGCCGGCCCTGCCCGATTTCGAATGGTCCTACCTGCCGCAGCGCCGCCGCACCGCGACCAAGCGCGTGCAGCAATGCAATTGGGCGCAAGCGGTCGAGGGCGGCATCGATTCGTCACACATCTCGTATCTGCATGGCGCGACCGAGGCGCAGCACAAACGCAACTCGGCCGAAAAGAACATCGTGCAGCTCAACAAGTTCAACGCGGCCGATCGCCATCCCGTGTTCGACGTGCAAAGCGTGCCGCACGGTTTGCTGATCGGCGCACGGCGCAACGCGGGCGAAAACGATTTCTATTGGCGCATCACGCAGTGCCTGACACCGTTCTATACGATGATCCCGCCGGTGGTGCCGGACGCCGATACCAGCCGCGCGCCCTATTCCGGCCATGCGTGGGTGCCGATCGACGACGAGAACACCTGGACCTGGTCGTTCAGCGCCAATCCGCATGCCGATTACACCGACGAGGAAATCGCCTGGCACGGCGGCGCCAACGGCATGTGGGGCCCAATCGACGAGAACTATTTCCCCAAGCAGAACCGCGAGAACGATTATCTGCTGGATCGCAAGCTGCAGCGTGAATCGAGCTTCACCGGCATTCGCGGCATCCCGAACCAGGACGCCGCCGTGCAGGAAAGCATGGGCCCGCGCATGGATCGCTCGCGCGAACATCTGGGCCAATCGGATTCGGCCGTCATCGCGTGGCGCCGCATGGTGCTGAAGATGGCGCGCGATCTGGAAAAAGGCATCGAGCCTGCCGCCGCTAGCCGGGGCGAATGGTACAACGTGCGCTCCTGCGCGACGGTGCTGCCGCGCGACACCGATTGGCAGCAGGGTGCGGCCTGGCTGCTCGCCGGCGGCCAGATCAAATCGGCGGCTGAATGATCGCCGCACATGATTGATCGTAAGGTTTGTTTGGTCACCGGCGGCGGGCGCGGCATCGGCGGCGCTACCGTACGTGCGGTCGCGCGCGCCGGCTACGCCGTCGCCATCAATTATGCGCACAGCGAATCCTATGCCAACGATCTGGCGGCTGAGGTGCGCAGCAATGGCGGCACGGCCATCGCGGTCAAAGGCGATGTGGCACATGAAGCCGACGTGATGGCGATCTTCGCCAAAATCGATGCCGAGTTCGGTCGCATCGACGGTCTCGTGAACAATGCCGGCATCGCGCGCCAAGGTGTTCCCATCGCCGAGATGGATTACGAACGCCTGCACGCGGTGTTCGCGACCAATGTGTTCGGCAGCTTCATGTGCGCGCGCGAAGCGATCAAGCGCATGTCGACGATGCGCGGCGGCAAGGGCGGCGCGATCGTCAATGTGTCCTCCGTCGCGGCCAAGACGGCAGGACGCGCGGGCGAGACCGTGCATTACGGCGCCTCTAAGGCGGCCATCGATAATTTCACCGTGGGTCTGGCGCGCGAGGTGGCGGGGCAAGGCATCCGCGTCAATGCGATCCGCCCCGGACCGGTGCGCCGCGAAGGCGGCAATCCGCAGCCGCAATCCTATCTCGATACCATCGCCAAGCGCGTGCCGCTGGGGCGCATCGGCGAGCCCCGCGAACAAGCCGCCGCCATCGCCTGGCTGCTGTCGGACGAGGCCTCGTTCATCACCGGCGCCCTTCTCGACGTCAACGGCGGGATGTAACTCTACAGAAACTCGACATCCTCTCGTCATCGGATCGGCAACGACTCGACATTTCCTCGACACCGACTCGACAGAGACTCGACATTTTCTCTACATCCGCTCGACATTCTCTCGACGGAAACGCGACCGGATTCTGCATGCCAGCCGGCAGAAATTGGCGGAAAGCCAGGAAAATTCCCGAAGCACCGCTCTCCGTGGAAATCCTGTAGAGCCCGCCGAAAACATCTTTCGCACGCGCTGTGTTCCCTATTTGTTCCGGATGGCACAGATGTCAAGTGCCGCGCCGTTGGACGCGACACCCGACGGGCGTAGAGTTGGTGAGGACGCCGATCGCCAAGATCGCGCCGATAAAAAACAGACAGGAGACGGCCATGTTGCGGGAAGACAATGAGCTGTTGTGGCATGTCGGGCGCGGCACGCCGATGGGCGAATTCATGCGCCGCTTCTGGGTGCCGGCCACGCTGTCATCCGAAATCGTCGCCGGCGGATCGCCGCGACGCATTCGCCTTCTGGGTCAGAACATGGTCGCGTTCCGCGCCGACGATGGGCGGCTCGGCGTGTTCGACGAAGGTTGCCCGCATCGCGGTGTATCACTGTCGCTCGCCCGCAACGCCGATTGCGCGCTGACCTGCATCTTCCACGGCTGGAAGATCGACGTGACCGGCAAGGTTCTGGATGTGCCGCCCGAACCCTCTGAGCGGCGCGAGGCTTTTGCCGCCCGCGTGAAAGTGCGCACGTACCCTGCCATCGAGGCCGCCGGCATTGTGTGGATCTGGATGGGCGAAGGCGACGCCGCCCCCTTCCCCGCACTCAATTGGATTGGCCTGCCCGAAAACCAAGTGCGCTGCTCGGTCGGCATCGTGCGCGCGAACTGGGTCTTCGGCATCGAAGGCCAGTTGGATTCGGCGCATGTCGGCATCCTGCACAAGGACTGGGCCGACCGGCCCGCCGATTTGGTGGGATCGGATTCGATCGCCAATGCGCTGCACGATTCCGCGCCCCGCCTCGAATTCGAGGATCAGCCGTACGGCTACCGCGAGGCGGCGCTGCGCACTATGCCCGACGGACGCATTCTCGCGCGGGTGCGCGAATATATGATGCCCTGGTATTCCTACATTCCCTCGCATGGCGGACGCAGCGCCACGCAGCTGCTCACCATCTCCGTGCCCATCGACGACGACACCTCGGCGCAATGGGATGTCTATTACAACCTGACGCGCGGCATCGAACGCGACAATTTCCCGGTCCCCGCCGGAGTGCGCGATTTCACGCATCTGTCCATCGAAGACGGCTTCGGCCAGGATCGGGCCGCCGTGCAAGGCGGCAAATGGTCGGGCTATGCCGCCGTGCGCGTCGAGGATTTCGCCGTCGCCATGGCGCAGCATGTGGCCGCCAATCGCGAGCACGAACATCTGTCGACGAGCGATCGGTCCATCGTCTATGCCCGGCGCATGTTGCGCGATGCGGTGCGTAAACATGCCGACGGCGCGGCGCTCGATTGCTTCAAGGATGGGGTCGCGTGGGACGGGATACGATCCTTCGCGGAATTCTTGCCACCGGGCGGCGATTGGAAGACCCTACCCAGGGGATAACAATACGTTGGGGGGCAAACGGCGATGCCCGATAGGATTCGTTCGGTCGCACCTGGCGATCTGGATTTGATTTGCGACCATCGCGAACGCATGTTCGCGGCGGCGGGGCGCGAGCGAACCAGCCTCAAGCCCATGACCGACGCCTTTCGCGACTGGCTGCGTCCGCGCCTCGCCGACAAAACCTATTTCGGCTGGATCATCGAACGCGACGGGCGCGCCGTCGCCGCCGTCGGCATGATGGTGATCGAGTGGCCGCCGCATCCCTCGCACCTGACGCAAGACCGGCGCGGCTACGTGCTCAACATGTATGTCGAACCCGATCATCGCCGCCGCGGCCTGGCGCGCCGCCTGATGGAAATGGTGCGTACCGAAGCCCTGGCCTTGAATCTGGATTACGTCACGCTTCACGCCACGCGCCAGGGACGACCGCTCTACGAACGGCTGGGCTGGACGCCGACGGCCGAGATGGGCTTGCACCTCACCCCGCCGCTGCCGATCGACGACAGCAAGACCGGGGGAAACTAGCGGCTTATTCGGCGGCCGTCGCCACCGGATCGAGGATCGAGCGCGCCCAGGCGACCTTGTCCCAATAGACGCGTTCCCAATCCGCGGGCTCGCCCTCGGCGACATAATTGCCCGAGCGGATATTGGCGTAGGCGTCGGGCCGATCGGCCCCCGGCGGGGCCACGCCGTCATTGGCCAGCCCGTTGGCGGCCGCAAGCAGGCGGCGGCGCACCCGCGCGATCATCAGATCGCTGGGACCCAGATGTTCCAACGTGCGATCGGCGATGGGCCCCATACTGGTCGTCACCGCCTCGTCCTGGATATGGACGCCGTCGATGCCGGACGGGCTTTGGGTGCGCTGCACCGCGCGATCGATGAAAAAGTCGTTCGACAATTGGGGCTTGAGGCGAAAGCGGCCCTGCCAATCGGTGGTGTTCGGATGGAACTGCGGATTGTGCGTGTAGCCGACGATGAAGTCGCCGCCATTACTGTCCGTGGTGCGCGGATTGCCGCGTTTGTCGCCCCAGATCATGATCATCGTATTGTCGTCGTCGATCGGCACGTACGCGCGTGCGAGCACGCAGCGTTCGATCGGCAGGATCGGCATCATCGCCCAGAACGGCATGGCGAAATGGCCGACGCGCCAATAGAGCGAGTTCTCTTCCGCCGGACGATACGCGCCATACATGGAGCCGACGGGAGTATCGGCGATTTCGTAATCGGGCGTGCGGTTGGCGGTCGCGTATTTGTGCGTTTCCTGCAAAAAGTCGCTGCCCTTGTGGGCATGGCCGAGATGCAGGATGCCGAGATGCGAGGTATCGAGCTCGCCCTCCAAGCCCTGCAGCCAATTGCACGAACGGTGCGCGGCCCAGATTTTCATATCCTCGGCGGACCGCAGCGTAGCCGGGATATCGGGCGGCGCAGGCACCTTCGATTGATCGCCCATATAGACCCAGACGACGCCGTTGCGCTCGAACGTCTTGTAGGCCTTGGCATGGACCTTGTGCTTGAAATCCTGATGCGGCGGCACGTTCGCCATATCGACGCAATTGCCCTCGGCGTCGAACTTCCAGCCGTGATAGACGCAGCGAATGCCGCCTTCCTCGTTGCGCCCAAAGAACAGCGAGGCGCAGCGATGCGGGCAGCGATGATCCATGATGCCGACGCGGCCAGAGGTATCGCGGAACGCGATCAGCTTTTCGCACAGGATCTGGATGCGGACCGGATCGCCGTCGGCTGTCAATTCCGATGACATGGCGGCCGGAATCCAATAGCAGCGCATCAGCTCGCCCATGGGCGTGCCGGGTCCGACGCGGGTGAGGGTGTCGTTTTCGCGTTGCGTTGTCATATGCGACCTATCAGAGACTTAAAGCGCGTCGTCTTCGGCGGGCGCCAGGATATCGTCCCAATAAATGAGCGCCGACACGATGAGCGGAAGCAGGAACAGGATTCCGCCGACAAAACTGCCGGCGCCGAACAGCAGCACCGACATGAAGCACGACAGGATCACCAGGAGGGCCGAGAAGAACGGCTCGACCTCGCGGTCCACATTGCGCAGCCGCATCCGATAGAAATTGCTTTTTTTCTGCAGGTCGAACATCCGGGGACGTCTCCAGCGAGCCTCGTTGCCAACAGTCTATACCCGGGTGAAAGCCGCTGTCACGCCGGGGGTTCGTGGCGGGCGATGGCCCACAAAACCGACAAAACGAACTAGCGCGCCGCCAGATCAGCCGTGATTTTTTCGACCACGCTCGCCCAATCGCCGATCTTGGGTTGGCGGTATAAACGCAGGCTCGGATACCAGGGCGCGGTGGCGCCCGCCTGAAGCCAGCGCCAGTCGGGCGCGAAGGGCAGCATCAGCCAGGCTTCCTTGCCCATCGCGCCGGCGAGATGGGCCACCGCCGTATCGACGGTAATCGCCAGATCGAGCTGATCGAGAACGCGCGCGGTCATCGCGAAATCGGTGAGCTGCGGTGCGAGATCGACGATGCCGGGCAGATGCGCAAGGTCGTCTGACGTCGCACCTATCTGCAACGAGAAAAGTTTCACTTTCGGAATTGATGCCAGCGGCGCCAGACGCGCGATATCGAGCGAGCGGTTGCGGTCGTTTTTATGCGTCGGGCGCCCCGCCCATACGAGCGCCACGCGTATCTCGCCGGCGCGGCGCGGCGGCAGCGCAACCTCAGGTCCATCGGACGCGGCGATATAGGGTGCGGTCGGAATATCGCCGAGCGCGGCAACGCCGCACGCCGCCGGCAGACTCATCATCGGAATGTGCAGATCGAAGCGCGGCAAGGGATCGCCATGCACGATCACCTGACCGATGCCCTCGACAGTGCGCAGGAGCGGTGCCAGGGTCGCATGCGTCTCGACCAGCACGCGGGCGCCACGCCCGGCCAAGGTCTTCGCGAAGCGCACCATCTGGATCGTATCGCCGTAGCCCTGCTCCGAATGGATCAGGAGCGTTTTCCCGTGCACATCCTCATCAGAAATTGAATCCGGCCACCGCGGGCTTGCGAGTTGACGCGCCGTGAATTCCGGGAGCGCCCAGCGCGATTCATAGTCAGCGAACCCGCCCGCCAGATCGCCGCTCAGCAGGCGCGCGAGGCCGCGGTTCCAGCGCGCATCGGCATGTGTGGGATCGCGCGCCAATGCCTGCGCGAAACAGTTCAGCGCGCCATCGACATCGCCGAGCGCCTGGCGCGCGCCGCCGAGATTGGCGAGATAATCGGCGCTGCCGGGATTTTCCACCAAGGCCCGTTCATAGAATTCCAGCGCGCGCCGCGGTTTGCCCTCGCGCGCCAGGACATTGCCGAGGTTGTTGAGCGCATCGCCGTAGCGCGGGTTGTCCGCCAGTACGTCCTGGAAGATGGCGCGCGCGGCATCGAAATCGCCAAGCTCATACAGCACGCTGCCCAGCGCGTTGCGCGCCACGATATCGACGCCGGCCAAGCGTTCGGGATGCGCCCGCGCCAGATCCGCTTCGCGGCGCGCACCCACGAGGTCGCGCGCGCGCAGGAGGTCTTGCGCGCGTTTGATGTGGCCAAAAGCAATATCTGGGGCAGGCTCGTCCGGCGGGATCATCGCTTCGGTTTATAATCGATTTCGCGCGACAGGCTCTTCAAAAAGACCGGGCTCTTCAAAAAGAAAGGGCGAGGTTCTGCGCCTCGCCCTTCTTTCCGTCCCGGTGATCCGATGGATTTCAGTTAACGCTGGCCCTGGTACCGATGAGGACGCAACCCACTGTGACAAAAAGGAGTTCCGACACGGATGCGTGAGGAAGGATGGATACGCGTCTCACGCTTGCCACGCGACTTTCCCTGCTCGTTACCGCAGAAATAGTGCATGTCCGAAGCATACCCAGACTATCGGCAACACGAAGCCCCTCTACTGTCGGCCGATCCCTTTTCGGATATCGAGGTCGCGTGCCTGAACCAACAGATCGCCCTTCTCTACGTGCTCCTCGCGGAAACATTAAGTACGCCGCCGCACGCCTAGGGTCGTCGGCGTCAGGCGAAATCCGGCATTTTGATAACGAACACATCCATCTCAAAACATGGCCGGAGGCATATGTCGGAGGCGGGCTGTGACAAAAAATGGCGCGCGCAGCCTGAGTTTGTCACCCCATCACTTGTCGTTTCCCCGTTATAAAATATCCAGTCCATGGGAATTGGGGAATGGTATGAGACAGGACTACAAATCCAGAGCGGAAGAACTAAGAGAGGCTGCCAAGCTCGCTAAGGGCGATGCGGCGCGCAAGGAACTGCTCTTAATGGCCGATGAGTGTGAACTGCTGGCCAACGTCGCGGAATGGTCCTCTGTCTCCGCGAAGCCCTCGTCACAAAAGCGCTCTTCCTAATTCCGACAGACACGACCCCGGGTTAGGTGCGTTTGCTACCTAATGCCGTTGCGGCCCCCGTTCCTTATTGTCCGGAACACTGCTAATATCTTGTTCTATAAGGATTCTGAGCGTCACGTCCGGTGAAAGGGCGGGCGCATCGGGGCATCGCGGCCTAAGTCCACGGTCCAAGACCAGTCTGGGGAGACCCGCTCATGAACAATATCGAATCTCGTAAAACCGCCATTCTGCGCAACGTGGCGGCCGACGCCGGCCGGCACGCGGGAAGACGACCGAAGAAGCTTGTCGATGCCTTCGTGCGCGCTTTCTACGCCAATGTCGCGACCGAGGACCTGGCCCAGCGCACGGCCGGCGAACTTGCTGCGATCGCGCTGTCCAACTTCGACAACGCCAAGGCGCGACGCACCGGCAAGACCACCATCCGCGTCTACAATCCAGACCTCGGCAAAAACACCCTCATCGAGATCGCGACCGATGACATGCCGTTCCTGATCGATTCGGCCTTGGCCACCTTGGCGCGGCTCGGCACCGGCATTTCCCTGCTGGTGCATCCCATCATGCGGATCAAACGCGACCGCGCCGGCATCATGCAGGACATTGCCGGCACAGGCCCAGGCGCCAACGCCGAATCCATCGTCACCTTCGCCATCGCACGCCAGGACAGCGATGCCCGGCGCAAGGAAATCGCCGAGGCCCTCGCTGCCACCTACGGCGACGTGCGCGCGGCGGTCGAAGACTGGCCCGCCATGCAGGGCGAGGTGCAGGCGATCATCCACGGCCTGAAGCTGCGTTTCGCCGAAGGCACGACCGGCGAGGTCGCCGAGGCGCAGGATTTCCTGCAATGGGCGCATGACAATCACTTCACCTTTCTGGGCTATCGCGAATTCGATTTCGTGGGCGACGGCAAAGCCGCGAAAGTCCGCGTCGATGCCAAGAAGGGCTTGGGCATCCTGCGCGACCCCAATCGCCTGGTGCTCAAGGAATTGCGTCACCTCGGCAGCTTGCCGAGCGAAATCCAAGCCTTCGTGCGCCGGCCCGACCCGCTGATCGTCAGCAAGGCGGATGCAAAATCAAACGTGCATCGCGCCGCCACGCTCGACACCATCGGGGTGAAGAAATTCGACGCCAAGGGCAAGGTGGTCGGCGAACGTCTGATCGTCGGCCTGTTCACCTCGACCGCCTATTCGGCCAGTCCGCGCACCATTCCGTTGCTGCGCCGCAAGATCGACAAGGTCTTCGCGCGCACCAGCTACGCGCCCGCCAGCCATGATGGCAAGGCATTGCAGCATATCCTTGAGACCTTTCCGCGCGACGAGCTGTTTCAGATCCGCGACACCGACCTGTTCGAGATCGCGCTCGGCATCCTGCATACGCAGGATCATCAGCGCGTCGCACTGTTCGTGCGCATCGACGATTTTCTGCGCTATGCCTCGTGCTTCATCTATGTGCCGCGCGAGCGCTATTCACACGAGCTACGCCAGCGCGTGCAGACGATCCTGGAGCGCGCCTTCGCCGGCGAGATGACCAGCGACACCGCCGAGTATGGTGAGACGACGCTGACGCGTATCCACATGACCATCGCGCTTGGCGAACGCAAGGCGCCCAAGGTGGACGTGAAGCAGCTCGAAGGCGAGATCGCGCGCGCGGCGCGTTCCTGGACAGACAATCTGCGCCAGGCCTTGGCCGGCGCGCACGACCCTGCCAAGGCGGACGCGTTGGCACGGACCTTCGGCGATGCCTTCCCGGCAAGCTATACCGATCGCAATACGGTCGAGGATGCGACCTACGACGTCGCGAACCTTGCCGAGGCCATCGCCAACGACCGCCTTGCCATGGACCTCTACCGCACCAAGGACGCCAAGCCGGGCGAGCTACGCTTCAAGGTGTATCATCCGCACGTGCCGCTGCCGCTGTCCGACGTGCTGCCCATGCTTGAGCATATGGGCCTCAAGGTCATCGACGAAGCGCCGCATGCGATCCACCCGCGCAGCGACACCCACAAGGTGGTGATGATCCACGATTTCGGGCTCGAAGTCCGCGACCAGGTCAATAAAGACGTGGGCACATTCGATCTGAAGGCCGTGCGCGACAGTTTCCACGACGTGTTCGGCAAATCCTGGTCGGGCGAGATGGAAAGCGACGGGCTCAACGCGCTCGTCATCAATGGCGGGCTCGGCTGGCGCGAGGTCGTCGTGCTACGACACTTCGCGCGCTATCTGCGCCAGGTAAAGGCGCCGTTCTCGCAGGAATACATGATCCTGGCGCTCAACAACAATGCGCTCATCGCCGGCGATATCGCGCGCATGTTCGTCGCCAAGTTCGATCCCAAAGCAAAAAGCCGCGATGCGGCGGTTGAAAAATTCCGCAAAAATATCCTAGCCGGATTGGAATCGGTCACCAGCGCCGACGAGGACCGCGTGCTGCGGCGCTTCCTCAATGTCGTCGAATCGGCGCTGCGCACCAACTATTTCCAGATGGGCGCCGATGGCGCACCGAAACCGTATTTGTCGGTCAAATTCGATTCGACCCTCATCGACGAAATGCCCTTGCCGCGTCCGTTACGCGAAATCTTCGTCTATAGCCCGCGCGTCGAGGCGATCCATCTGCGCGGCGGCCTGGTGGCGCGCGGCGGCATCCGCTGGTCCGACCGGCTGGAGGATTTCCGCACCGAAGTCCTGGGCCTGATGAAGGCGCAGATGGTGAAGAACGCCGTCATCGTGCCGGTCGGATCGAAAGGCGGCTTCACGGTCAAACGTCCGCCCACCACCGGCGGGCGCGAGGCTTTCGCGGCCGAAGGCGTCGCGTGCTATCGCATGTTCATGTCGGGCCTGCTCGACATCACCGACAATCTGAAGAACGGCAAGGTCATCCCGCCGCAAGACGTGCTGCGCCTCGACGGCGACGATCCCTATCTGGTCGTCGCGGCCGACAAGGGCACGGCGACGTTTTCGGACATCGCCAACGGCATCGCGCTCGATTACGGATTCTGGCTCGGCGATGCCTTCGCGTCCGGCGGCAGCGTCGGGTACGATCACAAGAAGATGGGCATCACGGCGCGCGGCGCCTGGGAATCGGTCAAACGCCATTTCCGCGAGATGGGCAAGGATATCCAGACCGAGGATTTCATCTGCGTCGGCGTCGGCGACATGTCGGGCGACGTGTTCGGCAACGGCATGATGTTGTCCAAGCACACTAAGCTGATCGGCGCCTTCAACCATCTGCACATCTTCATCGATCCCAATCCCGATCCGGAGAAGAGCTTCAAGGAACGGGTGCGGATGTTCAATCTGCCGCGCTCATCTTGGAGCGATTACGACACAAAGTTATTGTCCAAAGGCGGCGGCATTTACGATCGCAAGGCCAAATCGATCGCACTGTCGGCCGAGGCGCGCGCGCGTTTCGGCATCACCAAGGCGAGCGTGACGCCGAACGAGCTGATCAAGATTCTATTGTTGGCCGATATCGAGCTGCTGTTTTTCGGCGGTATCGGAACCTATGTGAAGGCATCGCACGAAACCCATGCCGACGCGGATGACCGTTCCAACGATGCCGTGCGCATCGATGCCGACGCGGTTCGAGCGAAGGTGATCGGCGAAGGGGCCAACCTGGGCGTGACGCAGCGCGCGCGTATCGAATATGCCCTGGCCGGCGGGCGACTGAACGCCGATTCGATCGACAATTCGGCCGGCGTCGATACCTCCGATCACGAGGTCAACATCAAGATCCTGCTGGATGCCGTGGTCGCCAAGAAGAAGCTGACCTACGCGCAGCGCAATGTGCAGCTCGCGAAGCTGACCGACGAGTTGGCCGGGCTGGTGCTGCGCGACAATTACATGCAAAGCCAAGCCATCACCCTGAGCCAAGCCAAAAGTTTGGCCCTGCTTGATCTACAGCAGCGCTTCGTGCGCATGCTGGAGCGCAACGGCCGGCTCGATCGCGTGATCGAATTCCTGCCCGATGACGAAACCTGGGCCGAACGCGCCGCGAAGCGCATCGGACTGACGCGGCCCGAGATCGCGATCGTCATGCCCTATTCCAAGATGTGGCTGTACGATACGCTGCTGGCATCGGACCTGCCGGACGATCCCCTATTGGAAGCCGACCTCGTGAATTATTTCCCGAGCGCGCTCAGGGCCAAATACAAAAAGGAAATCCTCGCCCATCAATTGCGCCGCGAGATCATCGCGACGGTGGCAACCAACAGCATGATCAACCGCGTCGGCGGCACCTTCTGCATGAACCTGATCGAAAAGACGGGTGCTTCGCCCGTCGATGTCGCGCGCGCCTATATCGTCGTGCGCGACGCCTTCGACCTACGTTCGATCTGGGGCGCCATCGAAGGGCTGGACGCCAAAGTCCATGCCAACGTGCAGGTGAAGCTGTTCGCCGACATCGAGCAATTGATCGAGCGCGCGACCCTGTGGCTGTTGCGTAACGTCCCGGCCCCGATTGACATCGGCAAGGCCATCGCGGAATTCAGCCCGAAAGTCCGCGAGCTGGCCGGCGGCATCGAGAAATTCGTGCCCGCCGAAGTCACCGACAATATCGAATTCCGCGTCAAGCGCTACACCGATCAGGGCGTTCCTGCCGCGCTCGCCAAACGCATCGCCTATACGATCTTGTTGATCTCGGCGCCCGATATCATCCGCGCCGATGCCCAGAGCAAGAAGTCGCTGACCGAGATCGCGCGGCTGTATTTCCAGATCGGCGAGACCTTCGGGCTCGGCTGGCTGCGCTACAACGCGGAAAAGCTGCCCGCCGATACCCATTGGCAAAAGCTTGCCGCAGCGGCCGTGATCGAGGAACTATATGCGCACCAGAAGAACCTGACCTTGCGCATGATGAATGCGGGCGCCGACCCGCTCGAAACCTGGGGCAAGAAGAACGTCGCCGCCATGGAACAGATGAAACAGATGTTGGGCGAATTGAAAGCGGCCGATCCGGTCGATCTGGCGATGCTGGCCGTCGCCAGCCGAAACCTCAGCGCGTTGGCCAACGGTGGCTGACACGCCTGCGGGGCTTTTGGCGGGTCCGCAAACACCGGCATCCAACCGCGGGCTTTTTGCCTGGGCGATGTTCGACTGGGCCAATTCGGCCTTCACGACCGTCGTCATCACCTTCGTGTTCGCGACCTACTTCGCCAAGGGCGTGGTCGGCGACGAACATCTGGGCGCGTCCTATTGGGGCTACGCGATGGGACTGTCCGGGCTCAGCATCGCGATCCTGGCACCCATTTTCGGCGCCATCGCCGATATCGGCGGGCGACGTAAGCCCTGGATCGCCGGCTGCACCGCCGTGTGCGTCATCGCCACCGCGCTGCTCACCTTCATCATGCCGGACCCAGCCTATATCCTGCCGGCGCTGATCCTGGTCGCCATCGCCAATATCGGCTTCGAGATGGGCGTCGTCTTCAACAATGCCATGTTGCCCGACATCGTATCCGAAGAGCGTCTGGGGCGGTTGTCGGGCTGGGCCTGGGGATTGGGCTATGTGGGCGGGCTCGGCTGCCTCGTCGTCATCCTGACCGGCTTCGATCTGGATTCGAACGCCCATGTGCGTGCGACCTCCCTGCTGGTTGCGATCTGGTTCGCCGTCTTCGCGATCCCGCTCTTCCTGTGGACGCCCGATCAGCCGTCGTCGGGCCTGCCGGTCGGGCGCGCGGTCAAGGACGGCTTGGCGCTGCTGGGCCGCACCTTGCGCGACGTGCGCGAGCACCGCGTCATCGTCCGTTTCCTGATCGCGCACATGATATACGGCGACGGGCTGGTCACCCTGTTCGCCATGGGCGGCGTCTTCGCGCAAAGCACCTTTGGCATGACGACGGCCGAGGTGTTGCAGTTTGCCGTCATCATTAACGTCACCGCCGGACTGGGGGCGGCCGCTTTCGGGTGGATCGACGACCGGATCGGATCGAAAACCACGATCCTGATTTCGCTCGTTTGCCTCGCCGCGGTCGGCGGCGCCATCCTGACTGTGGACGACAAGACGACCTTCCTGATACTGGGCGCGGCGCTCGGCATTTTCTTCGGCCCGGCCCAGGCCGCCAGCCGTTCGCTGATGGCGCGTCTGGTTCCGCAGGGCAAGGAGACCGAAATGTTCGGGCTCTACGCCTTATCCGGCAAGGCGACCGCCTTCCTGGGGCCGCTGATATTCGGCCTGGCCACCGCTGCGTTCGATTCGGCACGCGCCGGGATGGCCACAATCTTGGTGTTTTTCCTAGTCGGCGCCGCTCTTTTGAGCACGGTTCCCGCACCTCGCCGTTGAAACCCGCCCGGCTTATCTATAGAAGACGCTCCGAGAGGACCCGTCATGACATTCCCCGATGAAAAATTCGCCGACGCGGCGACCTACGCCGACGCCTATTTCGAAAAACTCGCCAGCGCGGCCGCCAGCGTCGATCGCGGCCGCTTGGCTGCGGCCGTCGCGATCCTGGAAAAGGCCTACGAGCGGCGCGCGACCCTGTTCGTGTGCGGCAACGGCGGCTCGGCGGCGATCTCCAATCATCTTGAGTGCGATCACGGCAAGCTCGTCGCGACCGACACCAACCTGTTGCCGCGCGTCCATTCCCTGGCCGCCAATATCGAGGTGATCACCGCGATCGCCAACGATATCGAATATGCCGAGGTCTTCACCCATCAGCTCCGCCTCAACGGGCAGAAGGGCGACGTCGTTATGACCATCTCGTCGTCGGGCGATTCAGAAAACGTCGTGCGTGTGATCCAATGGGCGCGCGACAATGGCTGCGAGTCCATCGCGCTGACCGGCTTCAACGGCGGACGCACCGGCAAGCTCGCGACGATCAACCTGCATGTCGCCGGCGACAATTACGGCGTCATTGAGGACGTGCATCAATCGCTGATGCATCTGATGGGACAGTTCATCCGCCAGAAGCGCATGAGCGCCGAGCTGATCACCCAAAGGAAATTCTAAAACGCCGTCATTGGTTTGCGACGCCCACCCTCGCATTGCGACGGCGCAATGACGTCGCTTTGCTAATGCCTGAAGTGGCGCATCCCGGTGAAGACCATGGCGAGGCCGCGCTCATCCGCCGCCGCGATCACCTCGTCGTCGCGGATCGAACCGCCCGGCTGGATCACCGCCGTGACACCCGCATTGGCCGCCGCGATCAAACCATCGGCGAACGGGAAGAACGCATCCGACGCCACGACCGAGCCTTTCGCACGGCTGATTTTTTCACCGGCTGAACTGGACGCCTCTTCGGCCTTCCAGGTCGCGATGCGCGACGAATTGACCCGGCTCATCTGACCGGCACCCACGCCGACCGTCGTGCCGTTCTTGCAATAGACGATGGCGTTGGATTTGACGTGTTTGGCCACCGTGAAAGCGAATTTGAGATCGGCCATTTCCTGCGCCGTCGGCGCGCGTTTGGTCACCACCTTCAACTCGTCGCCTGTCACCGCCGCGTCGCGGCCCTGCAACAGATAACCGCCGGCGAGCGTGCGCACCGTCGGGCCTTCGACGCGCGGGTCGGGTAGACCGCCGGCTTCGAGGACGCGCAGATTCTTCTTCGCGGCGAAAACCGTACGAGCCTCGGCGCTCACCGTCGGCGCGATGATGACTTCGACGAACAGCTTGGCGATCTCTTCGGCGGTTTCCTTGTCGATCGGACGATTGAGCGCGACGATGCCGCCGAACGCGCTTTCCGGATCGCAGGCGAGCGCCTTGCGGTAGGCTTCGGCTTGTGTGGCGGCAATGGCGACGCCGCACGGGTTGGCGTGCTTGATGATGGCGCAGGCGATCTCGTCGAATTCCGCGACCAGTTCATAGGCCGCGTCGGTGTCGTTCAGATTGTTGAACGACAATTCCTTGCCCTGAAGCTGGATCGCGCTGGCGACGCCCGGGCGCCGTTCGGCGCCGACATAAAGCGCCGCCGACTGATGCGGATTTTCGCCGTAACGCAGCGTCTGCTGCAACGAGCCCGCCAGCACCAGGCGCTCGGGAAAGACATCGCCGGTCTGCTGCGCAAACCAGGCCCCGATGGCGGCATCGTAGGCCGCCGTGCGGCGATAGGCGCGGCCCGCGAGGGCGCGGCGGAAGTCGAGCGTCGTGGCGCCATTATTGTTGGCCATCTCGTCCATCAGGCGCGCGTAGTCCGCGGCATCGACGATGACGGTGACATCGGCATGGTTTTTCGAGGCACCCCGGATCAAAGCCGGGCCGCCGATATCGATGTTCTCGATGCAATCCTCGACGGACGCGCCCGACAGGACGGTCGCTTCGAACGGATAGAGATTGACGATGAGCAGATCGATCGGCGCGATGCCGTGCGTGGCCATCGCGGCGAGATCGCCCTTGTTGTCACGCCGGGCGAGCAAGCCGCCATGCACCTTCGGATGCAAGGTCTTCACCCGGCCGTCCATCATTTCCGGAAAACCGGTGTGGTCGGACACATCCTTCACGGGGATGCCGGCATCGCGCAATGCCTTGGCGGTGCCCCCGGTGGAGAGGATTTCGACCTTCCGTTCCGCCAGGAAACGGCCGAGGTCGAGCAGGCCGGTTTTGTCGGAAACGGAGATGAGGGCGCGCCGGATCGGCTGATTGGGATTGGGCATGGCGCTCTATAGCAAACCGACCCCGCCGTCGCTAGTGGGCAACAGCCCGCAGGCGCAAAACCGCGATTTCCGCAGGGCAATTGATCCGCAAAGGCCAACTCGCGGTGCCCAGGCCACGATTCGTATAGCCCTGCATCGCGCCGATTCGCCAATGGCCCGAAGCCAATTCGTGATTGCGGTCGAGCCCGGCAAACAGCGCGCGGCCGTTCGGCAGGCAAATCTGCCCGCCATGAGTATGGCCGGTGAGATAAAGGTCGCAGCCCGCCGCGGCGGCCAGGTCGGCGATTTCTGGCGTGTGGGCCAACATGACGCGGAATCCGGCCGGCCGGTCCTGAACGATCCGCACGGCGTCATCGGTATAAAAGGCATGCGTGTCGTCGATCCCGGCGATCTGGATCGCATCCGGGCCGATCTCGACCGTCGCGTGCTCATTGATCAGCATACGGATGCCGAGCTGTTCCAGGGGTGCCACGATCTTCCAGCTATCGTGATTGCCGAGCACGCCAAAGATGCCGTGGCGCACCTTCATGGCCGCAGTGACGGGACGCACCAGGTCCAGGGCGCGCGCGGGATCGGTCTTGTCCTCGTCGATCTGGAAATCGCCGGTGATGACGGCGATATCGGCCTCCAGCTTGCCCAGATGCGCGACAACGCAGTCCATGAATTCGGGCATGGCTTCCAGATGCAGATCGGACAGATGCAAGATGGTGAAGCCGTCGAGCGCCTGCGGCAGACCGGGGCAGCGCAGCTCCAGATGCGAGATATCGAGCTTCTGCGCATGGGCCGCCACGGTGCCCCACAGCCCGGATAGCCGGGTCAGGGCACCGCCGAGACGGATCGCATGATGCAGGACAGAACGCGGCCGGAGGCCGAGCGTGCTTGAGCGGCCACGGCCAGCTTCCATGCCGGCGCGACGGTCTTGCCAGGCTGAACGGGAATTCATTGTGGATATAAGACGCCCCAGACGGCGCTTTATTCCGCGACCAGGCGTGACGATATTGTGGCGGGAGGGGCGTATTCGGGGACGAGGGCCGTAATCACGGAGCGGGCCAAGCCCTCGTTGCGGCTCGAACAGGCCAGAGCCAGGCGTTCGAATTCCGCCCGGATGCTGTCCAACTCGACCGCGCGGGGCCGTGCGAACAACAATCCCACCTGTTCGGTCGCGACCAAGTCTTCGCTGCCGTGCAGGACCTCTTCGAACAGTTTCTCGCCGGGCCGCGCGCCGACGATCTCGATCGCGATATCGCGTCCCGGCTCGAACCCCGCCAGGCGGATCATCTGGCGCGCCAAATCCATGATGCGCACCGGCTCGCCCATATCGAGCACGTAGATGCCGCCACCCGACGGTTTTTCCGCGCCGATGGCCGAGGCCATCAGAACCAGCTCGACCGCTTCGCGCACGGTCATGAAATAACGCGTCATCGCCGGGTCGGTGACCGTGAGCGGCCCGCCTTCCTGCAATTGCTGGCGGAACAGTTCAACCACCGATCCGGTCGAACCCAAGACATTGCCGAAACGCACGGTCACGAACCGCGTATCGCTGGCCCCGGTCAGATCGAGCGCTTGGCAATACATCTCCGCCATGCGTTTCGAGGCACCCATGATGTTCGTCGGATTGACCGCCTTATCCGTCGAGATCTGCACCACGACGCGCACGCCGGCGGCGCGCGCCGCATCGGCGACGTTCATCGTGCCGGCGACATTGGTCGCCAAGCCTTCGAAGATATTGGCCTCGACCATTGGCACGTGTTTGAGCGCCGCAGCGTGGAAGACGAGATCCGGGCGGACATCGTGGAACGCGCTCTCGATCCGTTTCGCATCGCGAACATCGGCGAGAACCGCGTCGCGCGGCAAGGCCGGTGCGATCTTCGCCACTTCGCGATCGATGCGGAACAGATTGTATTCGGAATTGTCGAGCAAGGTGAGTCGTGCCGGGTCCAAACCGGCGATCTGGCGCACCAATTCGCTGCCGATGCTGCCGCCGGCGCCCGTCACCAGGACGCGGCGGCCTGCGACAAGGCGCTTCATGGTATCGCGATCGAGCGGCGTCTGCGGACGGCCGAGAAGGTCCTCGACCTCGACCGGCTTGATCGCGGCGACTTCGCCCGAGCCCGATTTGAAATCGCTGAGCGACGGCAGGCGGGCCAGGGTCATACCCAGTTTTTCCGCCATGTCGAGCAGACGCGGAACCTCGCCCGCCGCGATCCGTTCCGACGTGATGACGAGCTTCTGCGGCGCACGGCCCTCGTTCTTCAGCCGTTCGACGACAGCGGGGATATCTTCGATCAGGCCAAGAATATCGATCCCGTGGATATTGCGTCCGACGCGCGACACGGTCGTCGAGATCATGCCAAGCACGGCGTAATTGGATTCGCCGCGCGCCACATCGCGCAAGAACAGTTCGGCCGCGTCACCCGCGCCGACAAGAAGAACCGGGACGCGCTGACGATCCTCGCGTTCGAATTTGAGTTCGATGCGACGATCCTTGAACATGCGAAAGATGAAGCGGGGTCCACCGAGCAGCGCGATCAGAACGAACCAGTTGATCAGCGGCAATGAGCGCGGCAGGGTTTCCAAACGCGTGATGGTGAACATCAGCACCAGGAAAACCAGGATGGTCAACGTCACCGCCTTGGTGATCGTGAACAGATCGTTCAGCGAGGCATAACGCCACACGCCGCGATACATGTTCGAAAAGCGGAAAATAACCGCCGCGACGACCGTAAATGTCGCCATCGACAGATAGAAACCGTCGTCCGGAAGCGAATCGAGGGAGCCCAGGCGCAGATAGAGGGCTATGACGTAAGACGCCATCGCCATCACGACATCGTGGGCAAAAACGATATTTGCCCGGCTCGAAAATTTTCGAAACACGCCTGAAACCAACCTGAACAATGGTGGGCCCAGAAGATACCACATATCGCCGGGCCTTCCAGCCAATGAAGGCCGCCTCAGGCGCCCGGATAGGCGGTCTCGTACCAGGCTGCGGTTTGGGCCAAGCCGGCATCCAGACTGAGCGGGGGCGTCCAATCGAGAGCCGCGCGAATCGCCCGCGAATCGACCTGCAGGGACCCGGTCAGGCGCCGGACCTTGGGGCCGATGCCCGGCAGTCGCTTGACCAGGGACAGGAGCGGCGACGGCATCGCGAAGAGTCTTGGCGTCCGTCCCATCGCATGGGCGAGGCGACGCACCAGATCAGGGGTCGAGATATCCTCGCCATCGGACACGAAAAACGTCCGCCCGGCCGCACGCGCATCGGATGCGCTCACGCAAACAGCCGAGGCGAGATTGGTCGTCGAGACCAGACTGCGCCGATTGTCGATGCCGCCGAGCGGCAAAGGCCAGCCGCGCGCGCAGGCCTTGAGCAGCGCCAACAGATTGCCGCGCACGTTCGGCCCATAGACCAATGGCGGACGCAGAACGACAAGTTCGAGACCGGTCCGCGCCGCAACATCGGCCAGCGCCTGTTCGGCTTCCCATTTCGAAATGCCATAAGCATCTTCGGGGGCGGGTGGACTCTGTTCCGACAGCGGTCGATCGAAGGTTTCCTCGCCGACCGCCTTGATGGAGCTCATGAAGACGAACCGCTTCACGCCCGCCGCCGCCGCGGCCTCGGCAAGGCGGCGCGAGCCGTCGCGATTGGTCGCACGGTACAGCTCGATTGCCCTCGTCCCGTCCTCGCCCATCACATGTGCACGCGCGGCGAGATGAATGACGACATCGGCGCCCGCAACGAACCGGCTCCAATCGATGGGCTCCGCAACATCGGGCACGCGATAGAGCGGCACGCCGTCCGGACCTTGCGGCCGGTCCGCGGCGCGCGTGGTGCCGGACAAGGTATGACCGCCCGCGCGCAAGGCGCCGATCACGGCGGCGCCGACAAATCCCGTTGCCCCGGTGATGAGGATCCGGCTCACGACTTGGCCTGACCAGTTAGTTGGCCGATTGCCTTGTCGAACACATCGAGCATCTCGCGCGCCTGGGTTTCGCGCGAGTGTTTTGGCGCCGCGATCAGCGACGCCCGGGCAAAGCCCTCACGTTCCTCTTTATTGTCGACAAGACGTCGCACGGCATCGGCGAGCGCTTGCGGATCTCCCGCCGCGACGGTCAAACCGGCCCGGTGCCGCTCGACCAGTTCGGTCGCCTCACCTGCGGGTGCGGCGAACAGGATCGGCAAGCCCATCGCCATGGCTTCGAAAATCTTGGACGGGATAACTTCGGCGAAAGCCGGCGAATCCTTCAGATGCACTAGCGCTGCATCGACCACACTCCAGACCGCGGGCATGGCATCCTTCGGTTGCGGATTGGCAAAGACGACGTTGGTCAGCCCGCGCCCCTCCGCCGTTGCGATCAGCATATCGCGTTCGGCGCCCGCGCCGACGAACAGGAAGCGTATACGGTCGTCGCCGCGTAGGCGTTCGGCGGCATCGAGCACATTAATCAGGCCATGCGCCATACCGTGCGTACCGACATACCCGACGACGAACTTGCCGGCGAGATTCCAATCGCGCTCCAGGTTCGCGGCGCGCGGCCGCGGCGCGTAACGCGGCAGGTCGACGCCATTGATGACAATGTCGATTTTGCCCGCGTCGATGCCGCGCCCGATCAGGTTGCGCTTGAACGCGTGGGTCAGCGCGGCAACGCGCGCCGAGCGGCGATAGAGGAACAGTTCGACCTGCTCGACGGCGGACAGGGCCACGCCCTTTTTCATCGCACCGACGGCGGAGATCGACAGCGGCCACAGATCGCCAAGCTCGAAGACAAAGGGCACGCGACGCAACGCCCCGATGAACCAGCCGGCAACGGCGGCGAAGAATTGCGGCGAGGTGGCACAGACAACATCGGGGCGCGCAACGCCCAGGCCCGCCATACTCGCCGTCACGCCGTAGCTCACGAAATCCAACGTGCGGCGGGCGACACCGCGATTGGCCGAGATATAGGTTTTGACCCGTACGACGCGGATCCCGCTGATCTCTTCGACCTGATGCCAGTCGTTGCGATAGCCCTCGAACAGCTTGCCGTGGGGAAAATTGGGGGCCTGTGTAATGACCGTGACTTGATGACCCCAGCGTGCCCAATAGACCGCGCGCTCGAACACCCGCGTCGCGGCCGCATTGGTTTCCGGCGGGAAATTCTCGCTGAGAAACAGGATCTTCACGGCGCGGGCGCCCGGTGCTGCAGCGCGGCCAACAGCAGCGCGGTGACGAGCACGGCGCCGATGAGCGAAGCGAAGGGCAACGAGACCGACAGGACGGCCAAGCCGATCAAAACAGCGTTGGTCACGGCAATCATCGATGAGACGCGCGCATGCGACAAACCGCCTGTAACGGCGCGTTGATAGAAATGCTGACGATGCGCCTGCCAGATTTTTTCGCGGCGCGCGATCCGCCGCAGGATCGTGACGGTCGCATCGGTCAGATAATATAGCGGCAGGATAAGCGCCGCCGCCCAATAGCCGGCGGCCGCCAGCTGCAACAAAAGCCAGCCGAGCAGCAGGCCGAGCGGCACGCTGCCGGAATCGCCGAGGAATATCTTGGCGGGGTGCCAGTTGAGCATCAGAAAGCCGAACGCGGCGCCGGCCACGATCAGAGCCGGCACGGCCAACACTTCGCCCGGCGTAGAACCGGCTACGAGCGCAACAACGCCGAGCCCAATGCCCAAGGTTTCGACGCCGCTGATGCCGTCGATCCCGTCCATGAAATTGAACAGGTTGATAAACCAGACCCACACGAAACCGGCGATCAGATGATCCGCCCAGACCGGCAACAAGCCCTGGGTGTAAGAAACGTCTGCCGGCTGGACGTACAACAGAGCCGCCACCACGACAATATGCGCACAGAAGCGGCCCAGCGGCGGCAAACCCTTAAGATCGTCGAACCAGGACAACGCGCACAGAAACAGCGCCGCGATGGCCGGCCAGATGAGGACTTGGGTCGAGCCGTCGGTCCAGCCGAGCGCAATCCATAAGGCGGCGACGATTGGGATCAGCGCGAGCCCGGCACCGCGCGGCGTCGGGATGACGTGCGACGAGCGATCGTTGGGCAGATCCAGCACCCGCGATTTTCGCAAGCGCGGAATGAGCGCCGCAATCGCGAAACCGGCCAGAAGAGCTGGGACCGCGAAAAAGACGGAGAGAACCATCAAGTTCATGCCGCCTGTATAGCCGAGGTGCGGACTCGGTCAAAGACTTACCGCCGAAAGCGCAAATGAAGGTTAAGGTGCGGCCACCGGTCGCGGCCGGAAGATGACGATGATATTCGCCGACCAGACGATCGGTGGCGTCGTCAGGATGCGATTCAACACGCTATACAGGATATCCTCGCAGAACCGCCGGAACGGCGGACCGCGACGCTGGGACAGGAAGGCCGCGACATCGTAACCGGCGGCAAGACCGAGCTGCCGTAGACCGCTTGCCGAATAAGCAGCCTTATGGGTGACGTCGCCATACTGATAGTTGGGCCCCCACGGCGAACCCATATTGGGAACCCGCACGACAACCTGGCCATCGGACGACAGCAGGCCGCGCAACCGCTCGAGCAATTGAGCGCCATCCGGCGCAGAAAAATGTTCGAGAACGTCGAGCATCACAATACGGTCCCACTGTTCGCCATTCGGCGCTTCGTCCAGATAAGTCCAAATGTTGCCGACCCAGACATTCGCTTCGAGGCCGGGCGCCATCGCTGCGACCGCATCACGATCCATTTCGACGCCCTTGAACCGTTTTACGCCCTTGTGGCGCAAATAAAGCAGGAATTCGCCCGGACCGGAGCCAATCTCGAGGACCGACGTGTCCGTAGTGCAGGCGGCGGGAATCCAGAATTCTCGATCGTACCAACGGGCGTGCTTCGCCTTGATCGTAGGCGTCCCGTACTGCTTGAACGCCGCGTAGACACGATAGAAGTCTTCGGGCTTTTCAGGCGTCATAAGGTCACGCGCAATTCCGTCCTCAATTTCAGATTGTGCCCTTATATGTCGCGAGCGCCCAATCCATGAAGCGTTTCAAACCATCGTTGAGGTCGACCGTGGGTTCGAATTCGAGTTGGAGGCGCGCTTTGCGGATATCGGGGCTCCGACGCATGGGCTCATCCGCCGGATAGGAATCCGGATATTCAATCAGGTTGTATGGCACCTCGCGGTCGATCGCCTTACTCAAAGCTTCAACGAGTTGGATCATGGAGATTTCCGGACGCGGATTGCCAATGTTGTAGGACTCTCCGGGCACGCCCTTGATTACCGCAAGGAGGAAACCGACCAAGGCATCGGTGATGTAGCAGAACGTCCGCGTCTGCACGCCGGAGCCGTAGACATTGAGCGGCTGGCCGCCCTTGATGCGACTCGCAAAGTTCGGCAGCACGCGATAATCCGCCTCGCCCATGCCCGGCCCGTACACGTTGAATGGCCGAATGATCGTCGTCGGCGTACCGTACTTGGTGTGGTAAATATAACAGAGCGTTTCGCCGACGCGCTTGCTTTCATCATAACAGGCGCGCGGCCCCTGGGTCGCGACGTTACCGCGATAACTTTCCTGCATCGGAACGTGCTTGGCATCCGGATCGCCGTAAATCTCCGATGACGAGAAGAACGTGAACCGTGCCCCTTTGGCCTCGGCCAGCGCCAGCATATTACGCGTGCCGTTGATGGCGACATCGAGCGTCTCAAGCGGATAGGCGCGATAATAGAACGGGCTGGCGATGCCGGCAGCGTGGATGACGAAGTCGACCGGACCGGCATGATCGTAAGGCTGGATCACGTCATGGGCGACGAAACTCATATGATCGTGTTTCATCGGCGGCGCGTGCTTGGACGTGATCAGGTTGTCCAGTGCAATAACGGTAACCGGATTTGATGCCAATACCGTCTTGTTCAGGCCGGAAAAAACCTCGACGAAGTAGCGCCCGAGAAATCCCCGCCCGCCCGTGATCATCACCGTCTTGCCGGCGTACGTCTGTGCGTTGGCGCCGAGACGAGCGACGACTTCGTCGATGTCGCTTTGAAGCATGTCCTGCATTATCAAACGATCCTCAATTCCGGCAGCGGCACGATAAAATGCCCGCCCCTATTTAGATATTCCCGATGATTGGCAATGATTGCATCGGCAAAATTCCAGGCCAGGATAACCATATAGTCCGGCCACGCCTCAGCGATATGCGAACTCGCCACGACCGGTACATGTTTACCCGGCGTAAACAAACCTTGTTTCAACGGGCTGTCATCGACGATGTAGTCGATCATCGTTTTGTCCAAATCGAATTTATACATCAGCGTCGTTGCTTTGGCCGGCGCGCCGAACCCGGCGATCCGTTTGCCCTGTTTCTTTAAATCACCGAGCAACAGCGATAATTCGCGCCCCAGACGATCGATACGGTCGGCGAATTCGCTCCACCCCGCCGCGGTATCGAGCGAGCGCCCCCGTTCATCGGCAATCAGCGCCGCGACGGAACCGTCTGTTTTGTGCGGACCGCCGGCGCGCTGAACGTAACCTCGCAGCGATCCCCCATGGGTCGCGATACGGCGCGCGGAAAACAGCTCCAACCCGTGCCGTTCGAAAAACGGCACCAACGGCCCAACCGTGTGATAGTCGAGATGTTCGTGATAGATCGTATCGAACAGGACGTTGGCGTGAACGTCTGCGGCATATGACACCTCGAAGACGAAAACGCCGTCTTCGTCGAGAAGGGCCTGGATACAATTGGTCAAGCCGGCAAGATCGTCGACATGCGCGAAGACGTTGTTGGCGGTGACGATTGCCGCGCGCCCTTTTTCACGCACGATCCGCGACGTGAGTTCTGCGTTCAGGAATTCCGGCCATGTTTCCAGGCCACGCGCCGTCGCGTCGGCGGCAATCTTCGTTGCCGGGTCGATCCCCAGGACCGACATCCCCGCCGCCTTGAAGAACTGCAGCAGAGTTCCGTCGTTGGAGCCGATATCGATCGCCAGAGATCCCAAGGGCGGCGTGAAGCGCGCGATGCAATCTTCGGCATAGCCTTGGAAATGCTTTACGAAGGATGGTGAGGTTCCGGACACATATACATAGTCACGAAACAGGATTTCGGGATCGACGACATCGAGAAGCTGTAGATGGCCGCACGATTCGCAGAAATAGACGTCCAATGGAAAGTTCGCCTGCTCCCGATTCAGATGATCGCGCGGAACAAAAGCATTCGCCGGCGGTGTCGCTGGCAAGGCGAGCACTCGGGTGAAAGACCCCGCGCCGCAAAGCCGGCACGTCGTCCGGTGGGAAATCTCGTTGGGCATCGCTACCGTTCGACCGATCGTTATTTTAAGCCGGGCCAGAATCGCTTTGCGACGATCGTCTGCAATATCCCGAACACGTGTGTCGCTCTAATCTTTTTACCTTCCGCGTAGGTCCGCCCATAATAATTTATCGGAACTTCGTACATGGCCTGCGCTTGTCGAACGGCCAACGAAAGGATTTCGGCCTGCTGCTGCCATCCCATTGTCATCAGCTTTTCTGGATCGACCAATGAGCGGCGATAAAGCAGGTAACACGTATAGATGTCGGTGAATGTAGAATTGTTCAGCACGTTGAAGAAGAGTGTAATGAAGCGATTTCCCACCCGGTGCCAGAAATACGAAACGCGCGTTATCGGGGACGCGACCAACCGGCTGCCAAGCACGATATCCGCATCGAAGCGCACAACCGGCTCCAACAGCTTGGCATAATCAGCGGGGTCGTATTCAAGATCAGCGTCTTGAAATAAAATATAATCGCCCGTTGCGGCGTTAAGGCCGTCCTTAACAGCCGCACCCTTTCCGCCATTCACAGAACGCCGAATAAACTTAGTGTAGAGATCCGGCCGGCTGGTAACGAGATCGACCGTGGCATCGCGTGAACCGTCGTCAACGACGATGACTTCAAATTCGCATTGATTCACCTTCTGCGTAGCTACGCGACAGAGGATTTCTACAATCGTGTCTGCCTCATTGTAGACCGGGATGATAATGCTAATGCGTTTCGTCATGTCATTCGCAGTTCTATTAAATCGGGCAGACCATAGATTCGCCGCCCCGACTGGCGACGTTCCTCACGCGCGACGATCCTTGGCTTAAAGATTCATCACGAACTTGCCTACGGCTTCGTCCCGATAAGCCCAGGTTCCGGGAATCTAAGGCCGATAACGAATAAGCGCAGGCGGGATTGAGTCCGTGGTAGGCCGGCTCCTAGGGTTAATCGAATTATCTGCTTACGTCACTGGCCAGCGCGCGGCGCATAGTGATGACCAAAAAAGCTTGGAGCGTCAATAAACCAGGTTAGTGATTTGTGGCGGTCGTCGCTCGGGTCCAAGCTGCCGGGACGATCAGTGCGCTGCAAAATCGTTCTCCCTTCATGCTGATCTGGGGGGGGGGGGGGGACTTCGGCCGCCTCATTCATATTGACGTTCGCATCATAAACACGTTAATGTTCGCGCCGTGAACGCTGGCCTCGGCGAGCTAGGGATTTGTTAATGGCCGTCTCCGAATCGACCTCTGAATCTCCCAATGCGGAGCTCGAAATCACGCTTGGGTTGTTAACTGCAATCGATCGCAATCATAAGTTGACCCAGCGCCGTCTCGCCCATGATCTGGGAATCGCACTTGGGCTTGCGAATACGTATCTAAAGCGTTGCGTGACCAAGGGGTTGATCAAGATCACAACCGCCCCCGCCAATCGTTACGTTTATTATCTGACACCGCAGGGATTTGCGGAAAAGAGCCGCCTGACGGCTGAATTCCTCACACAATCCTTCAAGCTGTTCCGGATTGCGCAGAATGCCTACGCCCAGCTCTTGGAAAAATGCGAGCGCGCGGATCGGAGACGAATCGCGATCGTCGGGGGGCCCGATCTCACGCATATCATCCAACTGTGCATCCGCGATTCGACCTGCGAGATCGTGAAAATTCTGCCAGCTTTTTCCCTCGATGCCGATCTGAACGCTATCGACGTCATATTCCTCGCCGACTTATCGGATCCGCAACGCACCTATGACATGTTAGTCGAAGCCTATGGCAGCGAGCGGGTCATCGCCCCGCACTTCCTGAACATTTCCGAGCGGACCATGCTGGCCATCGACGAGCCCGTCCAATGAAAAACTGGTTCGTCGCCCAAACCCATGCGCAAAGCGAAATCAAGGCGGCCCAACAGCTGCGCAATCAGGGCTTCACGGTGTACCTACCGCAATATCTGAAACCGCGGCGCCACGCGCGCCGTCAGGATATGGTCAGCGCGCCGTTGTTTCCACGTTATCTGTTCGTAGCGTTCGATCCCGAGCGTGATCGGTGGCGCGCCGTGCGCTCGACAATCGGGATCAGCCATATGATCGGGAACAGCGACCGTCCGCTGCCTGTACCCGATCAAGTCATAAACGACATCCGTTCACGCGAGGACGCGAACGGCAAGGTTGTGTTGAACAAGATTCATGGCTTGAAGGTCGGCGAGAAAGTGCGAGTGCTCGCAGGCGCTTTCGCCGACCGGTACGGCATATTCCAATCGATCACAGACGACGACCGCGTGCGCGTCCTGCTGACCTTACTGGGGCAGACGTTCGCAGCCGAATTGCCGATCGAAACCGTTTCCGCGTCCGCCTAAGCGGCACGCGTTCTTTTTTCTGGTTACCGCGGTGGATTCGCTTCACCCGGACTGCGGTAGCATGTCTGAATTCAAGGGATCATGAACGATAATTCCCAGCATTGGCTGATCACCGGCGCGAGCGGCCTCCTCGGCCATCCGCTTGTGACGGCTTTGCGCGCGGGGGGGCACGCCGTGACCGCAATCCGCTCGACCCACCCGGTAGGGATCAGCGGAGTCCGCGAAATCGCGCTCGACATTACCCATGGCGCTGCCGTGACTCGCGTCATCGCGGACAGTCGCCCCGATGTCATCGTTCATGCTGCGGGATTGACCAATGTCGATGAGTGCGAACGCGATCCCGATGGGGCCCGCAAGCTGCATGTCGATGCGACCCGCTACGTCGCGGACGAAGGCGCGCGCGTCGGAGCCAAATTGGTCTACATCTCCACCGATCATTTATGGGACGGCACGCAGGCGATGGTGGATGAGGGCGTGCCCACATATCCCATTAACGCCTATGCCCACACCAAGCTCGAAGGCGAGACCATCGCCTTGGCGAGCAGCGGCACCGCGTTATCGATCCGCACCAATTTCTTCGGACCGGGCCGGCCCTGGCGCAAATCGCTTTCCGATTGGATCCTGGAGCGGCTCGGCGAAGGCGCGGCGCTCAACATGTTCACCGACGCCTACTTCACGCCGATTGCGCTCGACCACCTCATTCGATTGCTAATCGACTGTGTCCGGCTCGACTGCGCCGGGCTGCTCAATCTTGCCGGCGGGGAACGTCTTTCCAAATACGATTTCGCCATGGCACTAGCCACGGCCGCCGGGTTTTCCGGAGCATCAATACGACGCGCCTCCGTCGCCAGCTTTGGCTTCGCTGCCCCTCGCCCGCGCGACATGTCGCTCGACACGTCGCGCGCAGCGGCAATCTTAGGTCATCCGCTGCCAAGCGTCGCAGAAAGCATCGCAACATTGTTCGACGACACATCGAAGGTTCGAAATGCCGTCCCGATCCGATAATGAATTCAAACGGAGTTTGAATGAGCTCTAATTACAGCCTGAACGGCCGCTCTATCCTGATCACGGGCGGCACCGGTTCTTTCGGTCAACGGTTCGTGCGCCGACTTTACGAACTTTATAAGCCGGCCCGTGTGGTGATCTATTCGCGCGACGAACTTAAACAGTTCGAAATGGCCGAGAAGATCAATCATCCGACCTTGCGGTATTTCATCGGAGACGTACGCGACGCCGAACGCCTTCAACGCGCGCTCAAGGGCATCGACACGATCGTGCATGCCGCCGCGCTGAAACAGGTTCCGGCCGCGGAATACAATCCGATCGAATGCATCAAGACCAACATTCTGGGCGCCGAGAACATCGTAAATGCTGCCATCAATGAAAAGGTCGAACGCGTCATCGCGCTGTCGACCGACAAGGCCGCCAATCCGATCAATCTCTATGGCGCGACCAAGCTTTGCTCCGACAAATTGCTGATCGCGGCCAATCATCTGTCCGGGCAAGGTGGGACGCGCTTCTCGATCGTACGATATGGAAATGTCATCGGCTCGCGGGGCAGTGTCATTCCGTTCTTCAAGGAACGCCGCAAGACCGGCAAACTGCCGATCACCGACGTTCGTATGACCCGTTTCTGGATCACGCTCGACGACGGCGCCGCATTCGTTGACCGTATGTTGGGCGTGATGAAGGGCGGCGAAGTCTTCATCCCCAAAATACCATCGATGAAGATCACCGATCTGGCAAAGGCCGTGGCGCCGGAATGCACACACGAGATCGTCGGCATTCGCCCGGGCGAAAAATTGCACGAAGTCATGGTGCCGCGCGACGAAGCGCTCAATACCATGGAATACAAAGATTTCTACGTGATCCAGCCGTCTTTCCACTTCTGGGACTATCCCCAGGATGCCAAGTACGAAGATATGGAAGGCAAGCCGGTCGCGGAAGACTTTGAGTATCGCAGCGACAACAATGATCGTTGGTTCGGCTTCGAAGAATTGAAAACCGTTATCGGATGAGTGCGCGTTTCCTCAATTACGGCCGTCAATATGTCGATGACGACGACATTGCCGCCGTCGTTGATGTACTGCGTAGCGATTATCTGACGCAAGGACCGGCGGTCGAGGCTTTTGAAGCGGCCCTTGCCGAACGCGTCGGCGCACGTTTTGCTGTCGCCGTGTCCAGCGGCACGGCGGCATTGCACGTGGCCTGCCTCGCCGCAGGAATCAAACCAGGAAAACGCGGCGTCACGTCTAGCCTCACTTTCATCGCAAGCGCCAACGCGCTGATCTATAGCGGCGGCGAGGCGACGGCACTCGATATCGATGGTTACAGCCTTAGCCTTACGCCTGCGGCATTGAAAACGGCGCTGGACAACGGACCGGATATCGCTGCCGTGATCCCGGTCCATTATGCCGGCCTTGCATGCGATTCGGCCGAGATCGCCGCGTTAGCGCGCGGACGCGCGCTCGTCATCGAAGACGCAAGCCATGCCTTGGGCAGCACCTACACCGACGGTAAATTTGTCGGGTCCGGCGCTCATGCCGATATGACGGTCTTCTCGTTCCATCCCGTGAAGCCAATAACGACCGGCGAGGGCGGCGCCATCACGACCAACGACGAAACGCTTTACCGGCGACTCAAACTCTATGCCAATCATGGGATCGAGCGTCGCCCCGATCATTTTGAAGATCATGCCGCCGCCTACGAAGGTTCGGAGTTGAACCCGTGGTATTACGAACAACAAGCGCTCGGCTATAATTACCGCCTGTCGGACATCCACGCCGCGCTCGGCCGTGCCCAGATGGTGAAATTGGACAACTTCATCGCGCGCCGGCGCGCCATTGCCGCGGCCTACGATGCCGCTTTCGCCAGTCTTGAGGAAATCGGCCGCCCACAATCGAAACCTTCGGATCGGGCGCGGTCCGCTCATCATATTTATCCGGTGACGATCGATTTCGCCTCGCTCGGAACCACGCGCGGGCGTTTCATGAAACGCTTAGCCACATTCGGCGTCGGTGCGCAGGTTCATTATATTCCACTGCACCGCCAACCGTTCCAGGTTAAGCGGTACGGCTATAAACCGGTAAGCTTCCCGGCGACGGAGGATTATTTCCAGACCTGCCTGACGCTACCCTTGCACGCGGGTATCGGCGAAAGCGAAGTCGAGCGCGTAGTCGAGGCCGTCTGTTCGACGATTGCCATGCGAGAAGCCGCCTGACATGAAGGCGCTCGTTGTCGGCCTGGGTTCGATCGGAATGCGCCATGCCCGCAATCTCAAAACTTTGGGCATCACGGAATTGTTGGGCGCAGATCCGGACGCGACACGGCGTCAACGCTTTTCATCCGAGTTAGCAGCTCCCGCTTTTTCCGACTTAACCGACGGACTGGCCAAAATGCCGCACCTCGCCCTGATCTGTAGCCCAAGCGCTTATCATGTGCATCAGGCCACCGTATGCGCGCAGGCCGGTTGTCACTTATTCATCGAGAAGCCTTTAGGCGTGGCCCTAGGAGGGATCGACGATCTTATACAACTGATCGATACGAGATCCCTCTATGCCCATGTTGGCAGCAATTGGAAATTCCATGCGGCTTTCCGCAAAATGAAACAGCTTCTGGACGAGAATGCCATCGGCCATGTGACCGGCGCACAAGTACTGGCGGGGCAATGGCTGCCTGATTGGCATCCGTGGGAAGACTATCGTCAGGGATATTCGGCCCGGCGCGATCTCGGAGGCGGCATCGTCTTCGATGGACACGAATTTGATTATACGCTGTGGCTTCTCGGACCTGTGGCGCAGGCGAAAGGACTGACGGCTCGATCGGATGCACTCGAAACCGACACCGACAACGTCGTTTGCGCATGCCTGCGCCTCGAATCCGGCGCTCTGGCTACAATTCATATGGACTATATCCAACGCATACCCCGGCGGCGCTACCATATAAGCGGCCATGAAGGGACGATCGAATGGGACATCCATGATGGTCGAGTTATGCACTATCGCTTCGACCAGAAGACGCCGCGGGAATTCGCAACCCCTCTTGGGGACGTCAACGAAATGTATCTGGCCCAAATGCAACGCGTGCTCGACGGCATCGCATCGGGCGGGGCGCCCGTGACTCCAATCCACCATGCTGCACGCGTACTCGATCTCCAGATTCAGATCGCGAACAATGGCTGACCAGTTCATCATCGCCGAGGCGGCGCAAGGTTACGAAGGCGATCCCATGATCGCGCGCCTGTTGGTGCGTGCGGCCGCCAAGGCCGGAGCGGATGCTGTCAAATTCCAAATTATCTATGCCGACGACGTCGCTGTGTCGCATTATCAGTATTACGAATTGTTCAGACAGCTCGAGATGAGCGCTCAAGAATGGGGCGACGTTCGAGACACGGCGCGCGAATTTGGCATTTCTTTTTATACCGACATCTCCGGCCCGCGATCACTGGATATTGCCGACAAACTCGATGTTGACGGTGTGAAGATCCATTCCACCTGCTTTTTCGAATCCCCGTTGCTGGATTGGGCGCTGTCGGCCAATGTTCCGGCTCTCCTGTCGGTCGGCGGCATCGCGGAGGATGAGGTTAAGTCGCTGATCGCCGAAAGAGGTCTCGCCGGATCTCAGCTGGCAACGATCATGCATGGCTATCAGGCCGAGCCGACCCCGACGGACAAAAACGCACTTGCTCGCATTCCGCGTCTGCGCGACATTTACGGGATTGATATCGGTTTTATGGATCACGCCGACGGTGCCGGCCCCGATACGATTAGCCTGTCGGCGATGGCGTTGGCGCTGGGCGTTCGGGTCTTCGAGAAGCATATTACCTTGGATCGGGCGCTTGAACTCGAGGACTACGTCTCCGCCCTGCCGCCTTCGGATTTTGCGAACTATGTTTCGGCAATACGCCGTCTCGCCGGTGCCATGGGAAGCGCTGCCGGAGCGCAATTGGAAGAAGAACGAATCTACCGCAATAAGGCTTTGAAGCGCGTCGTCGCGACGCGCCATCTTTCCGCCGGCACCTCGATAGCTGCCGCCGACGTAACGCTGTTACGGCCTGCCGTACAAGACGGGCTATTCGATCTGCGCCATGCCGTCGGTCGCACGCTTAAGCGCGCGGTTGACGTGGGCACGCCGATCTTCGACGACGATTTGCGATGATGCGAACGCTTGTCGCCGCATTGGCGTGCCGAGTCCAGGGTTCGCGCCTATATGGAAAACCGCTTCAGAACCTCGCGGGCGAAACCAGCATACTCGACCACATCCTCGTCAATGTGGATGCTTGCCCGGACATCGATCGGGCCGTCCTCGGCATTTCCGAGGGCGTCGAAAATATACCGTTCATCGATGTCGCGAAACGCCACGGCGCCGGTTATATCGTCGGTGACCAAAAAGACGTCTTAATGCGCCTCATTCAGTGTGGCCGCGCCGGACAGGCCACCGACATCTTTCGCATCACGACCGAATGTCCATTCACCATGTGGGAAATGGTCGAAGAAGCCTGGCGGCGCCACGTCGCTGAGGAGCGCGACGTAACGGCGCTCGACCATGTCACGGAAGGCGTGGGTTTTGAGATTTATCGGCTGGAAGCGCTCGAGCGAGCTTGGCGCGATGCGCAAGATGAACAGCGCAGCGAATATGCGAATGCCTATTTGCGCACGCACCAGGATGAATTCTCGGTCGCTGTCGTCATACCGCCGCCGCCGCTCGATCGGATGGACCTGCGGCTCACGGTCGATTACCCGGAAGATCTCGTCTTGTGTCGCCGCATCTATGAGGCATTCGCCAATAGCGGCCCTGTCATTCCCATGAGCGACATTTACGCCTTCTGTGACGCACATCCCGAACTTACCGCCCTCGTCGCCTCGTATAGCGACCCAGGCCTGGTCTGGAAAGATGTCCCAGCGACGATTGGGCTCAAGGACAAGAGCATGGCGCCACGCGAATGACGGACGTTGTATTCCGTCGTGCCAGTAAAGATGACCGCCATTCCATCCTCGATCTTTTTTGGCAAATCAGCCCTGTCGGCCGCAACGTCGCCTATTGGGAATGGCTGAATCTCAATGGGCCATGGGGGCCGAGCCTCGTCGAAATCGTCGAACGGGACAATATGCCGATCGGCCATTACGCGGTCATGCCGGTCGAGCTGCGGCGTGGCGGCGAAGCGATCACCGCGGGATTTGCAATGCAGGTCGGGACCCATCGCAGTCATCGAGGCCTACCTAATTTGCGGCACATGTGCGATCGCGTTTGGTCGGGGTGCGCCGATGCAGGGATGCAGTTCATCTATGGATTCCCCAATCGGCACATATGGCCGATTTACAAGCGCATGATGAATTGGCAATTGATAGAGCAGTTCCGCGCGCTCGAATATCCGTTCGGCGATCGCGGCAATCCATCCATCGATCGTCCCACGCATCTGACCATCAAGCGGTTGACGAGATTCGAAGATCGCTTCGATTCCGTATGGGAAGGATCGACGCAAGCTTCAGCGCAAATCTTTTCGCTACCCCGTACGGCACGTTATCTCAATTGGCGATTTTTTGATCATCCCGCGCAGCATTACAAAGTATTGGGCGCATGGGACGGCAGCGAGCCCGTGGGCTACGCGGTTCTGAAATTCTATCACGACGGCACACGCTTTATCGGTCATATAGCCGATATCTTGACGCAGAAAGCCGATGCGGGGGCCATCGCCAGCGGGCTATTGGCCGCCGCATTCGATGCATTTTCGTGGCAGCAGGTCGATAGCGTTTCCTTGTGGATGAGTCCTGCCGATCCCATTCGGCCCCAGATCGACGCATTGGGTTTCACCGAGAGCGGCTTCGAAAGCACCATGGGTTTACGCCCCCTCGGACAGCCGATCCCGGATACGGCATTGACCCTCGCCGGATGGAACCTAACGATGGCTGACTCCGATGCGTTCTGAAGACCGCAAGGAAATAAAGTTCGGCACACGCGCAGTCGGCGACGGGCACCCCTGCTTTGTCATCGCCGAGATCGGAGCCAACCATAATCGCGATCTCGACAAAGCTCGGCGGCTGATCGATGCCGCAGCGGAAGCAAAAGCCGACTGCGTCAAGTTCCAGACCTTCCTTGCCGATCGGCATTATTCGCGTTTCACGCCGCCCGTTCCCGGATATGACAAACCGATCCACGCGATCATTCAAGAGACCGAAATCGATCGCACCTGGTTGCCTCAGTTGAAAACGATGGTCGAGGAGCGAGACATGATTTTTATGTCCTCGTTCGGCGATCTGGACGCTTTGGCGATTTTCGAATCGTTGGGTGCGGTCGGTTACAAGAATACATCCGCCGAACTATCAGATGTCGATCTGGTCCGCGCCATGGCGGCGACAGGCAAGCCCGTCATATTGTCGACCGGCCTCGCCGACATGAACGACATCGAACGCGCGCTTGACGCCTGCCGCACGGTTGGCAACGCCGACGTGATCTTACTGCAATGCACGGTAGCCTATCCGGCGCCGGTCGATATCATCGATCTGCGCGCCATGGCGACAATGCGCGAGACATTCGGGACGTTGGTCGGATTTTCCGATCACACAATGGGATATCATGTGGCCGCTGCCGCCGTGGCTCTGGGCGCGTGCGTCGTCGAAAAGCATATCACGCTCGACCGTGCGTTGCCTGGCCCGGATCATCGTTTCGCGATGGAACCAGCCGAATTCCGGACACTGGTGCAAAGCATTCGCGACGTCGAAGCCGCCATGGGATCGGATCGCAAGGACGGCCCGCGGGGCGCGGAAAAGACGGTCTACGATTTCGCCCGGCGCAGCTTGCATGCCGCGAAAGATATCCCGAAAGGCACCGTGCTCACGGAAGACATGCTCTGCATAAAACGGCCGGGATATGGAATCGCACCTTATCGGAAGTCCGAAGTGTTGGGCAAAACCGTGGCGGCCAATATCGTGGCCGACGAATGGATCACATGGGATCGCATCAGCGGATGAATTGGATCGATCTGCGAAAGATTTCCCAGATTGCGCATGCTCGATAATATTCGCAAAGCGCTGGTCGTCGCGGCCCATCCCGATGACGAAGTCCTGGGCTGCGGAGCGACCGTCGCCCAAATGGTTCGCGCGGGAATCGAGGTCCGGACACTCATTCTCGCGACCGGCGCCCTGTCGCGCCCGGACACCACTGCCTCCGACGTCGAACGCTTGAAACACAGGGCGCGCGCCGCCGCCAAAATATTGGGCACAGCCGATCCGCAATTCGCCGGCTTTCCCGACAACGCGATGGATACCGTCCCGTTGATCGATATCGTACGCAAGGTCGAGCAGATCGGGGCTTCGTTCCGTCCGGATCTCATCCTCACCCATCATCAAGGCGACCTGAATATCGATCATCAGATTTGCTTCAAGGCGGTTCTCACGGCATTCCGTTTCCTACCCGGAACCCCCCAATCTGCGATCCTGTCGTTTGAAACACCGTCCGCGACCGAATACGGCGCACTCCCGACCACCGCATTCGTCGCGAACCATTACGTCGAGATCGGCGACGGCCTCGAAACCAAGCTCCAGGCGCTTCGAGCCTACGACGAGGAAATGCGCCCAAGCCCGCATCCGCGCAGCATCGACCATATTCGCGATCTTGCCCGTGTGCGCGGCCGCGAGGTCGGCGTCGGCGCCTGCGAGGCTTTTGTCCTGATCCGAAGCCTTCACAAATTTATCGAATCTTAAAATGGACCTTATCACGTGCCGATAAATAATGAGCGTGTGTCCTACGTCGCTTATGCGCGAAAACGGATAGTGTACCATCTCAAACGCAACCCGCTTCGGCTGTTCCGCTTTCTGAACCCGAAGATTATTGGGAATTCCCTGGCGAGCCATCAATTGCGGGAAGCTCGCCGTCTAGGCGATTGGAACGGCGAGCGCGACTCCAGACAGGAGCGCTTCGCGGCAAGCGACAATTGGATGGTTGGAAACGGCCTGGCACGACGCGAATATCAAACCTACGACGACTATATCGCCAACCAGCGGTCGAAGCTTGAACGAGTGGAAACGCAGCTCCGAAAGCATCAGGACGACGCCTATAACAGGTTTCGATCAATGTTCGAGGCGTGCGATGCGTTAAAGGGGCGGCGCAACGTTCTCTGCCTCGGCGCGCGGATTGGCTCGGAGGTCAAGGCTCTCATCGACCTCGGGTACGTTGCGATCGGGATCGATCTCAACCCTGGGGACAACAATCCATACGTCTTGTATGGCGATTTCCATAATCTGATCTTCGGTGACAGTTCGTTCGATGCCATCTACACGAATACGATGGACCATTGTCTCGATCCGGAAAAAATGGTTGCCGAGATCGTCCGCCTTTTGATTCCGAAGGGGCTTTTCATCATGGACGTTACGCGCGGCTATGACGAAGGGATGTCGGTGGACGTGGATCACAGCGCGTTGGCGTGGTCGAAGGCTTCGGACTTCGTGTCCTTTGTCACCGAGTTAGGTCGATTCGATTGCATTGCGCATTATGAATTGCCTGATCCGCCTTGGACGCAGGCACTTTTGATAAAACGTTAAGGACAAACCAGCCATGTCGGTTCTGACCACGATAACCGGAACCCTCGACTTTCATTTCCGCAATCTCGTCTTATCCGCGCCGTTTCCGTGGCATCGTATCTCGGAGACGGGAACGGGTTTTGACAAGAATGACCTCGCGCGGCGGGTTGATGAACTGGACCGGCTGGGCGTGACCGTGATCGAGAACTTCGCCCCGTTGCCGTTGGTCGATGAGGTCCGTCGTACGATTGATTCGGTTGTGAATGGGGATAAGGCCAACCTCGTCGCGCACTTCAGCAAGATGCTGCAGGCCTATCATGTAACCCCCCCACTATTGCTGAATGATGATCTTACCCGTCTCGCCTTTGATAACGGTGTGATTGCGTTGATTGAAGCCCATATGAAACGCAAGACCAAGCTGGTCGATGCCGATGTGCGCCGCGTGCTGCCGATCGATCTCGGGATGTTTGATTGGGAAACCAGGCAAACCGCGGACACGTGGCATTACGATAACCGCGGTCGTCAGATGAAAATGATGATTTATCTGAGCGACGTACGGAGCGACGATCAGAACTTTGCCTTCTGTGCCGGAACACATAAGGGAATGAAATCCAACCGCCTCGAAAAAACCCGCTTCTCGGACAGCTGGGTCGATGCCAACGTGGCCGATGTCTGCGAAGTAACCGGGCCGGCCGGAACCGCAGTGCTTTTCGATACTCAGGTGATCCATCGGTTGCGCAGGAAAAATTCGCAACAGCGCGATTCCATTACATTCTACTATCACGCCGGGTACCTGCCGCGGTACAAGCCTTTCATTTCGCCCGCCGTCTACAATGAACTTCCCGCGTCGTTTCAATCCGAATTGCGGCCGGCCGATCAGACATGAATGATATCTTGATTCGATCCGACGGCCCGCTCGAGCTTGGACTTTCGGTCGGCGAGGTCGAAGCCATTCTTGCTCCGTTCATTACCCGCACATATTCTTCGGACGATGCGAACTGGCAGCAGAAACTGAGTGTCCTCCGCAACAAGCAGCGGCGGAGCAAATGGCGGCGGCGGATTCTAGGATCCATTCATCCAGGCTACCGGCGCACGCAACAAGGAATTTTGACTAACTATTCGTCACAATGGGCCGATTATGATTGGGATGCCTATCTGGGGCCGAACGGCGCGAGTACGCCCTACGCCTGGCGTAACGGCGGCTTTGATGCTTCGAGCGCCTGCATGCGGCACGTTTATCTGCTGTTTCTTATGCGGGCGATTGGGCGGCTCAAGCCGCACAATGTCCTTGATGTCGGCTTCGGCAGCGGACACAACCTTTTGATGCTGTCGTGCCGGTTTTCGGACATAGCGTTCTCTGGAATCGAATTGACCGAGCATGGCGTGGAAACGGCTCGACGAGTTGCCGCCCTGCCCGAATTGCCTGAAATCTTTTCCCGCTACAGCCCGGAGCCGCTCGACGATATATGGCGTGCGGGCAGCGTCGATTTGCGGCAAGGCAACGCGCGGAATATTCCGTTCGAACGCGACAGCTTCGAGCTGGTCTATACCGTTCTGGCGCTGGAACAGATGGAGGAGATACGCAGCCACGCCCTTGCGGAGCTGGCGCGCGTATCTGCTCGTTATGTAATCATGATCGAGCCCTTTCGCGATTGGAACGAAACTGGGATGCGTCGCGATTATATCATTGCAAACGATTACTTTGCCGCACGCGTTGCCGATTTCGAGAAGCTTGGGTTCAAGGTAATTTTTCGGACCGGCGATTTTCCGCACAAGGTGAGGTTGGGCGTCGGCTTCGTCGTATTCGAAAAGAAGTCTTCATGAATAAGTCCAAGTTCCAGAACCGGCTCGATTTTTCCCAAGGCCACGCCTTCGAAGAGCGTTTGACGAAGCTCGTTCCGGGCGGCGCACATACCTATTCGCGGGGCGCGGATCAATTCCCGCGGAACGCTCCCAATGGATTCACGCGCGGACAGGGCTGTTACGTCTGGGACGCGGATGGAAATTGTCTGGTTGATTGGGGCATGGCACTCGCATCGGTGTCGTTGGGCCACGCGCATGAAAACGTTAATCGAGCCGTCATCGAAGCCATCGGGAACGGCGTAAATTTCACCCGCGCCACCCGGTTGGAGTTGGAGGCCGCCGAACGCTTTGCCGCTGTCACCGGCACGGATATGGTCAAATTCGCTAAACATGGCTCGGTCGTAAATACAGCCGCGGTCAAACTGGCGCGCGCCTATACCGGTCGCACAAAGGTCGCGGTTCCCAAGGAACACCCGTTTTTTTCGTTTGACGATTGGTTTATCGTCACTACGGAGGTCGATTTCGGCATACCGGACGAACTGCGTAATTTTTGCGTCCAATTTTCCTATAATGATCTGACGTCCCTGGAAGCCCTGTTTGCGCAGCACAAGGGCGAAATTGCCTGTGTCATGCTCGAGCCAGTCAAAATCGATGCGCCGCATCCCGGATTTCTCGAAGGCATCCGCGCGTTGTGCGATCGAGAGGGTGCGGTACTAATATTCGACGAAATGGTGTCCGGGTTGAAATGGGCCGTCCCGGGCGCCGGAAGTTATTTTGGCGTTACACCGGACATATCCACGTGGGGCAAAGGCATCGCCAATGGATTTTCCTGTGCGGCGCTGGCCGGACGACGCGAAATCATGCGGATGGGCGGTATAGAAGACGAGGGCTCGCGAAAACTGTTCCTTTTGTCGACGACGCACGGCGCCGAGGCAACGGGTCTCGCCGCGATGATCGCTACAATCGACGCCTTCACGAGCTCGGATATCGTAGGCAAAAATTGGCGCACCGGCGAACGACTGCGGACGCGCTTGACGGAAGTTATCGCCAGACGTGGACTGGCCGAGCATATTGGCATTGTAGGCTATCCGTGCGTTATGGCGCTGACCGTTCGGGGGCGAGGCGAGCCAGACCTCGCATTCCGCACGTTGTTCATTCAGGAAGTCATTCGATGCGGTATCTTGTTCCAAGGCGTTTTCGTCGTCACGCCGTCGCACGGAGACGGGGAAATCGAACGTACGGCCGACGCCTTTGATCACGCCTGCAGTGTTTTCAACCAAGCCTTGGCAGCGAATGGCGTCGCAGACCTTCTCGACGGGCCCGCGGTAAAACCTGTATTCCGGAAATTCATCTGATGGCATCGGTTCGCCTTCGTGATTTTCGTCCGAATGATTGCGATCAGGTCCTGGCTTGGCGGAATTCTCCCGACGTGGCGATGTACATGTACGGTGACCATGACATCGGGCTGGCCGAACATCGCATCTGGTTCACGGCACTTGCGAACGACAACACCAAAAAATATTGGGTGATCGAAGCCGGCGGTGTTGGGCTTGGCGTCGCCTACGTATTCGATATCGATCGCAACAACCAGCGCGCGAGCTGGGGATTCTACATCGGCAATCCCGAACTTCGTGGTGCCGGGGTTGGTTATTTTGTCGAGGTCTTTGTTTTATTGTACGTATTCGAGCATCTCGGGTTAAACAAGCTATGCTGCGAAGTTCTCGCCGACAACGAATCCGTCTGGCAGATGCATGAGAAATTCGGTTTCACCGTCGAGGGGCGTTTGCATGCCCATATCCGCAAAAACGGCGCTTACCGCGATGTCATTGTTCTCGGCATGCTTGCCTCACAATGGCAGGAGATCAAACCCAAGCACTTGGCCCGTCTCGAGCGACGGGGCCAAATTTTACCCGATTTCACTGTAGCTACCAATGCCTGACGTTTTCCTGTTTGCCGACAGCGGCCCCGACGTGGGCTTAGGACATCTCCGGCGCTGCCTATCGCTCGCTGAGGCTTTTCAGGCCGAGGGCGCTCGGTGCAAAGTGTATACGCCTGCAGCCGACGCAATCGATATGGCTCAAGCGGCCGGCTTCGAAACAACCAAATGGGACACCGACCCGATGGTTCAAGACGGAGTCTTTTCCGTCCTTGATAGCTATCGGATCGATATCGCCACGCAGTCACGACTTCATCGACGCGCAGCTTATTCGGTCGTCATCGACGACTTGGCCGACCGGCCTTTGTCGGCCGATCTCATCGTCAACCACAATTTGTTCGCCGCCGACCTGGCCTATCATGACGTTGCGCGGGACACCGAACTCCTGCTGGGCCCGCGCTATGCCCTCATAGATCCCGAATTCGGAACCATTGGCGCCCAGCGCAGCCTCGAAGCCACAGGCACGCCTGGCATTCTCGTCAGTTTCGGCGGGACCGACGACGGTCGCTACGCCGAGCCGGTCGCACATACGCTTCTCGATACGTTTCGCGATCTCGTCGTTCATGCCGTGATTTCACCGTTACGCCAGCCGACCAGGTCGATCGAAGAACTTGAACGACTTTATCCGCGACGCTTATTCGTGCATCACGGCGCGGACATGACGAGCCTGATGAAGGGCTGCGCCATGTATATCGGTGGCGCAGGCGTATCAATTCTTGAGGCCGCTGCCGCCCATCTCGCAATCGTCGCTATTGAGATGGCGAACAATCACAGGCTGAACGGTCAGGCACTCCGCGCCATTGGCGTGAATTGTCTACGATCACCCGATGTATCCGCGCTTCTTTCCGCGTTCATCGAATTGCAGACGTCCGGCTTTCCGCACGTGCCCGCGCTCGACGTGATCGATGGAAAGGGCGCAAGAAGAGTTGCGCGGCACATTCTCGCGCGCGAGCGCGCGGCACAGCACGTTACCGTCGATAGAATTGTCCGCTAGCCAGATGCAGTTGGAGTTCATCAGTAATACTGGATTCTATCTCGAACACGATGGTGTCGTGATCGGGATGGACATATGGCTGACGCAGGGTCCCTTCGAAGGAAGCTGGTTCCACTATCCGCCTTTGCGGCCGACGAAATTTTCCGTCGAGGATTGTGATTACATTTATATATCGCATATCCATCCCGATCATTGCGATTTCAAAGCATTGAATCGCGCTCGCCGGGATACGACATTCATTGTTCCGGCCTACATGAATTGCCTTCTTGAGCGGAAACTGCGTGCTTTTGGATTTAAGAACGTAATCTCGCTTCATCCTGGCGAACAAACCAATCTGAAGTGCAACGCCCGCATTACCCTGTACGGCCAATTTATAAATAATCTTTTCGCTGCTTCGGCTTTCGGAAGCCTGATCGATAGCGCGATCCTACTGGAATGGGACGACCGGACCATTCTGAACTGCAACGACAATTACCTGGACGCCGTATCGGCTAGAAAAATCGTGGCCGCTCATCCCTCGATTGACCTTGCCTTGATGCCTCATTCGGCATCCGGTCCTTATCCGGCCAGCTTTCGCAACCTGAACCAGGCCGAAAAGGTGGCCGAGGCTAAGCGTCTTCAACGCGAATACATTGACCATTTCGTGGCCATAACCGATATCGTCCGACCACGCATCGTCGTCCCCTGTGCCGCGGAATATGTTGTCGTGGGCTCGCTCCATGAGAAGAATCCATTTATTGGGCTGGCTTCGGCAGATGAGGCGGTTTCACAGATCAATAAAACGGAGCGCGTCGGCAGAGGGCCTACGACGGCTGTTCGCATGGATTGCGGCACGATACTCAATATCGAGGATGGGACTCTGTCCGGCTTGCCGCCACGAAGATGGACGGATCAGGATCGCGACGATTTCGCTGAGCGGTTAAAGGATGTGCCGTTTCCCTACGAATGGGAAAGCGAGTGCACGGACGTTCGCGAAATAAAAACAATGGTCCAAACGGGCCGCAATCACATCTGGCAACAACAGACACGCCTCGACTGGAAGATCGACTACAACATATATCTGACCATCGATGGGCGTACGTCCTTTCACTTCAATTTTTCTGACCCCCGAACAACCTTTTCCGAAAGCCACATCGAAGAGCGCATCCAGCCCTATCTCGAATGCTTTCTGAGCCAACAATTGCTGTGTGCGATCCTCAGCCGTAAGGCGCATTGGAACAATGCCGAGGGCGGACTTCACATAGATTTTTTCCGTGCGCCGAATATTTACCTTCCCGAGGTATATACGCTGATGTCCTTCCTACATGTGCCGCGCAATACGCACGAAGACGGTGGCGTTGCGGCGGAACGGTCCGAAGAACGGCGCCCCACCGAATATTCAGTCTAGCGGAGAGCGAATGCCTACCTACGCAACCGAGAAAGATAAAACCTATTCCGAGGAAAATATCCGCAATTTAATCGGGATCGCTAAGAGCCAACCCCCCGATTATATTGCCAATCATTTTCCGAAATATGCCTCGCGCCAGACAGTCACCCGTTTTCTCGCGCGCTACGAATTGTTCAAGATGGTTAGCGATATACAAGGCTGTATCGTGGAAGGCGGCGTGCGCGACGGCTTCGGCCTCATGTCCTGGGCCCAATGTTCGGCGATCCTGGAACCCGTCGGAGGCGCCTTTCGTCATGTCTATGGATTCGACACGTTCGAAGGTTTCCCGAGCGTTCACGAAAAGGATCTCCAGAACGTCATGAATGTTGCTTGGCAGAAGGGCGATCTGAAAGCCGAGAGTTACGAAGAATTGCTCCAAACGATCCGGGTTTTCGACAGCAACCGTTTTCTGGCGCAATTCCCCAAAGTTTCGCTGATACGCGGCGATTTCCTCATCACGGCGGATGAGTTCTTGCAGCAGAACCCTCACGTTCTGCTTTCCTTGCTCTACCTTGATTTCGATCTGTTCGAGCCGACCAAGAAGGCGCTCGACGTTTTTCTACCCCGGATGGGCAAGGGGTCCGTAATCGCATTCGATGAGGTCAATCATCCGATGTGGCCAGGGGAGACATTGGCGTTGCTGGAGGGGCTGGATATACGGAATGTTTGCATCCGCAAATTCCCGTTCGAACCGAATATTTCCTATATTGTCCTCTAGAATCGTCAGATCAAATGCTACAATTTGAATCGCAATGGGATGCCGCCTGGGCGCATGTTGAGGCGCAACCCTGGTACCCTGATGAGCAGGTCGTCCGCTTTTTCGCGCAGAACTATGCGCGTCGGCTAGGACCAAAACGGGGCGATGTCGCCTTCAAGTCTGGGCGCCGTCCCCGCGGCCTGGACCTTGGCTGCGGCAAAGGACGTCACTTGGTTACGATGGCAGAACACGGCATCGACGCATATGGGTCGGACATATCGACGGTCGCGCTTTCCTTCGCGCGTCAATGGCTGGATGAACTCGGACTGGCCGCAACGCTGGCTCATGCCGGCGGCAGCGCCATCGATGCGGCTACAAATTCCTTCGATATCGTTATCTGTCACGGTGTACTCGACCATATCCTTGCCGACGAACGCCACGGGACCAATAATGAAGTCTTTCGCGTATTGAAACCGGGCGGTGCGTATTTCTTCAGCGTCATCTCGACCCGCGACTGTGCATATGGCAGTGGTCAACCGACCGGAGAGGCCGACACTTGGTATCTTGCAGAAGGTTATGAGAAATCTCTGCCGCAGGCATTTTTCGATGAAGCACGTATTCGCAGCGAATTCGCCGACTTCGACATTACAAATCTAACCCACGTCGAAGTCGAAACGCTTGCCGGCCGCAGCTTAATCGGAAGCGACAAACAATATCCCAAAGATAGTCGTTTCTACGTGCTGGCCCGAAAGCCGGCCTGAACGATGCTGTTGGATCAATTTTCCCCTCTTGCTGCGGATGGCAATACGCCCGCCCTGACGTTCGCGGCCCTAAAGGGCGGCGCTCCGATCGCGCTGGACGATCATGCTTATCTGCGCGCGCTGACCGTAGAAGATGTCGGAGATAGCTACGTCAACGGCATGAACGATCCCGAGGTTCACCGTTTCATGACGAGTGTGCGGCAGAATCGTCAAACATGGCAAAGCGTTGCCGACTATGTCGCGGCAAACATGGAAAGCGAAGCCGATATACTATTCGGCATATTCGTGCACAATCAGTTGCGCGGCACAGTCCGTCTTCACGCAATTGAATGGGCGCGCGGATCGGCCCATGTGGGTATTTCGTTATTCGACAAAAGCATCTGGAATCAAGGCTGGGGACGTCGCGCCCTCGCGGTACTGTCCGATGTCGCGATTGGCGCCCTTGGCCTCATGCGGCTTATGGCAGGCATTTATCGCAATAACACGAGCTCCCGACGCACCTTCTTAGCGGCGGGATTCGTCCATGAACCCGCATCCGACAGTTCGGATTCCTACGATGTTTGTGAAATTTATGTCCTGACAGCAAACAATAGCGCCGTTCTAACAACTGGCCGGAATGAAATAGTATGACACGTCTTATCGCCGAAATCGGCGCCAACCACATGGGCGACATGAATCTGGCAAAGGCCATGGTCGATGCGGCCGCGGAAGCCGGCGCTGATACCGTTAAATTCCAATCTTGGCAGTCAGGCAAGCTCCGTTCCGATTTTCCGGACTACGAAGCGACGCGGACTCGACATTCGCGCACTCAATTAAGCGATGACGCGCATCACGATCTCATCGCGTATTGCGCCTCAAAGGGCGTCAAGTTCCTGACGACCTGCTTCGATATCGATCGGGTCGAGTTTCTCGCATCGTTAGGGCTGGACGAGATTAAGGTCGCCAGTCCGGATTGCGGATCGATCCGAATGATCGAAAAAATGATGAAGCATTTCCCGAGGATCATTATCTCGACCGGGATGACCGACACCGATGACGTGCTTCGCAGTATCGAAGCGACGCGTGGGCATGATGTGATCTTCCTCCATTGCGTATCGCTCTATCCGACCCTGCCCGCGCAGGTGAACCTGGCACGGATGGAATGGCTCCGCGATAAAGGTGTGCGTGTCGGCTTCTCCGACCACACACTTGGCGCCGAGGCGCCAAAACTTGCCGTTGCACTTGGCGCCGAGGTCATAGAAAAACACTTCACCTTATCCCGCAAAATGCCGGGTAAGGATCAAACCATATCGGGCGAGCCTGCTGAATTCCGCGATATCGCCGATTGGATCAAACTCGTCGATACCATGCGCGGCGTTCCCGTGCCGACGATGAGCACGGAGGAGCGTACCTTGCAAAAGATTTACGTCGGTAAATGGGGCTCTAATGCATAGCCGAAAGCGTAAAAAATCAGATAAGCGGAAGGTTTGCGTTGTTGTCGCGTCGCGCGCTAATTATGGCCGGATCAAGACCGTCATATCCGCCGTCCACAATCATCCCGATCTCGAACTCCAGCTGATCGTAAGTGCGTCCGCCCTGCTTGAGCGGTTCGGCAGTGCGGTCAACATCATACGAAAAGACGGCTTTGAGCCCGACGCAACCGTATATATGGTTCTGGAGGGTGAGACGCCGTTAACGATGGCCAAGTCGACCGGGCTCGCTGTCATCGAACTTTCCAGTGTATTCGACCAACTTAAGCCCGATATTGTCGTAACGGTCGCCGATCGTTACGAGACGATAGCAACCGCAGTTGCGGCGGCATATATGAACATCCCGGTCGCGCACACCCAGGGTGGCGAGGTCACTGGCTCGATAGACGAATCAGTCAGGCATGCGGTGACAAAGCTGAGCCACGTTCATTTTGCCGCAACCGAATTGTCGCGCGAACGGCTCTTGCGGATGGGCGAACAGCCTGATCGCGTATTCAACACTGGTTGTCCATCGATCGACATCGTAGCCAATAGCGATCTGTCGATGCCGGGAGACGTGATAAGCCGGCGTGGGGTCGGCGTACCCATCGATCCAGATAGCCGATACCTTCTGGTCATCCAGCACCCGGTCACGACCGAATACGAATCCACCGAAGCACAGATCGAGGCGACCATCGAGGCGATAGACCGTATCCGGCGCCCTACCTTATGGTTGTGGCCTAACGCCGATGCCGGCTCCGATATCATCTCCAAACATCTTCGTGTCTTTCGCGAGCAGCGATCGCCCAGCTATCTTCATCTTGTTCGCAATTTTGAACCCGAAACATTCATCCGCGTCATGAATGCCTCGGGATGTGTCATCGGCAATACCAGTTCAAGTATCAGAGAAGGAGCTTACCTCGGTGTTCCGGCGGTGAATATCGGCTCTCGCCAATTCGGTCGTGAACGCGGGCCCAACGTGATCGATGTGGATTATCGGGCGGACGCCATTGAGGAGGCGATCGTGACACAGTTGAAACACGGTCCGTATGAACGATGTGAGATTTACGGCGATGGACAATCCGGCAAACGCATTGCCGATCTCCTCGCCACGGTGCCTCTCTCTCCAGTGCAAAAAACTCTGACGTATTGATGTCGTTTAACGGAACTCAGGACATCGCTCCGGTGGTAATTGCCGAACCCCGGGCCTTTCCGCCAGCAGCACTCGAATTACTAAGGGCGCGCGGGCCAGTACGGCTCGGGCCATTTGATCGCGAAGGGCTTGTGAATATTTTGCGCGATGCAGAGGCCTTGATCGTGCGCCTCCATCACAAGATTGATGCCCCATTGTTGGAGCATGCGCCGATGCTTAGAGCCGTGGCGACGGCAACCACAGGTCTCAGCCACATCGATATCGAGGCTTGCCGCGAACGCAACGTGAAAATCGTGTCGCTGCGCGGCGCGCATGACCTGTTGGACGGCATTACCGCAACATCGGAACTAGCACTGGCCCTGATGGTGGCGCTGGCACGATCGATCATTCCAGCCGTCCAAGATGTCCGCAAGGGCGTCTGGAATCGCGATGCCTTTAAAGGGCGCCAACTCAACGGGCAGACGTTGGGCATTGTTGGGCTCGGCCGGCTCGGCCGGCGGATGGCGGCCTATGGACAGACAATTGGAATGACCGTCGTCGCAACAGACCCATCAATTTCAAACGATCAGCCGTTTGTTAAAATGCTTGATCTCGAAGAACTTGCGCAGGTAAGCGACGTCATCGCGCTTTTTGCCAGCTATGAACCGGGTTGCGGCCCCATTCTCACCCGCGAAATTATTTCGCTGATGCGCGATCATGCGTTGATCGTCAACACGGCCCGAGGAGAGTTAGTTGACGAGCTTGCGATTGCCGATGCGATCAAGGGGGGAGGATTGGGAGGCTATGGCGCGGATGTTCTGTCCGATGAACAGAACATCGCGGATCTGGAGAACCATCCCCTCATCGCGCTTTCCCAAACCGGCTACAATGTTGTGATCACGCCACATATCGGTGGAGCAACGCATGACGCGATGTCACGTGTAGAGACGTACATCGTCGATCGCCTAATCGCTCATCTGGACGCAACGCGCCCAGCAAATCAAAACCGTTCCACGCAGAAATCATTATGATCAAGAAAGTCAAAATCATCGGTGCCGGCTCTATCGGCAACCATCTATCGCATGCATCCCGTCAAATGGGATGGGACGTCGATCTGTGTGATATCGATAGCGCCGCCCTGGAACGCACGCGCAATCAGATTTATCCCGCGCGATATGGCGCCTGGGATAACGCAATCCGTCTGTTCACGTCCGACAATGCGCCGACGGAGGGGTATGATTTGATCTGCATCGGCACTCCTCCCGATGTTCATATACCGCTTGCCGTCAAAGCGCTCGGGGAAAACCCAAAAGCACTATTGATAGAAAAGCCGCTATGCCGACCGGACCTTAAACAAATGGCCGAACTGGCCGCCGATGCGGCAAAATCCAAAACGCAAGTCTTTGTCGGATATGATCACGCAGTCGGCGGCGCTAGCAGTTACATGATCGCAGAATTGCCCGATTTGGGAACGCTGGAAACTCTTGACGTTGAGTTTCGCGAATATTGGGGGGGTATTTTCGCCGCCCACCCCTGGCTGAGCGGACCTTCGGAAACCTATCTCGGTTACTGGCGGCGAGGCGGCGGCGCCAGCGGAGAACATTCGCACGCGATTCATCTTTGGCAGCACTTCGCTCGATCTGCCGGGGCAGGAAAGGTGATCGAAGTATCGGCGGAGCTAAAATATGTTCGCGACGGCGTAGTCGACTATGATGCGATTTGTGCGCTGTCCCTCCGAACCGAGGAAGGGATGGTCGGACGCGTGATCCAGGATGTCATTACGCGCCCAACCCGGAAATGGGCTCGCTTACAAGGCCAGAATGGCGCATTGGAGTGGTTCGGAAACCAGAAAGGCAATGACGACATGGTGATCCGACATAGAATCGGTAGCGACGCCGAAACGACCTGGTTTCACAAAACCCGCCCTGATGATTTCGTTCGCGAATTAAAACATATACAAGCGCAGCTTCAAGGTAGCGGGATTAGTCCTATGATCAGTCCTATATCGTTGGAAAGTGGACTTGATACCATGATGGTCGTGGCCGCAGCCCATCGTTCTGCAACCGAACGCCGCGTCGTGCTCATCGACTACGCGAAGGGCTACACCGAAGCGGCTCTGCACTCTTAAATACAACCCTCACAGAAAACTTTGGGGATCACGCCGAGGACACCCATGGCCCAGAATTTCAATTTCAACGACCTGTTCGTATACGACCTGGCGAATAACCATCAAGGCGACATCGCCCATGGCATCAGGATCATCGACGAAATCAGTACGATCTCGAATGCCCATGGCGTTGCCGGGGTAATTAAATTCCAGTTCCGTCAATTGGATAGTTTTTTGCATCCCCAGCTCAAGGCGACCAGCACGAACAAGAATATAACGCGGTTCTTGTCGACCAGGTTAGCGAGGGATGACTTCGATGCCATGCTTGCCAAGGCACGCAAGCACAAGCTGCTTACGATGTGCACGCCGTTCGATGAAGAGTCCGTTGATATCATCGTCGATATGAACTTCGACATCATCAAAATCGCGAGCTGTTCGTCGACCGATTGGCCTTTGATCGAGACCATCGCCGCGGCGGGGAAGCCGGTCATATTCTCGACCGGCGGCCTGCAGATAAGCGACATCGACGATCTCGTAAGCTTCTTTGATCATCGCGGCGTAGAGTTCGCGATCATGCACTGTGTTTCGATTTATCCGACCCCTAACGAGCTTTGCAATCTTTCCGTGATCGAGACCTTGACCTCGCGGTATCCCGGCAAGGTCATCGGCTGGTCGACGCATGAGAATCCCGATGAGACTGCGCCGATTCAGGTCGCCTATGCCAAGGGGGCTCGGCTGTTCGAGCGGCACGTCGGAATCGAGACCGATACCATCAAATTGAACGCCTACTCCTCAACTCCGCAGCAAATCGACCGCTGGCTTTCGGCATATCGCACCGCAAAGGATTTGTGCGGATCGCCGGATCGCGGGCCGACGCCCGAGGTCGAAGCGAAGGCGATCGCGGAACTTCGACGCGGCGTTTTCGCCCGACGGAAGATCGTCGGCGGCACGGTCATCGACCGCGACGATGTTTATTTCGCCATGCCGTGGAGCGAAGGCCAGCTCGCCAGCAGCGAATGGAAGGATGGCATCGTAGCCAAAGGCGACATCAGTCCCGACGAATCGTTGACCCAGAATCTCGTCGACATGCCGAGCAGCCCAAAAACCATGGTCATCAAGAAGGCGATCCATCAGGTGAAGGCGCTTCTCAATGAGGCGCGCGTGACCCTCAATAGCGAGTTCGAAGTGGAATATTCCCATCATTACGGAGTGGAGAATTTCCGTGAAACGGGAGCCGTCCTGATCACCTGCATAAACCGTAGTTATTCCAAAAAGGTCATTGTCCAATTGCCCGGTCAGCACCATCCCAGCCATTTTCATCGCCATAAGGAGGAAACCTTCCAGATCCTTCACGGCATCCTCCATGCGAAGGTTGACGGACATGACCGACGCATGGCCCCCGGCGAGACGGTTACTATCCTGCCCGGCGTTTTCCATGAATTCTGGACCGATACGGGTGTCGTTTTCGAAGAGATCGCGTCCACCGATACGGGCGATTCGTTTTATAGGGATCCGAACATCAACAAGATGCAAAGATCGGAACGCAAAACCAGGGTGGATCACTGGGGCCGCTATCAGGTCTGACAGAGCGGCACCCCGATGACTTGCGCGCCCTTCTCGGCGTTATCCGCTGTTGTTTTGGACTTCGATGGCACGATCGTAGATTCCAACACCCTGAAACGCGCTGGGTTCTTTGCCGTCGCCGCAACGTTCGGATTGACCGAGAAGGCGGTGCAAAGCGCCCTAGAACGGGGCGGAGACCGCTACGCGATCGCGGCACATATGTTTGGCGAAAATGCGAGGGCCTCTCAATTTTGTGCCGCTTACAAGACTCATTGTGAGGCCGGAATTTTAAGGACGGCAAGAACGCCCGGCTTTTCCGAATTCCTGGACGCAATCCGCCAAAATCGCGTTCCGGTATTTATCGTCTCCGCGACGCCGCACGACGATCTTCTCGGAACTGTATCTCTGCTCGGATTGAGCGATGCCTTCGATGGAGTTTACGGCGGACACGGCCGCAAGCGCGACAATCTTCGCCGCATATGCGAGGACCGGCGCATATCACCATGCGATGTCATCGTGGTTGGCGACAATATTGAAGATTTGGAAGCCGCGCGCGACGAAGGTTGTCCTTTTGTCGCCATGGAAGCATGGAAAGCGGACGCAATGAAATATTCAGCGCCGCCGACCGGCCGCGTCGCGGACTTTTATGAGCTCGCCGATCTGTTGCGCCACGTCGGCTTACTGAACGCCCGGCCAGAGACGGTATAGACAGTTCACATGCATGATCGCCTGCCTCAGCATGCGGCGCGACCGCAAATCGTCGTCGTCGTGCCCAGCACCGGTGCGCTGCGCGACTTTGCAAGCGGTATGATCACCGAGCTAGAAAAAACGTGCGATGTCAAAATTCTTGGTGCTGCAAAAGTCTCGCCACGGAATACTGATCCGCCGGTCACAATCAGCGACTATACGCCGTCGCGCTGGCGCCATATCCTTTACAACACGGCCAAAGGCCTCATTCATTTTGCCGAACGACGGGCATGGGTCGTAAACGCCGAATATGCATTGTATCGCGCATTTGCGGGCGTGAGTCCCAAGCAGCGCCGACTCGTCCGATGGATATCGCGTTTGGGCCTCGCCGGCGTGGGCGGTTGGATCGCCCGCCAGCTTCTTCGGGCCACAACGCCAACGCTTCTTCCGCGTCACTGGTCGATTGACGGCATCCTACTGGTGACGTCGGTGGAATCGTTTTTCTGCGACGACATCGTGCGCGATGCTGGCCAAAGGAGAATCCCGCTGCTGGCCTACCAGGGCAATTGGGACAACGTTACGATGAAGACCTTTCAAGAAACGCCGCCCTATCTTGCTGTCTGGGGCGAGCAAAGCTTCCTGATCGCGCGCTTCATCCACCGGATACCGCCGCACCGACTTTTCGTAACCGGGACACCGCGATTCGATATGTATGGCGATCTGCCGAGCCGGGAAGCCGCGCGCGCCTTCTTGAAGCTGCCGCTCGATCGGCCCATCATCCTATTTTGCGGCACCAGTATCCCTTTCGATGAAGCGTCACCCTTACACGCAATCGGCGAGGCCATCCGGTGCGGCGACCTTCCGACCGATCTGCTGGTCCTTTACCGGCCCCATCCGGAACGTCTGCCACGGGCCAACGAGCCGGAATTTATGTCCGTCCCCGGCTGCGTCGAACACGCCGTCATCGAAGTCGACAATCTTCCGCGCAATCGGTTGTTTCCAGCCTTACTATCCGCGTGCGACGCACTGATCTCGCCGTTTTCGACAATGGCCATAGAAGGGGCTCGAGCCGGAAAGCCAGTATTATGTCTAGCCTACAACCATGCCAATCACAGAAATTTCGACTGGGAGCGCCAAGCCTTTGAGATGCACAACTATGTTTTTTGGCATGCCGATTGGTGCATCAATTGCGTCGATTTCGATCAACTACTGGACAGAACGAAGGACTTGTTACGCTTGATCGGAAGCGAGGAGATCGCGAACGAGGCTCGTGTAAGCTCCGGAATGGTCTTCAGGCAAGGCTCTCGCGGCGCCGCATCACGGATTGCCGAAGCTATGCATTCGGTGCTCGATGGGAACGACAGCGATCTATCATTTCGACTGGCGTCCGCTTCGCAACTTCGCGCGGAAACGACCGCGCAAGCGATCGTCCGCGACAAGGATGGCTGACCGCCGTGGATGTAACACGTGATTGACGGCAAGCGTATCCTGGCGGTAGTACCCGCACGTGGAGGTAGCAAGGGCGTAACTCTCAAGAATTTGCGTCCCGTCCTCGGCATCCCAATCGTCGCACGCGTGGGCGATTGTATACGCGATGTACATTATATCGACCGTGCTGTCGTATCGACCGATCACGAAGAGATCGCAAAGGTTGCCGCTGCGGCAGGAATTGCCGCGCCCTTTCGGCGACCGGCCGACCTTTCCGGCGATCATGTTGCCGATTGGCCGGTGCTACAACATGCCTTGATCGAAACCGAGCGCGTGGACGGTACGATTTACGACATCATACTGATGTTGCAGCCGACGGCCCCTCTACGTACCGCCGCACAGGTTCAACGAGCAATCGAGTATTTTGTGACGGGCGGATATGACGCAGTGTGGACCGTCACCGAAACCGATCTGAAGTATCATCCGCTTAAGCAATTCACCATGCGTAATGGATTGCTCGACTACTTCGACAAAGACGGCAAGACAATCGTAGCCCGTCAGCAACTTAGCCCCGTCTATCATGTCAACGGAGTTGCATATGTTTTTTCGCGGGACTGCATTCTCGAACAGAAGAGTAAACTCGGGCGCAAAACCGGCGGACTGATACTCGACGGTCCAGATGTGAGTATCGATACCTTGGCAGATTTTGACACTGTCGAGCGTCATTTGAACGCGCAAACGTGAATTCGGAAAGGCCGTACCATGCCCCCAAGCCCTCGGAGAAATATCAATGACTAAGGCCGGAAACGATCTGGTTGTAGAGAATGCCAATTGGAAATTCGACGCCCAAGTCGTCGAAGTATTCGACGATCACGTCAGCAAATCCGTTCCACTTTATCATGAAACGCATGAACTTGCGGCATCAATCAGCGACTTTTTCATTGGAGATGGATCGGTTGCATATGAGCTTGGTAGCTCGACCGGCCAACTTCTGTCCGTTATAGCGAAACGCAACCAGCATAAGGACATACGTTTGGTCGGCATCGACAGCGTCGATTCGATGGTCGCCGCCGCAGAGCAGAAATGCGCGCCTTATAAATCGATCTCCTTCGCACGGGACGATATACTTACCTTCGATTACGAAAAGTGCGACATGATCTTCTCTTTCTACACAATTCAATTTGTACGCCCGCAAAAGCGCCAGGAGCTATTCGATCGGCTTTATGAGGCATTGAATTGGGGCGGCGCGATGCTCATCCTCGAGAAAGTTCGCGCACCCGACGCGCGGTTCCAGGACATGATGACATCCATTTACCATGATTATAAACTCTCGCGCGGTTTCAGCGCCGAAGAAGTCATGGGAAAAGCGAACAGCTTGCGAGGCGTATTGGAACCTTTCTCCACGCAAGGAAACCTCGACCTGATGAAACGAGCCGGCTTCGTCGATATTATGTCGGTTTATAAATGGGTGTGCTGGGAGGCATTCCTCGCCATCAAATAATCACGCTGCCGAATCCGGCTCACGGAATTACATGAATCAAATCATCCCCCCCCCCGACCGGCGGCGGCCTGTCGTCATGATCCCCTTGTTGCGCGATGTTTTTGTGCGGGATCTCGTTCAGACCGGCTTCCTCGCGGCTTTGACAGAAAGCTACGAGCTGCGTTTCTTCGTATCTAGATATGTCACGGACCGGAGCTTTGAGCCTTTTGCCTCGGCCATGCGCCCGTTGACTCTGCCGGGGAAATGGTCCGACCTTGCCTATGACAAGGTGCGGCGCCTTAACAATCTCACGAAGTGGGAGGGTTATACCGGCATCATCAGTACGGATATTCTTGCCGACCTACGTCGGAAACAGCCTGACAAGATATTGGCGCGCGTATTGAATTACCGGAAGCTCGGGTTGCCCCAGCTGATCTATCCTTTGGGCAAGGCCTTCCTACGCTATATATGGAGAAAGAGCGATTACGATATGGGCGCGGATGTGGACCTCATCCTCCTGCCGCTCTCGATGCGCGATTTCCACATCGATGGCTTGACCTATTGGGCGCGCAAGAACGCTATACCGACCTTGGGCCTGCAAATGGGTTTGGACAATTTCAGCCTCAAATGTTTCCTGGAACAGCCCGACTATGTTGCAGCGTGGGGCGATCTGAGCTGGTACGTGCTGCGTCTGCTCGAACATTATCCGACTAACAAAGTACGCATCGTCGGAGCGCCGCGCTTCGAAATCTATCGCGACACGCCGCCGTCCAAGCAAGATGCGCGCAAACGCCTAAATTTGGATCCCGACAAGAAACTGATTCTTTTTTGCGGCGGGGCGAACATGCCGAACGATCAATATCTCGGCTTGGTTCGCGACGCAGCGGCATCGGGCGCCCTGCCACCAAATATCCAGATTCTTTACAAGCCCCATCCAGCGGCGATGAAGCCCGGCAGCGCAGGGTACGTCGACCTAAAAGAGTTCGCGTGCGATGTCATCCGGATTGTCGGAAACGATCATCCCAGTAGCTGGCCTAAACTCGCCGATTATCCTGTGCTTCTGGCGGCCGCCGACGCTCTGATTTCGCCCTACTCCACCATGTCACTCGAAGGTGCCATCTGTGGGTTGCCGGTCCTGTCTCTCCTGGATCTCGAAGGCGCTGACAACAATTGGCAGGCCCAATACTTCATTCATATGCATATCTATTTCGATCGCGTATGGTCTCGCGAATCGAGTAGCACGGACACCTTTCTTGATTCGTTACACGAGCTGGTAGCTCTCGTAGGGCGCCCCGAAGTTGCCGCGCTGGCCCGCAGCACGGCGCGGCAGATCGCTTATTGGGACGAGAAATCCTTTTCGGACCGAATGATCGAATTTATCGGCGATATTCCTCACAAGACCTTGTCAACCGAAGCCCAACTGACCCCAATTCGATGACACGCCGCATTGTCATACTGACGGGCGCCGAATTGCGTCACGCCTATTTCCGCAAAGCGATGGCGCTTTGCGACGGGATCGAGGTCATACGCAGCTATACCGAAGGATTCGAGAACAACTTACGAGCTCGCGTCGAACGTATCGAAACAGGCAACGATCTACAATTGGCACATCTCGATAGCCGTCAGCGATCCGAGGATGATTTTTTCGAAGCTTTCGTCCGGTTGAGTCCCGACCAATCGAATCCGGTGGCGATCGCGCGTGGCAGCCTGAACGATGAACCGCATTCCTCGGATATCGCGGCACTTGCACCGGATCTACTGGTTTCCTATGGCTGCTCGATTGTCCGCGGCCCGCTATTATCGACTTACCAGGGTCGCTTCATCAATATTCACTTAGGGCTTTCCCCCTATTATCGCGGAAGCGGGACCAATTTCTGGCCGTTGGTGAACGGCGAGCCCGAGTTTGTCGGCGTTACGTTCATGCATATAGATTCCGGCATCGATACAGGCGAAATTGTCCACCAAATGCGCGCGCGGATATATCCGAATGATACACCTCACCAGATTGGAAACCGTCTAATAAAAGATATGGCTTTTGTTTGCGCAGATCTCGTACGCGCTTTCGATCAACTTCAAACTATGCCTCAACCCCAAAACAGTGCTACAGATCGTGTCTACCGCAAGCGCGATTTCACTGATCAGGCGACGCGACAACTTTATGATAATTTCCAAAGCGGGCTGATCGGCCAGTATATCGAGCAGCGCGAAGCACGTGAGCAGCGCGTTCAACTCGTCGAGAATCCCATGATCGTTGGGCGACCAATATGAAAGCCTTGATGTATCATTATGTCCGTCCGGTTCCTGAGCAGCTCCACTTTTTCCGCTATCTTCACATCGATCATTTTCGGACTCAACTGGACTATCTACAAGGCGCATTCGGGTTCGTCACACGAGATGCGTTCGAACGCTCAATCGAAACCGGTATGCCCGATAGTGGCGCGGTCCTGACGTTCGACGACGGGTTCACCGATCATTATCGGCATGTCGCGCCGCTTTTGCAGGAACGCGGACTGTGGGGCATTTTTTACGTACCTACGGGGATATATAGCCGCGGCAAGCTTCTCGATGTACATCGCATCCATCTACTCTTAGGAGTTCATGGCGGGGCGCGATGCATGGCGGCCCTTGAGACTTTCGTGACGGATGACATGTTGCCCGATCGTGCGGTCGACGAATTCCGTTCGATGACCTACGCGCGCCAGAGCAACGATGAAGCCACCACCGCTTTCAAGCGCTCGCTCAATTATTTCATTTCATACGAGCACCGCGAGGATGTATTGGATCGCCTGATGGCGCACTTTTTCCCCGGCGAAGACGAAGGTCGGACCGCACAGGAATTCTATGTATCTCCCACGGAGCTACGCAAAATGTCGGATTCGGGAATGGTGATCGGCAGCCATGGTGTCTCGCATCGCTTGATGAGTAAACTATCGGTGGTCGAGCAAAGGCGGGAAATCGAGGCGTCGTTCGGCACGCTCGCGGAAATGACGCGCCGGCCGGTCGAAACTTTCTGTTATCCCTATGGCGGCTTTCGCAGCTTTACGTTAGAAACCGAACGCCTACTGACCGAAATCGGTTCGCGCTATACTTTCAATGTCGAGGCGCGCGATATCACATCGCAAGATTTACAGGGACGGCCCCAAGCCCTCCCGCGATACGACTGCAACCTGTTCCCTTACGGACAAGCCAGCATCGGCCCCACGCTGGCCGACGTCGATAACAAATTCAACGCAAATAATAAGGTGTTCCAATGACTGATACTTCGCCACTTTCAGATATCGGTCTGTCTGACAGTGATATCGAAAAGGCCTTCGGCCCATCCGTCATCGAGACCTTAGATCCATCCAGCCCGAAATGGAAAAATCTCGTCAACACCCAACGGAAGGCTATTCGCAAGCAGCTCTGGCGACGACGGCTTTACAATCTACTGGGCAAAAGCTACCGCAACACCTCCGACGTTACCGACGGCTATAATCGTCGCTGGGCAAACGGCACGTACGGGCATATCGATGGCAAGCCCGCGCCCTGTGCCTGGCGCGATCGGACCATGCTCGCCCTGGGGACAGGGACGACCCGCGTGCATCAGCTTTGCCATATGCGAGCCATCGAGAAATTTAAACCGCGGACCGTCCTGGAGGTCGGTTCGGGAACCGGCTACCATCTGTTTGCTCTGAGCGCGCGTTTTCCGCAGACGCGTTTCACGGGATTGGAACTGACCCGTGTCGGCGTCGAGGTCGGAGCAGACGTCAAAAAGAACGACATCTTGCCGGATGTTTGGGTCGAGACCGCCCCCGAGCCGCTGCTCGACCTGACAGCACACAAGCGCACAAATCTCGTTCAGGGCGACGCCTCGCGGCTCCCCTTCGCCGATGGATCTTTCGATTTCGTCTACACGTCGATTGCTCTGGAACAGATGGATCACATCCGTGAACAGGTTTTTGCGGAGATACGACGCGTAGCAACGGGGCATGTCGCCTTTTGTGAGCCATGGCGCGATTTCAATGATAGCGGATATCGGCGCGAATATATTCTTGCGCGTGAATACTTCGCGGCCCGCGTTTCCGATTTGAAGAAATTTGGCCTCAAGCCGATCTTCGTATCCAACGATATTCCATATAAGTTCCGCTATAGCATTGCCTATGTGATCGCTGAAGTCGTTTAAGACGTTATGGCTCTCGCCCAGGCAACGGTCCGCCGATGACACAAATCGACCCGTCAATGCATGTCGCGCATGACAAGCCCGTCTATGATCAGAGATGGAGCAAGTCGCGCGGGACAAAAGATAGCCGCATTCTGTGTTTTAGATGGCCTAAAACCCAGGTCGAATTTTTCTATCTTCAGTATAATCGGCTGATTCGCCGTTCTATCGAATCCTATGCACCGAAACGCCGTCCCCTTCGATTGCTGGAGGTTGGCTGTGGACGGGGCACTGCCGCATTGTTTCAAACGGTCGAACTTGGTGTCGAGGCATATCTCACCGATTTTTCTTTCGATGCATTGAAGATCGCTCGCGACAATTTTTCCGAATTTGAGGCGCCATGCCGTATCGTTCAGGGCGATGCCTATCAACTACCGCTGCCGGATCGGTCAATGGATGTCGTCATTTCTCTTGGCGTACTCGAACATTTTCCCGACCCTGCCCAACCTATGGCGGAAATGTGCAGAGTCCTGGTCCCCGATGGCTTGATGATATCGATGAACGTTCCTGAACGGCCCGACAACATTCAGCGCGTGGCCGTGCGGCTCAACCGCCATCTATCCGCCATTCAGCGGGCTTCCGGCTGGGGAGAAGCCAAACCGTGGCTCGACGCAACGCGATCCAAAACCGGCGACGTTTTCCGCACATATGACGGAGCCGCACATTTCGCCGAAGCGACCCGACGCGCCGGCTTTCATATCGAACGGATCGAACAAGTGAACCCCTTCCCAACCATCGACCCTTTGCCACGCGCGATCGAATGGCTGGTTGTGCGTGGATATGAAGCCTTCATGGCTCTGCGTAGCAGATTCCAGCCGCGCAACAATCCGTATGGGGCGAGCGAGCGCAATGCGCGCTGTCATTTCGTTATTGCGCGTAAGCCGCCGACGTGACCGAACGTACGGCCATTGCTCTCATTACCGCGCGCGGCGGCAGCAAGAGAGTGCCCCGAAAAAATGTACGGCTTTTAGGCGGAAAGCCATTAATTACCTATTCAATCGAGCATGCCCTTAGATCCCGCCTCATAGCGCGGACAATTGTTTCCACCGACGATGATGAGATCGCGGAAATCGCGCAAAGATCGGGAGCCGAGATCGCCGAACGTCCGCACAATCTCGCAACGGACTCGGCGACAACTGTGGATGTCGTATCCCACGTCATTGAATGGCTTCGATCTCAATCTTCCGCCGCCGTTAGAGAAATCGCGTTGCTGCAGCCAACGACTCCGTTCCGTCAGGCCGATCTGACCGACCGTGCGATTTCCATGCTGCGAGCTGGCGATTGCGATTCAGTTACCAGCCATTACCGAATGGACTATCCTCATCCCAATCGGGCGAAATCCTTAAGTCCGGACGGTTTCGTTTCACCTTATTGCGAGGCCGAGATCTACAACGTTGCGCGCTCCGCGCTGCGGCCGGCCTTTTACCGCGACGGCGCGATCTACGCGTTTAATGTCGATGTCCCCATCCGTTATGGCCATCTCATGGGCGAACGGCAGAAAGCGATCATTGTCCCCGGTGAGCGCACGATCAACATCGATACCGAGCAGGATTGGCTGCTCGCAGAAGCCACATTGAAAATGGCAGCCGCTAACAACTAGTTAAAGGTCGAATGATGTTTGCACGATTGTGGAAATATGCAGTTTATCGCTATGAGCGTTTCTATCCGGATACGAAGCGCTGGCTAGTCAACTACTTTCATCCGTTCACATTGGAAGCGGATGGGTTTTACCGCCGCAACTATACGTCGAAGAGCCATTACTATCGCCATCAGATGTCGCGGCGGATCACCAAATTCGCCCTGCGGCCCGAGCGTATGGATGATCATTGGGAGAAGTGGTATCCCGAATTCACCGAAATCGAACAACTGAAGCCCGGTAAATCAATTTTGTGCGTAGGCGCGCGTGAAGGCGCGGAAGTACAAGCCCTGCGGCAAATGGGGCTTTTCGCAATAGGTATGGATGTTTCAGTCGCTCACCATTCGCAATACACGCATTTCGGCGATATGCACGCGATCCCCTACTCCGACGGATGTTGCGATGCGATCTATACGAATGTTCTCAACCACAGCCATGATGTACATGCGGCGGCGCGCGAGCTTTACCGCATTCTGAAACCGGCGACCGGCGTGCTGATCCTGGATCTGCGTTTCGGTGTCGATGAGGGGGCGAAACTGGATGGACTGCACCATTCGATTGCGTGGAGCCGCAGTGAACTGGTGACCAAAATCTTTGAATCCCTCGGATTCGAGATTCTCAAAAGCGGGCTCTTCCGTCGTCGGCCACTGTTCATGCGCTACATTATGCAAAAGGTGCGTTAAGCATGCCTGCCGTCGCCGTGGCATTGAGAAAGGCGAATTCGCTCAGGCTAAGGGTGGTCATCGCGAGCTTTCGCATTGGCAGCCGACTGCTATCCTGGGTCGGCTTCGCCTATGTGGCCCTGCGATTTCCCGCGCTTGGCCCAGGGATCCGGGAATACAGTCGAAATGGCGGTAAAGGCGATATATGGCAATACCGACGAGTTATGGATCTTGCCCGTCTCATAAGTCGGAGGCAGCCCAATCATATCGTGGAGCTTGGCAGCGGCGTCAGCACATTGGCCTTCAAACATTTTGCAAAGGAACGCGGCGCTCGCGTGAGTTCGTTCGAGAGCGACCGAAGTTGGGCTGAGGTTACCGTACGCGCCTGCTCGACCGCCAATGTTTCGCCCGATTTCATTTTTGCGGATCGTCTGGTGGCACAAGACGGCGTGTATTACGCCACGCCGATACCATCGGATGCAGATTTCATTTATGTGGATGGTCCCGACGCGCGGGTCGAAGGCCGCCTGGTCCCTTGTATCGACGTTCTGCATGCCCTTGAAGCAGGTATACGCCCGGCGACTATTATCGTTTCTCAGCGGCACGCGACGGTAAGTGCATTGTGCAGTTTCAACATACTGCGCGAGGAATACGATTTTCTGCCATCGGCGGACTATAGCCTGGAGCGGCGCAATCTAATGGCGGCGCTTCTGTTCCGGCGACACACTCAGTTTCTGAAGAAGGCGGCCGTCCCCGCATGATTTCATCGTTGCGAAAAATGTTGGAAATGCTCGATCGGCGAGATCGCCGCCGCGCGGCTATTCTTTTCAGCCTTATCGTGTTATCCGGCATCGCCGAAGCGGCCAGTATCGGCGCCATGTTGCCCTTTATCAGCATACTGGTCGCGCCGGATCAGGCAGTTAACAATGCGTGGATTGGCAGGGGCTTCGAGTTTTTGGGACTGGAATCGTTTCGCGAGCAGGCGCTTGTCGCCGGCATCGGACTCGTCTCATTGTTCGTGGCAAAGAACCTATTTCTGGTCGGGGTGGTTTATTACCAGAACCGCTTCTTGTTTGAGAAATACGCCGATTATTCGTCGGATGTTCTGAAGGAATACATGTATCGGCCGTACCTGTTCCATACGATGACAAACACGGCCACGATGATGCGGAACGTCAATTCCGAGACGAATCTCCTGGTTACCGGATTGATGATGCCGTCGTTGTCCATCTTCTCCGATATTATTGCGATTGTTTTTCTGCTCGGGTTCTTGATCATTCTCGAACCGACCATGACCTTGGCCGCCGCCGTGTTCTTCGGCACATCGAGCGCGCTCTTTTATGCCATCATCCGGAATCGCATCCGAATTTTCGGCCTGGCGCGCCAGCATGCGGGCCGCGAAATGACCAAGGCGTTGAATCAGGCATTGGGCGGCGTCAAAGAAATCAAGGTCAGTGGGCGCGAGGAGGTTTTCGTCAAACCCTTCCGCGATATCCAGAACGAGCTGTCCAGGATCAACGTTAGCCTGAACTTGTGGACGGCGTTGCCGCGCTATTACAACGAGTCCATTCTTATTGCGGCCGTGCTCGGCATCATCGGTTATTTTGTTCTATTCGATAACCGTCCGTTCGCCGATGTTATTCCAATTTTGGCCGTCTTTGGCGCGGCCGCCTTCCGTATCATGCCGGGAGCCAACCGCATTCTCACTCAGCTCGCCAAATTGCGGTTCAGCATACCAGCCCTAGATGTCGTCTACCGCGACCTCGTCACCGAAAAGGCGATCATTGCGCCCAATCCGGAAGCGCGCGCACCGTTCGAGAAGGCGATCGAGCTCCGCAATGTAAGCCTCCAATATCCGGGCTCGGAAACGCCATCCCTATCCAACATTTCGCTCAGCATCCCGAAAGGTTCGCGAGTGGCGTTTGTCGGACATTCCGGGGCCGGTAAGTCGAGTATCGTCGATATCATTCTAGGTCTCGTCGAACCGACGTCCGGTGGTGTTTGGATCGATGAGACGCCACTAAAATCCCTGGTCAGGGCCTGGCAGAATCGTATCGGATACTTTCCTCAAACGATCTATCTGCTCGATGACACCATTCGGCGAAACGTCGCCTATGGCCTTCCCGAAGATCAGATCGACAATGCACTGGTGACGCAGGCGCTGAAGTTGGCCAACCTGGAAACTTTCGTGGCCGGCCTACCCGATGGCGTAAACACGATGGTCGGCGAACGTGCGGTACGCGTTTCCGGCGGTGAACGCCAACGGATCGGGATCGCGCGGGCGCTTTACAACGATCCGGATGTCCTGGTCTTCGACGAGGCGACGGCCTCGATCGATACCGTCACCGAGCGGGGCATCACCGACGCTTTGGCGCAGATCGATGCCGATCGGACGATGATCTTTATCGCGCATCGGCTGAGCACGGTGAAGGCGTGCGAATGCCTATTTCTTGTCGAGAACGGGCAGATAACAGCAAGCGGCACCTATGACGAATTGATCGGTAAATCCACTTCTTTCCGGCGCATGGCAACCGAACTCGCTGCATGATCGGATGCAAAAATGTTGCGGCGCGAATTGGTAGACGTCGCGTGCGGGCCCGGTTGCGGGCTTGGATGAAGGTCATGAAGAGCGATGATCCCTTCCAAATGACCGCCATCGGCAACCAGATCGAGGACACGCCGCTCGGCATCCCGACTGGCAAACTTGAGCAGATCGTCCCTGGGCTCGGGGCTAAGGTTATTGAACGCAATATCGTGCAACGGCTTTGCGTATTTGGGCTGCAAGAAAGCATTTTCCCGAATGTCAATTTGATGCTTTCAGGGCGGCCAACTTCCGCAAGGGTTGCCCTCCCGAGAACATGGCGAATCCGTTTGGCTCAATTCGGCGTACCCATCAGCACTTGGCCGAGCCGCATCATATGGGTATGCCGGCTCGCACGCATGTGGGCAGCTGGGGCGATGCGGACAGCCAAAATGATCGGTTGGGCATGGCGCGATGCCGTTCATTCACCCAATAAAAATTATAGCGTTATCTTCATTCCCAATCCGAAAATGGCTGCGGGTGAGTCGGGTCCGCGCAATTGGAATTTCCTGTCGACATTCCTGCGATCGCCCGTTCTGAGCGGCCGCGACAACGAGATCTGGAGCGTCTCGTCCGTTGCTCCCATGGAAAGCCGGACCGACACCAAATTCTCGAAGCTTGGTTTTCCGCGCTTGCCAGACATGCGCGCGAAGCTCGCTTTTACGGGGTTCGCGCTCCGAGCCGTGCTCGTCGATTTGTTTCGTATGATGATCGGCGAGTGGTGGCGTGCAATCCTGCAGGACGAGCGGGTAGTCCATGATTACGTAAGCCGTATGGTACGCGTGCACGGCAACACCGCAGAAAGTTATATCTTTACCAGCGCCAATTTGCTCATACGGCCATTATGGACATTCAGCGCCGAGGCGCGCGGCGCCCGCATCATACTCGCGTTTATTTCGACGAATTTTGTCGCGACGACGGGCAAGCCGGGCAAATACATAATAAACACCGGCCTGCGCAGCATGAACTGGCCCATTTATGCGGTTTGGGACGAAGCCCAGGCGAGATTCTTGCGTCAGACTGGTCACGTGGATGCGCAAATCATAAACATGGGTGCGATCGGTTATATTGACGACCCGACAATAGAAATTTCATTGCCGGAACGGACGATCGCCGTTTTCGATGTGGCGCCAATTCGGCAGGCACGGCTTGCCGATATGGGTTATCCAAACCCATATTATACTAAATCATCGCTGCGCTTCGTGGACGATTTGGTGACAGCCGCCGCACATTTGAATGCACATGTTGCACTCAAACAAAAACCGAAGGCGGATAAAATTATACATGGCCCATACCAGACCTATCTGCGCCGGCTTTCTGTTGGCGGCCAGATCATCGTTCTGCCCTCAACGGTTTCGCCGCATCGTATCATTGTGAACGCCGCTTGCGTAGTTTCGGCTCCCTTCACATCCACGGCCTACGTCGCCGAATCGCTTGGAGTACCGTCTGCCTTCTACGATCCTCTTAGCAGTCTTGTCGGGCGAACGGATCTAGGCGGTTCAGTTCCCATATTGAACGGAATCGACGAATTGAATTCATGGCTGAAAAGTACGCTGCCGGCGGATCCAATGTCGGAGCCGTCCACGCAAGTCATGGCGAAGCGAACGATTGAGAGCCCTCGCCGTTGAAGATATCCATCTGTCCAGTTTGCGCGAGCAGCCGAACCCGCAAAATTGGATTCGATTCATTGGTTATGCCTACGGTGTCGAGCAATCCCGGCCTTCATCGTTACGATACGCATCTGTGCGAATCTTGCGGCATTGCCTTCATCGATCCGCAGATCGAAGAGGCCGCGCTGAAGGCTCATTACAATACGGCCTATCGGCGAAGCTCCTATGCCGTACAGCTTCATGATAGAGAAATCGACGTACCGATTTCCATTCCGTTGAGCGGCGTTAGCTTCAAGCGGTTCCAAACGTTTTACGATCTGGTGACCTCTTACGCGAAAGCCCGCCCTGAGATTCTCCCGCAAAGTACCGACTGGATTGTGGATTTCGGCGCCTACCAGGGCATGTTCCTCTATGCCGCACGCAAGGCCTGGAACTGCCAGACCATCGCAACCGATTACAATGTCGAAGGTATTGCCTTCGCCAAAGCGGCGCTCGGCATCGACGAGGCGAAGCCGACGGTCGACATTTATTCGGACAGCTTTGCTCATAAAACGAAATATGCTGTTCTCGTGCATGTCTTCGAACATTTGCGCGAACCGCTTCGTTTTCTCGAACACCTGAAAAGTAATGTCCTGGAACCCGATGGTCTGGTCTATCTGGAGATTCCCAATTTGCTGGCAAGCCCGTTGAGCGATCCGACGCATTTCATCATGTACTCGCCGAACGGCTTGAAGAAGATTATGGCGCGCGCTGGATTTGCCACGCTTGCACTCGAAGTACATGGCAAACCAGCTACCGGGCTGGGCGTCTGGGAAAACGACCGAATGAACGTTAGCGGCCTATTTCAGGCAAGCCGCGAGCCAGCCGCGCTTCCTGGCGGGGGCGGAACAACGTATGAGGAGCTTCGCCGCAGTCACCGTCGAATCGCGCTCGCGTCCGTAACGCGTTATTTCGGAACCACGGCGCGGTCCGTCGGCCGGCTTTTCTATTACCTATCGTTTGTGGTTGTGCTGGAAAACTTTTCAGGCGCGCTGAGCCGCAGGCTCAAGGATCGATTGTCCCGATTGATTCGGCGTGTGGGATGAAAGAATGATGATCACCTTCAACAAGTACGCCGTTAAGCTCACACCGTACCCTCATCTTGCATCCGACATGATGTTGGACCCCGCGTTTTTCACGGAGCTTCAGCGTGAATTTCCGGATGGGTCTGTTTTTGCCGCTAACCGTAAGCAGGCCTTCGCCGGGGGGCGTGCCAGCCGAATCAATCTCGGGCGCGGAGATAGGGTGTTTCGCGCATTCATGCAACAATCGCCAGCATGGCGCGAATTCTTCCATGACATAAATTCCCGGCGCTTTGTCGAAACGGTATTGGGCTTGTTCGGCGAAATCCTGCCGGAACAAGGTTGCAGCATTGATGCGAAACGGTGGAATTTTCGCGATCACATCACGACGCCGGAACAAACAGTGTTGCGGCGCTTGATGCGGAAGGTCGGCGTGACCAATGCGATCGACCGGATTCTCTCGGCGTTCGATTCCGGTTCGTTATGCATCGATTTCGATATTGCCTGGGCGCAGAACGGCTATGCGACTGAACCCCACACGGACAATCGCAACAAGCTGGCGGCGATGCTGATTTATTTCGGGGAAACCGGCGGAGAGGGCGGCGATTTCCAGGTTCTCAAGCTCAAGCAAATGAAGCCGCTTCACGAGTGCGGACGATATCCCGGCCAGAACGAACTCGAGGTCGTGGAGACCTTGCGTCCCAAACCCAACCGGGGTGCCTTATTTCTGAACTGCAATAATTCATATCATGTGGTAACGCCGTTGATTAACAGCGCGGTGGCGCGCCAGTTTCTCTATGTAAGCGTGAGTAGCTGTTACGGTGCGCCAATTTGGCGCTATGACCCATAATCGGGAAAGGTGTGCGTCTCTGCGATGAACGTGATAGAAAAGCCCCGCTATATGGGTAGACTTTTATGACCCCTAAAACCATCACCGTCGGATACGACAATAAGGTACGCCACGTGAAGATCGGCGGCACCGAGCCGCTCGCATTTCTCGGCGGCCCCTGCGCGATCGAAAGCCGCGATCATGCCATGATGATGGCGGACCGGGTCGGCAAGATCTGCGACAAATTGAATATCCCCTGGATCTACAAATCCTGCTACGACAAGGATTGTCGGTCTTCACCGGATTCGTTCCATGGTCTGGGTGTGGATCCCGGCCTGGAGATCCTGGCCGAGGTACGCGAAGAACATGGCGTCCCAGTGGTTAGCGATTTTTCGGACGCGGCGTGGGCCAAGCCGACCGGCGAGGTTTGCGACCTCGTGCAGATTCCCGCCTATCTTTGCCGTCAAACGACGATCCTGCGTGCTGCAGCTGAAACCATGCGCCCGATCCACCTGAAAAAGGGGCAGTTCATGAGTCCCTGGAACATGAAAAACAGCGTCCGCAAGATCGAGGCCGCCGGAAACGACCAGATTCTTCTGGCCGATCGCGGCACGTTCTTCGGCTACAACATGCTGATCAACGATATGAAGTCTTTCCCGATTATGATGGAAACAGGCTATCCTGTGTGCTTCGACGGCACACATTCCATCCAGATGCCGACCTCGATGGGCGATATCTCCGGCGGACAGCGTGAATATATCCCATATTTGGCCCGCGCCGCGGCGGCCTGCGGCATCAACGCTTTATTCATGGAAGTGCACGATGATCCTCCGAATGCATTGTCGGACGCGAACACCGTGCTAGATATTCAGTATCTGGAACGCGTCCTGGCGCACGCCAAGGCCGCACATGAGCTTCGTCTCGAGCTGTTAGAGAAGTGGGGTGAAGACCGTGTCCACCTCGATGATTAAATTAAGGGTGACTGACGTCATGCTGCCGATCGACCGTATACCGGTCGTGAAGCCATCCACACTGCTCAAGGCAACGCTTCAAGAAATGACGCGGCATCGGCTGGGAATTGCGTGTGTCATCGGTGACGACGGCGTGCTGATGGGCATCTTCACCGACGGCGACGTTCGGCGTATGCTGTTGCGCGACCAGAAGCCGTTCGCCGCGTTGTTCGTCGATGATATCATTACGCATGCAAGCCGAACGCCGACAACCGTCGGAAATGAAGATTCATTAAGCACCGCGATTGCCACGATGGAAGCGAAACAAATCTGGGATCTCCCGGTTACTTCCAATGACGGCAAGCTTGTTGGCCTGCTTCATCTGCATCCTGCCATTAAAGCCGTCATGGCTTCGTAGGCAGCACGAAGAGAAACGCTGATGCCGGTACCTGAACATATTGAGATCAAGCAGCTCGACCTGGAACTCAATGGCGGCTGCAACTATGCCTGCCCCATGTGTCCGCAGGCAGAGGGTCGCGAGAAAGAATTCCTCAAAAAGCTTCCCTTCAAAGTATTCACGAAGATCGTGGACGACGCCGCACAGTACGGGCTCGATACCGTCTCGCTGCATGGCTCGGGCGAACCGACACTCAACAAAGACTTTCCAGATTATGTTCGTTACGTCCGCGAGAAAGACCTGCGGTGCATCTCCTTCACCAATGGCTTCCGGCTGACCGAAGATATGTCGCGCCGGCTGATCGAAGCGCGCATCAACGTATTGCGCATTTCATGCAACGGTTACGATCGCGAATCCTATGCCCATTGGATGAGCCAGGATGCCTATCAAAGGGTCCGCGATAATGTGAAGCGCTTCGTAGAGCTCAACCGCGAACTTGGCGGCGAATCCGAAGTCCACATGTATCACCTGATCACCGATCTCGCCCAAAAGGATTACGAGATCCAGCAATATAAGCAGAACTGGGTCGATTATACCGGCGCGTTCTCGGAAATCTGGCTGATGCACAATTGGGCGGGCCAGAACGGCGTCGAGATCGGATATTCGCGCGATATCATGATTAAGGATCCTGGCGCCAAACGTTCTTGCGGACGCCCCTTCTCGCCGCTGCTTCAAGTCCGTGCCGGCGGCCTCGAAGGCCATAGCGCCGCGGTCGTGGCGTGCTGCATGGTACTCGGCAAGGATTCGCAAGGCGTGCTCGGCCATCTCGACAACGCGTCGATCGCCGACGTCGTCGGCGGCGCGGCCTATAACGAACTGCGTGCCGCCCATCGCGAAGGCCGGTTCGACGACATCCCCTATTGTAAAGGATGCGACCAGCTATACGACGTTCCGGAATCGCTCGTCTGGACGAACATCCCCGGCCGCCAATACGGCCAATCAAAAGTAGTCGCCGACGTCGATCATCGTAAATTTGCCGAAATCGCCGCGGAATAACGACAACCGCGGCCTTGCGCCGCGCTATGTTTATTCTCCTCAGGCTCAGCGCTTCATCGATATCGTCGGTGAGGCGACCCGAGCGAACGGGCGCAATCGGCTGTGGTGGTATACTTGGCTCGCATCGCGCGACCGCCTCAATACATCGCTATGGGAGTTAGACGCTACCGGGCATGAAACACCGGCCCGCGCTGGCGGAGCTTGGCTGCGGTTCGTGAAATCGGTTGCCTGGCTAGCATTATGGATCCTCGCCAGCCGGTTGTTCGGCAAAAGAGACCAACTGCCCGCCGATGCCGATGTCGTCCTCCTTTCGGTGGTCAATGCCGCCGCTGTCGATGCGAACGGCTTCTACACGAGCAGCTATTACGGCCCGTTGGTGGCATTCCTTGAAGCACGCGGTCAACATGTCGTGCATTGTGGCCTAGTCGAAGGCCTGCCCTGGACCACCGTGAGACACCTAGCGAACACCCGATCGGCTTGCGTGGTGACATTCGGCGACTTCGTCGGATTCGGCGACTTGTTCACGGCCGCATTTAGCGCAATACGATCACGTTTCGTGCCCCCTGCCCCCGCCATAGCGCGCCGAATGGCCGGCGAGATGCGCCATGCCCGCGGCGACATCATTCTTGGCATTCTCATCGAACGCGCGACGCGACGGCTGCTCCAACGCCTGCCGTCGGCGCGCGTGATTCATACTTACGAGAACAATCCGTGGGAACATGCATGCGACGTTGCCGCACGTGAAGCGAATCGATCCGCGCTCGGATACCTGCATTGCGCCGTCCTTCCTTCGCATCTGAAGAACTATATCGGTGCCGGCGAGGACGAATTGCGGCCAGCCCCCGACCGCATCATCTGCACCGGCGAAAGATCACGTGACGTATTCTTGTCATTGGGCGAGCACGATCCCGATCATGTCGCCGCCGCATGCGCACTTCGCGACACCGACATCACCAAGCTGCCCCTGCGCGACGCCATACAGCGACCGATCAAGACTGTACTCGTGCTGCTGGAGGGCATCCCGTCGGTGAGTGCCGCGCTCGCGCCGATCGAAACCGCCGCGCGCGCCATGCCCGAGTGTAAATTCATGCTCCGCGCTCATCCGTCGTTGCCGCTTAGCGTGATCGCCGCGCACGCGCAGGTTCATATCGGGCCAGGCATTGGCCAACTCGACGAGGCTCCGCATGGGTCGTTGAGCGATACGATTTCGCAAGCCGACGCAGTCATTTATATCGGATCGACCGCAGCCATCAGCGCGGTCTATATGGGTGTGCCGGCGATCAAATTCGTGCTCGACGATGCGATTGAAGACGACCCTCTATTTGCCGCACCGGTCACTTCGCCACGCGCGCGCAGCGGTGAGAACATCGTCACCGCCCTCCGGGCAATCGAAGCGATGCCACCGGAGGCATTCCGTGCCAACTGCGCCGCGCTGCGGTCCTATATCCACGAATACCTGACGCCACCCGGCGATGAAACAATGTCGGTCTTTTTGTAACCATCATGAAACTCGCTTACATCGTACCGACGAAGGATCGCCCTGACGACATGCGGACTCTGCTGCGCAGCATCGCCGGACAGACCTTGGCCGCCCATCAGATCATTGTGGTCGATGGCAGCAATCCAACGATCGAACATGTGATCGCAGAATTCCCGAATCTGTCGATCACGTATGTCCGCGTTTTCCCGCCGTCGCTTGCGGCACAACGCAATGCCGGCGTCGATGCATTGTCGCCGGACGCCGATCTCGTCGGTTTTCTCGACGACGACCTCGTCCTCGAACCCAATGCCTCTGAAGCCATGCTCGATTTCTGGGCGACGGCGACAGCGGACACGGGCGGCGCCGGCTTCGCAATCCTCAACCAACCGATCGCAACCGCGGCACGCATCAGTCGATTCTTCCTGATCGATCATCCCGCGCCGGGCCGTTTGCTGGCGTCCGGCTTCCAATCCCAGATCCCGCCGCTGACCAGGTTGACAGAGACCCAATGGCTTTACGGCGGCGCGACAGTCTGGCGGCGGCAGGTGATCGAACAATATCGTTATGATGATTGGTATCTCGGCCACGGCTATCTTGAGGACGTAGATTTCAGTCACCGCGTGAACCGGACTCACCGTCTGTTTGTGGTCGGCACCGCCTCGGTCAATCACTATAGTCGCCCAGTCCGATCCTCGGCCCAGTTCATGATCGGCCGTCAACAGGTCGTCAATCGGGTTTATTTCGTCTCGAAATTTCCGCACTTCTCGCGGCTCGCCTTTGCCTGGGCGCTGTTCGGCCAGATCATATTCAATCTGAGCTCGAGTCTTTATCGCGGAAATCTCGATGGACTGCGCCGCGCCGCGGGCAATGCGGCCGGGCTTTTCGATCAGATCGGCAATCGTGGCCGCCGGCTTGGCGGCTACTACAAGTAGCCTCGGATTACCATCGCGAGTCGGCGGCGGACCCACGCTGATGCAGCACGCTCATGGCGACAGCGAACCATAGCGTGGCAATCCACCAAGCCTGCCAGATACCGTAGCTGACGTTTGCGATGACCAGTGCCGAAACGAACTGGCCGAGCGCCAATGGCGCGTTTGGCACGCGAGCGGCCAAGCTGGCCAATGCAACGAGAACGATGCAATAGACAGCTGCTCCGACGACACCCAGCTCCAGCCACAGTTGCAGAACGGCATTGTGGGGATGCAGCGGAAGCGACTGGCCGAGATTAATGCCGTTCGCATCGAGAAGCGCGTCGCGCCCGCCCGCCATTTCCTTGGATGCGTTCATTCCCCAACCGAGCAACGGATGCTCGGCAATGCGCGCGGCCGTGAACGACCAAATGCCGATGCGATGACGCGCTGCGTTGGGAAGGAAATCAAACCGCGTGATGGTTTCCTGGATCGTGCCGAATTGTACGATCACACTCGGCGCGGCGAGAGAAACCACGACACCAATCACCGCGATGATCATCGCCACGCGCCGTGCCGATAAATAGGCGAGCCCCGCGATGACGGCGCCGAGCGCGAGCGCGCCGACGCCGGCCAGATATTTTACCTGATACGCCAGGATCAGGACCGCAATGAAGGCGGCCGCAGCCGCTGCAATTCCCCAACTACGCCGCAAGGCGATCATTACCGGCCAGACCAGAATTATGAGAACGGCCGTCCCCGTCTTCAGCCAGAACGGGCCGACCGTGTCCGCCATGATCTCGAACTGTGCGTTATACAAGGCGAGAAAAATCGGTCCGCGGAAAATGATCTCTATGGCGATGACCGCCAGCCCGGCAAACCAGCCGACGGTGAGAAAGCCAGAAATGCGCGCCTGTTGTTCGGCGTCGAGCGCGCGCACCCCGGCGAAGAATAGGAAGCCGGCAAACAAGTTCCCGGTAAGATGCAGGGCGCCTGTGAAAGCCGAGGCTTGTTCGTTCGCCCAGATTGACGAGACCAGCGCCCAAATGCACAAGACCGTAAGCGGGATAACAATCGCGCGTGACATATGCAGGAGATCGCGATCGCGAACACCAAGTGTGAATGTGCACAGAATCGCACTGCAAATGATGAGCGGGGCTATCGCCTTGGGCAGGAACACGCCGGCAACCGGAACGAGACCTGCGACCAGAGCCAGCACGATTGCTACCGCCCCCACCGAGGTTGACATCATGGACGTAATCTTTGAGAGAGCGCTCACGAATTCACAGCGTTATGGCCTGCTGGGGACTGCGTCTTGATAACGGATATCAGCCACCACGACAACGTAGAACAGGGATAATGCGGCGGCTGAAACTCATCTTTACGGCTTGGGTTGTAGTCTTGTTCGCGGTTTATCTCGCACAGTTTGCGCCGCTTCTCCGTCCGATTATGACCATGTTCCGACTCACATGACGTCTGTGCTCGTCGTGATACTGGAAGCAATTGCCTGCCTGGGGCTCGGTGCGGCGGTGCTGCATATGTCGCGTTTGTTGAATTTAATCGAGCCCATCGAACGCGTGACATGGTCGTTCGCGCTCGGCGTCGGCCTGCTCGGGTGGCTATTGTTCGTCGTCGGTGTGTTCGGTGGATTCCACGCGGCAGTTCTGTGGCCATTATTAGTCCTGTCTGCATCCGGCATCGCCGTGTTGCGACCGCATACGTTGTACATGCCTTCGAGACCGCTCGGCATCGTCGAGTCAGCGATCCTGGCGGCTCTTGCGGTCTCGTTCGCATTCGATGTTCTGGAGGCGGTCTCTCCACCGGCCGATGCCGACAGCATGGCGTATCATTTCGCGCTTCCACGGCAGTTCATTGCCGCCGGAGCACTCGAATTCGTGCCGCGCGCGATCGATGGCGCGATCCCTCTATTGCTGCACATGACGTACGTGCCCGCGCTCGCCTTCGGTGGCGAGATTGGTCTGACGTTGTGGACCATGCTTTTAAGCTGGATGGGCGTCGCCCTTAGCTACAGTTTGGCCCGGCGGGTTCTGGATCGCACCTGGTCGCTGTGGGTCGCGCTGTTGCTCGCCACGACTCCAGCCATCGTTTACGGCGGCGGATCGGGGCAGATCGAACCGAAGCTGATCTTGTTCGCGGTGCTCGCCGCCCTGACCTTGGCAGAGGCGATAAGAAGCGACGATCTACGCTTCAGCCTCATCTGTGGCCTTGCAGTCGGTTTTTTTGCTGCGTCCAAATATACGGGACTGTTATTCGCGCTTGCCTGCGGTCTAAGCCTTGTCTTGCTGTCGATGCATCGGCGCGGACGATGGTTCCGTCACGGCGCCGTTCTGACCGCCGCGACGGCAATTGCGGGCGGTGAATGGTATCTGTGGAATTGGATCAATACTGGTGATCCGGTGTTCCCCCTTCTTTTCGGCACGATCGCATATCGCGATCCGACGATTTGGGATGTCGCGCATCAGATCGGCCTCTCCGTCTATCAGGCCATTGGCGAACGTGAAGTTCCCGTCAATCTTCTTTGGCTGATTTCATATCCATTCGTCGCGATCCTCGACGGCTATCCCACCTTTGAATCCGGACGAACCGGGATTGGTCCGTTCTGTCTGTTGATATTGCCGATCGCGCTGTATGGGGCGTGGCGGGGCCGGCGGCATATTGCCGCCAGCCCGTTGTTGGCGCTCGTATCTGTCGCAGTGTTGTTTTATGTGATGTGGTTCGGGTCGGGATTCTCGCAGCGTATCCGCCACCTATTGCCGATCTATCCAATCGTCCTGGTCGGATTGATCGCGACAGCGAGGCGCTGGAGCGACGAGCGCGACGGCCGTGTTCCATTGGTCGCTGCGGCAGGCCTGAGCATCGCGATACAGATCGCCGGCCAAACGATCTTTACCCGCAACTTCGCAGAACATGTATTTTCCGGCGAAAGCCGCGACGAATTTCTGCGGCGCAACATCGCGGGATACGATGCCGTTCTGTGGATAAACCAGCATCTAGGCCAACAGGATCGCGTCCTGGTTTCCTTCCGCAACCTCATCTACCTATTCGATGTCCCGGTTTATTACGCGCATCCGGTCCTGGATGGCCGTATTGATATCCGCTCGGATGCGGTGGACCCGCAGCGTTACCTGGCGGATCTTCGCCGGCAGGGAATTACGCATCTCCTCGCGACGCTGCCGTCATCGCCGAGCGATGCGAGCGGAGCGCATCAGTGGCAAGCATTGACCCCTGATTGTCTGAAATCTGTGCGAACCTTCGACGTTGAGTCGTTCCAATCGAGAACGTTACCGACTTATATTCGCAATCAGGAACGATGGGGCCTGTTCGAATTAAATCTATCCGGTTGCCGGACTGTGACGGATGAACCGCTCGAGCAGCCGGCTCCCGAACGAAAAATAAAGCCATAGGCTGACGACAAGCAGCGGCAGCGATCCGGTCATAACGGAGAAATTCGATTCTTGATAAGGCAGACGGAAGATAACCGTCAGGCCGATCAGGAATTCGACATCCGACATTCCCCAAGCACAGAAAACACGAACGACTGCCGCGAGGATGATGCCAAACACCGCCATGCCCGCGATCACGCCCTTTGGACCGAAATTTGCCAACAACTCAATCATCCACGGCACATTGACCGAAGTCGGCTCGTTCTGCGTCGGCAGGAAGCCATACCGATAGCCGAACTTGCCGCCCGTCCGCTCCTCCGGTTTGTCCGGATAGATCGCCCGCGGAATCGGCGCGGTCAGAAGGGGACGATAGGTTTCCCCCGCCCAGTACGGCACCGGATCGGGCGACTGCTGGTAGACCCATTGGAACAGCCAGAGATGGCCGATACGATGGACGATGCGCGAATAACGCAGATCAAATGTTGATATCTGATTGTCCAGAATGACTTCTTCTTGATGCGACGATTCAGAGAAATTCAGAAAGAGTTGTTTTACGGCGAGCACCAGCTTCTCATTGCCGGCCTCGGGCGCATTCCGCGCGATGGCGGTGGCGCCGTACGATAGGACAACAAAAACGCCGATAGCCGCGGTCACGGCCATAAACTTTCCCGCGCGCGCGCGCACAAGGACAAAAAAGACAAACAACAGCAGGAACAATATGTCCGTGATGAACAGAATACGGATGCGCAAATAGATTTCGAGCGGGAGAACGACGCAAAGTATAATCAACGTCTCTCCTCGCGACAGACAGCCGGCACGCCAGAGCAAATAGAATCCACCGAGCGCGAGGTAGCCAACTGGATCGAAGAACTGCCCGACCGATGGCAGAGATTGCAAAAATGGTAGGCAGCGAAATGCGAAGCTCGCTGCGATCAGGATCCAATAAAGGACACGGAGCACGCTCGGGTCTATATCGCGGCCCAAATGAAAACGAGGAAGGAAGCGGTGTGCGATCGGCCACGTTGCATAGTAGCCGGCAACGAGCATGGCGATGCCCGCGGCAACTAACATAAGAACGTCGGAACCCGGCTGATCGAGCAAGACACGACGATACATGACCATGCGTTCGCCGACGTGATAGTTCAACGGTGCCAGAAAAACCGGCAAGCCAAAGAAGATCAGATAATAAAGACCCGCAACGGCAAAAATCGGGGCGGGCGTTTGGGCGCGCGCAAGCAAATGCAACAAACCGGGCAAAGCGCTCAGCCAGATGATCAGAAGACCGAGGACCCAGTTGGGGCTGGGTGCGGTTTGCGAGGCTACCAATATGACGCTCAAAAGAGCGAGACACACCACAGCACCGAGAGCCAATTTCGGATAGGCTTGGGGCGCCTGGGCGAGTTCTAGCGACATAGCCGAGTGGCCGTCCTGTCCGATCGATTTTACTGCCGTTCTGTCGCTCATCTGCCGCTAGGAAATACCTTAGACCTTAAAACTACGTTGATGGCCGCGATTTTAAACGAACCGTTGGGCCTTGCCCATGCTAAAACAATTGAAATCCTGCGCTGCATCCTGGATAGTCCGGGCGAATCACCGGATGCGGCCAATTTTTAGGCAAGAAACCCATTGGGGCGCCCGCGGACACCATGACAACCCATGAAGTCATTCATCGTGACGAACCGACAAAAATCTCGTCGGATCGCTCGTTCGGGCTGGTCTTCGCGGCCGTTTTCGCCATCGTCGCCGCCTGGCCGCTGATCCATGGTGAGGACATCCGCTGGTGGAGCGCCGGCGTGGCGGCCGCGTTCCTGCTCATCGCCCTCGCAATCCCCAGGATTCTCAACCCGCTCAACCGCGTCTGGGCGGCCTTCGGCCTGCTGCTCCACAAGATCGTCTCGCCGGTCATCATGGGGGCGATCTTTTTCGCCGCAGTGACGCCAACCGCACTTTTGATGCGCCTGCTGGGCAAAACGCCGATGCAACTTCGGTTTGATCCTAAGGCGACCAGCTATTGGATCGTGCGCAACCCGCCCGGCCCCGCCGGTGACACCATGAAGAACCAGTTCTGAGGCCAGCTCGTAAGTCATGTTAACACTGATCGTCGAACTCAAAAATTATTTCCTGGCGCGCAAGAAGTACTGGCTGCTGCCAATCGTAATCATGTCGGTCGTCTTCGGCGGGCTTCTGGTCCTGGCGAAAGGCTCGGCCATCGCGCCTTTCATCTACACACTATTCTGACGGAAGCCGCGTTTGCGCATCCTCGGTGTCTCAGCCTTCTATCATGACAGCGCCGCCGCACTGATCGAGGACGGCCGCGTCAGCGCCGCCGTGCAGGAAGAGCGCTTCACCCGGGTCAAACAGGATTCGGCGTTTCCCCAACAATCCATCGCTTACTGCCTGGCGCACGCCGGCATCGCGATGAAAGACGTCGATTACGTCGTCTTCTATGACAAGCCGTTCCTGAAGTTCGAACGCCTGCTCGAAACCTATCTGTCCTTCGCGCCGAAAGGTTTCACATCCTTCCGCGCGGCGATGCCGGTCTGGCTGCGCGAAAAGCTGTTCCAGAAGGACATGCTGCGCAAGGAATTCACAAAATACGACGCCGACTTCGACTGGCAGACCAAGCTGCTGTTCGCCGAGCATCATTTGAGCCATGCGGCGAGCGCCTTCTTCCCGTCGCCGTTCGACGACGCGGTCGTGCTGACCATGGACGGCGTCGGCGAATGGGCGACGACGTCGGTCGCACTCGGATCGGGCAGCGATCTGAAGGTGACGAAGGAACTGCACTTTCCTCACTCGCTCGGCCTGCTCTATGCCGCCGTGACCTATTACACCGGCTTCAAGGTCAATTCCGGTGAATACAAGGTCATGGGGTTGGCGCCGTATGGCGAGCCGAAATACGCGCAGCTCATGTTCGACAATCTGATCGACCTCAAGGACGACGGCACTTTCCGCCTCGATCAATCTTATTTCGATTATTGCACCGGCTTGCGGATGACGAACGACAAGTTCGACAAGCTGTTCGGCGCACCGGCGCGCGATCCGGACTCCCTGTTGACGGATCGCGACATGGACCTCGCCGCCTCGATCCAGGCGGTCACCGAAGAAGTCGTGTTGCGGCTCACCCGTTCGCTCGCCAAGGAGACAGGGCTCAGGAATCTGTGCCTCGCCGGCGGCGTGGCGCTCAATTGCGTCGCGAACGGCAAGGTGCTGCGCGACGGCGCTTTCGACAATATCTGGGTCCAGCCGGCATCGGGCGATGCCGGCGGCGCGGTCGGCGCCGCACTTGCCGCTTATCATCTGTACAAGGGCCAGCCACGCCAGCGCGCCAATGAGGCCGACGGCATGAGCGGCTCCTACCTCGGGCCCGATTACAACGATAACGAAATCGTCGATCGGCTGACGCGCGCCGGCGCCAAATTCACACGCTTGGACGATGCGGCACTGATCGAGCGCATCGCCCAGGGCCTGGCGTCCGAAAAGGCCGTCGGCTGGTTCCAGGGCCGCATGGAATTCGGCCCGCGCTCGCTCGGTAACCGCTCGATCCTCGGCGATGCGCGCTCGCCCGCGATGCAGAAGACGTTGAACCTAAAAATCAAATATCGCGAATCCTTCCGCCCATTCGCACCCTCGGTGCTGCGCGAGGATGTCGCGGACTGGTTCGACATGGATTGCGACAGCCCCTACATGCTGATGGTTGCCGACGTTCATAAGAAGCGCCAGCGCGCGATGAGCGAGGACGAGAAGAAACTGTTCGGCATCGACAAGCTCAATATCGTGCGATCCGATATCCCCGCCGTCACCCATGTCGATTATTCGGCGCGCGTACAGACCGTCGATCGCGCGATCAATCCGCGCTATCACGCACTACTAACGCGCTTCAAGGAACTGACCGGTTGCCCGGTGCTCGCCAATACCAGCTTCAACGTGCGTGGCGAGCCCATCGTCTGCACGCCCGAGGATGCGTTCCGCTGCTTCATGGGAACCGAGCTCGATCTGCTCGCGGTCGGCAATTACCTGCTGGTCAAGGAAGATCAGGATCCCGCGCTGAAGCTCGATTACAGCAACGCGTTCGATCTCGATTAGTCGCCGAATTAGTCGCCGACGATAACCGGCGCGCCTTCGCGCAAGGACGCCTGAACCGCGAACGTGGCCAAGGTGACGTTCACTTGGGCCGAGAACGAGATCGGATTCGTTCCGGTTCGCACGCCGTCGATGAACGCGGACATTTCCTCGTCATGCCCCTTGGCGGCCGACAGCCAACGCGTCTCGTTGATCCGCACACTTGGCCCGCGCACCGTCAGCTTGCGCCAATTGTCGATCGAGGCGGAGATTCCGCCGCCGAAGACCTCCAACCGCTCCTTGCCGAAATCGGCCGAACCGCCCGATGCATAAAGGATCGTTCCGACCGAGCCATCGGCGAAGCGCAATTGCACGGCGAGATTGTCGGGGTCGGCCGGCAGGCGCGACTGATCGCCGACCGCGCTGGCATGCACTTCGGTGATGTCGGCGCCGCACAAGGCCTGCATCGTATCGATGAAATGGCACAACTCGCCGACGATGCGCCCACCGCCGGCTTCCGCATCCTGCACCCAGCTTGTGGCCGCGATCGCGCCGGCATTGATGCGATAGGTCATGGCGAGCGGCTTGCCCGCGACATGTTTCTGCAACGTCCGGGTCAGAGGCGAGAACCGCCGGTTGAACCCGGTCAGCACCAAGGGTGCGGCATCGCCGCCGGCGGCGGCGCGTGCCGCGATGATGCGGGCGAGGCCCTCGGCATCGACGGCCAACGGCTTTTCGACAAAGGCGTGTTTGCCGTGCGCCAGGGCCTCGGCCACGTAATCCGCGTGGGTATCGTGGCGGGTCACGATCAGTACGGCATCGACATCGGCCGATGCGATCAGGACATGGGCGTCCGATGTCGCGCTATCGGCACCGAAGCGATCGGCGACGTTACGCGCCGTCAATCCTGACCGGGTCGTCACCGACGCGATATGCACGCCCGCGACTTTTTTCAGCGCCGGCAGCAGGACCGATTGCGCGAATGCGCCCGCGCCGACGAGCCCAATACGGACTTCATTCGCGGTGCGGCGGCGCGGTGTCGCCACCAGCCGCACCGTCGTGTCCTGTACCTTGTCCGGATCGTAATCAATCACGGCGCCGATCACGTTCTCGGATCCACCCAGAATGGATTCGTAAGCCTCGGCCGCCTGTTCGATGGGAAAGCGCTTGGTGATCAACGGCGCGATCTTGATGCGCGCGGTGGCGACCAGATCGAGGAACGCCTCCATATTGCGGTTCTCGGTCCAGCGCACATAACCGATCGGATAATCGCGGCCCTTTTCCTCATAGGCCGGATCGTAGCGGCCAGGCCCATAGGAGCGCGACAGACGGATATCGATTTCCTTGTCGTAATAGGGACGGCGCGGCACATCGAGCCCGACATCGCCGACCGCGACGACGCGAGCGCGGTCCCGCGCGAGTTCGGCCGCCTGCGCGATCGGGGCGGAGGATTTGGTCGATGCCGTGATAAGCACCGCATCCGCGCCGCGCCCGCGCGTGAAAGCCAGTACGGCTTGCGTAGCGTCACCATCGGACGAGCCGGCATCCATGCCGAGCGATTTGGCCAGCGCTACCTTGGCCGGATCAAGATCGATGCCGAACACCCGGCAGCCCTGCGCCGCGCACAATTGGACCGTAAGCTGGCCGATCAAGCCGAGGCCGATGACGACGACGCTTTCGCCGAGCGTGAGGTTCGCCTGGCGCACGCCATGCAGCGCGATCGCGCCGAGCGTGACAAAGGCGGCGTCCTGGAACGCCACGCCGTCCGGGATGGGCGCCACGAGATTGCGCGGTACGCACACGACCTCGGCATGGTTGGCATAACCCGCACCGGCGCAAGCGACACGATCGCCGGGTGCCAGATCGGTCACCCCGGCGCCCACGGCCTCGACGATCCCAGCAGACGAGTAGCCGAGCGGCAGCGGCGTCGATAGCCGATTGAGCACGCTTTGCGCGACCGACAGAAGGCCTTCCTGGCCGACCTTGGAGATGATCTTGCGAACGAGATCCGGGCGCGCCCGCGCCTTCTGGACCGGGTTCATCTTGGCCAGTTCGATGATCGAGCGTTCGGTGCCGACCGAAACCAACGATGCCGCCGTGCGTACCAGCACACAGCCCGCCGTCACCGATGGCGGTGGCACGTCGGCGACGGTCATATCGCCCGTTTTGAAATTCTGCAGGATCGCTTTCATGGTCGAACGGAATTTAGCCTATCAAAGCGGCGCGCACCATCGGATCGGTATCGGCCTTGGCAAATAGACGATACAGGGCCACCAGGGTCGCCGCATCCTCGATTTCCGAGGCGGCCATCATGGCCCGCACACGATCCACTGCAATGAAATCGAAGGCGGCAAGACCGACTTCGTCGTCCAATGCCGTCCCGGTCGGATGGCAGCATAAGGCCGCGAACAACCTGATGCGGGCCGCCAAGGTGCTGGCCTCGGGTGTCATGCTGCCGAGATCGACGATGTCGGCAGGCGCGCAGACGAGGCCGGTTTCCTCGGTGAGTTCGCGGAGCGCGGCGCCCACGGCCTCTTCACCGGGATCGACAAATCCCTTGGGCGATTCGACAACGGGCGCATCGAGCGCCACGCGGTGGATCGTAAGCAGCCCGATCCGCTGCTCGACGATCGGCAGGATAACGACACCCGTGACATCGCCCGCCATCCGCGTCTTGGGCTCCATCACCAGGTAATCCGGCACCTCAGCCGCGCCGTCTTTCACGTGCGTGAAATAGACGTTCCAGACCCGATTGGAGCAAGCGATGCGCCGCGAGACGATGTGCGTCCGGCGCTCAGCCGCCATTGTTCCAACCATCGCGTTCGGCATAGAGGACCTTGCTGCCGCCTGTTTCGAAGCGGAAGCGCACGTCGACCAGGCCTTTGAGATTCGTCAGCACGCTTTGTTTTTTGTCTTCAGGCACGACGAATAACATGAAGCCGCCGCCGCCGGCGCCCAGCAATTTGCCGCCGAAGGCCCCGCCCTTCAGAGCCGCATCGTAGATCTCGTCCACCCGATCGGTGGTCACGCCGGCCGCCAAGCTGCGCTTTAATTTCCAGCTCTCGTTGAGCAGACGGCCGAACGGCTCGACCGGATCGGCCGAGGAGGCAAGGATCGATGTCGCCTCGTCGACCATCTGGCGCATCGCGGTCAATTCATTCGTACGCGAGGAGAGATTCTCAATCTGCTTCGCGGCAACCTCGGACGCGAAGCGCGATACACCGGTGAACACCAGCAGCATCGAATCCTGCAATCGATCCAATCGCTCGCGCGACAGGATCACCGGATTGATATCGATATCGCCGTTGCGGTGGAACTCGACGCGGTTGAAGCCGCCATGCGCCGTCGTCACCTGATCTTGGCAGCCGACATTTTCGTGCAGCACGTCCTGTTCGATGCGGATCGCTTCACGCGCCAGGTCTTGTTTCGTCACCATGCGGCCGTTGAGCGCGTGCATGGCGTTGATCAGGCCGACCGCGAAGGACGAGCTGGACCCCAATCCGGCGCGCGCCGGCAGATCGCCGTCGTGATGGATCTCGTAGCCGCGCGCATCGTCCTGGCCGTTCATCTCGCCTAGAATCGCGCGCACGGCGGGATGCTTGATCTCTTCGATCGAACTCGTCAATTCGACCTGCGACCAGACGATGCGATGGCGATGCCCGAAGAACGGCGGCAGATGGCGCACGGTGAGATAGCAATATTTGTCGATCGACGTCGCGAGCACCGCGCCGCCATGCTCGCGCGACCAACTTGTGTAGTCGGTGCCGCCGCCGAAGAACGAGATACGAAACGGTGTACGAGTGATGATCACCGCCGGCCCCTAGACGTTTCCGTAGACGGTGTTGCGGATCATCCGAAAACCCTTGATCAATTCGCGGATACCGTCATCCAGCGAATAAGCGGGTTTGAATCCGGTCTGCTCGATGCGCGCGTTGGATACGATATAGTCCCGCTTGTCGGGATCCTCGCCCACGGGCGCTTCGAGATAGACGAAGTTCGGAACGTGCGTCTTGATGCGTTCGCACAGCTCGGCCTTTGAGATGTTCGCATCGGACAAGCCGACATTGTAGGGCATGTCCTTCATGGCGTCGAAATTGTCGATGCCATGAAGGAACGCGCGTGCGACATCGCGGATATGGATGTAATTGCGCTTGAAATGCGCCTCGAACAGAACGACCGTGCGGTCCGTCACCGCGCGATGGACGAAATCGTTGACCAGCAGATCGATGCGCAGCCGGGGCGACATGCCGAACACCGTCGCCAGGCGGAAGCTGATGGCGTTGCCCCGATCGAGCGCGGCGCGCTCCGCCTCGACCTTGGTGCGCCCGTAAAGCGAGATCGGCTTGAGCGGCGAATCCTCGGTGCATTCCTTGCCCGCCTCGCCGATCCCATAGCCCGAATTCGTGATTGGCATGAGGATGCGCTGGGCCGGCGACAGCGCCTTGGCGAGATCGCGCACGGCCTCGAGATTGGTCGTGGTCGCCGCGATCTGGTCGCGATCGCACATGGGGGCGCCGACGATAGCCGCGAGCGGAATAACGATGTCGGCCTTGGCGGCCAAGGGTGCGACGATTTTCATATCGCGCGCATCGCCACGCACGACGTCGAAGCGGTCGTTCGCGCACAGTTGCGCCAATGAATTCTGCGCGAACATGAAATTGTCGAGCACGGTCACGCGATGGCCGGCGTCCAGCAAGGCTGGCGTCATCACGGAGCCGAGGTAGCCCGCTCCGCCGGTGATCAGGATATTGAAAGCCATGTTCTACTCGCTATAGGCCTTGGGGACTGGCGAGGCATCGATCAAGCCGTCGTCCTGAAGCTCTTCATAAAGATGATTGAGACAATCCAACAAGCCTTGGCCGAAATCGATGCCGGGATTGTTCACCAATTTGAGACCGATGCGCGGGTTGAAGGAATAAGGCGTGAGGACATAATGCCCCTTGTAGTCGTCGCCCAACATCTCGATGTGCACATCATCGTTCATGATTTCGCGGATCATGGCGAGCAGCTCGGAATATTTGAACCGTTCGACTCCGGTCAAAATGACGTTCTGTTTGCGATAGGCATCGCTTTCGATCACATCGACGCTCAATTTCGCGGCGTCGCGGCAGTGGATATATTCGCGCTCTTCCAACCCGTCGCCCGGGAATGAGATCTTCTTTTCCAGCAAGGCCTGACGCAGGATGCGATAGATGCGGTTGTTGGCGTCCGCCCGCTCGCCATAGACCGAACCATAGCGGATGATCGTATAGCCGAGATCGTATTGTTCGCCATATTGCTCGACGATCAGTTCGGATGCCTTTTTCGAGGCGCCGTAGAAGGCGCCCTTGTGCGAAAAGACATAGACCGAACTCGCGTAGACGAAGCGCTTCACTTTATGGTGGCGCGCCGCCTCCAGGACATTCAGGTTGCCGATGACATTGAGGCTGACCGTTTCCACCGGCTTGTCGATGGAATCGTTGAGATCGGCGAGCCCGGCGAAATTGTAGACCACCTCATGGCCGGCCACGGCCAAATTGACGGCCGCCACATCGAGGATATTGCCTTGGATGAAGCGGACCTGGCGCTCGCCAGGCGACGGCGCACGCATGTCGAAAATCGTGACCTCGTGACCGCGGTCCACCAATTGATCGACCACATAACTGCCGAGAAAACCGGACCCGCCGGCCACCAAAACCTTCATCTGGAAGTCTCGTTCCGTCTTTGCCCGGAGTGAACTCTAAATAGGGCTTCGCCCAGGAATAGTCTGCAACGTGCCCCGTTAAAGAACCATTATGACTGTAGGATCACCATTTGCTTGCGAGTATAACGTTAAACGCGCTAGAAGCGGCCATCAGCGCGGCCGGATATGGGGCAATGGCGGTACTTTTCCTCGAAATCAACGAAGCCAGCTCGTATTTCGTCGAGAAATTCACCGCCACCGGAAAGTTGCCCAATTTCGCCCGCGTCCTCGGCGACGGCACTGCCGTGCGGACCCACATACCCGACGTCTCCGCCGGGGACCCTCGCTTCACGCGCAACACTAGCCCATGGATCGTGTGGTCCAGCGTCTATACGGGCATGCGCTCAAACGCGCACGAACTGATCGGATTCGGCCAGGATACGAGCCATTTAATGGGACGGTATGTCTGGGATGCGCTCGCCCAGGCCGGCCGCTCCTATGGCGTGTTCGGCAGCCTGGTCTCCTTCCCGCCCCGCCCCGAAGCGCGTTTCTATGTTCCCGATTCCCTCGCCTCCACGCCCGATTGCGTGCCCGAAGCATTACGTCCGCTCCAGCGTTTCTTTTTGTTCGGAGCACATCACTATTCACAAACCGGGTGGACGGCGTTCGTGCGCGCCGGTCTCGATTTGCTGTGCGCGACCGGAACCGTGCTCTCCGTGAACGCCGCAGCACGCACGCTATCGCAGATTCCGCTCGAGCTGATCGGCGGCGGCACGGCAAAAGCCGATCGCGCGATGGTGCATAGCATTCTGACTGCCGATGCCTTTGAGCGCATCTATCGCAAAACGCGGCCCGACTTTGCCACAGTCCATTTTAACCACATCGCCTATTTCCAGCATCGATATTGGCGGGCCAGCGAACCAGAGCGGTTTTCACGCGACCTGAGCTCAACCGACCGGCGTTTTTACCGCACGGTGACCGAACGCGAGCGCGACGAAGCCGGCTATGCCGACAAGATAGAACGAGCCTATGTCTGGACCGATCAGTTGGTGGGACTTGCGATGGATACGCTGTCCAACGACGATATCTTGGTCATCGGCTCAGCGCTCGGCCAACGACCCTACGATCCGGTCTCGGAAATTCATAATCCAGTCATTCGTTTTGAGAATGCCGACCGCTTCTTCCAACGACTGGGTCTCACCAAGGTTCACGTACATTATGAAATGAACCCGGACCTAACCCTCGATTGCGCAAGCAGCGAGGACGCAGCACGGCATGCCGCGGTGATTGGCGGCCTCGAATGGTCCGACGGCTCGTCGGTGTTTTTCTGTCAGCAGCGGCGACAGCAATTGTTCCTGGAATTGATTCTTCCGCCTGCGGCGGAACACGACCGCAACGCCACGATCCGGCATCGCGACCGCGCCGACTTTGCCGAACGCGCCCACGACTATGTCTGGCAATCGGAAACCAACGAACAATCCACCGCACATCATGCCGAGGAAGGGCTGTTCATGGTCTGGCGCAAGGGTCAGAAAATTCAAACGAGCCGGCAGGATATCCTCGTTACGGAAATCGCGCCGGCGCTCCTTGAACTCTTCCGCCTTGATCCGTGCGAATGGCATCGAGATTATGCCGGCCGGCTTTTGACCTGACGGACGGGCATGATCGATATCCTGTGCCAGTTTGGCGTCCTGCTCGGTATCGCGGTTTGGCTGCCCGCGCCCGCAGCTTCAGGGCTTTGGCTGGGAGCACGCTTCGCCCTCGCCGGATATCTCGTCGTCATATACCTGTTCCTCGGGAACGTCGCCTTCGGGCTACCCCTCAGCATGCTGACATGGGCGCTCCTGGCTATCGGTCTCGTGGGATTGGTCGCCGCTTTGTTGCGGCCTGATCGGCGGCCGGCGGCACACGATCTGGTCCATCCCGTATTTGTGCTGACGGCTTTGTTCTTTGCCGTCGCGGCGAGCCGGGGCGGCATCGCCTATCAACCGTACCTCGGTGACGAAACCGCGAGCTGGCTCAACCTGACCAAGCAGATTTATCTTGCCGACCACTATCGCTCAGACCTGATGGATTATCACCTGCCGAGCTACAACAACGGCTGGCCGATCCTGCTCGCCGCGATGAGCAGTGTCTATTCAAGCTATCGCGACGCTCATGCCGTGTCTTTCCAATTCTCCATGCATCTCGGCGTGATTGCATTTATTTACGACATCGTGCGCATGTGGATATCGAGCGGACGACCGCTCGATGAATTGACCGCAACGCTCACCGGATGGATCGTCCTCGTCGTCTTTCTTGCCGGCGAGATCACTTGGCGCCTATTGCCGACGGATCTGCTGATCGAGCAGCCGATGCTTTACGCTTATGCCGCCTGCATCCTGATCGCGATCGCCGGTCAGGATCGTGATGTCCAGGCGGGCTCGCTCTTCGTATATTGGGGCATCACGCTCTGCGCGGGATATCTGTTCAAGGCCTCCATGCTTGCGATCGCACCGACCGTCGCGTTGTTCATCTTGACCATCGTCCGGCGCGACATCCGCGCACTCGCGCTGCCGGGTTTTCTGACGCCGCCAAACGCGCGGCGGCTGTGCGGAGCCGCCGCACTGACGTTCGCGCCATTGGCCGTCGTCATGGCCGTCTGGATGGTCGCATCGCCCGGCGATATGATGGGTTCGAGCGTTGGCCGGGTTCAGGACTCGAATCTGACCCTGGCATTCTCCGCCGACGGATGGAGCGTCACGCTTCGGATGCTCAAGGAGCTTAGCGATTATGCCTTGCACTATAAATTGCCGATCACGCTTGTCGCCAGCGGCGGCGTATTCTATGCGGTATGGAATCCAAGATGGCGCGCCATTTTGTTCGGGTTTGCCGTATTCGTCGTTGCGACCTGGATTGGGCTCTACCTTTATTATCTCTTTCGTGAATCGTTTCTCACTCGCGGATTACTGGAGTCTTTTCCGCGCTTCGTGAACCTGCCCATCCGGATCTTTCATTTGATTGGCGTTTTGGCGCTGACGTATGTCGCGATCCGAATTGTAAGGTCTCGCATGGACGCCTTTACAGGCTCAGCCGCAGTCCGCCTGTGCTTGATCGGCATCATCGGCGCTGGACTCGCGTGGCAAGTCCGCCAGATGGCGCGCGCCACAGACGACATGGCAGACCGCAGATACCAGAATGCGGAAATCATACAAACCCTCATGCGATACAAGGCCAGTCTCATGCAAATCGAACAAGATGTCGCGCGCCTTGGCCTAGCCGCACCCAAACTTGCGGTCTTTGATCCGCGACACGATGTCGCGATGACTACCGCATTATATTATTCGTTGAAAACCCGACGCGCGTCGGCGATGAGTTCGTACCGCTATTTCAAACCCACCCGCGTATCTTCTCCAGAGGACCTTGCCGCGTACGATATGGTATGGCTTGTCGGCGCTAACGAATCCGAAGCCGCGCAGATCGCCGATTATGTGACCGATCCCGCATGTGCCGCTCGGTTAAAGGATCGCATCTTATTACAGGTGGATGGCGGGCGCTTCGCTTGCCTGCCAGATGGCTCACAGCAATGAGCCGCGATGCAGGCATCGGCGCCGTCATGGGCCGCTTTCCAAAGATCCGCCCCGCGCTCTCGCCTAAGGAGGAAGCGGTCCACGCGACCTTGATGAAACGCAACCGCGAACGCCTGACCCTATTCACTCGCGTCTCTGATTTCTTGGAAAGCTGGATGCATCGCCGGGTATCGAAGGGCACACAACTGCCGCCCGGCCATCATCTCCTGGAGATCGGCGCGGGCACGCTTAACCACATTCCTTACGAGCCCGCGGAAGTGGTTTACGACGTCGTCGAACCGTCGACGAATATGTATGACGATAAAACGGGGCATGATCGCGTTCGCGCGTTCTATGCTAATACCGGCGATATCGACAACGCGCAGCGCTATGATCGAATCATCACGATTGCCGCGCTCGAACATATGACCGACCTTCCTGCCAATGTTGCGAAATCCGGCCTGCTCTTGAACGACGGCGGCGTTTTTCGCGCCGGCATCCCGAGCGAGGGCGGATTAATTTGGGGGCTGTCCTGGCGGCTGATCGGTCTCGACCTTTTTATACGCACCCGCCACAATTGGGCGGAACATATGCGCCATGAGCATGTGAACACGGCCTCGGAGATCATCTCCGTTGTCGAATATTTCTTCGATCGCGTGACCGTGCGGCGCTTCCCGCTTCCATTCCACCATCTGAGCTTTTACGCCGCGATCGATGCGCGCCAACCGAACAGGGAGCGCTGCGCCGCATACCTTGACCAATGGCAAGTGCAGCCGAGCAAACAAGCGGATTGATTGCGGTCTTTATTTCCGCTTCAACGAATACCCGGGAAATGATAGACCGGATCAATGCATAGATCGCTTGTCATAGGCATAGGCATCATCGCTGTCATCGGGGCGGCCATCGCGTTGCGCCTGCATGATGCCCCCTATATCGCGGTTATCAAAGGTGAGCGCGTCGCCGCGACCGAAGGACTGAGCCGCAAAGCCGAGCGCGGTGATGGGTTTGCCGCCCTGTTGGTTGCGCGGAACTACAGCCAGGGCGTCATGGGCGCGAGCAATCGCGAAAAGGCAATCGATTGGTATCTGACGGCGGCAAGGGCGAATGAAATTCGTGCAATCGTTCCATTCGTCGATATGACGTTAACACGCGATACCGCAACTCCCGATCAATGCAAGATATTCGTGTCGCTGCTCGACCTCGTTGGGCGGACAGGCGAACTCGCCGCGCTGCTCACGCTCGCCCACTATTATGAAACCGGGTTGTGCGTCGAGACAGACCTCGCGATGGCAGCACGATATTATTTGAGCGCCGTCCGGATCGACGGGCGTTTCCACGAACGGGTTGATACGATTGGGAAACAGATCGGGCTCGAGGCAATGCGGGAATTGACGCCTGAACCGCTCGATACGACGCCGAACGTGGCGCTGGCGCAGTTTCTCGCCGTGGCGCCCAGCCTGCGATAAATTCCTCCATGCACTGCCTTTTTTAGCGGCAGCGAATCCGGCACACTGCATCATCATGACCGTTTCCAGCGATCTCAAACAACTCGTCGCGGCGTCGCGCAAGCTTGGCGCCAATCCCAAACTCGTCCTGCATGGTGGCGGCAATTCGTCGCTGAAGGCGCAGGCGCGCGACGTTGCCGGACGCCCGATCGATGTCCTTTATGTCAAAGGCAGCGGTCGCGACCTCGCCGAGGTCGAGGCCCGCGATTTCCCCGCCGTGCGGATGGAGCCCCTGCTGGCGCTCCGGGACCTCGCGTCGCTCACGGATGCCGCGATGATGCAGGCGCTGAATGGCGCGCGTCTCGATCCGGACGCGCCCTCGCCGTCGGTCGAAACCTTGCTGCATGTTTTCCTGCCGGCGACGTTTGTGCTGCACACCCATGCCGACGCCGTGCTGGCGCTGACCAACCAACCCAACGGCGAAAAGCTGTGCCGCGAGATTTTCGGGCCGGGCCTCGCCATCGCGCCCTATGCAATGTCCGGCTTCGCGCTGGCGCAGACGGCGCACAAGCTGATCGCCAAGCATCCCGATGCCTGGGGCCTGCTCGTGCTCAAGCACGGACTGTTCACCTTCGGCAAAACCGCAGACGAAGCGGAAAAGCGCATGCTGGATGCGGTCGCCAAGGCCGGAGGCAAACTGCGCAGTGCGCGCACAAAGGCCACGTCGCAGAGGGCAAAACGTGTTTCGCCGCCGCTCGAGGACATCGCGCCCGTGCTGCGCGGCGCGTTCGCCACCCGTAATCCCGACGATACCTGGAACCGCTGGGTCGGCGATTTCCGCACCAGTGCGGCGATCCGCGCCTTCGTCGACGGCAAGGACCTCAAGCGTTACGCCAACGCCGGCCCGGCGACTCCCGATCATGTGATCTGGACCAAGCCGAAACCGCTGATCCTGGATGCGCTCCCAGCTGATTTGCCCGCGATGCAAAATTATGTCCGCGATGCCGTCGCGGCGTTCGGTCAAGATTACGCATCTTACGTCGCGCGCAATGCCGGCCGGCGCGCCGAGGTTTCCGCACCGCTCGATCCGCTGCCGCGCGTGGCGCTCGTTCCCGGGCTCGGCCTGTTCGGATTGGGGCGCACGCAGCGCGAGGCAAAGATCGCCGCCGATCTCGCCGAAGCCAACGTCGGCGTCATCACGGCGGCCGAATCCATCGGGCGCTTCGCTCCGGTGAGCGAGGGCGATCTGTTCGACATCGAATATTGGGGCCCGGAACAGGCCAAACGTGAACGCGCAAACGCCAAGGGCACACCTGCCCTGCAAGGCCAGATCGCGGTGGTAACAGGTGCCGCATCGGGCATAGGTGCTGCGACGGCACGTATGTTTGCCGCCAACGGCGCATCGGTCGCGGTCCTCGATCTGGGGCTCGCCGGCGCAGAGGCCGTGGCGCAGGAATTCGGCGGGCTCGGGCTCGCCTGCGACGTAACCGACGCCCGCGCGGTCAAACGCGCGATCGATGCGGTCGTACAGCATTTCGGCGGCGTCGATATCCTCGTCTCCAACGCGGGCGCCGCCTGGCAGGGCGAGATCGGCACCGTTGCCGACGACATCTTGCGCAGAAGTTTCGAGCTTAATTTCTTCGCCCATCAATCCATCGCGCAAGCCTGCGTCGCCGTGATGCGGCGTCAAAAGACCGGCGGCTCGCTGCTGTTCAACACATCGAAACAAGCCGTCAATCCGGGCGCCAATTTCGGGCCTTACGGATTGCCCAAGGCGGCGACCTTGTTCCTGGTCCGCCAATACGCGCTCGATCACGGCAAGGACGGCATCCGCGCCAATGCGGTCAATGCCGACCGCATCCGCACGGGATTGCTGACCGACGCGATGATCGCGCAGCGCTCGGCGGCGCGCAAAGTCAGCGAAGACAAATATATGCGCGGCAATCTGCTCGGCGAGGAAGTGACGGCCGACGACGTGGCCCGCGCCTTCCTGCATCTCACCTTGTCGCCCAAGACGACGGCTGCCGTGCTCACCGTCGACGGCGGCAATATCGAAGCGGCGCTCAGGTAGCCTCCGCGAGGACAACACGATGTTCCTGTTCGGCCTGGCAAAGGGACCCAGTGGACTCGATCCCCTGCTGTTGCTGTTGCTCGCGCTGATTCTCGACGTGATTCTTGGACCGTCCTTGTCGTCACGCCACTTATCGATTCACCCGCTCAACGGTTTTGCGGCCCTCGTACGCTGGTGCGACCGCAAGCTCAATCGCGAACGCCGCAATGCGGCGACACGCGCGGGGCGCGGCGCGCTGATCGTCACCATCCTGGTCGTCGGCGCGGGTGCGTTCGGATGGCTCGTCGCGCTCGCGTCACGCCACATTCCGCACGGCTTCCTGCTCGAACTCGTCGCCATCGTCCTGCTGATCGATCAACGCGCGGTCCATGAAGACGTGCGCCGTATCGGCGCCGCCCTCACCAATGACGGGATTGGGGCCGCCCGCGAGCGGCTCAATACCGTCGGCGGCGGCGGTGCGGATCGGCTCGATCCCTTCGCCGTCGCACGCACCGCGATCGAGATTTCGGCGCGCTCGTTTGCCTACGGTGTCGTCGCACCCGCGTTTTGGTATGCCATATTCGGCCTGCCGGGTTTGTGCGCGCTGCGCGCGGCCGCCGTGATCGACGACGTCGTCGGCGAGCCGACCGAACGCAACCGCGCCTTCGGCTTCGCGGCCCAGCGTTTCAACGAGGCGATGCTCCTGATCTGCGCGCCGATCGCCGGATTGCTGCTTCTGTTCGCCAGCTTTTTCGTGCCGACGGCGCGTCCCGCGCGCGCCACGCGCGCCATGCTGGGCCGTGCCGGACCGTACCGATCGCGCGCCATGGGCTGGCCGGTCGGCGCGGTCGCCGGCGCGTTGGGCCTGGCCCTGGCGGGGCCGAAACGCGGAACCTACGCGCGCGAACCTTGGGTCGATGCCGGCACGGCGCAGGCGACACCGCTCGACGTGCGGCGTGCACTCTTCCTGTTCACCGTCGCCTGCCTGCTCAACGGCAGCTTGGTTGCCGGCGCGGCCCTCGGCCGGCTGATGTAATGCCATCCGATGAGCAAAAAGTGCGCAAGCGCAGCGTGCGCATCGCCGGCCATCGCACCAGCGTATCGCTCGAAGATGCCTTCTGGACCGAGCTCACCCGCATCGCCGACGCGCGCGGACAATCGATCAACGCATTGATCGCCGCGATCGACGCCGGCCGCGGCGGGAATCTCTCCAGCGCCGTGCGCGTTTTTATCTTGAACGACGTGCGTAACGCGAAGGCCGACTGACACAAATTATTTCGACACGCCGCGCAAAATATCTTTCAGGATGTCTTCGACGCGTTCGCCCTTCTTCGCATCCGGTTTTGCGGCAGCCTGCGGCGCGGCTTTCGGCGCGACCTTGAAGTCGGTTTTCGCCCCAGCCTTGGACTCCGCTTTCGGTTCGGCCTTCGCGTCCGGTTGAGGGGGAGCTGCCGGCGCTGCGCTCGGGGTCCCACCGGGCGGCGGCAGGGATTCAACCGTCGGGCTCTCGCGCTTCGGCGCGCGGTTGGGGATGAAGCTCTTGAGGACCTCCGTCGCCCCCTTCTTGGTCTTCAGCGCATCAAGCGGGATCTGGATGCCGCCGCCGGGCAGGGCCGCGATATCGAGCTTCAGGCGCGGCGCGTCGAGCGCGCCGTCGAGCGCGAAGGGCACCGGCTTCGAGGTCCCTCCGCCGATCACGAAATCCTTGGCGAGACGAATCTCGCCCTGCGCCGCGATCTGCCATTTCGGCAGGTCCGCCCGGCCCTTCAGGCCGCCATCGCCGATCGGTGACGTGAATGCGAATTCGTCGAAATTGACGATACCGTTTTCGATCCGATAGGGGCCTGATAGATTGATCGGCACGGGCTCAAGCCGGCCGCGATAGCCGCCGAGTTTCTCCAACGATTGCGCGATACCGCCGATCGCGGCGAGCAGAGACCCTTGCCCTTCGGAACTGTCGATCCCCTTGAACGCCAGCGCCCCATCACCCGCGAGCGAGGAGACAAGTTCGGCGGTGCTTTTGCCGCCGCCGCGCAAACGACCTTCCAACGTCGCACGACCGCGCGAGGATTCCTTGGCGCCGAAGGCGCGATCCGCCGCGCCGACATCGGCGTCGGCCAAGGCATAACGCGCTTCGAACCGCCCACCCGTCGCTTCGGCCATCAAGCCGCCGTCCAAGGTCAGCGCCCCGCCGAAGGTCTTGCCGGTCAGGTGGCGGATCTCCAGCACACCGTTTTGCAATTCCGCATCGAGATCGGCATTGATGACCGTCACCCCGCCGAGCCGCAGCGAGTCCGACTGCACCGCGAACGAGCCGTCAAAGGCGGTCAGCGCCGAAAGGTCCAAGGGTTCGCTCGACCACACGCCATCGCGCGCGGCGGCCACGGCAACGATACCGCGCGGCGGCTGAGATGAAGGGATGCGGAAACTCGCTTTTTGCACCCGCGCATCGCGATCCGACGGCGCAATGTCGAGTGCTGCCGTGCGCTTAGCCGGCAAGAAGGCATCGAGATCGAGATCGCCGGTCTTGAGGTTCATCGCCACCAGAGTCTTGCGGCCCAACAGCGGCAGGCGCGCGGCAGCTGCACCGGTCACGCGCACACCAGCGAAGGAACCCGCGAGTTCATGCAGGCCCATTTCAAGCGGCGTGCCGGACAGGTTGGCCGCCAGATCGATCCCGCCTTTGACCCCACGCGGACGCCAATCGACCCCGAAGCCGCGCACGAAGCGCGCCGCATCTGGATAGGCGAGTTCAACGCGGGCATCGAGGCGCGGCGCGCTCTCGCGGGCATCCAGACGGCCGGTCAGCGACGAGCGCCCGCCCATCGCCTGGATCTCGCTCGCGATGTCGAGCAGCTTCACCGCGCCGTTGAGCCGCACCTTCGCCGCGACCGGACCGAGCGCATCGGCCAATACCGGCGATTTGATTTCGGCCAGGCGGAATAGATTGGCCAGGCTCTTGCCTTTGGCCTCGAACACGAGATCGCGCGCGCCCGGATCGGCGGAGTCCAATCCGGTGATCGCGCCTGAAGCTGACGCGGTCACGCCGACGATATCGCCGATGCTCGCCGATTTGAGATCGAGCGTGCCGTCGGCCAGGCTCGCCTCGATGCGCACATCGTTGAGCGGAAGATTCTTGAACGTCGCCACGCCGACGCGCGCGCGCAGATTGGCGTTGAACCCGCTCAAGGCCGACAACGCACCAAGCGGCATAGCGGGCGCAGCCTGAGGCGCACCCTGCGCAGCAGGCTTGGCCGCCACCGCGACCGGGGCATCTTCAGCGGTCGGCATGTAGGCGTCGAGATTGATGCGATCAATCGTCAGGTTCGCACCGAACGATGGAAGGGCCGCGATGTTGGCCGTCAACGCGCCGTCGATCTGCGTCGCATCGACGCGCGCGCGCAATTCCGTGGCGCTCGCCATGTCGGGACGGGCCGACAGCCGTGCGTTCAAGGACGCGTTGCGCAGCCGATCGCCCGCGATCCCTTTGGTCGATAGGCCCAGCCAGTCCAACGCGCCGCGCAGATCGCTGCTGGTCATCTCGATCGTGCCGTCGAATTGCGGCAGATCGTCCTTTTCCGTAACGAAGCCAAAGATGGCGACGTCCGAATTGCCGGGCAGCAGGGCCGACAATTGGCTCACCGTGATTTCGCGGCTGGCGAGCGAAAGGTCGAGCTTCGACTGACGCACCGCCGCGCCGCGCCAGGTGATCGCATCGACACCGATGGCGAGGTTCGCGGTCAGATTGGCCGGCAAGGTTTCGAGGGACAGCCTCTGGCCGGGCAGATCGAGCACCGTCGATGGCGCGCCGGATGCGGGGGTCGGTGTCGGCGCCTTCGCGCGCGGCTCGGGCTTGGCGGGCGCTGCCGCGCGCAACAGGGAATCGAGATCCAAACGTGTCGCATTCAGCACGGCATCGATCGTCGTCTTTTTGTCGAAGGTCGCAGCCAGGCGGCCATTCGCCTGCGCGCCATCCAGCTTGATCGTCAGATCAGCGAGCTCCGCGCTGTCGCCGGCCAAGCTCATGTTCGCCTGCACGCCGAACGGGCGAGCGAGTGCGGCCGGAACAGCGCGCGCACCCAAGGCGGTCGCGAACTCCGTCAGGTTCTGCCCTTCCGCCGTCAGCCGGCCGCGCAGGCGGAGCGCATCGTCGAGACCGTTCAGCGAACCGGAGAACTGGGCCTTCACCGCGCCGGGTGCGATCGTGGCATCCAGATTGAACGGCACCGTGCGTCCCTGAATGATCTCGCCGGACGAACCTTCGATCGACACGGGAAGGCCGTGGATCGTCGCCTTCGCCGAAATATCCATCGGCCCCTTGAGGCTGGCGAACGCGACGCGGCCACTGAGATCGTCGAGCCGTTCGACCAGACCGCGCACCGCGTTGCGATAAATGATCGTGCCGTTTTCGACGACAAAATTTTCCACGCTGATATCGAATCCGCCGCCGGTCTTCGGCGTCACCCGCAGGCCCGGCACCGATGGCGTAGTGGTCGTGCCTTGTGCGGGTGCTGGCGTGGCGCTCACCTCGCGCGGACGCAAGACCATGTTCGACTCGCCGTTCTCGAAAATCTCGATATTCAGGACGGGCCGTACGAGCTTGACCGATTCGACGCGCAGCTCCCCGATCAACAGGGGCGCCCAGGCGAGCTGCGCCTCGAGCGCCTCGAGCGCCAACATGTCGGCCTCGGAGGCGCCTTCGACATTGCCGAGATGGGCGCGCTCGAGAGTGATCTTGGGGACGGGCAGCAGGGCCACATTGATATCGCCACGGATCTCGACCGGGCGGCCGAGAACCTGCCCGGCCTTGGCGGTGACATCCGCGCGATAGCTGTTCCAGTCGATCAGGGCAGGCACGATCAGGATCGCCGCGACGAATGCGACAAGCAATCCCGCCAACCCCCGTATCCAATATTTCAAGCCGTCACCCCATGCCTCACGGCTTATGATCCCGTCGCCGCGCAATGCGCGCCTATCCTAGATAGCGGACCGTCGCCAATCAAACGACTGGCGAGACCAGAGATTCCCCCTGAAATAGCCCGCGAATTCGGTGATATTGAGGCAGAACCGGCCGCTTTCGGCTTGTTCTCGCCGTCTGGGCGGGTATTTATGCCCGGATTCCGGTCCTACAACCCGAATTGAGGACGCCAAACACCGCGACATGATAGATCAGCCCAGCAGATGGCAGCGTTTCACCAGCCAGGGAATGGGCCGCGCCTTCCGTCATCGCGATTTTGTGATCTACACGTTCTCCGGGTTCTTCGCCAATATCGGCATCTGGGTGCAGCGCGTCGGCGTGCAATGGCTCGCCTGGGAGCTGACCCATTCCTACGCCTGGCTCGGCGCCATCGCCTTCATTGACGCGATCGGGGTCATCGTCTGCATGCCGTTTTTCGGCACGCTGATCGACCGCTCGGACCGCCTCAAAATGATGCGCATCGCCCAGGTCCTGGTGACGATCCTGGTCGTGATCCTGGCCACCTTCACCCTGATGCATTGGATGACCATCTGGCTCGTCGTCGCCGCGATGGCGCTGCACGGCGTGCTGGACGCCTTCTGGGCGCCGGCGCGCCTCGCCATGTCGCCCTCCTTGGTGCCACGCGAAGATCTCGCCGCCGCCATCGGCATGAACGCCTCCTTGTTCAATCTGGCGCAGATCCTGGGACCGGCCGCCGCCGGCCTGATCATCGCGGCCTTCACCGACACGGTCTTTGGCATCGGCATGCTGTTCGTCATCACGACGCTCGGCTACCTCGTCTATCTCGTAGCGCTCTGCATTATCCGCCTGCGTTACGAAGAGCGCCGCGCCAGTTCGGCAACCAGTTTCGTCACCGATATGAAGAACGGCCTTCTCTATATCTTCGAGAAGCCGGGCCTCAGCCTTTATATGGCGCTGATGTTGGTGACGACCCTGGTCATGCGGCCGTTCCGCGAACTGCTCGCCGGTTTCGCCGACGGTGTGTTCATGCAAGGCCCGGGCGGTCTCGCCATGCTCACCTCCGCCGTCGGCGTCGGCGCGCTGGTCGGAGCACTTGTGGTCGCCAATACGACCAAGGTGAAGGGCATGACGCGGCTGGTGATGACGGTGTTTGCCGTCGGCATCGTCGCCCAGTTCGCCTTTGTGCTGGCACCCAATTTCAATATTGCCGTCGGCGCCATCGCGTTCCTCGGCATCACAGTCGCGATGGGCGGCATCGGCAGTCAGGTGCTGATCCAAAGTTCGATCAGCAGCACCATGCGCGGCCGCGTGGTCAGCGTGTGGAGCCTGATCATGCGCGCCGGCCCGCCGATCGGCGCGTGGTTCCTGGGCACGCTCGCCGAATTCTCCGACCTGCAGACCGTGTTCGTCATCGCAACGGCGATCTACGCGTTGTTCTTCATCTGCATGATCCCGCGCTTCAAGCTGCTGGCGCAGAATATGGAAGCGCCACCCGTGGACGAAAGCCGCGGCGACGTACGCCGCAGCACCGCCGAGCCGCGCACCTAAACGCGCGCCGCCGCGTCGACGAAAAACGCCTCCAACGCACGCACGCCATCGGTATTGAGAAACAGCCGGTTCCGCGCGGCGACAATGGCGGCTTCCGTCTCCGCCCGATAGGCCGCATCCGAACCCAGCCGCACTGCGATGGCGACGTAATCGTCGAGATCCCGAGCAATGCAGCGTTCCACGCCCATCTGACGGTAATAGGCCGCCGTGACGCGGCCCGCCATCAGATCGGGATGCGGCAACGTGACCACCGCCTTGCCGAATTCAAAGGCTTCCGCGCTGCTGACGCCGCCCGAAAAATGCGTGGTGTCGAGCACCACATGCGCCTCCTTCAACAACTCATAAAAACGCGCCTGATCGAGGCGCGGCACGACGTGGATACGGCTCGCAATATCTGGGGCCGCCGCGCGCAAGCGGCGCAGCAGAATGGGCGTCAGCAGCGCGAACATATCGATCAGCACGAGGATGCCGTTGGCATCGCGGCGCAGAATCTCGATCAGCGCGACATCGAAACTCGGATGAAATTTCGCCGGCTGCTGCGGACAGACGTAAAGTGTCGCTCCATCGGGAAAAGCAAACTCTGCGTCGATCGGGCTGTGCCGCGCCGGATAAAGGTACGTCGGCGGCACGGCAAGCCGCACAAGGGTTTCGCTGTAAAAGGATTGCGCGCGTGCGGCATCGGCGTTTTCCAGCGCATCGCCCGAAATGAAATAGTCGATGTTCGGATGGCCCGTCGTGACCGGATGGCCCCAGGTCACGCATTGCACCGGCGCCAGACGCGCGAATGACAGAAACGACGTGAACGGCTCCATGCCGATATCCGTATAAAGCAGGATGTCGAGACGTGCCGCCGCCAGCATGGCGCGCGCCTCGGCCAGCGAAGCCGGCAACACGTCGACATGATCGGCGCGCGCATCGGTGAAACGGGCGATCTCGTCATCCGCCGCCTTCACGCGGAACACGCAGACCTCGAACCGCGTGCGATCAAGCTCGGCAATCAAGCCGCGCGTCAGCTTGCCGATCGTATGATTCTTCAAATGTGCGGATACGAAGCCCACGCGCAGGCGCGGCGCATGCGACGGGCCGGACGACAAGGATTGGACGAGGTCTGGACACAAGGCCGCGTAATAGGCCGCGATCTGACCGTTCTGCACGCGGTTGGACACACCCTGATAGGCGGCAAAGAACGAACCCGGCGCGCTGAGCAAGCGTTGTTCGGAAAGTGTTGTCCGTGGCACGCCCAAATTGGCGATGGCCGCCTCATAGGCGTCGCGCGCCTGCTGCATATGCGCCAGGCTGTGCGCGACGTCGGGCAGCAACGCGCCGGCCAAGGACGGCAGATACTCCGGATTTGTCAGATCGGCTGAGGCCGCGCGATGCAGCGCGATCGCTTCGTCCAGCGCGCCGGATGCGCTCAAGGTCCTGATCGCATGATAGGCCGCTCGCCCGTCGCCGGGCTTGGCCGCCACCGCGGCGCGGAAGGCGGCTACGGCCTCATCCAGCTGGCCAGCCGCCAGCAGACACAGCCCCTCGTTCAGATGGATGGCGGGATAGGTCGGCGCCACGGCGCGCACGCGTTGAATGAACGGCAGCGCCGCCGCCAGATCGCCCGCGCGCATCAATGCGCTGGCGTACATTACGGCCGTTTCGGCATCGTCGGGATAGCGCTGCGCCAGCAGATCGAGAATCGCGCGCGCGCGCGCCACGTCCCCGGCAGCGAGCAATGCCTTGGCCTGATCCAGGCTGGAGCGGTCGTCGAAATCACTCATGCGGCGCACCATAGCCGCCGCCGCCCGGCGTTTCGATCACCACCGTATCGCCGATACCGACGTGGGTCTCATCGGCCGCACCAAGCTCCTCGATCCGCCCATCGGAGCGGACAACAGATGTTTTACCGACGTCGCCCGCCGCGCCGCCCGCCAAGCCGAACGGCGCAACAAGGCGCGATTGCGACAAGATCGCCGCGGTCATCGGTTCCAGGAATTTGATTTTGCGCACCGCACCGTCGCCGCCCGGCCATTCTCCCGCGCCACCCGAACCGCGCCGCACCGCGAAACTTTCCAGCAGTACCGGGAAGCGCCATTCCAGCACTTCGGGATCGGTCAGCCGCGTGTTGGTCATATGCGTATGCACGGCGGAGGCGCCGGCGAAGCCCGGTCCGGCGCCGGCACCACCGCAGATCGTTTCGTAATATTGATAGGCCGCGTTGCCGAAAGTGAAGTTGTTCATCGTGCCCTGCGACGCAGCGGCCGCACGCGCCGCGCCCAGCAGCGCCGCCGTGACGGCTTGCGAGGTTTCGACATTGCCCGCGACCACGGCGGCCGGATAACGCGGATTGAGCATCGAGCCTTCGGGCACAATCAGTTGGATCGGTTCCAGGCAGCCATCATTCAAGGGAATATCGTCGGCGACGAGACAACGAAAGACATAGAGCACGGCAGCACGTGTCACCGCCAACGGCGCATTGAAGTTGGTTGCGGTCTGCGCCGACGTGCCGGTGAAATCCACCGTCGCGGTGCGCGCCGCACGATCGATGCGGATCGCCACTCGGATACGCCCGCCGAAATCCATCTCATTGACGAACGACCCATCCGGCAGGCGATCGAGCACGCGGCGCACCGCCTCAGCCGCATTCGCCTGCACATGCGCCATATAGGCCCGCACGACGGCAAGGCCATAGTGCGCGACGAGATGTTTGAGTTCCGCGCTCCCTCGCGCATTGGCGGCGATTTGCGCGCGGAAATCGGCGATGTTGCGATCGGGATTGCGCGCGGGGTACGCGCCGCTCGCCAAGAGTGCCCGCAGCTCAGCCTCACGCAACAAGCCGCCATCGACCAACAGGAAATCGTCGATCAGCACACCTTCCTCGACGACACTTGTCGAGAACGGCGGCATCGAACCCGGCGTGATGCCGCCTACATCGGCGTGATGGCCGCGCGATCCGACGAAAAACAACAGCTCACGCCCGGCATCGTCAAATACCGGCGTAATAACTGTGATGTCGGGCAGATGCGTGCCGCCGTTATAGGGCGCATTGAGCGCGAAGACCTGACCCGGCTTTATTGTGTCGCCGCGTGCGCGCAACACCGCGCGCACGGATTCGCCCATCGATCCCAGGTGCACCGGCAAATGCGGCGCATTGGCGATCAGGCCGCCGCCCGCATCGAACAACGCGCAGGAAAAATCCAACCGTTCCTTGATGTTCACCGACGAGGCCGTATTGGCGAGCACGGCGCCCATCTGCTCGGCGATCGACATGAACAGATTGTTGAAGACCTCGAGCATGACTGGATCGACGTGCGTATCGAGCGCAAGCGGGCGGACCGGCACATGGCGCGTGAGAATCATGTCGCCCTCGGCATTGATGCGTGCCTGCCAGCCCGGCTCGATCACCGTCGTCGCATTGGCTTCGGCGATAATCGCCGGGCCATCGACGCTCATGCCGGGTTTCAAGTTCTCGCGGATATACAGCCCGGCGTCGCGCGCTGCGCCGTCGAAGCGCACCGTCACACGTTGGTCCGGTTGCGGCGCCGCAATCTCATCGACCTTCGCCGTGGCAGAGGCGGTGTCCACCGTCCCGCGATCCATTGCGTCGACCAGGATCGCTTCGACCTCGAGCCCACGCGTCGCATCGACGAAACCGAACCGCGTCCGATGCGCGTCCTTGAAGGTGCGCTCGATCGCGTCGAGCGTGCCCAGCGGCACTTCGAGGGTTGTATCGGTGCCGGCGTAACGGACCTGCAAAGTACGAACGGTGGCGATGGCATCGACGGCGATGCCCTGACCGATCAGTTCGGCGCGCGCGGCGGCTTCGAGCGGGGCGGCGATGCCGTTCAACGTAGCGACCAGATCGTGGTTCAACGCGCGACCCACCGCCGCTTCACGATGGGCGCGTACCGGCGCCAGACCCATGCCATAGGCCGACAGCACACCGGCGAGGCGATGGATGAAGATGGTTTGCATACCGAGCGCATCGGCGATCCGGCAGGCATGTTGTCCGCCCGCACCGCCGAAACAGACCAGCGTATATTTCGACACATCGTAGCCGCGCTGCACCGAGACATGCTTGATGGCGGCGGCCATGTTCTCGACGGCGACCGTAAGAAACCCTTCGGCGACATCGAGCGGATCACGCCCCATGTCGCGCGCCAGATCGGCAAATTTCGCCGCAACCACGGCGGCATCAAGCGGCGCATCCGCATTCGGCCCGAACACGCGCGGGAAATAATCCGGCTGGATGCGCCCGAGCATGACATTGGCATCGGTCACCGTGAGCGGCCCGTCCTTGCCATAAGAAGCGGGCCCCGGATCGGCGCCGGCCGAGGCCGGGCCGACGCGGAAGCGCTGGCCGTCGAAGGCGAGGATCGAACCGCCGCCCGCCGCGATGGTGTGGATGCGGAGTATTGGTGCCGCGACGCGCACCCCGGCGACTTGGGTATCAAACGCCCGCTCGTAGCTGCCAGCATAGTGCGACACATCGGTCGACGTACCGCCCATATCGAAACCGATGATGCGATCGAACCCGGCCGCGCGCGCCGTTTCGACCGCGCCCACCACGCCGCCCGCCGGGCCCGACAGGATCGCGTCCTTGCCGCGAAACAACGAGGCTTCGGTCAGGCCGCCGTTGGATTGCATGAACATCAAAGGTATTGCATCACCGATACCGCCCGCCACGCGTTCGACATAACGCCTGAGGATCGGCGACAGATACGCATCGACGACACTGGTATCGCCGCGCGGCACCAACTTCATCAGCGGGCTGACCTCGTGCGAGGCCGACACTTGCGTGAAGCCGATGGCCCGCGCGATCTCGGCGATGCGCTGTTCATGCTGCGGTGCGCGATAGGAATGCATCAGCACAATGGCGCAGGCGCGAAACCCATCATCATAAGCGCGCGTCAATGCGGCGTACGCCGCCGCGTCGTCGAGCGGGGCGATCTCCACCCCTCGCGCATCCAGGCGGCCAGCGACCTCGACGGTGCACGTATACAGCGGTTCGGGTAATTGGATGGCGAGCTTGAACAGATCGGGGCGGTTCTGCGTGCCGATGCGCAGGATATCGGCATAACCCGCGTTCACCACCAGAAGCGTCGGTTCACCCTTGCGTTCGAGCAAGGCATTGGTGGCGACCGTCGTGCCCATTTTGACGTGCGCGACCGCAGCCGCACCGGCGATGCGGCGGATACCTTCAAGCGCGGCATCGGCGTAATGATCCGAATTATCCGACAGCAGCTTCGCTGTATGCAGCGCGCCGTCCGGCCCGCGCGCCACGAGATCGGTGAAGGTGCCGCCGCGATCGATCCAGATTTGCCAAGCTGTCATCCGGTCCGTTCCAGCACGAACGCGAAGCCGTTCACCTGGCCGTCTTTCGCTTTACGGATCGCGATGGCTTCCTGCGCGACAACGGCAAACCCATGTTCTGCAGCGAGACGCTCGATATAGGCAACGCCATGCGCGTAACGGCCCGACTCGTACAAAACGAAACCGGCGCCGTCATGGCCCTCGACGGAAAAAGCAAACAGACCATTCGGCGCCATGCGTTGCGCCAACGTCGCGAAGATGTCGTCGAGCTTGCCGACATAAATGAAAACGTCCGCCGCCAGCACCAGATCGAACGGTTTGCGCTGTGCATCGTTCGACGCGAGATAGGCCGCGATCTCGAGGCCAAAAAGTGCCGTGTAGATTTTTTTGGCGCGCGCCTCGGCGATCATTGCCTTGGCGACATCGACACCGACGATTTCCGTCACGCGATCCTTGACCGCGATACCCGACAGCCCGGTGCCGCAGCCGAGATCGAGCGCGCGCAGGAATTTCACACTCGGTCGCGCGGCATCGATCATCTGACGCAAAATTTCCGGCACGCGATAGCCGAGATCGACGGTCAGTTCGCGCTCAAAACGCGGCGCATATTCGTCGAACAGCGAGCGCACATAATCGATCGGCGGCGCTGGCGGATTGCTGTTGTCGAGGCTCGCCAGCATATGACGCGCCGCCGCCGATGTGGGTGCGCGCTCGACGGCATGACGCAGCGCAGCGATGGCCTCGTCGCGGTTCCCAAGTTCCGCCAGTACGAAACCGAGATTGAGATAGACATCGGGCAGCGCGGGATCGCTCTCGGCCGCTTTGGCAAACCAGATCGCGGCCGCTGCGTAATCGCGCAAGCCGCGCAACGCGAGGCCGTAGGTCAAGCAAGCGCCGGGGAAAGGTGCCAGGCGCGCTTCCAACGGCCGCAAAGCCTGCACGGATTCTTCGTAACGACCACGCTGACCGAGAATGGAGGCCAGAATATTCGCGCCATCCACGGCGTTCGGCTTGGCGGCGGCAGCGCGCCGCGCACTCTGTTCGGCCGCATCGGCATCGCCGTTCTGGAACAGCGCGATCGCCAGCATCTTGTGCGCTTCGGCATTACGCGGATCAGCCGCGAGGATGGAGCGATAAAGCGGAATGGCGAGATCGGGCCGGCCCGCGCGCTGATGCGCATTGGCGGCGTCCATAATCTCGGCCTGCTGTTTGGCTTGTTGCGCCATGCCCCCTACACCTCGCGCGCGCGGCGCGTGTTCGCGCCACGTTCGATGACGCAGCAACGATAGCGAGGGATTGAGGCGAGGTCACGGGCCGGGATTCTTCCGGGCCCTAAATTTAGTCGGCCAAAAAATTAATCGGAGTGGGCGGGCGGTTTCAGGTTTTGCGAGAACCGCCCGCGTCCGATGATCGCCGACTTATTCGGCTGACGTCAGGTTGTCGGCAGATTGCCGGCCGTCACGGCCGGTGGTGATCTCGTAGGTCACCTTCTGTCCTTCACGCAGCGTGCCGAGCCCAGCGCGTTCAACGGCCGAAATATGCACGAAGACGTCCTTACCCCCGGTTTCGGGTGCGATGAAGCCGAAGCCCTTGGTCGAATTAAACCACTTAACAGTGCCGGTGCTCATAGTCGCTCCTTAGTTCGTAAGCCAAATAAGTATGTCCAAATCATCTTCCAGACCCAAGTCCTTTGCGCCGCTTTTCAGCGTTGCCCTTTTTTTGTCACGATGTCGCAAGATGCTGTCGCGCAGTGACATACATGAGTTTTGACGTAGGAACGGACGACCGAATGATGATGTGGTGCGCTGCAATTTATTCGGCAAGACCGAACAACCAACTTCGTAGAAAGATCACAGTTCGGTTTTTGTTCCGCGAGCGCAACTTGCCGCTGAAGCCTGCGCCTTCTATGGTTCCGCTATGAAGCGGTTTTGGGGCACCGCCCTGCTCTCTCTGACGATCGTGACAGCCATGAGCTTTTTCTCCGTCATCAAGAATGGCTTCAGCCAGGATTGGCGCACGGCGAGCCGCGCCTCGGCGGGCCTGGCGCCCGATCCCGCGACAACGCCCGAAGCGGTCGTGCAGGTCTATGCCGCGCGCGCGGTGCGCTGGCGCGGTTATTTCGGCGTGCACACCTGGATCTCCGCCAAGCGCGAAAATGCCGATCAATACACGGTCTATGAAGTGATCGGCTGGCGGCTCTATAGCGGCGGTTCGGCCGTCGTCGTGCACAATCGTCCACCCGATGGACGCTGGTTCGGCGCGGAACCCGAATTGCTGCGTGAATTGCGCGGGCCCAATGTCGAACAGATCATCGACCGCATCGAAACCGCGGTCGGCGATTACCCGTACGCGGATTCTTATGTGATCTGGCCGGGGCCCAATTCCAACACCTTCGTCGCCTTCGTCGCGCGGCAAGTTCCTGAACTGGCGCTCGATCTACCACCGACCGCCATCGGCAAGGATTATCTGGGGCCGAACCCGTTCGGGCGCGCGGCCTCGGGCACCGGCTATCAGTTTTCCTTGTTCGGCCTATTGGGTCTGACCGTCGCCAAGGAAGAAGGCTTGGAGCTTAATCTGCTCGGCCTGACCTTCGGGATCGATGCCGTCGAACCGGCGATCAAACTACCGATGATCGGCCGGATCGGCACCGAATATATCGCGCGGCGCGCCGTCGCCGCACCCGCCGGCGTGGCGGCCGGGGAATGACGATCCGCTGAGCCTGCAATCATGAACCAGCCATCATGAGTCAGGCCGATTTCGAGGCCGCCCTGAACGCCAATCAGCCTTATTTCGGGCCGCATCTGGGCTGCCGGCTCTCTTGGCCGCACATTTACTATTTCCAGCAAAAACTCCTGCAAAAACTGGCCAGCACCCGCGCATCGAGCGCCCCATTGTCGATTCTGGAGATCGGCGTCTGGGCGGGCGCCTCCACGGTGTCGTGGGGCCAAGGATTGCAGCGCTATTTCGCCGGGCGCGGACAGATCGTCTCGGTCGATGTCTGGGCGGAGAACGGCGAACCCGTGGCCAACCTCGCCGGGGCGAGCGGCGCCATCAAACATGTCTTCCTGCACAACATCCGTGCGAGCGGCGTCGCAGCCCTGGTCGAGCCGTTACATGCCGACAGCGATACGGCCTTCGCCCAACTCGCCGCGCGGCGCTTCGACGTCATCTATATCGACGGCGATCATCGTTACGAGCAGGTCCGGCGCGATCTCAAACATGCGCAAGACTGCCTCGCCCCTGGCGGCGTCATTTGCGGCGACGATCTCGAAGTGCAAAGGGGCGAAGGCGCCGACGCAGCCGTTGCGCGGGCCGTTGTCGACGGTGATGCCTGGGCCGCGCATCCCGTCAGCGGCCTCGGCTTTCATCCCGGCGTGACCCAAGCCGTCTTCGAGACGTTCGGCCCGGTTTCGGCATGGGGCGGCTTCTGGGCGATGAGCGAAACGCAGGGCCGCTGGATGCCGGTTTCGCTGGACGGCATCGAGGCCGAGGTGCCCCGGGCCCTCATCCAATACGACGAAAACGGCAAACGACTGTTTGACCTTTAATCGGCAGGCGCATCGATTGGACGGGCGACCAGGTCACGCCACGCCGTGCGCACCGCATCCTCCAAGCTCCGTGTATAGGCCGGCGCGCTGAACAATTGGCGGGCGGCCTCGCTGCGCAAGCCGGCGCGTAGGCGCGCCAGCCCGCCGATCTCCTGCGACAGCGCCAAAGCCTTGCCCACAAAGGCTTGTTTCGAATTCGTAATGAATTCCGGATGGCCGGCAGCGGCCATCAAACTGGCGCCTTGGCGCGCCATCAGCAGATCGCCGGCGATGGTCAGGACGGGCACGCCCATCCAGATCGCCTCGTAACTGGTGGTGCCGCCATTGAACGGCATGGAATCGAGCGTGACGTCGATAGCGTGATAGGCGGCAAGGTAGCCGCCGGGATCGGCCGTGAAGCCGCGGAAGGTCAGCCGGTCACACGCAACGCCGAGGCTTTCGAAACGGCGCACGAAATCCGCTGAGACCGCCGGATCGTCGTAGGCGCGATGCTTCAACAGAAGGCGGCTTGTCGGCACCGCGCGCAGCACCTCCGCCCAGATTTCGAGCATGCGCGGGCCGAACTTCGACGGATTGTTGAGCGAGCCGAAGGTGAGGAAGCCATTGGCGAGCGCCGGCAAGGGTGCGACCGGCGGCGCATAGTCGGGCACATGGTAGCAATTGAACGACGGCAAGCGCAGCAGGCGTTCGGTGAAAAACGCCGCACTGTCGCCATGCATCCCATCTGACGGCGTCAGCATGTCGTCGCAGAGCAGCCCGTCACTCGCGCTGAGTCCGGATGTTGAGACGAAATTGATCCCGACGATCTGCAACGGCGCCGCGCGATGGGCGAGCACCAAGCGGTAGCGCGCCTTGAAGGTGCAGGGATGGATCAGCACATCAATGCCGTCGCGGCGCATCCGCGCCGCCACTTCGGCCGGGCCCATGGCATGCGTGTCGATCCAGCGCACGCCGGGTGGCGTCAGCATGGCGGGTGCCGGTCCGCCGGCGCGGCGGTGACCGTAGAGCGAAATGCGAAACCGCGCCGGGTCGTGCGACGCCAAGAGGGGGGCGACGAAACGCGGCGTCACATGCGCATCCAGCTCCGGCAGAACATAGGCCAGTTCGAGCACGCGTTCGGGATCGGCATCGACGATGGGCGGCCGCGCGGGCGCGCCGAGGCGGCGTTCGACGCGTTCGCCCCATGCTTTGTTCTCGGCAAAAATTGCCGAGCGACTGATCGGGTTTTCGTTGCTACCTTCGCAGAATGGCTGCGCGAACAGATAATTCGTCCAATGCGCTTCGTTGTCGGGGTCGAGCGTGCGCGCGCGCGCAAACGCCGCCAATGCGGCATCCGCTGCGCCCGCCGCGAACAGCGCATTACCCAGATTGTGATGCGCCTCCGCCATGGTGGGCGCCAGCTTCGTTGCGCGTTCGGCATGCGCGCGCGCCTCGCTCAACCGATCGAGCGCGAGATATGCCGCCGACATATTTACATGCGTGTGCGGATCGAGCGGTGCAGCCAGGATCGCCTGGGCAAAAATCGCGATCGCACGCTCCGCATCGCCGGCGGTCAGCGCATCATGTCCCAATCTGTTCAATCCGTTGATATCAGCCGGTGAGTTCAAGTCGTGCTTCTCGAAAGACCCGAAATGGTCATACCACAGACGCCGTTACGTCATTAGGCTTTGAACCGGTACTATTTATAATATGACACCCTGGAGCAAGAGTGTGCCGTCCCAAACGGGCTACCGACTGAATTATCGGTCGCGCCCCGAAATTGAACCCGAGACGTTCGCACGAGCGACCCTGCGCCTGATCGGCGGCGCGCTGCAGCGTCTCACGAACCGTTTGCTCGGCCATATCGCCGAGCAGGCGGCGCGCCATGCCCATCGTCAATCCTATAGCGTGGCGACCATCGTGCTGGCGGCCAAGCTTGCCAAGGTCGATGGCGTCGTCGTGCGTGAAGAGATTGACGCCTTCAAGGCGCTGTTCAAAATTCCCTCCGATGAAGTCTCCGACGTGGCGCGCATCTGGACCGCCGCCAAGCGCGATGCGCGCGGCTTTGAGCCCTACGCGCATCGTCTGGGCTTGCTGTTCGCGGGCGAGCGCGCCTTGCAAGAAAACATGATGGCCGCGCTGATCCATCTGGCGCTGGCCGATGGCGCGCTGAACGATGCCGAGGTGACGTTCCTCGAACGCGTCGCGCGGGCTTTCGGGTTGGATCGTGCGAGCTTCGCACGCCTGCGCGCCCAGATCGAAACGCCGCAACCGCAAGACGACGATCCGTACAGCGTGCTGGGTGTCGCGCCACATGCCAGCGAGGCCGACGTCAAACGCGCGTGGCGGCGTCTCGTGCGGGTTTATCATCCGGACGCGGTGATGGCGTCGGGTCGCATGAGCGATCTCGCCCATGCGCAACAGAAGGTCGCGGCCATTAACGCGGCCTACGAGGCGATCGAACGCAGCCGCGTGCGCGCCGCCTAGCGACCCACATCTAGCCGTATTGGGCGACACTCTGTAAACTCGGCGGATGATCATCCGCGATCTTCCCTCCCCCAATTTCGACGACCGCCCGGTTGGGCAGGCGATCGACATGCTGGTGCTGCACTATACCGGCATGACGAGCGCACAGGCCGCGCTGGATCGCTTGATCGATCCCGCCGCGCAAGTGTCAGCGCATTATCTGATCGACGAAGACGGCAGCGTCGTTCGTCTCGTCGATGAAACCAAACGCGCGTGGCATGCCGGCGTGTCAATGTGGCGCGGCCAAGCCGGCGTGAATGCGCGCTCGATCGGCATCGAGCTGGTCAATCCGGGTCATGAGTTCGGCTATCGCGCTTTCCCCGACGCGCAGATGCAAGCCCTCGAAGACTTAGCGGGCGCGATCCTCGTGCGTCATCCGGCCATCGTTGCGGCAAACATCGTCGCGCATTCGGACGTGGCGCCGACGCGCAAGCAAGATCCAGGTGAATTATTCGATTGGCGGCGCTTGGCCGCGCAGGGGATCGGCGTATGGCCGACGGCCGCAGTCGTGGAGCCGACCGCAGAGAGCAGGGTCGGCGAAAGTCTGACCGCCATCGGTTATAACGTCACCGACATCACTGCGGCGATCGTTGCGTTTCAGCGCCGCTTCGCACCGCACCGTTTGGACGGCGTGCCCGATCTGGACACGCGCCAAGCTATTGCGGCTGTTAGAGCAGCGCAGAAAGATTAGGCGGCGCGCAGAGCCGGTTCGCGGGTGTAGCGCTGACGGCGCGACGCACGCTCCTCGAGACGCGCAGCCTGGGCCGACGCCTCGTCCTTGCTCTTGAACATGCCGATCAATTCAAGATTGTCGCCCATGTCGAACAGGAGCCATTCGCGACTGTCTTTGTGGAATTTGACAATGTACCGCATTGGATCACGCCTCGCTTTAGAACCCACACCATCGGCCGTTTGTTATGGCCGCTTAATTACCCCGCTATCCAATCATGCAAGGATTACTAGATGGTGAATCGAAAGTGAGGCCGGTGCGGGTATCAAAAAGGGCCGTAACGCCGGCAAAGCGACCTCGGGTCGCCAACCAATCTTGACAGTTCGGGCCGTCCGCCCGAATAAGGCGCCCATCTGATCCGATGTTCGACACCCCGCCCATCATCCGCGCCGCGCGGCCCAGCGACATCGCCAAAATCCAGGCGATCTATGCGCATTACGTGGAGGCCGGCACCGCCTCGTTCGAGACCGTGGCCCCCGATCTGGCCGAGATGACCAAGCGGTTCGAAGCGATCCGGGCCCGGGGCTTTCCCTACATCGTCGCGGAAATCGACGGCCAGGTGACGGGCTATGCCTATGCCGGGACCTACCGGGCGCGCGCCGCCTACGATTTCGCCGTCGAGGATTCAGTCTACATCGCACCTGATCGCCTGGGCCACGGCCTGGGCCGCGCCCTGCTCGGCGCCTTGATCGAGGCCTGCACCAAAGCCGGCTATCGCCGCATGATCGCGGTGATCGGCGATTCCGCCAATGCGCCCTCGATCAACCTGCATCTGGCGCTGGGCTTTGCCCACGCCGGGCTGTTGCCGTCGGCCGGCTGGAAACACGGGCGGTGGGTCGATTCCGTGATGATGCAGCGCGCGCTGGGCGACGGCGACGCCACGCCGCCAAAACCGGTCAGCCGGGCCTGATCTGATCCGCTAGCGCGGCCGTTCCCATTGCCAGCTATGCGACGCAATGCTCCAGAAGATCATTGTGACCCGCCCCACGATGGCGCCCCGCGGCACCGTCAAGGCGCGCTCCGTGGCTCCTTCGCCCGTTACGGTGAACATATCGGAGCGCTCGGCGGCGATGCGGCGAATATAAGAGATGCCATCCTGGTCGCGCACCACAACGATGTCGCCGACCGTCGGCGCGACGGACAGGTAGGCCCGCTTGTCGACAAAAACGTGATCGCCCTCGGCGATCGCGGGTGCCATCACCGCGCTCTTCATCTCGAACGGCTCCATCCAGAGCACGCGGACCAGCGCCGCCGACACCCGCATGGAGAGGACAAGCGCTACGGCAAGCGCGATCAGCGCGCCCTGGCGTGCATACCAACGCCGCTCCCATGCCACAGCTCGGGCGCGGGCGCGGGCGCGGGCCAGCCGGGCGGCATGAAACGCCCCAACGATCCGGATCGGGGTCACCGCGAGATAAGCCCATCCGCCGAGATCGCCACCCGGCGACGGTCCGATCAGGTTGAAGCGCACAACCAGGGCGAAGGTCGCCACGAAGAACACCGCCTCGGCGAAACCATAAGCCAAGGCCAGCCGGCCCCGCCCCAGATACAACATGGCGAAAAACGGACCCGCGATCAGGTCAATTGCCACCGCCGCGCCCCAATGGCGATCGCGAAATGCTCGTGCCAGTTTCATAATGCGCCCCTATCGGGATGTTCGACCGCCCCAAAAGCGCCGTAAAGGCCGATTTTGGCCGTCGGGGACCCTTCGGTTTCCCGTATTTGCCGTGCGTGTTCAAACCGCTATGCTCCGTCATCGGGGCTAGCGCATTGTAAGAACATGCCGATAGAGGCAATCCAGTTAAGGCAGCAAACCGTCCTGATCATCGATGACGATCCGATTGTCGTCGATATCATGGAGACGGTGTTTGACGGCGATCTACGGATCCTGACCGCCCGCAACGGGCGCGCCGGGATCGCGATGGCCTGCGCCGAAAATCCGGACCTGATCCTGCTCGATGTCCGCATGCCCGACATGGACGGTTACGAAACCTGCCGTCTGCTCAAATCCATGGCGGAAACGGCCGATATCCCGGTCATCTTCCTGACCGCGCGGGTCGAAACCGAAGACGAATTCAAGGGGCTCGAACTCGGCGCCATCGATTACATCGCCAAGCCCATCGTGCCGCAGATCGTGCGTGCGCGTATCCAGAACCACCTGACCTTGAAGCGCCAACGCGACCAACTGGCCAACATGTCGATGATCGACGGCCTGACCGGCATCGCCAACCGCCGCCGCTTCGACGACCATATCGAACAGGAACTGCGGCGCGGCTCGCGTAACAAGGCGCCGCTGTCGCTGCTGTTGATGGATATCGACGACTTCAAGGCCTACAACGATACCTACGGCCATGCGCGCGGCGACGATTGCCTGCGTACCGTCGCCCAGGAAATTCGCAATTTCCTGCGCCGGCCGTCCGATCTTGTCGCGCGTTACGGCGGCGAGGAATTCGCCGTCGTGCTGCCCGATACCCCGCCCGAAGCCGCCTTGATGCTGGCCGAGAAAATCCGCATCGGCATCGAGAAATTGAACATCCCGCACAAGGCGGCACGCGCCGCCGATCACGTCACGGTCAGCATCGGAGCCGCCATGTGCCCGCCCGATGAGCCGATGACCAAGGCGCAATTGATCGAAGCCGCCGACACGCAGCTCTATGCGTCGAAGCGCGCGGGCCGCAATCGGGTCACGCAAGCGGCATAGTGCATCGGCCGCGCACATAATCGATGACCGCCACATAAATAAAAAACGGCGGCGGGGGTTGGGGAGAAGATCATCATGCGAATTTTATCCGCGATAGCGGCAGCGTACCTGCTCGCCGCGTCACTGTCGGGATGCCAGACCACCAGCGTCGGCGCCGATTGGGGGCCGAACACGCGCGAGGCGTCCCGCGTCAGTTACGACGGCGACGATTCCGTCATCACCAGCCGCGAATGGAAGCGCCGCGAAGCCGGTACGCAGGAACGCCTGCGCTTTCGCAACGGCGCCAGCATCTTTTATGAAGAGTTGTATGGCGGGATGACGGTCTGGCAGGTGAAAGACGAAAAGGAATCGCTGATGCGCGTCTATGACGGCTTCTTCGGCAAGCAAGGCGGTTACCAGCCGGGCGCGGTCGTGGAGAAGCCCTATGGCGACTTCAAGCTCTACTACATGATACCGCAGTCGGATGCGCAGAAATGTTTCCTGGGCCAAGCCTCGTCCAATAAGGATCGCGGCGGCTGACATTTCATTTTGACGCTATGCCGGCGCGTGAGCGACACCGCCGGCATAGCGAAGCTCGACGCCGACGCGATCGACATCATCACGCGGCTCCGCTTCGACGGCGGCGAAATGAACAAGGCCAAAGCCGCCAAGAGCTGAGTTTTGCCCTTTTGGTGCGTTCGGAGTAAGGTCCGCCCCGCCAGACGGTCGGATGACCGCGGTTCAGCAATGGATCGAGGAAAGTCCGGGCTCCACGGAAATACGGTGCCGGGTAACGCCCGGCGGGGGCGACCCTAGGGAAAGTGCCACAGAAAGCAAACCGCCGGCCGCATCCAAAAGGTGCAAAGGCCGGTAAGGGTGAAAGGGTGCGGTAAGAGCGCACCGCGTTTTCGGTAACGGAAATGGCAAGGTAAACCCCACCGGGAGCAAGACCAAATAGGGACGACAGGTGAAGCGGCTTGCCGCCTCACAGGTGCATTTCCGCATCGTCGTCCGGGTCGGTCGCACGAGGTGTCCGGTAACGGGCATCCCAGATGAATGGTCATCACCCACCGCAAGGTGGGAACAGAACCCGGCTTACAGACCGTCTGGCATATTTTCTTTTATTTTCGTTCCGGGATCAGCGGCAGCCCGGCGGCACGCTTGGCCTCGATCTCGCGCGCGGCCTCGCCCAGCAGGACGACGCGCGCCGGGCTCGCCGGATGCGACGCATCCAGGCCGGCGTTGATGCTGGACGGCGTCGAGATGGCGAAGCGGCGATAGACGTTCTGCGCGGCGGCCGGCGAAAAGCCCGCACGCGCCATCAGATAGAGCCCGACATAATCGGCTTCGGCCTCGTAGGCCTGGCTGATCGGCATACGCGGACCACTACCTTCCTTGGGCTTGGCGCTCCACACGCTGTTGAAGAAGTCCATCAAGGTTGCGATGCGCGGATTGCCGACGCCGGTGCCGGTATGGCGTTCGATATTGTGCGCGATCTCGTGGCCAATGATGACGGCGAATTCAGAATCGTCGGGCAGGAAGCGCAACAGACCCGTCGTCGCCACAAGTTCGGTTCCTGTCGCATAGGCATTGACGATCTCAGTCACCATGACGCGCGACTGCATGTTGCAGATCGGCTCACGCGCCACCGTCACGTCGCGGCGCGTGCCATCTCGCTCCAAGGTCAGGGTCACCGCCGGCCCGCTATCGGCCAGCATCTTCATCATCTCGTCGCGCGCGCGATAGGTTGACGCCAGCGCGGCGCCGTCAACTGCGATCACGCGGTCGCCCTGCGTCAGACCGGCTTGGTCGGCAGGCGAGCGCGGCGCCACCGCGACGATCGACAGCCGGTCGTCGAGTCCCGCCGCGGCACTCGCCGCCTGATAATCGAAGATCTGGTCGAAGCGGCTTTCGACGACGAAGCCCGCCGCATAAGCGACGCGCGTATCGCACAAGGACGCATTGGCCGCGAGGATCGGATAGACGATGCGATGCAGCCGTTCGACATCGGCGAGATGTTGCTCGACGACGAGACGGCGCATCGTTTCCGACTCGGCGCTGACATCCGCGTTCGCGATCTGCGGCAATTTCGACACCGGCGCGCACGCCGGCACAAGCGCGGTCAAAACCGCGAGCAGCACAAAACGTTTAAGAGTCACGCGTGAACTCCCCCGAACTTCCCCAAAATCCCGCGAGAAGTATAGGAACAGTATGTTCACTAACGACAGTGCGGAGTTCCGCAAATCCACGCTCGGTAACGCGGTTTTTACCGCCGCGCCGCCGTCAATCCGGGCGACAGGGTTTCTGCACCCGGCGCATCGGCGCCACCGGATCCAGCCCCGCCTTGGACGTCGCCATATCGGCAATGCTGCGCGTGCCCGGCGGCTGTTCCATCGGCAGGCTCGAACACAGCGGCAATTCTTCGACGATCGGCGCCACCACGAAAGCCGGCCTGTCGTTGGAGGAATTGGCGCTCACGGGCTTGGCATCGGCAGGCGATGTAGCCGGTTGCGCCGCCGATGGATTGGGCGCGCACGGCGTCGTGGGCGCGATCGTCACCGGCGCGGCACTGCGCGGATTACGCACCGCGTCGGCGATGGTGTTCGTTCCACTCACCGCCGGACAGGGCGGCAGCGGTACGACGGCAGGCGCCGGAGCGGCGCTGGGCGGAGCCCCAACGGCGGCCGGCGCAGACGGCGCAGGGATAGGCGGCACACCGGCGATCGCGGTGACCGGCTTCAAGGAACCTCCGGTGGCGGGGGCGTTGTTGATGACGCTTTGGATGGTCGTGCCTTGTGTCGGCGCATCCGGAATACACGGCTTATTGACCCGAACGGGCGCGGCAACCGGCAACAGCGCCGTCCGCGGGATCGTCGCTTCGTTGATGTTGCGCGTCCCCGGCGGCTGTTCGTACGGCAGGCTCGAACACGGCGGCAAGGCGGCCGGGGCGGCTGGCGCAGAAGGCGGCGTACCGGCGATCGCGGTGATCGGCTTCAATGTGTCACGGGTGCCGGTGCCGGGGCTGATGACGCTTTGGATGGTCGTGCCTTGCGGCTGATTGTCCGGAATGCAGGGCTGATTCGCACGCACCGGCGCCGCCACCGGCAACAAGGCGCCATCCTTCCCGCTCAGAACGGCATCGTTGATGCTGCGCGTCCCCGGCGGCTGCACCATCGGCAGGCTCGAACAGAGCGGCAGCGGCGACGCCGTGATCGGCGCCACGGCGAATGCCGGCCGTTGTTGTTCATCGGGTTTGGCAATCGTGGTTACCGGCTGCGCAGCGATCCCCGGCCGCGCACTCGTTCCCGAGAATTGCAGATCCCGGATCGTCGTACCTTGCGGCGCATCGTCGAGGACGCAGGGTTTATCGACACGTCGCGGCGCCGCCACGGGCAAGAGGTGATCGGACTTGTTGCCGGCGATGTCGTTGATGTTGCGCGTGCCCGGCGGCTGCTCCATCGGCAGACTCGAACACGGCGGCAAGGTGGCCGCGATGGGCGCCGGCACGTAAGCGAGGCGGTTCGCCGCTGCGGCAGGCGGCGGCGCGGGTTGCGGTACAGTTTGCGGCGCCGGGGCGGCGAACGCGGGCGCGGGCGCGGGCGCAGGCGGCGCGCTGAAGCTCGGCGCCAGCGATGGAATGGGCGCCGGTGCGCGCGCCAACGACCGATCGGCCGCTGCGACGGTGCCACCGAATTCGATCGAGGCGACGATGCGTTCGGCTTCCGGCAAATCGCGCGCGTAATAATAAGTTTCGGCGGCGGTGAAGATCACGCCGACCAGCCGGCCGCCGGCAATGGTGCCGACGACGAAGCCTTTGGCGATCAAGCCGCTCTTGTAGGCAAACTGGATATCGAAGCGGAAACCGTCGGCGTTGCCGAATTTGCCCGGCTGGAAATTGGCGACGTACAGATCGACGGCGTCGAGCTGCGTGAGACTCGCCTCGATGAACTCCTGCACGTCGAGCAAGGTCATCGTGGACGCGAACGGCGGCAGCTTCTCCTTCTTCGACACGATCACCGACGTGCCGAACGCCGAGCCGCCGAGGCGGGTCGAACTCAACGGCTGGCCGCTGACCGCATTGAAGAAGATCAATTCCTGTAGGCTGTTGCCGTCGAGCGTCCAGCGTTCGTCCTGGTTCTGCGCGTTCTTGTTCCAGGTGCGGCCCGGCTCGATGGAAAAAGCATTGTTCGCCACCTTGGTACGCACCGGCGGCATCAGCGAATAATTCAGGCAGCCGGCGAGAAAGGCTGCCATGATCGCGATGGAGAGTAAGCGCATCCGCATCGTCAGCTCCCCATCATCGCTTCGATAAGTTTGCGATCCGCGGCGTCGGGTGCGCGCAACAAATATTCCTGGAACGCCCGGTTCGCATCGCTCTTCTGCCCGGCGCGCAAATACGCCTGGCCCAACGAGCGATAGACCTCGGGCGGATGCACGGGCGCCTTGATCGACGCGTCGTAGAACTGCAACGCCTTGACGTTGTCGTTGGCTGCGTTGCGCACGCGATAAAGTTCGCCTTGATAGAAGTTGATCTCGCCGCGATTGAAGTCCTCGCGCGACAATTGGTTCAACACCACTTCGAGGCGATCCATGTTGCGCATGCGGAATTCGTCGCGCACGAACGAGGCGAGATGCGGCGCGATGGCGGCACGGTAGCGGTCGCGCCCGGCTTCGGTCGCGCCCATCTGCGGCAGCGCGAACGCCGCCTGGCGCGCCAGGCGGTCGGCGCGGTTTTCCGACGCCGGATGCGAGGCGAAAAAGATCGAGCGGCGCGAACGGTCCTTATCCGCCGCACTTTCTTCCATGACCTGGGACCACAGGCGCGAGGCCTCGCTCGGATCGTAGCCGTACTGCACCAAAAGCCGCAGCGAGACATCGTCCGCTTCGGTTTCGCTTTCGCGGCTGAACGACGCGACGGAGGCCAGGGTCGCGAGCTGAATGAGATCGCCCGCGGCCGGAATGCCGGCGGCGATGGTCGCCATCTGCACGAAGATCAACGCGTTGCTTTTGGTATAGATGTCTTCCATGCGTTGCACGGTATGACGCTGCATGTAATGGCCGATCTCATGCGCCAGCACGGCCGCGAGCTGCGCCTCGTTGCGCACGCGCAGCAGCAATCCGGTCCACACCACCATCGCGCCGTTGGGATACATCGAGGCGTTGAAATCCGGCACGCGGACGATATGGGTGCGGATCTCGCCGCAATAGGGGCCCGCCAGCTTGCACACGAGGCCGCCGACATAGGCGTTCAACGCCGGATCGGTCACAATGCCCGCACCTTGGCGGATGGTAGTTTCGGCATTGTCGGACATCATCCACAGCGAGCCTTCGAGCGTGGCCCGCGCCGGTTGCGCGTTGTGGCGGAGTTTCGCCGTCTCATAGGGTGTGCGCGCCAGATCGACGGCGAGTGGCGCTGGCCCGGCTGGGACCGCGGTGGGCGCGATCGACGCTTGCGGATTCGTGGCCTGACTCGTGGTCTGACTGGTGCCTTGGCCGCCGCCCGGGCCACCCGTTGTCACGCATCCGCCCAACGATACGAGGCCGAGCAGTGCCGCCGTGAGGTGCCGCCACGCTTTCATTTAGGGAACTTCTCGAGCAGGGCGTCGGCAGTAACGATGGCCGCACCGCCGTTGCGCAGATCGCCGGTGCCACGGAACATCCGATTGAACCAGACGATATCGCCGGTGCGCAGATCGACGAGGCTGGCGAAGCCTTGTTGCGTGCCGCCCTGGATGCCGACACCGAGCACGGCTGCCACCACGATCGCCGCCGCGCGGCCGGCGCTGGTATAGGAATCGCGCAGCCAGATGAACAGCGCGTAGTCCGACCCATAACGGTCATGCAGCGCCTTGGCCTCAGGCCCAAGCGTCCAGTCGAAGGTGTTCTTTTTTGTCGGCAGCTCCGCGCCGACCAGCATCTTGTGATGCATGATCGAGGTGCCCACCGCCTCTTGCAGCTTGATCAGCTTCGCCTCGATCGATTGCGGCTCGGCCAGCACCAGATCGGGGTTAGACACGATCAGCTTGGCCTGCTGGCCGTTCAGCTTCTTATCGATGGCCTCGGTGAGGAAGCGGCGTCCGGCGTCGGTCCATTCCGCCTTGGGCTCCAGCATGCCGCCGGCCTGCAACTCGCTCAGTTCGATATCGATCGGCATGAGCACGACGGTGCGCCCGCCATGCCCTTCGCCCAGCTTTTCGGACCGGAATTGCGTCGGCGCCGCGCATGCGCTCAACAGCATGACACCGGCACACAGCAGCCCCCATTGCGCAACAATGGTTCGACCCATTGCTTCCCCCTTTTTCCCCATGAGGAAACTACAATCCGACGCCCGAATGGGGAAAGAGGAATTTCATCATATACGGGTAATTGTCGATGATTGACTCACCGGTTTGCGGCCAGCATCCTTCGCCCAACAATTCGTTATTTTTCACACCAGTAGGGGAGAATTCAGATGGGTCAGAAAATCCAGCTCAAGGCGAGCGACGGCTTCACATTGGACGCCTATACCGCCAGCCCGAGCGGCAAGGCAAAGGGCGGCATCGTCCTGATCCAGGAAATCTTCGGCGTGAACCAGCACATCCGTGCGCTGGTCGATGAGTGGGCGGGCTTGGGCTACAAGGTCGTCGCACCGGCCATGTACGACCGCGCCGAGAAGAATTTCGAAGTCGGCTACGACGAAGAAGGCCGCCAGCGTGGCATGGGGGCGCGCGCCAAGCTCGACCCGAAGAACCACGTGTTCGATTATCAGGCCGCGCATGCTTACGTGAAGGACGCCGGTAAGGTCGCCATCATGGGCTATTGCTACGGAGGCACCGTCGCCTGGCAGGGCGCGCAGACCGGCCCGTTCGATGCGGCCATCTGCTATTACGGCGGCGGCATCGCCGAGATGCTGGGCGCCGATGCGAAGTGCCCGGTGCTGATGAACTTCGGTGAAAAAGACCAGGGCATCCCGCTCGAGAAGGTCACCGCGATCAAAGCGGCGAAGGGCTATGCCATCGTCAATATCTATCCGAACGCCGGCCACGGCTTCGTGTGCAACGAGCGCCCGTCCTTCCAGAAGGAAGCGACCGATCTCGCCCGCACGCGCGCACTGGCCTTCTTGGAAATGAACGGCCTCTAAGAGAGACCCCTCCTTCAGGAGACGCGATATGGGGCGGATGATCGAGCTCACGGCGCCCGATGGGCACCGATTGTCCGCCTATCTCGCGACGCCGAAAGGAAAGAAAAAAGGCGCGATTGTTATCGCGCATGAAGTCTTCGGCGTATCGCCGCATGTGCGCGGCCTCGCCGACGATTACGCAGACCAGGGTTTCCTTACCATTGTTCCGGCCCTGTGGGATCGCGTCGAACGCGGCGTCGATCTCAAACCCACCGAAGAAGAACGCCTGCGCGGCGTCGAGATCCGCAAGAAAGTGTCGTGGGGCAATATCCTCGACGACATCCAAGCGGCACGCGATTACATGCGCCAACAATCCAAGAAAGTCGGCATCGTCGGCTATTGCCTGGGCGGCGATATCGCCTGGGCCGGCGCCTGCATGCAGGGTTTCGATTCCGCCGTGTGTTATTACGGCGGCGCCATCGCCAAATTGCTGATGCACACCAACACCTGCCCGGTGATGCTGCACAACGGCACCGCCGATCCGTGGATTCCGCCCGAAGACGAGGCGAAGATCGACGCGGCGGGCAAGCCGATGATGACCATTCATAAATATGAAGGCATCGGCCACGCGTTCGTGAACGATACCCTGCCGTGGCGCTATCACGCGGAAACGGCGAAGATCGCGCGGCAACGCACCATGGCGTTCTTTAAAAAGACGCTCTCCTAATATTCGAGCAAAGCGGCGTCATCGCGCCCTCGCGATGCGAGGAATGGGTGACGCGAAAAAATGTAACAGCCGGTAACAAGCGACCGCTGTCATAGACGGCCCATCCCCCGCAGTGCTAAATTGACGCCATGAGTTTCGAGCCCGCCATCGCGCTCAATCGCTTCGGCCTCGGCGCGCGTCCCGACGATAAATCGCCGACCGACGCGCAGGCCTGGTTGCGCCGTCAGATCGATATTTATGAGCCGCGTCCCACCCTCATCGCCGAACAACCCGATACCGCGACACTGGCCACCAAACTCGGCGCGGTGCGCGCACCCGAGGATCGGAAAGCCGAAGCAACGTTGCGACGCGAAACCTATCGCAACGCGGTGGAGGCCCGCGTGCTGCACGCAGTGGCCACCGACACCCCGTTCGCCGAACGCCTCGTGCAGTTCTGGGCGAATCATTTCGCGATATCGGCGGAAAAAGGCGTCGTTACCGCCTTCGTCGGATCATTCGAGGCCGAAGCGATCCGCCCGCATGTGATGGGCCGTTTCGAGGATATGCTCCTCGCCGTCGAACATCATCCGGCGATGATCTATTTCCTCGACCAGACGCGCTCGGTCGGGCCAGGCAGCGAGTCCGCTGTGCGGCGCGCCCAGACGAAGGGCAAACGCGACCTCGGCCTCAACGAGAATCTCGCGCGCGAGATCTTGGAGCTGCATACGCTCGGCGTGCGCAGCGGCTACACGCAAGCCGACGTCACCGAGTTTGCGCGAGCCCTCACCGGCTGGAGCATCAACGTGCCGGGCGCCGGCGATTACAAAACCGATGTGCCGCCCGGCGGATTTATCTTCCGTCAGAATCTGCACGAGCCGTGGCCGCGCACCATCATGGGGCGCACTTATATGCAATCGGGCGAAATGGCCGCGACGGCGGTGCTGCGCGATCTCGCCGTCGCACCGCAAACCGCGAACCATATCGCCACCAAGCTCGCGCGGCATTTCGCCGGCGACGAGCCGCCGCAAAGCCTGATCGACAGACTCGCCGCCGCCTTCAAATCGTCGAAGGGCGACTTGCCCACGCTCTATCGCGTGCTCATCGATGCGCCGGAATGCTGGGCCGCGCGCCCTGTGAAATTCAAGACGCCCTATGAATGGACCATCTCTGCCTTGCGCGGCACCGGGCGTACGACATTCCAGAAATTTTCGGCGACGAATTTTCTGCGCGAACTCGGCCAACCCTTGTGGGAACCGGGCTCGCCCGCCGGATGGGACGACACCGCAGCACGCTGGGCCGCACCCGATGCGCTGTTGCGGCGTGTCGAAGCGGCCGGACGGCTGGAACGTTATTTTCCCAACAAGCTCGATCCGCGCGAGCTCGCGCCCAAATTGCTCGCACGAAGCCTAAGCGACGGCACGCGCATGGCGATCGAGGGCGCTGACACGCGCATCACCGGCATGACCCTGCTGTTGGTCTCGCCTGAATTTCAGCGGAGATAGAGATGAACAAACTCGATCGCCGCAAATTCCTGTCTTTAGCCGCAGCGACGAGTACGCTGGCGTTCGCGCCGCGTATTGCGTTTGCTGCCGCCGCCGAAACAGACCGGCGCTTCATTTTCATCATCCAGCGCGGCGCGGCCGACGGCTTGGAAATCGCACCGCCCGTCGGCGATCCCGATTACGCGCGCATCCGTCCGGCCCTGGCGCACGATGCCGCCGACGTCATCAAGCTCGACGCGACCTTCGGCCTGCATGCCTCGCTCGTTGAAACCGCTCAGATGTATCAAGCGGGCGAAGTGCTGCTTGCGCACGCCATCGCGTCGCCCTATCGCGATCGTTCGCATTTCGACGGACAGAACGTCATGGAATGCGGCGGTACCGCGCCCTATTCGTTGCGCGACGGTTGGATGAATCGTCTGGCCGGATTGTTGCCCAAAACACGCACGCCACCGACGGCTTTTGCGCCGACCGTGCCGATGGCGTTGCGCGGCAGCCAGCGCGTCACATCTTACGCACCATCGAAACTGCCGGGCGCCAAGGACGATCTGCTCGGCCGCGTCGCGCTGCTCTATCAATACGATCCGCAGCTGCAATCCCTGTGGGCTTCGGCGTTGGAAGCGCGCGGCTTGGCCGGTGAAGATGCGTCAGACAAGGCCTCGATCACCATCGGCAAGCTCGCCGCGACTTTTATGAAAAAAGCCGATGGACCGCGCCTCGCCATGATCGAGACCAATGGCTGGGACACCCACAATCAACAGAAAGCGCGGAGCGAACGCCTGCTGAGCGGCCTCGATGCCATGCTCGCCTCGTTGCGCGACAATCTCGGTCCGGTATGGGCGCAAACCACCGTGCTGGTCGCCACCGAATTCGGGCGCACGGCCGCCGCCAACGGCACCGGCGGCACCGATCACGGCACGGCATCCCTGGCGCTGCTGGCGGGTGGCGCGGTCAAAGGCGGGCGCATGATCGCCGATTGGCCGGGCCTCGCCCCCAAGGCACTATATGAAAACCGCGATCTCAAACCCACCAACGGATTGGACGCGCTGATCGCGGGGGCGGCGGCCGAAAGCTTCGCGCTCGATCCCGTACGCGTGACCGCGACCTTGTTTCCCGACGGGCTGAAGACGAAGCCGATGAGCGGCCTCATACGTGTGTGATCCTGGCCTAGAACTCCGCCCCGGCGCAGTGTAAACAAGGGCCATGGCCGAGCCCGCACGCAGAGAAGATCTCGCACCCGCCCCAGGAATGACCGATGGCGAATTCTCGACCGGCATCCTGCCGTGCCAGGCGCTCGACCAATGCATCGCGTCGGGTGAAATTGCTGCCGACCAGCCCATCGGCCCTGAACTGATCCAACCCGCCAGCCTCGATCTGCGTCTCGGCACCATGGCATACCGCGTGCGCGCGAGCTTCCTGCCCGGTGCCGGCAACAGCGTCGCCGAAAAGCTCACGTCTTTCGCCATGCATTCGTTTCCGTTGACCGAGGGCGCGGTGCTGGAAAAGGGCTGCGTCTATATCGTGCCGCTGCTGGAAAATCTGAAACTGCGCGCACGCACCGGCGCGATGGCCAATCCGAAAAGTTCGACCGGGCGCCTCGACATTTTCACCCGCGTCATCACCGACGGCGCGGAAGAATTCGATCGCATCGCCACCGGTTACAAGGGCCCGCTCTATGCGGAAATTTCACCCCGTACCTTTTCGGTGAAGGTGCGCACCGGATCGCGGCTGTGCCAGATGCGCCTGCGCCGTGGCGCCTCGACCGCATCCGATACCGCAACGCGACGTCTACATGAGCGCTCACCCTTGATCGCGGGTGGTGAATTGGATGTCGAAAGCGGCGTCGCTCTCAGCGTCGATCTCAGCGGCGATCCCAAAAGTGGCATCGTCGGCTATCGCGCCAAGCGCCATACCGGCATCGTCGATGTCGATAATGTTGGCGGTTACGCCATCGCCGATTTCTGGGAACCCATCGCGGCGTCCAACGGACACATCATTCTCGATCCCGACGATTTCTATATCCTGGCGTCGCGTGAAGCGGTCGCGGTGCCGCCCGATCATGCCGCCGAGATGCGCGCCTACGACACGCTCGTCGGTGAATTCCGTGTGCATTACGCGGGCTTCTTCGATCCCGGCTTCGGCCACGATGCCGCCGGCGGCACGGGCAGCCGCGCTGTGCTGGAAGTGCGTTCGCACGACGTGCCCTTCGTGCTCGAACATGGCCAGACCGTGGGACGGCTGATCTACGAGCGTCTGACCGCCGTACCCGATCGGCTCTACGGCCAAGGCATCGGGTCGAATTATCAGGCGCAGGGCCTGAAACTTTCCAAACATTTCAAATAAGGCGTCAATCGCGCTTGGTGGCGACCATCGTCAAAACGTCGTGCGGGTTGATCGAAACGGTTCGCGACCCAATGGGTGCGATAAGACGGGCGATCAAGGCCAACGGGCGCCCCAGCCACGTGTCGCGATAGAAATAGAACAAACGGGCGAAAACATAATCGAGCCGGTAACGGTGTCCCATCGATCCGACCGCAACGACCTCGAAGCCATGCCGCGCGAGCAGGCTGGTGAGATTACGGCGATTGAACAGCAAGATGTGCTGCACCGGATCGAGATAGTGCCACCGCCGACCGAGCAATCGCGCAACGATACTACCCGCATCCGGCGTTGAGATGATGAGCTTGCCACCCGGGCGCAGGCGCAGGCGAATTTCGCGCAACGCCAGATCGACGTCGGGCAAGTGCTCGACAACATCCCACAATGTAACGGCGTCATATGGGCCGTCACGCAACGGGCCAAGCGCATCGATTGACGCACACAGGTTTTCGACGCCGAATTCCCGGCGGCTCCATTCAACGGCAACAGGGCTGACCTCGGCGCCGACCGCGCGATAGAAATCGCCGCAGACCTTGAGGAAATGGCCGAAGCCGGCACCGACATCCAGCAGGCTGCCGCCGTGCGGTACATGAGCACGCAGGACATCGAGCTTTGCACGCGCGTTTGTAAGCGCGGCCTCACCCAGATAATAGGTTTCGTTCTGATCTTCGAAGAAGATCGGCTGGTCGGATTCGTAGATCGACACCCCCGCCGTATCGACCGCCAGCCCTTCGGCCACCCAGATTGCCGCGCAAGCCGGACACCGTAACATCGTCCGATCGCGCGCGATGAACCAGATGTTGCCCGCGGTCGCGCCGGTGTAGTATTTGGCGTGCGCTGGCTTAAGTTGATCGTAGATGTTGAGACAAAGTTGGGCCGGCGTCAGATGCGCCAGTACGTTGCGCATATACGCGCGCAGCGGCAGCGGCAACCAACGGCACAGCCAAATATAAAAAATGAGTGGCGGCGTCAGCAGCATCGACAGCGTCTTTAATACGCAATGCGGTAACGAGCGGGTGAATCGCCGCACCGGCAGGACAAATCCCAGATAGGTCTCGTTGCCTTCCCGCCCGTAAAGCCACGCCATGAATCGGCCGCCCGGCTTCAAGGCGTCATGCACGGCGCGCACGGACGGCGCCGGATCGACGATATGATGCAGCACGCCGATCGAGATCGCCAAATCCACTTCGTTGTATCGTTCGATTAGATGTGCCGGCCGCAAGACATAATCCACCTGCCCCGCGCGCGCCGCGGTATTGCTTTGGGTGATGGCCATGGCGTCCGACGGCTCCACGGCAATGACGCGTGACGCACCGAGATCGAGAAGGATATTGGTGTATCGACCGGATCCGCTGCCGATGTCCATCGTCGACAGACCTCGAATCCCATCGCAATCGATCAACGGTCCCGCGATATCGCGGAAAATGTCGGTGGATGCAAAAAAACCCTGAAGTTCGGGAAATTTGGTCCATTGTTCGCCGAAATCGGCAATGGTCTGTTCGTCAGTGGTCTTCAACAATCGTTTCTCCGCCGGCCGCGTCGGGACATGGATAGAGTATTGACGATCTTCACGACAGGCCGAAAACGCTCGATCGCGTGGGTCTGTACACCATTTATCGCCACAACATCTTGCGGTAGAAAAACGTGTTCCCTACAAGCGTGTTCTGGACCGAATCGGGAACCAAGCGCGATCATGCCTGCCGCCGTTCGTGGATCGTTTTGGCCACAATATGTGGATAAGGTGGATAAGTCCTCTATCTATCTGATTTACAATTTAGTTTTGGCCACATCTCCCTGCGATTTTTGGGGATAAAAATGTGCATGAATCGCGATGCGGTTCGGATTAGAGTGCGCGCCAATTCACCCGAAAAATCGTTTTCGTTTTTGAGAGGATCGTGAGCTATGGCCGATAAGGACGACGTCAAGGAAGGCAAGGAATTCTACGTCGACGTGCCGGCCAAGAACGAACCGTTCTATCTCAAAGGTTCGGGCTCGCTCGATTGGGGCATGCAGAACCGCCTGGCGCGCATCTTCAATCCGAAGTCGGGCCGCACCGTCATGCTCGCCTTCGACCATGGCTATTTCCAGGGACCGACCACCGGGCTTGAACGTATCGACGTCAATATCCGTCCGCTCGCCGAACATGCCGACGTGTTGATGTGCACGCGCGGCGCGTTGCGCACCTCGATCCCGGCGTCCAACACCAAGGCGATCGTGCTGCGTTGCTCGGCCGGCCAATCGATCCTCACCGAATTGTCGAACGAGGCGATCAACGTCGAGATCGAAGACGCCATCCGCCTCAACGCCTGCGCGATGGCCGCCCAGGTCTATATCGGCGCCGAATACGAACATAAATCGATCATGAACGTCTCCAAGCTGATCGACACCGGCTTGCGCTACGGCATCCCGACCCTCGCGGTCACCGGCGTCGGCGCCGAGATGAAGCGCGACATGCGTTACTTCCTGCTGGCCACACGCATCGCCGCCGAGATCGGCGCGCATTATGTGAAGAGCTATTATTTCGAACCGGGCTTCGAGAATGTGGTCGCCGCCTGCCCCGTGCCGATCGTCATCGCCGGCGGCAAGAAACTGCCCGAGCTTGAAGCGCTCGAGATGGCCTACAACGCCTGTCAGGCGGGTGCGGCCGGCGTCGATATGGGTCGCAATATCTTCCAGTCCGATTGCCCGACCGGCATGATCCAGGCGGTCAACGCCGTCGTGCACGAGAACGAGACGCCGAAGCAGGCGATCAAGATCTATGAGCATGTAAAGAACGAGATCGCGAAGAACTAATCTCCGCGTCTTGGCCCAGCGTTACGTTTTCCTTGTTCTGATCGTCGTCGCGGCCCTCGCGGGCGCGGCGCTGTTCGCCTATCAATCCGCCGAGGACGACAGCGTCCGCGTCGCCGCGAAAGGCTTCAGCGGTGTCCCCAGGATCGGCGGCACGTTCCAGCTCACCGATCAGCATGGCCGCACGGTCAGCGATAGCGATCTGCGCGGTCGCCCCGCGCTGATCTTCTTCGGCTATACCCAATGCCCCGACGTCTGCCCGATGACGCTTCTGCGCCTGACCGAGGCGTTGGAGCTGCTGGGCCATGACGGCGATGCCGTCCAGCCGGTGTTCATCACCATCGACCCGTTGCGCGACACGCCGGACGTCATCGCCGACTATATCGCCAATTTCGATCCGCGTTTCATCGGCCTGACCGGCACGCGCCAGCAGATCGCCAATGTGGAGCGCGCCTTCGCCGTTTACGCCAAGGCGGCCGACGGCGCCGCCACCAACGCCAATTACCTGGTCGACCATACGGCGCTGACCTATCTGATCGGGCCCGACGGCGCCTTCCGTGCCTTTATTCAGCAGACCCTGTCGCCCCGCGACATGGCCGAGAGGATCCGCGAGCATTTGTAATGTCGCGGCACCTAATGTCTCCGGACTGGCCGACGCGCCCGACACTGGGGTAAACTCACGCATGGCCGACAACGATCTGCCGTTCTGGAAACGTAAGAAGCTCCCAGAAATGACTCTCGATGAGTGGGAGTCGTTATGCGACGGCTGCGCGAAATGCTGTCTGCATAAGCTCGAATACGACAATCAGGAATTCGGCTATACCAACGTCGCGTGTCATCTGCTCGACACCAAGACGTGCAAATGTAGCAATTATCCCGAACGGACTTTGCTCGTGCCCGACTGCGTCGAATTGATGCCGCGCAATCTACCGACCCTCGCCTGGATGCCGGCGACCTGCGCGTACCTGCTGATCCATCAGGGCAAGGATCTGCCCGAGTGGCATCCGCTGGTCTCGGGCGATCCGGAGTCGGTGAAGAAAGCCGGCATTTCCGCGCACGGCCGCATCCTGTCGGAAAAAGACGTCGAGGATCTCGAAGATCACATCGTCGACTGGCCGGCCGACACGGTTGAAAGCGCCGCCAAGCGGAATAAAAAACGTGCGCGCCGCTAAGCTCAGCATCCAACGCGAAACCATTTCGCTCGGCGGGCGCATGATTCCGCTCGTCGTGCGGCGCAACCGTCAGGCACGCCGTGTCGTGCTGCGCATCGACATCGAAGCCGGCGGCATCGCGCTCACCTTGCCGGGCCGCACCGCGCTCGCCGAAGGTTTGGCGCTCGCACATGAACGCGCCGATTGGGTGTTGCGCTGTCTGGATAAATTGCCGGCACACGTTCCGTTCGCCGATGGCGTGACCTTGCCGGTGCTGGGGCAGGACACGACGATCCGTCATGCGCCGCAGACGCGCCACGGTGTGCAGCGCATCGGCGCAGAACTCTTCGTCTCGGGCTCGCTCGAACATTTGCCGCGCCGCGTCGCCGATTGGCTGAAACGCGAAGCCAAACGCGAAATCGCGACGCGCGCGCAACCGATGGCCGAACGCATCGAGCGCACCATCGCCGCATTGGCGGTGCGCGACACGCGCTCGCGCTGGGGCAGCTGCACGCCGGACGGCAAGTTGTCGTTCTGCTGGCGGCTTATCCTCACTCCCGAATGGGTGCTCGATTACGTCGTCGCGCATGAGGTCGCGCATCTGGCACATCTCAATCACGGCCCGAAATTCTGGACGACGGTCAAATCCTTGGGCGTGAAGCCCGATCAGGCCCGCGCCTGGCTCAACGTCCATGCCGAACGGCTGCAGCGCATCGGGTGATTTCGCCGAGCAAGGATCGGATAGATTGCCGCTCCCAAGCCGCTAAAGTACGGTTCATGGATATGAACCTCGCCCCCACCGACAAACTCGTACGCGCCACCATCGCGCTGATCGACGACGCCGACGAAACCCAGCCGACGCTCAACGACCTGGGCGAAAAGCTCGGCGTGTCGCCGTTTCATCTGCAGCGCACCTTCAAGAAGGCGCTGGGCGTATCCCCCCGCGAGTATGCCGAAGCGACACGGCTCGATCGTTTCAAGATGGCGATGCGCGCCGGCGGCACAGTGGCGGGTGCGCTGTACGAAGCGGGCTACGGTTCGTCGTCGCGGCTGTACGAACATGCGTCGCGCCGCCTCGGCATGACGCCGGCGAGTTACGGCAAGGGCGGCAAGGGCGCGGAAATCGCCTATGCGATCGTCGCCTGCGAGCTGGGCCGCTTGTTGGTCGCCGCGACCGCCATTGGCGTCTGCCGCATCGCGTTTGGCGACAACGACGCAGCCCTGGCCGATCTGGTGCGCCACGAATTCCCCGAAGCGGTCATTAACGCCGACGCCGACGCTATCGAGGATCTCGCACGCGCCGTCGCCACTCTGGTCGATAACGCCGACCAGCGTTTGATGGACCTGCCGCTCGACGTGCAAGGTACGGCCTTCCAGGCGCAGGTGTGGCAGCAATTGCGCGCCATCCCGGCGGGCGAGACGCGCAGCTATGCCGATATCGCGAAGGCGCTCGGCCAACCCAGCTCCAGCCGCGCCGTCGCGCGCGCCTGCGCCAGCAACAATGTCGCGGTCACGGTGCCGTGCCATCGCGTCATCGGATCGGACGGTGCGTTGCGCGGTTATCGTTGGGGTGTCGCCCGCAAGAAGCGCCTGCTCGCCAAAGAAGGCGTCGTCACAAAATAGTTTGCGACGCGAGGTCGCTTTGCGATCTTCACCGCGAAACGGCTTTACTTTTTACAGCCTCGGATCGCGCGTGCGATGCAATCGGTCGGCGGCCCTGGGGTCGGCGAGATCGATCCGAGACCGTGATCGTTTGCGATATTCATGATACGTTCCATGAACGTCTTTATGCCGTGCCAAAATTGACGCGGCAAGTCTACTTGCGGAACACAGGTGATTTGCCGACATTGGCCCATGATCACATTTCTGAGATCGGGTCTGACGACCCTGCGCACCGCCGCCTTCATCGCCCTGGTCGGCCTCGCCGCCGCCCTCCCCGCCACCTTGGCCGCCCCCACCCCGGCGCTGGCCGACAAAGCCAAACCCGCCACCCTGGATACCGCCGCCAAGGCGGATATCGCGCGCCTTGAGACCTATCTCAACGGCATCAAAACGATGCGCACGCGGTTCTTACAGATCGCCCAGAACGGCAATACGGCGAGCGGCGAATTGACCATTTCGCGGCCGGGCCGCATGCGCCTGGAATACGATCCGCCGACGCCGACCCTGCTGATCGCCAATGGCACCTTCCTGATCTATATCGATCGCTATCTGCAGCAGGTGACCCACGTGTTTTTGAAAAACACGCCGGTCGGCGTTCTCGTCGCCGAGGACATCAAACTGTCAGGCGAAATGACGGTGACGCACTTCGCGCGCGAACCCGGCGTGGTTCGTGTCACGCTGGCGAAAACCAACGAAGCCGAAGAAGGCAACATCACGTTGGTGTTCGCCGATGCGCCGCTGGCGCTGCGGCAATGGGTCGTGATCGATGCGCAAGGCAATAGAACCTCTATTACATTGGATGCGCTGGAATATGGCGTCGCAGTAAAACCCGAAATGTTTCAATACACTGCGCCTGAGAAGATCCAACAAAATTAAACGTGCGGGGCCTGCGCACATGCCGTTAACCAGCAATACAACATACACATAGCTGTGTTGCCGTTTCGCCATTGCGGTTGAACCAATCCCTTCCCATATAAAGCGCCAAGGAAAGATCGACTTCGCAATGAAGCACGATCCGCGTGGGAAGACTCCCCCCGGTTGAACCACGCACTCCCGACGTACGAAGGCGCCCGGCTCCCCCCAGCCGGGCGCCTTCTCTTTTGGCGCAGCGCATTTTGATGATGGCGCGGTCTTGGCCAAATTGAATCACGCGCTATTTTGCTGACATGAAAATTGTCACCTGGAACGTCAATAGCGTGCGGCTGCGGCTGTCCAATCTCGCGCGCCTCGTCGAGGAGCTCGACCCCGACGTGATCTGCCTGCAGGAAACCAAGGCGCATGACGACGTTTTTCCGACCGCCGGGATCGCCGCACTCGGCTATCCGCACCAGGCCATCGCGGGCATGAAAAGCTATAACGGCGTCGCCATCGTCTCGCGCCGGCCGCTCACGAAAACCGGCACGCAGCATTGGTGCGGCAAGGAAGATTGCCGCCACGTCTACGCGACCTTGCCTGACGGCACCGAAATCCATTCGGTCTATATCCCGGCCGGCGGCGATATCCCCGATCCGGCGGTGAATGTGAAATTCGCCCACAAGCTCCAGTTTCTCGACGATCTGGCGATTTGGGGTGGCGCGCTCGCGGCCAAACCCAAAGCCAAAACCGCCCGGCGCATTCTAGTCGGCGATCTGAATGTGGCGCCGCTCGAAACCGATGTCTGGTCGCACAAGCAATTGCTGAAGGTCGTGTCACACACCCCCATCGAGGTCGAAAAATTCAATAAAGCCCAGGCATCCGGTCGCTGGATCGACGCCGTGCGCGAGATCATTCCGTCTGAGCAACGTTTATATTCGTGGTGGAGCTACCGCTCGTCGGACTGGGCTGCCGCAGATAAAGGCCGTCGGCTCGATCATATCTGGATCAGCGAGGCGCTCCGCCCCAGCCTGACGGCGGCGACGATCCACCGCGCCGCGCGCGGCTGGGACATCCCGTCCGATCACGTGCCGGTCAGCATCACCTTGGAGGATTAACCCGGCTTAAGAATTAAGCCGGTAGCCGTTCGGCTCGGTGACCAAAAGCTGCGCGTTGGTCGGATCGCGCTCGATCTTCTGGCGCAACCGGTACACGTGGGTTTCCAGCGTGTGTGTCGTCACGCTGGCGTTATAGCCCCAGACCTCGCCCAACAGGACGTCGCGGCCGACCACCTTTTCGCCGGCCAGATGAAGATATTTGATGATCGCCGTTTCCTTGTCGGTCAGGCGGATCTTCGCATCGGTCTCCTGATCGTGCAGCATCTTGGCCGCCGGCTGGAAGATATACGGCCCGACGGTGAAGACGGCGAATTCGCTTTGTTCGTGTTCGCGCAGGTGCGCACGGATGCGCGCCAGCAGCACGGCGACGCGGAACGGCTTGATCAAGACATCGTTGGCGCCGGCGTCGAGCGCCTGGATGGTTTCCTCATCCGCGCTGGTCGGCTCTTGCGCCGCGCTCAGCATAACGATCGGCGCCTTGACCCCGGCTTCGCGGAGTTGGCCGCACAGCGACCGCCCGCTCATGTCGGACAGCTCGTGGTCGAGCAGGATCATGTCGTAGTAGCCGTCGGGCGCGCGCGCCAGGGCATCGGCGCCGGACGCGGCATCTTCGGTCACGAACTCGGCGTTGACTTGCAGTTGCTCGGAGAGGAGTTCACGAAGATCGGTGTCCTCGCCGACCATCAGGATCTTGTGTTGTATGGTCATAAGGGCGTGCCGTCCTTTTGCTATTGGTGATGCACCCCGGCCCCATAACAAGTTCGAGAGCAATAATATGAGCCACCCTAGGCTGCTGTAAACGGGTGCGGCTGTGGCAAGTCTTGCTATCCAAAAGAGGTCACAGCTTCGCGAGGCACGCCGCACCCGCCCGCCCGGCCCGGCAAATCCTGCCGCAGGGCGCGGCGCACCGGCACAGCCCCCCACCGCAATCGGCCGAAAAGCCCGGATTTCCGCCTTTTGGCGACTTGGCATCGGACTTGCTTTGGTTAAAGGCTAGAAGCGGCAAAATGTCGCCACGGGAAGATTGAGATGATGGAAGCCCTTAACCACGTCCTCGAGACGCAAAAGCAGCTGCGCGCCCAGCACGCCGCGTATTATGCGCCGGCCACCGGCGACGTCGCCGGCGCGCCGTTCGAGCTGCCACCCACCGCAGCGCCGAGTGGCGCGGCCTTCGGCTCCGTAAAGGCGTCCGAAGCGAAGAACTTCAAGCTGTTCGGCGAGGATGGTTTCGACGTTTACGACGTCCTCGACATGATCAACCCCCTGCAGCACATCCCGGTGGTGTCGACGATCTATCGCCGCATGACCGGCGATGAATTGTCGCCGGGCGCGCGCATCGTCGGCGCGACTCTGCTCGGCGGGCCGATCGGCGCCGCGCTCGCCATGGCTGATACCGCGGTCGAATACGAAACCGGCAAGGATACCGGCGCCAATGTCTATGCCGCGCTGTTCGGCAACGACGGGCCGATCCCGGCGGCCGGCACCGCCGTCGTCGATGCCGCACCCTGGCAAGATCCCGATCTCGCGGGCGCCACTGCCGCGACCGTCACCACCGCAGGCGCTGGCCCGGCGGGTTCGGTCGCCTTCGTTGCGGCCGCCGCACCGGATCTCGGCGCACTGAGCGCGTTCACCACCGGCGCCGGCGGACGCGCCACTTTGGACGCGACGCCCGCACCGCAAGCATCGGTCAAAACGCCCGAACCCGCGTTCGTTGCCGCCGCCTGGAAGAATCCCGATCTCGAACCGATGAACGGGCCGGCCCTGGCGCTGCTCGCGCAAGCAAACGACGAGACCCACGCGATCGAAGCGGCAGCGCGCACGACGGCGGAACCCGTTGTCGAGGCCATTGCGCCGACCGCCGCCAAGGCGACGTTCGCACCGACGCCCACGCCGAATACGGCAGCCACGATCGAAAAAGACAGGCCGATGCCGTCCGAGGCGGCGAAGGCGCAGGCGATCAACGCGCTCGCCGCGATGCCGACATCGCAGACCACCGCCGCTGTCGCCCAGCTCGCCCAGGCCGATTCGAAGGGCGATGCGCGCACGACATCGCGCTCGCACATGGTGCCGCCGGCCGGCGACATTCCGAAAGGCGCCGGCGCCTCCTTGTCGCGCCGCCAGACCAGCGCCTACGCCACCAGCATGGGCACCAACAAACCGACGCAGGCCGAAGTCTCGGCGGCGGCCGACGCGCACAATGCCAATGCCATCGCAGCACTTGAAGGCGGCAGCAGCAACGCGCAGAACGATTGGATGCTCAATGCAATGCAGAGCGCCATGGCCAAATACGAATCGACCGCGAAACTGCGCACCGCCGCCAACGGCGAGGCCCAAACCAACGCTGCGGGTGCGGGCATCGCGGTAACGCGCTAATCTTGACGCGATGGATTTGATCGTCGACCCCAGCGGCTATCTGCAACTCGGCCATGTGCGGTATCGCTGCGCCCTCGGACGCGCAGGCGTCACCCACACCAAACGCGAAGGCGATGGCGCCACGCCGATCGGGACATTCGCGCTGCGCCGCCTGTTTTATCGCGAAGACCGCGTTCCACGTCCGCGCTGCGCGCTGCCGACCGACATATTGCGCCGCAACGACGGCTGGTGCGACGATCCCACGCGGCCCGAATATAATCAGTTCGTGACGCTACCGTTCGACGGTCGGCATGAAGAATTGTGGCGCGCCGATGCGCTCTACGACATCGTCGGCGTCATCGGCTACAACGATGCGCCGGTGGTGAGTGGGCTGGGCAGCGCGATTTTCCTGCATGTCGCCGCGCCCGATTACGCGCCGACCGAAGGCTGCGTGGCGTTGGCCGTCGACGATCTCGTGCGCGTGTTGGTCGCGCTCGATGCCGACAACACGATCACCATTCGGCGGCAATACTAGCTGACGACAGGATATTCCCTGGCGCCGAAGATCGCTGTGCCGACGCGCACGAACGTCGCGCCGAATTCCACCGCGATCTCGTAATCCGAACTCATGCCCATGCTGAGTTCGGTGAGGTTATTGCGCTTGGCGATCTCGCGCAGCAACGCGAAATGCAGCGCCGGTTCCTCATCGACTGGTGGGATGCACATCAGGCCGACGATGGGCAGTTTATAATCGTCGCGGCACAGGCGCACGAAGGCATCGGTCTCGGCCGGCGCGATGCCGGCCTTCTGCGGCTCGTTGCCGGTATTGACCTGAACGAAGCAATCGACCCTGCGTCCGATCTCGTCCATGTGGCGCGCCAACGCCTCGGCCAGGCGCGGGCGGTCGAGCGTTTCGATCGCATCGAACAGACGCACGGCGGCGGCGGCCTTGTTGGTTTGCAGCGGTCCGATGAGATGCAGGCGCGCATCGGCGAAGCGTTCTTTCAGCGCCGGCCACTTGGTCTCGGCTTCCTGCACGCGGTTCTCGGCGAACAGGCGATGGCCGGCCGCGAGACAAGCTTGCGCCGCGTCTGCATCGTGACCCTTGGACACGGCGATCAGGCGGACATCGGCCGCGGCGCGCGGCACCTTCGCGGCGGCGCGCGCGATGGCCGCTTTGACCTCGGCCAGGTTTCGTGCGATGTCCGCAATGTCTGATATTTTTTCTGGCATCACGCGCGTGACACTAACAGAGCGGGCAATAAGGCTCAATTGGACGAGCGGGCGGCGCGATCTGCCGGCGCTGATTTTGATCAGCGACGAGAAACGCCTTGCCGATCCAAGTACAGCGGCCGAGCGCCTGCCGCCCGGCGCGGCAATCCTCGTCCGCCACACGGATGCGTACGCGCGCCGCGACCTGGCCGAGCGCCTGGCGCCGATTTGTCGCGCGCGCGGCCTGATCCTCTTCGTGTCCGATGATCTTGCCCTAGCCGAGGCGTGCGGCGCCGGCGGCCTGCATTTACCCGAACGCACCGCCGCGGCGGCCGACGCGATCCGGATTCGGCTGCGCTGGCGCGGCATTCTGACGGTGGCGGCGCATGGCCCGCGGGCGATCGCGCGCGCGCATCTGATCAAGGCGGATGCGGCGCTGGTCTCGCCGGTCTTCGCGACGCCAAGCCATCCGGGTCAGCCTGGCGTGGGGCCGCTGCGGTTTTTGACCTGGTCGCGCGACGCCCGTGTGCCGGTTTATGGCTTGGGCGGCATCACCGCGGCGAACGCCGGACGGTTGCGCGACGGTAATGTCGTTGGGCTCGCCGGCATCGGCGGCTTTTCATAAACAAAAAAAGGGGACGCTCGCACGTCCCCTTCAATTGCATGACGTTTCTGAAAAGGATCAGAACGCGATCTGGATACCGCCGATGACGGCGATGCCCTTGTTCTCTTCGGTGTTGCGGTTCGCTTCATCGTTATAGCGATGGTAGAGCACATTGCTCATGAGTTCTACGCCCGGTCCAACGGAGTAGGTCGCGCCCAACATCCAACGACGCGCTTCGTCTTCACCCGGCAAGGT
>CANIGJ010000001.1 GCA_947467145.1 Rhodospirillaceae bacterium | reverse complement strand
AGGCCAGGGCTCAACGCCCTCGTCCTATGACACGCCGACGCGCGAGCAGCCGCCGCGGCGCTAACCGCCGACTAGGCTTGCCCATCCTTTAAGAGTGCTGCGTCCAGTTCGGTGGGATCGATCGTCGCGATGCCGGTGACGCGATCGTCCCCGGGCGCGTGCAGATAGATGCGCGTGGCGATCCGCCGATAAACCGGAAACGACATCTCTTGGACCAACTCCTCCTCGGTCTCCACGCGATAGGCGCCGGCGGCTTGATCCTCGCCCACGGCCGTCAGGAAAAAGGGCTGCGCGAAGGTGACGGTTTTCTCGGTGATCCGGGTGCTCACGGCGCGATTCCAGTTCAATAAAACGCATAATATTATTTGTCTTTATTAGCCGCGATTACGAATCGATTCGCGCATTTTTCATGCCAATGACAGTATTTTACGGCCGTTTCTCAGAAATTCCTCGCTATTTATTAAAAAAAGACTTTATATCTGTCTCGGAGAGCGACATCCGCAGCACTTCCCTGGGTCGCAGGAGCGAACGATGAGCAATCTGGTGTCCCACATGCGGACCTCGGCGGAAGCCGGCAATCCCGACGCACAATTCAATCTCGCCGTCATTCTCGGTAACGGCTTCGACGACCATGGCCGTTTTATCGGCGCGCAGCGCGAGGAAGCGCTGACCTGGCTGCGTAAGGCCGCCGATGCCGGCCTGTGCCGCGCGCAATGCAAACTCGCCCAAACCTTCGCCGAGGGCGATACGCCCGAAGAGCAGGAAGAAGCCTGCGCCTGGTTCCTAGTCGCGCTCGACAATACCGATGGCGGCGGCCGTCAGGCGGCGCGCGACGGCTATGAGAAAATCGCCCGCGTGTTGCTGCCCGAACAGATCGCCCGTGCGCGCCTCACCGCGAAGGCATGGCGTGGCACCATCAAAAGAGGCCGCGATACACGCCAGCAGGCGATCAACGCGCTCGCCACCAAACGCTGGGCTTAAGCCTCAGATAGGGTCGTCGAGACTGCGCTGAATGGACGCGGCGAGCTGCGCGACCAGGGTCGGTATGCTCAGCGAAATCATTTCCGGTAATTGCACGACGAAGCGGCAATAGGCGAAGCCGAAGATATGTGCGGAGACGAGTGCGGCGCGCGCATCGGCGTTGTCGGGTGCCACCGTCGCAATTGTCGGGCGCACCTGGCTCTCAAAAATATCCAGCACGCGTTGGCGCGCCCCTTCGTTAGTGGCCGCTGTGCGCAGCAGGATCGCCATGCCGTTGAAGCCGGTATTGGCGGCCGCACCCCATACCTTGGCGAAATGTCGGGCGAGGCAGAGGCCGCGCTGTTCATGGGCGACGCTTCCCAGATCCGGCAGGTGCAGGTCGAAATTGGCGGCCGCCGCAAACAGGCCGTCCTTACTGCCGAAATAGCGCATCACCAGGGCGGGATCGATCTCGGCTTCGGTCGCGACCGAGCGGATGGTCGTGCGATCGTAGCCTTCGGCGGCGAATTGCTTGCGCGCGGTGGCCAGGATGCGGCCGCGGGTCGCTTCGGAGCGCGGCTGGGTTTTACGTGCCATCGTGTACTTGCCTCCACTGACCACCAAAATCATTGGTTTTGGCCATAAAGTCAACGTATGTTGACAATTAGAGTTCGTCCAGGATAAAAATCAACGTACGTTGACTTTTAGACCTAGGACTTAGCCATGACGTCGAAACTCACATCGGTTCTCACCATTCTCATGACGGCGATCACCGCCGTCATCTCCGCCTACATTCTCGTCGGCCCGGGCGCAGCACTTGGGCTCGGCATTGTCAGCATGATCGCTTTGATCGGTTGGCTGGGCCTGACCCGCGCCGAGCGGATGGAACCGATTGTCGCTCCCTATCTGCTCGCCATCGTCGCGGTGCTGGTGGTCAGCACGTGTCGGTACCTTGCCGATTACGTGCCGCAGCTTGCGGCCGATTTCGGTGCGTGGTTCCTGCCGTCCTTCCCGATCTCGCCGGGCACGTGGTTCTTCGTCTTCGTGTCGTTGCCGGTCGTGGCGATGCTGTTCGGCGGCTACTACCTCATCAAACGCACGCCGCTGGGGCTTTATATGGCGTGGTGGACGGCGATCTATGTTGTGGCCGACGGATTGTTCCAGCTGCGTTTGGAAACCTTGAGCGGCACCGATCATCTTTATCTCCTGACCGCGCTCGCGGGCATTGCGGAAATCGTCGTCGGCGTCGTGATCTGTCAGCGGCTGCTCGGCCAGCGGACAGCAATCGAAACTGACGTTCAAGTTCGCGGGCTGACGGCGAAAGAGATTAATCTGTGGAGTCTCGGCTTTTTGGTTGCGACGGCGATCTACGCTTATTTCATCAATGCAACGTCCGGCCCAATGCCGCTGGTCATCGTGATCGGGTCGATGCTCGGCGGTCTCATCGGCTGGCGTCTGACGACCGCGCTCAAGCCCGCCGATCCGGCCAAGGCTGTTCCGCTTTATCTGCTCTTGCTCGCCTTCTTCTATTTTCATGTCGGCGAGGAAGGGCTGACGGGCTTCGCCACCCATATCGCGGCCATCAGCGGCACACCATGGAGCGAGGGTGAGTTCCTGGTGCTGTTCGGGTTGGTCGGGCCGATCGTGTGGTTCTTCTCGGCCTGGAGCTTGTGGAAGCGCCGGCCCTTCGGGAACTTCGTCTTTTGGTTCCTGATCGTCGGCATGATCCTGGGCGAGCCGACGCATCACGCGCTCTTTCCGGTGATGGCGATGGTGAAGCTCGGCGTCGACTATGCCTACTTCCCGGGGATGTATAGCGCACTGTTCCCGATGGTCCCGGCGATCCTGGCGCTTGTCATGATTGTCGGCGAGCGGAAGGCCCGGCTAGCTGTCGCCTAGCCTTCCTTGAAGCAGCGCTCGAGCCGATCGAGGGTCTGCATGGTGGGCAAACACTGTGCAAGACTCGCGTTCGGCTCGCGGCCGTCTTTGATGGCAGCGAAGAATTCGCGTTCTTCCAATTCAATGCCGTTCATCGACACATCGACCTTGGATACGTCGATCGGTTTGTCGGCGCCGTCCACCAGATCGTCGTACAGCGCCTTAAACGTTCCGTTGTCGCAGATATAGCGGAAGAACGATCCGAACGGCCCGTCATTGTTGAACGACAACGACAGCGTCAGCAGCGCGCCCGACGGCACCTTCAGGTGGATCGCCATATCCATCGCGATACCGAGCTTGTCGTGCATCGGGCCCTGGACGGCATGCGCCACATTGGGCAATTCGCCGGTCTGGTACTGGAACAGATCGACGGTGTGGCAGGCGTGATGCCACAGCAGATGATCGGTCCAGGTGCGCGGCTGGCCGGCCGCATTCATGTTGGTGCGGCGGAAGAAATAGGTCTGCACATCCATCTGCTGAATGGTGAGTTCGTCGTTCAGGATTTTCTTTCTGACCCATTGATGGCTGGGATTGAAGCGCCGCACATGGCCGGCCATCGCGACGACGCCGGTTTCCTTCTGCACGGCGACCAGGCGTTCGGCGTCTTCCAAGCTGTCGGCCATCGGGATTTCGACCAGCACGTGTTTGCCGGCGCGCATCACCTGTTCGGCCTGCTTGGCGTGGATCTGCGTCGGCGTCGCCAGGATGACGGCGTCGAGGCCCGGCTGCTTCAGGGCTTCGGCGAGATCGTGCGTATAATGCGGGATCTTATAGGTGCGCGCGACTTCGGCCGTGTTCGGCTCGACGCCGACCAGCGAGATTACTTCCGCATCTTTGATATTGGCGAGCGCCTTCAGATGATTGGTACCGAATGCGCCGGGACCGGCTATACAGATTTTCATTCAGCTCAGTTAGCGCATTCGTCGCCGCTTGACCATACCTAGTCGTTGCGATGGGACGTTGAGCGAAAGTCGCATATCCTCTGCGGCTTTCGTCAGGCTGCTTTCATCTCTCCGAGAAACGCATCGACCCGCCCGCGCAGCATTTCAGACTGACGCGTCAATTCTCGCGCAGAGTTCAGGACCTGTACTGACACGTCGCTGGATTGTGCGACCGATTGCGTGACTCCCGCAATGTTCGAGGTAACATCACGCGTGCCCGTAGCGGCTTGCTCGATGTTCTGTGCAATCTCCTGGGTCGCGGCACTCTGCTGCTCCACCGCAGCTGCTACCGTGCCGGTGATCTCGTTTATTTTCCTGATGGTGCCGGAGATGCCTGTGATGGCTTCGACGGAATGCTTGGTGGCCGATTGGATGCTCGAAATCTGCGCCCCGATCTCCTCCGTTGCCTTTGCCGTCTGATTGGCGAGGCTCTTGACCTCCGACGCCACTACGGCAAATCCCTTTCCCGCGTCCCCAGCACGCGCGGCCTCAATCGTTGCATTCAGCGCTAAGAGATTGGTCTGTTCGGCAATGTCCGTGATCAATGTCACGACCTTGCCGATCTTCTCAGCCGCTTGCGCGAGACCCTGCACCATCTCGCTTGCGCGCTCGGCTTCCTTGACGGCTGTCCCCATCACTTCGGTGGAGGTGCTCATTTGACGGCTAATCTCCGAGATTGAGGACGTCAATTCGTCGGTAGCGCTGGCAACGGTCTGCACGTTGGCCGACGTCTGCTCGGCGGCCGATGCGACCGCGGTGGATTGCACGTTTGTTGCCTCGGCGCTGGCAGTCATACGCTGCGCCGCTGCTTCGAGTTCGGCGCCCGAATCGAGTAATGCTTTCAGAACGCCTTTGATCACGTCGTCGAACTGCGCGATCTCGCGTTCAATCCTTTCGGCACGCTTCTGCTGGACCGCAGTGGCCTGTTCCTGTTCTACAAGGCGATCCGTTTCGATTTTGTTATCCTTGAAGACCTGGACGGCATTCGCCATATCGCCGATCTCGTCGGTGCGTCCGACGCATGGGATTTCAACCGATACGTCGCCCTCGGCCAGAGTCAGCATCGCATCGGTCATAGCGGCGATGGGGCGCGTGACGAAGCGCATGACGACAAAAACCGCAATGAAAAGAGCGGAAATGATGCCGATCACCGCGCCGCCGATCATGAGCTTGCTCCGGAAATCGTAGTATTCGGCAAGTTCGGCATATAGTCTGCCGATCAGCTCGTCATTTGCTGCGGCAAGCTTCTGGATCTTGCCGTTCAAGGCCTGGCGATTGGTCCGATTGGCGTCGTTGTCGCCGTATTCGCGCGCGGCCGAACTCCCCTGTTCATAGCCAAGTCTCACGAGTTCCGTTCGGAATTCCTTAAATTGTTTGGCCTCCGCTCGCGTCGCACCGAAGTCGGCTCTCGTCGAGTCCAGAATCAGGCCTTCCCACGTGGCGAACTGCTCGTCCATCGACTTGATATTGGCTAGGAGCGGCTTGCCGAATTTCTCGGCTTCTTCGCGATTGCGCGCCATGTAGATGCCGCGTGAATCCATGACGACTGCGAGAACGAGCGCATTGATCCGCTCTCCGAGAAGCGCGCGCTGTGAGGCGTGGGTGATCTGTTCAACCTTTGCGTCGTAGGTCCGCATCGCGTCGATGCCGAAGGCGGCTATCGCGGTGGCGACGAGCGCCAGAAATCCAACAATCGCGTAAACCTTCGTACCTACCTTTAAATCTGCGAAAGCGCTCATCGAAATCTCTCCTGCCGTGGCGCGGCGTATCGAATGTGTCAGCCATTGTTGCTGCCAAGGAGATTTCAGTGAATAGATGCGTTCGGTTGTTTCCGCGCGACTTAACGCGAATTAGGTTTGCACCCCCCCTACGTTGGTTTTAGGTCGTTTTACCTAGCAGGCCCGCAGGCGCTGCTATTCCATCCCAAGCTTCTTGGCCATGTCCTTACGCCAATCGTCGAACGGGCGCTTGGTCGGGAATTCATTGAGCATGGTGTCGGTCCATTGCTCGAGTTCCTTGTCCGTCTTGTCGAACATGTCGTCGATCGGCTTATAGAACGGCTGGGCGACATGCCACGGCGTGTCGACGAAGGCTTCGGCCTGATTGCCTTCCGGATCCTTGAAATAGATCGACCAGGCATTGCCGTGCGTGCAGGTGCGCGCATCGGTCACTTCGGTTTCCTTGGCGAGGCGCTTAGCAAGGGCACGCAGCGCATCCATGTCGCGCACGCGAAAGGCGACATGGGCGAAGTGCGTGTCGTCGGTCTTGGCGGTGCGCCCGCGGAACATGATGAGCTGATGATGATCGCTCGGATCGCCGGACAGGAAGACCATGCGGCCGTCCTCGGCCTTGTCGCTGACCTGGAAGCCGAAGACGCGGGTATAGAAGCCGGTCATCTTGTCGAGATCGAACACGTGAAAACCGGTGTGGCTTAACGATACGGGGGGCTGCTGTTGCATGACGTCTCTCCCGAAAAAATTGGTTGCCCAAGGATACCGCCCAGCGGAACGCCGGGCAACGTGCCTTAGTGAATAATGCTTATTCCGCCGCTGCTGCCGTCTTGGGCAATTTGGCCATGACCTCTTGGGCGAACAGGGTGATCGAGTGTTTGGTCTCGGCCGCGGTCAGCGCCCCAAACTGGAAGGCGATACCCATATAGTTGCAGTTCATGGCCTTAATCTGGGCTTCGACCTCGCGGCGCACCGTTTCGGGCGATCCGACGATGAAGACGCCCTCGTCCATGGATTTTTTGAGACTCGCGATCTCGTGGATGGCGTCGACCGGGCCGCCCGCATTCTCGCGCGCCAGCTTGGTCAGGTTGCCGTGCCACATCTGGAAATTCGGCTCGGCTAGCTTTACGGCTTCGGCGTCGGTGTCGGCGACGAGGACCTTGCGGTTGATACCGGCGACGGCACCGCCCTCGAACATGGGTAGCGGATGCTCGGCAGAACCGCGGGCCTTAAGCGCTGTGCGGAAGGCAGCGATGCGTTTGGCGGCATCGCTGGTCGGCCCCAGCGTGACGTAATGATAGCCGTTGACGCCGGCGAATTTCGCGCCGTCCTCGTTGGACGACGGATACCAGACCGCCGGAAACGGCTTCTGGAACGGCTTCAACTCCATCGGCACATTCTTGTAGGTGAAGTGCTTGCCCTCGTGATTAAGGCGTTCGCTGGTGAAGCCTTTCTTGAGGATGTCGAGGATTTCCTGGAACACCTCGCGTGAGGTCTTCACATCGATATTGTGATAGTTGAGCTCGAACGCCGACACGCCGCGTCCGACGCCGAGATCGAGCCGGCCATGGCAGAGATGATCGAGCATCGCCAATTCTTCGATCAGGCAGAGCGGGGAATAGAGCGGCAGCAGATAGGTGAGCGCGCCGAGACGGATCGTCTTGGTTTCGCGCGCCAGTGCGGCCAGGAACACGCTCGGCACCGGCACCATGTTGAGCGGCGTCGCGTGATGTTCGGCGACGTGGTAATTGCAGAAACCCAGCTTCTCGGCGAGCTTCACATATTCGATGCGTTCGTCGAATTGTTGCGCGAGCGGCAGGTTGTTGCGGTCGACATGGTCGAACAGGCCGAATTTCATTTGATGCTCCCTGGACCGTTAATTCTTGGTCGTTGGGGCTATCATAAACGCCGTCAACGAGCGTTCAAGCAGGGCGTTTGGCCCCGCCAGTGACCACCAGGGTGATGCCAAGGCAGACGCAGGCCGCCCCCGCCAGATGGTACAGATGCAACTCCTCGTCCAGGAAGACGATGGCCATGGCGGCGACGAACACTGGGAACAGATTGACGAAAATCCCGGCCCGGCTCGGCCCGATGGCGCGGTTGCCGGCATTCCATAGGAACATCGATAGCACGGTCATGAAGACGGCCAAGGTTGAAATCGCGCTGACTGAGGCCCACGTGAACGGCATCGGCCGGACCCAGATGCTTTCGTAGATATAGGCGGGCAGGACGACCAGGCTGCCGGCGATGCCGATGACGAACAGCGAGGCGAACAGGCCCATCTCGCCCGGCACGCGGTGGATGTTGAGCGCGTAAGCCGCAAAGCCGAAGGTCGCGATGAAGATGATGATGTCGCCGGTATTGAAGCCGAAGGTCGCCAGCACCTGCCAATCGCCTTGGCAGGCCATGATCATGATTCCGCCGGTTGCCGCCGCGATGCCCAGCCATTGCCAAGGGCTCAACCGGTCGCGGCCCAATAGGTAAGCCGCAACGGCGGTGACGGCCGGCTGCGCGGCATTCACCAGCACCGTATTGATCGCGGTCGTGTAATTCACCGCGACATGCATGCCGGCGCCGCTGGACACCATCAGGCCGCCAAGCAATAGGAAGACCCACTTGTTTGCGACGATCGCCGGCCAATGGCGCACGAGGTCGCGCCAAACGAACGGCAACAACAGCATGACGCCGCCGAACCAGCGCCAGAAGGCAAGGCCGACGGGCGGAATGATCTCATGCGTGCCGCGCGCAATGACCACGCCCATGGACCACATCAACATCGTGCCGGTCAGGCAAAGATAGGCGACGCGCGGGCTTGGGTTGAAAGCGCCGCTCATGAATTGACCGCCGCGCTTCTACGCCGCCCCATTGTTATAACGAGCGTTATGCCGCCGCACACCAGCAAGGCGCCGAACAGGTGATACAGATGCAGCACTTCGCCCAGGAAGATAATGGCGAAGAGGGCCGCGAAGACCGGATTTAGATTGATGAAGATCGATGTCTTCTGCGGCCCGACGGTGCGCAGGCACATGTTCCAGATGAAAATCGAAATCGCCGAGATCACCACACCCATATAGACGGTGGTTCCGACAGTGAGCAGGTCGATCTGCATGGCGCGCACATAGATGGCTTCGTACAGATAGAGCGGCGTCATGGCGATGGTGCCGCAGGCCGTGACCATGAACAGGACCGTGGCCGGGCTGAACTCGCGCGGCACCGTCGGCAGCTTCAAGGTGTAAAGCGACCACATGACGACGGCGAGCACGACCAGCCAATCGCCGATATTGAAATCGAGCCCGAGGACCACATCGATATCGCCATGCGCGACCATAACGATGATGCCGACGAGCGCCAGGACGATGCCAATGGTCTGTGCCACTGTCATGCGATCGCGCAGGAGGATGGCGGATAGGATCGCGGTGATGGCGGGCTGGGCGCCGTTCAGCAAGGTCGCGTTGATCGCGGTGGTGTAGTTCAGCGCCAGCAGCACGATGGTCTGCGGCCAGACCTGCAAAATGCCGAGATAGGTGAAGAATCCGAGATGACGCTTCAGCAGCGGGCGTTGGTGCATCAGGTGCGGCAGCACCAGCGGCAGCAAGACGAGGCAGGCGACGGTGAGCCGCCAGAAGCCGAGCCCGATGGGCGGGATATGTTCGGTGACGCCGCGCGCCAGCACCATGCCTGATCCCCAGACCACGGTCATGGCGACAAGCAGCGCGTAGGCGGTGCCGGGACGCGGCTCGAACGTCTCGATACGTCTCATACTCGTGTTATGCTGCGTGCCGACGCTCAGGGAAAGAACAAAGAGGGAGATGGCTGGTATGCCCAGTGCAGATGGTGTTGCAGATAACGCCAAAGACAAGAAGTGGCATGACATTTCGCGCACGGTGATCATGCCGGCGCTGTGCGACCACTATGGGCATCTCAATGTGCGGCACTATGCGGCACTGTTCAACGATGCGGCTTGGCAGATGATGCCGCTGTCCGGCGTGCCGCTGGGCACCATGAAGGCGCGCGGTCTCGGCACCGTCGTCGCGACCCTGACCATCGATTTCCTGAAGGAAGTCACGGTCGGGCAATTGATCCTGATCCGCGGCGCGGTCACCCAGGTCGGCAGCAAAAGCCTCGGTCATGAACTTCGGCTCTATGAAAGCGAAACCATGACCCACTGCGCAACGCAGAAATCGGTCGAGGTCTGTTTCGATATGACGCAGCGCGCCTCGACGCCGTTTCCGGATGACCTGCGCGCCAAGCTGGCGGCCAGTGTCATTCCTCAGTGATTGACGGAACCGCCGTCGACGACCATGCATTGCCCGGTCATGAAGTCGCTGTCGGGCGAGGCCAGGAACAGCAGCGCGCCGACCAGATCGTCGGGCATCTGCTCGCGCTTGAGTGCCCGCGAATTGACGGTCTTCTGATGCGCGTCGTGATGATCGGCATCCTGCGCGATCACCGCTTCGCTCATGGTCAGGCCGGGCGCCAATGAATTGACGCGGATGCCGAACTCGCCCAATTCGCGCGACAAGGATCGCGTCATGGCGAGCACCGCGCCTTTCGAACTTACGTAATGCAGCAGGTTGGGCGAACCCTTGAACAAGGTGCCCGAGGCGATGTTGATGACCTTGCCGTAGCCCTGCTTTTTCATCTGCGGCGTCGCGGCCTTGATGCAGAGCCACGGTCCCTTGATGTTGACCGCCATGACGGCATCGAATTCCGACACCGGGATATCTTCAAACCCTTTGTAGCCGAGCTTGCCGAACAAAGCCGCATTGGGCACCAGGATGTCGAGGCGGCCGAAGCGCTGCACGGTTGCCGCGACCATCTCGTCACAGGCTTTTTCGCTGGTGACGTCAGTGCGCAGACTGAGCACCTCGGCGCCCTGATAGCTTTCCTTGATCGCTTTTTCGGTCGCGGCGCAATCGTCGATATCGGTGATGACGACCTTGGCGCCTTCGCCCGCCAGTGCCTTGGCGTAGGTCGCGCCGATACCCTGCGCCGCACCGGTGACGATGGCGACCTTTCCGTCCAATCTGCTTATAACCAACCCTCCCTGCGGACCGCTTTGCAGATCCGTTTATAGTTCATACTGTCCGGCATGTTTTCCGCGTCCGGGCCGCGCGCTTCGATGGCGTAGACGGCGGCGCGGCACTCCATCTTGCTGTCGAAGGCGACGCCGTCATGCACATCCTTCAACAATTCACGTTCGATATACATCGCGCGTAGCGCCGTCGCCATCGTGGTGCGGGGCGCGTCGCGCGGCGCCAGGATCGCTTCGCTGTCGGCGGTGATCGCCAGAACGACCAGAATCCATTTCATGCGCTTCACGTCCTTGCCCCGGTCATTGTGCCAAGCCACAATCGGCGCGAACAAGACAATAACAGGGGGCCGCACCGCCATGTCGATCCTGACACCCGTCACCGCCGAAACCGCGACGCCGGAGCAGGCGAAAATCGCCGAGGTTCTGTATGGCGCGCGCGGTAGTGCGGGCTATAGCGGCCCCTATGCCTATTTCCTCAACGATGCGAAACTGACCGGGCTGGCCAATGCGCTCGGCGATTACCTGCGCGTCGGCGGCGATTCGCTCCATCGCCGCTATGCCACCCTCGCCATCGCCATGACGGTACGCCATTGGAACGCCAGTTATGCCTGGTCGGTGCATTCGGCCAATGCGGTCAAGTTCGGCCTCGGCCAGCCCTTCGTCGATGGCCTATTGAATCGCAAGCGTCCGGCGTCCTTCACCGAACCGAAGGACGAGGTTGTTTACGATTATGTGAGCCATCTGCTGAGCGCCAAGGCGATCCCGGTCGATCTTGAACGCCGCGCCATCGACGCACTAGGCAAAGCTGGCGTCGTTGATCTCGTCGCCGTCGTCGGCTTTTATACGATGATCGGGCTAGGGTGCCTGGCGTTCGATCCGCAATTGCCGCCGAACACACCGCGCTTATCTGAGTAATCTCATGCGCGTCGCCGCCAACGGCACCTATCTCAACTATGAGATCGATGGGAAAGAGGGAGCGCCCTGGCTCACCTTCTCGAACTCTCTGTGCACCGATCTCGGTATGTGGGAGCCGCAGGTGGCGGCTTTCAAGAGCGATTACCGCATCCTGCGCTACGACACGCGCGGTCATGGCGGCTCCGACGTGCCGCCCGGTCCGTACGATCCCGCGATGATGGCGGCCGATGTTGTCGGGCTATGGGATGCACTGGGCATCACGCAAAGCCATTTTGTCGGCTTGTCGATGGGCGGCGTGATCGCACTGTCCTTGCTGCTCGATCACAAGCCGCGTGTTTCTTCCATCGCCGTGTGCGATTCACGTGCGAACAGCCATCCGATCCATATGGACCGCTGGGCGGCGCGCACCCGGGGGGCGATCGATCACGGCATGGGCTGGCTGGCCGACGATTTCACCGGTCATTGGTTCACCTCGGCCGCGCATGCGGCAAAAGATCCGTGGATCGCCAAGGTCCGCCGGATGGTTGAGACGACGAAAATCGAAGGCTATATCGCCGGCGTGAATGTCGTCACCAGCGTCGATTATCGCCCGCGCCTGAACGAACTCGACGGCGACAAGGTTTTATTCCTGGCGGGTGCCCAGGATATCGGCGACTTTCCCGATCAGGCGCGCGCGATGAGCGCGGCTGTGCCTAAGTCGCACTGCGTCCTCATTGAAGGTGCCGCGCATCTGTGCAATCTCGAAAAGGCATCCGATTTCAACCAAGCCATCACTGCGCATCTCGCGCGCTATCGCTGATCACCAAAGGGAGTTCTGTATAATGACGGTCAATGTCCGCCGTATCGTCACCGGTCACGACAAAAACGGTAAAGCCGTCGTCACCATCGACGACATGTCGCCCAATATCGCCAAGCGCGCTCCCAAGATCAGTTCGACGCTCGTGTGGATGGACGATGAATTTCCGTACAAGGTATTCGGCGATGAGGATATGGGGGCGCGTAACATTCCGCGTCCGCCGCCGCCCAACGGCGTGATCTTCCGCGTCGTCGAGTTCGAGCCGCATGCGCCCGGCGATCGTCACGTCACCCAGACCATCGATTTCGCCGTCATCATGTCGGGCAAGATCGATATGGAACTGGACGACGGCGTCAAGGTCACCATGAAGGCGGGCGATACGCTGGTGCAGCGTGCGACCGTGCATAATTGGCTGAATGTCTACGACGAGCCGTGTGTGGTGGCGTTTGTTTTGATCGACGTGGCGCAGGGCAAAGAGCGGCCTGCGAAGTAACTACGCTTTGCCGGCGATCCGTTTGCGATAGCCGGCCAGGAACGGGATCAGGGTTAGAACGGTCAGGAAACCGAAGACGACGTTGATCGCGTAAACCCATCCCATCGCGTTCGCCAAAACGTCGCGCGGCACATCGTCGGTGACGAGCCCGGCTGCCACCGCGATTAGGCCGGACGCCGCCGATCCGAACGAGATGCCCAGGGTGCGGATCGTCTGCACGGATACGCCGGCGATGTGTTTTTCGTTGTCCGGTACGGCCTGGATCGCGCGCTGGATGGACGGATTGTTCATGGCGCCGATGCCGAGGCCGAGCACACACATGAACATGACGATGGCCCAGACCGGGCCCGGCACGACGGTGACGCCGAGACCGACCGCACCGATGAAGATGCCGCAAACGCCGATGATGATGGACGCCGTCTGCTTCGGGCCCTGCAAGGTCGCCACCATGATGGCGGTGACGGTCCAGGTGAGCGACGGGATCGCACAGAGATAACCCGCAACCAATGGCGATTGGTCGTGCAGCCGCTGCATATGCAAGGGCGCATAGATATTGACGAAGGTGCTGACCACGCTGAACAGCGCCATCATCCAATAGGCAGCACCCACTTCGGTGAACAGCGCCATGACTTGTTTCGGGAACATGCCGCGCTCGGCGCGCGCATCGAGCCGGAACGCGATGCCCGCAAGGATGACCGATGTCGAGATGAGTGCCACGCGCAACCAGGTCGCATCGACGCGCGACGTCAGCGACAGCACCAGGACCGAGGATGCGAGCAAGGCGAGGCGGCCATAAGGCAGGCGCGATAGTTTGCCGTGCGCGTCGGAATGCGGCACGTAGCGCCAGGCGAGCCAGATGGTCAGCAGGCCGAGCGGCACGAGCCCGGCGAAGGCTTCGCGCCACATGCCGAATTCCGCAAAGATACCGCCGTAACCTGGTCCGAGCAGTGTCGCGACACCCCACACAGTGGAGAGAATGCTGAGCACGCGTCCGCGCAGGCGTTCGGGGAACATGGCGGCGATCAGGCCATAGGCCTGCGATCCGAGGCCGCCGCCGCCGAGCCCTTGGATAAAGCGCCAGAAAATTAGCACCAGGATATCGTTGGCGAGGGCGGCACCGATCAGGCCTGCGGTGAGCAGGGTCGCCGCGCCGACGAACGCGCCACGATCGCCGAAGGCCTCCCGCGCCGGGCCGGAACTGGCCGCGCCGATGATCGCGCCGACGGCGAACAGCGCGAAGGCCCAGGCGTAATAACGCACGCCGCCGAGATCGTAGACGACGGTGGGCATGATGGTGGAGACAACGAACTGATTGATCGCGAACAGCCCGGTGCCGAGATTGAGCAGCAGGTTATAAAGGCCGAGGCGTCCGGTGAAGATCGCTCGCCAATCGCTGATTGTGGCGCCTTGTTCTTCCGTCACTTCGCAGCCCCTGTTGCGCGTCTTTTATCTTTTGGTCGTGACGATCAGGCCGATGGCGATGATCAGCCCGGCTGCCGCGACGGCCACATCCGTTCCATAAACCCATTGCATGGCCGGGGCGACCGTTGCAACCGTCGGGGTCGTGCTGGACAGCCCTCCGCCGACCGCCACAAGTCCGGCGGTGGAGGCGCCGAAGGCGACCCCCATTGTGCGGATCGCTTGGGTCGATGAGCCGGCGATGGCCTTTTCCTCGGGCGGCACGCTGCGGATCGCGCGTTGGATCAGCAAGTTGTTCATGAAGCCGATGCCGGCGCCGCACACCGCAATGAAGACGGCGATAAGCCAGACTGGCCCGGGCACGACGGTGAAGGCGAGGCCGGTCGTGCCGACGAGAAGGCAGATCGATCCTAAGATAATGCCGACGGATTCCATCTTGCCGCGCCACGTCGCGACGAAAATGGCGACCAGCGACCACGACAATGACGATAGCATGAACAGATAGGCGGCGACGATCGGCGGCACGTCATGCAGCACTTGAAGCTGTAGGGTCTGGAAGGTCGCATAGATGCAGACCGTGCCCTGGTTGAGCGCCATGATCCAATAGAGCGCGCCGGTTTCGGTGAAGAGGCGCAGCGCCTTGCGCGGAAACATCGGTCGCGCCGCGCGCCCGTCGAGGCGGAACGAGATCGTCGCCAAGGCGATCGACACGGCGATGAAGGCGATCCGCAAGCCCAGGCTGTCGGTCTGCGACGAGGCCGAAAGTGCGACGACGGCACCGCCAATCAGCAAGAGGCGTCCGAACGGGAAATTCGGTTTGCGGCTGCCGTCGCGCGTATCGGGGATGATGCGCAGCGCCATGACGACGAACAGCGCGCAGAGCGGCGCGATGCCCCAGAAGGCCTCCCGCCATAAGCCGTATTCCGCGAACACGCCGCCGAAACCCGGGCCGAGCGACGTCGCCACCCCCCATGCGGTGGATGTGAAGGCGAGGATACGACCGCGCAGCCGTTCGGGATACAAGGTCGCCATCATCGAATAGCCGAGCGAGGACACCGCGCCGCCGCCGAGCCCCTGGAAGAAGCGCGCCGCGATCAGGCTTTCCATGCTGGGGGCAAGCGCCGCGCCGATCAGCCCGATGCCGAACAGGGTGCCGGCGCCGGCATAGGCGAAGCGCCCGCCGAAAATGTCGCGCAACGGCCCGGCGCTGGCCGCGCCCATGACCGAGCCCATGGAAAACAGCGCGAAGGTCCATGAATAGAGCCGCATGCCGCCGATATCGGCGACCACGGTCGGCATGACGCCGGCGACCACCAGATTGTTGATGGCCCACATGAAGATGCCGATATTGATCGACAGGGTATAGAGGCCGTAGCGGCCGGTCACGATTTCGGCCCAGCGCGCCTCCGGCTCCTTGAGGGGCTGTGGCGCGGCAGCCTCGGGAGAGGGGGAGTTTGCCACGGGCCGGAGGCTAGACCGCGCCGCGAGGTGCCACAATGTTGAACTCTCAACACCGGTTGAATCCGGCCCGCTGGGGGTGCAAATTAATGGTTAAAGATTGAACCGAAGCTCAAAGGCCAAAAACATGACCACAACTCCGCAAAGCGAAGCGACCTCCGCCCGCCGCCAGGAATATTACGGTCGCATCCGTAACCAGAGCCTGGCGCCACTGTGGGAGCGTTATCACGGTCTGCTGACGCCGGAGCCGGTCATTAAGTCGCAGCCCTTCATCTGGTACTATGCCGATGTGCGCACGAGCCTGCTCGAGGCCGCCGACGTCATCACCGCTAAGGAAGCCGAGCGCCGCGTCCTGATGCTCGAAAATCCGGCCTTCGAGGGCCAGTGCAAGGCGCTGGAGACGCTGTTTTCCGGCCTGCAGCTCATCATGCCGGGCGAGGTTGCCCCCGCCCATCGCCATACGCCGAACGCTCTGCGCCTGATCCTGGAAGGCAGCGGCGGCTACACCTCGGTCAACGGCGAAAAGACCTATATGGAATACGGCGACTACGTCACGACGCCGACCTGGGCCTGGCACGATCATGGCCATGAAGGCACCGGCCCGGTGATCTGGCAGGACATCCTGGACATGCCGCTGGTCCATGCGCTGGGCCCGATTTTCCACGAGGGCTATCCGAAGGACCAGTTCCCGGCGGGCGCAAGTGCCGGCGACAGCTTGCGTCGCTACGGCGCCAACCTGCGCCCGGTCGGCTACGTGAACCAAAACGCCAATTCGCCGATCTTCCATTATCCGTACGCCAAGACGCGCGAAGCGATGGAAGGCCTGGCGAAGGATTCTGAGATCGATCCGTATTTCGGCTTGAAGATGGAATTCATCGACCCGACGACGGGCCTGCCGTCGCTTTCAACCATCTCGACCTTCATGCAGCGCCTGCCGAAAGGCTTCATGACTGAGCGCTATCAATCGACCGAGGGCGCGATCTTCACCTGCGTCGAAGGCAAAGGCCGCGTGCGCATCGGCGACGGCGACAAGCAGAAGGTGTTCGAGTTCGGCCCCAAGGACATCTGGGCCATTCCGTGTTGGAGCCCGTATCGGATCGAAGCGGATGCGGACACGTATATGTTCGTCGGGTCCGACAAGACCGTGCAGGAGAAGCTCGGACTGTTTCGCGAGCGCCGGGGCAACGCATAACATAAAAGGAAAGGGCCGCTTGAGCGGCCCTTTTACTTTCTGGTGAACGTTTTTTCTCGCATCTTCAATTATTTCGCCACGCAAGGTTTCGCCCGCGCGTTGCGCCATCGCGACTTCATGTGGTTCTCGATGACCTCGTGGGTCTCGACCACCGGCATGTGGATGCAGCGCGTCGGCATCGGCTGGCTGACGTGGGAGCTCACCCATTCCGGTGCCTGGCTCGGCATCATGGCGGCGGCCAATGCCGTGCCGGGTATCGTGTTGTTGCCGTTCACCGGGGCTTACGCCGACCGCATCGATCGCTTGAAGCTGATGCGCGTCACCCAATCGATCAATTTCTTCGCCAATACCGTGTTGGCTGTCCTGACATTGACTGGCCATATCTCGGTCGAGATCATGCTCGCGATTACCTTGGTGTCGGGTGTCGTACAGACCTTCAACATGCCGGTGCGCATGACGATCGCGCCGTCCTTGGTGCCGTTGGCCGATCTGCCGGCGGCGATTTCGGTGAACTCGTTCCAGTTCACCACCGCCATGTTCGTTGGCCCGGCACTCGCCGGCTTCCTGATTGCGCATGGCGGCGTCGGCCTCGCCTTCGTCGCCAACGCGGCGAGTTATCTGCCGTTCTACATCATCCTCTACGTCATCACGTTGGCCGAACGTCCGGCCCGTCCGCAGGTCGAAACCAGCATCATCGCCGATGTGGTCGACGGCATTAAGTATGTCGCCAACCATCCGGGCATCGGGCCGGTCCTGACCGTGACCCTGGTGCTGTCGATCTTGGTGCGGCCGCTCTCCGATCTCGTGCCCGGTTTCATCGACGAGGTGTTCCGCAAAGGTCCGGCCGAGCTTGGCCTCGTGCTGTCGGCCTATGGCTGCGGCGGCATGATCGGTAGTTTTTGGATGGGCAATCGCGGCCGGCTCCAAGGCTCGACGCGCATCTTTATCATCTCCAGTCTGATCCTCACGACCTTCACGGTGGCCTTCGCCTCGATCGACGTCGTCATGCTCGCGATTCCGATCATGGCGATGCTCGGCGCCAACAACAGTATCTCCAGCAATGCGGCGCAGTCGCTGGTGCAGGCCTCGGTGGCGCCCAGCCATCGCGGCCGCGTCATCAGCCTCTATAGCCTGAACGGGCGCGCCGGCCCGGCGCTGGGTGCGCTGATCATGGGTTATCTCTCGCATGTCCTGGGCCTGCAGATCCCGGTGGCGGGGGCGGCGATCATCGGCATCGGCGTGGTCTTGTACGTGGCGCGCGATCGCCGCAAGATCGCCGAGGCAACGGAGACGGCCGCCGCGCCCTACGACGAAACAGCCCCAGCGCAACGGGGCGGGCCCAAAACGGGAGACTGATCATGGCGGAGACGCAACCGGACGCGCTGCGCGTCGGTATGGTGCTGTTCCCCAATCTGACGATGCTCGATCTCATCGGGCCGCATGACGTGCTCAATACGCCGCGCTGCAAGATCGATCTGTTGTGGCATCGCATCGAACCGGTGCCGGTGCAGGGCAGCTTCTCGATCCTGCCGACTGCGACCTTTGCCGACTATGCGCCGCCGGACATCCTGTTCGTTCCGGGTGGGCCCGGGCAGTTGCCGGCGATGGATGACGAGGCGTTGATCGCCTTCGTGGCGCGCGCCGCCCAGGGTGCGAAATACATCACCTCGGTCTGCACCGGATCGCTGATCCTAGGAGCGGCCGGATTGCTCAAAGGCAAACGCGCCACCACGCATTGGGCTTCGCTCGATCAGCTTGCCTTGTTGGGCGCCATCCCGGTGTCCGAACGCGTGGTCGAGGACGGCAATGTCATCACCGGCGCCGGCGTCAGTTCCGGCATCGATTTCGGCCTCGTGCTGACGGCGCGCATCTGGGGCGAGGCAGCGGCCAAGACGATCCAACTTGCTATCGAATACGATCCCGATCCGCCGTTCACCGGCGGTTCGGTGCAGACCTCGGAACCGGAAATCGTGGCGACCATGCGCGCACGTATGGCGCCGCTGCTGGAAAAACGCGTGGCCACGGCAACACGCATCGGCAGGGAGAAGCTCGGATTATGAAATTTAGCAAGGATCGAATTCTCACGACCCATGTGGGCAGCCTGGCGCGCCCCGCAAAACTGCGCGACCTGCTGCTCGCCGGATCGCGTGGCGAAGCCGTGGATCAGACGCTGCTCACGCAGGAGATCGAAACGGCGGTGAACGATACCGTAAAGATGCAGGTCGAGTGCGGCGTCGATATCGTCAATGACGGCGAGATGAGCAAGACCGCCTATACTTTCTATGTACTGCGTGCGCTGGGCGGGCTGGAACTGGCTAAATCGGGTGCCGGTGCGGGTGCGGAAAGCATCGACAACAAGCTGTTTCCTGATTACGCGGAGATGCAGGCGCGCGGCGGGCGCGGTCTTGGCCAGGTGCTCGATTTCCCCACCTGCACGGGGCCGGTCAGCTACCAAAACCTCAAACCGTTGCAGGAAGATCTGGCGCGCCTCAAGGCGGCGGCAACGGCGGCGGGCGCGATGGATGTGTTCGTGCCGACGGCCTCGCCCGGCGTGCTCGTGCGCTTCGTGCGCAATGCCTATTACAAAACCGAGGACGACTATCTCGAAGCGCTCGGCAATGCGATGCAGGTGGAATACGAAGCGATCCACAAGGCAGGCTTTGTGTTGCAGCTCGATTGCCCCGATCTCGGCTCGTCGCGCAACAACATCTACAAGGACCTGACCGAGGCCGAATTCCTCAAGATCGCGCATCGCCATGTCGAAGTGTTGAACCATGCGACGCGCAATATCCCGGGCGATGCCATGCGCTTGCATCTGTGCTGGGGCAATTACGAGGGCCCACATACCCACGATATCGAACTGGCCAAAATCGCACCGGTCGCCTTTGCGTCGCGCGCCCAGGCGATCTCGTTCGAAGGGGCCAATCCGCGCCATGAACATGAATGGGAAGATTTCCTGGATATGAAGATCCCGGACGATCGGATCATGATCCCGGGCGTTTTGGATTCGACGACGAACTTCGTCGAGCACCCGAAGCTCGTCGCGCAGCGCATCCTCAATTGGGCCAATGTGGTCGGGCGCGACCGCGTCATCGCCGGCGCCGATTGCGGCTTTGCCACCTTTGCGGCGCGACCCGCCACCGTGGCGCCCAGTGTGGTGTGGGCCAAATTCAGATCGATGGCGGAAGGGGCGGCGATTGCCTCGAAGCGCCTTTGGGCATGAGTGCGGGGATGAATGTGGTCCTGATTTGACGTAAATCGTCTAGGTATTGGCCCTAACGGGTCGATGGCGCGGGCCGTGATAGTGTGCCGGCGGAGGCGGGATATATGACACAGAGCGAATGGCAGGCTGAACGCGCGCGTCTGACGGCCGAATTGGAACAGGCCGATGTGGATTGGGCCGGTTTGCGGGCCCGCGGCGACTGGGATGGCGCGCGGGCGGCACAAACCAAGTTCTATGGCCTGCGCGAGGCCTTGGCGGCGCATGAGCGGCGCGACCCCGAGAAGGTGACGAACGAGCAGGATGGCCGTGATCTGACCCTGGCCGAATGGCAGGCTGAGACCGAGCGGATGGCGCGCGAACTCGAAGTCATCGACGCCGAATGGAAGATCCTGCGCGACAAAGGCCAATGGGAGATTGCGCGCGATGCCCAGGCCCGCTACCACCTGTTGCGTAAACAGCAGGCGGCGCATGCACGTCGCAAGCCCGCGCAGTAAGCTGCGCCCCTAAAAGTTCAATAAGGCCGGTTGCCAAGACCCCGCCATCAACAGAAGGAATACCTGATGTCTCTCTCCATGTTTCAGGCCTCGGTGCCTGTGTATGTGCAACATCTGACCGGTCTCTCCGGCGTGTTGCAGAAGGCGGCCGATTTCGCCGCCGCCAAGAAGATCGAACCGGCCGTCTTGCTCGGCTCGCGGCTTTATCCCGATATGTTCCCGCTGTCGCGTCAGGTGCGTGAAGCGATCAATCATTCGGCCAATGCCTGTGCCCGCATCATCGGCGGCGATTTGCCGAAGCTGCCGGACGGCGAAGCGAGCTTCGACGAGCTGCAGACCCGCATCTCGGCGGCGCTGGTCTATCTGAAAAGCTTGAAGGCCGAACAGATCGACGGCACCGAAGACAAAACCGTGATCATGCAATTCAGCCCGACCGCGTCACGCGAATTCAAGGGGCAGGCGTTCCTGCTGGGCTTCGCGCTGCCGAACTTCTTTTTCCACTCGACGACCGCCTACGCGATCCTGCGCCAATACGGCGTGGAGATCGGCAAGCGCGACTTCATGGGGCCGCGTTAAAAAGCTCTGTTCAGGCCGGACAGCAGAAAGGGCGCCTTCGGGCGCCCTTTTTTGTTACGAGGGAGGGTAGGCTTTCAGCGATAGCGGCGGGCCGGCACTCGCGCTAAGACGCGCTGGCAGGCCGGGCCGGGACCGCGCATATAATGGCGTTCCGGATGATAGCGCGCCTCGAACAGGAAATTCGCGATCTTCGTCAGGAATGCAATCACGTCCATGGGACCCTCGCTGGTGTTGGCGTTTTAATAACGCCTCAGCAGCGACTTTTCCTGTGATCAATCTCACAGGACGGCATACGTATTTTGTGAATCACACTAGGTGTGACGCGATCACAATCCTCACAGGGGCGTGAAAACGGCGGCCCCGAACCGGTCGGAGCCGCCGTCATCATTATTTCCAGTAGTGGTCGTTGATCGTGTAATCGCCCGCCCGCAAAGCACTTTTCCGGACTGCGGTGTCCTTGGAATGAGCGAAGACCGTCGCCACGGATGAGAAGGCCATCACGTAGCTCTGTTCGGTCATCCGGTTCAGCGCCTTCTCGAAAATATCGGCGCGCTTGGCCGGGTCGAGCTCGCGTTCGCCGTCTTCCATCGCCTTCTGGATGATGGGATCGCGCGCATAATCGCGATCGCCGCCAAAGAAGGTATCCAGGATATTGCCGACATCGGGGAACGACGAGGTCGGATAGGCGACGCTGACCATGTTGGTCTCGCCGCCGGTCCATTTCTTGTAGAAGACGTTGATCGGCACGGAATTGATCGTCGCGCGGATCCCGACCTTGAGCAATTCACCCGCGATCGCCTCGCCGATCGGCTTATTCGGCGCGAAGACGTCATAGACGATATCGAAGCCGTCGGCATAGCCGGCTTCCGCGAGCAGGCGTTTGGCCTCGGCCGGATTGTATTCGTCGTATTTGACCGAATATTTGCACCCCGTATTCGTGGCGAAGCAGTAGCCCATCATCTTTTCGGCCACGCCGGTTTGGCCGCCCGGCACGATATTCTTGATGATCGCGTTGCGGTCGAGCGCCAACAGGATCGCCTTGCGCACGCGTGGATCCTGCACGGCCTTTTGGCCGGACCGCCCGGCCGCGTCGAGCACGATGTAAAAGAACGATGCTGTCGGCAGGGTGCTGATCTCAAGGTTGGGGTTTTTTGCGAGTTCGACCGCATTGTCGGGCGATACGTTGCGCACGATATCGACGCCGCCGGTCAGCAGCTGGGCGATTTGGGTCTGGCGGTCGGGCAGGGGTATGCCGTGGATGCGCTTGATCGGCGCCGGGGAATATTTGGGATCGAGCTTCGATCCCTCGAAGCGCTCGACGAGGACGCCTTGGTTACGGTCCGCCGACACGACTTTGTAGGGTCCGGTGCCGTAGGGCGTGAGCCGGCCGTAATCGCATTTATCGGCCAAGGTGTTGTAGGATTCGGCATCCTGGATGCGGAAGCGATAGGCGATCGCCTGCATGTCGACGGCCATCACCTGGTGCGATTCGATGCGGATCTTGTACGGGCTCAGCTTCTCGATCTTTTTGACCCACGAATAGCGATTCTTGTATTGGATCTTGATCGCGGGATCTTGGAGAAACTGGTCCGTCGTGATCACGTCGTCGGCGTCGAACTTGTTGCCGTTGTGGAAGGTAATGTCATCGCGCAGCTCGTATTCGACAGTCGTGGGGTTGATGCGCGTCCAGGATTTGGCCAACTGGGGGACGAACTTCTGATTGTGTTCGTCGAAGGCAATCAGGGTGTCGTAGATGCCGCGGGTGAAATAGCCGACTTCATCGACCGGGACACAATAGGATGACACGATCGTGAACGGATCGTTGATCGCCAGGCGCAGCGTGTCCTTGGATTTTTGTGCCGCTGCCGGTGAGGCCGCCGCCACGATGGCGCCGAGCGCGAAGAGACTGAGTCCACGCATTGTTATTCTCCCTGTTATCTCAAATCGATCATTGCATGGCAGATACGCTTCCCATGTTTTGAAATTACGCTTGGTCTAATTGCGGCCGTGCAGGCCGAGGCGGGCGAACAGGTCGCGGTCCGCTTCGACGTCCGGATTGCCGGTGGTCAGCAGCTTGTCGCCGTAGAAGATCGAATTGGCGCCGGCCAGGAAACACAGCGCCTGGATGCCGTCGCCCAGTTCGCGCCGCCCGGCCGATAGGCGCACGCGCGCCTTCGGCATGGTGATGCGCGCCACCGCGATGGTGCGCACGAATTCCAACGGATCGATCGCGTCGACGCCGTGCAGCGGCGTCCCCGGCACTTGCACCAGATTGTTGATCGGCACCGATTCCGGATAGGGGTCGAGATTGGCGATCTCGGCGATCAGCCCGGCGCGCTGGGCGCGCGTCTCACCCATGCCGACGATGCCGCCGCAGCAGACATTGATACCCGCATCGCGCACGTTCTGGATCGTATCCAGGCGCTCCTGCTGGTCGCGCGTCGAGATGATCTCGGCATAATAGTCCGGCGCGGTATCGATATTGTGGTTGTAGTAGTCGAGCCCGGCGCCTTTGAGCTGGCGCGCCTGATCGTCGTTCAGCATGCCCAAGGTGGCGCAGGTTTCCAGGCCCATCGCCTTCACCGCACTGACCATGGCGCTGACGCGTTCGATGTCCTTCTGCTTGGGCTGGCGCCAGGCGGCCCCCATGCAGAAGCGCGTGGCCCCATTGGCCTTGGCCGCGCGGGCATGTTCCAGCACAACGTCGAGCGCCAGGGTCGGCTCGGATTCGACGCCGGTATGGTAACGCGCCGCCTGTGGGCAATAGCCGCAATCTTCCGGGCAGCCGCCGGTCTTCACCGATAGCAATGTGGCCAATTCGACCTCGTTGGGATCGAAATGAGCGCGATGGACTTCATGGGCGCGCATCACCAGGTCGTTAAAGGGTAGCGCGAACAGCGCCTCGATCTCGGCGATGGTCCACGCGGCGCGCGGCGCGATGTTGTTCATGCTTTTCTCCCGGCCAGGAATTCAGGCATCACGGTATCGATCAAATGGGTGCTGACCTTGCCCTCGGCAAATTCGGGCCGCCCCATCATGAAGTGCAGAAACGGCACGGTGGTGCCGATGCCCTCGATCTCGAACAGCTCAAGGGCGCGGCGCATGCGGGCGATCGCCTCGTCGCGGTTGGTGCCGTAGACGATCAGCTTGGCCAGCATGGAATCGTAATACATCGGCACCTGATAGCCCGTGTAGCAATGGGTATCGAGCCGGATGTTGGGCCCGACCGGCGGCGCCCAGGTCGTGATCACACCGGCATTGGGCCGGAACCCCTGTTCGGCGATTTCCGCATTGATGCGGCATTCCAGCGCATGGCCGCGGAACGTGATGTCGGATTGTTTGAAGCGCAACGGCTCGCCGGCGGCGATGCGGAACTGTTCCTGCACCAGATCGATGCCCGAGATGGTCTCGCTGACCGGATGTTCGACCTGGATGCGCGTATTCATTTCCAGGAAGTAGAACGTCTTGGCGTCCTCGTCGTAGATGAATTCGCACGTGCCGGCATTCTCGTAACCGATATTCTTGGCAAGCTTGACGGCGGCGCTGCGGATGTCCTCGCGCAACTCTTCGGTCACACCGGGAGCGGGCGCTTCTTCCACGACCTTCTGATGGCGGCGTTGCAGCGAACAATCGCGCTCGCCGACATGGATGACGTTGCCGAACTTGTCGCCCAACACCTGGACCTCGATATGGCGGGCATTGGCGATGTAGCGTTCGAGATACAGGGTGGGATCGCCAAAGGCCGAGCCTGCTTCGGCCGACGCCGAGGTGAAGGTCTGCGGCAGGGTCGATGGATCGTGGACGATCTTCATGCCGCGCCCGCCGCCGCCGGCGGCCGCCTTCATCATGACGGGATAGCCGACGCGTTCGGCGACCTTCACCGCATCGTCGGCCGAGGCGATCTTTTCCGATCCGGGCAGGGTCGGCACGCCCGCTTCGCGGGCCAGGGTGCGCGCGGCGATCTTGTTGCCCATCTTGCGCATGTGAGCGCCCGACGGGCCGACGAAGATCAACCCTTCGCTCTGGCAGGCATCGACGAGACTGGGATTCTCGGACAGGAAGCCGTAACCCGGATGCACGGCATCGCACCCGGTCGCCTGAGCAACCGTGACGATGGCGCGCACGTTTAGATAGCTGTCGGCCGAGCGCGCCGGTCCGATGCAGACGGCACGGTCGGCGAGTTGTGCGGGGAGCGAATCGCGATCGGCCTCGGACGTGGCCAACACGGTTTCGATGCCGAGCTGCTGGCACGCGCGGATGACGCGGAGGGCGATTTCACCCCGGTTGGCGATCAAGACGCGTTTGATCGTCATGATTGGTCCCCGATGCTTTAGGCGGTGCGAACGCGGAACAAGACCTGGCCGTATTCGACGAGCTGCGCGTTCTCCACATACACCTCGGCGATTGTGCCGCGCACACCGGCGGGAATGGCGTTGGAAGTCTTCATCACCTCGATCAGGCAGATGGTGGTGTCTTCCTTGATCTCGGTGCCGACGGTGACGAACGGCGCCGCACCCGGTTCGGGCTGGGCGTAATACATGCCCATGATTTCGGATTTGATATCGACCATGCCGGCGGGCGTCGGCCCGACGGCGGCGCGGCTTGGCGCGGCGGCGGCGGGTGCCGGTGTGGCAGCAGCGGTTGGCGCGGGTCGAGCGGCGGGCGGCGGTGGGGTATAAGCTGGGACAGTGGGTGCCGCGTAGGCCGGGGCCGGCGCAGCAGTCGGCACATTGCCCTTGCCGATCGTCACTTTCATATCGCCGACCTGCAGTTCGAGATAGTCGAACGTGGATTGTTCGAGGCTCTCGATCAGGCGAGCCAGCTGCTGGACGTCTTCTTCTTTCAAAGAACTCAATGAGTCACTCACGACGAACGTCTCCCTGTACGCTTATTTTTGTCGATTGTGTGGATGATTTTATTCGGCGGCGACCGCGTTGCCGCCCCGGTTCTGGATGACGATGGAATCGGTGCCGCGCTGCACCTGGATGTAGCGCACGCTCGAATGCTTCTTGAGCTCGTTGAGCAGGCTGACCAGCGGCATATCGCTGGTGAGGTACCGGCGCGGCGGACCGGCGGCGACCATCGCCTCGATTTCCTTGGTGCCACCCATGATGGCGCGCATCATCAACTCCTCGTCGCCGATGCCGGGATAGCCAAACTTCTGGCGGCAATCTTCGAGCGAGATATCCTCGACCGGCCGCTTACCGAGTGTGGCCAATTCCTTGGCGCGCGGCAGGTTGAGCAGACGGTCCTTCAGGTTCTGGTTCATCCAGGTGTAACCCGAATCTTCGCCGTAAACGCCTTGGGCGAAGCGGATAAACTCGTCGATGACGACCTTGTAGCGTTCGCCGGTCGCGATATTGATCGCGGCCTGCGTGCCGACATACTGCGAGAACGGCGTGATCATGATCGGGTAGCCGAAATCCTCGCGGATCTGGATGCATTCCTTGAGCACGTCTTCCAGCCGGTGGTCGAGATTGATCTCCGACAGCTGGAACTTCAGGTTGGAGATCACGCCGCCCGGAATCTGGTGGATGTACTGTGCATAGTCGTAACGCACCGGCTCGCCGAGCGGCATATTGTCCTGGCGCGCGATGGTGTAGAGCCGGTCGGAGACCGACTTGATCAGCTTGTCGTCGAGATCGACGTTATAGCCCATCAGTCGCGCATTCTTGACCATATCGATGACGGACGGCTGGGCCGACCCATCGGCCAGCGGCGGGATGCCGCAATGCAGGATCTTCACGCCGAGCTTCATCGCTTCGGTATAGACCAGCGGCGCCAGGCCCGTCGTGCAATGCGAATGCAGTTCGACCGGCGTGTCGCCCGCTTCCTTGATCATCATCGGGATCAGGGTGCGGATGCGATCCACGGTGAGTAGGCCGCCCTGGTCTTTCAGGTAGATCGAATCCGGCTTCATCGCGAGCGCGGCGCGTGTCTTCTCCAGATAGAACTCGTCGGTATGGCGCGGCGAAACCGAGTACGAGATCGCCATGGCGATCTGCATGCCGTACCCCTTGAGAATCGGCACCAGGGTCGGAAAGGCGCGCTTCAACTGGTCGGCCGTGTTGCACGTCAACTGGTTGCGCTGAAGGATGCCGATATCGGCCATCGTCTTCATGAACAACTTGCCGAGCACCGGCGGCGTCGGCGTGCCGAAGGAATTGAGGTTCAAGCCGCCGCCCATCGCCGCTTTCGGCGTCTTGGGCATTTTCTTGGCGAGCATCCGCATGATGTCGAAGGGGTTCTCCTTCATATCGCGGATGTATTTCTTGAAGTGGATGGAATTGCAGGGCACCTCGATGACGTGGAACCCGGCGTTGTCCATGTCTTCGGCAACCGGCTCCATCATGCCGTGGCGGATTGCCATGGCCCACAGGCTCTGCGCGCCGTCGCGAAACGTCGTATCGAGGATTTTGACGTCCATGCTACTCGCCTCCCATGTGATTTATTAATTCGTTGGCCGAAGCAACAATCGAAGCATGCGCTGGAATTGCGACATGAATCAATGAAATAGTGCGCGATTAATTATACCTATATTTAATTTTTATTCGCGGGGCGGATAGCCCGATTTGGATGCCTAAAAATAGTTCGGCCGGCACCCATGGGATGCCGGCCGAAACGGTTTTTCAGCGATCAGGCGAAGATCAGCGGCGCTTGGCTTTTTTCGCCGTTTTCTTCACCGCCTTTTTGACGGCCTTCTTGGGCGCTTTCTTCGCGACTTTCTTGGCGACCTTTTTAGCCGCCTTCTTCGCCGATTTTTTGGCGGCCTTTTTCACGGCTTTCTTCGGGGCCTTCTTAGCCGCCTTCTTCGCGGCCTTTTTAACGACCTTTTTCGCCGAGGCGCGTTTGGTGGTGCGCGCTTCCGCGCCCAAGGTTGCGGCCGTGCCGAAAATCGCCGTCGATTGGTTGGACAGCAAGCCGCCATTGCCGTTGGCGAGTGCGACTTCCGCGCCCTCAACCTGACGCGCCCCGGTATTGCCACGCAACTGTTCGACCGCTTCGATGCTCACGAACATGCCGTACATGCCGGGATGCACGCAGGACATGCCGCCGCCGTTGGTATTGACCGGCAGCTTGCCGCCCGGCGCCGCGTGGCCTTCGGTGAAGAAGGCACCGCCTTCGCCCTTTTTGACGAAGCCCAGATCTTCGAGGAATAGGATCGGATTGATCGAAAAGGCGTCATAGACCTCGATCACGTCGACGTCCTTGGGCTTCAGGCCAGCCATACCAAAGGCGCGCGGGCCCGACATGGCACAGGCGGTGACGGTAAAGTCGGCCAGTTGCGCGATCTGGTCGTGGCTGGTGCCCGACCCGATACCCAGCATATAGACCGGCTTCTGTTTCAAGCTGCGCGCCCGATCAGCGCGCGTCATGACCAGCGCCGCACCGGCGTCCGACACCAGGCAGCAATCGTAGAGGGTGAAGGGATCGCAGATCATGCGCGCCCGCGACACATCCTCGATGGTCAAAGGCCCGCGCATTTCGGCGCGCGGGTTGAGCTGCGCCCATTTGCGGAAGGTGACCGCGACCGACGACAGCTGATCGCGCGTCATGCCGTATTCATGCATGTAGCGGTTGGCCACCAGGGCGTAGGAGCCGACCGGCAGCATCGGCTTGTATTCCGACTGGTACATGACGCCGGCATTAGGATTGCCGCCGACGCGTGGCGTGCCGGATTTGCGATCCGACCGGCTGGTGCTGCCATAGGCGATGAGCGCCACGTTGCACACGCCGTTATGCAGCGCCATGGCGGCATGCTGGATCGCGTTGACGAAGGCCGAACCGCCGACATTGGTGCCGTCGATGGCGCTGGGTTTGACGCCCAGATATTCGGCAACCTGGAGCGGATGGAACACGCGCCCCATGGAGGAAACAAACAGGCCGTCCACATCGGTGAGCTTCAACCCGGCGTCATCGAGCGCCGCGTAGGAGGCTTCCGCCAGCAATTCGAGATGGGTCTTGCCCGGCAGGTCGCCGAACTTGGTGAGGCCGACGCCGACGACGGCCGTCTGGCCGCGCAATGGATGTACCATGATGTCGTCCCCCTCAGGCTTTACGGAAATAGATGAGTTTGATGCCGTCCGCTTCGCCGATATGCGCGGTGACGCGCATGCCGATCTTGACGTCGGCGGGGGCGATATCGGTGATGCGGGTCAACATGCGCGGGCCCTCGTCGAGCTGGACCACGGCGATGTTCTTGTCCCCGCCGGCTTCGGGCTTATAGCGCTCGGTGCTGGTGGAATAGACGGTGCCGGTGCCGGCGGCGCGTTTCCATACCAGCTTGGGCGAGCCGCAATTGGTGCACAAGGTGCGCGGATAGAAGACGTGCTTCTTGCAGCTGGCGCACTGCTGGATGTTGAACTCGCCTCTGTTGAGCCCGTCGCGGAATTGTTTTTCCGCTCCGTCGGCTGCGAACGTGGTGCCTGTTTCGGCCATGGCCGCCCCCTCTGAAAAGTAATTCCGCCTAACGAAACAGGGCAAATGGCGTGAAGTCAACGACGCCGTTGGACTTGACCCGCTGGCCGGGAAAGTCCTGAATCCTGGGAATAAATGAGGCGGGGAGGCCTCGATCGTGATCGATAAGCGTAGACAGACCGCCGACGAGGCCGTAGCCGACATCAAAGACGGCTCGACCGTGCTGATCGGCGGCTTCGGCATGACCGGTGAGCCCCGCGAATTGTGCAGCGCCTTGGCAGCGCGCAAGGTGCGCGGCCTGACGATCGTGACCAACAATGCGGGCTCGGGCGAATTCGGCATCGGCCTGCTAATGAAGCAAGGCTGCGTCGACAAGATCGTGTGCTCGTTCCCGCGCGTGCCGGGATCGGTGGTGTTCGAGGAATTGTACGAAGCCGGCAAGCTGGAGCTGGAGATGGTGCCCCAGGGCACGATCGCCGAACGAGTGCGCGCCGGTGCCGCCGGCGTGCCCGCGTTTTTCACCCGCACCTCGTGGGGCACACCGCTGGCCGAAGGCAAGGAAGTGCGCACCTTCGACGGCAAGGAATATGTGATGGAGCGCGCCATCCGGGGCGATGTCGCGTTGGTGAAAGCCTACAAGGGCGACCGTTGGGGCAATCTGGTCTATGCCAAATCCATGCGGAACTTTAATCCCGTCATGGCGATGGGCGCCGATCTGACCATCGCGCAGGTATCCGAGATCGTCGAGCTGGGCGAACTCGATCCGGAACACGTCATCACGCCCGGTATTTTCGTGAACCGCGTCGTTCAGCTGGAGGCTTTGAACGCATGACGCCGCTCAACCGCAATCAGATGGCGTGGCGCGTGGCACACGACATCCCGGATGGTTCTTACGTCAATCTCGGCGTCGGCATGCCGCTCGCCGTCGTCAATTTCATGCCGGACGACCGCGATATCGTTTTCCATTCGGAGAACGGCCTGCTCGGCATGCGCGATCTGAAGCCGGGCGAAGAACCCGATTCCGAGCTGGTCAACGCCGGCAAGCGTCCGGTGCGGATGCTGCCGGGTGGCGCTTTTTTCCATCACGCGGATTCGTTCCTGATGATCCGTGGCGGCCATTTGGATTTCGCCGTGCTCGGCGCCTACGAGGTTGCGGAAAATGGCGATCTGGCCAATTGGCGCTTGCTCGATTCCAAATCGGCCCCGGCGGTTGGTGGTGCCATGGATCTGGTCTACGGCGCGAAAAAGGTCCTGGTGATCTGCGAGCATAATTCCAAGGACGGTTCGCCCAAGATCGTGAAGGAAGCCAAGCTGCCGCTGACGGGGCGTGAATGCGTCTCCAAGATTTTCACCGATCATGCGGTGATTGAGCGCACCGGCGACGGCATGGTCGTGCGCGAGATGATCGAGGGTCTGACCTTCGATGAACTACAGGACCGCACGGGCGCCAAACTGCGGCTCGCCAATGATTGGAAACCGCTCATCACGCCGGACCTGCCGGTGGAAGAACGTCCGTCGCGCAAGAAACAAGTAGGGGAGATTTAAATGGAAGAATCGACACGCCGCGCCATCGAATGGGATTGTGCGCAATCCACCGCGCGCTTTTATAACCATGTCGATGCCGGCCGTTTCCGCGAGGCGGGCGAGATGTTTTTTGACGACGGCATCTGGCATCGTATGGAAGGGGCCGTGACCGGCCCCGACGCCATCGTCAAGGAATTGCAGGGTCGCGATCCGAATCGCGTCTCGATGCATATGATCAACAACCTGACCGTCCGCGTCATCGACGTGATCACGGCCGAAGTAACGGCAAAGGTTGCCGCCTACCATGCCAAGCCGGCCGCCAAGGGCCCGGCCACGGATGCCGCCATCGGCGGCGTGCAGATCACGGTGGAAATCTGGAAAAAAGCCGGCGACGTGTGGAAGATGGCCGACAAAAAGACGCATTCGGTGATGCGCTTCGCGCATTAAGGAGTAGAGAGGATGGCGAAGATCGTTCTCGGCGTCGGCACGACCCACGGCCCCTTGCTGGCGACCCCGCCGGAAGCTTGGGACGGCCGTGCGCGGGTCGATCGCGCCAATCCCGAGCTTGCCTTCCGCGACGGCACCTACGATTTCCCCCAACTGCACGCGCTGCGCAAGGATCCGTTCTTCGACCAGCAGAATTCGCTGGAGGTGCGCACCGAACGCTACAATCGCTGCCAGGCCGGTCTCGATGCGCTGGGCGACGTGTTCAACGAGGTGAAGCCGGATGTGATCGTCATCGTCGGCGACGACCAGCGCGAATGGTTCCAGGAAGAGGTCCAGCCGTCCTTCGCCGTTTATTGCGGCCAAAGCGCCATGAACTATGCGTTCTCCGAAGAGGAAATGACGGACTATCGCGGCAAGGGTCTCGCCCATGCGATGCTGCAATACCGCCCCGAGGGGATGGATCTGAAATACGACATCGCGTCCGATCTCGCGCGTCACATGGTGCTGACCGCGAACGATGCCGAGATCGATGTCGCCTATCTCGGCGAACAGCCGGTCGGCCCGGATGGCCCGAGGTGTATCGGCCATGCCTATGGTTTCGTCGCCATGCGTATCCTCAAGGGCAAGGTGCCGCCGATGGTCCCGGTGCTCGCCAATACCTATTATCCGCCGAACCAGCCGACGCCGAAACGCTGCTATGACTTCGGCAAGGCCTTGGGCCGCGCCATTCGCTCGTGGGATCAGGACCTGCGCGTCGCCGTCTGTGCGTCGGGCGGCATGAGCCACTTCGTCGTCGACGAGGAATTCGACCACCGCATGATCGATGCAATGCGCGACCGCGATGAAAAGACGTTGTTCGCCGAGCCTAATATTATGTTCCGCTCGGGCACATCGGAAATCAAAAACTGGATCATCACGGCCGGCGCGCTCGCCGAGACCGAATTCAAAATGAACCTTCTCGATTACGTGCCGTGCTACCGCTCGGAAGCGGGCACGGGCAGCGGCATGGCTTTCGCCGTCTGGCAATAAGACTATTTAAGGAACCTCACGCATGTCCGACGTAAAGACCTACGCGCTGAAAGACTCGCGCGCACTGAATGTCCTCATCACCCGCGAATTTCATCCCGAACTGATCGATCCTATGAACGCGGCCTATACCCTGCACCACGCCTATGAAAAGGACGAGCGCAAGAAGCTGCTGGAGGCGCAGGGTGCGAAGATCCAAGCCGTCCTGACCAGCGGCATGGTCGGCCTGGACGCCGACGAAATGGCCCTCATGCCGAACCTCAAGGTCGTCCAGACCTTCGCTGTCGGCTACGAAACCGTCGATACCGCGGCCGCCAAGGCGCGCGGCATTATGGTGTGCAATACGGCGGGCAACAACGCCTCCTGCGTCGCCGAACATGCGCTGGGCATGATGATCGCGGTGACGCGCAAATTCGCCCATTTCAACAATCTGGCTAAGGCCGGCACCTGGGACGATGTCGGCAATTCGACGCCGATGGTCACCGGCAAGAAACTCGGCATCGTCGGCCTGGGCGCCATCGGTAAAACCTTGGCCAAACGCGCCAGCGCGTTCGACATGCAGATCGGCTATCGCAACCGCAAGCCGGCCAAGGATGTGCCTTATCAATATTTCGACTCGGTCGCCGCATTGGCCGATTGGTGCGATTACCTCGTCACCTGCACGCCGGGCGGCGCCGACACCAATCATATGGTCAATGCCGATATCCTGAAGCGTATTGGATCGACCGGTTATTACATCAATGTGGCGCGCGGTTCGGTCGCCGATAGCGCAGCCATCGTGGCGGCGCTCAATGCGGGCACCATCGCGGGCGCTGGGCTCGACGTGCTGGAAAGCGAACCCGAGGTGCCGGAAGACGTGCGCTCCGTACCCAACCTGCTGCTGACGCCGCACGCCGCCGGCCGCAGCCACGAACTGGAAGGCCGCCGCGTCGATCTGATCCGCTCGAACATCGAAAATGTGATGACCGGCAAACCGGCGGTGACCCCCGTGCCGGAAATGGGCGTCTAGTGTCTAGCGCTGGCGGCAGCGTTGTCATCGTCGGTGTCGGCGAGGGGCTCGGCACCGCGCAGGCGCGTCGGTTTGCCCAGGCCGGGTTTCGCGTGGCGCTGACGGCGCGCAAGCCCGACCTGATCGAACCCCTGGCGCGCGAACTGAACGGCAAGGCTTATGTCGTCGACGCGGCCGATGCGGCCCAGATGGCAAAACTGTTCGCCGATACCGAGAAGGATCTGGCCCCCGTTGCCTGCGCGATCTGCAATATCAGCGACCGGCTGCAAAAGCCGTTCCTGGAAATGACGGCTGAGGAATTCGAACGTTCCATCCGCATCAACGGCATGGCGGCGTTCTTGACCGCGAACGAGGCGGCTAAGCGCATGGTGCCGCGCGGCGAAGGCTCGATCTTCTTCACCGGCAATCATTCGAGCCGCACCGCGATCCCGCGTCTGGCGGCCAATGCGCTGGTCAAGGGCGGCGTTAAACATATGGCCACCGGCCTGCATCGCGAGCTGGGAGCCAAAGGCATCCATATCGCGCATTTCACCATCGATGGTGGTATCGACAATCCGAAGACGCGCAAACGCGATCCGTCGCTGGTCGATCGCGCCGGTCTCGTCGATATGGACGCTCTGGCTGAACTTTATTACCAGACACACCTGCAGCATAAGAGCTGTTGGTCGCTTGAGGTCGAATGCCGGCCTTGGACGGAACCTTATTAGGAGAGATTGATGGCCAGTATCCTCGTCAACGGCGAAACCCTGAATTATGTCGGTGAGGGCAACGGCCCCGTTGTCATGCTCGTGCATTCGCTGGGCGCCAATTCCTATATGTGGCGTCCGATCATGGACAAGCTGAAGGATCGTTATTGCTGCATCGCGGTCGATTGCCGCGGCCACGGCAAGTCGTCCTACAAGAATCCGTTCACGGTGCGCGACGTCGCGGCCGATATGAATGCCGTGTTGGATGAGTTGGAAATCAAGCGCGCGCATATCGTCGGCATTTCCATGGGCGGGCCGATCGTGCTGGAAATGTATGCCGAGCGGCCGGGCCGCATCGCGTCCCTCGTGATCGCCGACAGCTTCTACGACAACCGTGCGTCGGCGAAGGAACGCCTGGCCGAGACCGAGCAGCAGATGCAGGGCAAGACGATGGCGACGTTTGGTGTGGAATACGCCAAAAGCCGCCTGATGCCGGCGACGCCGCAGAAGGCCTATGACGAACTGGCCGAGGCTGTGTCGCTGCTGACGCCGAAAGCCTATCTGGACACCCTGAGCGCGATTTCCACGCTCGGCTTCCAGGGGCTGATCCCCGCCGTGTCGGTGCCGACCTTGATCTGCTTCGGCGACAATGAACGTCCGCCGCTGCAGCAGCAGGGGCGCCAGATGCACGAGATGATCCCGGGATCGGAACTCACCGTCATTCCTGGCGCCGGGCATTTGTCGGCGATCGATCAGCCGGAATTCTTCACCAAGATGATCGGCGATTTCATCGACGGGGTTGAGTAGCCAAAACTACTCGGCCTCGCCTTTCCAATAATCGTCCATATCGGTCTGCTGGTTCTCGATCACGTAGCGCATGCGCTGCGGCGCGCCGTTCGCGTCGGGCGGCAAATAATGGAACATGCCGACCTTGCCGGAATCCGGATATTCCGCGATCTCCGGCGAGATCATCGTGCTGACCGAAAGGTAGCGAAGCTCGGCATCGGACGTATTGACGATCTGATGCGCGGTCTCCGGCCCGCCGGGCGGGCAGGCGATCACATCACCGCCGCGTAGCGGATGGGTTTCCGAGCCGACGCGCAGTTCGCCGCTGCCGTCGAGGATGAAGAACATCTCTTCGTTGGCGCGATGGCTGTGGCGCGGGAAGGCGCGTTTACCGGGCGGCACCACGGTGACGTTGTAGCCCAGTTTCTGCGCGCCGATCTTCATCCCGATGGCACCGATCTTGGCGGCGAAGGTCGCGCCGCGGCCCCAGTCGGTATAGGTGAGGTCGGCGATATTGAGGATCGGTTTCATTTTAGCCTCCGTCGTCATGGCCGGACTTGATCCGGCCATCCATCTTATTTGCTGAAGCGTCGTGAAGATGGATGCCCTGGTCAAGCCAGGGCATGACGGCCTGGGCTTAGGCAAACAAAAAGGCCGGACCAAGTGGTCCGGCCTTATGTGTTCGGAAACGAACGAACTTAGATGCCGGCGACGACCGGGTTCTTGAGTTCGCCGATGCCGCTGATGGTGATGCGCACCGTATCGCCGGGCTGCAGGAACGTGCCCTTCGGGCGGCCGACGCCGGACGGCGTGCCGGTCGAGATCAGATCGCCCGGACGGAGCGTCAGCCGCGCCGAGAGATATTCGATCTGCTCTTCGATGTTGAAGATCATCTCGCCGGCCAGTGCGTTCTGCTTACGCTCGTCGTTGACGAAGGTTTCGATGCGGCATTGGTACGGATCTTTGATTTGCTTGGCCGGCACGATCCACGGGCCCATCGGGCCGGAGGTTTCGAAGCTTTTGTGCGCGAACCAGTCGGTGCGGAAACGCGGCCAGTCTTCGCGCGCACCCAGATCGCGCGCCGACAGATCGTTGAAGATCGTGTAGCCGGCGATGATCGAGCGAGCGTCTTCTTTCTTCACGTTGCGCCCGTAACGGCCGATGACGACGGCGAATTCGCCTTCCCAGTCGACCTGTTTGGTCACGTGTGGAATCTTGACCTCGTGGCCCGGCCCGATGACGACATGCGCCGGCGATTTGAGGAAGACATAGGGCTTGGTCACCGACTTGTCGGTGGCGTCTTTCTGGCCCATCTCCTGCTGATGCTCGGAATAGTTCGAGCCGGCATTGAAGATCGCCCAGGGATAAAGCAGCGGCGCCTGCAGCTTCACGGCCGACAGCTTCTTCGCCTTGGCATGACCATTCGCAAGTTTCTCGGCGATCTGTTCGAGCACCGGCTCGGCCGCATCCCATTTCTCGAAGATGGTCATGGTCGTGCTGGCGTTGAAGCTTTTCGGATTGCCGACATCGGCCAGCGCATCCTGGATATCGAGGATGTTGTCGCCGACGCAAACCGCCGGGCGTGCGTCAGGCACATTGTCGCCGTAATTCAAGATCCTGTAATCGACCATAGGTCCCCTGCCTCTCTGATGGGTAAATTTTGATGAGCGGTATTTAGACGTTATTCCGCCGCTTTGGCGAGGCCCTTTTCCTGCACCGCGCCGGACTCGATCAGGGCGTCGATCTTGCCAGAATCGTAGCCCAGGACCTCGTTCAGAATGTAGCGCGAATCGGCGCCCAGGCGCGGCGCATAGGTATGCGTCTTGCGGCCCGCCTTGCGGATCTTGATCGGATCGCCGACGACGCGCGCGCGTTCTTCCTCGCTGTCGCCCTTCAGATCCAGGATCATGTTGCGATGTTTGAGCTGCGCGCTGTCCAGCGCCTTGTCGACCGTGTTGACGATGCCGACCGGCATGCCTTCCTTGCGCAGATGCGCCATGATCTCGACCGAGGTCTTGGTCTTGAAGGCGTCGCGCAACGTGGCGACGAGGCTTTCCTTGTTCTTCAAACGCTCACGCGGCTCCTTATAGCGCGGATCTTCCGGCAACTCCGGCACGCCCAGGAAGTCCGACAAGGTCTTGAAGTTGGTCGCCGAGTTGCCGGCGATCACCACTTCGACGCCGTCTTTCGCTTCGAAGCAATTGATCAGCGGGATCATGTCGTGCTCGCGGCCCTGGCGCCCTGGTGCCTTGCCGGTGTGGAAATAGGCGGCCGCCTGATAGGTCAGGAAGGCGACCTGCACGTCGAGCATGGCGACATCGATATAGTCACCTTCGCCGGTTGCGGTACGCCGCGCGAGTGCCGCCAGAGAGCCGATGACGCAATACATGCCGGCGCAGACGTCGCCGATGGGTAGGCCGGCGCGCACCGCCTTGCCGCCTTTTTCGCCGGTCATGCTCATGCCGCCCGACAGCGCCTGCACGATGATGTCGAGCGCCGGCAGATCGCGGTCTGGCCCATCCTGGCCGAAGCCCGACAGCGAACAATAGATCAGGCCCGGCCGCGTCGGCGCCAGGTCGTCATAGGCGAGGCCGAGGCGCTTCATCACACCGGGGCGCGCGTTCTCGATCACGATGTCGCATTCGTCGACCAGATCCATGGCGACCTGTTTGCCCTCGGGCGATTTCAGATCGACGATGATCGACTGCTTGTTGCGGTTGATCGAATGGAAATAGGTGCTGTTGCCGGCGATGTAATGCGGCGGCATGTGGCGCGTGCTTTCGCCGCCGGGCGCCTCAAGCTTGATGACCTGCGCGCCGAGATCGCCGAAAATCATCGTCGCATAGGGACCCGCCAGATGCGTGGTCAGGTCGAGGACCTTGATATGCGATAGAGGTCCGGACCGCGGTGAATCGCTCGGCATCGGCATGGGTCATGCATCTCCCTAGAATCTCAGCCCTTCGTCGGGGCTCGGCTCGAACAATAGGAAATGGGTCCCAAGGGGTAAACCACGATCGTTGACCTTTTCACTGAATGGAAGGTGTGAGAGTTATTCACTCCCGGTCATTGAAATACCCTGCGCTATCAGGGACAAATCGGGGCAACAGGGGGCCCAAAAACAAGGGGATCGTACAGCGTGTCCATGCAGGTCACGGCGCCGGATGGCGTCGTCATTTCCGTTACCGTCGAAGGATCCGGGCCACCGCTGCTGATGGTCACCGGGACCGGCGACGATTATACGCGCTACGCGCGCGTCGCCCCCACCTTGGCGCAAAGCTATACGCTGTATCAGGTCGATCGGCGCGGGCGTGGCGATTCCACCGATGCCCCCACGCACAGCTTCCTGGACGAAGTGCATGATCTGCTGGCGGTAATCGATACGGTCCATGCCGTGGCCGGGCCGGTCAACCTGCTGGCCCATTCCTATGGCGGCTTGGTGGCGCTCGAGGCTGCGTGGCGCAGCGACAAGTTGAAAGCGGTGCTGCTGTATGAACCGCCGATGCCGTTCTACGAACGCATCGAGGGCGTCGATCCGCGCAAGCCCTTGGTGATCGCGATGGCCGAGATCCTGGCCAAGGGCGATATCGACGGCGTGATCACTTATTATCTCCGCGACTTCATGGGCTCGTCGCCCGATGCGGTCGAACGTCAGCGTTCGAACCCCAAGGCGTGGGAGCGTTGGCGCTCCATGGCGCGCACGGTGCCGCGCGAACTCATGATCGTACGCGATTACGAATTCGCGGCGTTCAAGTTCGTCGGCGTCAAATATCCGTTTGGCGTGCTCGTCGGCGGCAAGTCGCGCGGCGGTATGCGCAACTCGGCCGAGCGTATCAAAGGCGGGATTCCTCAGACTGAAATCATTGAATTGCCGGGCGAAGGGCATTCTGCCATGACGTCCTCGCCGGAAATGTTTGCGTCCGCGGTGTTGGCGTTTTTCAATGGCGCCAACCGGTAGCCGATAAATCTAGGGAGAGAGAATATGCGCATTTGCCGATTTAACGACGACCGGATCGGAATCGTCCGTCCCGATGGCGTGCATGACGTCACCACCATCCTCGAAAAGCTGCCACTGGTGCGTTATCCCTTTCCGCTGGGCGACCCGCTGATCGTGAACCTGGAAGCCTGGCGTCCCGAGCTGGAAGCGCTGGCCGACAAGGCGCCGGCGCTCAATGCCAACGAATTGCGCTTCAAAAGCCCGGTCGCCAATCCGACCAAGATCATCGGCGTGCCGACCAATTATCAGGCGCATCGCGACGAGATGGCCGCCGACAAGACGATCACGACACAATCACAGGCTATCCCGGAACGCGGCATCGACAGCGTTCTGGTGCAGGGCCTGTTCCTGAAGGCGAATTCGTCCCTGGTCGGCCCGTCGGAAGGCATCGCGACGCGCTTTCCCGATCGGCGCAACGATCATGAAGCCGAACTGGGTGTGATCATCGGCAAGACGGGCTCGGACATCCCGGAAGACAAAGCCTACGATTATATTGTCGGCTACGCGCTCGCCATGGACATGGTGGTGCGCGGCAAGGAAGACCGTTCCTTCCGCAAATCCATCGACACCTATTCGGTGCTGGGCCCGTGGCTCGTGACCAAGGACGAGGTGCCGGATCCGCAGAACCTCAATTTCGAATTGAAGGTCAATGGTGAGAGCCGCCAGAAGGCAAATACCAAAGACATGATCATGTATATCAAGCAGCAGATCTCTTGGGGTTCGACCTTCTACACCCTGCATCCGGGCGACATCATCATGACCGGCACCTGCCAGGGCGTCGGGCCGGTGAAGCCGGGCGACATGGTGGATTTCGAATTCGAGATCCTGGGCAACATGAAGGTTCCGGTGCGCGCGCACGAGGTCCGCTAACCGATCATGGGTCTGCAGTTCGAAAACAGCTTCACGGTGCCGTTGCCGCCGGCTGACGCTTGGGTCGTGCTGCTCGATGTGCCGCGTATGGCGAAATGTCTGCCGGGTGCTACACTGACCGAAACGGTCGACGACAAGACCTTCAAGGGTAATGTGAACGTGAAGGTGGGGCCGGTGGCGCTCACCTTCGCGGGCACGGCGACGTTCGAAGACATCGACGAAGCCAATCGCACCGTGCGGGTTAAAGGATCGGGCGGCGAGGCCAAGGGGCGCGGGCGCGCAGCCGCCGAATTCACCATCCGGCTCGAACCGGCGGGCGATGCGGCAACCAAGGTCATCGCTCAATCCGACGTCACACTTTCGGGCGCGGTCGCGCAATACGGGCGTGGCGTCGGCGTGATGAAGGCGGTCGCCGACGAAATCATCGCGCGCTTCGCCAAGAACCTGGAACAGGAGATCAATGGCGGCGGCGTGGCGGCAGGCGATGCCGCGTCGGTCTCGGCCACCTCGGTGCTTTGGGGTGCCGCCAAACGGACGTTCAAAAAGGACGGCGACGCCTAATTACGTCCGGTAGCTCGGATCGAGCTTTTCGGCGAGGCGGCGATAGGCCTTGAATTCCAAGGTGCCGCCGGGCGCGCCCTGATAGCGCTGATAGATCTGATCCTGTGCCTTCTTGCAGATCTCTTCCGGCACCATCTCGATCGGGCGGTTGAGCGACAGCACATGCATCTGATTGTCGCAGCAACGCGCCAGCGCATTCATGTTCGCCATGGCTTCGGCGACCGTGCGGCCGACCGTCAGCAGGCCGTGGTTCCACATGATCATGTGCTGATTGTCGCCCAGATGTTCGACGATGCGCGGGCCTTCTTCGGCTTCGTCGGCCAAGCCTTCGTAATCGTGGTACGACACGCGGCCGTACAGCATCGCCGAGTTCTGGTCGAGCGGCAGCAACCCGTCGCGCGTCGCCGAGACGACGACCGAGGACAGCGGATGAATGTGGAACACGCAATTGAGGTCCGGGCGCAATTTCAAGATCGCGCTATGGAAATTGCGGCCAGCCGGAGCGAGGCGGAATTCGCTCTTGGTGTAATCCTTGCCGGCGTAGTCGGACTTGATGAGCGAGCTTGCCGTCATCTCGTGCCAGCCGAGCCCTTGCGGGTTCATAACGAACTTTTCCGGATCGTCCGGCAGGCGTGCCGACAGATGATTGTGGATCGTGTCGTTCCAGCCGAAGTGATAGGCGATGCGATAACACACGGCCATATCGACGCGGGTCTGCCATTCGGCATCCGAGACTTTGCCTTCGAGGGATTCGGGCTGATGGAATAAGGAGCTGTCGGGCATCGGCTGCCTCCTCGGCGCTAATGGGCTTTTTTGCGGCCCTTATTGATATGATCGACTAGATGGTGCGGCGGAACGGGCGCCTGGGTCAAGTGAACCCCGAACGGGCTGAGCGCGTGTTCGATGGCCGAGATGATCGCGGCCGGCGCCGGGATGGTGCCGCCTTCGCCCGCACCCTTGACGCCGATGGGATTGAGCGGCGAGGGCGAGACGACATGGCTGATCTCGGCCTTCGGCACCATATCCGCCGTCGGCAGCAGATAATCGGCCAGGGTCGTGGTCAGCGGCTGGCAGGTATCGGGATCGTAATGCATCCATTCGAGCAGCGCATTGCCGATGCCGTGGGCGAGCCCGCCCTGCACCTGACCCTGGACCACCAGCGGATTGATGACGACGCCGCAATCGTGCGCGATCCAATAGCCGGTGACCTTGACGCCGCCGGTTTCGATATCGACCTCGACCTCGGCGATGTGCGTGTTGGATGAATAGGCTGCCTGCTCGGGCGAAAAATAGCGCGTCGATTCCAGGCCCGGCTCGATGCCTTTCGGCAGCGCGTAGCCCGATTGCCCGGTCACCGCGCGCGAGATGTCCTTGAAGCTGATCTTCTTGTCGGTGCCTTTGACGATGGCATTGCCGCCGGCGAGTTCGATGTCGCCGGGCGAAGCTTCCAGTATGAACGACGCGATCTGCAGAACCTTTTCGCGTACCTGGATGGCAGCCAGATGCGTGGATGAGCCCGCATTGACCGCCTGGCGGGATGCAAAAGTGCCGGTGCCGTTGGCGATGACGGCCGTGTCGGCTGCCACCACGCGCACGTCGCCGGGCGCTATGCCGAACTTCTCGGCGCAGATCTGCGCGAAGGTCGTCACATGGCCTTGGCCCTGCGCGGCCGCACCGGTCAGCAACGTCACCGTGCCGGACGGCCCGATGCGCACGGTGGCGCCTTCGAACGGGCCGAGGCCGGTCCCTTCGATGGCGCTGGCGATGCCGATGCCGATATAGCGGCCCTGTTTCAGCGCCTCGGCTTTGCGCGCCTCAAAACCGTTGTAGTCGGACGCCTCCATCACCTGTTTCAACAATTGCGGATAATTGCCGGAATCGTAGGTCAGCGGCTTGCCGTCGCGGAAGGTTAGGCCCATCGAATAGGGCATGGCTTCGGCGGGGATTAGGTTGCGTTTGCGGATCTCGGCACGGTCGAGACCGAGCTTGGCCGCCGCCGCATCCATGATGCGTTCCATGGCGAAGACTGCCTGCGGCCGTCCGGCGCCGCGCACTGGGGCGACTGGCGGCTTGTTCGTCAGCATCACGTGGCAGTCGATCTTGTAGGCCGGGATGATGAAGGGGCCGGGCACGGTAGTGCAGGAAATATGCGGCAGGATCGTGCCGTGCGGCATGAACGCGCCCTTGTCGTGCGTCATATCGATGCGCAGGCCGAGGATCTTGCCCTCGGCATCCAGCGCCATCTCGACATCCCAATATTGATCGCGTTCCTGCGTCGCCGCGTTGAAATGCTCGCGCCGATCCTCGATCCATTTGACCGGCCGCTTCAGCATGATCGAGGCGACGGATGCGACGATCGTTTCGGCATAGAAGCTCATCTTCGGGCCGAAGCCGCCGCCGACATCGTAGGCGACGACGCGCACGCGCTCTTCATCCCAATCCAATAGTCCGCAGATGGCGCGCTTATGCGCGTGTGGGCCCTGGCTCGCGGCGTAGACCGTCAGATGATCGGTGAATTCGTCGTAATGGCACAGGCACGCGCGGCCTTCGATGGAATGGCCGAGACCGCGATGCATGAACAGGTCTTCGCGCACGATATGTGCGGCATTCTTGAACGCGGCATCGACATCGCCATAACCGAAATGCATTTCGGCGGCCGTGTTGTTGGGCGAATTCATATGTGCGAGCGCAGCACCGGGCTGACGCGCGGCGCGGCAATCGCCCGCCGTCGGCAACGGTTCGTAATCGACCATCACGAGTGCGGCCGCATCCTCGGCGATATAGCGGTCGTAGGCGATGACGATGGCGATGGGCTCGCCGACATGACAGACCTCATCCTTCGCCAGCACATACGGCATGATGTTCTGCGACACATGCGGGTTCGGCATGCCGTGCATGCGCATATTGTGGAAGCGCTTGGGCAGGTCGGCCAAGGTATAGACCGCATGCACGCCGGGTACGGCCTTGGCCATGCTTTTGTCGATGCCGTTGATCTTCGCGTGCGCCTCGTCGCTGCGCACGAACGCCGCATGCAGCATGTTGGGCAGGTGGAAATCGTCGACGAAGCGGCCTTTGCCGGTCAGCAGCGCCGGATCTTCCAGCCGCTTGATGGCCTTGCCGATCTGCGGCTCGCCCGAAATATTCTTGAGATCGGCGACCGGATTGCTCATGAGCGTGCTCCGGCGCGCATCTTCTGCGCGGCGTCGAGTGCGGCTTCGACGATGCCCTGATAGCCGGTGCAGCGGCACAGATTGCCGGAAATCGCCGAGCGCACCTCGTGTTCGCTCGGGTCCGGATTGTCGCGTAGCAATTCGAACAGGGTCGTCAGGATGCCGGGCGTACAGTAGCCGCATTGCAGGCCGTGATGATCCTGCATCGCCTGCTGCAGGTGATGTAGCTCGTCGGCATTCGGCGCGATGCCTTCGACCGTCATCACCTCGTGCCCGTTGGCCTGCACCGCGAGGGTGAGGCAGGAGCGTGCCGAGCGTCCGTCGATCAACACCGTGCAGGCGCCGCAGACGCCGTGCTCGCAGCCGACATGCGTGCCGGTCAGCAACAGTTCATGGCGCAGGAAGTCGGACAGCAGCAGGCGCGTGGGAACCTCTTTGGTGTGGCTTTTGCCGTTCACCGTGACGGTGATCTTGCGGGTATCGGTCATTTCGTGCGCTCCGCAGCGGCTTTTAATGCGCGGCGTGTCAGCACACCTGCGAGGGATTTACGATAGCTCGCCGGCGCATGCACATCCTCGACCGCGTCGATTTGCGTGCAGGCTTCGCCGGCGGCACGGAAGGTCTCGTCGTTGGCTTTGGCGCCGACCAGGATCGCCTCGGCTTCAGGAAGCCGTTGCGCCGTGGCCAAGGCGCCGCCGACGGCCAGCGCCGCCCGCGTGATCGTCTGGGACGCGTCGATTTCCATTAGGGCCGCGATGGCGACGATGGCGAAATCGCCTTCGCGCCGTGCGAATTCAACAAAGGCCGAGCCGTGGCCCGGTTTCCAGGTTGGGATGCTGACGCCGGTGATCATTTCGTCGGGCTCGATCGCCGTCGTCATAAAGCCCAACGCATAATCGGTAAACGCGACGTCGCGTGTGCCGCGACTGCCGCCGAGATGAATCATGCCGTCCATCGCGCACGCGACCAGCGGCAATTCGGCCGCCGGGTCGAGATGCGCGAGCGAGCCACCGATGGTGCCCCGATTGCGCGTCTGGCGGTGGCCGACTTGCAGGATGGCTTCGCGCATCAGCGGGCAATGCGTCGCGACGATATCGGAATATTCGATCTCGCGCTGGCGCGTCATCGCACCGATCTTAAGGATGCCGTCTTTATACGTGATGCCCGAGATCGCCGCGATGCCCGCCACATCGATGATGTGGTCGGGCTGCACATAGCGGAAGTTGAGCATCGGGATGAGCGACTGGCCGCCCGACAGCACGCGCGCGTTCTCGAGCGTGGCCAGCAGGCCGTAGGCTTCGTCCAGGGTCTGCGGATCGTGATAGGTGAACGGCGCCGGTTTCATTCGCCGCCTTCGCTATCGTCGGCCGCATTCGGGTCGAGCATCTTGCGCACGCTGGTGGCGGGGGAGACGTCCTTGCGCCGCATCTGGAAGCTGCGCCGGCCGGTTTCCATGTAATCGCCGGCGACGGCACGATCGGCCATCTCGTCCCAGCGATCCATCCAATTGCCGAGGCTGTAGCCATGCCACGGCACTTCGGGTGTCAGCGGCGGCAGGTTCAGTTCCTCCCAGATCTTTTTGGCGCCTTCCATATATTCTTTCTTGGGCAGCGCGATCGGCGGCATATCGCCCTTCAAGGTGGCGTCGATCAGCATGGTGGATTCTTCGCCGCGATCGATCTTCGGTCCGTGCAGGGGGGCGCGATGATCGAGGATCTGCACATCGAGCCGCGGATTGGTGCGATAGGCCAAGGCCCAGAGCAGGAAATCGCCGTTGGTCGGATCGATGTCCTCGTTGATGGCGATGCAGAACTTGCCGCAATTGCTCGAATAGCTGCTGACGCCATATAGGGCGCGCCAAACTTCGGTCGTCGGTGCGCCCTTTTCCATCTGCAGGAAGATGACCGGGCGGATATTGGTCAGCGGTTCGTGCATGATGACTTTCTTCACGCAGCGCAGGCCGAGATTGTTACGCAGATGGCGCAGGAACTGCGGCTCCATCGCCACGCGTTTGACGATCGAGGATTCCGACGGCGTCACCTGGCTGATGATCGACGGCAGGACCGCGCCCTTACGCATGGTGATGGCGGTGATGCGCATCGAATAATTGAAGGCTTCGAGCGCCACGTAACCATGCGACTCGCCGAACGGGCCTTCGGGTTCCAGATAATCCTGATCGATATAACCTTCGATGACGATTTCGGATTCGGCCGGCACGACCAGGTCGACCGAATGGCACTTCACCTGATGGAACGGCTCGCCTGCCGCACCGCCGGCCACCGCGACCTCGTCGACATTCACGCGGAAACGCTGCGGCGCGCAGTAATTGACCAGCGGCGGTGCGCCCAGCACCAGCGCGCAGGGCATTTCGGTGCCCAACTTGCGATGTTTGTCCCAGTTCACGCGCCCGCCCGAGCCGCCCGACATCATCACCGCCATGCGGTTGGATGCCTTGAGCCCGCAGCGATAGGTGCCCATGTTCTGGATGCCGGTGTCGGGATCCTTGGTGACGAACGCGGTGGCGGTGAAATAGGGTGCGGCGTCGAAGCCGGGGCTGGAGATCGGCACGGGCAGGGAATCGAGGCCTTTGCCGTCGCCGACCAGATCGTCGCCTTCGATGATGATGTCCTGGCAGGTGCCTTCGTCGACCACGATGGGATCGATCGGGTTGGCCTGCGCCTTCGCCCAATGATCGCCGATGTCGGCGATGGCGACGCCACCCATGCCGACGGCGTAGATCTCTGGCGTTGCCGACAAGCCGCCGACCAGGACGGGCATGTCGAACTTGCGCCCGCGTGAATCCACCACGTTGGTGAACAAGAACGCCTTACGCAAATCTTCGGGAACGCTGCCACGGAACTGCCAGCGCACGAGCGGATGCAGTTCCGTGTCTTTGTTGACCGGACGGTCGATCTTGTAGAGCAACCCCGCCTTATCGAGCGCTTCGATATGCTGGCGGAAGTCGTTGTACGTTCTTGCTGGCGCCTCGGTCTTACGTGCCGTTTGTGCTGGTCGCGCCATACTTACCTCCCTGTGGACGTTCTTTTTTACATTGCGCTTGGTCTGTCGTTATTTCTTGCCGGCAGCCGAGCGGCCGTCCGTCAGCGGTGCGTGCGCATATTCGCGTTTGGTGACGACGTCGAGCACGTAGGACTTACCTGCTTTAACGGCGGCGAACGCTTTTTCCAGCGCTTTGGGCAAATCTTCGAGTTTCTCGATCGGGCCTTCGCCGTCGAGGCCGAAGCCGCGGGCGATGGCCGCCATGTCGGGGGCGGGATCTTCGATGCGCTGGCCGATCCAGGCGCGTTCTTCGGGCCGTGCGCGCGTCTTGGCGACGTTCTGCTGGTGCAGCTCGTCGTTGAAGTAGGCGCGGTTGTTGGCCACGATCAACAGCATCGGGATCTTTTCGTTGGCGGCGGTCCAGATGGCGTTGCAGCCCATCGTGAAGTCGCCGTCGCCCAGCACCATGATCGGCAGGCGGGGCGATTTCATGTCGCGCAAGGCGAGCGCCATGCCGACCGCGTTACCTGGGCCGGAGCCCACGCCGCCGCCGTGCGAGCCGCCCAGCCAATCGTGCGGATGGTTGATCTCGGTCGCGTTCGGCGGCCAGCCGATCGGACGTCCCATCAGCGCGATATCCATATCCTTGGTGACGTTGAGGAAGGTCGCCGCCAGATCCCGGATGCCGATCTCGCCCTTGCCGGTCGGCATGGCGGGTAGCGAATACACGCTTTCCTTGCCCTTCATCGCATCGGGCCGCTTCTTCACGCGCGCCACCAGCGCAGACGTGAGCTGCTCCGTCGTCGTGGTGATGTGCAGATCGCACATCGGCAGCACGTGGTAATCCATGATCCAGCCGTTATGCAGCTGATACTCGATGGAGCAATTGATGATCTTGGTATGGCGTGGCTGGCCGGCCGGGAAGACCTGCGCCAGGGTGCCGCCGATATCGAGATATTCGAGCGCCAGGATGACGTCGGCCTTGCGGATGGCTTCGCGCATATCGGGGCGCAGGTTGAAACCGCTTTCGCCGCTGAACGACGCGTGCGTCGTCGGGAAGGGGCCGGGCTGGGCGCCGATGAAGACGCGCGCACCGAGGGCTTCGGCCAGTGCGATGCGGTCTTTCCAGGCCTTGTCGTCGCGGCTCATGCGGCCGGCGAAGATGACGACGTCTTTCCCTTCGTCGAGCCACTTCACGGCCTGATCGAGATCGGCGGCGTTAGGCGCCGGCGGGTTCGGCACCTGATAGCTGTCGAGCGGTTGCGTCACCGGCCAGCCGTCGAGTTCTTGTTCCTGGATGGTAGCGTCGAGATTGACGAAGACTGGGCCGCAAGGCTGCGTGCGCGCCAGGATCGTCGCGCGACGGATGGATTCGATGGCGGCGGTGGCCGAGCCCGGTGTGTCGTCCCATTTGATGTAGTTGCGGATCATCGAGGCCTGGTCGGCGGTCGTGTGGATCCAGTCGATCCAGGGGCGGCGCTTGGCGGCATCGATCGGGCCGGTGGCGCCGAACAGCACGACCGGCGTGCGCGCGCACCAGGCGTCGAACACGCCCATGGTCGCGTGCATCAGGCCGACGTTGGAATGCACGATGGCAGCCAGCGGCTGATCGGTGACCGTGGCGTAACCCTGCGCGATGGCCAGCGCATGTTCTTCATGCAGCACGACCAGCATCTTGGGGTTTTCGTTGCCGGTATAATTGACCAGGCTGTCATGCAGGCCGCGATAGGACGCGCCTGGATTCAGCACCGCATAGGGGAAGTTCTGTTCCTTGATCGCGGCGGCGACGACGTCGCTGCCCCACACACGGACGTTCGATCCCGGTTTCGCGGTATCTGGCATAAATTCCTCCCCTTGGGTGCTGTTGTACGGATGGTTTTAGACGTTCCGCCGCACCCTATCAAAACTTGACCAACCCTAGGAGTCGTCTTACCGTTCCGTCAAATAAAATTACGTTCCACTCAATGGAAATTAGGTGAGGATCATGCCCCGCAACGCTAGTTCCCGTGACAGCGATACGCTCGGTACCGTCGCCCGTGCGGCGGTCATCCTGCGCTCGCTCGCCGAGGCCGAGGACGACGTCTCCATCAAGTCGTTGTCCGACCAATTGCAATTGGCGCCCAGCACCGTGCATCGCCTGCTGCATTTGCTGATGGAGCAGGGCCTGGTCGAGCGCGGCGAGAACGGCCATCGCTATCACGCCGGCACCGAGTTCTTTCGCCTCGGCGCGCTCGTCGTCAACAAGACGCGCATCCCCAAACTGGCGCTGCCCTACATGCGCGCCGTCGTCGATAAGTGCGACGAGTTCTGCATGTTGACGCTGTATCTGCCGGCCGAGCGCAAGACGATGATCGCGCAGACGGTGAGTTCTAGTCATCCGCTGACCTATCAATCGGAAAAGTTCCGCCCCACCGCGGTGGCGTGGGGTGCGCGTTCGCGCGCTATTCTCGCGCATCTGCCCGATGCCGAAGTCCGCTCGATCTTTGAAGAAGCCGACGTCTCACCGGCCAACGGACGCGAATTGCCGCCATTCGACGATTTCATGGGCGCGCTCGCCGACATCCGTCGCAAGGGTTACGCCTATTCGGTCTCGCAGAAATTGCAGGGCGCCGTCGGTATTGCGGCCCCCTTGTTCGGCGCGCAGGGTTCGGTCTTCGGCAGCCTCAACGTGACGGTCCCGGAATTCCGCTGGGATGAAAAGCGTCTGGCCGAGGTTTCCGGCGTGCTGGTCGAACAGGCGCGGCGTCTGTCGGGCGCTTTGGGCTGCCGTTCGGCCGGCGGTCTCTACGGTACACAACAAGATAACAAGGGAAGGGCTTAATTATGGCCGACGAACATAAGGGGCCGCTCGCGGGACTGCGCGTCCTCGACATGACCGAATTCCTGGCGGGCCCGTTCGGCACGCAGATCCTGGGCGACCTCGGCGCCGAGATCATCAAGATCGAACATTTCGAAGGCGATTCGTCGCGCCACGTACCGCCGCACTACATCGCCGGCTCCTCGACCTATTTCCACTCGATCAGCCGCAACAAGAAATCGATGGTCGTCGATCTCAAACATCCCGACGGCATCGCGGCGATCAAAGAACTGGCGCTCAAAAGCGACATCCTGTTCGAGAACCGCCGCCCGGGCGTGCTCAAACGCCTCGGCCTCGATTTCGATACGTTGCGCAAAGACAATCCCGGTCTGATCTGGTGCTCGCTGTCGGGCTTCGGCCAAGACGGCCCGGATCGCGATCGCGCCGCCTACGACATGATCGTGCAGGCGATGTCGGGCGTGATGAGCCTGACCGGCGAGAAGGACGGCCGCCCGGTGCGCGCCGGCGTTCCCATCGGCGATGCGGTCGCCGGCATGTACGGCTCCATCGGTATCCTGGCCGCACTCAATCGCCGCCACGCCACCGGCCAGGGCGATTACATCGATATCTCGATGCTCGATGTGCAGGTCGCCATGCTGACCTATCAGGCCGCCGTCTATCTGAATTCGGGCAAGGTTCCCGGTCTGCAGGGGCGCGAGCATGACTCGATCCCGACCTATCGCTGCTTCGCGGCGGGCGATGGCATCGAGATCGCGGTGACCGCCAACACCGACAAGATGCTGCAGGATATGTGCGAAGCGCTCGGCATCCCCGATACGCTCAAAGATCCGCGCTTCGCCAATCGCGATACGCGCCTGAAGCACAAAGCCGACCTCGTGCCGCTGATCGAGAAAGCCTTCCTCAACCACAAGGGCGACGATTTGGTGAAGGAATTCCTGCGCCGCGGCATCCCGTGCGGACCGATCAATACGATCGACCGCGCATTGGCCGAACCGCAGATCATCCATCGCGACATGATCCTTGAGCTTAAAGGCAATGATCCCGAACAACGCGCCCGCGTGATCGGCAATCCGATCAAGATCCGCGAGTCGGGTCGCACCGAGCATGGCTATCCGCCGTATCTGGGCGGCGAAACGCGCGAAGTGCTGAAGGATGTGTTGGGCTACGACGACGCGAAGATCGACAAGATGCTCGCCGACCGCGCCATCGGCGATCGCAACTCGTCGAAGAAAGCCGCCGAGTAAGCTTCATTGTCATAACTTAGCAAAGCCGTCATGGCCGGGCTTGACCCGGCCATCCACGGGAGGCGCGTCTGCGCCGACATGAGTCTTTTCGCGCTATCGCGCTTTCGTGGATGCCCGGGTCTTCGCCCGGGCATGACGATGGAGAACCGGGAGGGTACGTTTCGGCGATCAGCCGTCTTCCTCTTCGTCGCTGTCTTCGCGCACGAGGCCCGGCTGCGGCGTCACCATGAACTGCGAGCGGGCGAGATCGGCGAACTTGCCGTTCTTGGCCACCAGTTCGTCGAAGGTGCCGGTCTCGATCACCTTGCCATGTTCGAACATCAAGATGCGCGTCGCATTGCGGATCGTTGACAGGCGATGCGCGATGACGAACGACGTGCGGTTCTTCATCACCTCGTCGAGTGCGACCAGCAATTTCTGCTCGGTCTGCGAATCTAGCGCACTCGTCGCTTCGTCGAGGATCAGAATCGGCGGATCTTTCAGCAGGGCGCGGGCGATCGACAGGCGCTGACGCTCGCCGCCCGACAGCATGCGGCCGCGTTCGCCGACCCGGCTGTTGAAGCCTTCCGGCGCGCGGCTGATGAAATCGAACGCCTGGGCGCGTTCGGCGGCCCGCACCATCTCGGCATCGGTCGCATCGGGACGGCCGACCAATAGGTTCTCGCGGATCGAACGGTTGAACAGCAGGGCTTCCTGGAACACGACGCCGACATTGCGGCGCAACGACGTCAGCGTGATGTCACGGATATCGCGTCCATCGATCTCGATGGCGCCCGATTGCGGATCGAACGCGCGGTGCAGCAAGGCGAGTGCGGTACTTTTGCCGGCACCCGTCGAGCCGACGAAGGCGATGGTGTCGCCGGGCCGCGCGGTGAAATCCAGATCATCGACCGCCGGCTTCTTGCCGTCGTAGGAGAAATTGACGTTGCGGAAGCGCACTTCGCCGGTGAGGCGCCCGGCATCGACCGCATCCGGGCGGTCACGGATGTCCGGTACGGCGTCGAGCACGTCGAAAAATTCCTGCAGGCGCGGGCCATTGTTCAGCAGCGAATTGACGAAGCCGACGGCGCGTTGCAGCCGTTCGATCAACATCGAGGCGAAGCTCATGAAGGTGACGATTTCACCGACCGTCGCCTGACCGTTGAGGTTGAGCGCGGTGCCAACGACGATGATCGACAGCACGGTGATGGTGGTCGACGCGCGCGTCATGACTTCGATCACGGCCCACCAGGTCAGCACCGGCAATTGTGCCGCCAGCAGCTTGGTGATCACGCTTTTCAACTCGCTCACTTCCTGCTGGATGCGCGCATAGCTCTGCACCAGCGGGATATTGCCGAGCGTATCCGTCGCCTGCTCGGCGAGCGCCGAATAATGCTCCTCGACCTGGCTTTGCAGGTCTTCGGATTTACGCATCACGAAGGTGGTGAGGAAGACGAAGACGACGCACAGCACGAGCAGCAGGATCGCTAGGCGCCAATTCAGATAGATCGATAATGGCAGCAGGACGAGAAACGAGACGAACCCCGACATATGTTCGCGGAAAAACGCGACCCACAGGCCCCACAAGGAATCGGTGCCCTGCAGCATGATCTTGATCAGGCGGCCGGAATGTTTGGCGCCGTGATAGGCGGCGGGCAATTGCAGCACGTGCTCGAAATATTGCGTCGAGACGGAATGGCGGCGGATATGCGCGAGACGGTCGGAATAGAGTGCCACCACCGTGCTGCCGATGATGTTGAAGATGCCGATAGACACCCAGATGGTGAGTAGGCTGATCAGTTGCGGCCACACGACCGCAGCGCCATTGGCCTGCGCACTGCCGAGCGCGTCGATCACTTTGCCGAATAGCACTGGCTCGGCATATTGGGTCGAGGCGAGCGCCAGATTGCCGAGCGCCAGGCCCCAGGCGAGACGTGCATTGGGGCCGAGCAGACGGAGCGAGCGGATATAGACCTGGAAAAGGTTCATCGTTTCGTCGTTATGGTTTCCCGGCCGGAGTGGCGGGGACTTATTCTGCCTTACTACGCGATTCGCGCGTGCGCAGCCAGCGCGGACGTCGACTCTTCTTGAGGCGGAAATCGTTGAGAAGATCGATGTCGCTGACGAATTTGGCGCCGCCTTCGGCGCGCTCCAGCACGATCTTGCGGCTGTGGAAGGCTTCCAGCTCCGGGCGATGGCCGACGCTGATCACCGTCGCATCCGGGAGGGTGTCATTGATCAGGGCCATCAGGTGATCCTGGCTCGTCGGATCGAGCGCGCTGGTCGCTTCGTCGAACACGACGATATCGGGCTGATGCAGGAACATGCGCACGAAGGCGAGCCGCTGTTTCTCGCCACCCGACAGGGTCTGATCCCACGGCGCCTCAACCTCCAACTGGTCGATCAGGTGCTCGAGCCCGCAGCTGCGGAAATTCTCGGCAATTTCCTCGGTGGTCCAGTCTTCGGTGGCGGAGGGATAGGTGGCGGCGCGGCGCAAGGTGCCGATCGGCACGTAGGGCCGCTGCGGCAGCATGAACAGCTTGGCGCCGGACTTGATCTCGATGCTGCCTCCGCCCCATGGCCACAGCCCGGCGATGGCGCGTATCAACGTGCTTTTGCCGGTGCCGGATTCGCCCGCCACCAGCACGCGCTCGCCCGGCGCGATATCGACCTTGGCTTCGCCGATCACGGTCGTGCCGTTGTCCAGGGCGACCGACAGGCCGGCGAGACGCATGGCGAACTCGGCGGTTTCGCCCTTTTGATGGGTAATGCGTCCGACCGTGCCGGTTTCGGCGCGCTCGAGCGCGTCGAGCGAGACCATCAAGGAGGCGATGCGGCGTGCGCCCGCGCTCCAGTCGGCAAGGCGGGGATAGTTATCCACGAGCCAGCCGAAGGCGGCCTGCACGATGGTGAAAGCCGACGCCGCCTGCATCACGGTGCCCAAGGTCATCGATCCGTCGAGATATTTGGGGGCGCACAGGATCACCGGGATGACGGGGGCGACCCATGAACTCGTCGTTGAGACGATGGTCGTGCGCATATGTTGGAAACACAGATCGCGCCATTGCAGCAGCACGCTCTTGAGCGAACCGTCGAGCCCGGCGCGTTCTTCGTCCTCGCCGCCCATCAGCGCAATGCTTTCGCCGTTCTCGCGCACGCGCGTCAGGGCGTAGCGGTAGTCGGCTTCGGCCTGATTGACGTTTTCGGATACCTGCACGAAGCGCCGCCCGATCCAAGTCATCATGCCGCTGGCGAGCAGCGAATAGGTGACGGCGGCGATGACCAGGAAGCCCGGGATGACGATGGTGGCGTCGCCGAACGGCAGGGTGAGCGAGCCGCCGATATTCCAAAGTACGGCGATGAAGGTTGCCGCCGACAGAACGGCCGAGATGACACCGATGGTGAAATCGACCGGTGCGTCGGTTGCGGTGCGCAGATCCTGCGCGATGCGATATTCCGGATTGTCATGATCGCCGCCGACCAGATTGAGCTGATAGTAGCGGCCATGCGTCAGCCAACGGTCTATGATCAGGTTGGTCAGCCAGGCGCGCCAGCGGCGCTGCGTGGTCATGCGCACATAGACGTTGGTCACGCTGCAACAGACGCTGGCAACCATCAGCGGCACGAACATCAGGGCAATCATGCCGACCCGTTGCGCGTCGCGGTTCTCCAGCGCGTCGAACATCACCCGGTTCCAATAATTGTAACCGTACTGCGAGGCGAGGATCAGTAGGATCAGGGTCAGGATGCCGGCCGATAGGGGCCAGGCGAGCCGGTCGCCTGCCTTGCCCCAATAGAGCCGTGCCGTGAACCAGAAGCGCCGCAGCAGGTATTTGCGCTTCGAAGTTTCCAGATCGATATCGTCGGCGGCCCATTCGTTCTCAGCCGGGACCGGAACGTCCTCGCCACGTGCTTCCGGGATCTCGACGGCCTCGATCTCTTCGGCGATTTCCTTTTTTTCTTCTTCCGTCGGTTCGGAATTCGGCTTTGGCGCCGGGTCTTTTTTCACGTCATCGGTCATGCGCGTCGTCCGGAAATGGCGAGGTGTTCAAGATCGCGTTCGATAAGCCGCAGGTTTCGGGCATTTGATTGCCAGACGAAGTCGAACAGATCGCCGGCCACTGGCACGGCGCCGATAAGCGAATCCAAGGCGATATTGCCGATCATCCGCCCGATTGTGCGTTTGCGCACGCCCAGCCGCCACGCTTCGGCGAGGATATAGAGCGAGACCAATGTGCCCGCCGCGTCGCCGATGCCCGGGATAAGGCCGACGAGCCCGTCGAGACCGAAACGCCAGTTGGTGCCGGGCACATGGAACCGCGAATCCATGAGATCGGCGAGATGCCTGAGGCGTGAGAGATCGTGGCCGGGCAAGGTACGTGGATCAGCGACGCCGGCCCGCGATCATCCGGTAAATGACCAGGATGATGATCGAGCCGACGACCGCGCCGATGAACCCGGCGGCTTCGCCGTCGTGGTACCAGCCGATGGTCTGGCCGATCCAGGTCGCGACGAACGCGCCGACGATGCCCAGGATGATGGTGATGATGAAACCGCCCGGATCGCGGCCCGGCATGAGGAATTTGGCGATTAACCCGGCGAAAAACCCGATAACGATGGCTCCGATGATCGACACCGAAAACTCCTCAGTTGGATTGTTGTAGAGATAACCTTTTGCAGCGATCACGGTTCCGTGCGCGGGTGTCATAAGTACAAAAAATGAACATATCTGCGGGCTTTGCCAGGTCTCGGGGTGACGAGGCGACCCCGGTCGGCTAGGCTTCAGGCAATAAACGAGGCAACGGGAGGCCAAAGTGGCGAAAAAGCCCAAGGTTCTGATCTATCAGCCGGTCGACGATACCGGCGCATCGCACAAGAAGCTGGAAGAGGCCGGCGCCGAGGTGAAACTCGGCACCCGCACGTCCTGGGAGAAGGGCGCCAATATTCGCGGCCAGACCATCGAATTCATGCTCGATGCCGATACGGTCGTTGCGGCCGGCGTCGCCAACCGGGCCTGCACGATCACCGAAAAATCGCTACTGAACGCGCCCGATCTGCGCATGGTCTGCAAATACACCGTCGGTTTCGACAATGTGGACGTGGACGCCGCCACCAAGGCCGGCGTGATCGTCGTGCATTCGCCGACCGAATGTAACTGGGGCGGTGTCGCCGAAGGCACGATGGCCAATATCTTGACCGTGCTGAAAAAGACGCGCGAGAAGGATCGCTCGGTGAAGGCCGGCGAATGGCGCGATCCCGCCTTGCAGGGCTACTTCCTCGGCCGCCGTCAGGATGGCTATGAGGGCCTCACCCTCGGCATCATCGGTTTGGGCCGCATCGGGTCGCGCCTCGCCGATCTGTTCCAGCCGTGGCGCGTCCGCATCCTCGCCTATGACCCATATGTCGATGAATCGAAGTTCGTGCACCACAACGCCACACCCGTGGATATGGATACCTTGCTGCGCGAGTCCGACGTGGTGACGATCCATACGAACCTGACGCGCGAAACCAACAAACTGATCGGCGCGGCCGAGCTTGGCAAAATGAAGAAGACGGCGCTGCTGGTGAACGCGGCGCGCGGCCCCATCGTCGATGTCGATGCGCTGTTCGATGCGCTGGACAAGGATCAGATCGCCGGCGCCGCGTTGGACGTGTTGCCGGATGAGCCGCCCGATCCGCAGATGCCCTTGCTCGGCCTCGGCGACAAAGTGTTGCTGTCGCCGCACATGATCGCCAACACCATCGGCGGCGGCCTCAAGGAGGCGATCCCCTGGGTGACCAAGGCGGTGATCGAGGTGCTGAAGGGCCAGGTGCCGCGGCACGTCGTGAATGAAGAAGTGTTGCCCATGTGGCGCAAGAAGTTCGAAGGCAAAAGTCTCATTGGATAGGTGATGCCATGGATGCCATCGTCGATAAGTCGTCTTTGAAAACCAGCCCCATGCATCCGGTCTTCGTGGCCGAGGTGTCGGGGATCGATCTGCGCAAGCTCACCCAGGCTGACGCCGATGCGATCGTCGCCGCCATCAACCAGTATGGCGTGCTGGTGTTTCGCAATGCGGCACCGTTGACGGATGAGGAGCATATGGCCTTCGGCGCGATGCTGGGGCCGCTGCAGAAGCTCAAGATGCTGACCATGATCGGCAAGTCCAAGCCGCGCCTGAAATATCAGACGATGATCGACGTCGGCAATCTGGACGAGACCGGCAATTTGCTGGAAGAGAAGGATCGCCGCCGCGCCTATCACAACGGCAATCTGCTGTGGCACACCGATGCATCGTTCGACGACAACCGTGCGGTCTATTCGATGCTGTCGGCCCACGCGATCCCGCCGGTGGGCGCGGATACGCAATTCGCCGATATGCGCGCAGCCTACAATGCGCTGCCCGAGGCTAAGAAGATCGCCATCGACGGCTTGGTTGCCGAACATTCGATCTGGTATTCGCGCGCCCTCGGCGGCCTGACCGATGTGACCGACGCCGAAAAGGCGACGCGTCCCGCCGCGCACCACAAGCTTGTGCATCTGCACCCGAAATCGAACAAGCCGTCGATCTATCTCGCTTCGCACGCCTCGCATATCGTCGGCTGGGAGTTCGAGAAGGGCCGGGCCCTGTTGGATGAGTTGACGCAATTCGCGACGCAGGAACGGTTCGTCTACAGCCACAAATGGCGGCTCGGTGACATCGTGATGTGGGACAATCTCGCGACCATGCATCGCGCCACGCCGTTCGAGGACACCAAGTACAAGCGCGACATGCGCCGCGTCACGGTCCTCGAAGAGGAAATGGCGGACTAAGCGGCCGGTTTCGGCGCGGCACTTTCGCCGCCGCCTTCCATCAGCGCGATGATGCGCTTGCGTGAACGCATCACCCAGAATGTGGCGAGCAACGCGATCGTCCCGGCGGCGACGGCGGGAATCTGCAATCCGAAGAAGCCCGACGCGAAGCCGACGATCATGGCGCCGGCTGCCGGGATGCCTTGGAAGTTGTAGGCGTAGAGGCCCATGACGCGGCTGCGCATCGGTCCGGCCGCCGCGTTCTGCACCAGGATCTGCGCGCCGTTGAAGCCGAGTGCCGCCGAGATGCCGAAGCCGAACATGGCGGCAATGGCGAGAGGATAGATGCCGAAGCCCGCGAAGACGATGATGAAGATCGCCGACGTCGCATTGCCCATCATGGCGATGGTGACGGTGCCGGCGAGCTTGTTGCGGTTGGCGAGCCAGATGCTGCCGATCATCGCGCCGATGCCGAAGGCGCTCATCAGGGTCGCTAGGCCCTCGGTCGGACGGTGATAGACCGCATCGGCAAAGCCGGGCATCAGGTCGATCATCGGGCGGATGCACAGTGAAATGATCAGCGCCAGCATCATGACGGCGCGGATGCCTTCATGGCCCATGACGAATTTCACGCCCTCGACCGTATCGGCGATCAGACTGCCGCCGCTGCGGCTGCGTTCGGCGCGTAGCAGTTTGAGGTTCATCAGGCACAGATACATCGCGCCATAGGCCGCGGCATTGACCGTGAAGGTCCAGGCCGGCCCGAAATGTTCGATCAGCAAGCCGGAGATCGCCGGTCCGATGAACATGGATGAGCCGAAGATCACCGAGCCAACGCTGATGGCGGCTGAAATATCTTCGCGCGGCACGAGGTTCGGCCCGATCACCGTGCGCGCCGGCAAGCCCAACGCGAACGCGATGCCGTGACAGAACGACCAGGTGACGAGCAGGAACGGCGTCGCCCAACCCATGAACGTCACGCCCGCGATGGCGGCGGCAAAACAGAAGCTGGCGGCTTGCGTGACGCGCATCAGGCGCACCGGGTCCATGCGGTCGGCCAACGCGCCGGCGAAGGGTGTGAGGAAGACCGACGGTAGGGCCTGGCCCAAGGCGACCGCGCCGAGCCACGCGCCCGAGTGTGTGAGGTCCCAGGCATACCAGCCGATGCCGATGCGCATGACCCACATGCCGACATTGGATACGAACGATGCGAAGGCGTAGATCGCAAAATCGCGGTGGCGGAAGGCGGCGCGGAAACCGCCGCCGCTCCGTTTACGGGGTGCGTCGCTCATTCGGCGGCCTTTTTATCCACGGACGGTGCCGCGTCATCGACGATGGTTTCGAGCGAACTGCGCATGGCATCGCGTTGGCGATAGGCCCAGACGAGCCCGACCAGCAACAACAACGCGCCGATGCCGACCGGGATCTGGAAGCCGATCAAGTTGGCGGCCCAGCCCATGGCGAGCGCGCCCAGCGCCGGCATGGTGCGGTAGTTGTAGCTGTACAGGCTCATGATGCGCGCGCGCATGGTGCCCGCGACCGAGTTCTGGATCAGGATCTGGCTCGCATTGTTGGACACCGACATGGCGCAGCCGATCACCACCATGCAGATCATGCCGAGGGTGAAATTGGCGCTGGCGGCGAAGGCCAAGGTCGACAGCGCATAGGCAGTCGTGCCGTGCAGGAAAATCGTCGACATGCCGGTGATGCGGTTGCGGTTGGCGAGCCAGAAGCTGCCGACCATGCCGCCCACACCCATGCAGGCCATGAGGGTCGCCAGGCCATGCGCGCCGGCATCGAAGACGGTATCGGAAATACCGGGCATCAGATCGCCGACCGGGCGCACCAAGGTTGCCGAGAATGTCGCCAGCATCAATGTCGGCATGATGCCGGGATGGGTGCCGGCATATTTAATGCCTTCGATGACGTCGGACAGGATGCTGCCGTGGCTCTTGTTGATCTCGGCGCGCGCGACTTTGATGAGCCACAGCGCGATCACCAGCAGCGCATTCATGATGGCGTTGCCGGCGAAGGTGAAGGCGATGCTGAATTGCGTGATCAGGATGCCGGCGATGGCGGGGCCCAGGAACGTCGCCGAGCCGAACATGACCGAGCTGACGCCGATGGCGGCGGCGATATCGGCGCGCGGCACCAGGTTGGGGCCGATGGTCACGCGCGCGGGTACCGACAATGTGCCGACGATGCCGTGCACGATGGCGAAGGTCAGCAAGGTCCAGATATTGACGTAGCCGCCATAGGTCAGCGCCGACAGGCTGCTGGCGAGCAGGATCGAGATACTGATGGTGACTCGCATGATCTTCACGCGATCGATGCGGTCGGCCATCGCGCCGGCGAACGGCACCAGGAAGACAGATGGAAGTGCTTGGGCCAGCACCATGCTGCCGAGCCACGCGCCGGAATGGGTGAGATCCCAGGTCAGCCAGCCCATGCCGATGCGCATCATCCACATGCCGTTGTCCGAACACCACGACGCGATCGAATAGATCGCGAAGTCGCGGTGGCGGAACGCACGCACGATTCCCCCGCTTTTGAGGCGGGAGACGATGTTCAATGGATCGGGCAAAGGAAGGGGTTATCTATTCCCAGGTGGCGAACGCCATCGCATTGCCGGTGCCCGCTTCGGAGCGATAGCACGGCACGTAATCGACGAGGTTCATTTTCAACTTGGTGTTGGCAACCGCGCCTGCCGTCGTGATCCAGTTCTTGGTCTCGGACGTGCCGGAGCGGAACATGATGTTGGGTTCGGCGCGGAGCGTCTTTTCGTCGTTCTCCTGGAACGCCTTCAGCATCTTCTGGTCCCATTCCTCATCGACGACATAATGCGACAGGCCGCCCGACGCGATCACCGCGACGCGCGCATCCTTGTTCGCACCATTCCACGATTGGATCGCCTTGCCGATGCTTTTGCCGAAATCGTAGCAACGGCCGGGCTTCGCCTGGTTCGGCGGCCAGAAGGTATTCTGCAGCACCGGCACCATGGGGATCGGCTTATCGCGCATGATGCGGCGCACGATGAAACCGACGCTGTGCGTGATGCCGATCGGGCCTTTTTTGTTTTCCGGGATTGCCGAGCAGGCGGTCACGTCGAATTCATCCTCGACCACGCGTTCGATGATGTGTGTCGCGAGGTCCTGGCAGATCGGATAGTCCTGATCTTCCGGCGGCAGATGGCCTTGCGCCGCTTCGGCCAGGCCCGGCGCCTTGCCGGCATAATGTTCGGGATCGAACTTGCGGTTCACGACAGTCTTGCTGTCGACGATGGCGAAGGTCGGCTGCACCTGCGAATGGAACCATTCGTGCTGATCGTCGCCGACCAGGACGACGACGTCCGGGTTCACTTCGGCCAGCTTGTCGCCGAGTTTATCGAGCGCCGCCTGGCAGCGGTCCTGATAGCCGCGGCGCACTTCGATGCGGTTCTGATCCGTGAGGTAATTGGAGCGGCGTAGATCCAGCAGTTCTTGGAACGTGTAGGTGCCGTCCTTAAAGGCAAGATCGGTGCGGCGCTTGTCGGCTTCGGCGCGCAGGTCCCACAATTCGGGTGCGAGCGCCAACAGGGGCCCATGTGAACTGCCAAACGCGTAGACGATCTCGGCCATGTGGAGCTCCTGTTATCCTGCCCAGACTGCTGATCAGAACATTGATAATGACATTGAAAATCAGCCTATACCTGGGGGGCGGGTGGAGCAAGCTGCCGCTGACCGGAACTGCCCGGATTCGCTGGCTTCTCTCCCGTCTTCATCGGTCTTTCGCTCATTTGACAGGGCGGTGCCCGTCGCCATAATCGGCGCTCTTGCACGCCCGCCTACACAGTCAAAAAGCGCCGGGGAAGGCTTTTGAAGTTCAACTACTTCCATCTCATGCCGTGGGACTCGTTCCCCGAACGCGTCGAGCCCTGGCCGGTCGCCAATGCGGAGTTCGATCCGGTCAAGGCGACGGAGCTTTATAAGACCTACATCGATACCCTGGTTTATGCCGAAGAATGCGGCTGGGACGCGGTCGGCTGCAACGAGCACCATTTCAGCCCCTATGGGCTGATGTCGAACTGCAACATCATTGGCGCGATCCTGGCGACGCGCACCAGCCGCGTGAAGATCTCCATGTTCGGCAATCTCGTGCCCTTGTTGAACCCGATCCGTGTCGCCGAGGAATACGCGATGCTCGACGTCTTGTCGGGCGGGCGTTTGATCTGCGGTTTGATGCGCGGCATTCCGCACGAATACATCGCCTACAATCTGCCGCCCGACGAATCGGTCAGCCGCCTCAACGAAGCGGCGCAATTGATCAAGAAGGCCTGGACCGAGCCCAAGCCCTTCGGCTGGGAAGGCGAACATTATCAATTCCGCGCCGTCTCCATCTGGCCGCGTCCGCGCCAGCAGCCGCACCCGCGCATCCTGATGTCGGGCAGCAATCCGGATTCGGCGCGCAACGCCGCGCGCCACCATGCCATGCTCGGCCTCGTCTTCATCCCGTCCCTGGCGGCGGGGCGCGAGATTATCGACGCCTATATCGACGAAGCGCGCCTTGTTGGCTGGGAGCCGACGCCGGAAGATATCCTCTGCGGTTTCTACACCTGCATCGACGAGACCGACGAAAAGGCCAAGACGACCCTCGAGCGCGGCGTGCGCTACATGATGTCGGTCCTGATGACGCCGCAGCGCCAGGCGCAGAACCTGGTGCTGACCAAGACGCGTTATTTCGGCACTGAAGGTGGCGCGGAGAATTTCCTCAATCGTTTGAAGGTCGCAGGTACCCGCACCATCGACGATGCGATCCGTGACGGCACGGTCATCTGCGGCTCGCCCGAAACGGCGGTGAAGCAGATCAAGCGCATCCATGCCGAGCTCGGTTGCGGCTGGATCAATACGAATCTGAAGATCGGCAATGTGCCGAACGACTCTGTCATCAAGAGCATGGAGATGTTCCGCGACTTCGTGCTGCCGGAAGTGCGCGACCTAGGGGCGGTGCGCGAACCCATGCGCCAACCTGTCAATAGAATGGCGGGGGAATGATGGCCGCCGTGAAGAAACCCATCTTCAAATCGCAAATCGCCAAGCTGAAGCAGGGCGAGCTGACCTTTTGGGTTGGCGGCAAGAAGGGCGTGGATGCCGACGGCAAAGAACACTTGCCGGTCGTCTATCTGCACGGCGCGGGCGGGCTGTATAAATCGGCGACGCACGAATTGCTGGCGGCCGACCGGCGCATCTATATGCCGATCATCCCCGGCCACGACGGCACCGATTATGTGCCCGATGTCGACAGCATGCAGAAGCTCGCGGGCCTGATCGCCGATTTCGTGCGCAAGAAACTCGGCGGCAAATGCGATCTGTGGGGCCATTCGTTTGGCGGCTGGCTGGCGTCGTGGGTCGCCGCCCTGCATCCCGATGTCATCGATCTGCTCGTGCTGGAAAATCCGGCCGGTTATCGCGTCGAAGGCAAGGGTGGTATCCCGGCTGAAACGCGCGAACTGTTCCGCCAGATGTTCAAGCATCCGGAAAAGCGCATCCCTGACGATCGCACGCGCGAAATGGTCAAGGCGAACGCCGGCAAGACGCGCCATTATCATCGCGGCACGCCGCTCGATGCCGATCTGGTGGCGCGCCTCGGCGATATCTCGGCGCCGACTTTGGTCGCCTACGGCACCGATGAGGAGATGATCCCGCTCGAAGGCATGCGCATCCTGTGCGACGGGCTGCAGCGGCATTTCCTTATTTATATGTACGATTCCAAACACTGCATCCACGTGGATCAGCCCGAACGCTTCTCGCGGCTGATGCGCGACTTCTTCGACCGTGGCGAGGCCTTCATCGTGACGAGTGCCGCCGCCGAATAATTTCCCGCAATCATTTTCTAGGATTGGATAAACATATGGCGGACCGTCCGCTCCCGCTCGCCGGAAAAGTAGCCATCGTCACCGGGTCCACGCGCCGCATCGGGCGTCAGATCGTCAAGCGCCTCGCCGCCGACGGCGCCAGCATCGTCGTCACCACGCGCCAGTCGAAAGGCCCGATGGACGAGACGGTCGCCGAGATCAAAGCAATCGGCGTGCCGGTCATGGGCCATCTCGCCGACCTGACCAAGGAAGACGAGGTGAAGGGCCTGATCGATGCGGTGGTGAAGCAGTTCGGCCATATCGACATCATCGTGCACAACGCGGTCGACCGGAATCACGACAAGCTCGAAGACATCTCGCTCGACAAGTGGCGCAACACCTTCGCGGTGATCGTCGACGGCGGCATGATGCTCGCGAAATACGGCTCGCCGCACATGCGCGCGGGTGGCTCGATCATTTACCTGGGCGGCGGTTCCGCCTTCACGGGTGTGGCCAATCCGGCGCAGCCGACCGCCAAGATGGCGCTCGTCGGACTGACCCGTTCGCTTGCCTCGGCATTGGGGCCCAAGGGCATCCGCGTCAATTGCATTTCGCCCGGCCGCATCGAAGCGGTCGAGGACGGACCGGACCGCTTGCAGATGCTGCGCGGCGGCCGTCCCGACGATAAGATCCCGCTGCGGCGCGCGGGCGACATCCATGACATCGCCGACGCCATCGCGTCGGTCGTGTCCGACGACATGCGCTATGTGACGGCGCACACCATCCATCTCACCGGCGGCTATTACGTAGGATAAGACCATGGCGAAGAAAGCAACGAAGAAATCGACAGCTAAAACCTACAGCCGAGTGGCCGCGGAATTCACTGCGGGCGCGATGAAGCGCAAGCTGGATGCGAAGATGATGGAGCGCGCGAAATTGCATGCGCTCGATACCTTCGCCGCCATGATCTCGGGCGCCGATATGGAGCCCGGCATCCAGGCGATCAAATACGCCAAGCAATTCGCCTCCAACAGCGGCTCGTCCGGCGTCATCGCGTCCAAGATCCGCACCAATGCGGTGGTCGCGGCGCTCGCCAACGGCATGACCGCGCATGCGGACGAGACCGACGATTCCAATCAATTCTCGCTCACCCATCCCGGCTGCGCGGTCATCCCGGCGGCACTCGCCATGGCCGAGCGTGAGAAATCCACCGGCCTCGAATTCCTGAAATCGGTCGCTGTCGGCTACGACGTCTGCGCCAAGATCGGCATGGCGCTGGGCGGCGAAAAGTTCGTGCGCGTCACCGGCAAGGACAGCCACGCGGTTGCGGGTTGTCTGGGTGCGGCCGCGGCGGCGGCGTCGCTGGCCAAATTGGATGTCGACCGCACGGCGGTGGCGTTGTCCTATGCGACGCAATCGGCCTCGGGTCTCGCCACCTTGTTCCGCGATCCGTACCACGTCGAAAAGGCCTTCGTGTTCGCCGGCCTGCCGGCGCGCGGCGGCATCGAAGCAGCGATGATGGTGCAGTCCGGCATGACCGGCGTGCCCGATCCGCTCGACGGCGAGGTGAATTTCTTCAAGGCGAATTATCACCAGGGCGATATCGCGCAATCCTTCGCGACCTTCGGCAAGCCTTATGAAATTTTGCGTACCAATATTAAGCGTTGGTCGGTGGGTTCGCCCGCGCAAGCCGTCATGGACGCGCTGTACGCCTTGATCACCAAATACAAGATCAAGCCGAGCGATGTGGTGAAGGCCGAGGTGTTCCTGTCGCCGCGTTCGGCGCAGGTCGTCGATCGTCGCTCGATGCTCGACATCAACGTGCAGTATCTGTCGGCGGTCATGATCCTCGACGGCACCTTGTCGTTCGCGGCCTCGCACGATTTTACCCGCGCGAAGACGGCCACGGTCCAGGCCATGCTGAAGAAGGTGACCTTGCTCACCGACGACAAGCTGGGCGGCGAAGGCCAGGCGAAGAATCCGCGTCAGGGCGCGGCCGCGATCTACCTAAAGGACGGTCGCCGCGTCTATCACCACGCCAAAGCGGTGCGCGGTACGGCGGAAAATCCGATGACGGTGGACGAGGTCGAGACCAAGGCGCACGACCTGATCAAACCGGTATTGGGCGCCAAGAATGCGGGTGCGATCCTCAAGGCCATGGCGACCTTGGATAAGGCAAAGTCGGTGGACAAGCTCGTCGCGCTCATGCAGGGTAAGTGATCCGATAGCAGTCGAATAAGCGAACCAGGAGGCTTCCATGGCTGGAAAAGACATCAAGATCAAATCCACCGAAGGTGGCGAATTCGACTGCTACGTCGCTCTGCCGAACACCACGGAAAAGGTTCCGGCCATCGTTGTCGCCTGTGCGGTGATGGGCGTCGATAAGGATGTGCGGGCACTCTGCGATGATTTCGCCGCCGCCGGTTACATCGCTTATGCGCCCGATCTGTTCTGGCGCGCCGCGACGCCGGGGCCGCTTGTACAGGGCGACGAACGCATCCGTCCGCGTGCCCAGCCGCGTGAGGAAAAGATCAAGACCGGCGAGCAGGACATGATCGATGTGGCGGCCGCCATCCGCAAACTGCCGGGCAGCAACGGCAAGGTTGCGAATATCGGACTGTGCTACGGCGGGCCTTATGCCAGCATCGGACCGAAGCGTTTGGGCTACGATGCCGGCATCTCCTGCCACGGCTCGCAGATGTGGTCCTATACGCAGGATCTCGAAGGCGTCACCCAGCCGGTGTGCCTGATCTGGGGCAGCGAGGATCACGCGCTGAACGACGAAGTGAAAGATTTCTATCCCAAGATGGCGGCAAAGATGCCGAACGTGGAATATCACGTGCTGCCGGCGATCAAGCACGGCTACATGATGTCGCTCGCCACTGCGGCTTACGATCAAGGCGCTTACGATTTCTCCATGAAGCGCACCTTGGCGATCCTCGAAGGGCTCAAGGGTGACGGCAAGCCCGAAGCTTTGCGAAAGGCGTCGTAACCGACCGAACCTGATTTGTCCGAACCCAGCACCGAAACTCCAGCTAGCTCAACTCCGTCGTCCCACGGCACGACCACTGGGTGGGCCGCGTTCAAAACGCCGAGCTTCGGCTTTTTCATTCTCGTCCGCATCATCAATGGGATGTCGGGCGTCATGCTCCAGCTCGCTATCGGCTGGGAAGTCTGGCGCATTTTCCAAGATGAATTGACGCTCGGCCTGATCGGGCTGGCGCTGTTCGCGCCCAATCTTCTGTTCTTCCTACTGACGGGAACGGTCGCGGACCGCATCGCGCGTCAGAAGATCATGGCGGCGAGCTACGTTCTGCAGGCGATCTGTGCGTATTTCCTGATGGTCGTGCTGTCGGATCCACTGCCGAGCATGTCGGTGGTTTATGTGCTGCTGTTCCTGTTGGGGACGGCTCGCGCCTTTTCGCAGCCCGCCCAGCAATCGATCCTGCCGACCATCGTGCCAGCGCATCATTTCTCGAACGGCGTCGCCTGGTCGAGTTCGGCGCATCAGCTTTCGGTCGTTATCGGACCGATGATTGCGGGCTGGCTCCTGCTCCTGGGTGCTGACGTGGTCTTCAAGACGGTGTCGTGCAGCTTGGTCGTCGGCGCTATTTTCATCCTGATCGTAAAAACGCGCGGACAGGAACGCGCGCGCGGACCGGTAACGATTGAAAGCCTCTTGGCCGGTATCCGCTATATCTACAATCGTCAGGTGATTCTGGGCGCGATCACGCTCGACCTGTTCGCCGTCATCTTCGGCAGCGTCAATGCGTTGCTGCCGGTCTATGTGACGGATGTTCTGCAGACCGGGCCGGAAGGTCTGGGTATGCTGCGCGCGTCCCTGGCCTTGGGCGCCGTGACCTGCGGCTTGGCGCTGACCCACATCCCCGTTAAACGCAATGCCGGGCGCATCCTGCTCTTGTCTGTCGGCGTCTACGGTCTCGCGACCTTGATATTCGGCATCTCGACGTCGTTGTACCTGTCGATCGCGGCACTCGCGCTGGCCGGTGTCGCGGATATGGTCAGCGTGTTCATTCGCGCCAGCATGATTCAACTCGCCACGCCGGACGAAATGCGCGGTCGCGTCGGCGCGGTGCATGGAGTGTTCACCAACGCTTCGGGCCAGCTCGGCGATTTTCGCGCAGGCTCCATCGCTGCTGTTCTCGGCGCCGTGCCATCGGTCGCCCTCGGCGCCGTCTGTACCGCCGGTTTGGCGCTGCTCTGGGCGTGGAAATTCCCACGCCTGCGCAATGTCGATGCGCTGGCGGTCGAATCGCTGCGTGAGGACATCGAACGTGGCCGCTGAGGCGCCAACGGACGGCATTGACGAAAGTTCGATCACCGGCTGGGCGGCTTTCCGCCATCGTAATTTCCGCTTCGTGTTTGTCACCGGCTTCACCAGCAGCATGGCGATCTTCTCGTTGCAGATCGCCATCGGCTGGGAGATGTGGCAGGCGACGCGCGAGGAATATTATCTGGGCCTTGTCGGGCTGTTCGCCTTCCTGCCCGCACTGTTGTTCTTTCCTATCGCCGGTATGGTGGCGGATCGTTACCCGCGCCGTCTGATCCTCGCCGTCTGCTACACCGTGCAAGGATGCGCAGCGCTGTTGCTGCTGGCCGCCTTCACGGCCGGCAATGTCCATCCCTTCGTTCCGCTCTGCCTGATCGCGCTGGCGGGTGCCGGGCGCGCGTTCTCGCAACCGACCGGGGCGGCCTTGCTGCCCAACGTCGTGTCTGCGCAACATCTGCCGAATGCGGTGGCCTGGTCGTCGTCGGCGCGTCAGCTCTCGATGGTGATCGGCCCGGCCGTCGGCGGCTTCCTTTTGGCGCTCGGCACGGCCTTCGCCTTTGCGGCCATCGCCGTGATGTTCGCCATCTGCGTGGTTTTGATCCTGTTCGTGCGTACGCCGCGCCAGGCCCAGGCGCGCGGTCCGGTAACCCTGGCGATTCTGTTTGCGGGCTTTCGTTTTATCTTCAGCCGTCAGATCGTCTGCGGCGCGATGGTCCTCGATTTCGTCGCCGTCATGGCCGGCAGCTGCTTCGCGCTATTGCCGATTTATGCGACCGACATCCTGCATGTCGGCGAGCTTGGGCTCGGCTTCCTCCGCTCGGTCTGGGCGGTGGGCGCCACCGTCTGCGCGCTGACCCTGACCCATTTTGCCATCCGCCATCACGCCGGGGCCATCCTGCTGGGCGCGGTTGCGCTGTTCGGTGCTGCCATGGCGGTCTTCGGCATTTCGACCAACCTATGGCTGTCGATGGGGGCACTATTCGTCGGCGGCGCCGCCGACATGATCAGCGTCTATGTGCGCGACAACATCGTGCAGTTGGCCACACCCGACGACATGCGCGGCCGCGTGCAATCGGTCAATGCCGTGTTCACCCTGGGCTCGAGCGACCTGGGGCAGTTGAAATCCGGTCTGCTGGCCGAGGCTGTGGGCGTGGTGCCCTCCGTGGTGATCGGCGGTCTCGGCGTGCTCGGCATCATCGCACTTTGGGTGCCGCTGTTCCCGCGCCTGCGCGCCGTCGATGGGCTGGACCCGGACTCGATCCGCCGGGCCTCACAAAATGGCTGACCACGAAATCTCCAGTTTCGTTGCCTTCCGCCATCGCGATTTCCGTATCGTCTTCGTCAATCGCATCCTGAGCGCGATGGCGACCGCGATGCTGCAGGTCGCGATCAGTTGGGAAATGTATGTCATCACGGCCGACCCGTTCATTCTGGGTCTGGTCGGGCTCTGTCTGTTCACGCCGAACCTGATTTTTTTCCTGCCGGCCGGCATCGTCGCGGACCGTTTCCCGCGCCGCCTCGTCATTCTGTCCAGTTACAGCGTGCAATTCATTGCCTCTCTTCTGCTGTTCCTGGTCTTCTCGGCCGAGACGCCATCCGTCGTGCTGGTGCTGCTCATCGTTTTCATCATCGGCACGGGACGGACGTTCTCGGCGCCGGCCAGCAGTGCGCTGGTGCCCAACGTCGTGCCGCCCGAACATTTCCCCAATGCGGTCGCCTGGTCCAACGCGACGTGGGAACTGGCTGTCATCCTCGGGCCGATGATCGGCGGTTTGCTGCTGACGACCGGCGCCTCCACCGTCTGTGCCATCGTTTGCGCCATCTATTGCTGCTGTTTCGTGCTGATCAGTTCCTTGCGCACGCGCGTGCAGGTGATCAGCAAGGAACCGGTGCGCCCCGCGACCATCTTTGCCGGCCTGCGCTACATTTTCGACCGTCAGATCATCCTGGGCGCGGTCTCCCTAGATCTGTTCGCGGTCCTGCTGGGTGGGGCGACGGCGCTTTTGCCGATCTATGCCAAGGACATCTTGCAGATCGGGCCGGAAGGCTTGGGCATTCTGCGTTCCTCCATCGCAGTCGGTGCGGTCGCCTGCGGCCTCATCATGATCCGTGTGCCGGTGCGCCGTCATGCCGGGCGTATCTTGCTGGTCACGGTCGGCATCTTCGGCGCTGCCATCACCGTGTTCGGTTTTTCCGAAACCGTCTGGCTGTCGATCGTGGCCCTCGCTGTGGCGGGTGCAGCCGATATGGTCAGCGTCTATATCCGCCAAACCCTCATCCAACTCGCCACCCCGGACGAGATGCGCGGGCGCGTGTCTGCCGTCACCAACATGTTCGTCGGCGCCTCCAACGAATTGGGGGAGTTCCGCGCCGGTTCCTTGGCGGCGGTCATCGGCGTCGTCACCTCGGTGGTGGCAGGCGGTATGGGGACCGTCCTGGTCGCCGTCGCCTGGGCGTTTCTATTCCCCAAACTACGCCGGATCGACGCCTTGGACGTGCAGTCCCTGCGCGACGAGGAACCGATCACAATTGACAAGGCCCGCGCCGAAGCCTGAAATGAGCCCAACGGCGCCATAGAGCGTCATCGGGTAGGTTTCGGTTTTTACGGGAGGCGACGATGAAGAGCCTGTTGCTCGTTACCACGGCGTTTGCGGCCATCGCGATGGCGGGCCCTTCGCAGGCACAAAAATCCAAGGACACGATGCGGCTCGCGGTCTCCGAGCCCATCCGCTACATCGACGGCCTGTTCAATGCGGGTGTCGAGGGCTTCCTGCTCGACCGCGTCGTGCAGGACAATCTGCTCTATTGGGATACGGTCGAGAAGAAGCTGAAACCGCAGCTCGCCACCGAATGGAAGCGCATCAGCCCCAACACGATCGAATTCAAGCTGCGCCAGAACGTGAAATTCCACGATGGCTCGGACTTCACCGCCGACGATGTGATCTACACCTTCGAGGCGGCCATCGATCCCAAATACAATTTCCGCCTGAAGGAGACGCGCTACAGTTATCTGAGGAGCGTCGAAAAGGTCGATAAATACACCGTGCGGATCCACGTCAACGAAGGCTCGGGCGTCGATCTGATCAATATCGCCAACCAGCCACCGATCCTGCCGGCCGCCATCCATTCCAAAATCCTCGATAAGGATAAAGCCGAGTTCGGCCGCGCCACCATCGGCACCGGGCCGTATCGCTTGGCCTCGCTCGAAAGCACCGGCATCGTGCTGCAGAAGGCCGCCACCTACAATTGGGGCGGCTCGTTCCCCGAGGGCAAGATCGGCACCATCGTTGTCCAATCCATCGGCGACAAGCAGACCCAGATGGCCAAGGTCCTGGTCGACGAGATCGACGTGATCTTCGATGTCGATCTCGAACAGGCCCGCGACGTGATCGCGAAGAAAAAGAATTACGCCCTGTATGTTTCGCCGACGGTGAACATCGCCTTCACCAATTTCGACACCGCCAATCGTTCGGGCAATTCGCCGTTCGGCGACAAGCGGCTGCGCGAAGCGGTGCTGTCGGCCATCGATCGCGATAGCTTGCGCAAGGTGTTTGTGCCGGAATCGATGAAGAACGAGCCGAAGCTCACCTCCATGTGTCATCACTGGTTGGGGCCGTGTAAATCCGATCCGGACCAGAAGCTGCCGAGCTACGATCCGGCACGCGCGAAAAAGCTATTGGCCGACGCCGGCTATCCCAACGGCATGGATCTGGAAATCCTGACCTGGGCGCCGGCTAAGGCAATCGCCGAAGCGGTGGCGGGCGATTTGCACAAGGTCGGCATCCGCACGACCGTTAATTCTCCGGCGCGCAACGTTTTCACGAAACTGCGTGGCGACGGCAAGGCGCATATGCAGGTGACGATCTGGGACAATTCGGCGGGCCAGCCCGACATCGATGCGACGGCACGCTATTTCTTCGGCGATACCGCGCAGAATTATGCGCGCGATCCGGAACTGCTCGATCTCGTCGAGAAGGGTCGCGTCGAGTTGGACGATACCAAGCGCGAACAGATTTATAACCGCATCTTCGGCAAGGCCAACGAGGAGCGTTACATGTCGCCGATCGTGCAGGCGCCCTCGCTGATCATCCACAGCAAGGATCTAGTGTTCGACGACGTGAACATTCTCTACACGCAGGGCATCGCGCTCAACAGCGTGCGCTGGGTGAAGTAGAGGGCGAAAAAGTCAGTTTTTGGCTTTAATGGTAATACCTGGGGATCAGGTAAATGGTCTCTTCCTGGCGGATCAGGGTCGGCTGGCGCGGGCGGGGCTGGCGCGGCGCGTAAGTGCCGGTTCGCGCCACTTCGTAGGTTTTCAAACCGTCGCGAAGCCGTGCATAGGGCAACGTCACGAAGGTCCAGGCGAAGGCGACCATGCATCCCGCGAGTAGGCCGAACGTGACGGCTGCACCGACGGCCAAGCCGAAGAGCCAGAGGAGCGTCGCTCCGGTCGCCAGAGCGACGATAGGCCATAGGAGCAACAGACGATCAATCGCATCGCTATGCCAGACGCGTTTGGCCTGGAGCGGTCGAGTCAATGAGTAAGCGGCGGCGGTCATGAGATTTCTCCTTCCAGATAGAGAAGGTTAATCCCCGCCAAGCCGGCGAAAAATTCGGGGAACTGCCCTAAGGTAATCTACGTAAAGGGGCCTACTGCTTCTCGATGTTTTCCAGCACCTTCTTGTAAAAGGCTTTGGCGTTCTCCACCGTTTCTTTCGGCGTGGCCATGATGCGCGCGACTTCGGCGTTCAGCTTTTCACCCGTCATCAGGTTGAGCGGGATGTTTTTGTCCTGCGCATCCTTGATGAAGTCCGGGTCTTTCACCATGGCTTCGAAGGCAACGCGCAGCGCGGCGGTCCGCTCGGCCGGCACTTGCGGCGGCACGGCCAATGCGCGGCCGATCAGCGCGCTCGAGGCATAGATATCGACGAAGGCTTTTTCGGTCGGGTTGCGCGCGAATTCGATGACGTTGGGCACATTCGGCAGTTCCTTCAACCGCTCGCCCGCCACCGCATAGATCGGGATCAGTTCACCCGATTTAAGCTTCTCACCCTGGATATAGGCAGCCGTCACCCAGCTCACCGCGATCGAATCCGCTTCGCCCTTTTCCATGGCGAAGAAGACCTCGTTGGTGCCCTTGTAGCCCGGCACCATCTTGAACTTCGTGCCGATGAATTCATTGAACAGCTGCGGGCCGACGGCGGTGACGCTGTTGACGCCGGTCGCACCGACGATCACCTGTTTCTTCTTCACATCGTCCAGGTTGGCGACGCCGGATTTCTTTGTCACCAAGCCGACGAAGTCGGCATCCATCATGCGGCCGATCCAGGTGTAATCCTTGGCGTTGAACGGATTGCCGTCGACCAGCAGGGTTTCAAACAGCACCTCGGCATGCGCGACCGTGATGACCGTGCCGTCGCGTGGCGCCGCGTTGTAGGTATAGCCGAGCGCCTTCAGCCCGCCGGCACCCGGCATCGCCTGCAACACAAGATTGGGTTGGCCGGGGATGTGTTTTTTCAGATGGCGCGTGACCAACTGGCCGTACAGGCCGTAGGAGCCGCCGACATCGGCGCCGATGACGACCTGGATGTCTTTGCCCTTGTAGAAATCGGCAACGGCGTTCTGCGCTTTGACGGGCGCTGCAAAAAAAGTGATCGCGCCGGCGGCAGCCAGCATCAATAGATGGCGCATGAATATCTCCCTGTTTTTCTCGTCGGACCGGTTTGTCCGGTCTCTAGAGGTGTTCTAAGCTAGGACAAAGCCGACATTCGGCAAAGTCTAAAATAAGCAGGCCAAGAACAGGGAAAGCGATCATGGACTCGGGCAAGGACACAGGAATCGATCGGCCGGCCAATCTCGGCAACCGGCAAATGGGCTGGGGCAGCGACGTCATCGCCGAAACCGTGCGCCAACTCGATCTCGATTATATCGCGCTGGTGCCGGGTGCGAGCTATCGCGGCTTCCACGACAGCCTCGTCAATTATCTCGGCAACGAAAGCCCGCGCATGGTCGTCTGCCTGCACGAGGAACATGCTGTCGCCATCGCCGACGGTTACGGCAAGGCGTTGGATCGGCCGATGGCGGCCGCGATCCATTCCAATGTCGGTCTGCTGCATGCCAGCATGGCGATCTTCAATGCCTGGGCCGGCCGCTCACCGGTAATCATTTTCGGCGCCACCGGTCATGTCGATGCGCATCGCCGCCGGCCATGGATCGAATGGCTGCATACGTCGAAGGACCAGGGCGGCATCATCCGCGATTTCGTGAAATGGGACGATCAGCCCGCTTCGCCCGAGGCCGCGGTGGAATCGATCCTGCGCGCCAATCAAATCGCGCGCACGCAGCCGCAGGGCCCCGTCTATGTCTGCCTCGATGTCGGCCTACAGGAAGACGAACTGAAGCGCCCGGTGCAGATCCCGCCGGTGCATCGTTACGCGCCGCCGGCCTCACCGGCGCCAAGCAAGGAATCGCTCGAAGCCGTGCGCGCCGCCTTCGCCAAGGCCAAGCTGCCCGTCATCATGGTGGGCCGCGTGAGCCGCGACGCGCACGCCTGGGCGCGCCGCGTGAAACTGGCCGAGGCTTTGGGTGCCACCGTCATCACGTCGTCGCACAATTCGGCCGCCTTCCCGGCCGATCATCCGCAGCATCTGATGCCCCTGGGTGGTGAGCGTCCGGATGGTCCGGATGCGCAATTGATCAAGCAGGCCGATGTAATCCTGAGCCTCGATTGGCTCGACCTCGCCGGTTTCTTCCGTCTTGTGACCAATGAATCGCAATCGCAGAAACCGCTCGATGCGACGATCATCCAGGTTTCGCTCGACTCGTATCTCTTCAATGGCTTCAACCCGTATAACCAGGCGCTCGCCGCCGTCGATATCGATGTGCTGTCCGATCCCGATACCTTCGTGACCGCCATGCTCGAACATCTGAACGGCGCCACGATGCCCAAGCGCCTGCCCGCCGGTGTCACGCATTGGCTGACGGGCGAACGCGCCCCCGCCGGCAAGCCAGGCGATAAGCTCACCAAGACCGACCTCGCACGCGCCTGGATGAAGGCGCATGACGCGGCATTGGCCAAGGGGCGCAAGGTTACCGTGACGCGCACCTTCCTCGGCTGGCCGGGCTGGGCGAGTAATATTTCCGATCCGCTCGATTATCTCGGCAAGGATTCCGGCGGCGCGGTCGGCAACGGCCCGGGCCATAGCGTCGGCGTCGCACTCGCGCTCAAGGATTCGGGCCGCGTCGTCGTCGGCCTGATCGGCGACGGCGATTACCTGATGGGTGTGTCGGCGCTGTGGACAGCATCGCGCATGCGCCTGCCGCTGCTGCTCATCGTCGCCAACAACAATTCCTATTTTAACGACGAGGTCCATCAGGAGCGCATGGCGGTACAGCGTTCGCGCCCCGTGGAAAATAAATGGATCGGCCAACGCATCGCCGATCCGGCGCCCGATATCGTCGGCTTCGCCAAGGCGCAGGGCTTCGACGGCGAAACCGTTTCGACCCAGGCGGCGCTCGACGCGGCGCTGGCCAGGGGTATCGAGGCCGTGGCGGCCGGCGGGCGTGTCGTTATCGAAGTGCAAATCGCGGGTGGCTAGATAACGCCTCATCCTGAGCTTGTCGAAGGATGGGCCAGCGGCACCCCGCATGCTTCGACAGGCTCAGCATGAGGGTTTGGGAGTGGTTATTGTTCACCCCTGTCGAACGATGATTTCGCAGATCGGGGGCTAATCGGGGCGGGGTGTTCGGCCTATATAGGATGCAACAGAGCAGATCGTGTATCTGCAAGGAGCATACTATGAGCACCCAAACCCTGGAGAAAACCACCGCCCGCAAGATCGAGCGCACCTTCAAGGCGATGCCGACCAGCGACGGCGCCGGCGTGAAGCTGAACCGCGTCATCGGCCGCGCGGGCCTGCCCGATCTCGATCCCTTCTTGTTGCTGGATGAATTCCGCTCCGAGGACGGCGCGGACTACATCGCCGGTTTCCCGGATCATCCGCATCGCGGGTTTGAAACAGTGACCTACATGCTGGCGGGTCGCATGCGCCATGGCGACAACAAGGGCAATGTCGGCTTGCTCGGCCCGGGTTCGGTGCAATGGATGACCGCCGGTCGCGGCATCGTGCATTCGGAAATGCCGGAGCAGGAAGACGGTCTGATGCAGGGCTTCCAGCTTTGGGTCAATCTGCCCGCCAAGGACAAGATGACCGAGCCGCGTTATCAGGATATCGATCCGCGCGACATTCCCACGCTCGATCTTGCCGGCGGCGTGAAAGTGAAGGTCATCGCGGGCGACGTGAATGGCACGAAGGGTGCGGTCGATACCGGCGTGACCGAACCGACCTATCTCGACGTCGTTCTGCCGGCGGGTCAATCGTTCGCCCATCCGGTCAAGCTCGGCCATAACGCCTTCGTCTATGTCTATGACGGCAGCGTCGCCGTCGGGGATCAGACGCTGGTGAAGACCGAGCTGGGCGTGCTGGGCGAGGGCGACAACGTCGAAGTCGTCGCGGGCGATGCGGGCGCCAAGGTCCTCATCGTTGCGGGTAAGCCGTTGGGCGAACCGGTGGCACGCCATGGACCGTTCGTGATGAACACGATGGCGGAAATCCGCCAGGCCGCCGAAGACTATCTCGCCGGCAAGTTCTAAGCGGTATCGAAGTGTGAGTGTGGTGATGGACGGCGGCGGAGGAAACTCCGCCGCCTTTTATTATTCCGCCGCCTTCTGCAAGGTGGCCAGGTTCGTCAGATGCCCGAGCATCTTCTGCGCCGTGCCGTGAAAGATCGCATCGCGCTGCGCATCGTTGAGTTTGGCTTCGGCCAGCGCCTTGATCGTCCATTCGGTCGAGAAATCGGTGCCGTCGGTGGCGAACACGATCTTCTCCGCACCGTACAGATCGACACCCATGTCGATCGCCTTGGCGCCGAACGAATTGCAATCGAGGAACAGGTTCGGTTTGCGCACGCGGGTCGAGGGCAGGGGATCGTCCGGCGTATCCATGTAGCGGCGGTGATCCATGCGTTCGACCTCGAACGGCAGGTTGCCGCCCAGGTTATGGATGTGGAACTGCGCGCTCGGATATTTGTCCAGCAGATCGGTGAAGCAGAGCGTGATCATGTTGGACGACAGGCTCGCCTGCATGTCGATCGTGCCGAGACGCGGATTGGCGTTCTCGGCATTGAAAGCGACGCGCGGCCATTGATCGCCCGGGCGCGGGCCCCAATGGATGAAGATGATCGCCTTGTGATCGTTCGCGACCTGCAACAGCGGCTCGTAATCCTTGGCGGCTTCGCGCGTCAGGAACGCATTGCCCGGCAGCACTGCGCCGACGATGCCCGGCATGGCCAGCGCGCGGGCGAATTCGTTGGCCGCCACCTGGATATCGGCGAGCGGCAGCGAGGCATAGCCGGCGAAGCGGCCCGGATGGGCTTCGCAGAATTGCGACAGCTTGTCGTTATAGAGCCGGCAGAGCGGCAGCGATTCCGCGACCGGCAGGCGTTCGATCCACTGCAACTGGCCGAACAGCGACAACACGGCGGTCGAGATACCGTAACGGTCCATCGAGCGCAGGCGTTCGTCCATATCGTCGAACATGCCGTCGAGTGGCAGCGAGCGGCCATTGGCCACCAGCATCTCGGTGCCCTTTTCGGTCTTTTCGATCATGGGCGGGGTGGTGCGCGCGCGGAACGCGTCGGCAAGGAAAGCGGGCCGCCAATGGGCGTGCATGTCGATGGTCATGGCGTGAGCCTCCGGAAATCGTGCCACATTTCGTATTTGGCGCGATTTTCCGACACTTCAATGAGGGTGTCAATGAAGGCCGAGGAACTGGTGAGAGCCCATAAAAAAGCCCTCTCCTCCGAAGGAGGAGAGGGCGGTCTCGGGTTAGGAGTCGATAGGCTTTATTCGGCGGCGACGGCGGTGAAATAATCCACTTTCTGCGGCGCGTGATCGAAGATCTTGCGCTCATGGATCCAATCCTGCGTCTGCTGGAAGGTTTCCTGGGTGTAGGGCAGGAAGACGATGCGTTCGCCCGGCGCGAAGTTGGCGACATTGATCTTGGCGCGATAACGCTCCGGGATCATGTCCATGTAGTAGTGCTTGTACTTCTCGGGGCGCAGGTCGAGTTCCATCTGCGCGCGCTTCAGGCCCTTCATATATTTTTCGACGTCGTCGAGCGCCACGCCGTCCGGGAACATGAAGGTGATCATGAATGTGCAGTCGGCGACTTTGCGTAAGCCCAGCGCTTCACCCGCGAGATAGGTGAGGCCCCACAGGCTGGCGGCCGGCAGATCGCCGTCGACGGCGATGTCGACGCGCTGCCACGGCGTGCCGACGAACTTCAGCTTGATGTCTTCCTGCTTCATGAAGGGCTCAAGCGCCTGGATCGTGGTGTAATGGCTGCCCGACTGATAGCCGACGGCCACTTCCTTACCCGCGAGGTCCTGGGCGTTTTTGACCGACGAGGCATTGGGAACCATGATGCCGCCCGGCGTCACGACATAGGCTTTGCCGTACATGGTGCCGATATTGTTGGCGGCGGCGTTATTCACCGTCCAATGGCAGGCGCAGGAGACGTCCGACTTCTGGCCCTTGTTGCCCTTGCCGGCCTCGTAGGACTGATAGGCGCCGGATTTGATCTCGGTGACCTTGCCGTCGGCGCCGACCTTCTTCGTCGCGTTTTCGCTGGCGCTCGAGCTGAATTCGTAATCGAGCCCTTCGTCGGTGAAATAGCCCTTCTCGTGGGCGATCATCTCTTGCAGGCGGCCATGCGGTTGGATGATGAAACGGCTCATTGCGCTCTCCTGTTACCTAATTTTTGAGGCCCCCCGGAAGTAATTGGGGGTGCCGATTGCGAAACGGTATCAACTGGAGCATTATTTGAGAAATGGATAATCCATATACCGGTCATTGAGCCGGTGAATAGAATGCCCGCATGGGCATACCAGGGATCACATGCCAGGCACGACATGAACGTATCGGGGGTCGATCTTAACCTGTTGGTGGCGTTCGATGCGCTGATGGAGCATCGCAACGTCACACGCGCGGCGCGCGCCATCGGCCTATCGCAGCCGGCCATGTCCAACGCCCTGTCGCGCTTGCGCGACCTCTTCGCCGATCAGCTTTTGGTGCGGGCCGGTGCCGGCATGAGTCCGACGCCACGCGCCTTGGAGGCCCACGGCGCGGTGCGCGATGCGCTGGCGGCGATCGACGGCGTGCTGGGCAAGGTGGAGAAGTTCGATCCGGCGCGCGACACGCGGCGGTTCCGCGTCGCCTTCGCCGAGGATGCGGCCTATTACATCCTGCCGAAACTGGCTCCGCAATTCGCCGCCGCCCCCGGGATCGACATGGATGTGCTGTCGACCGCGCATTTCGCCGGCGTCGAATTGGTGCTGGACGGCACGGCCGAGGCTAGCGTCGGACTTGTGCCGAAATCGCCGCCCAAGGAATTGCGCTTCCAGAAGTTGTTTCAAGAACGCACGATGGCGCTCGCCCATCGCGGTCATCCGGCCTTTACGTCGAAGGATGGGCGACCGGTGCGCAAGATCGCGCTCAAGGATTTCCTGGCCTATCCCCATATTGCCATTCGCCCTTCGGCGACGTCGCGCGGACGCATCGACGACGCGTTGGCCAAAATCGGCGAGCGTCGCCGCGTCGCGTTCAACATTCCACATTTCATGGTGGCGCCGTATCTGGTGCCGGGCTCCGATCTGATCGCGGGCGTGGCCGAGCGGGTGGCGCGCCGCATGGCGACGGAACTCGATCTTGTCGTCGCGGAGATTCCGGCGGGCGGCGAGCCCTACGATGCCTGTCTTGCTTGGCATAGGCGGTTCGATCAGGATCGCGGACATATGTGGTTGCGCGACCGGATCTTGGCGGAAGGGAAAAGCCTCGACTGATGGCCAAGGTGAATATCTCAGGCATCGATCTCAATCTGCTCGTCGCATTCGATGCGCTGATGGAGCACAAGAACGTCACGCGGGCGGCCCGCGCGGTGAACCTGTCGCAGCCGGCGATGTCCAACGCCCTGTCGCGTTTACGCGACCTCTTCGCCGATGAATTGCTGGTGCGCTCGCCCGCCGGCATGCGCCCGACGCCGCGCGCCCTTGAGGCGCACGACGCGGTGCAGAACGTTTTGGCCGCCATCGACGGCGTGTTCGATACCTCCAATCGCTTCGATCCGGCGAAGGACGCCCGCACCTTTCGCGTCGCCATGGCGGAAGATCCGTCGCTGTTCCTGCTGCCGACGCTGACCCAACGGATCGCGGCGGGTGCGCCGCGCATCGAACTTGACGTCGTGTCTACCTCGATCCGGCCCGGCGTCGAATTGGTGCAGGCCGGCGAGGTCGAAGCCTGCGTCGCCATGACGCCGAAGAATCTGCCGAAAGAATTACGCTTCACGCCGGTGTTCCGCGAACGGCTCGTCGCCGTCGTGCGCAAGGATCATCCGATGGTCAAGGGTGCGAAGGGTGAGGGTAAAATTCCGCTCAAGGACTTCCTGGCTTACCCGCACGTCACCTTGCGCCCGTCGGTCAATGCGCCGCGCCGCGTCGACGATGCGCTGGCGAAGCTGGGTAAGGAACGCCAGGTGGCGGTCATTGTGCCGCATTTCATGGTGCTGCTGTATCTGCTGCCGGGCACGGACATGATCGCGTGTGTCGCGGAGAAACTCGCACGCCGCGTCGCACCCTCGCTCGGTCTCGTGCTGCTGGAAATGCCGGTACGCGTGCCGGCCTACGATGTCTGCCTCGTCTGGCATCGCCGCTTCGATCAGGATCGCGGCCATATGTGGCTGCGCGAGACCATCATCGCTGAAGGCAAGGCGCTTTCTAAAGAGAGTTGAGGCGTTTATCCCACGTCCACAGCAATGGATAAATCGTGGTGGGATCGGGAGCGGCGAAAAAGCGCACCTCGTCGCCATAGGATGCGGGAACTTCGCCCAGCGCGTGATCGTGCAACACGCCGGTGCCCCACTTCGAGCGGATCCGCCGCTCCGGCGATATGACGATGCCGCTATGCACCACTTGGCCCTGCGCGAAATAAATCGCGATATCGCCGATGGCGACTAAGTTATCGCCGATTTCGCGCAGACCCTGCTCCGCGATCAAGGCGGTGGTGAACCCCGCGTCCACGATCGGCGTCAGCACGTGCTTATTCATCTCGACGAGGGCGTGATATTCGAGTTGTCCGCCGATGCCGAAAGCGAAGGCATGACAATTGGTGGTGTGAAGATTGGCGATGTCGGTGCCGACGCGGATCGAATGATGCAGGCGCCGCCGCAGGGCTGCGATGTTGATTCGGTAGAGACTCAGCAGGGGTAACCGGCGGAACGCGTCGTCGAGTTCGTAGCGGAGTGGCGTCTGTTCGATCGTGATCGTAATGGCCAGTGGCCTTCGTACAGGCGACACAAGGTCGCCTGCCCGAAGAGCGTGTCACGTCCGGCGCATATTGGCACTCACGAAAAACGGCCCGCCCACAATTCACGCGTGGGACGGGCCGCTTTCGTCGCTAATCTAAGCTTTCTAAATTAGCGAGCCGGAATGGACGTGGAGGACTGCCCGCCGACGCCCGTGGCGACATCGCCGCGTGCCGAGGCCTTGGCATCGAACTTCTCAAGGTTCTTTACCTGCTCCTTGCTGATCGAAACCTTGAAGTCCTTGTCCGTGCTCTTCTGCAGCTGATCGAACGGCACGATCACCTCATGTCCGCCGATACCCAGCAGACCGCCGGCATCCACGGTCACGGCCTTCGGTTGGTTCGAGCTGTCGGCCAAGACCTTATCGATCTCGCCGATCTTCTTGCCGTCGGCGCCGATGATGTCCATGCCCTTCAGCTTCTTCACGTTCATGTCGAACTGGGACACGATGGTCGAGCCGTCCTTGATCTCGCTCAGCGAGGCGGACGACAGCAGATGAGAACTCGACGAAACGGTCGAATTGAGCGCGCCGCTGATATCGCTGCTCACGCCGTTGCCGACGGAGACGCCAGCTCCAGCGCTGCTATCAACCGACAGGCCGCCCGAAGCGCTGCCCGGCGCATTCACCGATGGCACCAGCGGGTTCGGATCGGGACGCGAGCTCGGGCTTTCCTGTGCCACGACGCTACCCGCCGTAAGAAGCACGGCCGCGGTCGTCGCCATCAGAGTTTGTTTGAATTTCATCTTATTTCTCCTTCTTCCAGACTACGTTCCAGTTGGTGGGAAAACGCCGTTCAGCCAGGGTACGTTCCCGGAACTCACGCGAGTTTGAGCTGGCGAGGCTGTGACAAAAAGAAAGCGGCCCGCATCAGCGGGCCGCTTCCCTTCAGATTACCGAAACGCGATTAGCGGTTCGGGATCGACGTCGCCGGCTGACCGCCCGCACCCGTTGCGGTGCTCGGCGCCTTACGCGCGTCATTGGCCGCATCTTCCCACTTCGCGAGGGCCTTGATCTGGTCCTTGGTCATCGCGGTGTTGAGATGCTTGGCCTCTTTACCCTTCGACAGCTTGTCGAGGGAGAAGACAACCTCGTGCGTGCCCATGCCGAGGAAGCCGCCGACATCGACCGCAACCGCCTTGGCATTGTTCGAGCTGTCGGCCAGGACGCGATCGATCTCGCCGATCTTCTTGCCGTCCGAGCCGTAGATCGAATAGTCGTTCAGGTCTTTCACGGCGACATTGTTGAACGCGCTCGCGCTGACCTTCGTGTCGCCGTCGCGCAATTCATGCAAGGTTGCTTGCTGCGCATTGGCAATGCCGGTGGTGAGCAGCACGGCCGCGGTTGTCGCCATCAAGGCATATTTGAATTTCATTTGTTCTCTCCATTTTATGTGATCGGTATAAGAACCAATCCCGCAAGCCGGAGTTCCACCCATCACGATGCGGTGACGGGTAAAAAGACACATGACATCACGTGGTCACGGCGATTTCACTGAGTGGTGTGACCGCATTTAATCACTGGATTTGACGTGAATTAACGTGTCGGCCAACTTCTGCACCTGCTTGCGCAGAACGTTCGCTATCTTGTCGGCCTTCGCGTGGATGCGCTCGGTCGGGCCGCCGACGCCGATGGCGAGATGCAGGCCGTTGTAGGGTGCGGGGACAAACGCCGCGACGACCGCGGCGCCCGGATTGGAGGCATCGCGGTTGAGCGTATAGCCGTCGGCGCGACACGTCGCGATGCGCTTGTGCAATTGCTCGAACGGCAGGGTTTTGCGGTCGATAAGCCCTCGCGCAATGGAGCGGCGCCAGATGCGTTCAAGGAAATCGTCGTCCTCGGCGCTCAGCAGCGCGGTGCCGACCGACGATTGCACGATGGCGCGGTGCGCGCGCCGTCCGCTCATCACATATTGGATCGGCTGCGTTGCCTCGAACACGGCGAGGTAGAGAATCTCGAGATCGTTGGGTGTGCCGAGCAACACCGTCTCGCCGGTCAGGCGGCGCAAGGTCTTCATCGTCGCGAAGGGCGGCCCCTGCATGACGACCTTGCTGGTCACCCAATCGCCCAGCTCGCTCAGCCGCGTCGTCGGGAAATAGGTGCGCGACGAATTATCGAAGGCGATATAGCCCGAACCCGACAGGGTCTTGAGGAGATCGGCGATGCTCGACGACGGATAACCGAACGCCTCGACCAGGTCCTTGAGCGATTGCGGCCGGCGCACGGTGCGGAAATGCTCCAGCAGCTCGAACGCGCGCAGCACGGACGTGACCCCCGCCGCTTTCGTCTGGTCTGCCTTGGCCACGCTGTATCCTCCTGATCGCTTGGGAATTTCCGCCATTTCGGAAATGAGGTCGAGGGGGGAGTTTCAATTGACCCTAAAAGCGGTCCGGTTATGGTCGGCCCATTATAAATCTACTTATAAACCAAGACAGGGTAAGGCCGATGCAGACCAAGACCTTTTACCGTGGCGTTTTTGTCGCCGCATTCCTGGCGATTGCCGCGCACGCACCAGCCCACGCGCAGGACTATTTCGACAATAAAAAGATCAACATGATTCTGGGCTTTGCCCCGGGCGGCCCGATCGATCTGGCCGCGCGCACCATGGCGCCCTATTTGAAGAAGCATACGCCGGGCAATCCGACGATCATCGTGCAGAACATGCCAGGCGCCAACACCTTCACCGCGCACAATCATGTCTTCAATGCCAAGGGCGACGGCGAAAACATCTTTTACGGCTCGTGGTTCGCGGTCAGCCAGATCGTCGACGATCCGGCCGTGCGCTTCAAATACCAGGATTTCTCGATCATCGGCGCCGGTAAAAGTGGCGGCTTCCTGTTGCTCGCCAATCCCGACATCGTGCCGGGCGGCCTGACCAAATCCGCCGACATCGTGAAGGCGCGCAAGCTTCATTTCCCCGGCCAGGGCCCGACCAACACGTTCGATCTGCTGGGCCGCATGTCGCTCGAGGTCTTCAAGCTGCCGTACAATTACACGCTCGGCTATCGCGGCGTCGCCGATACGCGCCAGGCGCTGACGCAAAAGGAAGGTGACATCATCGTCGATTCGACGACCGGTTTCCGCTCGGTCGACGAAGACATGCTGGTGAAGCCGGGTCTTGCCAAGGTGCTGTGGGCGATCCCCGATCAGGACGCCAACGGCAATTACGTGCGCAACGATATGATCCCGGAAGTGCCGACCATCGTCGAGGTCTACAAAGAGGCGTTTGGCAAGGAGCCGTCCGGCATCGAATGGGATGCCTTCGATCTCGTGATCAAGATCAACTCGGTCTTCACCGGGTTCTTCGCCGGTCCACCCAATATGGACAAGCGCGCGTTGGAGGCTCTGCGTAAAGGCTGGTCGGGCATGTTGCAGGACCCGGAATTCCAGGCCGATACGCAAAAGCGCTTCGGCTACGTGATCAAGGAAGTGCCGCTCGCCTCGGCCTCCAAGGTGATCGACACCCTGGGACATCTGAAGCCCGAGCTGGTGGCGCATCTCAAGAAGCACATCGCCGAAGAAGCCCAAGAGAAGAAACCGTAACTCCGAGAGTAGAGGCGCAGTCATGGCATCGACACGCGATAACGAGATCCTGACCCAGGTCGGCCCAGGTACACCGATGGGCGAACTGATGCGGCGCTATTGGTTGCCGGCGGCACTGTCCAGCGAGCTGACGGCCGACGGCGATCCCATGCGCCTGATGCTACTGGGCGAGCAGCTGATCGCGTTCCGCGATACCAACGGCCGCGTCGGCGTGATGGATCATCGCTGCCCGCATCGCTGCGCCTCGCTCTTTTTCGGACGTAACGAGGAAGGCGGTATCCGTTGCGTCTATCACGGCTGGAAGTTCGATGCGGACGGCAATTGCACCGACATGGCGAACGTGCCGCCGCATCAGGACTTCAAGCACAAGGTCCATGCCAAGGCCTATAAGACGGCCGAACGCAACGGCGTCATCTGGGTCTATATGGGCGATCAGGCGAAAATGCCCGATGGCATCCCGGGCCTGCCCGAGATCGAAGCCCTGATGCTGCCGGCCGACGCGATGGAGTTCAATTTCTCGCAGCGCGAATGCAATTGGCTACAGGCGCTCGAAGGCGACATCGACACCTCGCACACCGACTTCCTGCATGGCGGCGCGCGCACCGAACGCGCCTTCGCCGCGGACGATCCGCGTCGTTACGGCGCGCTCAACCGCTCGCCCGAATACGAAATCGTCGAGACCGATTGGGGCGTGATGTACGGCGCTTACCGTCCGGGCGGGCCGAACCAGATCTATTGGCGCGTGGCGCACTTCCTCTATCCGTTCTGGACGATCACGCCGTCTGGCAAGTTCGGCAATCACTACTATGCGCGCGCATGGGTCCCGATGGACGACACCCACACCATGGCGATGCGCGTGCTGATCAAGTCCGGCCGCCCGGTCAGCACCGGCGCGGTGCAGAACCTGGATCAAGTGCAGCCGCGCACCACCGATTGGTACGGCCGCTGGAAGCCAATGACGACAGCGCAGAACGATTACCTGATCGATCGCCAGTGGCAGCGCAACGGCAGCTATTCCGGCCTGCCTGGCATTGCGCCGGAAGATCAGGCGGTCACCGAAAGCATGGGGGCGATCACCGATCGCGAGTTCGAACATTTGGCCCCAAGCGACCGCATGATCACGATGACGCGCCGCCGCCTGTTCGCGGCCGCCACCGGGTTGGCGAAGGGCGAGACACCGCCCGCCAATAGCGGTACCGTCTATGCCGGGGCGCGCGGCGGTTATTTCCTGGCGTCCGATGCCTTGAAGTTGCGCGCCGCCTACGATGCGCAGATGGCCGAAGATCCGGAACAGAAAAAAAGCGCATAAGGGAGAAGAAAAGATGAGCAGCAAGGTCGATGGCATTCGCAGCGTGAGTTTCGGCGTGGCCGATCCGCATAAAACGGCGAAGTTCTTTTCCGAAATCTGGGGCCTGGGTGTGGCCGGCCAATCCGGCGACGACATCTATCTGCGCGGCACCGGCAGTTACAGCCACATCGTGTCGCTGCACCAACGCCCGGCCACGGAGATGATCGAGCTGAGTCTATCCTCGCCCGATCGCGCCGGTGTGGATGAATCCCATCGCGCCGTCACGGGGGCGGGTTGCGAGGCGACGCAACCAGGCTCGGTCGATCAGGTTGGCGGCGGGTACGGTTTCACCTTTGTCGATCCGGACGGGCGCCGCGTGCGGATCGTCGCCGAAGATGTGCGCCACCGGGATACCGCCGAGCAGCTCGATAAGCCGGTGCGCATCGGCCATGTCGTGCTGATCTCGCCGGACTTCAAGGCAATCGGCAAATTCTATTGCGACGTTCTGGGCTTCGAGGTTCGCAACCAGACGCCGCGCAACGTCTTCATCCGTTGCAACAGCGATCACCACAACATCGCCTTCTTCGGCGGTGACGGCTCGACCTTGGATCACGTCGCCTTCCTGATGCCGGAAGTGAATTCGGTGGTGCGCGGCGTGACGCGCATGAACGCCAATGGCTATCACATGGGCTGGGGCGTCAGCCAACATGGCGACGGCGAAGACGTCTACGCTTATTTCTGCGGCCCCGATGGGCTCTGCATCGAATATACGACCAAGGTCGATCCGGGCTGGGGCGGCAACAAGGGCGAGATCGAGCATTGGGATGTCGCCGAGATCGCGACCGATCAGCTCAACGCCAATCGCAAGAAGATCCCATTCCGCGCCAGCGCGTAGTTTCGGCACAGCGGTAATTCTAGTAGAGCCGTCATGCCCGGGCGGAGACCCGGGCATCCACGGTAGGCGCGTCTGCGCCGACAAGAGTCTTTTCGCGCTATCGCGCTTTCGTGGATCGCCGGGTCAAGCCCGGCGATGACGGCAAAGTTCTAAATTTTCCGATACTGTTTTTAGTCGACCCCTTGCGCCTTGCGGATTTTGGCGATCGAGTCGGGGCTCAGGGTATAGATCCGTTCGACGAAGGCCTTAAGCTCGTCCGCGGTCACCGGATTGATCTCGAATTGCTGACCGTTGGCTTCAGCCAGGAATTCCTTGTCGGCGAGCGTATCCATATAGGCCTTGCGCAGCGCCGCCACGCGATCGGCCGGTACGCCGGGTGCCACCACCATCGCGCGGTCGTCGAGACCGGATTGAATGAATTCGAAGATGCGCGCTTCTTCGTCGTTGCGCGCGAATTCGCTGAGCAGCGGCGTGTTCGGCATATCGGCCGAACGTTTGGAGGCGAGCTGCACCAGATGCGCGAGGCGGCCTTCCTTGAGCCATTCCGGCTTCACGCTTTTCCAGCCTTCGAACTGGCCGCAGAAGCCGTGCACTTCGCCGCGCTCCATGGCGAGACGCACCTGCGCACCGCCGCCATAGCCGGGCACGACCTTGAATTTCGTGCCGAGGAAATAGTTGATTGTCATCGGCGTCGTGTAGGTCGCGTTGCCGGTATCGTTGGCGCCGATGATCACTTCGGTCGTCTTGGCCTGCTCGAGCGTCGTCGCCGGCGCGTTGCTCCACACCGTGCAATCGTTGACCGTCTCGTTCCAGCCGCCCAGCCAGTTCCACTGGCGCGGATCGAAGCGCGCGGAGGGTTCGCCCAGCACGACGCGTTTGGTCATGCCGCCGTTGAGGCCGATCAGCACCGTGCCGTCTTTCGGCAAGGTGTTGTAGACGGCGTTGGTTGCAATCATGCCGCCGGCACCCGGTTGATGCTGCACGATCACATTGGGATTGCCCGGGATATGTCGGTTGATATGGCGCGACAGGATTTGCGCGAAGTTGGAATAGAGCCCACCGGCCGCCAGGCCGACATAGATGGTGACCGTTTTGCCCTTATAGAAATCGGCGACCGCATCGGCGGCGCGCGCCGTCGCGGCGTTGAATACGATGCCGGCCGCGAGCAGCGCGGCGGTGGCGGAAAATAGCTTCTGCGTCATGTGACCTCTGATAAATGGCACGTTTGAAATTGGGGGCACCGTATCGGGCGGGGGATGTGGTGTTAAATCAGATTATTAGCCGTTGCTGATCGCGCTATAAGTTTTTGCTATAGAATTAGATACTGACGCCGGCCCGATGGCAGAGATATTCCCAGGTGCGGTCGGGCCCGCGCCGCGCCCCTTGGCCTGCGCCACGGTTGCCAACCGGGCGCTGTAGCTCGCCCTCGGTCAGATACGTGATGGTGCCGCCGAGCATCGTGGCGGCCAGGATCGTCGCTGCGGTGTCGCGCATGGCGATGGCCCCATTTACCGCCTGTTGGATCGTGCCGCCGGTCATGACGCAGCCATGCCCACGCATCATGATCGCCTTGGCGCCGCCAAGACCCCCGGCGAGGTCCGCGCCTTGATCGTTGGTGGTCACCAGCAAGTCGGTATCGCCGAATTTATCCTGGATGTCCCACACCCCGATCGCGCCGCCCATGGCGCGCGCCCCGGCCATGATCGGGCGCAGCGGCGTCTTGGTGACGGCAAAGGGCATGATCTGCAGGCAATGATTATGCACGATGCTCATCACGTCGGGCCTGGCAGCGTAGATCGCGCCGTGGATCGGCCGCTCGATATACATCGCGCGCCCGTCGTCCCGCACCGGCGCGTTGTCGAGGGTGAATTCCATGATGTCGTCCGGCTCGACCAGGGCCGGGCTGCGCGCGCACGATAGGTAATAGCGCGTGGAATCGCTCGGATGACGCACGCTGATATGGCCCAGCGAGTCGACGATGTTCTCGTGCGCTAGGATGCGATTGCCGGCGACCAGGTCGCGTAACAGGTCCGTGCCGTCGCTCATGTTTTCCCCCGATGTTATGCGTCGGCAACCATGCCGCCTGCCTTCAAGCCTGCGCCAGGGGCGGCGACGATTTCCGGATAGGCGGAAATGTACCCCGAAGCCCGGCGGCAATTGACACCCCAAGATGGCGCGCTTAACCCCCAACGACCACGCGCGCGGACGCCAAGATCCGCCGGCCGGAGCTTTCACTTGGGATGACCAATATGCATATCATTCGCACCGCCCTGTGGGCGTCGCTTGCCGCAGTGTCGATGATCGCACCGGCGCACGCGCAAAAATCCGCCGATACGATCCGCATGTCGATCATCAATATGTTCAGCGTGGTCGATCCTTATCATTTCCTGGTCGACGAGAACGGGCAGTTCTTCCGCACCATCTATCAGCCGCTGATCGATTTCGACGAGCACAAGCAGCGCTTCGTGCCGACCTTGGCGAGATCGTGGGTGCGCATCGACAACACGACCCTCGAATTCGAACTGCGCGACGACGTCACCTTCCACAACGGTAACAAGTTCACCGCCGACGACGTGATCGCGACGGTGGATTACATCACCGATCCCAAGACGCAGCTGCGCTCCAAGCAGAACTACGATTGGGCGCGCGCCGAAAAAATCGGCCCCTACAAGATCCGCATCCATGCGAAAGAGCCGTTCGCCTTCGATCTGTCCGCGCTGGCCTATCGCTTCAAGATCCTCGACGGCAAGGTGCTGGCTGGGCTGGAAACCAAGGCCGATTATGGCCGCGTCGCCCCCGTCGCCACGGGGCCCTACAAGATCAATTATGTCGATCGTAACAAGGGCATCCAGGTCGAGCGTTTCGATGGCCTAGTCGCTGGCAAGGGCTATTACCGCGCCCCCGTGAAATTCGTCCAAGGCCTGCCCATCGCGGATCGCCAGACCCAGCAGGCGCAGCTGCTGACCGGCGGCATCGATCTGTTGCGTAACATCACCGGCGATGACGCGGCCGAGCTGGCCAAGGTGCCCAACCTGAAGGTGACGCCGACGGTCAGCGCCAACCTTTTGTATGTCACGCTCGATGCGGCGGGGCGTTCGGAGAACAAGGCGTTCAAGGACGAACGCCTGCGCAAGGCCTTCATCATGGCGATCGACCGCGAGAACCTGGTGCGCAACATCGTGCCGGGCGGCGAAATCGCCGAACTGCCTAAGGCCATCTGCTTCAAGGACACGACCGGTTGCGCGCCCACGACCAACGTCTATGCCTACAACCCGGCCGAGGCCAAGCGCCTGGTCGCCGAAGCCGGTCATTCAGACGGCGTCGATCTCGTGCTGTATGCCAGCCAGCCGGTCGCCTATATCGCCCAGGCGATCGCGGGTGAGGTGCGCAAGGTCGGCATCCGCGCCAGCGTGCAGCCGCTCCAGGCCGTCACCTATACCAAGAAGCGCGACGACGGCGAGCTGACTGCCTTCATCAACTATTACCCGACCATCATCGAGCCGGACGTAAAGAACCTGCTCAACTGGTTCTTCAACGACAGCCGCGATTATGCCGATGACAAGATCATCGCCGATGCGTTCAAGGGTGCATTGACCGAATTCGACCTGGCCAAGCGCGCCAAGATCTATGCCCCGGCCTTGGATGTCATCAATACCAAGGCCTATGTGCTGCCGCTCACCGAACTGCCGATGGTGTGGGCGCATACGCAGGATGTGAAGATCCTGAAGAACCCGTTGAGCGCCGGTGAAATCCGCGTCGGCGACTGGGCCTGGACCGACTACAAGGAATAGGAACTCCTTATATAGCCTCGCGGACTGGTTGCGTGATTCCGGTCATTTCGCGGACGCGTTCGACGCGCTAGATTTCTCCCCAAGGCCCGCCACGTTATAAGGGTCGTTCTTGGGGTGGGCGCGGTGCGTCCACAGTGATTGGAAGTAAGTCATCATGCCCCCATCCGACGATTGGTCCGGAGACGAGCGGCGCCAGGCGCGCCGCCGCATCCTCGAACGCCGCCGCGAGGCGCGCAAAGACGAACTCGACCGCATGATCGAAAAGAAGGGCGTCGGGCGGGGGGCCGCACCGGGTCCCGCCCAGCTCCGTTCGCGCGGACCGGATCGGCGTACGGCCGAACGCCGCGAAAGCCAGATCTGCTTCGTCTGCCACGAGGAATTCGTGCCGACCGGCAACGGCCAGACGATCTGCGAGCGTTGCACCCTGGACGGCGTGCGCGGCGGCGGGCGCAACGGGTGGCGCAGCCCGCGATTCTAGAATTAGAATTTAATTCTGGATTTCTGACGGCTGTTTTGCTATAACTGCAATCGTGGTTGCGCCTTCAACGGGTCTGAGGAGTTAACGTGGCGCGTTAAGATAATCGCCTGCGATTGTAGTCATGGTGCAGAATATCTAAATAAGATATTGTTATCATTATAGTTTATCGGTGCTAAATTCGCCTACATATGTAGGCTTAAGAATAGTCAAATCCGGCTCGGGCCGCGACAAAGCCGATCCGGCAAGAGGCGGGCGATAGGTCGGCAATCGACAGCCGGTCGACAGGGGCTCGACAGAAATCGACATCAAATGTCGAGTTCAGCCTATTTTTGTCGATAAATGTCGATCTCGCGGCGACGATGTTTTCGGCCTCCGGCCACGCGTCAAACGCGAGCACCCCGCATCGCTACGATGCGTCTTACGGTATGTCCCAGGCTGTACCGGCGGGGCGGCAGTTTATATGGTGCGCGCTCAAGCGGGTTCGGGGGAACTGATCGTATTATAGCGTCGAAATCCAAAAGCACGCGTAAAGACGCGAACGGCGGGGGCAGCGACAAGCGCGCCGCCGATCGCCGCGCCAAGGCGCAGGACCGTCGCGGTATCCGGTTCGACCGCAGGGCACCCATCGACCGGCGCGGCCTCGCCTTCGAGTCGGACGACAATCTGCGCGAAAGCGTCATCATGTTCGTCGACATCGTCGGCGCCTCCGAGGTCTCCAACTATCTGAGCCCGGCCGCCTACAAGGATTTCGTGCTGGAATTCCAGCGCCTGTTCGCGCGCATCTGTCGCGACCATTTCGAAACCACCCTGTCGGCGGTGGCTGCCGAGGATCGTCTGTTCTCGGCGCGCGGCGACGAAGGCATCTTGATGATCTATCCCAAGATGCCGGTCGAGCAGATGGCGCTGTTCATCGACGATTACATCCAGATCGCGCTCGAGCTGAAACGCCGCTGGCTCTATTCCGACATCAACCGCCGCTCGATCCGCAACGGCATCGTGCCGGTCGATCTCGCCATCGGCATCCATGTCGGCCAGATCTATCTCGCCGACTCGGTGGAGGACGGCGAAGTGCGTCGCCGGCCCGAGGGCTACACGATCAATCTCGCCAAGCGCGTCGAGGCGCAATCGCGCGACGGCGAGACGACGCACATCTTCGTCTCCGAAACCGCCCAAGGCCTGCTCAATCGCCTCGCCGACGAAAAGACCTATATCTTCGGCGAGCCGCATTCGATGTCGGCCAAGGGCTTCTCGCGCCCGATCCGCGCGTTTGAGGTGAAGCATCATTTCCTGCCCGTGAACTGGACGCAGGAAGTGTCGCATGGGCGCCAGCCGTTCCTGCTGCGGGTCCCCGAAGCGGACGAGATCGATCTTCTGCTCAATGCGCACCGGCTGAACCCCACCAATGTGTGGCTGGCCGAGGAATGCATCCGTTCGGTGCTGCTGTTTGAATTCGCGCGTCTGGCGAAATCGGCGCGCACGCAGCCGCAACGCCTCGCCGAGGCCTATCGCGTGCCGCTCGAAATCATCACGTATCTCGAGCAGGGCGATCAGCGCGATCCCGGCATCGTCGTTGTTAAGGCGCATGTGCATCGCTCGCGCATGGAATTCAACGAAGAACAACGCTGCTATCTCGAAGCGAAGGATTTCGATCGTTTCGTGCCGGTACTCGATTGGTATCACGCGCGCTCGCTGGCGCTCGAGGTCTGGCACGAGATCGATGGCGATCGTATGACCGACAAGCAGATCGCGGCCCTCGACGCCAAGGCGCTGGTGCCGCGCAAGGGATCGAAGCTGTCGCCCGGTTCGTTGCGCGACAAACTGCGCGAAGCAGGCGCCTTGCTCGAACGTTCGACCGAAACGGCGCGTTGGGCCGCCTGGATCAGGCTGGCCTACGGGCGCGAGCTGACCATGTGGGGCAACGAAGCCGAATGCGAGAAGGGCATCGCCGAAATCGTCGTGGCCGCGAACCTGCTCGATGAGGTCCGCATCGCCATCACCGAAGAACGCCGCCTCGCCAAGGTGCACAACGATCCGCGCATCAAGGCGTTGTTCAAGGACTAAGGAATCAGCACGACTGAGCCCATCGTCTTGCGGTCTTCCAGATCGCGATGCGCTTGGGCGACATCTTTGAGTGCGTAGGTCTTGGACAGATCGACCTTGATCGCGCCGCTGATGACGAGCTGGAACATCTCGTCGCACGCCACCTTGTAGTCGGTGGGATCGGCGATGTGAGTTGAAAACGCCGGCCGGCTGACCAGCAGCGAACCTTTCTTGGCGAGCAGCAGCAGATCGAGCGGGTCGGGGTGGCCGGACGCGTTGCCGTAATTGCAGATGGTGGCGAACGGCCGCATCACGTCGAGTGAGGGCAGGAACGTATCCTTGCCGACGCCGTCGAGCACGGCATGCACGCCGCCCGGTACGATCTTCTTCACTTCGGCGACGAAGTCGGTTTCGCGATACAGGATCGGATGATCGCAGCCGTTGGCGGCGACGAGCCAGGCTTTGTCCTGCGAGCCGACGGTGCCGAGCACGGTGGCGCCGAGATGTTTGCACCATTGGACCAACAACAGGCCGACGCCCGATGCAGCGGCATGTATCAACACCTTGTCGCCCTTCTTCGGCTTGTAGACGCGGTTGATCACCATGCTGGCGGTCAGGCCCTTGAGCATGATGGCGGCGGCGACCTGTTCGGAAATGCCGTCCGGCAATTTCACCAGCACGCGCGCCGGCAGATTGCGTTCCTCGGCGTAGGAGCCGGTGTTTTCGTAAAACGGCCCGCCCGAGCCGACATAGGCGACGCGATCACCGACTTTCACGTTGGTGACGTCCGGTGCGATCTCGGCCACCACGCCCGCGCCCTCGTTGCCGAGGACGACCGGGAACTGCAGCGGGTTGGCGATGTAGAAGCCGCCGCGCCGCACATTGATGTCGGAGAAGTTGAGCGAGATCGCGCTATGCTTGATGCGCGCTTCGCCGGCTTTCAGCGGCGGCAGTTGATGGTCCTCCCATTTGAGGACTTCGGGCCCGCCGTTCTGATGGATGCGTATGGCTTTCATGTGTCTCCCCGAACTTCTTTATCCAAGAATGAGGGGGCACACGGGATGGGGCAAGAGGAGAGTGGCGCGCGGATCGTTGCGGAGCCAAGACAACTAAATCTTTGGCTCACCGTCTTGTCGATCCGCGCGCACAGGGAAACTTATGGAGAAGGAGAGACTATTTCCGCGTCTTGAGGACGCCCGAAAGCTCGATGACCTCGGGGATGCTCTTGACGTTCATCGGCGCCATGATGTGCACGCCTGCGACGCCCGGCACTTCGGCGGCGAGCTGTTGGATGAACTCGGCGCAGACCTTGCGGCCTTCGGCGCGCTGGTCGGCCGCACCTTCGATGCGGGCGATCATGGCGTCGGGGATGATCGCGCCGTACAGGTTTTCCTTGATCCAGCGCGCGGACTTGCCCGACGCCGGCGGCACGACGCCCAGCAGGATCTTCAGCTTCTCGGTGATGCCGTGATCGGCCAGCACCTTGAAGTAGCGTTTGGCGATATCGATATCCATGCAGAACTGGGTCTGCGCGAATTGCGCGCCGACCGCGATCTTGCTCATCAAGCTCGCGGGTTTCCAATCGGCCGGCGGGTCGATCGGCATATCGGCGGCGCCGATGAACATGTCGAGATCGCCGTCGACGTCGCGGTCCGACGGCAGCTTATGCTTGTCGCGGATGCCGACGATGGTGGTGATCAGGTCGTTCGATTTCAGATCGAACACCGCTTTCGTCTCGGGCTGGTCGCCGACCTTCGGATCGTCGCCGGTCAGCACGAGAACGTTGCGGATGTTGAAATGATTGAAGCCCAACAGATCCGATTGCAGCGCGATGCGATTGCGGTCGCGGCAGGTCATCTGCACGATCGGATCGAAGCCTTCCTTTGCCAGGATCGCCGCCGCCGTGAAGCTAGACATGGCGACGCGCGCCGATGCCGAGTCGGTGGTGTTGATCCCGTCGACCATACCCTTCAGCGGCGCGGCCTCCGCGAGTACCTTGGCGGGGCTCACGGACAGCGGCGGCGTGATTTCGGCCGTGACGGCAAAGTGGCCGGCGGCGAGGGTCTGGGCGAGACGGCTTTGGGTCATCGTAGGCTCCCTGGACGTATGCTTTGCTGGCTACGCTTACCGCTTGGTACGCGTGATGACAAAGGATTCGTCGTAGAACCACAGGCCCTTGTGACGCTTCAGCACTTCGGCCGTCGCATCCAGGTAATCGCCGTTCTGCATCGCATCGGTGATCAACTGATCTTCGACCTGGGCGACATAGACCGCCGCGTTCCAGGCGGCGAACAGGGTCGATGTGCCGATGCTCGCGGTCTGCTCGACCTCACCCGGCAGGGTGTGCATCTGATAGCGGAACAGCGAGCGATTGTCGGCATAGGCCTGATAGCGGATGTCGCGGTCGCTGCGGCCCAACTGGTCCTTCAGCTCCTTGATCAGGTCGTGGCGCGTCACCTTGAACGGATCGTGGCCCGGCCAGATCTTCTGGACGAGTTCGAGGCCCGGATCGTTGCCGTAGGAATGCAGCACCAGCATGCGGCCGCCCGGCGCGATCGATTTGGCGATCGGTGCCAGAACCTTCTCGGCCTTGAACTTGGCGCTCATCGCGGCGCGATACGGCTGCGAGGCGATGGCGAGATCGTACTGGCCGTCGAAATGGCCGGGGCGCGGGATCATCTGATCCAGCATGAACTTGTGGTCCTCACGATAGAGCACCAGGACGGACGGGCGGACATACAGCGGGTTGCCGGTCTTTTCCGACGACTTCACCTGCCAGCCGTTGGCCAGGATGTTCTGCAGGCCTTTGATCTGCTCGTCGAATTCGTGGCTCGTCGAACCCTTCAACGGCACCTCGGCCCAGTTGAGCGAGGCGGCGGCCGAGATCGATTTCGGCATCAGCTTCGGTGCTTCGGCGTAATACAGGTTGGTGACGATCAGGATCGTCGCCGGATGTTCGAAGAAACGGTCGGACATCTTTTCGAGGCCGAGGCGCACGTCTTCGAGGCTGATTTCCTTCGCGGTGATCAGGAAGGGAATGTGCGGGAAGCGGTTGTGCATGTCGCGCATCACGCGGGTCAGCACGCTGCCGTCGCCCATGCCGGCGTCGAACACGCGCAGCGCCGGCGGTGTCGGCTTCAGATGTGCGAGCTCCATGCCCACGCGTTCGGCGACCACCCACTTCTCCGAGCAGGTGTTCACGAACATCAGATATTTCTGGCGGTTGTCGTAGAACCGGAACGCGGTCTGTTCTTCGCCGTCCTTCGGCGCATCGGTCTTCGCCGGAACTTTTGCCCCCTGGGCCTTCGGTTGTTGCTTCGCGTCCTTCACGTTTGGAACACCCCCCTGACTTTCCATATAGGCGCGCACGCGTTCGAGTGTGCGCAAGGTTACGCTTTTACCCGCGCGCAAGCGGGCGACGAACTTGCCGTCGTTGACGGCCTGCTTGCCGAACGTCGTTTCGGCCAGGTCGTGCTTGCGGCAGAAGGCTTCGATTTCGCTGAGGATAGACTTCATGTCATTCATGTTCATTTCCGACCCCTGTTGGCCGTCCTCCTGTAGCTATCCCAAGATTGTTGTTATGGTTATTAATGGGTCATAGCCCAGGGCGCAAGCACCCGGCATCAGGTTTTTTCCAAGCTAAATCAGTAGCTTAGTCGTTGTTAGTAATTTTTGCGCCGCAGAATTTTTCCGATGCGGAAATCTTGGGTCGGCTGCGGAATCGCCCGTTTTCGGCGGATTTCCGCGCGCCTTCAGCCGCCAATCAGCCGATTGTCGCGCGAACGTTCTTGAGCACGCCGTCGCGGTCGACATGACGGCGCAAGACGAACAATTCCTCCGCCGTCGGCGCTGCGGTCATGGGCACGCTCGCTGGCATGACCAGCTCGAAGCCGGTGTTCTTCTGCACATCGTCCGCGCTATAGCCGGGATGCACCGATTTCAGGCGCATGCGCTTGCTGTCGGGATCGAAATCCAAAATCGCCATCGGCGAGAACAGCAGCTGCGGCCCGTCGGTGGTGTTCTGCACTTTGTCCCAGCGTGACGTGCCGCCGCTGATATAGCCGGGACCCGAGATGTAGTCGCATTTTTCGACCAGCACGCGGCTCGCGTGATGCATGGTGTAAAGGTATGGACGGCGCAAGGTGCCGGTCCAGATCGTGCCGACGGTACCGGGGCCGCGCACCTTGAGCTGTGGATAGGTGCCGATGCCGATCATGTTGATGTTGCCATACATGTCGATCTGCAGGCCGCCGTTGAAGCCCCAGTCCCAGCCGCCGGTGATGCCCATGTCGACGACGTCGAGCATGTTCTTCTTGCCGGTCGAGCCGAGTGCGGCGCGTGGATCGGCTGACGATTTCGGCAAACGATCGAACGTCGGGTTGAGGCCCGAGGCGCCGCCGCAGAACCACCACAGATTCGGCGCGGTCGTGAGCGCGGCCAGACGTGCGGCCGCCATCGGCACCACGGCAGCGGCGCCGACGCCGCCCAGCTTGCCGTCCTCGCGCTCGCCCAGCACGCGCGCCATGGCAACCGTCATCAGTTCGGGAATCGAATAATCGTTGCTGGCGGATTTCGCTGCTTCGGCCATCACGCGTTCTCCTGCAGGGCGAAGAGGGTCTCGAGCCCGACCTGATCGAGATATTCGGCCTGGGTCTTGGGTGCCACGAAGCGATCGAGATAGGACTTGGTTTCGCCTTTGCGCACGGCATCGAAATAGATTTTGAGGTGCGGCTCGTCCGCGCCATAGACGCCGGGCGATGCGGTCGGATGCGCACCGTATGGCGCATGCACGACGGCGGCGACCTTGTGCCCCGGCAAGGTGACGCGATCGACATGCTTGCGCGTGTGATCGATGCTGACGATGCGTTCGGTCGAGATGATCACGGTTTTGGCGGCGGCCGCCTTGTCGGGTTCCTGATTATTGCCGCCCCAGAATTGCGCATTGCCGAGTTCGTCGCATTCCTGCGCATGCAGGATGCAGCAATCGGCATGCAGTGCCGGGATCGCGTAGCAGTCTGCGCCTGTGTGCGGATCCTTGATCTTTTTCAGCAGCGGATTGAGGCGCGGCAAGTCCGTGCCGTCATAGACGCCGGCCGGCACCGGGATGAACGGCCAGCCGCCGGCGGCCGCGCGGGTGCCGAGCAGCACGAACGGCTCATCGCCCTCGATCACCTTCAACTTGCCGCTTTCGACCGCGGCGCGGAAGCCGGGCGCGAAGCCCAGGGTCTCGAACCCGATATAGGACAGATAGAAGGTATCGACGCAGCCCGCGGCGATCATCAGATCGGCGGCGATGGCGGTGGTGACCGGCGGGATGATGGTCAGGCCCGTGGCGCCGTTGCGGATGGCGGCCCGGATCAGCGCCATCGGCGAATTCACGGAATGCGACCCGGCCAGGGAAATTACCTTGTGCTGGGCGATCATGCGGCCCGCCTCGTCGAGCGAGACGACTTTGCTGCGGGGCTCCGCCATCCGTGTTTTCCTCCCTTTTATGAGCGTTGGATTAGCCTCTAAATACTGGACTATATTGCCTTTATCAACGATCGCGGGGTACCATCCGCCCCCCGCTTAAGGAGAGCCCTGTGCCCATATCCAAGCCGACCGCCGCCGCCTTATCGGATCGGCGTGCCACAGGAGCCCCCATTCGCTCGGTCCGCGATTTCGTCTCGTATCGCCTGAGCGTGCTGTCGCGCGTCCTCGACCGCACGACCGAAGCGCGCATGATCAAGGCGTCGGTCCTGGCGCTCACCGAAAACCGCATTCTCGGGCTGCTGTATGACGGCGCCGCCACCACGGTGCGCGCGGTCGCCAAGGAGATGTGCCTGGACAAGGCACAGGTCAGCCGCGCCATGACCAAACTGGTGAAGCACGCCTATGCCGGGCGCACTATCGATCCGGTCGATCGCCGTTCGGCGGAATTTCGCATCACCGATAAGGGCAAGGACTATTACACCGCGCATATCCACAAGGCGCGCGATTTGCAGGTCGACATGCTGAAGCATCTCGATGCCGACGAATTGGCGAAGCTCGATACCGCGATCTCGAAATTGATGACCTTTGCCGAGGAACGCGCCGAAGCACTCGAAGAAGAGCTGCAGGCGACGCAAGCGCGTGCCGCGCGTCCGATCGGCACACCAGCCGAATAACCAGCAATGCTCATCGGCGATCTGGTCACCAATAACGCTCGCCGCATTCCTGATAGCACCGCGCTCGTGTTCGAAGATCAGCGCCCGAGTTGGCGCCGGCTCGACGAACGCTCCAACCGTGTCGCCAACGCGCTGATCAAACTCGGCATACGGCCCGGCGATCGCGTCACCTATATCGTCGCCAACAGCATCGAGCTGGTCGAGCTCTATTTCGGCATCGCCAAGACCGGCGCCATCTCGGCCGGCATCCTGCCGCGTAGCGTCGGGCGCGAGATCGACTATATCGTCAACGACTTGGCAGCCAAGGTCCTGGTGGTCGGGCCCGAGGCCGCACCGGTTGTTGGCGAGATCCAGGGGCAGTTGCGCAGCGTCGAGGCGATCGTCAGCATCGGCAGTGATGCGTTCCTGCCGTATGAAAAGCTGCTGGCGCAGGCATCGGCCGAAGCGCCGAACGTGCCGATCGATTCCGACGATGTGTTCGCGGTCAAATACACGACCGGCACGACGGGCTTTCCCAAGGGCTGCATGCGGACGCATCGGGGGTATCTGACCAACGTTCTGGTCTATCTCGCTAAGGTGCCGCATCTCGCCACCGATATTGCCGGCATCGGCATGCCGCTGTCGGCCGGGCTCGGCATCCACATGTTGACGACGCATGTGACGGCGGGAATACCCACCGTGCTGCGGCCGAAATTCGATGTGGCCGATCTGCTGGACACCATCGCGCGCGAACGTGTGTCGATTTCTTTCGCTTTGTTGTCGCTGTTCGATCAGTTCGTCGAACATCCCGCGTTGGCGGATGCGGACCTCACGTCGTTGCGTATCCTGACCGGCACGAGCGCCACCGGGGATTCGCGGCCCGGCATGCTGCGCATCAAGGCGAACCCGACCTTCAAGGGCGGCTTCGCCAATTCCTACGGCTCGACCGAGACGGGCGGCTACGTCACCTACATGACGCCGTCGGAAACCGACACGGCGTTGTTGAGCGCTGCGAAGCCGGACCGCATGAGTTCGCTCGGCACCGAAGCGCCGATGTTTCGCGTCAGCGCGGTCGACGAAGATATGCGCGAAGTGCCGGTGGGCGAGTTCGGCGAGATGGTGGTGCGCGGCCCGTCGATCACCAAAGGCTATTGGAACCGGCCGGACGATACCGCCAAGGCCTTCCGCGACGGCTGGCTTGTCACCGGCGATCTGATCCGCAAGGACAAAGATGGCTTCATCTGGCTGTCGGGCCGCAAGCGCGACATGATCAAGACCGGCGGGGTCAACGTCTATCCGGCCGAGATCGAAGCAGTGCTCGGCGAACATCCGAAGATCGATCAGATCGCGGTGATCGGCATGCCCGACAAGCGCTGGGGCGAGAAGGTCGTCGCCTGCGTGGTCAGCCGGTCGGGCTGCACCGAAGCCGAGGTGATGGATCTCGCCACCAATAATCTCGCCGGCTTCAAGAAGCCGAAGAATGTGCTGTTTTTCGAAAGTCTGCCGTCCAACGAAGTCGGTAAGATCGTCAAAAAAGACCTGCCGGCCCTGGTGGCCGAGCGGCTTGCTCAAACAGGAGAGTGAAATGGCTACCTTCGTTTTGGTGCACGGCGCCTATCACGGCGGCTGGTGCTGGACCCGTGTCGTCGATCCTTTGCGCGCCCAGGGCCACGAGGTTTTCGCGCCGAGCCTGTCGGGTCTCGCCGAGCATGGTCATCGCGTCCATGCCTACATCACGCACGGCGACCATATCGAGGATGTGACGCGCGTCATCGAATGGCACGACCTGAAGGATGTTATCCTGGTCGGTCATTCCTACGGTGGGCTCATCGTCACCGGCACGAGCGCGGGCCGTGCTCATGCGCGCATCAAGCATATGGTCGTGCTCGATGGGTCTTCGCCGTTGTCGGGCCAGAGCATGATCGACATCGCGGCGCCGCGCGTGCGCGAGATGTTTGTCGGCGGCATCAAGGATGGCTTCATGGCGCTGCCGAGCATGGAGGCGATGGGCGTCGTCGATCCGGCCGATATCGCCTGGGTCCAGCCGCGCCTGACGCCGCAACCGGCCCGCACCTTTTTGGAACCGCTTATTTACGACGAAGCTAAACTAAACGGCTTGGCCAAGACCTTCATCCGCTGCACGGGCGTTAACGGCGAGCGCGCCATCAGTGTGACGGCCGCCCGCGTGAAGTCGTTGGCCGATTGGACGTTCCATGAATTGGCCACCGGGCACGACGCCATGGTGACGATGCCGGACGAATTGACGGCGCTGTTGGTGGGCGCTGCAAAAAGATAGATTTATATCTATTTTCGCTATCCGGCGGCCCACAACGTCTTGTCTCTGCCCACCCGGCGGCACATACTTTGCCCAATCGTGGGCCTAACCAATAGGCCAATAAGAACAAGGGTTAAGGGAGGTTCAGATGTTCATCAGCCGTATTCTGCCCATCGCAATTTTGGGTGCGGGCCTCAGTCTCGCATTCGCCGCCCAAGCCGCCGATTGGCAGGCGGGCGCCTCGCCCGAATGGAAGGCCGTTCTCGAGGCGGCCAAGAAGGAAGGCCCGGTCGTTCTTGCCGGCCAGCCCGAATTGCAGGACCCGCTGTCGAAAGCCTTCGAGCGCGATACCGGCCTCAAGATCGATTACATCGCTGGCGGCTATAACGAGCTCGATGCGCGCTTCCAGCAGGGCGCGCGCGCCGGCAAACCGACCATCGATATGTATTTCGCCGGCGGCACCGCCGTCATGCAGGCGAAAGAAGGCATCCTCGAGCCGCTCGATAGCATGCTGATGCTGCCGGGCGTCACCGATACTAAGAATTGGATCGGCGGCTTCATCAAATACGAAGACAATGCCAAGAAGCACGTCATCATCCCCAGCGAATATGTCCATGGCTGGCCGCTGTTCGATGCTAACAAGATCAAGCCGGGCAGCCTGACCAAGTGGAAGGATCTGCTGAAGCCGGAATTCAAAGGCAAGATCGCCGCCTATGATCCGACGGTGCCGGGCCCGGGCCAGGCGGTCGGCATGTTCCTGGCGTCCAGCTTCGGCATGGATTTCATGAAGCAGCTCTATGTTGGCCAGGACGTGAAGCTGGTGCGCAATCCGCGCCAGCTCGTCGAATGGGTGGCGCGCGGCACCTATCCGATCGCGCTCGCGGCCCTAGCCACACATATCGAAGCCTTTAAGAAAGAAGGCCTGACCAACCTCTACGTGCCGCAGATGGAAGATGCCTCGGGCATCCTGCTTGGCGGTTCCGCACTCATTGAGGTGGCGAAAAATCCGCCGCATCCGAACGCGATCAAGGTGTTCGTGAATTGGTACATGTCGCAGCCCGGCCAGTTCGTCTATTCCGACGTGTGGAAAGTGCCGAGCCGCCGTCTCGATGTGAAGGTCGACGGCATTCCCGATTACGTCGTGCCGAAAATGGGCGTGAAGTACAACGAGCAGTATACCGAGGAATGGTATACGACCTTCCGTCCGAAATATTCCGAGGATCTCGCCAAACTGATCGACCGTTAAGCGGCCTTATCGTCGCCGGGGCGCATCATGACCGCTTCTGTACAAGCGAGCGCTCCGCCGGCGATGGCGGCTACGGCTGGCCCGCGCCGTACGTGGATCAGCCGCCGTGTCGTGTGGGGCGTGCTGCTGCTGATCGTCGTGGGCATCGTTGCCTTCTTGCCGGTGCTCTACGTGCTGGTCTCCAGCTTCAATATCGCCCCGCCGCATCTGCCCTATAAATTCAGCCTCGACGGCTGGATCGAGGTCTATAGCAATCGCAAGACCTGGGGCTCGGTCCTCGTCACCGTCATCCTGGCGGCGCGCGTGCCCATCGCCATCGTCATCGCGTTTGTGTTGTGCTGGCTGCTGGTGCGCGTCGAGATCCCGGGCCGCCGCTTCATCGAAATGACGCTCTGGTTCGGCTTTTTCCTGCCCGGCATCCCGATGACTATGGGCTGGATCCTGCTGCTTGATTCCAATTACGGCCTGCTCAATATGGCGGCCAAGAAACTGGGCGCGGACGATGCGATTTTCTCGATCAGTTCGGTGCCCGGTATCATGTGGGTGCATATCGCGCTCACCACCGTGCCGGTGATGGTGATCCTGCTGGCGCCCGCGTTCCGCCAGTTCGATTCCGCGTTCGAGGAAGCGGCGGAGGTGTCGGGCTCCGGCATTTTCCGCACCATGCGCCGCGTCACGATCCCGCTGCTCGCACCCGCGCTGCTGACCGCGTTCGTTGCGTCCTTCATTCGCAGTCTCGAAACCTTCGAGATTGAGCAGATCATCGGCGCGCCCAGCGGCATCTATGTATATGGGACGCGTGTGTATGATCTCGTGTTCAGCGATCCGCCGCGCTTCGCCCAGGCGATGGCGGTCAGTTCGCTGTTCCTGATCATCCTGTTCGCGCTCGCCATCCCCTATCATATGTATCTGCTACGCACCGCCAATCAGGCGACCATCGCCGGGCGCGGCGTGCGCCTGCAATCGGGCAGCAAACCCAAATGGGTTTATGCCGTTTCCGCCCTGGTCATCCTGTACGTTACCTGCACCATCATCCTGCCTTTCGCGGTGCTGATCCTGGGTTCGTTCACGCGGCTGTTCGGGTTCTTCTTCCTGGAGAATCCCTGGACGGTGAATCACTGGGCGACGGTGTTGAAGGACGAGCGCTTCTTCAATGCGGCGCTGACCTCGGTCTGGCTCGGCATCGCCGCCGGGCTGATCGGCATCGTCATCTTTGCGCTGCTGGCCTGGGTGTTGGTACGCACCGACATCTGGGGGCGCGGGCTGATCAGCTTGTTGATCTGGCTGCCCTGGGCAATCCCGGGCCTGGTGCTGGGGCTCACGCTTCTGAGCCTCATCCTCACCGTGCCGATGTTCCATATCTTCAGCGGCTCGATGATTCCGCTGATCTTTGCGTTGGTGCTCAAGGAACTGCCGGTGGGCGTGCAATTGATCCGCGCGTCGTTGAACCAGGTCTCGGGGCAGCTCGAAGAAGCCGCCGAGGTTTCGGGCGCCGGCTTCATGCGGATTTTCGTACGCGTTACCTTGCCCTTGATCGCGCCGAGCCTGGTCGCGGTGTTCCTGCTGACCTTCGCCGCCACCATCCGCGACATCAGCACGATCGTGCTGATCGCCGCACCCGGCATGCGTACGCTGTCGTTGGTCATGTTCGATTACGCGGCCTCCGGGCGCTTCGAGGCCGGCGCGGTGCTGGGCGTGATTGTTGCCGCCATCTCGCTAGTCATGACGGTGATCGCGTTCCGCTTCGGCATGAAGGTCGGCATAGGGCGGTAAGGAGAAAGTTGGTGCTGCAAGTCCATGGATTGACCAAAACCTATCGCGCCAGCAACGGCCAGGAAGCGCTGGCCGTGAACGGCATCGGCTTCGAGGTGGCGAAAGGCGAGATCTTCACCCTGCTGGGCCCAAGCGGTTGCGGCAAGACGACAACACTTCGATCCGTCGCCGGGCTGGAAACGCCGGACGCGGGCGAAATCACGGTTGATGGGGTCACCGTCTTTTCGTCGTCGGGCAATATCCGTGTGCCGACCAGTAAGCGTGGCTTCGGCATGGTGTTCCAATCTTACGCCATCTGGCCGCACATGACGGTGTTCGATAATGCGGCCTTTCCGCTCACCATCCCGGGGCAGCGACGCAAATATACCCGCAAGACACTCGACGAAAAGGTGCGCCGCGTGCTCGCGGTTGTGGCGCTCGACGGCTTCGAAGGCCGCAAGGCGACGCAATTGTCGGGTGGTCAGCAACAACGCCTCGCCTTGGCGCGCGCCATCATCACTGAGCCGCCCTTGCTGTTGCTCGATGAGCCGTTGTCGAACCTCGACGCCAAGCTGCGCGAGCGCATGCGGTTTGAGCTCAAACGTCTGCAGCGCGAATTGGGCGTTACCACGCTGTATGTGACGCATGACCAGAGCGAGGCGCTGGCCCTGTCTCACAATATCGCGGTGATGAATCACAGCGTCATCGTGCAGGTCGGCCCGCCGACCGAAATTTATGAACGTCCCAAGGATCGTTTCGTCGCCGACTTCGTCGGCACGACCAATTTCATCAAGGGCAAGGTGGCCGGCGTCGGCAACGCCGACGGCATGAGCGCCATTGCGACCGATTTCGGCACCATCGATCTCGCCCATCGCGGCGGCATCGGCGACGAGGTGCTGTTTTCGGCCCGGCCCGAACATATCCAGGTCCATCGCGACGCACCGGCCGGCCCATCCTGGCAGGCGGTGATTGAAACCCGCAATTTCCTGGGCTTCCATCAGGATGTGGAATTGCGTTTGGGCGGCGCGTTGCTGCAAGCGCGGCTGCATCCGTCGCTGAAAATCGAAACCGGGATGAATGTTCACGTTCAGATCGACGGCGCGCAATGCGTCGTCTGTGCCTGAAAAGTAGGAGACAAGGTCATGCTCAGTCGCGAACAGAACGAATTGGTCACACGGACCAGTAAGGGCACGCCAGGCGGGGAGATGCTGCGGCGCTATTGGCAGCCGGTGGCGCTGTCCAGCGAGCTATCGGAGGACACGCCGCTGCCCGTCGATGTCATGGGTGAGGAACTGGTGCTGTTCCGCGACGCGAAGGGCCAACCGCAATTGATCGGCCGGGCCTGTCCGCATCGCGCGGTCGATCTGAGTTACGGCCGGGTCGAGAACGGCGGACTGCGCTGCATCTATCATGGCTGGTTGCTGTCGGGTGAGGGGCGCTGCATGGAACAGCCGGGCGAACCGGACGGCAGCGCCTTCAAGACCAAGATCCGCCATACTGCCTATCCGGCGTGCGATCTCGGCGGATTGATCTTCGCATATATGGGTGAAGGCGAGGCGCCGCGCTTGCCGAACTTTCCGTTCATGAACAAACCCATCGAGCATACCTTCGTCATCAAGGTCTTGCAGGAATGCAATTACCTGCAAGCCAACGAAGGCAATATCGATCCGCAGCATCTGTCGTATTTGCATCGCTTCCTGTCGCAGGCCGAGGCGGTCGAATCGGAACTCAACAAGCTGATCTCCAACGACCCCGCCCCGCAGATCGAGGTCGAGGAAACCGCCTATGGGCTGCGTCTGTTCGCCGCGCGCGCCAACCGCCCGGGCAAACGCTTCGTCCGCATCACCAATTTCATCATGCCCAATGCGTCGTCGTTCCACGGCTCGCCGCTGGTCGATCCACGCAAGGGCGCGGTCAACGACAATGTCGGCTATCAGGTCCATTGGCATGTGCCGGTCGACGATTACAGCCATTGGAAATATACGCTCGCCTATCGATCCGACGGTCCGGTCGATGCCGAGTTTCAGCGCAATTCGCAGTTCGCCGAGATCGGTGCGGATTTCCGCAGCCCGCGCACTCGTCAGAACCGCTACATGCAGAACCGCGAGGAAATGAAGCAGACGAGCTTCGTCGGGCTGGGTCGTTCGTTCCAATCGCACGACAAGCTGGCGACGGAGGCGCAAGGCGCTATCCTGGATCGGTCCGTCGAACATCTGGGCACGACCGATCGCGCCGTCATCATGATGCGCCGCCAATTGCTGAAAGCGATCGAGGACATGCAGGCGGGTCGCGATCCCATGTTCGTCGAACGCGACGGCCAGCCCGATGCGCTGAACGAGATGGTGGTACTCAGCCAGGAAGTCGCCGCCGATACCGATCTGTTGGGCGGCTGGTGGCGCGGCTTCGATCCGGCGAGCCGCGGCACGCTCGCCATCGCTGAATAGGGAGACGTTACATGCAACGCAGCACCAAAAAGATCCTCACGACCCACGTCGGCAGCCTGCCGGAGCCGGACGGCCTGGATAGCGAGGCGAAGGTCAAAGCCGCTGTCGTCGATGTGGTGAAGCAGCAGCGCGCCATCGGCCTCGATATCATCAACGAGGGCGAATACACCAAGGGCGGCGATTGGCTGTCCTATGTCGATCATCGCTTCGGCGGCTTTTCCGAACGCCCGCGCAAGGACGGCAAACCGCTGATCCTGCAGGGTAAGGACCGCGAGGAATTCGCCGAGTTCTACGATTATGCGAGCAAGGCGGGTACCCTGTTCTATGCGGTCAACAACAACAGCCAGATCCGTCATTCGCGCCCGAATTGGGTCTGCACCGGCCCGGTCACCTATCAGGCGCAGAAAGAGGTCCAGCACGAGATCGATACCCTGAAGGCCAATACCAACGGCAACGAGGTGTTCCTCACCTCGACCGCGCCGGCCAGTCTCGAGGTCTATCGCGAAAACGAATTCTATAAGAGCGAGGAGGAATATCTCTTCGCCTTCGCCGAAGCCTTACGCGTCGAATACGAGATGATCGCCAAGGCGGGGCTTATCCTTCAGGTCGATGATGCCTGGCTGCCGGCGTTGTGGGACCGCATCGGCATCAAGATGGGGCTCGACGCGTTTCGTAAGCGCTGCGCCGTGCGGGTCGAGGCGCTCAATCATGCCTTCCGCAATATCCCCGCCGAGCAAATCCGCTATCACCTGTGCTGGGGCAGCTGGCACGGTCCGCATGCCTATGATCTGGAAATGGTTCATATCGTCGACATCATGCTGAACGTGAAGGCGGAGGGGTACCTCATCGAGGCCGCCAATGCGCGCCACGAACACGAATATGCCGTGTGGGAGAATGTGAAACTGCCGAAGGGCAAAATCCTGATCCCCGGCGTGATCAGCCATGCCACCGACGGCATCGAACATCCGGAGCTTGTGTCGCAGCGCATCCAGCGCTTCGCCAAGCTGGTTGGGCGCGAGAATGTGATTGCTGGGGCCGATTGCGGCTTCGGTGGGCGCTCACATCCGCAGATCGCCTGGGCGAAGCTGAAATCCCTGACCGAGGGCGCCGCACTCGCCAGCAAGGCGCTGGGATACTAAGCTTCGCGTGTGAGCGCGTTGGCCAGCCGGCGGATGCCGGGGGCGGCGAAGATCACGACCGGCAGCATGAGCAGCCAGGAGATCACCCAGGCACTAAGCCAGTGCGCGAGAAAGCCGCCGGTTTCGATGAATGGATAGCTGGCGATCGCGGCCGCGACGGCGGAGGTCAGGCCGGACTGGATGATGCCGAAGACGAAATGGGCGTAACGCCGTGGGATGCCTAACATAGGGCCTGCTGAACGAACCGGGGTGCCACGCCCTGACGCTATTCGTTCACCGTACAGATATCCGGGCTGTTGCGACACCAGCTTTTACTGGCGGCACCCATCTGGTCGGCCGTGCAAGCGGCCAGCAGGCAAGTTGCCAGGATGAGAATGATGAATTTCATGATGCGATTTTAGCATAAAAAAAGGCCCGGCCATGATTTACCAGTGGCCGGGCCTTTTCTATTTCGATGGAGTGAAGTTTTAGACTTCGCCCCAGACCTCGCGGGCAGTCTGCACGATATGGCCGAGCTTCGCCTGGGTCTCGTCCCAGGTGCAGAAGTGGCGCGGGCCGTCTGTGCGGGCCACCCGGATGGCGCCGGTGCCGAAACCGCATTGTGCGCCCAGCGCCAAGTTCTCGAGCGGCAGGAACTTCGCCGCTTCGTCGATGCGCTTCTTGAGCATGCTTTTATCTTCCAAGACCGGGCTCTTGGTGGTGAGCAGGCCCAGCATGACGCGCTTGTCGCGCGGCATCATGCGCAGCGGCTCAAAGCCGCCCGAACGTTCGTCATCGTATTCGAGCAGGTAGCCGTCGACCTTCAGGCCATTGAACAGCTTGTCGGCGATGTGGTCGTAGCTGCCCGAGGCGAGCTTGCCGAAATTGCCGCGGCACATGTGGAAGTTCACGGTGACGTCGGACGGCAGGCCTTTGATCGAATCATTGACCAGCTTGATGTAGGTGTCGGTCAATTCATCCGGATCCTCGCCCATTTCCGCCACCGAGTTGCGGATCTTCGGATCGCACAAATAGGTGAAGTTGGTGTCGTCGATCTGGATGTATTTGCAGCCCGCCTTGGCCAGGTCCTGGAATTCGTCGTTATAGGCCTTGGCGACGTCCGTGTAGAACTGATCGAGGTTCGGATAGGTCTTGGCGTCCACCGCATCGCGGCCGCCACGGAAATGCATGAGCGTCGGTGACGGCACGCAGACCTTGGCGGTCTGGCTGGTCTGCTGCTTCAGGAACTTGAAGTCCTCGAGCTGGATCGGCTTGGAGCGCGTGAACTTGCCGGTCGTCGCCATGCAGTTCGGGCGGAAGCCTTTCGAGATATCCTCGGTCTTGTCGACGCCGAGCAGGAAGCGGCCGGGCTTTTCGGCGACATTGTCGAACGACGACAGGAAATCGAGATGCCAGAGGAAACGGCGGTATTCGCCGTCGGTGATACCCTTCAGGCCGAGATTTTCCTGCGCCTTGGCGACGTCGGCGATGGCGCGGTCTTCGATCTTGCGCAGTTCGGCCGGCGTGATCTTACCGGCGGCCTTGTCGTCGCGGGCATCGAGCACGTAATCCGGGCGGGGTAGGCTGCCCACATGATCGGCGCGGAACGGTCCCTTTTTCTTGTCAGCCATGGTGATTCCTCCTCTGTACGTTGTCGTTAGTGCCGGGCCCGGCGCGGTACCGGGCCCGGATATCTAAAGTTAGACGGTACCCCAGACGTCGCGGGCGATCCCCACGATGCGGCCGAGTTTCGCCTTGGTGTCGTCGATCGAGCAGAACTTGCGCGTCGCATCCATGCGGCGGCGGTTCGGCTGACGCCCGGCGCCGGTGCCGAAACCGCACTGGGCGCTGATCGCCAGATTGTCGAGCGGCAGATACTTCGCCGCCTGATCGATACGCTTCTTCACCGGCTCGGCGTCTTCGACCTGCGGGTCCTTCGTGGTCAACAGGCCGAGCACAACGCGCTTGCCCTTCGGCACGAAACGGATCGGCGCGAAATCGCCCGAACGTTCGTCGTCGTATTCCAGGAAGAAGCCGTCGACGTCGAGGGTGTTGAACAGCTTGTCGGCGACCGGCTCGTAGCTGCCCTTGGAGATACGACCGAAATTGCCGCGGCACATATGCAGGCAAACGGTCATGTCGTCGGGCAGGCCGGCGACCGAGTCGTTGATCAGCTTGATATAGGTGTCGAGCAGGGCGTCCGGCTTCTCGCCGACGCCTTCGAGTTCGCCGCGAATGTTGCTGTCGCACAGATAGGCGAGGTTGGTGTCGTCGATCTGCAGGTATTTGAGGCCGAGGCTCGCGAGTTCCTTGAATTCCTCGTTATAGACCTTGGCGACGTCGGCGAAGAACATATCCATCGTCGGGTAAGCGGCCTGGTCCACCGCATCGCGACCGCCACGGAAATGCATCAGGGTCGGCGACGGCACGCAGACCTTCGGCGTCTCCTTGACGACGCTTTTCAGGTACTTGAAGTCTTCGGTCTGGATGCCCTTCGGGCGGCCAAGCTTGCCGGTGGTGACCATGCATTGCGGACGGAAGCCGTTTTGGTCGGCCTTGTCCGAACCGATGACGAAACGGCCTTCGCCCTGCTTCACGTTGCCGATCTGCGACAGGAAATCCATGTGCCACAGGGCGCGGCGATATTCGCCGTCGGTGATGCCTTTGAGGCCGAGGTCCTGCTGCCAGCCGGCGACTTCGGCGATCGCCTTGTCTTCGACGGCGCGCAGTTCAGCGGCGCTGATCTTGCCTTCGGCCTTGGCGTCGCGCGCGTCGAGCACATATTCGGGGCGCGGCAGGCTGCCGACATGGTCGGCGCGGAAGGGAATGTTGGTGTTACGTGACATGCGAGTTCCTTTTGTTACAGGGTCGTTTGGTGATGGTTTCTTGTTCTAGGCGCGCCCCCAGACCGCATCCGCGGTCTCGACAATGCGGGCGAGCTTCTTCTTTTCGTCGGCGATGGTGATGGGTCGTTTGCCGGCGCCCGATGAGAACCCGCATTGCGGGCTGAGTGCCAGTTGGTCGAGCGACACGACTTTGGTCGCCTCGTCGATGCGGCGCTTCAATTCGTCGCTGCTTTCGAGGCGCGGGTTCTTGGTGGTGACCAGACCGAGCACGACGGTCTTGCCCTTGGGCAGGAAGCGCAGCGGCTTGAAGTCGCCCGAGCGTTCGTCGTCATATTCGAGGAAGAAGCCGTCGACATTGAGGCCGCCGAGCAGCGCTTCGGCCACCGGTTCGTAACCGCCCTTGGCGACGCCGCCGGTCGAGGCATTGCCGCGGCACAGATGGATCGCGGTGGTCACATCGTCGGGCAGGCCCTTGATGCAATCGTTGATCAGTTTGACGTAGGTGCCGGGCAGCTTGTCCGGATCCTCGCCCAGCGCTTTGACGGCGCTGCGGAAATTCTCGTCGCACAGATAGGCGAGGTTGGTATCGTCGATCTGCAGGTATTTGAGGCCGCGTTTGACGAGATCCTGGATCTCCTCATTATAGACGCGGGCAAGATCGGCCCAGAAATCGTCCATATGGGGATAGGCCTTGGCGTCGATCGCCTCGCGTCCGCCACGGAAATGCATCAGCGACGGCGACGGGATGCAGACCTTAGGCGTGACCTTGGTCGCCGCCTTGATGAATTCGAAGTCCGAGCCCTGGATCGATTTGGAACGTTTCAGCTTGCCCGACACATACATGCCGTTGGGCTTCGTGCTCGTGACGGTGCCGTCGGCCTGCTTGAAGAAAACATCGAGCTTGCCGGGCGCTTCAGACACATTGTCGAAGCCGGTCAGAAAATCCACATGCCAAGTCTGGCGGCGGAACTCGCCATCGGTCACGACTTTCATGCCGGCCGCTTCCTGCAAGCCGATCACGTCGCGGATCAATTCGTCTTCGAGCTTGGTCAGTGCCTCCTGGCTGAGCTCGCCCGCTTTGCGTTTGGCGCGCGCGTCGAGCAGGTGATCGGGACGGATCAGGCTGCCGACATGATCGGCGCGAAACGGTCCTTTGCGGGTGGCCATTTGGTTGAGTCCTCTCCTGGCATTTTTATGCCAGTACGCATGACTCACATCATTGCGCCTGTCAATGAAAACAGGCCAAGAAAAAGGCCCACATCCGATGCGCGTTTTTGCGCCGCCGAAGGTGGGCCCGTTGTCCGGTAAAAAGGCCGGTTTACTGGCCCTTATAATCGTCCCACACGAGATCGTTGATATAGACCGCCGTGGCGCTGTAGCGGTTCTTCATGATCTTCACTTCCTTGGTCATGGCGTAGGCCGCGGGCAAGGTCGAGAAGGGGATGATGTAGTTCATCTCGTTCACGCGATTGATGCCGTCGAGATACAACTTGCGGCGTTTGGCATCGTCGAATTCGAGATTCGCTTCCTGTTGCGCCTTCAAGATGAGGTCGTCTTTGTAATAATCGCGATCCTGGCCGAAGAAGAAATCGAACAGGTTCATTGTGTCGGGCTGCGAGGACGTGGGGTAGAAGCCGGCGAACATGGTGAATTCGCCTTCGCCGCGGCGCTTCACATAGACGTTGAGCGGCATCGGCTGAACGGCCGCCTTGATGCCGATCTTGCGCAGCTCCCCGGCGATCGCCTCGCCGATCTCGCGGACCGGTTCATGAACGTCGAGTTGCAGTTCGAACCCGTTCGGGAAGCCGGCTTCGGCCAATAGCTTTTTGGCCTCGGTCGGATTGAAGTCGGTCGGCAGCACGCCGTAGGTGCAGTCGTAGGTCGATTCGAGGCAGATGCCCTTCAGCTTCACCGCCGTGCCATGGCCCGGGACGATATGCTTGATCAGTTCGTCGCGGTTGATCGCCATCATGACCGCCTTGCGCACGCGCTGGTCGGTCATGACCTTGTTCTTGGAGCGGCCGGCCGCGTCGAGCGTCACATAAACGATGTCGCCACCTGGGGTGTCGACCATCTTCATGTTCGGCGTCTTGGCGATGGAGGTCGCGTTATCGGACGAGATGTTGCGGATGGCGTCCAGGTTGCCCGTCATCATCTGGGCGATCTGGGTCTGCTCGTCGGGAATGCCGAAGCCGATATAGCGGTTCACGCCCTGGCGGTCGTAGGTGTCCTTACTGTCGGCGAACTTCTCCAGGATGATCTTCGACTTGTCGATGCTGACCATTTTGTAGGGGCCGGTCGCGGACGCCGACACGCGCCCGTAATCGTTCGGATTGTCCATCTTGCTCAGGATTTTGGTGTCGTAGATGCGCGAACGATACGCGAGCATGAACAGATCGCTGGCCAGCGGCTGGTTGGACGTGATGCGGACTTTATAGTCGCTCAATTTCTCGACCGACTTCACCCAGTCGTAACGCGCCTTGAAGCGGACTTTCAGTTTCGGATCGGCGAAATACATCATCGTCCAGACGACGTCGTCGGCGGTCATCTTATTGCCGGAATGGAACGTCACATCGTCGCGCAGTTCGAAATCGTAGACGCCCGGCTGCACGATGGTCCACGACTTGGCCAGCAGCGGCATGTATTTTTTCTGATGCTCTTCATAGGCGAGCAGCGACTGATAGACGGCATGGTGGAACGTGCCCGCTTCGTCCTGCGGGAAGACGATGGGATCGAGAACCGGAAACATGTCGTTGATGACGACGCGCATCTCGTTCTTCGATTTTTGCGCCTGCGCCGGGGAAAGGGCGAACAGCGAAGCTGCCGCAAGGCTGAATACGGCCGCTGCAATACGGGACATGAAGCTCTCCATTAATATTATTATATATAAAAGTATCAGGCGCGGACTGTAGCGTCCGCGCCCGCTGGGGTAAAGTAACGGAGTCTACGAACGGGGCTTATTTGCCCTTGTAGCCCGCCCAGACCAGATCGTTCATGTAGACGGCCGTATAGCTGAAGACGTCGGGCGCGATGTCGACGTCCTTGCTCATGGCATAGGCGGTCGGCAGTGACGAGAAGGGCACGATATAGTTCATCTCGTTGACCCGATTGAACGCCGTGCGATACATCGCGCGGCGTTTCGTATCGTCCAGTTCGGTTACGCCTTCGTTGTTTATTTTCTGCAGGATCTCATCTTTGTAATAATCGCGATCCTGACCCATGAAGAAGTCCAGCACATTGCCGGAATCGGGCTGCGCGGTTGTCGGATAATATCCCATGAAGGCGGTGAACTCGCCGTCGCCGCGTTTCTTGACATAGACGCTGTTCGGCAGCGGCTGGATCGAGGCGCGGATGCCGACCTTGCGCAAATCGCCGGCGATCGCCTCGGCGATCTCGCGCACCGGTTCATGCACGTCGAATTGCAGATCGAAGCCGTTGGGGAAACCCGCCTCGGCCAGCAGGCGTTTGGCGGTGCTCGGATCGTAGCCTTGCACCGGCACGGTCGCCGAGCAATCGATCGTCCAATCGAAGCAGATCATGCGCAGCTTTTCCGCCGTGCCGTCGCCCGGGACGATGTTTTTGATGATGGCATCGCGATCGAGCGCCATCATGAAGGCCTTGCGCACCCGCTGATCGGTCATCGCCTTGTTCTTCGATCGTCCGGCCGCATCGAGTGTGACGTAGACGACATCGCTCGATGCGACGTTCTTAACCTTCAGTGCCGGGTTCTGCGCCAGCGCTTTGGCGTTATCCGGCGACACGCTGCGAATGGCGTCGATACCGCCGGTCAGCAATTGCGCGATCTGCGATTGTTCGTCCGGCATATGGATGCCGACATAGCGGTTGACCGGCTGGCGCTGGTAATCGTCTTTCAGGTTCGCGAATTTCTCGAGCACGATCTTTTGTTTATCGATGCTCACCAGCTTGTACGGCCCCGCCCCCGATCCGGAGATGCGGCCGTAATCGCCGTATTTCTCCATGCCGAGCGCTTCGTGGATTTTCTTGTCGTACACGCGCGAACGGTAGGCGAGTTTGGCGAAATCGTCGGCCTGCGGGACCTTGGCGCGGACGCGCAGCTTGTATTCGCCCAACTTCTCGACAGGGTGGAACCAATCGTAACGTTGTTTGAACCTGATCTTCACCGCCGGATCGGCGAAGAAGTTCATCGTGTAGATGACATCGTCGGCGGTCAGCTTGTTGCCCGAATGGAAGGTGATGTCATCGCGGATTTCGAATTCGTAGACGCCGGGTTCGACGGTGCGCCAGGATTTGGCGATCAGGCCGACGAACCGTTTTTCCTTTTCCTGATAGCCGACCAACGGCGAATACATGGCGCGCGAGATCAGGCCCGCTTCGTCCTGCGCAAAGACATACTGATCGACGACGGGAAACATGTCGTTGATGGCGAAGCGAAGTTCGTCTTTGGCTTTTTGTGCATGCGCCGGCGCGATGGCGGCCAGCGAGGCCGCCGCGAGGCCGAGTGCGGCCACTGCGATACGAGACATGAAACACTCCCCTGGATACGTTTTTTATATAGTAACGGGCGCGAACCTTAGCGTTCGCGCCCGCCCCGGTAAAGGAAGGGAGTCTACGAAGCAGCGGCTGCGGCGACCTACTTTCCCTTATATCCGGCCCAGACTAGGTCGTTGAGATAGACCGCGCTGAAGCTGAACGCATCGGGCGCGATATCGACATCCTTGCTCATGGCATAGGCGGTCGGCAGGGACGAGAAGGGTAAGATGTAGTTCATCTCGTTGATCCGATCGATCGCCGTGCGGAACATGGCCTGGCGCTTTTTATCCTCTAGTTCCGCCGGGCCTTCGCTCATGGCCTTCAGCAAGATGTCGTCTTTGTAGTAGTCGCGATCCTGGCCCAAGAAAAAGTCGAGGATATTGGCGGTATCGGGCTGCGCGCTCGTCGGATAGAAGCCCATGAAGGCGGTGAATTCCCCGTCGCCGCGCTTCTTCACGTAAACCGCCAAGGGCATCGGCTGGACCGAGGCGCGGATGCCGATCTTGCGCAATTCGCCGGACACGGCCTCAGCAATCTCGCGCACCGGCTCATGAACGTCGAGCTGCAGGTCGAAGCCGTTGGGATAACCGGCTTCGGCGAGCAGGCGCTTGGCGGTGCTGGGATCATACGATTGCGTTTGCGTCGTCGCGGTGCAATCGATCGTCCAATCGAAGCAGATATATTTCAGCTTCTCCGCCGTGCCGGCGCCCGGCACGATGTTCTTGATCAGCGCGTCGCGGTCGATCGCCATCATCAGGGCCTTGCGCACGCGCTGGTCGGTCAGGGCCTTGTTCTTGGATCGGCCGGCCGCATCGAGCGTGATGTAGACGATGTCGGCGGACGAGACGTTCTTGACCTTCAAGTCCGGATTCTGCCCGAGCGATTTCGCGTTGTCGGGCGAGACATTGCGGATCGCATCGATGCCGCCGGTCAGGAGCTGGGCGATCTGCGATTGTTCGTCCGGCATATGGATGCCGACATACCGGCCGACCGCCTGACGCTGCACGTCGTCCTTCACGTCCTTGAATTTCTCAAGCACGATTTTTTGCTTGTCGATGCTCACCATCTTGTACGGTCCCGACCCGGATCCCGACACGCGGCCGTAATCGCCGTATTTCTCGTAGCCCAGCGGTTCATGGATCTTCTTGTCGAAAATGCGCGAGCGGTAGGCGAGCTTTGCGAAATCGTCGGCCTGGGGAATCTTCGCGCGGATGCGGATCTTGTGTGGCCCAAGCTTTTCGACCGGATGGAACCAATCGTAACGCTGCTTGAAGCGGATCTTGGCCTGCGGGTCGGCGAAGAAATTCAAGGTATAGACCACGTCGTCGGCGGTCAGCTTGTTGCCGGAATGAAAGGTGATGTCCTCTCGGATATCAAACTCGTAGACGCCGGGATCGAGGATGCGCCAGGATTTGGCGACCAGGCCGATGAACTTCTTTTCCTTTTCCTGGAACGCGAACAGCGGCGAGAAGATCGTACGCGTGACCACGCCGGCCTCGTCGAGCGGAAAGACATAAGGGTCGGCGACCGGGAACATGTCGTTGATGGCGAAGCGCAGTTCGTCCTTGGACTTCTGCGCGAGCGCGGAGCCGCTCCAGATGAGTGACGAAACAGCGAGACCGAATACGATACGTGAAACGCTACGAGACATGGTGACCTCCTTGCTTATGGCGGGAGGTGCATCGATACGACGCCCGTTACGAGCTACGCATACGAAGGCTGGGCACGCGCGGGCGGCGGCCGAATGTCTTATTGTTTACGTGAGCGGCTCCCAATTATATGCCCGCACCTTTTGACGCGTGGCTGAGCCGAGTATAGCCGAGGTGCGAAGCCGCTCAAAACCCGGTTTAACCGTTTGTTAATCAACGGCTAGCGGGCACACGTTTCACAAAGCCATAGCCCTAGATTCACGGAACTGACACACAGCGCGGATACGTTCCGCCTCGCATGATGATGTACCTCATCCAAGATCGACCGCGCTGATGCTGGCCCGCCGCTCCTTTCTTCGTATGGTAGGGGGCAGCGCCGGTCTTCTTGTTGCTGCTCCCGCTCTCGTTGGTCTTGGAGCCGGCGCGCATTCGCGCTGGGCCGGGCGCGATCCTTTCAGCCTTGGTGTCGCATCGGGCAGTCCGGCCTCCGACGGGTTCGTGCTGTGGACGCGGCTGGCGCCCGATCCGCTGTCGGCCGATCCCGATCTTCCCGGCGGCATCGAGATGGCGCGCGGCGATATCGATATTATTTACGAAATCGCGACCGATCCGGCGATGCGCGAGATCGTGCGGCGCGGCACGGCGACTGCCGAAGCGGCCTTCGCCCATTCCGTCCATCTTGAAGTCGGCGGCCTCGCTTCCAACCGGCCCTATTGGTACCGCTTCACCTCGGGCGAAGCCTCGAGCCGCATCGGTTGCGCGCGGACCGCGCCGGCGGCCGGCGCACCGCTCGATCAACTGCGCTTCGGCTTCGTGTCGTGTTCGAATTACGAAGAAGGTTATTTTTCGGCCTATCGCCATCTGGCGGATGAAAATCCCGATCTGGTGTTTTTTCTCGGCGACTACATCTATGAATATGTGAACCCGTACGATCGGGTGCGCGCGCATAGCGACGAGGTCGAGGCCCGCACCTTGCCGACCTATCGCAATCGTTATGCGCAATATCGCCTCGATGCCGACCTGCAACGGTTGCATGCGGTGGCGCCGTCGCTCGTCACCTGGGACGATCACGAGATCCAGAACGATTATGGCGGCGAATGGTCGGAAAACTTCGACGAACCCGACGTGTTCCTCGAACGTCGCTCAGCTGGGTATCGCGCCTTTTACGAACATATGCCGCTGCGCCCCAGTCTGTCGCGTCCCAAGGGCGAGCGCATGCGTATCTACGATCGCTTCGCCTATGGCGACCTCGCCGAATTTTCGCTGATCGACGGGCGGCAGTACCGCTCGCGCGCGGCCTGCTACATCCCGCCGGACGGTGGCGGCTTCCACATGGAAAACGACGAGAGCTGCCCGGAGCGGCGGGACCGCACGCGCACCATGCTCGGCATGCCGCAGGAAGCCTGGCTCTACAAAGGGTTAGCGCAATCGAAGACGCGGTGGAACGTCATTGCGCAGAACATGATGATGGCGGAATTCGCCGAAGAGCAGAAAGGGGGTGATCTGAGGTTCTCGACGGACGATTGGAACGGCTATCCCGAAAGCCGCGCGCGCCTGCTCCGCCAAATCGAAAAAAGCCGCGTGGCGAACCCGGTGGTTCTGTCGGGCGATATGCACTCATTCTGGACGAACGATCTGAAACTGGATCCGGCCGCGCCGGTCATTGCGACCGAGTTCATCACGTCCTCGATTACGTCGGGCTGCGCGCCGGATTATTACGAACGCCACCTGCAACATAACCCGCATGTCCGTTTCATGGAGAGCCAGAAGCGCGGCTATGCCAGCGTCGATCTTACGCCCGAGCGCATGACGACGCGCTATCAGGCGGTTTCGGACGTGCACGATCCGAACGCCACGGTGGCGACCTTGGAAACCTTCGTCATCGAGAACGGCCGCGCCGGCGCTGTCGGCGCATAAATCCGCAAGCGCCATAGGCGCGGGGGTGGGACATTCCCCATGGGTTGCCGCACGGGCCGTAGCCCGTATAGTGCGGCCACGATCCATTCCATCCACGGGAGATGAACCTTGGCCCGCGACCGCAAACTCAACCCTCCATTCCGCGCCGATATCGTCGGCAGCTTCCTTCGTCCGCAGCGTCTGATTTCGCATCGCGAAAAGCTGGGCCTCACCGGCGGCTCATTGTCGGTCACCAAGGTGCTCAGCGACAAAGACGCGGCCGAGCTCAAAAAGATGGAAGACGACGCGATCCGTGACGTTGTGAAGTTCGAGGAAGATTGCGGCCTGCAGGTTATCACCGATGGCGAGATGCGCCGCGGCTCTTGGGCTTACGATCTGATCAACCGCATTGTCGGTGTCGAACTGCGCGCCCAGACCGAGGGCGACGGCTTCACCTTTAGCAGCGGTGCCAAGCCGCCGATCGCGCATGCAGTGGGCAAGCTCGGCCGGCCCGAGGGCGGTATCGTGCTCAAGGATTACCTCTATACCAAGACGCTGACCGACCGCACGGTGAAGGTCACCATGCCGACCCCGACCTTGGCCTATGTGCGCGGCGGCCGCGCGGCGGTGTCCAAGGACGTCTATCCGGATATCGAGGAATATTTCCAGGACCTGATGAAGGTCTATCAGGACGAAGTGGCCGAACTCGCCGCCAACGGCTGCACTTATGTGCAGATCGACAATACCGATTCGGCGCTGTTGTGCGATCCGAAGTTCCAGGAAGCGTCGCGCCGCAACGGGATGGATCCGCAGGATCAACTGTCGCTGCACGGCCGCCTCATCAGCGGCGCGGTGGCGAAACGCCCCGATAACGTCACGGTCAGCATGCATCTGTGCCGTGGCAACGGCCAGGGCGCCTGGCTCGCCGAAGGCGGTTACGAGTATATCGCCGAGAAGCTGTTCAACGAATTCGATGTCGATGCCTTCTTCCTCGAATACGACAGCGAACGCGCCGGCGACTTCCAGCCGCTGCGTTTCATGCCGAAGGATAAGATCGCGGTGCTCGGTCTGGTCACCACCAAGACGCCGGAAAACGACGACCGCGATACCTTGCTGCGCCGGATCGAGGATGCGGCGAAGTACATGCCGATCGACAACATCTGCCTGAGCCCCCAGTGCGGCTTCTCGTCGGGTGCGCGCGGCAACCCGATCACGGTCGAGGATACGCGTCGCAAGCTCGACCTCGTGCACGAAGTCGCGCGCGAGGTATGGGGCGACCGCTAAATCGCTTCGTCCAGCGCCAAAAAGCAAAGCCCCCGCCGGGCGACCGGCGGGAGCTTTTTTAATGTTCGTGCGGGCTGGCTATTTCTTGAAGGCAAAATCGCCGAGCACCGGCGACGATGCGCTCAAGGTATTCTCCGACACCGTCACATCCTTGCTGTGCGCCCACAGCATCGGCATTTCCGAAATCGGCAGGATGTAGGCCTTCTCGTTCACACGGTTGAGCGCCGGGGTATAGAGCGCGGCGCGCTTGGCGTCGTCGAATTCCTGGTTGCCGTCGGCATAAACCTTGTCGATGAAGGAATCCTTCCAATAGTCGCGGTTGCCGGCGAAGAAGAAGTCCCACATGGTCGCCATGTCGGGGTGCGTGCCAGTCGGATAGTTGCCGACGAAGGCCGTGAATTCGCCGTCGCCGCGTTTTTTGACATAAACGGTTGAATTGAGCGGCTGGACCGACGCACGGATGCCGACCTTACGCAAATCCCCGGTGATGGCCTCGGCGACGTATTTCACCGGCTCGAACGCATCGACCTGCAGATCGAAACCGTTCGGATAGCCGGCTTCGGCGAGCAGCTTCTTCGCGCCTTCCGGATCGTATTTGATCGGGTCGGTGGTCGGCGAACAACCCAGCATGGTCGGCAGACAGATGCTCTTCATCATGTAGGCCTTGTCGCCACCGGGCACGAGGGCGCGGACGATCTTCTCGCGATCGATCGCCATGATGAAGGCTTTGCGCACGCGTTCGTCGGTCATGATCTTGTTGGACGACCGGCCGACCGCATCCAAGGTGGCATACAGGATCGTCGCACTCGATGTCGCGGTGACGCCGAGGTTCGGGTTGTTGGCCAGGGCCTGGGCTTCGTCCGGCCCGATATTGCGCATCAGGTCGATGCCGCCGGTCATGAGCTGGGCGATGCGGGTTTGCTTATCGGGCAGGAAGACGCCCTGCACGCGCTTCACTGGCGAATTGAAATAAGGCAGATCGGGGAACTGGTTTTCGGTGCGTTCGACCAAAGCCCCCTTGTTGCGGTCGAGCGTCACCAGCCTGTAGGGGCCGGTGCCGATGGCGGTGCGGCCGTAATCGGATTTTTCGGCCAACGCCTCATGCGTTTCCTTATCATAAATGCGGATGCGGTAGGCCAGGGTGCCGAGATCGGTCGAGAATGAATTGTTCTGGTGGATGCGGATCTTGTACGGGCTCAGGATCTCCACGCCCTTGATCCAGGAATAGCGATCCTTGAACATCACCTTGGAGTCCGGCGCGATCAGGTATTCGATCAGGTATTTGACGTCGTCCGCGTTGAACGGATTGCCGTTATGGAACTTGATGCCTTCGCGCAGATCGAATTCCAGCGTTTTGGAATCGACGCGGCGGAAGGATTTCGCCAGAACCGGCACCCAGGTTTTTTTGTATTCGTCGTAGCTGATCAGGTGCTGATAGAGCACGCGGATGAAGGTGTTCGATTCTTCATGCCCGATCGTATAGCTGTCGATCGTGTTGAACGGATCGTTGATGGCGAGCCGAATCGTATCATCCGCTTTTTGGGCCATAGCCGGCGCGGCGCCGAGCGCCAGCGCGGCCAGCGTGCTCAATAGACGTAATTTCATTACATGCCTCCCTTAAGGGCCGCCATACTGCCCCAAGCCGGCGGGTATGTCATGAAGCTAGCCACATTTCCGCCCATATTTAGTGTAGGCTCCATCTTCAACGTCCAGGCCGCCCGAGTTATTGTTGGGCGTTCCGGTAAATGACCGGCGGGGCGGCACCTGCTGGCGAGGCTTCGAGCAAGATCAACGGGAGTACGACTATGCATATTTCGAAATTGAGGTTCGCCGCGCTGGCGGCGGCATTGGCGTCGGTGGCGACACCGGCACTCGCGCAAAAATCGCAAGACACCTTGCGCATCGCGATCGTCAGCCCGTTCGCCGTTTTATCGACTTACGACCTGCCGCACGAAGAGTCGGGAATGATCCATCGCGACGTCTACGATTATCTCATGCGGTACGACGAACATAATAAGAAATTCATTCCGGCCCTGGCCAAATCGTGGACGCGCATCAACGATACGACTTTGGAATTCGAACTGCGCGACGACATCAAGTTCCATAACGGCAACAAATTCGATGCCGACGACGTCAAGGCGACGGTCGATTACATCACCGATCCCAAATCGAAGATCACATATGCCAGTCGGTATAATTGGGTGAAGCAGATCGAGGTGCTCGGTCCGCACAAGATGCGCGTTCATTCGAATGAGCCTGTCGCGACCGATCTCAATACGCTGGCCTATCGCTTCCAGATCTGGGACGGCGAAGTGTTGAACAAGCTCAGCGACAAGGCCGATTACGGTCGCGTTTCTCCGGTGGGGACCGGCCTGTACAAGGTTACGAACTACGACCGTCAAGGTATCACCCTTGAGCGCTACGAAGGCTACAACACGATCAAAGGGGCGAAGGCGCCGATCAAGCGCATCAAGGGCATTTTCATGCCGGATCGCGATACGCAGTCGGCGGAGCTGATCACCGGCGGCATCGATTGGATTCGCGATACGACGCCCGATACCGCGAAGGCCTTGGCCGAGAAGCCGAACCTGAAGGTCAGCTACGTCGATACGCCAAGGTTCATCTACATGGCGCTCGATTCGCAGAACAAATCGGGCAATAAGGCGCTCGCCGATCCGCGCGTCCGCAAGGCGATGTTTATGGCGATCGACCGCGAGAATATCATCAAATACATCGTTCCCGGCGGCGATGTGGCCGAGCATGTCCAGGGGCTGTGCTTCGCCAAGACGATCGGCTGCGACTACGACGTCAAGCTGCCGAAACACGATCCCGCGGCCGCCAAGAAATTGCTTGCGGAAGCAGGCTATCCCAATGGGTTCGAACTCGACTATCTCGTCTTCCAACCGGCGCGCGCGATTGCGGAGGCGGTTGCCGGAGATCTGCTCAAGATCGGCGTGAAGGCCAAGATCTCGGTCGCGAACCTCGGTCTTTACCGCAATAAGCAGGGCGCCGGCGAGCTTCAGGCCTGGTCGATTTTATTCCCGACCGGCAGCTACCCCGACATAGGTAATATCTTCGGCGTGTTCTTCAGCGAAACCGCCTTCCACTACTACGACGATCCGATCATCTCGGAGGCGATGCAGAAGGGCGAGGCCGAGTTCGACCCGGTCAAGCGCACCGCCATCTATAAGAAGGCCCTCAATCGGATCAACGAGATGAACTATATCCTACCGATCTCGTCGGTTCCGGTCCTGCACGTCCACACCAAGGACGCCAAGCTCGGCACGAACATTACGAGCGCGGGCGAGACCTATATCTCGGATTTCGAATGGAACTGACGTTCCGGCCTTGAACGATCCAGCGCTTCAATGGGCAGTCCTTCGGGGCTGCCCATTTTCATATAGGCTGGGTCGTCATGTCCGATCATGGCGCCGTCGGGGCGGTTATCAGCGAAAGCTCCATCTTGAAACCGATGGGCAGGCCAGCCTATCATCAGGCAACCTGATAAAAAGCCGGGGCGCATGCCCACCGGCGAGGCTTCGACGATAACGGGAGTTCGAACATGCATTTGCCCAAACTCGCAGTCATTGCTGCGTCCGCGACCATGTTGCTGGCTGGCCCCGCGCTGGCGCAGAAATCCGCCGATACTCTGCGGCTGGCTGTGATCAGTCCGTTCGCGGCGCTGTCGACCTACGATTTGCCGCACGAGGAAGCCGCGGTGTTTAGCCGGGAGATCTATGACTTCCTGCTGACCTACGACGAGCATAACAAGAAGTTCGTGCCGGGCCTGGCCAAGTCGTGGAAGCGCATCGATGACAAGACCCTCGAATTCGAACTGCGCGACGATGTCAAATTCCATAACGGCAATAAATTCGATTCTGCCGACGTGAAGGCGACGCTCGACTATCTGCTCGATCCGAAATCCAAGATCACCTATCAGGGCCGTTATAATTGGGTGAGGGAACTTGAGATCCTTGGCCCCTACAAATTCCGCGTCCATGCCGTTGAGCCGACCGCGACCGATCTCAATACCTTGGCCTACCGCTTCCAGATGTGGGACGCGGAAACCTTGAATGCGATGGCCGATAAGGGCGATTATAGCCGCACCCAAGTCATGGGCACCGGCATCTATAAAATGGTGTCATTCGATCGCAATAAGGGCGTCACTGTCGAACGCTACGAGGGCTACAACACCACGAACATCAAGAAGGCGCCGATCAAGCGCATCCAGGGTGTTTTCATCCCGGATCGCGAGACCCAGGCCGCCCAGCTTCTGACCGGCGGCATCGACTGGATCCGCGGCGCCACGCCCGATACGGCGAAGGCCTTGACCGCCAACCCTAATATCAAAGCGAGCTACGTCGCCTCGCCGACCTTCGTTTATATCGCACTCGATTCGCAGAATCTGTCGGGCAACAAGGCGCTCAGCGATCCGCGCGTGCGCAAGGCGATCCACAAGGTGATCGATCGTGAAACGATCATCAAATATCTGGTGCCGGGCGGCGAAGTGGCCGAGCACGTCCAAGGCCTGTGCTTCAAGGCGACCATCGATTGCGAATATCAGGTCCAGGCCGAAAAGCTGGACGTCGAGGGCGCCAAAAAGCTGATGGCCGAAGCGGGCTATCCCAACGGCTTCGATCTACAATACGATGTGTTCGCGCCGGCCAAGGCGATCGGCGAAGCCATCGCGGGCGATCTGCGTAAGATCAATGTGCGCGCGGCGATGAACGTCGTCGATCTCAGCCTCTATCGCCGTAAGCAGGGCGACGGCAAACTGGAAGCCTGGTCGATCCTGTTCCCGACCGGCAGCTATCCCGATATCGGCAATATCTTCTCGGTCTTCTTCACCGGGCCGGCGTTCAAATATTACAACGACCCGATCATCCAGGAAGCCATGGACAAGGGCGAGGCGGAGTTCGATTCGGCCAAGCGTGCTCAGATCTACGGCAAGGCGCTCAACCGGATCAACGAGATGAACTACATCCTGCCGATCTCGTCGGTGCCGGTCCTGCACGTCCATTCCAAGGATGCCAAGGTCAATACCAACGTGTTCAGCGCCGGCGAGACCTACGCCGCCGACTTCGAGTGGGTTAAGTGATTTAATCCCACCGACGCCCGACATGACGGTGGGCAGCCTTGGGAATGATCCGGGGCTGCCCATTTCTTTTTGGGCAAAGGGTTAACGCCGGAATCTCTGGATTCCTGATGTTATTTGGAGGAAGATTTCCCTAAGCGCTCCCGGGCAAAGCGACGTTATTGCGTCCTCGCAATTCGAGGATAGGCGTCGCGGAACTAAAGTGGGGCGCAGGGAGATTCTTCATGTCGACGACCAAGGTCGCTTTACTGGCGGCTGCGGCGGTCCTGTACGTGACGCCCGGCTTCGCTCAGAAATCGCAAGATACGCTGCGCATTGCCATCAACAACCCGTTTGCGGTGTTGTCCAACTACGACCTCCCGGTCGACGAGAGCACCAACTTCACCCGCGATGTCTACGATCACCTGCTCTATTACGATGAGCGGGCGAAGAAGTTCGTGCCCGGTCTCGCCAAGTCGTGGACGCGCATCGACGACAAGACCATCGAGTACGAGATCCGGTCCGACATCAAATTCCATAACGGCGACGCGCTGGACGCCAGCGATATCAAGGCGACCATCGATTACGCCATCGATCCCAAATCCAAGATCACGTTCGTTGCCAATTATAATTGGGTGAAGGAGGCCGAACTGCTCGGCGCCAACAAGCTGCGCATTCGCTCGCACGAGGTGCAGAGCACCGATCTCGCCCACATGGCCTATCGCTTCCAGATCTTCGACGGCAAGCTTTTGAACAAGATGGCCGACAAAGCCGATTACGGCCGCCTCAATCCGGTTGGCAGCGGCGTCTATAAGGTGACGCAGATTGATCCCAACAAGGGCATCATCGTCGAGCGCTACGACGGTTACAACACGACGCCGGACGTCAAGAAAGCATCGATCAAGCGCATCCACGGCATTCCGATGCCGGATAAGCAGACCCAAGCGGCCCAGATGATGGTTGGCGGCATCGATATCCTGCGCAACGTCGAGCCCGATCTGGCAAAGGCGTTGGCGGCGAACCCGAATATGGAAACGTCATACGTTGCCGAGCTCAATCTGTTCTACTTCGCCCTCGATGCGCAGAATCTGTCGGGCAATAAGGCGCTGTCCGATATCCGTGTGCGCAAGGCGATCCACATGGGGATCAATGCGGACGAGATCATCAAGCATATCGTGCCGGGCGGCCATGTTGCCGAGAAGCTTTACGCCGACTGCTTCAAGGCGACGATTGCGTGCAAATACAATGTGAAGCCGGTCGGCTACGATCCGGCTGGTGCGAAGAAGTTGTTGGCGGAAGCCGGTTATCCCGACGGTCTTGATCTGCATTACGTCGTTTATGCCGCCAACAAGAGCATCGGCGAAGCCGTCGCGGGTGAGCTTTACAAGATCGGCGTGCGCGTCACGGTGCAGGCGACCGACATCACGCTGTATCGCCGCATGTTGAGCGACGGCAAGCTGCAAGCCTGGTCGATTCTGTATCCGACGGGAACGTTCCCCGATGCATCCGGCATCATGAACGTGCTCTTCACCGGCCCGGCGATGAAATACTACAACGACGAGGTCATCGCGAAAGCGACCGAGGACGGCGTGCGGGAATTCGATCCGGCCAAGCGCGCGGATATCTACGCCAAGGCCTTCGATCGGATCAACGAGCAAGCCTATCACTTCCCGCTGTCGTCGATTCCGACGGTCTATGTCCACAGCAAGGACGTAAAGATCAAGGAGGACCCGTTCAGCGCGGGGCAAACTTTCGTCAGCGATTACGTCTGGAAATAGCGATTCGAAAACCATCGGCGGCGACGCTCTCGCCGCTTACTAATTGCGGAACTGAATATGTACTAACGTAGGGACTCGATGCGTACGACTTGGTCTTTTGTACTCGGGGCGACGGCCGCGCTTTTGGCCACACCCACACTCGCACAGAAATCTCAGGACACGCTGCGTATCGCGATCAACAACCCGTTTGCGGTCCTGTCGCCCTACGATCTGCCGGTCGATGAGGCAGCCATCTTCAGCCGCGAAGTCTACGACTATCTGATCATGTACGACGAGCACAACAAGAAGTACGTGCCGAACCTGGCCAAGTCGTGGAAGCGCATCGACAACATGACCATGGAAATGGAACTACGCGACGACATCAAGTTCCACAACGGCGACAAGTTCGAGGCGAGCGATATCAAATCGACGATCGATTACATCACCGATCCGAAATCCAAGATCACGTACGGCAGCCGCTTTAGTTATATCAAGAATATCGAGGTTCTGAGTCCGACCAAGATTCGCATCCATGGCTCCGAACCAGTGGCGACGGACTTGATGATCTATGCCTATCGCATTCAGATCTTCAATGGAAAGCTGATGGACAAGATGGCCGATAAGCAGGATTACGGTCGTCTCAATCCCGTCGGCACGGGCATCTATAAGGTTGTCCATATCGATACCAATAAGGGCATCCTGGTCGAGCGCAACGAGGCCTATAATACGCTGCCCGAATACAAGAAGCCGGGCGCTAAGAAGTACGCGGGCATTCCGATGCCCGATAAGCAGACCCAGGCCGCGCAGATGATGGTGGGTGGCGTCGAGCTTTTACGCGCCGTGCCGCCCGACACCGCCAAGGCGTTGACCGAGGGCAGCAAGGACGTGCTGGCGACCTATATCCCGTCGCCGAACCTCGTCTATCTGGCGATGGATTCGGTCGGCAATGGGCCGAACAAGGCGCTGTCCGATCCGCGCGTGCGCAAGGCGATCACGATGGGCGTCGATCGCGAAACCATCATCAAGCACATCGTGCCGGGCGGCCATGTTGCCGAGCATGTGCAGAACGATTGTTTCAAGGCGACGATCGCGTGCAGCTATACCGTCATGCCGCCGAAATACGATCCGGCGGGCGCCAAGAAGCTGCTGGCCGAAGCCGGTTATCCCAATGGGCTCGACATCAATTATGTGGTGTTCGCGCCTTATAAGGCGATCGGTGAGGCGGTCGCGGGCGATCTGCTCAAGATCGGCGTGCGTATGAACATTCAGGCGGTCGATATCTCGCTCTATCGCCGCCTGCAGGGTGACAACAAGCTCGAGGCTTGGACGAGCCTGTTCCCGACCGGCAGCTATCCGGACTCGGGCAACATATTCCAGGTGCTCTTTGGGCCGCCGGCCATGAAATACTACAACGACAAGACTATTTTGGATGCCATGGACAAGGGCGAAGCCGAGTTCGACGCGGACAAGCGCACGGCCATCTATCAGACGGCCTATAACCGTATCAACGAGATGAATTACCATCTGCCGATCTCGTCGGTGCCGACCGTGTATGTCCATTCCAAAGATATGCAAATAAAGCAGAACAGCCTGTCGGCGGGTGAGAATTACATCCTCGATTACGTCTGGAAGTAAGTTTATATTCTGTGCGAACTATGGGGGCGGTCCGTTAGGGCCGCCCCTTTGTATTGCAGCGGAGGGCATTCATGAAAAAGTCATTATCTATACTCGTTGCCGGCGTGGCCGCCTTGATGGCAGGGCCCGCGGCGGCTCAAAAATCGCAGGATTTTCTGCGCCTTGCGATCAACGATCCGGTGTTCGTGCTGTCGAGCTATCACGTGCCGGCCGACGAGGCGTCCAACTTCTCGCGTGCCGTCTATCAGCCGCTGCTCGCTTATGACGAGATGAACAAGAAATATGTCCCCGTGCTGGCCAAATCCTGGACCCGCGTCAGCCCGACCGTCATCGATTTCGAACTGCGCGACGACATCACGTTCCATAACGGTAACAAGTTCGACGCCGACGACGTGATCTATACGGTCAATTACGTGAAGGACCCCAAGGTCACCTTGACCTTCAAATCGCGTTACACCTGGATCGAGAAGATCGAGAAGCTCGGCCCCTACAAGGTGCGCATCACCGCGACCGAACCCAACTCCGTCGATCTCGGCTTCCTCGCCTACCGCTTCGTCATCTGGGACGCGGAAAGCTGGGACAAGATCGAGGATAAGGCCGATTACGGCCGCCTCAATCCCGTCGGCACCGGCCAATACAAGGTGTCGTTGCTGGACAAGAACAAGGGCGTGATGGTCGAACGTTGGGATGGCTTTAAGGGCGACAAGAATTATTACCCGGCCCCGATCAAGAAGATCCACGGCATGACCATGCCCGATCCGCAGACGCGCGTCGCCCAGCTCATCACCGGCGGTGTCGAGATGATCCGCAATGCGACGCCTGATCAGGCGAAGGATCTGTCGGCCAATCCGAACCTGCGTGTCACCAACGTGCCGACCGCTGCCGAATTCTATGTCGGGTTTGATGCAACGGGCCGCGCCGGCAACAAGGCGACGACGGACGTGCGCGTGCGCCGCGCCATGGCGATGGCGATCGATCGCGATTCGATCATCAAATATCTGGTGCCGGGCGGTCCGGAAGGTGTCGCCGAGAAACTGCAGGCGCTGTGCTTTAAGGACACGATCGGCTGCAAGTTCTCCAAGAACCCGCCGGAATACAATCAGGAAGCCGCCAAGAAGCTGCTCGCCGAATCCGGTTATCCCAACGGCTTCGATATCGAATACGTGGTGTTCGCGCCCAACAAGCCGTTGGGCGAGGCGATCGCGGGCGATCTGCTCAAGATCGGCATTCGCGCCCAGATCTCGTCCGACGCCATCAGCGTCTATCGCCGCAAGCAGACGGACGGCAAGCTGCAGATGTGGTCGATCCTGTTCCCGACCGGCAGCCATCCGGAGGCCGACAATATCTTGGGCGTCTATTTCGACGGCCCGGCCGGCCCCTACTTCAACGACGATACGATCGCGAAATGGATGAAGGAAGGCACGTCCGAGTTCGATCTGGCGAAGCGCGAGAATATCTATGAAAAGATCTTCAATCGCGTGAACGAGGAAGTCTATTACCTGCCGATCACCTCGGTGCCGACGGTCTATGTGCACAGCAAGGATGTGCGGATCGAGCCGTCGAAGCTCTATTCCGGCGAACGCTCGGTCTACGACTACAACTGGAACTAAGTTTTCAGGCACGAAAAAGGGCGCCGGAGTGATTCGGCGCCCTTTTATTTTGCGTAGGACGCGCGCTTATTCGTCGCACGTTGCCGCGCGCTTACTCATCGTAATTGACGAGCGTTTCTACCGGGATGTCGAGGTTCTTGCGTCCGTTCAGGAAGTTCAGCTCGATGATGCAGGCTGCGCCCACGACCTCGGCGCCGACCTTGCGGAATAGCTGCACCGCCGCGTTCAAAGTCCCGCCGGTCGCCAGCAGATCGTCGAGGATGACGACGCGTTGGCCCGGCTGCACGGCGTCGGCCTGGATCTGGATCACATCCGTGCCGTATTCGAGCGCGTATTCATGCGCGATGGTCGGGCCGGGCAGTTTGCCCTTTTTACGCACCATGACGAAGCCGCAGCCGAGTTTCAGCGCGAGCGGCGCTGCCACCAGGAAGCCGCGGCTCTCGATGCCGGCCAGGATGTCGGGCTTGAAGGGGGCGACGACCTTGGCGAGGCGGCCGTTGGTCACCTGCCAGGCATCGGCATCGGCGAGCAGGGTGGAAATGTCGTAAAACAGGATGCCCGGCTTTGGGAAATCGGGAATGCCGCGGATGTGGTTCTTGATATCGATCATGGGGACAGTGGCTCGCTGACGGTCGTTACGAAGAGGGGCAGATTACTTCAAAGTCTTGAGATACGCGATGACATCGTCACGTTCCTGCTGAACGCTCAATTTGAAGATCATAGACCCGCTTTGGCCGTTCTTGCCTTTGATGAAGGCCGGCGGGTCGGACAGATAGGCGTCGAGCGCCTTATCGTCCCATGTCCATGTTGCATCCTTAAGACCGCGATAGAGCTTGTAGCCGTCCGCCGTGCCGGCTTTGCGCCCCGCCACCGCATGCAGCGACGGGCCGACCTTATGTTTGTCGGCGGCCGTATCGTGGCAGATGACGCAATGTTTCTTGAAGGCCGCTTCGCCCTTGGCAACGTCGCCTGCCGCCTGGGCAGCATGTGAGAGCAGGAGGACGGTCGCAAGAAGGGCTGCGAAGAAGGATGCTTTTGCCATGCCCACGACTATATCGGGGCGGCGTGGAATCTCAAGATAGGGCTCTGTTTTGATTCGGAGCCAGAGGCCAGACTTTGAAGCTTAGGGTTTGAGGACGGGGCTGGCGTCCGTCAATTCGCGCCACAGCGCGTGCGTCTCGCGAAAGTTGGCGAGCGAGATCCAGACGCGGCGGAACTCCGGATCGTCGCGCTGCAGGCTGTCATTGACCTCGCCCCACGCGGTGCCGAGCGCAGTGACCATCGCTGTCGGCAGGCGGCGCACATCGATGCCGTCCTTGATCATGTCCTTCAGCACGTCGTATTGCGCGGCTTCGCTGGCGGCGAAGGAGCTGGCCAGATTGGCGGCGCACACGCTTTCTACGGCCTGGCGGCGGCGCGCGGGCAGGGCCTGCCAGCTATCCAGATTGACGATCAGATCGAGGCCGGCCCAATGCTGTGACCAACTCGGGAAGGCGTAACGTTTTGCATCGCTGCCGCGCATGATCTGGCGATCGACCACCGGGCTCAGCAGGGCGGCGCCGACGATCTTGTGATCCTTATAGGCCTTGCCGATGGCGGCCGGTGCGATGGCGACCGGGTGGGCGCCGAATTGCGTCAGGGTGCGCGCCGCCAGGCCGAAGGCCGCGACCGGCATGCGGTCGATATCGGCCGCACTCTTCACATCGCCGCGAAACCAGGTGCCGCCCGAGGCGACCATGCCGCACAGGATGCCGTGGACGTTATGCGCGTGATACAGCTCGTCGCGTAACCCACGGCCGGTCTTTTCATGCCAGGCTAGGAACTCGCCCGCTTTGGGTCCAAACGGGATGCCGCCGTAAATCTCGAAGGCGGCGGTGCGGGCCTTGATGGTGGCGGGCCAGATAAAGGCGGCATCGAAGGCGCCGCCGGCTACCGCGTTGAACAGCTCGAGCGGCTGAGCGATATCCTTGGGTTCGGTGATGTCGAGCCGCATCGCGCCGTGGCTCATGGCTTCGATGCGGCCGGCGGTCTCGGCGAGCAGGGTGCCGGTTTCCGGCAAGGTAATAGGGAATTGGCTGGCCAGACGCCAGCGGAAGGATTCGGTTTTGGCGGTGGGTTCGCGCTGTAGGTCGGCATCGCCCGTCGTGGTGGTGCGGGCGATCATGGGGCCACCCGATTGCGCCGATAGGTTCGGGCTTTGTACCGCGAGCACGGCCAAGGTGCCGCCCGCCAGCGCAACGATCGCCAATCCGCCGAAAAGTCCTCGCAACACCGTCGCGTCCCCCAACGCCCCCGGCTAAATACCGAGACCTGCGACCTTAGCGGGCAAAGGATAAGGTTTGGTTACCCGTGCGGATACGATCAGGCCGGCTGGGTCATCCGCGACACGAAGGTCGAGCGCGAAACCGCGATTTTCATGCCGTCGGCATCGCAGACGATTTCCATGACGGCGCCCAATTTCTTCACAAGCGCGTCGACGATGGCGGTCCCCAATCCACTGCCCTTGCCGGCTTCGCCGAGCGCTTTGCCTACGCCGTTGTCGGTGACGCTCAGGTGCCAATCCGTGCCGCTGATTTCATAGGTGATGTGGATCGCCGCATCATCCTTGAAAACAGGAAACGCATATTTGACCGCGTTGATGATGAGTTCCGTCACGATCAGGCCGAGGCTGACCGCCTTGTCGGAATCGATCATGCCGTCGTCGCAGGTCACCTTGACGGTGATCGGTTGGGCTTCGCCGACCATCGACGAGGCCAAGCTCTCGCAGAGCTTCGACAGATACAGGCCGACATCGATCTGATCGGTGCCCTGGGTCAGGTAGAGATGACGTTGGATTTCGGCGACCGACATCACGCGCTGATGCGCTTCTTTCAGGTGTTGGCGCGTCTCTTCCGAGGCCACACCGCGCGCCTTGAGCAGCAAGATGCTGGCGATGATCTGCAGGCTATTGGCGACGCGGTGCTGCATTTCCTGAAGCAGCACACCTTTCTCGATCAGCATGTCGCCGGTTTCTTGATGCAGATGCTCTTTCGCACGCTCGATTACGCGCCGATCCGTGATGTCCATGAAGGCGAGCAGGATCGTCCGTTTCGTGCTGTTCTCGTACACGACCTCGCGGGCATTCAGCAGCATCGTGCGCTGGCCGAGATTGGGAAAATCGTGCTCGACCTCGAAGCCTTCCATCGCGGTGCGCTCGGGGATGATCGTCTCCAGCAGGATGCGAAGTGCCGGGATATCCCACTGATTGTCGCCCAAGGAATACAACAGGTGACCAATCGTATTCTCTTCGTCGACGCCGAAGATGCGATAGAACGAGCGGCTCGCGGTGAGAACGCGCAGGCGGTCGTCGAGCACCAGAAACGGTTCGGGGATCGTATTGACGATCGCCTGCGCAAGGATTTGCGCATCGCGTACCTTCTGGAAGTCGAACATCGTGTGATCCGAATCTAAAACCGCTGAGGCGCTTCCGAAAGGAGGCGCGCGCTAGATCTCTTGTCCTATAATACACACTGGACAAGAGATGTCGCAGACCAAAGTGACGCGCGCCCGCATCTGAGTATATATACTCAGATGCGCAACCTATGCTCTCCGGCGAATCGCCCGCCGGTGGCTATTCCGCCGCCTTGCGCGCTGAACCGGTCCGGAATTCGGGCATGACTTCGCGGGCGAACAGGCGGATCGCATCCAGCCCGCCGGCCGCCGTCATCATCACATATTCGACGCCCATCGCCTGCAGCTCCTTCAGCTTGGCGATGACCTCGTGCGGCTCGCCGATGATGGCGGGATCGCCGACATCTTCGGTGAGGCCCGGCAACTTGCCGAATTTTTCGATGGCGCTGCCTTGTTTGGCGCGGCGTTCTTTCGTTTCCGTCGTATGCGCGGGCGAGGTCGTCACGATCACCGGCCGCGTCAGGCCGACCTCGTGGGGCTTATAAGGACGCCCGGCGGCGGTGCAGGCGTCCTTGAAGGCGGCGAGGCGTTTGCCGGTCAGTTCGATCGAGCCGAATTGATCGAGCAGTAGGTTAAACCCGGTACCCGCGACGCGTGCGATCGATTCCATCGTGCCCGCGCCGGTCCACAGCGGCGGATGGGGCAATTGCGTCGGCCCTGGTTCGACGACGATATCTTCGAACTGCCAATATTTTCCGTGATGCGACCAGCGGCCGTTTGTTGTCCAGGCCTTGCGCATGATGGTGATGCATTCCTCGTAACGTTCCTGGGCTTCTTCCTTGGGAATGCAAAAGCCTTTGAATTCGAGATCGCGATAACCCTTGCCGACGCCGAAATCGAACCGGCCGTTGGATAGCAGGTCGAGCGTGTTGACCTGTTCGCAGAGCAGCACCGGATTGTGCCAGGGCACGACTGTCACGCCGGTGCCGAGTCGTATGCGCTCTGTTTTCGCAGCCAAATAAGTGAGCATGGCGAGCGACGCGCCGACCTGCCCGATGCCGGAAAAATGATGCTCGACGATGAACACGCTTTCGAAGCCCAAGCGGTCGGCCTCGATCACGTAATCCATGAATTCGTTGTAGGACGCGCTGTCCGCCGACTCGCCGCGCCGGATGGCGCCGCCGAAAAGTCCGAATTTCATTGTTGATCGCCTTTTAACCCCGTTGGATTGAGTTTAGGGGCAGATGGGCGACGGAGTCGAATCGGGCGCTCAGGCGACCTCAAACGGAATGGTGTACTTCTCCATCACCGCGCGGACGTCCGGTTCGCGGGCGCGGTCGGTGAGCGTGATATGGGCTTTGAGCCCGCGCGCGGGATCGTCGCTGACGGTGACCTGGGCGGGCAGATCGGCCAAGGCCTCGATAAAGGCGCGTTCGGCGGCATCGCGGCGCAGCGGCGGTTTGTAGATCTTGCCGACGTCGGTCAGCGGGATCTTGTCGATCACGATCACCTCGGCGGGCGCGGCGCCGCGCTCGGGGATATTGGTGCGGGCGAAGGTTTTGATTTCCTCGGCGGTTGCCGTGGCACCGGGCTTGAGCTGCACATAGGCGATCGGCATTTCACCGGCGTATGCATCCGGCTTGCCGACGGCGGCCGCCAGTTCGACGGCGTCGTGCTTGAGAAGCGTGTCGTCGATCGCACTGGCGTCGATATTGTTGCCGCCGCGGATGATCAAGTCCTTCACGCGCCCCGTCACCCAGATATAGCCGTCGTCATCGATGCGCCCCAGATCGCCGGTATTGAGCGATCCCTCGGAGAAGAACAGCCGGGCGTTCAATTCGCCGCCGCCGACATAGCCGGTGGTGACCGCTGGGCCCTTGATGGCGATGATGCCGCTTTCGCCCGCCTTGGTGTCGCGCACGTAATTGCCGGCGCCGTCCACGATCACCGTCTTGATCTGGGTATAGGGGATGCGGATGCCGGATGCGCCGTAACGCGGCTCGACTTCGCGGGGGCTGAGTGCAGCTGAGGCGCAATTCTCGGTCAGGCCGTAATTGGCCAGCAAGGTGATGCCGAACTTGTCGTGAAACGCCTTGGCGGTTGCGGCGGGCAGGCCGCTTGATCCGGTATTGGCGTAGGGTTTGAGCGTCGAAATATCCGCATCGCCGACCGGTTGGCTGATCATGGCCGCCAACATGGTGGGTGGGGCGACGACCTCGGTCACCTTATAGCGTTCGACCAGCTTCCAAAAATTGTCGCGCGTGTTTTGCGACCGAAACCCGTGCGGGCTGACGATCACGTTGGTGATGCCGCACGAGATCGGGCTCATGGAACGGCTGACGATGCCGCCGGAATGGAACAGCGGAATGCCGGCGAAGATCACATCGCCCGGGCCGTGGCCCAGTACCCATTTGAAGGCGTGGCACTTATAGGCGATGCCGCGATGGCTGAGTTCGGCGAGCTTCGGCGTGCCGGTGGTGCCACCGGTCGGGCAATAGATCGCGGTGTCATTCGGCGAATACGTGCGCTCGAAGGAAAAGCCGTCAGCGCGTTCCTTGGCAATGAGGGTGGTGAAATCCTTGTCCGCATCGGTCGTGCCGTTCGGGCCTTTGACCTGGATGACATGTTTGATGCCGGGGCAGAGCTTAAGAACCTCTTGCGCGGTTTCCCAGATGTCGAAACCCGGAGTGGGGCCGAGCGCGACCAGTACCTCTGCCTTCGCCTTCTGCAAGATGGCGGCGATCACCGGCGCCTTCAGCGCCCAATTGACCGGCGACAGGATGCCGGCCGAGGGGCCCGCGACGAGGCAGTAGAAATTCTCCGGCACCATCGGCAGCATCACGCCGCACACGCCGTCGCGCCCGCCATAGAGGCGACGCAGCAGGTTCGCGGTCTGATGGATGCGTTCGATATATTGCGCGAACGAGACGGTGTAGGGCGTTTCCTGGGGATCGCCGTCCAGCAGATAATGCAGCATCGCCGCGCTGGGATTGTAGGCCGCACCCTTGCTGGCGACGTCGTACAGGGTCCATTCGGTGGCGCGTTGTTCGAGCGGAACTTTCTCGATCTCGATGACGTCCGCGATGGTGCGGACAACGGGCTCGGTCATTTCTTTTTCAGATCTTTCGGTTCGGGATAGCGGCCCAACGCGCCGCCGAACGGGCCGTCGCGCCATTTGAGCGCTTCGCGCAGGCCTTTTTCGCGGCTGATCTTCTTGAAGGTCTGGTTGGACGGCAGGCGGCCAGCGAGGGTGACGAATTCGCCCGACGACTGCATGGAAAACGTGAAGCCCGCCTGATCGAACACGCGATTGATCATGCGCTTGGACAAGGACAGGAGCTGCGGATCGATATTGGCGATACGGCGCGCGATGGTGCGTGTTTCATGCTCGAGCTGATCGACCGGGAAGACGTAATTGGCCATGCCGTAATCCAGCATCTCTTGCGCGGTCAGCGCATCGCCGGTCAGCACCATTTCCTTGGCTTTCTTCATGCCAACATGCCAGGCGAAGATCGCGGTTTCTTCGCCGGGCGCCAACGCGCGCACGCCGGGATGGCCGATGCGGGCATCATCGCCCGCGATCAGCAGATCGCACGCCAGCGCCAGGGCCGATGCACCACCGAGCGCTTCGCCATGCACTTGCGCGATGACCGGTTTCCAGTTGTTCCAGATCTGCAGCATATATTCGATGTGGCCTTGGACGCGCGCGCGGTTGTCCCACACGCTGACCGTTTCCTCACCGGTTTCGGTTTCGGCCGTCAGGTTGCCGACCTGTTGCGGCGGCGTGCCCATGGTCGGGCCCATATCGTAGCCCGACGAGAAGCAGGGGCCGGCACCCTTGAGCAGGATGACGGTGACATTGGGATCGAGTTCGGCTTTCTTCAGCGCGTCGCTGATCTCGGCCGACATCGGCCAGTTGATCGCATTGCGCCGATCGGGGCGATTGAAGGTGATGGTCGCCAGTTTGTCGGCGACGTCGTACAGAATGAATTTATAGTCGGACACTTATCGTGCTCCTTTAGCGAAACGTCGCATTGATCTCCATGGCCAGCACGCCCTTGTCGTCGGCGGCCCAGAGCTTGCACGATTTGCCATCCGCACCCGGCTCGCCCAACAAGGTCATCGGGCGGTTGGCATAGAGCGGCGCCTTGGCGCGCATGGAAAAGCCGCTCATCTCGATTGCCTTGTCGCCCATATGCTCGCGCACCAGTTCGAGCAACAGCACGGCCGTGAACGGGCCGTGCACGATCAGGTCGGGATAACCTTCGGTCTTGGTCACATAATCGCGGTCGTAATGGATGCGGTGCGGGTTCCAGGTGACGGCGGAGAAGCGGAACAGCATGATCTCGTCGACCGTCATGGTGCGCTTCCATGGCGCATCCATCTTGGCGGGCTCGCCTGGGGGGGCGGTGTTCTTGGCCCCAGCCGGCGGTTCTTCGCGGAAGACGATGTTCTGGTTGTCTTCCATCACGAGGCCGCGCGGTCCGGTGATGTTGACGCCGTAGGTGACGAAAATCATCTGGCCGGTGCGGCCTTCCTTCGGCGTCACCGATTTGACGAAGATCTCTTTCTTGGCGGCGTCGCCGATGCGCAACGGCTCGTAGAATTTCAGATCGTTGCCGGCATACATGCGGCGCGGCAGCGGGCTGTCGGGCGAATCCTCGAACTCGGCCGCCATGCCGTCCTTCGATAGCTTGTTGGTCGGCATCATCCGCGGGAAAAAGATGGAGTGCCATCCCCAGGGAACCGGATCGCCGATCTTCGGAATCGGATCGCGGCGGTTCAATGTGATTGTCAGACGATGCATCTGCGTCGCGCTGATGACGTCTTCCGTCACGGCTTTGACGCCGATGATCGCTTCGAGTTGGGCGGTCTCTTTCGCCAGCACGGCCATACGTTTTCCCTGTCCTATTATGTGTTGACCGCGCGAGTATATGGGGAAACTATTGATCGGGGCAACGAGCCGGGCAGCCTTAAACGCCCGCAGAAAACGGGGGAAACCGACATGCGTTTGATCACTTATCGTACAAGTGGCGTTGCCGGTGAAGGTTATACGGACGGCACCGGCGTCGGCGTGATGGTCGACGACAAGCAGTTCATCGATCTTGCCAAGCATGCACCGAATTTGCCGAAGACCTTGCGCGGCATTCTGGAGAGCGGAACCGACTGGCAATCACGCGTCGAGAAGGCGGTGAAGGGCAAGTCGGCCGACAATTCCATCGATAACGTGGCGCTCGATCCGGTCATTCCCAATCCGCAGGCGACCTGGTGCCTGGCGCTCAATTTCCAGCTTCACAAGGACGAGACGGGTTTGGAGCGCAGCCAATATCCCGAACTGTTCCAGCGCATGCCGAGCACAATCGTCGGCCATAACCAGCCGCTGGTGCGGCCGCGCGCGGAATTGTGCAAGCGCTACGATTTTGAAGGCGAGCTTGCCTTCATCGTCGGCAAGCGCGGCCGTTATGTGAGCGAGAAGGATGCGTTCGCCCACATCGCCGGCTACGCGCCCTATAACGAGGGCTCCGTGCGCGAATTCCAGTTGCACAATCGCCAGTTCGGCCTGGGTAAAAATTTCGAAAAGTCGGGCAGCTTCGGCCCGTGGATGATGACAGCCGACGAATTCGGCGATCCATATAAGCAATACATCAAGACGCGGGTGAACGGCGCGCTCAAGCAGGACACGCAATTGTCCGAGATGCTGAACTCGCTCGAGAATATCGTGAGTTACCTCTCGACCGGATACGAGATCCGTCCGGGTGATGTCTGCGCGATCGGCACGCCGGGCTCGATCCCCGGCACAACCAAGTTGATGAATGTCGGCGATGTGTGCGAGGTCGAGATCACCGGCCTCGGCACCCTGTCGAATAAAGTCATCGCGGCGGATTGATATGACGGAATTAACTGGTGCGCAGGCGATTGTCGAAGGCCTGATCCGGGCCGGTGTCGACACGGTATTTGCCCTGCCGGGCCAACAGCTCGACGAGTTGTTCAACGCCTTCTATCATGCGAAGAATAAGATCCGTCTCGTTCATCCGCGCCATGAACAATCGACCGCCTATATGGCGAACGGTTACGCGCTGGCGACCGGCAAGCTGGGTGTGGCCTGCGTCGTGCCGGGTCCGGGCCTGTTGAATGCGAGTGCGGCGATCTCGACCGGCTACGCGCAGAATGCGCCGGTCCTCGTCGTCACCGGCCAGATCCCGCAGCGCTTCATCGGCAAGGGCACGGGGCAGCTGCACGAGATCAAGGATCAGTTGAACGCGGTTTCCGGCATCACGAAATTCCAAGGCTCGATCCAGAAGCCCGAAGAGGTGCCGGGCATCATGGCGCAAGCGATCTCGGCCGCGACGAGCGGGCGCAACCAGCCGGTCGTCATCGAAATCCCGCCCGATACCTTGCAGGCCAAGGCCAACATCGATTTCGGCAATTTCAATCCGGCGCCCATCGATGCTTCGCCCGATATGGATCTGATCGCGCGCGCTGCCGAGATGATTGCGGCCGCCAAACATCCCGTCATTTGCGTCGGCTCCGGCGCCATCGAGGCGTCCGCCGAACTCACCGCCTTTGCCGAAGCCATCGGCGCCCCTGTGGTGATGTCGCAATATGGCGCGGGCGCCATCGATTATCGTCATCCGCTGGCGCATACATTGATCAGCGGCATCGATCTGTGGGCCAAGGCCGATCTCGCCATCGCGGTCGGTACGCGCTTTTCGACGCCGATGAACGCCTGGGGTTATGACGACAAGATCAAGTTGATCCGCATCGATCCCGATCCCAAACAATCGGTCCGCCCGTGGGTGCCCGATGTGCATCTGCAAACCATCGCGCAGCTGGCGCTGCCGACACTCACGCGCGCTTTGAATGGCGCGACACTGTCGGGGGCGTGGAACGCGGCGGAACTATCGCATCTGAAAGCCGATGCCGAGATGCGTATGGGCCGTGACGTCGCGGCAACCGATGCCTATACGCGCGCCATCCGTGCCGGCATTCCCGACGACGGCTTCGTCTGTTTCGACATTACCCAAACCGGTTATCACGCTTGGTGGGGGTACCCCGCGTACGAGCCGCGCACCCTGATCCGCCAGAGCTATCAGGGCACGCTCGGTTATGCGTTCCCGACCGCGCTCGGCGCCAAGGTCGGTCAGCCCGACAAGGCGGTCGTGTCAGTTTCGGGCGACGGCGGCTTCATGTTCGCGCAGCAGGAATTGGCGACCGCCGTGCAGGAAAAGATCGCGCTCGTCTCTGTCGTGATGAACGATAACGCCTACGGGAATGTGCGGCGCTACCAGGACGACATCTATAAGGGCGAACGCATCGCCAGCGATTTGAAGAACCCGCCATTCGTCGATCTGGCGCGTCTGTTCGGGCTGGAAGCCTTTTCGGCCACGTCGCCGATTGAGCTGACCAAGGCGCTCCGCGCCGCGATCGAACTGGATAAACCGGCGTTGGTCGAAGTCAGCGTCGGCGCGTTCCCGTCGTGGCAGAGTTTCATTCCGCGCCGCAAGGTGCGTGGCTAGGTTTAAAGGACAACAACGATGGCTCTTCCCGCGCATACGTCGCATTACGTGAATTCCGGCGATGTGACGATTCACTATCGTCTGTTCGGCAAGCCTGGTGCCACGCCGATGATCGTGCTGCATGGCGCGGCCTATTTCGATTCCTACGACTGGGCCTATGTCGCTTCCAAACTGGCATCCGACCGCGAAGTCGTCGCCATGGATATGCGCGGCTTCGGCAAATCCACCTGGAGCCCGTCCAAGGATTATTCGACCGACGCCAAGCTCGACGATATGCGCGCCATCATGGCCGATCGGGGTTGGAAAAAGATCGTGCCGATGGTGCATTCGATGACCGGGCGTATCGGCATCATCTTCACCGACGCGTACCCTGATGTGGTCGAACGGTTGGTCGTGTGCGACAGTGCCACGGGCAGCAATCGCGGCGCCGGTGAAGGCGGCGGGCTCAACGCCGCGCCGCCGATCTTCGCGTCCATCGAGGATCTGATGAAAAGCTTCGTGCGCAAATCGCAGTCGCCGCGCATCGCGAACGATCGCGAACGCGCCGAAGCGGCAGCGCGTAAAGTGGAGGGCGGCTATATTCTCACGCGCGATCCCGACATGGGCAGTACCGTGCCGCAATGGCCCGGCATCCGTACGCCGAAGCTCAACGATGTCGAGATCTGGGATGCACTGGCCCGCATCACTTGCCCGATCCGCGTGGTGCGCGGCCTGCGCTCCGACCGTTACACGCCCGAGGCCATCGAACGGCTCAAGACCTATAAGAACCTGACCATGACCGAGGTCGATTCGGAGCACGATCTGCCGGGCCAGGCGCCCGATGCGCTCGTTGCGACGGTTAAGGAATTCCTGGCCCGTTAGATTCGGCTAATATCGCTGGTATCGCCGCGCGGATTGGGCAAGACTCCACCGATAGCGGGGCGCGGGAGATTGTATGGACGGTGACAAGAACAAGATCGTAACGACCGCCGCGCGGACTGGGGAACGCCCCGATCCCTCGACCTGGAACCAGAACGATCTGCTGTCCTACAAGCTGGCGATCCTCAGCCGCCTGTTCGAGCGCGGCAGCGAGGCGCAACTCGCGCGCCGGTATGAACTCTGGCTCACCGATTGCCGCTTGCTCGGCCATTTGCTGGCGAAGTCGCCGCGCACGGTGCGCGATCTCGCCGAGGATATGGTGATGGACAAGGCGCCGATCAGCCGCTCAGCCAGCCGCCTGGTCGAGAAAGGCATGCTGACGCGCGAGGCCGATCCGGCCGACGGGCGCAGCGCCGTCTTCAACCTGACCGTGGAGGGCCGCAAGCTCGCCTCGACGATCATGAGCAATGCCCGGGTCGGCCAGAACCGCTTCCTCAATCTGCTCAAGCCGGAGGATTGCTGGGTCTTGATGGATGCCATCGACGTCCTGCTCACCTTCGCCAAGACGACCCAGCCCAAGGCCCGCGATCCCGAGGACGAATAACCTTTTCGGTTTTGCCTTATTTGCTGTTTTTCGGCCGATTTATTAGATTGGCCGCAAATAAGCACGCCTTGGGAGGCACTATGACCCTATCTCGTTCTCTGTTCCTGGCCGGTTCGGCCGTCAGCTTGGCTGCGCTCATGACCGCGACCCCCGTGGCTGCGCAGAAAGCGAAAGACACGTTGCGCCACCTGCAGGACCTGCCGGTCGCCACGGTCGACAATTATTACGACCCGCGCCCGGAAGTGCAGTTCCTCACCGAGGCTGCGTACGACAACCTGATCATTTTCGATTTCAACAAGAACGATTTCGCGCCGTCGCTGGCCAAATCGTGGAAGACGATCAACGACACCACCTACGAATTCGTGCTGCGCGACGATATCAAGTGGAGCGACGGCGCGCCCTTCACCGCCGACGATGTCGTCTATACGGTGAATTGGTGGATCGATCCCAAGGTGAAGCTGCGCTTCAAGGCCAATTGGGATTTCATCGCGCGCGCTGAAAAGATCGGTCCGCACATTGTGCGCATCGTCACCAAGGAGCCGACGCCGCATGCGCTGGCGCAATTGACCGCGCAGAGCAGCATCCTGCCGCAGCACGTCCATTCGAAGCTGGATAACTTCGAACTGTTCGGCGCCAAGCCGGTCGGCACCGGCCCCTACCGCATCACCCAGGTCGATAAGAATCGCGGCGTGGTGGGCGAACTGCGCCCCGATTATCCGCATGGCAGCTCAGTGAAGCGCAAGCCGACCATCGGCCGCTTCGAGGTGCGTGGCGTCGGCGATACCGGCACGCAGGTCGCTGAGTTCCTCACCGGCAATATCGATCTGATCCGCAACGTTTCGGTCGATCAGGCGGAAGACTTGAAAAAGGACAAACGCTTCGCCGCGACCGGCACCGATCCGGCGGCGATCACCTATTTCCTACTCGATATGAAAGGCCGCACCGGCAACAAGGCGCTGACCGACGTGCGCGTGCGCCAGGCGATCAATCACGCCATCGATACGACGCCGCTGTTGCAATTGACCGGCGGCAAGATCCTCGATCTCAAACGGCCGGCCGCGTTCTGCGTACAACAGCAGCGCGGTTGCGGCTTCTCGGTGGCGCAGCCGAAATACGACCCGGCGCTGGCCAAGAAATTGTTGGCCGAGGCGGGTTATGCCGACGGCTTCGATATGGAAATCGTCGCGCGCCCGGGCGGCGGCGAAACGCTCGCCAAGGCCATGACCGGCCAGCTGCGCGCGGTCGGTATCCGCGCCTCGGCGAACATCGTGTCCTTCGCCGCCTATCGTAAGATCCAGGAAGACGGCAAGCAGCAGGCGCTCGTCAGCGGCTGGGGCGGCGGCAATGTGCCGGACGTATCGTCCTCACTCGCCTTCCTGTTCGAACCGGGCGGGCGCGACTATCACGGCAACCAGAAATGGTTCGATCTCGCCCAGGCTGCATCCAAGGAAATGGACGACGCCAAGCGCCGCGCCATCGTGAAACAGCTCTCGGACGAAGTAACCGAGCAGGGTTACATGACCATGTTGTCGACCTCGCCGACCATCTTCGCGCATTCGGCCGACATCGTCATCGATCCGAACAACCAGCCGTTCTTTGGCTACGGCGTCACGATGGGCGAGTTGAGCTGGAAGAAGTGACGTTCCGGCGGGCTCTCCCATTTGGGAGGGCCCCCGTGCCGGAGCGTCATGGCCGGACTTGATCCGGCCATCCACGGTAGGCGCGTCTGCGCTGATATGAGTCTTTTCGCGCTATCGCGCTTTCGTGGATGCTCGGGTCAAACCCGAGCATGACGGCTTATTTAGCTTCGACAACGAACGGCGCTGCCTTCTCTTCCTCGATGCGGTAGAGCCAATTGCCCAGCGATCGATGCTGCTCGTAGAACGCGGCGTCGATCTCGGCCGCCGCCAGGATCTTCTCGATATTCAGCTTCTTGTAGTTCTTGCCGAGGATCAGCATGAACGCGAGGCCGTAGGCGATGTGCCACCATTCCTCGGTGATCGCGAGATAGACCGACAGCGCGAACACGGCGATCGCGATCCAATTGCGGATGCCCGACGCGGGCTTGAAGGTGATGTATTTGGGTTGCAGGTCCGGCGTCCGCGATATGGCCTCGGCCGTCGCGTTGCCGATCCCTAAGGTCAGCGTTCCCGCCTTCTGTAAGGCCAGCATATCGGGATGCGGAATGGAAACCTCCGCGCAGGTATAGGTCTTGAGGGGCACGCTGGGTATTATTCCGCCTGCTTGGTGGTCGCGGTCATGATGACTCGGAAAAGGAAAACGGCCGCACCGGGACGGTGCGGCCGTCGTTCGCGGACTTATTTCTTCTCGCCCTTGTCGGCCGGGGCGATCGATTTGATCTCGGTCTTGTCTTCGCGTTCCAGCGCGTCCTTCGCCATCGCGATGACGTCCTTGGGCGCTTTTGCGGAGGCCTCGATCAATTTGGCGATCTCAGGTCCGGAGACCGGATTGATTTCCAGATCGCCCTGCTTGTTGGCGTCTTCGATGAACTTCGGATCCTTGAACATGGCCATGAAGCCGTCCTGCAAGGCCTTGGCGCGATCCGCCGGCACGCCCGGAGGTGCGACATAGGGCCGGCCCCAAGCCTGGCGGGCGAAGATGAACTTCAAGGCTTCCTTGGTCTTCTCGTCCTTGGCGAGATCGGTGACCAGCGGAATATCCGGAATGTCAGGATGCTTCGCGGTCGACATCTGCGCCAGCACGATCATCTTCTTTTCCTTGAGCCATTCGCCTTTGGCGACGGTGGCGCTCGACCAGGAATAACCGCAACGGCCGTTCACTTCGCCGCGCTCCATGGCCAGCATCACGTCGTTGCCGCCGGGATAGCCGGTGATCAGGCGTAGCTTGGTGCCGAGCAGGTTGTTCAACACCTTCGGGAAGGCGTCGGTATCGGCATCGGGGCCGGTGCCGCCGACGATCAACTGCTTGGTCAGCAATTCTTCAAACTTGGTGATGCCGGTGGTGTGCCAGGCGACGCAGATGCTGACTTCGTTGTTGGCGCTGCCGATCCAGGTGAATTTGGCCGGATCGAACTTCGCTTGATCGTTGCCGAGCAGGCCGGCCTGCGGGATGCCGCGCCCGACCGTGGCGATGGCCAAGCCGTCCTTGGGCAGGGTGTTGTAGATCTCGTTCATCAGCAGCAGCGAGCCGGCGCCCGGACGGTTCTTCACCACGACATCAGGATTGCCCGGAATGTGGCGGCCAAGGTGGCGCGCGATGGTGCGGGCATAGATGTCATAGCCGCCGCCTGGCGAATAGCCGACCCACAGGTCGATGGCTTTGCCTTTATAGAAATCGGCGACGGATTGTTGGGCCGAGGCGGGAGCCGCACCGAGAAGCGCTGCGAGGGCCGCAGCACCCGCCAGCACGGATTTCAAACCGATCCGCATAACTGAAGTCTCCTGTTTAGAAATTACGCGCGTCTTATTGCTTTTCGTGGGCCGGAGTATGGCAGAACGAATCCGCTCGTGCCATAGGCCCGTCCGGTTTCATGAGGCCGCGTACCGCCTTGTCTAATAAGCAGAATTGCCCGATATTCGAGTGTTCGTTGAACTAGGCAATAAAGTGAAAAACGGGAGCACGGGATGGCTGAAACCTTCGATTACATCGTGGTCGGCGCGGGTTCGGCAGGTTGCGTTGTCGCGGCGCGACTGAGCGAAGAATCGCACGTGAAGGTCCTGGTACTCGAGGCCGGTGGCGGCGACAGCAATCCGAAGCTGCGCATGCCGATCGCCTGGCCGCTTGTCAGCCGCGCGCCGAGCGTGAATTGGGGTTACGAGACCGAGCCCGAGCCGCAGTTGGGCGGACGTAAGATCGAACTGCCGCGCGGTAAGGTGCTGGGCGGCTCATCAGCCATCAACGGCATGGGTTACAAACGCGGCCATCCGCGCGACTTCGATCAGTGGCGCCAGATGGGCCTCGAAGGCTGGGGTTATGCCGATGTGCTGCCCTATTTCATGCGCTCGGAATCGAGCTGGCACGGCGACAACGAATATCACAGCACGTCCGGGCCGCTCAGCGTGCGCAAGGGTGGGGCGCCGCAGTTGCTCTATCCGCAGATCGCCGAAGCTGCCCAAAAGGCCGGCTACAAGATCACCAACGATATCAGCGGGCCGGATCCGGAAGGCATCTTCATCACCGAGCTGACCATCGATAAACGCGGTCGCCGCCATTCGACGGCGCGCGCGTTTCTCCGCCCGGCCATGCATCGCGCCAACCTGACCGTCGTCACGCGCGCGACCACCAAGCGCGTCGTCATCGAGAACGGACGCGCCGTCGGCGTCGAATATATCAAGGACGGCCAGAGCGTGATTGCGCGCGCCGAGCGCGAGGTCATCTTGTCGGCGGGTGCCTATAACTCGCCGCAGCTTCTGCTGCTGTCGGGCATCGGGCCGGCGGACGAAATCCGCGAACACGGCATCAATGTGGTGGCCGATGTCCCTGGCGTCGGGCGCAACCTTATGGAGCACGCATCGTGCCCCGTCATCATGGGCGCCAACGGGCCGGTCACCTTCCTGTCGCAGCTGCGTTACGACCGCGCCGCCATGTGGGCGTTGCGTTGGTTCGTCATGGGCGACGGGCCGTTCGCCATCAACGGCAACACGGCGGGTATCTTCGTGCGCTCCAATCCGAGCGTGGATCGTCCCGACCTGCAGCTCACCTTCAACACGGTGCATCGCAACGATCGTCCGTGGTGGCCGTGGGAAGCCGCAGCGCAGAAATATTCCTTCAGCTGCATCGTTTGCGTGCTGCATCCGCAAAGTCGCGGCAACGTCACGCTCCGTTCGGCCAATCCGATGGACAAGCCGAAAATCCATCTCGGCATCTTCAAGGAACAGGCCGACATCGACCTCGCCATCGAAGGCATCCGCCGCACGCGCGAGGTCTATGCGCAGGAGCCGCAGAAGAGCCTGATCAAACAGGAGAACCTGCCGGGGGCGCATGTGCAGTCGAAGGAAGACCTGACCAAGTTCATCAAGTCGGTCGCCGTCACCATGCAGCATCCGTCCGGTACCTGCGTCATGGGCACCGGCACCAATGCGGTGCTCGATCAGGACCTCAAGGTGCGCGGTGTCGATGGTCTGCGTGTCGCCGATGCGTCGGTCTTCCCGAGCCAGCCCGGCGGCAATATCAACGCGCCGGCCATCATGGTGGGCGAGAAGTGCGCCGACTTGCTACGTGGCCGGCGTCTGCCGCCCATGGACGTGACGGTGAACGTCTAGCGGGGTTTACCGGCTGCGGCTGTTCAGCAGGTTCGACGGCGAATATTGATCGGTCAGGATTCGCGCGTCGCGCTTCCAATCGATCTGGGTCGAGAACATTGGCAGCAGCCAATCCTTGCCGACGCCGAGTGGCTTGAAGGCGGCCTCGAACTTTGCCGCGTTCTTCTCGATCTCGTTCATGGGCGGACGACCGGCGAGACGCGTGAGAATAATGCGGTTGTTGGTTTTCAGGTTATAGAACTCGCCGAACGCCGCCGCGTAGGTCACCGATTCGTGGTCGTACAGTTCGGATGTGGTGAAGGTATTGGCGGCCAGCACGGCGTTGGGCTTCATCACCTGCTTGAGCTCGGCCAGGAAGTCGCGGGTCAGCATATGTTCGGGGATATAATCCTCGTCGAACGCATCGAGCATGACGAGATCGTAGGTCTTTTTGCCGATCTGGCGTTTGACGAAGGTACGCCCGTCGGCCTCGTGAATGGCCAGCCGCTCGCCTGGGCGCACATCGAAGAACTTGTCGGCGACGTTGATCACCGCGCGATCGACCTCGACAGCATCGATGCGCGCCTCGGGCAGGATCTTCAGCAGGGTCTGGGCGAGCGTGCCGCCGCCCAGTCCGACGATCAGGATGTCCTTGGGGTTGGGGTCGAGATACAGCGACGCCATCATCATCTTGGTGAAGTTGAACACCAGCTCGTCGGGCGCCGACAACTTCATACAGGTCTGGCGCGCGTTGCTGCGCGAACGCTTGTTGAAGATCATGCAGCGCAGGCCGTCTTCTTCGTAGACGACGATGTTGCGATAGAGCGAACGTTCGCTGTGGATGTCGGTGCGCGCGTTCGCGATGCTGGTGAACCCAAGCCAGAGTGCCGCGCAGAGCAGGGCAAGGCGTTTCATACCGCGAGCGCCGGTTTTTTGGTCATGGCGGCGAGGCCGACGGCGATGGAAATCGCGGTCAGCCCGTAGATGATCTCGTTCACCTCGAACCACAGCACCAGATAGAACGATGTGACGATGGTGCCGGCGGCACTGCCGAAGGTCGAGACGAACAAGAGCTTGCCGGCATAGCGCCCGCTTTCACGCACATCGGTTACCAGCAGGCGCACGGCGTAGGGCGACACCATGCCCGAAATCACGGTGGGGACGAAGAACAGCAGGGCGGCGGCGGTGAGGGCGCCGTAGCGCACATCGTCCATGTGGGCGAAGATCCAATCGAGGATGGATTCCGATATCACGAGCGACAGGAACGTCGTGACGGCCTGCAGCACCAGGATCGCGCCGAGATCGCGGAATGATGCGCGCCGCGTGGATAATGTGCCGCCGAGCAGGTAACCGATCGACAGGGCGATCATGAAGACGGTGATGAGCGCGCCCCAGACCGACACGCTGCTGCCGAAGTCGGACGCGAGCACGCGCCCACCCAGCAGTTCATAGGACATGACGAAAAAGCCCGACCATCCAGCCAGCAGGTAGGCAAGCCAGGACACCTTACTTTTTGTACCCTTCCGCGACTTCCAGCTGGTCCCACCAATCGAGGCCCATGGCCTTCACGATGCGGCTGTTGATGCACAGGAAGCGCGCCTCATTGCCGGGATTGGCGAAATGCTGATGCGCGCAATAGGGCGGGATATAGACGAAATCGCCGGGCTTCCAATCGTAACGCTTGGGCTCGGTCTCCCACTCCCATTCGAAGGTGTCGAAGCATTCGAATTTCACGTCCCAATGCAGGTCATACCCGGTACCTTCGAGGACGAAGACGATCTCTTCGCTGAGATGGCGATGCTTGCCGGATTTCTGGCCGGGCTTGAGGAATTGCATATAGGCATCGACGCAGCATTCCGTCGTGTCCATGCGCTCGTTGATCACATGCTTGATCAAGCCGTCGGGCGAATTTTCGTACGGCATGGCTTCGGACGGCACGACATGCATGCGCCCATCATAGTCGCTGCGGAATCTTTCCGACGCCTTCAGGGCCTCGGCATAAAAGTCGACCTCGCCGGCGCCAAGGCGCGCGCGTTCCGGATCGTCGATGGATTTCAGGGTCATGCGCCGAACTCTTCAGAATTCTTTGGGGGGCGTCCAGTCTTCGTAACCGACCGGCACTTCTTTGGGTGGGTATTTCACCATCTTCTGGAACAAGAGATGCATGAACAGGAACAGCGGCTTCGCCTTGAAGACCAGGACGACGGCTTCGTCAGCGGATTCGTCGTTGCAGTGCTGATGCACGCAGGCGTTCTCGACGATCATGGCATCGCCCGCTTTCCAGTCGTAACGCTTGCCGTCGTGGATATCGTAGCCCTTGCCTTGCAGGACGTAGAACACGGCCGAGTTCATGTGACCGTGCTTCGCGCTGACGCCACCCGGCGAATAGACATCGACATGGCATTCGATGGCCTGGGTCACGGCGTTCTGTTGCGGATTGATGACCTTCTTGCCGAATTGCGCCGGGCCGCCCTTCCACTTCAGATCCGCGCTCGAATAGACGCGAGGCTGGGTGAAGAGGTCCTTCACCATATGGCTGTAGGTGCCTTCGAGCGCGCGCACGAAGGTGCGCTTCTTCGACCAGCGCTCGAACTTGGCCTCGTGTTCGGCGTCGGTCGGCAGGTTGTGCCCCATCATCGAGGCGACGCGATGATGACCGGTTTCCGGATTTCCGCCGACGTCGTCGTTGGCCATGTTCGGCTCCTCGGTCTTTTATTAGTCTTTGCGGATCTTTTGTTTCTGCGGTTCCGGGCGCTTATTGCGCAGCACCAGCCAGAACAGCACCGGCAGGGCGAGGGCCACGATCAAGCCCGCGACATGGTCGGCCTGGGTCAGAAAATGAGCCAATCCCGCGCCTTCATGGGCAAAAGCGGGTGCAGCTACCAGGGCAAACATCAGGGTGAAAAAAGACAGTCGGATCATTCCCAGCCTCATTATATCTGTTGGGGAAAAGTCTACTCCTGCGCGCCGCTTTGTCAAAAACGCGAGCGGACGCTTCCCGGGGCGCCGAATCAGACGCGAACCCGTGAGAGCACGTTCTTGGGGAACAGCTCTTCCGGGCTCAGGTGGCGATGGCAGACGCCCTGCTCGAAGGCGTAGAGCAGGAAGGCTTCCAGGGTCTTGCGGTTGGATTCGACGCCATAGGGCCAATAATCGCCCTCGAAGATGTCCATCGTGCGCTGCACATGCACTGGCGACCACAGGATCGGCACGCGCGACGCAGTGATTTCCTTGACCCGCTCGACGCTGCGGTTCTTGGCTTCCTCGAACGCCTTGAACAGGTTTTCCAGCGCCCAGGGGAATTTGTCGGCGATCTCCTGGCGGACCGCGATGGTATGCATGATCGGCAGGATGCCGGTTTTGCGGAAATGCGCTTCCTCGATGGGCTGGTAGTCGGGCACCAGGCGTACGATGCGCGGATCGCCGGCGACGAAGCCATCCGGCGCATGGGCCGACAACATGGCGTCGATGTCGCCGTCGAGCAGCATCTGTTCGAGCGACTTGGTCGGCACCGGGGTCAGGCTCAGTCCGTCCGGCAGCTTCAGTTTCACCTTTTCGGCGCGGCCGGCCTGGTTCACGCCGGCCTGGAACCATTGGATCGAGGTCAGCGGGATGCCGACCTCGTGTGCGAGATAGCCGCGGCTATAGACGGCGGCCGTCTGGGCCCATTCGGGCAGACCGATCTTCTTGCCGGCCAGATCCGCCATGGTCTTCATCTTGGTGTCGGACCGCACATAGATCGACGAGACGCGGAAGACGCGCGACGGAAAGACCGGGATCGAGGTGATCGAGATGTCGTTCTGCGACTTCATCGACACATATTTGCCGAATGACAGTTCCGAGACATCCCATTCGCGGAAATTGAGGAAGCGGTAGAAGATCTCCTCGACGCCGTACTCCAGGAAGCGGGCGTCGATGCCCTCGGCCTTCACGCGCCCGCTCGCGAAATCGCGGACATGGTCGTAGTCGCTACAGGCGATGGTCAAATTGAGATCGGACATGAAGGCCCCTGAAAGGTGATTGGTCGCCGCCGGTTCGGCGTTGGCGGCATTGAAGCGGAGCAGGCTGTGCTTGGCAATCGCTGCGCTCTCGGTTTCTAATGTACGTACAAACGAATAGGGGGAGCATTCGAGTTGGCTAAATCGGCGAAAGTGTCCGCGTCCAAGCGGCGGCGTAAGAAACTCGTTCCCAACAAGGTCCGTTGGAATTCCGACGTCATCGTCGATCTGATGCGCCAGTTCGATTTTCCGTTCGTGCCGCTCAATCCCGGCGCCAGCTTCCGCGGCCTGCACGATTCGATGGTCAATTACGGCCAGGACGATCCGCAGATGATCCTGTGCCCGCACGAGAACATCGCGATCCAGATGGCGCACGGCTATGCCAAGGCGACCGGCGAGCCCCTGCCGGTGATCCTGCACAATGTCGTCGGTCTGCTGCATGCCTGCATGGCGGTCTATTACGCCTATATCGATCGTGCCCCCATCTTCATCATGGGGGCGACCGGCCCGATGGATGCCGCCGTGCGCCGCCCGCGCACCGACTGGATCCATACCGCCAATGTGCAGGGCAATGCGATTCGCGATTACACCAAGTGGGACGATCAGCCCCATACGATCGACGCCGTGCCGGAATCCTTTGCCCGCGCCTACAGCGTGATGATGACCGAGCCGCAGGGCCCGGTTTACACCTGCTACGATGCGACCCTGCTGGAATCGAAACTGCCGCATCCGGTGCCCTTGCCCGATCCGAACAAGCCCCGGGTGCCGACGCGCATGGCGCCCGATCCGGCGGCGCTCACCCAGGTCGCCGACATGCTGGTGGCCGCCAAGAACCCGATCCTCATCGCCGATTGGACCTGCCGTGCCCCGATCGGGTACGACGATCTCGTGGACTTGGCCGAGAACCTGTCGGCCGGCGTCATCGATGTCGGCGCGCGGTTCAATTTCCCGACGCGCCATCCGCTGAACATGACCCAGTGCGCGGCCGAGGCGCTCAAGACCGCCGATCTTATCCTCTGTCTCGATACGCGCGATTCGGCGCGCATCACGCATGTGCTGGACAGCGTGACGCGCAAGATCGTCAGCAAGGTGCCGAAAAGCGCCAAATGGATCGACATCAGCTTCGGCGAGTTGGAAATCTCGAGCTGGTCGACCGATTTCGGTCCGCTCAAGGATGCCGACATTCGCATCTTGGCAGATACCAGCCTGGCGATCCCCGAACTCACCCGTTTGGTGCGCCGCCGCCTCACGCGTTCGCGCCTGCAGAGCAAAACCGCCGATACGCGTGGCAAGCGCCTCACCAAGCTGCATAACGAAGCGCGCACGCGCAACGTCAAACGGGCCCGCGAGAACTGGGATGCGAAGCCCATGGCGACCGCGCGACTGGCGTCCGAAGTGTGGGATGCCATCAAGGACGAAGATTGGGTGCTGACGGCCGGCAATTGCTCAGGCTGGACCCATCGGCTGTGGGACTTCGACAAGCCGTACCGTTATCCGGGCTCGGCGCTCGGCACTGCGACGCAGATCGGTATTTCCTTGGGTGTGGCGCTCGCGCATCGCGACAAGGGCCGTCTGGTCGTTGATATCCAGCCGGACGGCGATCTGATGTTCGATCCGGGCGCGCTCTGGGTCGCCGCCAAATACAAGATCCCGATGTTGGTCGTGATGTACAATAACCGCGCCTACTACAATGACTGGGAACATCAGATCCGCATGGCGCGCCATCGTGGCACCCCGGTCGATCGGGCCTATATCGGTATGGATATCGTGAAGCCCGAAATCGATTTCGCCGGCCTCGCGCGCTCCATGGGCTGGTATGCCGAAGATCGCGTGGAATTGGGCAAGGATCTGGGGCCCGCATTGCGGCGCGCTATCGCCGTGGTCAAATCGGGCAAGCCCGCTTTGGTCGATACGGTCACGCAATTCCGCTAACGCAAACGACGCCCGCCCATGAGGATAATCTAATTCTTGGTGGGCTGGCACCCACGTGTTAGGCTTTCCGCATTAGCAACGGCCTCCGAACGGAGGCCATTTCCTTCGCCAACAGGGAGGAGTTTATGCGGTTGAAGTCCGTTCTATGGGCGACGTGCGCCCCGATTCTGGCGCTTGCTGTCGCAGCACCCGCCGTAGCACAAAAATCCAAGGACACGATGCGGGTGGCATTCTATCAGCCCGTTCGCCTGGTCGATTCTTATTACGAAGGTGGGCCCGAGGGCACGGTGGCGAGCCGCATGGTGTTCGACACCCTTGTCAATTACGACGAGGAAAAGAAGGAGTATATCGCCGGCGCCGCGTCGTCATGGAAATACATCGATTCTCTGACGATGGAGTTCAAGCTGACCCCGGGACTCACGTTCTCGGACGGCCAGCCCGTCACCGTCGAAGATATCGAATACACCTTCCAATTCATGATGGACCCGACCGCGAAGTATCGCTTCCAAGATACCCGCATCGGCTGGTTCGATAAGTACGAGAAGGTCGATGCGACGACCTTCCGTTTGAAATCCAAGGAACCGATGGCGGTGTTCCTCGGCAAGCTGACGCAGTTCCCGTCGGTCATCCCGAAGCACATCCATTCCAAGCTCGAGAAGCGCGAATTCTTCGGCAACAAACCGGTCGGCAGCGGTCCTTACAAGGTAACCAAGATCGACGATCAGGCCGGCATCACGATGGAGCGCTTCGACGGCTATAAGCACGGTAACGTCGGCAAGCCGGCCGGGCAGGTGAAGTATATCCAGGTCGATCCGGTGTTCGATGCCCAGACGCAGACGGCGCGCATGCTGCGCGGCGATCAGGACATCATGTATTCGATCGACCGCGACCTGGCCGAGAACTTTGCCAAGAACCCGAACTTCCAGGTTCATGTCGCCGATTCGGTGTCGTTCAACTTTCTGAAGCTCGACGTGAAGGCGCGCTCGGGCAACAAGATCTTCACCGACAAGCGCATGCGCCAGGCGGTGATGCATGCGATCGATCGTAACAATCTGCGCGGGCTGCTGCATCCGGCGGTCGCCAGCATGCCGCCGCTCGCCACGGTCTGCTCGCCGCTGATCAAATATTGCGACTCGTCTTCGCCGCTGCCGGAATACGATCCCGCCAAGGCGAAGAAGCTGATGGCGGAAGCGGGCTATGGCAACGGCTTCCCCATGCCTATCCTCACCTGGGGCGAAGGCCGCGATGCGGCGGAAGCCGTCGCCGGCATGTGGCAGAAGGTCGGCATCAAAGCCTCCGTCGAAACCGCGCCGTTCCCGGTGTTCGTCAAGAAGCGCATCGACGGCGTACCGGCGATCGTCACCTTGTGGGACAACTCGGTCGGTCAGCCCGATCTCGACAACACGGCGGAATATTATTTCCTGCCGAATGTGCGTAACTACAACGAAGACGCCGATCTGCTCAAATGGTCGCTCGATGCCCGCAGCGAGCTCGATCCGGTCAAGCGTGCGCAGATCTATAAAAACATGTTCAACAAATCGAACGAGGAAGCCTATCTGATGCCGCTCAATCGCATTCCGGCGATGGTGCTGGCACAGAAGGATGTCGAATTGCTGGGTGGCCACAAACATCCCTATGGGTTCGAGCTCGATCGCGTCCGTTTCAAATAAGTCTTAAGTCTTATACTCAATCAGCCGGCGGCTCTCCTGAACGGAGCCGCCGGTTTTCTTTATGTAGCCGGAAGATGACGTAATCATCGAACAGGGAGTGTCAGTATGCGTAAAGTTGGCCTAACTGCCGTTGCATTGGCGGTTGCCGCCTCTGTCTCATGGGTCGTGCCCTCGGCCCAGGCACAGAAATCCAAGGACACATTGCGGGTCGGCTTTTATCAGCCAGTCCGCATGGTCGATTCATTTTACGATCCGGGTCCGGAGCCGACCGTCGCGGCGCGCGTCGTGTTCGACACCTTGGTGAATTACGACCCGATCAAGCAGATCTATCTGCCGAGCGTCGTTGCGTCGTGGAAGCAAATCGATCCGCAGACCATGGAATTCACAGTGCACGACGGCATCACCTTTCATGACGGCGAGCCGCTCGATATCGACGATGTGATCTACACTCTTACCTTCATGATGGATGCGTCGGCGAACTATCGCTATCAGGAAACGCGCATGAACTGGGTCGACAAGTTCGAGAAAGTCGACGGCCACCGTTTCCGCATCCGTAGTGTCGAACCGATGGCGGTGATGCTGGGCAAGCTGACGCAGTTCCCGGCCGTTCTGCCCGAACATATCCACTCCAAGCTCGATAAGAAGGTCACGTTCGGCACGAAGGCTGTCGGCACCGGGCCGTACCGCGTCGTCGATCTCGATCCGAATTCGGGTATCACCTTGCAGCGTTATGCCGGCTACAAGCACGGCGATGTCGGCAAGCCCGCCGGTTCGATCGAGCGTATCCGCATCGATCCGGTGCCCGATCAGCAGACTCAGATCGCCCGTATGCTGCGCGGCGAACAGGATTTGATGTACAGCGTCGACAAGGATATGGCGGAAAGCCTTGCCGGCAATCCGGACTTCAAGGTCGATGCGAAGGATTCGGTGAACATCAACGTTCTGATGCTCGATGCCATCGGCAAGTCGAGCAACAAGATCTTCACCGACAAGCGCGTGCGCGAAGCCATCATGCATGCGACCGATCTGAACAATCTGCGCCAGCTCGCCCATCCGGTCGTGGCCAAGGAAAAGCCGCTGGCGGCGGCGTGCTCGCCATTTATCCAATATTGCACGACGGCGGTTGAGCCGCCGAAATTCGATCCGGCGCTGGCCAAGAAGATGCTGGCCGAGGCCGGCTATCCCAACGGCTTTGCCATGCCGATCATGGCGTGGGGCGAGGGCAAGGAAATCGCCGAGGCGGTTGCCGGCATGTGGCGCAAGGTCGGCGTCAACGCCACGGTGAACGTCGTGACGTTCTCCAACTTCGTGAAGCTGCGCGCCGAGGGTGTGCCGGCCTTGGTCACGGTGTGGGACAATTCGGTCGGCCAGCCCGATATCGACAACACGGCCGATTATTTCTTCACGCCCGGCGCGCGCAATTACAATGGCGACAAGATGCTGGAACAATTCGCGCTCGACGGCCGCAAGGAACTCGACACCAAGAAGCGCGCCGACATCTATAAGCAGATGTTCACGCGCGCCTCGACGGAAGCCTACCTGCTGCCGTTGAACCGCATTCCGTCCGTGGTCTTGCTGCGCAAGGAAGTCACCCTTCAGGGCGGGCATCGCCACCCGTATGGGTTCGAACTCAATCGCGTGCAGTGGAACTGATCTAGGGCGCTTATCCGCACAAGAGCCGGCGGCCGCAGGGTCGCCGGCTTTTTTTATTTTTTCCAGGGGACTTCGGCGCCGACCAGGATGAAGGCGATGGTGCAGGGCTTGTCGCTGCGGTTGGCCCAGGCGTGATAGGTGCCCTGCATGATAACGACGTCGCCGGCCTTCAGGTGCGTTTCGGAATCGTCGTCCAGCAGCATGACGATCTCGCCCGACATGACGAGGGCGTAATCGACGCTTTCCGTGCGATGCATGCCGGGATGGCGCGACGTCAGGTCCAGTTGCAGGTTCGCCGGCGCGTGTGCGGCTTCGTTGGCGCGCGCGGCTTGGATGGCGGCCAATTGTTCCGGCGTGCGGTTGGCGCCACCCGGAATTTCCAGCATGCGCAGGATCGTGCCGTTGAGCGGCGGCGTGATGCCGATTTCGCGCGCGGCGAAATCCTCCCCGTCCGCCAGTTTGGCCGGCGCGGTGTCGGTCACCCATAGCAGGGTCGAAACCAGCCCGGTGCCGGGACGTACCTTCACGTTGGGCGCCGCACCATCCGTCACGACGACGGCTTTGCCGGCCTTGTTGTGCCCCGTCACGACGCGTCGAATTCCTGTCGTCATCCCTGTTCTCCTTTGTTATCGGTCAGGCACGGTAGGTGGGCACGGAACCGCTCACAAGCCGCCCCGATTTTCGTTGAATGGAATTTTGGAACGGCTCTATACTTCGCTCAACGCCGACGCGCATGTACCCAGTGGCGATAAAAAGTACAGGGAGATGACCGCGCGCTAGCTCTCCCTGAATCCGAGGTTCAATTGGGAGACGTCACATGGTTGCCTTCATGGTCAATGGCAAGTCGACGAACGTCGACGCGCCGAACGATACCCCGCTGCTGTGGGTCATTCGCGAACATCTCAAACTGACGGGCACGAAATTCGGCTGCGGCGCCGGGCTGTGTGGTGCGTGCACCGTTCATGTCGAAGGTGTGGCGGTACGCAGCTGCCAGACCGAGCTGTCGCAGGTCGCCGGCAAGGCGGTCAACACGATCGAATCGCTCTCGGCCAACGGCGAACATAAATTGCAGAAGGCGTGGGTCGCCGAGCAGGTGCCGCAATGCGGTTACTGCCAGTCCGGCCAGATCATGCAGGCCGCCACCTTGCTGGCGAGCAACCCGAAGCCGTCGCGCGCGCAGATCGTCGAACATATGAACGGCAATATCTGTCGCTGCGGCACCTATGGCCGCATCGTCAAGGCGATCCAACGTGCATCGAAGGAGGCATAAGCCATGAACTCCTTCATCAAAGATGCCGAGGTTTCGCGTCGCGGTTTCCTCGCCGGCTCGACCGGGCTCGTGTTCTCCATCACCGTGGGCGGCTGGCTCAGCGCCAAATCGGAAACGGTACTCGCACAAAGCGGCCGCGCGCCGATCACCGCCTGGGTGAAGATCGGCACCGACAATTCGATCCTGATTTATGCCCCGGCGGCCGAAATGGGCCAGGGCGTGAACACGTCGCTGCCGCAGATCATCGCCGAGGAACTGGACGCGGATTGGTCCAAGGTCGTCGTCGAACAATCGCCGCACGATTCCAAATCCTACGGCAATCCGGGTTTCGGCGGCGGGATGACCACGGTCGCGTCCAAATCGGTCAATGGCTATCACGACAAGCTGCGCATTGCCGGCGGCCAGGCGCGGCGTGTGCTGCTGGATGCGGCGGCCGCCAAGTGGGGCGTGCCGGTTTCCGAACTCACGACCCAGCCCAGCATGGTCGTGCATGCCAAATCGAACCGTAAGATGAGCTACGGCGAGATCGCGAGCTTCGCCAAGATGCCCGACGCCCTGCCGGACATCACGCCGGCGGACTTCAAGAAGCCCGCCAACTATCGCATCGTCGGCAAAAGCGTCACCCGCGTCGACATGAAGGACAAGGCGAGCGGTCGTTACCAATACGGCATGGACGTCCAGGTGGACGGCATGTTGTACGCCGCCGTCGCCCGCACGCCGATCGAAGGCGGCACCGTCGAATCCGTGAAGGACGAGGCGGCCAAGAAGGTGCCGGGGATCGTCGGCGTCATCGCGTTGAAGGATGCGGTCGGCGTCATCGGTTCCAGCGTCGAAGCGACCAAGAAGGCGAAAGAGCTGCTGGAGATCAAATGGGCGCCCGGCAAGCTGGCCGGCTTCGACAGCGGCAAGTCGATGGCCGAGTACCAGAAGCGGTCCACCGATCTCAACGACAAGGGTCTCGTCTATAACCAGATCGGCGATGCCCCGGCGGCGATGAAGGGCGCGGCCAAGGTTTATAAGGCCGACTTCACGTCGGACTACGCCTACCACGCCCAGATGGAGCCCATGAACGTCACCGCGAAAGTGGATGACGACGGCATGGGCGCCGATGTGTGGGTTGGCACGCAGGCGCCTGATCTATTGGCCGCGGTCGCGGCGGGTGTGCTGCAAAGTGCGCCGCCGAAGATCCGCATCCATCAGGTCGGCATGGGCGGTGGCTTCGGTCGGCGTATCTATCCCGATCATGTCGCGTACGCGTTGTTGCTCTCCAAGGCCTCCAAGAAGCCGATCAAGGTGATCTGGAGCCGCGAGGATGACGTCGCCGCCGGCAAGCTGCGCCCGATGACGGCGCATCATCTGGAGGCCGGCGTCGATGCGAACGGCAAGATCGTCGCATGGCACCATCGCTTGGTGGGCGAATCGGTGATCGGTTTCACCGGCCCGGCACAGCGCCTAGCGGCGGCGAAAGGCCTGGACGATCTGACGATGGAGGGATCGAAGTTCGATTACGAGATCCCCAACCAGTTCGTTGAGTTCGTCCGCGCGCGCGAAGGTAACGAGGTCGCACTCGCCGCCTGGCGGGCTATCGGTTCGGGCTACAACAAGTTCGTGATCGAGGCCTTCCTGGACGAGATCGCGCATGACCAGAAGAAAGACCCGATCGCCTTCCATATGGCGTTGCTGGAAAAGGATGCCCGGGCGCGCAAGGTTATCGAAACGGTGGCCAAGATGTCCAATTGGTCGACCAAGCGCAAAGACACCTACCTTGGCTTTGCGTTCAATCACGTCTGGTCGACGCCGGCCGCAGCTGTGCTGGAAATCTCGCTCAACAAGTCGAACGGCGATATCAAGCTGCACAAGATGTGGGCGGCGGTGAATCCGGGTCTGGTCATCAGCCCGGATGGCACCAAGGCGCAGATGGAGAGCAATCTCGTCTTCGGCCTGAGCCAAGCGCTCAAGGAACGCATCACCTATACCGGTGGGGCGATCGATCAGTCCAACTTCCACGATTACGAACTGATCCGCATGGCCGATGTGCCGGAGATTTTCGTCGAGGTGATCACGTCACCCAACGAAAAGCCGACGGCGATGGGCGAGGTCGGCCTGCCGCTGGTCGGCGGCTGCGTTGCCAATGCGTTGTTCCAGGCGACCGGCAAGCGCATGCGCGCGATGCCGTTCACCCCGGAACGCGTGATGGCCACGCTCAAGGCTTAGATCTATCCATAAAGAAAAAGGGCCGCGGGAGTGATCCCGCGGCCCTTTCGTTTGCTTGTGATGTTTCGTTAGAGCTGGACGCGGACGTCCACCACCGCGACCTGTCCGGCCTCGACCGCCGCGATGGCGCGCTTGAAGACGGCGACCATGGCATTGGGGTCGGTGACCGGACCTTCCGACCAGGCGCCGTAGGATTTCGCCAGCGCCGCGAAGTCGATATCGGGCTCGATCATGCGCTGTCCGATCCAGGCGTTCTCCGGCGGGCGTTTGCGTTCTTTGGCGACGCGCACCTGATGATGCTCGTCATTGCCCCAGCTGGTGTTGTTGGTGATCACCAGCAGGAACGGAATGCGGTAATGTGCCGCCGTCCAGATCGCGGCCGAGCCGATGGTGAATTCGCCGTCGCCCATCAGCGCGACACAGAGCCGTTTTTTCGCGCGGTAGGCCAGGGCAGCACCCACGGCCGCTCCCGGCGCATAGCCGACACCGCCGCCGCCGTCACCGCCCAGATAATGCCCGGCGCCGTTGAGGCGGAACACGCCTTCGTCGAGGCCGCGATTGTTGCGCACGGTGATGACCCAATCCTTGTCCTTCACCGCTTCGTAGAGCGAATCGGTCAGGCGCGCGCGTTCGATGGGCACGTTGTTGGCGCGATCCTTCCAGCCTTCGCGCTGTTTCTTGCGCAAGGCGTCGTGCCGTTCCTTCAGTGCCGTGCGGCGCGTGGCGATATCGGCCGGCACCTTGCCGCCGAGGCGCGCGCGCAACGCCGCGACCAGTTGAGCAATGCCGCTCAAGGGCGCGCAGGGGATTTGCAGATCGATCGCGGGCAACGGGCCGCCGTAATTCGACCAATTGCTCGGGAACATGGTGTTGACCGACATATCGATGCTGCGTTTGCCGGCGCGCGGTTTGCCGACGGTGTTGTCGGTATCGACGCAGTCGATGGCCAGGATCAGGTCGGCGTTCTTGGCGATCTCGCCGTCGCCCGACAGATTCTGCGAATGATCGGTCGCCATGCAGGCGACGTTGCGATCGTCGAGATAAGCCGCACCCGTTAGTTCGACCAATTCGGTCAGCGGCGCCGTGGTCGCCGGATTATAGCCGATGCGTCCGGCGACGATCAGCGGGTGCTTGGCGGCAAGTAGCCAATCGACCGCTTGTTCGATGGCAGCGGCATCGGCGGCCAGCGGCGCCGGCGGCGCGTACATCACGTTCTTGATGTCCGGCATTACGATACCGGCGGGGATCAAGTCTTCCTGCACGCTCTGGTCGACCGAGATATAGACCGGCCCGAACGGTGCGGTGCCGGCGACGCGATAGCCGCGCACGATGGAATCGAGGGTGGATTGCAGGGTCGGCGGCTCAGCCGTCCATTTCGTGAATTTCTTCACCAGGTCAGCTTGGCTGTTCGCTGAATGCGTCCAGTCGATGATGCGGCGCTGGTTGGGGTCGAGCGGCCCGGAGCCGCCGAGAATCACGAGCGGCACCTGATCGCACCAGGCGTTGAACACGCTCATGCAGCCGAGCATCAGGCCGACGAGATCGTGGATGATGGCGAGCGCCGGCTTGCCGGTCGCTTTGGCATAGCCGTGCGCGGCCGAGATCACGGCGAACTCGGTCGGGCAGAGGATCATCTCCGGCTTGGCGTTGCGCGTGTGATTGACGAGGCTGTCATGTAAGCCCCGGAAGCTCGATCCCGGCAGCAAAAAGACATGCTCGAAATCCATCGAGCCCAGCAGATCGGCAATGACATCCGAGCCGTATTCGGCTTTGGACGCATTGGCCGGCAATTTAACGGGCGTTTCTGGAAAACCCTTTGCGGGTTCGTATCTTTCGGCCATGTATTTTTCCTCCCCTATATGTGTTGTGTTTTATTCGTCCAAATTGATTTGGCGGTGCATGCGCCGTGTCGGCACGGCTGCCCATTCGCGGATGCTGGCCTCGTAAAGCTGCACGTTCTTGTTGCCGAGAATCTCGGTGGCGACGAACCAGCCGAGTGCGGCGCGTTCGTTCGTGTTGCTGAACGCGATATGCGGCAGACCGTGCGGGATTTCGCGCAGCTCGTACAATTTGCGCAATTGGGCGCGCGAGCGCAGCTTGCCACCGGCGTCCTCGGTGAACCAGTCGGCCGGCAGGTTCTTGGCGTTGGGGATGGTGCCGTAACGTGTGATGTCTTCGAGCCGGCTGATGCCGAGATAATAAGCGGTCGCGCGGTAATCGATGAAAATCCCGCCGCCCATTAGGCCGGCCTCGATATCGGACAGGCGCGCGATCAGCTGGCCGTTATATTTCGATTTGTAGTCCGACGTCGGCAGGATGCGGTGCTTACTTTCCAACGGCCCTTCGTCGAGGATGAACTGCACCATGCCGCCGTCCATGATCGAAATCTTCTCATGGCCCATCAGCTTGAAATACCAATAGACGTGCGCGGCCGCCTCCACGTCCGGCGGGATGCGCCCGGCATGGATCAGGATGACGTGGGAACTATTGGTGATGCCGAGTTCGGCCATGCGCGCATCGAACAATTGTTGGGTGCGGGCCGGATTGACCTGCCCTAGCGGGCGCACGCGCCACGCATCGTTCTGATAGGGAAAATTGATCGCACCGAAGACGTGCCGCACCTTGTAGAGCGACTCCTCGCGGATATCGAGGAACACCAGATCGAGCTTGCTGATGTAGTCCTTCACCCATCCCGGTGTGACTAGAGGCTGAGCGGACGCCGAGGGCGTATGGCACATCACAGCGAACAAGGTCGCGGCGATGACGAAAAGAGAGCGTGCGAATTTCATCGTTCTATCCTCACGTTGCCAAATTACTCGTGCGGCCTACTGATGCGTTCGACGGGAACACCAAGGATTTGATCACCACCGGCACCGCGCCGGACGCCGGGATCATAGCGCCGATATCGACATAGTCGAATTCCTTCAGTTCGACGCCGTCGATGGAAATGACCGCGTTGGCGATCTTGTTCTCTTCCTTGCAATGGATGCCGATCAGGCCGCCGACGTCACCGTCGCCGACCAGCACGAGCGGCAGCCCGCGCGCCAATAACGGCTGGAAGCCCTGGATTATGCCGGTACAGAAGGCATGCAGGCGCTGGAAGGTCGCCGAGCCTTGCCAGTGAAAGCACAGCGCCACGGGGACGTCCGATTCGATCAGGTCAAGGCGCTTAAGTGCGCCGGTGATCGCGGCGGCGATCGCGTCCGGATCGATCTCCTCGTCTTCGTTCGCGAGAGTCGGTGCGATGACCGGCACGTTGCGTTGCGGCAAGATATCGGCGGGCGTGACATAGATCGTCGCCCCACTCACCTGGATCGTATATTGCGACGCGCCGATCACGGTGGCGCGGATACCTTCGAACGGCTCGGCGAGATCAGGCCCCCAGCTTTCGGCGCGCGTGCGGATTTCGGTGGCGAGCAGCGGGCCGAGATCGCCGAAATCGGAATATTCCTTGCCGTAGACATATTCGGACACACCACCCGAAAAGGTGACGGCATCGATGGCGCCTTTGAACATGATGGGGTCGAGGCGCGCGAGGTCGCTGTGTCCCGTCTTCATCGCGGCGAACAAGCGGTCGGCCATATGCGCGGCGATGGCGCGTTTGTGATCGGGGCTGATGGGGCGGCCAATGCTGAGCGGGATATCGAGTTCCTTGGCGAACAGCTTGCCGGCTTCCTCGATGCGCGTGACGCGGTTTTCGGCATCGAACGCGATCAGTCGCGCACCGATATCGACCGCCGTCAGGTCGATGACTTTGCCGTCCTGGCAGATGGCGATCTTGGATGTGCCGCCGCCGATGTCGACGTTCATCACGGTGATGCCGATCTCGGATCGCGCCGCGGCACCCGAGCCATAGGCCGCCATCGTGGTTTCCAGGCTGTCGCCGGCGCTGACGGCAACGAACTTGCCGGCGGCTTCGGCGAACAGATCGCCGATGGCGCGCGCATTTTTGCGCCTTACGGCAACGCCAGTGAGAATCAGCGCGCCGGTATCGATAAGGTCGGGCGTGATGTTGGCGCGTTCGTATTGCTGGGTGATGAAGGCGCCGAGCGCGTCGGAATCGATGGTCTCGGCATCGCTATACGGCGTCAGCAGGATTTCGGATTCGTAGACGACCTCGCGATCGATGACGACATAGCGCGCATCGCGCTGCTCAAGCTTGAGCAGCGAGAAGGCGAGGTGCGACGTGGATGAGCCGATGTCCACGCCCACACTCGACAATTGGATTTCGTCCTCCTCGACGAGGCTGCGCCCCGCGTTGGAGAAGAAGATGCGACCCCCGGCGTCTTCGCTCATTTAGTCGGCGAACGAATATTTGGTGCCGGGCTCGTAGAATTTTTCTTCCATCCGGTTCTCGGCGCCTTCGCGCTTCAGCGTGTTGGCGTATTCCTGGCGCAGGAACGGGTCCTCCATCCAATAGGGGATGGCCGTGCCGCCGTCGGGCAGGTCGATGGCGCCGACATCGGTGTGTTTCTCGCCCGGTACGCCCGCTTCGCGCCCCGGAGCGTGCGGTCCGAACCACGCGGTCAGGCGGAACGGCTCCTTCGAAACACCGAAATGCTGATGGTACCAGCGGTTGCCGCCAGGCGCCGCGGTAACGATGCCGCCCGGTTCGTAATCGAGACGGCGGACCTCGTCGCCCTTACCGTCTTTCCACGGCGTCGGGCCCAGATGCTCCGGCCAGGTGTAGGTGTAGCCCTTGCCGGTCAAACAGAGCAGCACGGCGGCCGAAGTATGCGCGTGCGCCTTGGAATATCGGCCGTTCTCGTGCTGTGCGATCCACAGATAGAACGTGTTCTCCGTCATGTAGGGCTCGATGCGGCGATAGCCCGGCGAACGGCGATTATCGAGCGGCAACTCGCAATTGACGATATCGGGGATCAGGTTGGTGCGCCGCATGGCGAGACCGCGCACCGGATCGGGTTCGATATCCTCGTTGGGCTTATAGAAATCGTCGGCACCCGAGAAGCGGTCGCGGAACTGATAGGCGTTGTTGAACACGGCATCGACGCTGTTCAGCGCGTTCATCACATTGGGCCCGGTCGTGCCGCACAAGATGAGGGCCGGCGACGAGGTTGCGTTGACGATGCGGTGATAGGCATTGAGCGGGATCGAGAACAGCGAGCCCTTTTGCCATTCGAAGATATGGCGCTTCTTGTCGCCTTCGAGCCAGACTTCCGTCGTGCCGCGTCCTTCGACGACGAAGCAGATCTTCTCGAACATATGCTTCTCGACGTTGAGCGCACCGGCGCCCGGCACCTCGACGACGTAATTGCCCCACTTGCCCTCGGTGCCCCAGAGCTGGATGTAGCTGCCCTTGCCGCCCAGCCGCTTCCACGGCTGCAGGGGCAGGTTGCGCACATTGCTGACGCCGAGATCGCGGAAGATCGGGATGCCTTCCGACTGCATGAACAGGTCGTAGCGCGAGGCCGGGCGGCCGAACTTGCCGTAGCCGGCCTTCTGGTTGGCACCGGGTTCGTGCCAGTGCGATTGGGCGCCGATATCGTGGGGCATTGGGGACTGAGCCTCCGTAAGTCTCTATTGGTTAAGCCAATGATATTCGCCGGTTGCGCCTGTGAAAAGGACAGGTGTCGGGATCGTTGATATGGGCAAGGAAAGGCGGCACGATGGATGGACGCATCGTGCAGAATCAATAAGGAGGCAACGTGCGGTCATTGTGGTTCCACCTGATGCCCTATCAGGACCTGCAGGACAATTTTAAGGACGAACACAAGTCCGTTTGGGTCAGCATCGACCGGGCCCTGTTCGATTCGCAGCGCGGGCACGAGCTGTACAACGAATATATGGACGAACTGGAATTCGCCGCCGCGCAGGGCTTCGACGCCATCTGCGTCAACGAACATCACGCCAATGCCTACGGCATGATGCCGTCGCCGAACCTGATCGCCGCCACCCTGGCGCGCCGCACCTCGGATGCCGCCATCTGCGTCATGGGCAATTCGGTAGCACTTTATAACCCGCCGACTCGCGTGGCCGAGGAAATGGCGATGATCGACTGCATTTCGGGCGGCCGCCTGATCGCGGGCTTTCCGGTCGGTACCGCGATGGATACCTGTTACGCCTATGGGCAGAATCCCGGCCTGCTGCGGCCACGCTATTACGAAGCCATCGATTTCATCACACGCGCTTGGGAATCCGATCAGCCCTTTGCCTTCAATGGCCGCTTCAACCAGCAACGCTACGTCAATGCTTGGCCGCGTCCGATGCAGCAGCCGCGCCCGCCGATCTGGATTCCGGGTTCGGGTTCGATCGAAACCTGGGACATGTGCGCCGAGAAGGATTACCTCTACGCGTATTTATCTTATTTCGGCTGGCAGGCCTCGGCCGGCGTGATGAAGGGCTTCTGGAATCGCATGAAGGAACTGGGCCAGGAGCCCAATCCGTTCCATGCCGGTTTCCTGCAATTCGTCGGCGTCGCCGAAACGCGCGCCGAAGCGGAAAAACTTTATGCCCCGCACGCCGACTATTTCTATAATCGCAGTCTGCATCTCGATCCGGCCTTCTCGTCGCCGCCCGGCTATACGACGGAAGACTCAATCCGCGCGCGCATGGGCTCGCAGGTTGCCGCCGCGTCGGGGGCAGCATCGGGCGGGCCCCAAACGGTGTCGCGCGATTATTCCAAGACCCGGTTCTTCGACGAGGGTCATGTGATCATCGGCAGCCCGGACGAGGTCGCCGACAAGCTGCGCGAGGTCGCGATCCAGCTCAATGTTGGCAACATTTTGCTGTTGCTGCATTTCGGTGACATGCCGCGCGATCTGACCGAATACAACACGTCGCTGTTCGCCAAGAAGGTGATGCCGCAGATCAAAGGTCTGTTCGAGGACAAGTGGGAACATAAATGGTGGCCGAAGCCGATCGCGCAGGCGAAGCGCCAGCAGCCGGCGCCCGTGGCGGCCTTCACCTCGTGAGCGAACTCATCGAACTCACTGTCGCCACGCCTGCCGGATCCGCGCGCGTGTGGGAAAAAGGCACCGGCGCGCCGGTTGTGTATCTGGCGGGCCTCGGCGGTCTGCCGGCCTGGCCATCGGCGTTGGACGCGCTCGCCAAGACGCGCCGTGTTGTCGCACCATCGCTGCCCGGTTTTCCGGGCGGCGCGGACTACGAGCGGCTCGACGATATTTTCGATTGGTCCCTCGCGGCGGTCGATCTCGTGCAGGCCACTGGCCTTGCCGGCGCCGATCTGATTGGTGCATCCGTCGGTGGTGCCTTGGCGGCCGAGGTTGCGGCGCTGCGGCCCGATCTCGTGCGTAAGCTTGTGCTGATTGCGCCGTATGGGTTGTTCGACGAGGCGGCGCCGATCGCGGATGTCTTCGCGGTCAAAACGGGCGAGCAATCCGCGCTCCTCGCGCGCGATCCGCAGGCCTACGACGCTTATCGCGCGCGTCCCAACAGTGCCAGCGAAATGGATTGGACCTTGATGCAGGTCCGCGCCGAGATGGCGGCGGCGCGCATTCTCTGGCCGCTCGGCGATACACGGTTGAGCAAACGGCTGTTTCGCATCACCCAGCCGACGCTTATTATATGGGGTGCCGAGGATCGGGTGATCCCGCCCGTTTACGCGGCGAAGTTCGCCGAAGCTATTGCGGGGAAGACGACCATCGTCACGATCCCGCAGGCCGGACATAAGGTCGAGTTCGACGCGCCGGTTGCGGTCGCGGATGCGATCGCCAAGTTTTTAAAAGGATAGGGTCATGGACGACATTCGCAGCGATCCTCAGCTCGACTTTCATCGTCGCCTCGCCGAACAGGATCTGGCGGCGCTGTGGGTCGCTAGGCGCGGTGTCGATCTGTCCAAGCCACGCTCGGACGCCCAGCCGAAGGCATGGCTCTACGACGACGTGCGTCCGCGTCTGATGGAAGCCGGCGATCTGGTGCGCGCCGAAGATGCCTTCCGCCGTGTGATCGTGCTGGAAAACCCGGCCTATGCCGGCGAGATGCGCGCGACCAACACGCTCTATGCCGGTCTTCAACTGGTGTTGCCGGGCGAGATCGCACCCTGCCATCGCCATAGCCAAACCGCCGTGCGTTTCGTGATCGAGGGCGAGGGCGCCTATACCAGTGTGGATGGCGAACGCACGCGTCTGCATCCCGGCGATTTTGTCGTGACCCCGGCGTGGAGCTGGCACGATCACGGCAATCAGGGCAATGAGCCGGTGGTGTGGCTCGATGGTTTGGATACGCCGCTGGTCGGCTTCCTCGATACTGCGTTCCGCGAAACCTATGCCGAACTGACCCATCCGGTCCTGCGTCCCGAGGACGATGCGCAGGCGCGCTACGGCGCCAACATGCTGCCGGTCGGCCATGTGCCGCAGCGTCAGGCTTCGGCGGTGATGAATTATTCTTATAAATCGTCGCGCGCGGCATTGGCGCAATTGGCACCGACGGCGACGCTCGATCCGGCCGACGGTCTGCGCTTGCGCTACAGCGATCCCGCGACCGGCGGCTGGCCCTCGCCGACCATGGGCGGGTTCCTGCAACATCTGCCGCGTGGTTTTTCAGGTGCCGAGGCGCGCATGACCGACAGCACGATCTATGTCTGCGTCGAAGGACGCGGGCGCACGATCGTCAACGGCACGTCGTTCGAGTGGGGATCGCACGATGTCGTCGTCGTGCCGGGATGGCTGCCGTATCGGCACGAGGCGACGGATGACGCCATCCTCTTCAGCCTGTCGGACCGGCCGGCCCAACAGGCTCTCGGCCTGTGGCGCGAAGACAAAGGCCGCTAGAGGGTTAGGCTTATTTGCCTTGGCCTTGGGCGGCTTTCTTCTTGGCCTCTTCTTCCTTCTGAAGACGCAGGCGTTCTTCTTCGGTGTTCTTTTTCACCGCGTCCATATTGGACTTGGCGCCGTTCACTGTATTGGGCGCGGTGACGTTCGGGCCGCCGGCCTGCGCAAAGGCGGGCGAGGTCCCGATCGCGGGCAGCGCGGCAAGCGCCAGGGCAAGGCTTACAATCGTGACGATTTTCATTCGAACTCTCCTTATTGATCCCAGAGCATCGCAGCCGGTCGAAAAGTTTATCCCGGCGTTTATGATTGGGCCGAACTGAATTATACCGATACGGATCGGTATAAAGATAATGCATCTCGCCCCTTCACACGTCGTGTCATCGTTCGGACTTTTCGCCGCTCGGGCCGCCACCTTATTGGCGCCGCTTGCGATTTTTCTTGCTCTGCCGCCATTCTACTCCGGCATCTGGGTGCAGGTTGAGGGCGCCATGCCATGGTTGCATGGCTTGTCGGCGGTAGCGGCGCTGGGCTGCGCGGCGGCGGCGCTCGGCGGCGATGCGCAGGCTGTGCAGGCCTTGCGCCATCCGCTGGTCCTGATCCCGGCGGCGATCTTCGCTCTTGCGGTCGTTTTGTTGCCACTGACCACCCTGCCGGCCTTGTCGCTGTTTGGCGCCCCCGAACATGGCTTCGGTGCCTTGGCTTACCTAGATCTGGCCGCGCTCACCGCGGCGGCGTTCGTGACCTTGCATGACCGCGCGTGGCGGCGCGCGGTGCTTGCGGTGACGTTTGCGACCGTGGCGGTAGCGTTTATCCTCGACGCCTTGTTTCGCGCCAAGGCGAGTTGGGCGCCCTTTTTCTTCGGCGACTATCTGGCGTTCTACGCGGTGTTCGTGTTCGCCATCCTCGGCGTGTTCGCGCGCGGTCGCGCGGTCGGCATCGCTGCCGCCGCAGTCCTATGTCTGATCCTGGCGGTCCTGTCGTCGAACAAGGCGGCGTTGCTGGCAACTGCGGGCGCGTTGGTGGTGCAGGGATTGTTTTGGCGCGCCAGGTCGCTGCGAACAGCAACCTGGCTCAGTATCGTCATGCCGCTCGTGGTAACACTGGCCGTGATTCTCGTCGGGTCCACGTGGCGCGAGCCCTATCGCGAAGACATCGCGCGGCTTGGATGGATCGGCTCGGTCGGATCTATAGTTGCCGATTCGTGGGCCAGCATGTGGTCGCGTGCGATGCTGGTCGTTGTCGGCGCGCAGAGCTTGATCGACGAGCCCTGGCGAATTCTGGTCGGTCTGGGATGGGGGCACTATAATGAGGCCCTGCTCGCGAATCTTCCCATCGTCGAGGGACGCCTTCACGAGTACATCGGGCCGTCACGGGTCTATTGGGATGCCATCCGGCGGGTCGATTTCCACAGCCATAACCAATATTTCGAGGCGTTGCTGTCGTCCGGCTTCGTCGCGGCACTCCTGCTGATGGCTTACGGCGCGGCAGTGGTCGCCGTCGCACCCTTCGAGCACCGGCGCCTGGCGCTGTTCGTCACCCTGGTGTTGGTGACCCTGCAATCGTTCTGGTTCCAGATGCCGCATACCCTGCCGGTGATGGCCATTGCGATGGTTCTTCTGGCGGGCGATGCCAAGGATGTTGCCTGGGCCGCTGCGCCGGGGCTGCGACGCCACTGGATATGGCCGGCGGCCGGGTTGGCGGCGGGCTGCATTCTGGCGATTGCCGGCGTTCTGGCCGGCATCGTGTCGCGTAATATCGCGGCCGAGCGCGCTGCGATCGATCGGATTGTGCGGACGGAGAGCGATCTGCAATTCGAGCGACGATTCGCGGCCGGGTTGCGCGAGATTTACGATACGACCCTGCTCCAGCACGTTTATGCCCTGACGCATGGTGAGAGCAGCGAACGGGGCCTCGACATCTTACGGACCGAGTTGGCGGCGGCCGTGGCGGGTGACGGCCCCAAAACCTTGAAATTGAGCATCTCGGCGGCCAACGTATTGTCGGGCATTACCTTTACCCGGCCGCGCTACCAAGCTCGCTTCGGCGTGTCCGAGGCGGACTATCGGGCCGCCATGGAACGGCTGATTCGGCGCGCCCCCCGGCGCTCGGACATCACGATTCCCTACTTTAATCACCTCTTGGCGGGCGGGCGGGAGGCCGAGGCCCTCAATTTCGCCAACCTCATCCTGGCGCGGCATGGTGACGACCCGGTCGGGCTGTGGTTTTCGGGCGTCGTTCTGCTGGGCAAGGAGGCGACGAGCGCATCCGGCATGAAAAACCTGAGGCGCAGCCTCACATTTGGCATCCGCAATCTTATGCCGGTGGACGAGGTTTTAGCCCGGGAGATCGAACAGTAGCGAAATCTAATGTTGTTGTATTTTTGCCGCAAAGTGCGGTCGTCGCGCCACTTTTCATACTTTGCTCTTGGCCGAAGTCTATAAAATCAAATAGAAATATAGGTATCTCAGGATCGCGGTAGGGGCGGTCCATAAGACATCAGGAGTTTTTCGCATGTTTTCACTAGGTCAGTTTATCCGTTATGGGTTGGCGCTCGCCCTCGTCGCGATGGTCGCAACGTCTGCCTGGACCGGCACCGCGATCGCGCAGACGTCGTGCACGGACACGGGCTACACCTATAACGCCTCCTGCCAAGGCAATCAGAATTCGTCCGGTACGACCGTGACCTCGGGCGCGCTCGTCGCAACCGCCGCCGCCACGACCGTCGGCCTGGTCTCCAGCCGCGTCTCGCAGTTCCGCCAGGGCAGCGGCTCGGCTCGCGCCGGCATCCAGAGCCAGAGCCTGTTCGCCGCCGGTAACGGCACGGGCGCTTCGGCCGGTGAAAATATGGATACCCGCATGGGTGTGTGGGGCAACATCGCCTACCTGCGCAGCGAAGGCGACAAGACCGGCGCCAATTTCGAATCGGACCTGATGTCCGGCATGGTTGGCTTCGACTATCGCCTCGGCAGCATCGAAACGCCGACCTTCATCGGTCTCGGCCTCGGTTATGAAACCGCCGACATCACGACCTCGTTCAACCGCGGTAACATCGACACCTCGGGCTACACCATTTCGCCCTATGTCAGCTTCGGCCTGACCAAGGTCTTCAGCATCGACGTCGTTGGCGGCTACACTTGGCTGTCCTACGACACGGACCGCAAGGATCCGCTGACCAGCACCACCATCCGCGGTGCGTTCGATGCCGAACGCATGTTCGGCGCGGCCGATCTCGTCGGCGGCTGGAGCTTGAACAAGTGGAACCTCGGCGGTCGCGTGGGTATGTCCTACGTGACGGAAGACCAGGACGCCTATCGCGAGAGCAACGGCGTTGCCCGTGCGAAGTCCGACATCAACATCGGCGCCGCGAACACCGGCGTTCGCCTCGGCTACTCGTTCGACAAGATCGAGCCGTATCTCGGCGGCACTTACAGCTACAACGTCTCGCAGTCGGGTGAAGGCACCTATGATGGCCGCAACACGCTCGGTGGTTCGCTGGGCTTGAACATGGCCGTCATGCCGAACTTCTCCGTCAACGTCGAAGGCCGTACGGCCCAGCGCGAAGACATCTCGAGCTACGGTGGTTCGGCGACGGTTCGCTTGGCCTTCTAACTCGATCATCTACCTTTGACGCGTAAGCGTCGTGCGTGGGGCCAAGTCTTAGACTTGGCCCCATTGTTTTGTGCACGGACGATCCGCGTCCTTTTGGCGACGCTGACGCTTCTGTCGGCAGGCTGCAGCACGTTCGATTTTGCCGGCCGCCGCGACGCCTTGTTCGAGCAGGCGGCCGCCCAATCGTGGCGTCGTGATTTTGTCGATGCCAAGCCGTTTAACTTGCTCACGCTCGAGCGGCGCCAGGCGCCGCATGCCCTGCTGACGGTCTATATCGAGGGCGATGGCCGGGCGTGGCTCGATCGCTCCACCCCGTCAGCCAATCCGACCCCTGAGCGCCCCGTGGGCCTGCGTCTGGCGCTGGCCGATCCGGCGGCGAACGTCCTCTATCTCGGCCGTCCCTGCCAGTATTTGGCCGCCCGGGACACATCCGGATGCGATGTGCGCTATTGGACAGGTTCGCGCTATGCGCCCGAGGTGGTCGCGGCCCTGTCGCAGGCGATCGATCGGCGTAAAACGGCCGGCGACAGTGGGATCGAACTGATCGGCTATTCTGGCGGCGGCGTTTTGGCGGCGCTGATCGCGGCGCGACGAACCGATGTGCAGCGCATCATCACCGTCGCGGCCAATCTGGATCTCGCCGCCTGGACCCGCACCTTGGGTGTCGATGCGATGAAAAATTCGCTCGATCCCGCCCGCGAAGCCGATCGTATCGCGAACCTTGCGCAATATCATCTGGTGGGGACGTCCGACGAAACGGTGCCGCCGTCCGTGGTGCAGAGCTATGTGGCGGCGTCGGCGCGCACCAGTGCCGCGCGTATCGTGGAGGTCGTGCCCGGCTTCGATCACGATTGTTGCTGGCATCGCGAGTGGGCGACGCGGATTAGCGCCGTCAGAACAAGATTACCGGCCGCTCCTTAGCCACGGCTAATTCGCGCCGTAGTATTCCTTGTACCAGGCGATGAAGTTCTTCACGCCGGTCTCGACGGTTGTCGTCGGGCGCCAATCGATGACGGATTGCAGATCGGTAACGTCCGCCGACGTGGCGGGCACGTCGCCGGCCTGCAGCGGCATGTATTCCTTGATCGCCTTGCGCGCGAGGTTTTCCTCGATCAATTCGATATAGCGTTCGAGCGCCACTGTCTCCGACGAGCCGAGATTCAACACGCGAAAGGGGGCGACCGGACTGACGCCGGGCGCCAGGCCGCTCTCCGATTTAACCGGGGTTGGCGTACAAGGTATGAGGCGCACGATGCTTTCAACGATATCGTCGATATAGGTAAACGCGCGGCGCATATGGCCGTTGTTGAAGACCTTGATCGGCTTGCCTTGGCGGATGGCGTCGGTGAACAGGAACAGCGCCATATCGGGCCGTCCCCACGGACCGTACACGGTGAAGAAGCGCAGGCACGTCGCGGGAATGTTGAACAGATGGGCATAGGTATGAACCATCAATTCGCCGGCGCGCTTGGTTGCGGCGTACAGACTGATCGGATGATCGACGGGATCTTCGGTCGAGAACGGCATCTTCGTATTGACGCCATAGACCGAACTGGAGGACGCGAACAGCAGGTGCTCGGTCTTGGATTGGCGACAGCCTTCCAACACGTTGCCGAGCCCGACGAGATTGCTGTCGATATAGCTGTGCGGCGCGTCGATGCTGTAGCGCACGCCGGCCTGGGCGGCCAGATGGACGACGATGCTGGGCTTATGCTTTTCGAACAGGGCCTGCATGCCAGGCCTGTCCTCGAGATCCATGCGCACATCGGTGAAGCCGCTGAACTGGGCCAGCCGCTTAAGCCGGGCCTCTTTCAGGCGGACGTCGTAATACGGGGTCAGATTGTCCAGGCCGACGACCTGTTGGCCCGCTTCGAGGAGGCGCAAGGCCAGGTGGTTGCCGATGAAACCGGCGGTGCCTGTTACAAGGATCGTCATATGAAAGGATTGTCTCCGGAACCCGTCAGGGCGTCAACGTCGCGGGGGCTAACGGGAATGAAGCAGATTTTGGATGCAGTCGTCTACCGCGCGGACATCGCCGAAACTTTGCCACACGGATGTGAGGCCGACGATATGGTCCTCGTCATAACGCGCCGCGCAGGCGTCGGAAACCATGACGACGCGATAATCGAGCATCATGGCGTCGCGCGCACTCGTTTCGCAGCAGAAATTGGTCACGGTCCCCGCGATCAGCAGGTTCTCGATGCCCATCGTCTGCAGCCGATCGTGGAGATCGGACGATCCCTGGATGAAGGCGCTGAACCGGCGCTTATGGGTCACAATATCAGCGGGATCGACTATTAGGTCTTTATAGACTTTCACTCCGTCGCTGCCGGCGACGCAGCCTTGCTTGTGCGCATCGCGTTTGGCGGCTGTGAAGAAATAGTCGTGATAGATCGACCATTTGCTGGGTGCTTCTGCGCTGTCGGCCAGTTCCATCTGGACCCAGGCGACATGGCCGCCCTGGGCGCGCAAGGCGGCGGCCAGACGATTGATGTTGGGACAGATGCTTTTGGCCGAATCCACGTCGGCCACGAAGAAATTCTGCATGTCGATGACGACGAGCGCGGTCTTGCTCGCGTCGAAATGATCGAAGACGTGCAGGCGGCCACGTTTGGCCATGATGCGTTCGATGACGTAGGCGGGGATTTCGACGTTGTGGGGCATGGATTCTCTGCGTTAGCGCATCGTGGGCATGGATAGGTTCGCCCCAGACGATACTTGTGACGGTTCCTGGTGCGGCCACCGTTGGGTGACCGTCTTGGTCCGCGTATAGAACCGAATACCGTCCGCGCCGTGTACATGCAACGGTCCGAACAAGGATCGTTTCCAGCCGCCGAAACTGTAATAGGCCATGGGGACCGGAATCGGGACGTTCACGCCGACCATGCCGATCTGGACCCGATCGACGAAGTTGCGCGCCGTCTCGCCGTTGCGGGTGAAGATCGCGGTGCCGTTGCCATAAGCGTGTTCGTCGATGAGCTGGATCGCGCGGTCCATGTCGTCGACCCGGATTACGCCGAGCACAGGTCCGAAAATTTCCTCGCGATAGATCGCCATATCGGGGGTGACGCGATCGAACAGGCAACCACCCAGGAAAAAGCCGTTCTCGAAACCTTGCAATTTGATGGCGCGGCCATCGACCACCAGATCGGCGCCGCCCTGCACGCCGGCATCGACATAACCGCGCACCTTGGCGAGATGCGCCGCACTGATCAGCGGCCCCATTTCCGAATCGGGGTCGAGGCCCGGGCCGATGCGCAATCGGCGTACCTTGTCAGCCAGAACCTTGACCAAGGGATCGGCGACCGCGCCGACCGCGACGGCGACCGAAATCGCCATGCAGCGTTCGCCCGCCGATCCATAGGCCGAGCCGATCAACGCGTCGGCGGCCTGTTCGAGATCGGCATCGGGCGCCACCACCAGATGGTTCTTGGCGCCGCCCAAGGCTTGCACGCGTTTGGCGCGGTCGCTGCCGCGCCGATAGATGGCTTCGGCGATGGGCGTGGAGCCGACAAAGCTGATGGCGGCGACGCGCGGCTCGTCGATCAGGGCTTCTACTGTCGCGCCGTCGCCGTTCAGCACATTGAACACGCCCGGGGGCAGGCCGGCTTCGCTGAACAGTTCGGCGAGCCGCAACGCGGCCGAGGGCACCTTTTCCGATGGCTTCAGAATGAAGGTATTCCCGCAGGCGATGGCGAGCGGATACATCCACATCGGCACCATGGTCGGGAAATTGAACGGCGTGATGCCGAGGCAGACGCCGACCGGATGGCGCTGCGACCAACTGTCAACGCCGGTGCCGACATTCTTGGACAACTCGCCCTTCAGCAGATGCGGCAGGCCGCAGGCGAATTCCACGACCTCGATCCCGCGTTGGAGCGAGCCGTGGGCATCGCTCAACACCTTGCCGTGTTCTGCCGTGATCAAGCGCGCGAGTTCGTCGCGATGCACATCGAGCAGGGCGCGATAGCGAAACATGATCTCGGCGCGTTTGCCGAGCGGCGTTGCCGCCCACGCGGGCAAGGCCCCGGCCGCCGCATCGACCGCGGCCTTGATGTCGTCGGCGTCGGCAAAGGGAACGCGGGCGGTGCGTTCGCCGGTCGCGGGATTGAAAATGTCGCCGAAGCGGCCCGAACGTCCGGTGACGCGGCTGCCTCCGATAAAGTGGGTCAAATCCGTCATGAAGCCTCGTTTTTTCTCGTTGCTGCAAAGCCTGTTGCATCGTTCGCGCGAAGGCAACAGGATTTGGCGGGATTAACATGGGAACGGCGCGCCGAACGTTGACCCTTTATCAGGTAACCTGATATATCTGGTATCGTTCAGAAAAGCCGACACGCAGGCCAAAAGGCACAGGCCAAAGAGCAGGGACGACATGGATCTTCAATACGATACCGAACAAACGATTCTGCGCGACAGCGCCGAGAAATTCCTTGCGGGACGGTACGATTACCGGACCTTCCAGAAGACCGCCGACAGCGCTGCGGGCTGGAGCCCGGAGTTCTGGAGCGAAATCGCCGAACTCGGTTGGCTCGGTTTACCGTTCGCGGAAGACGACGGCGGCTTCGGCGCTGGCGCGGTCGAGATCGCGATCCTGATGGAAGCTTTCGGCAAGTCCCTGGTGCTCGAACCCTATCTGCCCACCGTGGTGCTGGGCGGCGGCATCGTCGCCAAGCTGGGCGCGCCCGCACAGCGCCAGGAAATTCTCGGGCCGGTCGTCGAAGGCAAGTCGCGGCTGGCCTTCGCGGTGCAGGATCAGGCCAAGCCGACCGAGGCCAAAAAAACAGCCAATGGTTTCACCTTGTCGGGTGCCAAGAAGACCGTGCTCGGTGCCACGATGGCCGATACCTTGCTGGTTTCGGCCCAGATCGGCAGCGGCGTCGGCGTCTTCGTTGTTCCCGTCGCCACGCGCGGCGTGACCGTGCGGGGCTATCGCAGCGTCGATGGTGGGCGGCTCGCTGATATCGAATTGGTCGATGTTGCCCTTCCGGAATCGTCATTGCTTGGCGGTAACGAACAGGCCGGTGCCGCCGTCGAGGAAACCGTGCAGCGTGCGATCGCGGCGCTGTCGGCGGATGCGGTGGGCGCGATGTCGGCCCTGGTTGTGCAGACCGTCGAATACACCAAGACGCGCGTCCAGTTCGGTCAGCCGCTGGCCAAGTTCCAGGTGCTGCAGCATCGGATGGTCGGCATGAAGGTCAAAGAAGAAGAGGCGCGCGCGTCGTGTCTGTTCGCGACCCTCAGCCTCGATGGCTCAGCCGAGCGGCGCGAACGTGCCGTCGTCGGCGCGAAGGCGAAAATCGGCCGGGCGTCGCGCGCCGTCGCGCAGGAAGCGATCCAACTGCACGGCGCGATCGGTACAACCGACGAATTGTCGGTGGGCGGTTACGTCAAACGTCTGCTCGCTTATGAAATGATGTTCGGGACGACGCGCGAGCATCTCCGGCGCTACGGCGCGATCATTTCCGATCCGGAGACCGCGTCGCACGGCCTGCTCACGGTCGCAGCGGAATAGGGAGGAGAAACGCCATGGATTTGAACATCGCGCCCCAGGATTTGGCTTTCCGTGACGAGGTCCAGAAATTCCTCGTGGCCAATGTCAGCAAGGATATTCAGCGCGCCGTCGAATTGACGTCGGCGTTCATCAACGAGCCGGAAATCTCCATCGATTTCCATCGCGCGTTGCACAAGCGGGGCTGGTCGGTCTTCAACTGGCCCAAGGAATATGGCGGCTCGGGTTGGACGGCCGTACAGCGTTACATCTTCGATACCGAATGCGCGCGCTACAACGCGCCGATGTATAACGGCGCCGGCCGCGTCATGCTGGCCCCGGTGCTGATGAAGTTCGGCCGCCAGGACCAAAAAGATTTTTACCTGCCGCGCATCGCGGCGGGCGAAGATCATTGGGCGCAGGGCTATTCCGAGCCGGGTGCGGGTTCGGATCTTGCCTCGCTCAAATGCAAGGCCGAGTCGGACGGCGACGATTATATCGTCAACGGCCAGAAGATCTGGACCACCCAGGCGCACAAATCGAACCGCATTTTTGCGTTGGTGCGCACCTCGAATGAAGGCAAGCGTCAGGAAGGTATCACCTTCCTGCTCGTCGATCTGGATAGCCCAGGCATCACCATCCGGCCGATCCACGGCAATGGCGGCGATCACGAATTCAACGAAGTCTTCTTCGATAATGTGCGCGTGCCCAAATCCAATCGCGTCGGCGAAGAGAACAAGGGCTGGGATTGCGCCAAATATCTGCTCGAGTTCGAACGCGGCGGCAGCCTGTCGGCGGGACGTGTGCGCGCTCAGTTTACGCGCCTGGTCAACAAGATCAAAACGCATTGCCCGGACGATCCGGACATCATCGCGCGCATGGCGGAGTTGGGAACGGATCTCGATGCGATGGAAATGATCGATATCTCGATCCTGTCGGCGCTGCAGTCCGGCGGCAATCCGGGGCCGGTTTCTTCGCTGGTTAAAATGCGCTGGAGCCAGGTCCGCCAGCAGATCGCCGAACTGACGATGGATGCCATTGGTGAGCATGCCTTGAAATGGGTTGTCGAGCGCCCGCTGTACGAAACCCTGCAACTGCCCGAGGAAGACGAAGACCTACTCACGGCGGCGCCACGATATCTTAACTATCGGGCCTATACGATCTTCGGCGGATCGACCGAAATTCAGACGACGATCCTGGCGAAATCAATGCTTGGGCTTTAGCTTCCGGATCATAAATGGCGGTACCGCGTACCGAAGAGACGAGTAATCCATCGGCGCTCGCGATCGATACCGATTACTTGGTGCTGCATCAGCTTCGTCTGGGCTATCGCGAGCGTAAGATATTCGCGCTCGATTTCGCCCAGCGGGTGAATCAGTTGGCCGAACTCCTGGGCACCGGCCGGTTCGATCCTTCGGCCGGGGCGGAGATCGCAGCACCCTTGCACGACCAAGGTTATGCGCGTCTCGGCCCGCTGCTATCGCCCACGCAAATCACAGACCTGCTCGGCTATTTCGCTGAGCGGCCATGCTTCAATGCCCATGTCGTCGCGCAGAGCGATCAGGTCGAAGCGCGCCCCGACGATCTCGCGGGCCGGGCGCATTTCGGTTCCTACCGCGCGCACGATGTGATCATGGCGCCGCATGTCCTGGAACTCGCCAACGATCCGCGTATCCTGGACGCGGTCGGCAATTATCTGGGATGCGTGCCGAGCCTCTATTCGATGAATGCCTGGTGGTCGTTTCCGCGTCCCGAATTCGGCACCGGCATCACGCAGAATTTCCATCGCGACGGCGACGATTATAAGAACTGCGTCCTCTTTCTGTATCTGACCGACACGCTCGACGACGGCTGCCACGAATACATCCGCTACAGCCACCATCCGGATACGCTGGCGCAGCATTTCGCGGGCAAGGGTCGCTTCACCGTTGAATTGGCCGACGGCGAAAAACTCGCCGTGTCGGACAAGCTCGACGAATTGTTCGAAGGCACGGGATATGGCCGCGACGATGTTTATCGCACGCTCTTCGGCAATCTGGAGGAACGGATTGCCGGCGCGGCGGGCGACGGCTTCCTGACCGATCCGGACGGCCTGCACCGCGCCGCCCATCCGATGCACAAGCGTCGCCTGATCGTGTGGCTGCGCTACGGCATGCACCGCAATTGCGCCTATGTGCGCGATCTATTGCAGCCGGTCGAGCGCGCACGCGTCGCCGGGCGCCTGCCCGACACGCCGACCGCGCGTTTCGTCAACCGGCTGGTCGTTTCGCCGAACTGATGAGGGGCGCGCCTATTCGGCTGCTTTGACCGCGGCCGGTTCGTACGACGGAAACAGATTTCCCGTCGCGGTGCGTTGGGCCGATCCTTGGAAGAAGGTCAGGAACTTGGCGCCCTTGGGCAACTGCACGGTATGTTTGCTGTGATAGGGGCGCCAGACGAAATTGCCTGCCACGCAATTGCCTTCGGCTTCTTCCATCGAGCCTTCGAGCACGAAGGTGAATTCCGCGCCGGTATGGATATGTTCGGGGATCATCGCGCCCGGCTGCGCCCAGAACAGGTAGACGCTTTCCTTCTTGGCGTCGTCCTTATACAGGCACTTGAGCTTCATGCCCGGTGCGAAATCGGTCCATTCCATGCCGTCGACATCGACGAAGCGCGAGAGCATCGGATCGAGGCCGTTGTGAGCCGGGTAATTCGGGGTAATGCCAGCCATAGCGGCCTCCTGTTGCTGAATATTTTCCCGCATCATACCGTGGCCGGATGAGCTCTGAAATCCTCTTCGTCGTCGCCGTTTTCGCCGCCGTCTATCTGGGGATGGCCCTGGGGCGCTGGCCCGGGCTGCGGATCGATCGCACCGGTATCGCCATTCTGGGTGGCATTGCCCTGGTGGCCGGCGGCGGCATCGCGGCGGCCGATGCGGCGCTGGCGGTCGATCTGCCGACGCTGCTGATGCTGTTTGGCCTGATGATCCTGTCGGCCCAATTCGCCGCCTGTGGCTTTTATGACTGGTGTTCGGCCCGGATCGCGGTAAGCGATGCCTCGCCGGCCCAGATTCTGGCCCTGACGGTCGCGGTGGCCGGGCTGCTGTCCGCCCTGCTGGCCAACGATATCGTCGTGTTCGCCATGACGCCGATGCTGATCGCGGGTCTGCGGGGCCGGGGGCTCGATCCCCGCCCGTACCTCATCGGGCTGGCGGGCGGCGCCAATGCGGGCTCGGCCGCCACCATCATCGGCAATCCGCAGAACATCCTGATCGGTCAGGCCGGGCATCTCGATTTCTGGCGATTCCTGATTGTTGCCGGGCCGCCGGCGCTGATCGGCCTCGTCATCGTCTATCTCGTCGTGTGGCGGGTCTGGCGAGATGGCTTCATCGCCGACCGTTCCGCCCCGAGTATCGACATGCCGACGCCGGATCGGATGGGCCTCGCCAAGGCCGCCGCCGCCAGCGCGGTGCTGCTCGCCTTGTTCGCGAGCCCCTTGCCGCATGTCATGAGTATCTTGATTGTCGCCGGCGCGCTGTTGGTCAGCCGCCGCTTCGCATCGCGCGATATGCTGCGTCTGGTCGATTGGCACCTGCTGGTGCTGTTCGCTGGATTGTTCATCGTGACCGAGGCCTTCGCGCGCACGGGCTTGCCGCAACAGGTGATGGTGTGGCTGGCCGATGCGGGCTGGGGGCCGGGCAGCCTGCCCGTTCTCCTGCCGTTGTCGCTGTTCGGCAGCAATGTGATCGGCAATGTGCCGACGGTCGTCCTGCTGCTGGCCATTGCGCCCGATCTGTCGGGACATGCGCTGACCGCGTTGGCGGTGCTGTCGACCCTGGCGGGCAATCTGCTGGTCGTCGGCTCGCTCGCCAACATCATCGTCGTCGAACGCGCCCGCGAGGTCGGCGTTACATTAGGATTCGCCGAGCATGCGCGCTGCGGTATCCCGATGACCCTGCTCTCGATGGCGGCGGCGGTCTTGTGGCTGCTCGCGATAAGTTAGAATTAATTTAGGATTCGGTCCCGTCCTTGTCCCTGTGGTGGGGTTCTGGTGAAATCCGTCCACCAAGAACAATGCAACAGGGAACGAACATGGTCGATATCAAGGACCTCTATACGGGCATCCTGACGGGGCTGCACGCCGAGCCGCCGCTCAAGACCATGGACAAGAAATTGGTCATCTACGCGGCGCCGACGGGTTCGTTCACGTCGCGTCAGCAGAACCCGCTGCAGCCCTACACGATGGAAGAGAACGTCAAATCCGCTATCGACGCCTACAAGGCGGGTGCAGCGGTCTGGCATGTCCATGCGCGCGAAAAGGACGGCATCCCTAGCAAGGACCCGTATGTGGTCAAGGAGACCATCGATCGCGTGCTGGATAAATGTCCGGACATCGTCACCTCGGTCCTGCCGTACGCCGATTACACCAAGCAGGGCGCCGAGCAAGTGAAGCCGACCGTCGACGTGCTCACCGCCGCCGGGCCGCAATATATGCAGTCCGCCGTGCTGCTGATCATGTCGATGACGTTTTCGGAAAAATTCACGTACGTCATCACGGAATCGCTGTTGCGCGAGACGGTGGAATATCTGGAATCGCACGGCGTGCGTCCGGAATTCCAGGGCCATGCCTATTCCGGTCTCAAGGACGTCAAGGATTGGTTGATCGATAAGGGCATCGTGAAGAACCCGCCGCTGATGAACATTATGGCGGGCTTCCATGGCTTCAGCCACGCTTCGCCGCTCGAGCCCGATCCGTGGAATTACGTCTACCTGATGACGATGATGCAGACGTTGTCGCCAAACTGGACGCGCGGTGTGTGCGCGGGCGGGCGCAATTGGCTGCCCTTCACCACGCTCGCCATCATGTTGGGTTTCGACATGGTGCGCGTCGGTATGGAAGATTCGGTCTACATGTATCCTCACAAGGATCAGAAAATTCAGACCACCGCCGAAGCGGTCAAAGTGGTGGCCGATATTGCGCGCAGCCTGGGCCGCGAGATTGCGACGCCGGACGAGGCGCGTGAAATCCTGGGCATCAATCCGGCCGTGCGCGACGCGGTGCGCAAGCGTCCCATACGCGCGGCGGAATAGGCCGTGACACGGCTCAAGGAGATTCCGCCCGGCGCGATGACGGCGGAACAATCGGCCGCGGCCGAACGGATTTCGCAGATGATCCACGGTCTGCACGGGCCCTATGCGGTGTGGATCCAGCGCCCCAATCTGGCCGAGGCCATGCTCGGCGTTCTGCGCGCCATCCGTGACCAGGCCGTGTTACCCCGGCGCCTCAGAATGATGGCGACCATTACCGTCATCCGCCATTGGGGCGCCGACTATGCCTGGGGGGTCAACAAACCCCTGGCTTTGGATGCCGGGGTGCCGGAATCGGTTGTCGAAGCCGTGGAAAAACGGCAAAAGCCTCTCTTTGACGATGCGAACGACGAGCTTGCCTATCAGGTAGCCGTTGAGTTGCTCAACGAGCGCAAGCTCAGTGACGCGACCTTCAATCGGGCGCAATCGGTTTTGGGTGATGAACAGTTGACCGAACTGGTCAGCGCGGTTGGATATTTTTCGGCGGTCGCACTTACCGTGGTCGCCTATGACATAAAGGCTCGTACATACTCATGACGTTATTGGCAGTTGATATCGGCGGCACGTTCACCGACCTGATGGCGTTCGACGTCAAAACTCAGAAATTCTATCAAGCCAAAAGCCTGACGACGCCACACGATCTCGCGCAGGGCATCATCGACTGCATCAACAAATCGGGCATGACGGTCGGCGAGGCGGAGGATCTGATCCACGGCACGACGCAGGCGATCAACACCTTGATCGAGCGTAAGGGCGCCAAGACCGCGTTGCTGGTGACCAAAGGAACGCGCGACGTCTACGCCATCGGGCGTGGCAATCGTCCGGAATCTTACAATCTGCATTTCCACAAGCATCGCCCCCTCGTGCCGCGCCGCGCGATCTACGAGGTCGAGGAACGCATGCTGGCGAGCGGTGAAATCCATGTTCCGCTCAATACGCGCCAGGTCGAAGAAATCTGCGCGCAATTGAAGGCGGACGGTATCGAGGCGGTCGCGGTGTGCTTCCTGCACGCTTATGCCTATCCCGATCACGAGCGCGCCGTCGGCGATATCTTGAAGGCGAAGCTGCCGGATATGTATGTCTCGCTGTCGCACGACATCCTGCGCGAATATCGCGAATACGAACGCACCTCGACGACGGTCGTGAATTCCTACATTGGCCCGCGCATGAGCGGCTATGTGCACAGCCTGTCGCAGCGCCTCACCGACATCGGGTTCAAGGGCGGCCTGGCCATCATGCAGTCGAACGGCGGCGTGATGAGCCCCGACGTCGCGGTGCAGAAGCCGGTGACCATGATGGAATCGGGCCCCGTTGGCGGCATCATCGCCGGTGCGGAAATCGGCCAGGCATTGGGCTATGAAAACGTCATTTCGTTCGACATGGGCGGCACGACCGCCAAGGCGAGCTTGATCCGCGAGGGCCAGGCGACGATGGCCGAAGGCTATTATGTCGGCGGTTATGCCAGCGGCGATCCGGTGATGGCGCCGGTGGTCGACGTGGTCGAAGTGGGCGCCGGCGGCGGCTCGATCGCGTGGATCGATGAAGTTGGCGCCCTCAAGGTCGGCCCGCAATCGTCGTCGGCTGATCCCGGCCCGATCTGCTACGGGCGCGGCGGCCAGGATCCGACGATCACGGATGCCAATGTCATTCTCGGTCGCGTCGGCGCGAAAGATTTTCTGGGCGGTGAAATGCCGCTCGATCTCGACGGCGCGCTCAACGGCACGCAGAAACTACTGGGCGACAAGCTCGGCATGCAGGCCCGCGCGGTGGCGCGCGCCATCATCCAGATCGCGGTGACCAAGATGTCGCTCGCCGTACGCGAAGTCTCGGTCGAGAAGGGGTATGACCCGCGCGATTTCGCAATGGTCGCTTCGGGTGGTGCGGGCCCCTTGCACGCGATCCTGATCGCCAAGGAACTGCACATCCCGACCGTGATCATTCCGCGTTTCCCGGCGCACTTCTCGGCGTTGGGTATGCTGATGGCCGACGAGCGTCAGGATTTCATCCGTACCCGCCTCGCGTTGCTGAACGAGGTCGATTTCAAGGAACTGGTGAAGATCCACGCCGAGACCGTCGAGCAGGCCAAGAAAGATCTGAAACTGACCGACAAGGTCGAATTCCAGATCAAACTCGATCTGCGGTATGTCGGCCAGGAATTCACACTCTCCGTTCCGGTCGATCTGAAAAAGATCGAAGCGGGCGACGCCGCCGGTATCCGCAAGGATTTCGACGAGTTGCACGAACATCGTTACGCGCATCACGCCGCCGATGAAGCAGTCGAGATGGTGAACTATCGTCTTGTCGCCTTGGGCCGTCGCCCGTCGCTGACCTTGCCGAAGGTCACCGGCAGTCTCGATGGCGCCGGCAAGGCGCCGTGGCGCCGCGAGGTCTATTTCGACAATGCCGAAACGCCAGTGAACGCGATGGTTTATGACCGCGCCTCGCTCAAGGCGGGTGACTCCATCGAAGGCCCTGCGCTGGTGCAGGAATATGCGTCGACGACGGTGATGTTCGCAGGCGATGTCTGCAAGGTCGCCGACACCGGCGAATTGATCATCTCGGTGAAGGCCGGAAGCTAACGGCCGAAAGCCCCGGCGCGTTAGCGCCCAAATGCTAAGTAGCGGTTCTGGAGCTCTTCCAGATCGTCGTCTTCTTCTAACGCCGCACAGACGAGCGTAATCCAGTCCGCCACCGTGCCGGCGCTGAGGGCCCGATCAGCGCCCGCATGGAACTTGGCGGCGACTTCGTCATGGCCGAAGGCGCGCGCCGGATCGCCGGGCGCTTCGAGCACCAACGTCGTTTCCGAATGTCCCTTGGTGATGACCTCGATGCTGGCCGGCCAGCAGCCCGGTAGATGCGCGTCGAGCCCGTCGTCACCCTCCACGCTCACCTTGGCCATGAATGCCGCGATCGTATCGTTCATGACGAACGGATCGCGCGCGATATCGTAAAGTCCGGCGCGATGGTGCGCGGCGAGCGCCAATTGATAGGGCGCGCTGACGATGCTGCTGACGCGGTTGCCGGCAACCGGCGCGTTCTTGGTCATGGCGACGAAATCCGTGGGCAGCAGGACGCGGACGCGCTCAATGGCGCCGACGTCGATGCCACGCGCGAGGATCTGTTCGAAGCCGGCGATAGCGGCCAGAACCTGCTTGGCCGAGCAATAGGGCTTGATGCTGGTCTTGAGCAGCACGGATTCGCCCCAGCCCGCATTGAAGGCATCCAGCACCGGCTCGATATCGTGCCCGGTCGCCAGATACTTGCCGTCCAGCAGGGAGAGGTCGCCGAGATAACCGTCGGAGGCCGCCAGGGCCGCCTTGCAGCCGGCGCGCGCCGCTTCGCCCGCCAGCAGCCAGCGTGCGGTGCGCCCGCCGGAGGTGGGCCCAGCGCGGCCGGCGCTCATGGTCAGTGCGATGGCCAGTGCATGCGCGGTCTGTTCGCCGTTGAGGCCCAACAGACGCGCGGTGACGGCGGCCGCTGCGAAGGGGGCGGTGAAATAGGTGGCCCAGATGCCACGATAGCCGGCCGCCTGGCCCTGGATCGCCAGACCCAGGCGGGTCATGGCCTCGTAGCCCGCAATGACCGCGCCGGCGAAGGTGTAACTGTCGACCAGCCCCAGGATACCGCTGACCGTTAGCGCGGTGGGCACGACGATGGAGCCGGGCGTGGTGCCGGACGCCAGATGGATGTCGTCGAATTCGGTGATGCGGGTCGAGGCGACGCGGGTCGCGACTTCGTCGAGCGGGCCCGAAAGGCCGTGCGCCAGGAAGGAGAGTGCGGCGCGCCCGTCGGGTGTGGTGGCGCCGATGATCGAGGCGGCGACCGAATCGAGGATGTGGGTTTCAAGCGCTGCTCGATCCGGCGCGGAAAATCCGCGCGGATCGAGCGTTGCAAGCTTGTCGCCAAGAGATCGAAGGTGGCTCATGCCAGAGTCCTAACGCCGATCCCAGGCTTGGTCCAGGGACCTTCCCTGGACCTTTACGGGGTTAGAGGCTGCCCCAGACGTCTTTGGCGGTTTCGACGATGCGCGAGAATTTGGCTTTCTCGTCGGCCACCGTGACTTCGCGGCGGAAGTGCGCGCCGCCGCCGGCGCCGGACGAGAAACCGCACTGCGGGCTGAGCGCCAATTGCTCGAGTGGCAGCACCTTGGCGGCTTCGTTGATGCGTTTCTTGAGATCGTCCTTGGATTCGAGCGCGGCGCGCTTGGAGGTCACCAGACCCAGCACGACGGTCTTACCCTTGCTCGTGAACCGCAGCGGCGAGAAATCGCCCGAGCGTGCATCGTCGTATTCCAGGAAGAAGCCGTTGACGTTAAGCCCACCCAGCAGCGCTTCGGCCACCGGCTCGTAGCCGCCCGACGCGATGCCGCCTGACGATGCGTTGCCGCGGCACAGATGGATCGCGGTGATGACATCGTCCGGCACGGTCTTGAGGCAATCGTTGATCAGGTCGACATAAAGCTGCGGCAGCTTGTTCGGATCTTCGCCGATGCGCGTGACGGCATCGCGGAAGTTCTCGTCGCACAGATAGGCGAGGTTGGTGTCGTCGATCTGGATGTATTTCAAGCCGTTCGCCACCATGTCGTTGATCTCGGCCTGATAGGCCTTCGCGACGTCGGCGAAGAAATCCTTCATCTGCGGATAGGCTTTGAGATCGACATTCTCGCGCCCGCCACGGAAATGCATCAGGGTCGGCGAGGGAATGCAGACCTTCGGCATCACCTTGGTGTTCGCCTTGATGAACTTGAAATCTTCGACCTGAATCTGGTGCGACCGCGCGATCTTACCGGTGACCGCCATGCTGTTCGGCTTATTGGTCGTGAGCGTGCCGTCGGTGTTCTTGAAGTAGAGCTCAAGCTTGCCTTCGGCGACCTTCACGTTGTCGAAGCCCAAAAGGAAGTCGCGGAACCAGCTGGAACGGCGGAATTCGCCGTCGGTGACCGCCTGCAAGCCGGCATCTTCCTGCAGCTTGATCGCCTCGCGGATGGTCTCGTCCTCGATCTTGGTCAGCGCGGCTTTATCGATCTTGCCGGCGGCTTGATCGGTGCGTGCCTGCAGCAGGTGGTCGGGACGCAACAAGCTGCCGACATGGTCGGCGCGGAATGGACGTTTGGCCATGAATGAATTCCTCCTTATACGCTTATTCGAAGCTGGAGGACGTTGCCGCAGGCAACGGATAATTTCAAGTCGGTTTGTTGGCCCGTTTGCGACAAAGAAAAGCCCGGCAGTTGCCTGCCGGGCTTCGCGAAAAATGCCTAAGTTCTAGTTCTTTGGCGGCCTTACTTCGGCGGAGTGGGCCGGACTTCCTTGTAATCGGCCCAGGCATAGTCGCCGAGGCGCGATTCCGCGGCCGAGACCGGGTTGCTCAGCACCTTCACGTCCTTATTGCCGACGAACAGCAGCGGCAGTTCGGAGACCGGGAAGATATAAGCCTTCTCGTTGATGATGTTGAGCGCCGGGGTATAGAGCGCGGTGCGCTTGGCCAGATCGAATTCGACATTACCCTTCTGGAAGATCTCGGTGATCTTGTCGTCCTTCCAATAATCGCGGTCGGCGCCGAAGAAGAAGTCGAGCAGGTTGGCCATGTCCGGCTGCGCTGCCGTCGGATAGTAACCGACGAAGGCGGTGAACTCGCCGTCGCCGCGACGCTTCACATAGACGCCCAGGGTCATCGGATTGACCGTGGTGCGGAAGCCGACCTTGCGGACTTCGCCCGCGATCGCTTCGGCGATCTGGCGCGACGGCTGGAAGACGTCGAGCGTCAGATCGACGCCGTTGGGATAGCCCGCCTCGGCCAGCAGCTTCTTCGCTTCGGCCGGGTTATACGGATAAATCCCAACGTCGGGTTTGCAGGCCACCGTACGCTTGAAGCAGATGGCTGGCGGCTGCTCGGCGGTGTCACCGCCTGGCACGAAGGTCTTCACGATCTGATCGCGCGGGATGGCCATGATGAAGGCCTTGCGGACCTTCTCATCGGTCATGAGCTTGCTTTTCGAGCGGCCCGCCGCGTCGAGCGTGACGTAGAGCAGGTTCTGCGCCGGCGTCGGCAGCGGCTTGTAGCCCATGGCGCCGAGTTCTTTGGCGGTTTCCGGCTCGACGTTACGCAACAGATCGACTTCGCCTGCCAGGAACTTGGCGACCGAGGTCTGGCGGTCCGGGATCGGGATACCGTGTACGCGTTTCGCCGGTGCGCGGCTGTAGTTCGACTTGTCCCAATGGTTGGGTACGGCTTCGAGCATCAGGCCGCGGTTGGAGTCAAAATCGACGACCTTGTACGGGCCGGTGGCGACCGGCGTGGAGCGGCCGTAATCGCCCATGTTGGCCAGGCCCTTCATGACCTTGCCGTCGAGGATCTTGATGCGATAGGCGAGCGCCGAAAGATCGGTCGAGAAAGCTTCCTTCGCCTGGATGCGGACCTTGTATTGACCGAGCTTCTCAGCGTTCTGCCAATCGTATCGGTCCTTGAAGCGGATCTTGGTCTTTTCGTCGCGCAGCCAGTCGAGCGTCGTCATCACATCGTCGGCGTCGAATTTGTTGCCGTTGTGGAAGGTGATGTCGTCGCGCAGGTCGAATTCGAGTGTGCGGTTATCGACGCGCTTCCACGATTTGGCGAGCGAGGGCACGAAGACGCCGTTGTGCTCGTCGAAATCGACGAGGTTGTTGTAGATCGTGCGATAGAACGATCCGGCTTCGTCATGCGGGAAATTGTATGGGTCGATCGCGCCGAACATGTCTTGGATGACGATGCGGAGCGTATCCTTGGATTTTTGCGCCTGAACGGGGGCGGCGAGCAGCAGGGCGGCGGCCGCAACACCCAGGACCCCCAATATTTTACGTGACATGAACGTCTCCCTTAATTGGTATTGCGTTTGATATATCAGAATTCAATTCCTGCGGGAACCGTGGGTTTGCCCTGAAATACAACGGGCGGCCGGGGTTCAGGCCCGGCCGCCCGCTCGTTTAGGCGTGTCGTTTGTAATTATATCTATTTGTATTCCTTGGGTTTGAAGTCGGCCCAGGCGTGATCGCCGAGGCGCGATTCACCGGCACTCAGCGGATTGCGGAAGACCTTGGCGTCCTTGCCGTGCGCCCAGACGAGCGGCAGCTCGGAAACCGGATAGATGTAGGCCTTCTCATTCACTCGGTTGAGCGCCGGACGATAAATCTCGGCGCGCTTGGCCACATCGAATTCCAGATCGCCATCCTTGCGTGCCTTGATGATCTGATCGTCGCGCCAATAATCGCGGTCGGCGTCGAAGAAGAAGTTCAACAAGTTGCTGGTGTCGGGATTGGCGCTGGTCGGATAGAAGCCGACGAAGGCAGTGAATTCGCCGTCGCCGCGTTTCTTGACATAGACGCCGATCGGCATCTGTTCGATCGTGGCGCGGATGCCCACTTTACGCAGCTCGCCCGCGATGGCCGTGGCGACATAGGCCACCGGCTGATGCGCGTGGATCACAAGATCCATGCCGTTCGGATAGCCAGCATCGGCCAGCAGTTTTTTCGCCCCCGCCGGATCGTAGGGCGTCGGATCGGTCGACAGCTTGCAGGCCACGGTATCCTTGAAGCAGATGCCGCGTGGGATTTCGGCCGTCTTGCCGGCCGGCACGATCCCTTCGACCAGCGCCTTGCGATCGAGCGCCATCATGAACGCCCGGCGGATGCGCTCGTCGGTCATGACCTTGTTGGCCGAACGTCCGGCCGCATCGAGCGTCACGTACAGCAGCATGGCGCTGGGTGTGTTGGTGATCGCAAGGTTCGGCGCCTTCGCAAGCGCCTCGGCATCGTCTTGCGTGACGTTGCGCACGACGTCGATGCCGCCGGTCAGCAATTGTGCCTGCTGGGTCTGGCGGTCGGGCATCGGAATACCGTGCACGCGTTTGGTCGGCGCGCGGTAATAGCCGCCCGGATCGCCCTTATAATTCTCGACCCGTTCGACGATGATACCCTTGTTGGGATCGATCGATATGACCTTGTACGGCCCGGTCGCAACCGGCGAGACGCGGCCGTAGGTCGTTTTATCCTCGAGCTTCTCAAGCGTGTTCTTGTTCAGGACCTTGAGGTTGTACGACAGGTTCGCCATGTCGGCCGACGTCGGCTGCTTCGAATGCACGATGATCTTGTAGGGGCCGAGGATCTCGACCTCCTTCACCCAATCGAAGCGATCCTTGAAACGGATGCGCGTTTTCTCGTCGCCGGCCCAGGCGAAGGTCGCTTTCACGTCTTCGGCGGTGAACTTGTCGCCATTGTCGAACGTCGCGTCCTCGCGTAATTCGAATTCGATCGCGGTCGGGCTCAGGCGCTTCCATGATTTGGCCAAGGTCGGCACGAACTTGCCGTGGAACTCGTCCAGATCGATCAGGCCCTGATAGATGGTGCGATAGAACGCCGCACTTTCATCGAGCGGGAAATTATACGGATCCATCAACGGGAACATGTCGTTGATGGCAAGGCGGATGGTATCGGCGGATTTTTGTGCGAAGGCGGGGGTAGCCGCGAAGAACGCCGCGACGAACCCAGCCATGAGGCGGGCTTTACGTGACATGAGCTTCTCCTGTTCGTGCCGATTTTGGCTCGGCTTAATTCCCGTATGAGACGCCCAAAACGTTGCCTCAGTCCATTAAAAAGATGGCCATTAAAAAAGATGGCCATGAAAAAGGGCGGCGCCATCATGACGCCGCCCCATTAGCAAACTGAGATGAAAGGTCTATTTCTTGGGTTGATAATCCGACCAGGCGTAGTCGCCCAATTTGGGATCGGACGTCGAGAGCGGATTGGGCAGGATTTTCACGTCCTTGGAATGAGCCCACACCATCGGCATTTCGGAGATGGGAAGGATATAGGCCTTCTCATTGATCCGGTTGAGCGACGGAGTATAGAGAGCGGTGCGTTTGGCGACATCGAGTTCGCGCTCTCCGTTCTGCCACGCGTCCGAGATCGACTGATCCTTCCAGTAGTCGCGGTCCTGTCCGAAAAACAGATTGATCATCCCGCCCGCATCCGGCCCGACGCCCGTGGGATAGGCCCCAACGAAGGAGGTGAGGTCGCCATCGCCACGACGCTTCACATAGAGGCCGAGCGGCATGGGTTCGACACTGGCGCGGAAGCCTGCCTTGCGGACTTCACCGGCGATGGCCGTGCCGATATACGCAAGCGGTTCGTGGACGTAGAGTGTGAGATCGACACCGTTCGCAAGTCCTGCTTCCGCCATGAGTTTCTTGGCTTCGTTCAGGTTATAGGCATACGGCTCGTTGTCGACCTTGCACGCGACCATCGTCTTGAAGCAGATGCCGTTGGGAATCACCGCGATGTCGCCGGCGGGGATGATGTTCTTCACCAGCAGATTGCGGTCGATCGACATGATGAATGCCTTTCGTACGCGTTCGTCCATGAAGACTTTGTTGGACGAGCGGCCGGCCGCGTCGAGCTGGGCATAGAGTAAAAAGGCGCTCGGCGTTGCCGTGACGGCAAGGTTGGGGACTTTCGCCAACTCCGCCGCGCTGTCCGGCGGGACGTTGCGCAGCACGTCGATGCCTCCGGTCAACAATTGCGCTTGTTGCGATTGGCGGTCCGGAATCGGGATGCCGTGCACCCGTTTCACCGGCGCGCGGTAATATTCGCTGATCTTCGGGTCGTATCCGTCGAACCGTTCGACAATGACGCCTTTGGTTTTGTCGAGCGAGACGACCTTGTATGACCCCGTTCCAAAGGGAACCAGGCGGCCGTATTCCGTTCCGCTCTCGATGCTTTCCAGTGCCTTCTTATTCAACACCTTCATGCTATAGGCCAGACGGGCCATGTCGCCCTGGTTCACCTCCACGGAATAGAGACGGAACTTGTTCGGGGCGAGCACTTCGACGCGATCGACCCAGTCGAAGTTCTGTTTAAACCGGATGCGGGTCTTGGGATCTTTGGCCCAGTCGTAGGTCGCCTTGAAATCCTCGGCAGTCAGCGTCTCGCCATTATGGAATTTGACTCCGTCTTTGAGCTCGAATTCGAGGGTCTTGTCATCGATGCGCTTCCACGACTTCGCCAGCGTATTGACGTATTTCCCATTATGTTCGTCATAACTGATCAGGCCCTGGTAGACGCTGACGTTGAATGACGTCTGTTCATCTTGCGGAAAGTTATAGGGATCGACCACGGGGAACATGTCGTTGACCGCGATCCGGATGGTGTCTGCGGATTTTTGGGCCGCCGCCGGATTGATTGCAGTAAGGATACCGACGAGCCCGGCGATGGCGGCTGTTCTTATGGACATGGAAGTCTCCCGCTTGTTGTGACGCATTTTCAGAGTGCCCGAACAAAAAAGTGCGGCGCCGATACGCCGCGCTGTCTGGATTTTCCGTTCAACCGGCCCCGCTTATTTGGTCGGCTTGTAATCAGACCATGCATAGTCGCCGAGGCGCGGATCGGCGGCGCTCATGGTTTGGCGCAGCAGCTTCACCTCCTTGGTATGGGCCCACACCATGGGCTGTTCCGTCACCGGATAGATATAGGCCTTTTCGTTGATGCGATTGAGCGCCGGCGTATAGAGCGCGGTGCGTTTCTTCACATCCATCTCGGTCGAGCCGTCTTCCTTGGCCTTTTTGATGATCGGATCCTGCCAGTAGTCGCGATCTGCATTGAAAAACAGATCGAGCAGGCCGTCGGTATCCGGATTGACGCTGGTCGGATAGAGACCGACGAAGGCGGTGAGTTCACCATCGCCACGCTTCTTGACGTAGACCGGCAGCGGCATGGATTCGACCGTCGCACGGATGCCGACCTTGCGCACTTCGCCCGCGATGGCTTCGGCGACATGGCGGTGCGGCGCATGAGCGGAGATCGACAAATCGACACCGTTGCCGTAACCCGCCTCGATCAGCAGGCGCTTGGCTTCGCTCGGGTTGTAGCTATAGGGCTCCACCGTCGGCTCACACGCGATCGTCGCCTTGAAACAGATGGAACGCGGCAATTCCGCCTTGTCGCCGCCCGCGACGATGTTCTTGACAATCAGATCACGTGGGATCGCCATTATGAAGGCTTTGCGCACGCGTTCGTCGGTCATTATCTTGTTGTTGGAGCGTCCTATCGCATCGAGCGTGACATAAACCAGCGACACGCTGGGCGTCACGGTCACGGCCAGATTGGGCACTGCGGCCAACTGCTTGGCGTCTTCGGCCGATACGAAGCGCAATAGATCGACGCCGCCGGTCATCAATTGGGCGACCTGGCTTTGCGCATCGGGCAGGGCGATGCCGTGTACGCGCTTCACGGGGGCGCGATAGTAGCCGCCCGCGTCGCCGTAATAATTCTCGACGCGCTCGACCATGATGCCTTTGTTCTTGTCGACAAAGTTGATCTTGTACGCGCCTGTGGCGACCGGCGAGACTCGGCCGTAATCGGCCTTGTTCTCGAGCTTATTCAGAACCTTGCCGTTGATGATCTTGATATTGTAGCCGAGGGTCGCAAGATCGAACGGGGTCTTGTACTTGTAATGCAGGCGCAGCTTGTAAGGCCCGAGCACTTCGACGTCCTTGATGAAGTCGTAGCGTTCCTTGAAGCGGATGCGCGTCTTCTCGTCGGTGATGTAGGCGATCGTCGCCTTCACATCCTCGGCGGTGAATTGATCGCCATTGTCCCATTTCACATTGTCGCGCAGATCGAATTCGACGGTCAGGTCGTCGATGCGCTTCCACGATTTGGCGAGGATGGGAACGAACTTGCGTTCGTATTCGTCGAAATCCACCAGGCCCTGATAGACGCTGCGATAAAACGCCGCGTTTTCGTCGAGCGGGAGGTGATAAGGATCGGTGACGCTGAACATGTCGGCGACGGCGATGCGTAATGTATCTGCCGATTTCTGCGCATTCGCGGCACCTGCGACAAACAGCGCCCAGGCGACGCCAAGCGCCGCCGTGAAAATTTTGGACATATGAAGCCTCCGGTTACGTAAGAACGTTATTGTTGTTAATGTCATTATATCTCGAGTCGACGTGCCCGGCTATATCTCGCCGGTAGCAGGAGCCTTCATTTATTAGGTCTTATGTATCCAAAGTACTTGAGGCGAAGATCCGCGCGTCGCTCAGCGGCGCCTTGATGGCGCCCTGTTCGACATTGTAGCGCACGAAGGCATCGATCATGCGGCGATTGGCCTTGATGCCATAGGGCCACGGGTCGCCCCAGGCGGTCTGCTGGGCGACGAACTGCTCGCGCAGGTCGACCAGGGTCAGGCCGCTGCGGTCATTGAGGGTATCTTGATAGGCGAGGCTCTTGGCCGCCTCAAAAGCATCGTAGATTTTGCGCGGCAGGTCCGGGTTGGCCCGCGCCACCGGACCCCCCATCACCAGAAGATGCATGGGGGTGAAAATCCCCGCTTCGCGATGCAGGCGCAGATCTTCCGAGCGATAGTCGGGTATCAGGCGATGGATCGTCGGATGGGATTCGAGCCGCTGCCAAAGTGCCCCGTCGGAAATGTCCGTGATCATGGCGTCGATCTCGCCATTCATCAGCATGTCGGGCAAGGAGGCCTTGGGGTCGATCTGCTCGATCTTGACGGGCGTGTGTTGCGGAAAATGTTCTTTCGTCTGCACCGCCCAGGTCAGGCTGGCCACGTCCACGCCATAGTGCTCGCTCAACAGCCCGCGCGCCCAGATAGTGTTGGAGGTGCGATAGCTGCGCGAGCCGATGCGTTTGCCGTTGAGCTCCTTGGGGCTTTTGATATCAGACCGCGCCCAGATGATCTGCAGCACCGATTTGCGCTTGATGAACAGCGGCAGAGTGACGAAATCCCAACCGGCCTCGATGCCGTTGAGCCAATAGCCGAGATTGAGGTCCCACAGGCCGAAATCCCCGGTCCTGAGCGCCGGCATATCCCCCATCACCATGGGGCTGTCGGCACGTTGTTCGAAGGTGACGCCATCGACGCCGATCCGGCCGTCGATGATCGGCATGGTGATGTCGTAGCGCATCTTGGAGAGCGATAAGGTGATCATGAACGCGTCCCTTATGATCTGTCGTCAATGACTGGCGTTGATTATCCCGTGGCGGCAAGGTCACTATAGCGGCTGCAAACAAGCAAGCCTGCGTTTTATTGGGGAGACATCACATGGAACAACGCAAAATTCCGGCCTGCGGCATGGAGGTCTCGGCGGTCGGTATCGGCTGCAATAATTTCGGCGGGCGCAACAATCCGGAAGAGACCAAGGCGATCATTCACAAGGCGCTCGACCTCGGCATCACCTTGTTCGACACCGCCGACATCTATACGCGCATGAAAAACGGTTCCTCCGAAACCATGCTGGGCCAATTCCTAGGCGATCGGCGCAAGGACATCGTGCTGGCCACCAAGTTCGGCATCATGTTTGGCGGCGATCGGACCAAGCAGGGTGGCTCGCGCCGTTACATCAAGCAGGCGGTCGAAGACAGCCTGGCCCGTCTGCGCACCGACTGGATCGATCTTTACCAGATGCATCGCCCAGATCCTTCGACACCGATCGACGAGACCCTGCGCGCGCTGGATGACCTCATCCGCGAGGGTAAGGTGCGTTATATCGGCTGCTCGAACTACGCTGGCTGGCAGATCGCGGAGGCCGAGTTCGTGGCGCGCGAGATCGGCACCAACCGCTTCGTGTCGAACCAGAGCGAATACAGCCTGCTCAACCGCGAGGTCGAGAAAGATGTGCTGCCGCCGCTGGAAAAATACGGCATGGGCTTCCTGCCCTATTTCCCGCTCGCCTCGGGCGTGCTGACCGGCAAATATCGTCCCGGCCAGGCCAAGCCCGCCGGCACGCGCCTGTCCGGCGGCGGCGAACTGGCCGATCATTTCCTGAAAGACGATTTCATCGCGCTGGCCGATCAGCTGCGCGTGTTTGCCGAGGCACGCGGCCATAGCCTTCTGGAGCTTGCGTTTTCCTGGCTGGCGTCCAAGCCGGTGATCTGGAGCGTGATCGCGGGTGCCTCGAGCCCGGCGCAGCTGGAGCAGAACGTCAAAGCGGCGGCTTGGAAGCTGTCGGCCGACGATTTCGCCGAGGTCGACCGCATCCTGCAGGGTAATCGACCGCAGCATTAAAACGAAAACGGCCGCGGTGTGAGCCGCGGCCGTTGCATTCGTGCGCTGCGCCGAGAGTTATTCGACCGGTGTATCGATATCCTGATCCTGCGGACCGAAATTGTTGATCAGCAGGCGCAGCATTTCGTTGAGCTCGTTGTACTTTTCCAAACCCACGAACTCGGCGATCGATTTCTGCCGGTCATGGCTGGTCACGATCATCTCGGCGTAGAACTTGTTGCCCTTCGCGGTGATGGTGAAGACGGCGCTGCGGCGATCCTCGGGATCGGACTTCTTTTTCGCATAACCACGACGCACCAGCGCCGACATGGCGCGGCTGATCTGCGGACGATGCATGTGCATTTCCAGCGCCAGGCCGCGCACGGTCGCCTGCTTGTTGATGAACAGATGCCCGAGTACGCGCGAATCGGTCAGCGACAGGCCGCGCTTACGCAGCACGCGGCGATCCGCGAGACGATCGAAAATGCGCGACAGCACGCTGATGCGGTACGTGACGAACTCATATTGCTGCAAAGCCAGGAAGGCCGTTAGCTCTTCCGAACTTGCGTCGAGCGAAGGAAGATCGCTGGCATCGGGAAGCATGTCAGTCGCGCCTTTGTTGAGTCGTTTCATCGAAGTATCCGTACCGTTATGGCGTCGCCGTTCATGCGAACGGCGATCAATTTCGATATTCTGCTTAATGGAATTTTTGCGCTGCAACATTTGTTATATCGCAGGTTTCCTTAAAAAGGTCGCTGCCCACCGCAACTCGTGAACCGATGACACGACCCACTGCCCAGAGCGTTGCAAAGGCACCGTTCGGCGGGCACAGTTCTCCCCTTGGCCCAAGTAAGAAAATCATCGGCAAATCGGCGATAAACGCCCGTCCGGCAACTCAACGCCGGGCTTCGTATCCGGGGAGTAAACACATGGAAGATATGCCTCTGCTCAACAGCACGTCCATCGGCTACATGACCGAGGAACGGCGCATGATCCAGGAGACGGCGCGCGACTTCGCGATGAACGAGGTGCTGCCCGTCGCCAACGAACTCGACCCGGTGCAGGGCGATATCCCGATGGCGCTGCGCGATAAGCTCGCCGACATGGGCTATTTCGGCATGCTGGTGCCCGAAGAGCTCGGCGGCCTCGGCCTCGGCTGCTTCGAATATTGCCTGGTGACGGAGGAACTGTCGCGCGCCTGGATGAGCGTCGGTTCGATCATCCGCCAGGGCAATCGCGTGCCGCGCGCGCAATTCATGACCGATCAAGTATGGCGCGATCTGCATAAGCGCTCATCCAAGGGCGATTACCTGGGCGCCCTTGCCATGTCGGAGCCGCAGACCGGTTCCGACATCAGCGGCATCAAGACGCGCGCCGTGCGCGACGGCGACGATTGGGTCATCACCGGCAACAAATGCTGGTGCACCTTTGCCGATGGTGCCGACTACATCACCGTGATCGCACGCACTGATTCGGGCGAGGAGGATCGCCGCCATCTCGGCCTCACCGCGTTCTTCCTGGATAAGGAGCGTGGCAAGTTTCCGAAGGGCCTGACCGGCACCCCGTTGCCCAAGATCGGATATTTCGGCTGGAAGACGTGGGAGCTTGCCTTCGACGGCGTGCGTGTGCCCAAGGACGCCATTGTGGGTGAAGAGGGTAAAGCGTTCTACGACCGCGCCTCGGGGCTTGAAACCGCACGTGCGCATACGGCGGCCCGCGCCATCGGCGTGGCGCGCGGCGCACTCGAAGACGCCATCAAATACGCATTGGAGCGCGAACAGTTCGGCCGCCCGATCGGGCATTTCCAGGCGATTCGCTTCAAGATCGCCAAGATGGCGACCGAGGTCGAGGCCGCGCGCCAGTTGCTTTATTACGTCTGCTCCGAGATCGACACTGGCCGGCGTTGCGACAAGGAAGCCTCGATGGCGAAGTTGTTCGCCTCCGAAATGGCCGAGCGCGTGTGCTCCGAAGCGATCCAAATCCATGGCGGCGCCGGCTATACCAAGCACTTCCAAGTGGAACGCTATTGGCGCGATGCGCGTCTGACCAAGATCTTCGAGGGTACATCGGAGATTCAGCAGATGATCATCTCCGACCGTATCCTCGGACGGCACCGCGATCCGGTGGCGAAAAAGAAAGAACGCGGCGCTCGCGACGAGGACTAAGTTCGATGTCGTCCGGTGGTCCGCTCTCTCATCTGCGCGTGCTCGATTTCACCCAGCGTCTCGCCGGGCCGTATGGCACGCAGATGCTGGGCGATATGGGCGCGGATATCATCAAGCTCGAACCGCCGGGCGGCGATCCGACCCATAACACGCCGCCGCATTACGTCGAGGGCGAGAGCACTTATTATCTGAGCTTCAACCGCAACAAGCGCTCGATCATCGTCGATCTCAAGAAGCCGGAAGCCAAAGACGTTGTGCGCCGCCTGATCGCCAAAAGCGACGTGATCATGGAAAATAACCGGCCGGGCGCCATGGCGCGGCTTGGTTTGTCCTATGACGATCTGAAAAAAGATTTCCCCGGCCTCGTCTATTGCTCGATCAGCGGCTTCGGCCAGACCGGGCCGGATGCGCAACGCGGCGCGCTCGATCCCATCGTGCAGGCCATGTCGGGCGTCATGAGCCTGACCGGCGAACGTGACGGCCGTTCGACGCGCGCCGGCATTCCCGTCGGCGATATCTGCGCCGGTATGTATGCGGCGACCGGTGTGTTGGCCGCGTTGCTGCGGCGCGAAAAGACCGGTCTCGGTGAATTCGTCGATATCTCGATGCTCGATGTGCAGGTTGCCATGTTGGGTTATCAGGCGGCCGTCTATCTGCAATCGGGCGACGTGCCCGGCTTGCAAGGGCGCACGCACGATTCTTACGCGCTGTCCTATTGCGTCACCGCCAAGGATGGCGTGGATGTGATGATCGCCGCCAACGGCACGCGCTCGTTTGAGGCACTATGTGCCCTGATCGGCCGGATGGATCTGGTCGCGGACGCGCGGTTCCTCACACCGCAGGATCGCAACGCCAATAAGACCGCGCTGCGCGCCGAAATCGATAAAGGCTGCCTTGGCGTGAAGTCCACCGATATCATCGCGTGCCTGCATAAGGTGGGTGCACCCGCTGCGGTTATCAATTCCATCGACCGGGCGTTCGCCGAGCCGCAGGTCCTGCATCGCGATATGCTGCTGGAGTTGCATGGCGCGGGTGCCGGCGATCATGCGCGCGTCGCCGGCGATCCGATCAAGCTGACCGAGGCGGCGCGCACCACATACGATTATCCGCCGCACGCCGGGGAACATGGCCGCGCGGTGCTGAAGGAGTTATGCGGCTACGACGATGCCGCGATCGACAATCTGATGAAGGCGGGGGCTGTCTTGAACGAAGTCATCGCCGAACGGACGGAACAGTTTTAGACCAAAGCGTTTAGAAGGTGAGGGCGTAACATGATCTACGATTCGGAATCGGGCGATTTCAGTATTGTGCTGACTGGGGATTCGATGGTGAGCCGTAAGCTCACGCCCTTCACCGAGAAGAATTATCTGGCCATCCGCGATATCTGCCGCAGCGCCGATGCGACCTTCACCAATCTTGAAACGACCGTGCGCGAGCCGGAAGAAGGCCTCCACGATATGAGCGTGGGGACCATGATGACCACGCCGCCGCATCTGCTCGAAGATCTCAAGTGGATGGGCGTGAATATGGTCTCGACGGCCAACAACCACGCCACCGACTTCGGGCATGAAGGCCTGATAGCGACCCTGAAACATGTCGACAATGCGGGGCTCGTGCATTCCGGCTCGGGCCGCAATATGACCGAGGCGCGCCGCCCCGGTTATCTCGATACGCGCGGTGGGCGCGTGGCGTTGATTTCGTCCAATGCCTTCTTCAGCCCGTGGCATCGCGCGTCCGACCAGGGTCCGGAAATGCGCGGCCGTCCCGGCGTCAATGTGATCGGCTGGAATTCGTCCTACACGGTGGATGCGAAGTCGTTCGAGCAGCTTTCGGTGATGTCCAATCAGCTCGGCTTCGGCCACGAACAACGCCGCCGTGCGAAGAATTTCTTCTCGGCCGCCGAGGCGGGCTTGTCGACCAACACCGAGATCGATTTCCTGGGCAAGAAATTTAAGGTCGGCGATCATTTTCACGTCGAGAACAAGACCATTAAGGCCGACGTTGCCGGCAATCTGAAATGGATTTCCGAAGCCAAGCGTCAGGCCGACTGGGTCGTCTATTCCTTCCATTGCCATAGCTTCTCCGAGCGCAATACGGACAAGGCCGAAAGCAATGCACAGATGGAAGAATTGGCCGATTACGCGCGCGAGTTCGGCAAGCAGGTGATCGATGCGGGTGCCGACGTTTTCGTGTGCCACGGCCCGCATATCTCGCTGGGTGTCGAGATCTACAAGGGCAAGCCGATGTTCTATTCGCTCGGCAACTTCATTTTCCAGAACGACACCGTCCAGGTCTTTCCGACAGAATCCTATGGCCGCTTCGGCTTGGCGTCGGACGCCACGCCGGCCGACTTCCTGGAGGCGCGGACCAACAACGAAACCAAGGGGTTCCCGGCTGCACCGGAATTCTGGCATTCGATCATGGCGGTCTGTCACTTCAAGGCGCACAAGCTGGCCGGGGTCGAGATCGTGCCGCTCGATCTGGGCTACAAGCTGAACCGCGCCCAGCGCGGCCGACCGATCATCGCCGAAGGTGCGCGCGCCGACGAAATCTTGGCGCGTACGCAGCGGCTGTCGTCGTTCTACGACACCAAGATCGTCAATAAGAACGGCGTCGGTCACGTCGCGCTGTAAGCGCGCAAACTTTAGGACGCGCCATGACGATCAAAACCCTGAACGACGTCACCGTTGCCGAAGCTTATCTCACCTTGCTGGCGGAACGGGGGATCGATTACCTGTTCGCCAATGCCGGGTCAGACTTCGGGCCGATCATCGAAGGGCTGACGCGGGCCGGCTCGGGCGCCGGCCTAGCGCCGACCCCGATCACCTGCCCGCACGAAAACACCGCGCTGCACATGGCGATTGGTTATTACCTCGTCACCGGCCGTATGCAGGCGGTCATGGTCCATACCAATGTCGGTACGGCCAACGGTTTGATGGGTTTGATGAATGCCTCGCGCGGCGGTGTGCCGATGTTGTATTCGGCGGGTCGCACGCCGATCAACGAGGATACGTATCAGGGCCACCGCGACATGGACATCAACTGGACACAGGAGATGTTTGATCAGGCCGGAATCCTGCGCGAAAGCGTGAAATGGGAATACGAGCTGCGCAACGCGCCGCAATTGGAAACGGTTGTCGATCGCGCGCTCAGTGTGGCTCGTTCGGAACCCTCGGGCCCGGTGTATCTTACTTTGCCGCGCGAGGTGATCGCGCAGAAGTTGGATAAGTTCAGCTATAGCGTGCCCGGTCGTCTGCAGGCGGCAAGCCCGCCCGCACCCGACCCGGAGACCCTGGAACAGGTGGCGAGCCTGCTGATCAAAGCGGAAAATCCGCTGATCGTGGCGAGCCAGGCGGGCCGCCAGCTCGACGTCATGGCGCCGCTTGCGGCCTTGGCCGAGAAATACGCGATCCCGGTCGTGCAATACCGCAACCGCTTCGTCTCGCTGCCCTCCGATCATCCGATGCATATGGGCTTCGAGCCGCGCCCGCTGCTGGGCGAGGCCGATGTCGTCCTGGTGCTCGACTCGGTCGTGCCGTGGTTGCCCCATCAGCACAAATTGAAAGAGGGCGCGGTCGTCATCAACATGGCGCCCGATCCGCTCTATCGCTACATCCCGATCCGCGGGCATCAGAGCGACATCGCGCTGACGACGAAGGTCGGTCTCGGCCTCACGCTTCTCAACCAAGCGATGGCCGGGCCGGCGAAGGCGAAACAGGCAATCATCGATGCGCGTCGCAAGAAGATCGTCGATCTGAATGCGACGATGCTGGATAACCGCAAGCGCTTGCTCGAAGAGAAAAAGAATTCGACGCCGATCCATCCCGCTTGGCTCAGCCACTGCATCGATCAGGTGAAGGATCCCGACAGCATCGTCATCGTCGAATCCGGCTTGATGCAGGAATATGTGACGACGACGCGGCCCGGCACCCTGTTCAGCGCGACCGCTGCCTCGGGTCTAGGGGCGGGGACCGGCACGGCCTTGGGCGCCAAGCTCGCGAGTCCCGACAAATTCGTCATCGGCACCTATGGCGACGGGTCCTACATGTTCGGCAATCCGATCGCCTCGCATTTCGTTGCGGCGGAATCGAACCTGCCGCTGCTCCATATCGTGTTCAACAATCACATCTGGGGCGCGGTGCGCAATTCGACCAACCGCGTGATGCCCAACGGCTATGCACAGAAATCCAACCGGCCGCCGCTCACCTACCTCGATACCGCCAATAAGTTCGAAAAGGCGGTCGAAGTGGCTGACGGTTATGGCGAGGCGGTCAGCGATCCCACCCAGCTGATGGGGGCCCTAGAACGCGCCCGCAAGGTCGTCGAGGTCGAAAAGCGCCAGGCCCTGTTGAACGTTCGCTGCACCTAGCGGCTGTATGAGCCGCGGTTCTGAAACGGTTTTATTTTATCGAATGGCTCGGTCGGCGAACTGTTCGGCGATTTCCCTGATTTGATCCTGGATCGCGATGAAGGCGTCGAGCACGTCGGGATCGAAATGTTTGCCGCGCCCATCGCGCATCGATGCCACCGCTTGGTCATGCGACATGGCGATCTTATAGCTTTTGGGCGTCACCAAGGCGTCGTAGACGTCGGCGACCGCCATCAGGCGGGCCGAGATCGGAATATCGTCGCCCGCTTTGCCGTCCGGATAGCCCGAGCCGTCCCACTTTTCTTGATGGGAATGGACGATGTCTTTCGCGTGCTGCAGGAATTCGGTTTTGGTGCCCAAGGTCTTTTCGGCATATTCGATGGCGCTTTTGCCCAACTCGGTATGATCGCGAACCGCTTTGTAGTCTTCCAGGGTGAACTTCCCTTCCTTGGCCAGCATGCCTGACGGTAGCGCCGCATTGCCGATATCGTGCAGCGGGGCCGAGCGGTAGAGCCGCGCGATGGTCTCGTCGGTCAGGAACCAGCCGAAGCGCGGGTGCGTCTTCAACTTCTCGGCTAGGGCCTTCACATAATGCTGCGTGCGGCGCAGATGGTTGCCGGTGCGGTCGTCGCGCGTCTCGGCCAGGGCGGCGAGTGCCATTACGGTGGCGTCCTGCATGGCGGTGATTTCGCTGGTGCGGCGATCGACCTCACGCGACAGGAACTCCGCCTGATCGCGCAGGAAGTCGGCCGCCGCCTTGAAGGCGAGATGATTCTTGATACGGGCCAACAGGATCGGCGGGCTGATCGGCTTGCTGCAATAATCGACCGCGCCGAGCTGCAGGCCGGTCGCTTCATGATAGGGGTCGTTGAGCGCGGTCAGAAAGATGACCGGGATATCGCGCGTCTTCGGGTTGGCCTTGAGCCGGCGGCACACCTCGTAGCCGTCCATATCCGGCATCATGATGTCGAGCAGGATCAGGTCCGGGGCCTCGTCCAAGGCGGCGATCTTGAGCGCCCGTTCGCCGTCGGTGGCGACCTTGATGGTGTACAGCTCTTTGAGGATCGAACTGATGACCGTAAGGTTATCCGGCGTGTCGTCGACCGCAAGAATGGTCGGCTTGGCGAGCGTCATATGTATGGCCACATTTTCCCCCTGAAGCCTGTTTGTTTTCGGCTTTGTAAGATTCGATCCTGGCTATAAGGCAATCCCTTTGTCCCGCATAGCGTCTTGCAGGCTCTTCAGCGCGTCGTCGTATGCGAAGACCTTGATGCTGGCGTCGATCTTGGCGAAATGTGCGCCGAGGCCGGCGCTCAGGATCGCGCGATGCTCGTCCAGAATGTCGGTCGCAGTCGTGTCGTACTGTGCCAGTGCGGCGGCCAGACGTTGCGCAACCTGCGCCAGCAGTTTCGCATCGACCGGACCGGCCGCGGCGGGTTTGGCTGCTGCCGGTTGATCGGCGCTCAGCGCGGTCAGGGCATCGATTATCGCGGTCAGCTTCTGCGTCGCATCGCCGAGCAGCGGATCGATCGCCGAGCGCGGCTCTTTGACCCGCAAAGCCGCCTCAAGCTTCGCGGCCGCTTCCGAGACACTCATGGCGCCGACATTGCCGGCGACACCCTTCAGGGTATGGGCGACGCGTTGTGCGGTCGTCCAATCCTCGGCGCCGAGTGCGGCTTCAACCTCGGCGGCGAAGTTCGCTTGGTCCTTGGCGAAGCTGCGCAGCAGGCGACGATAGATATCGACCTTGCCCAGCACGCGCCGCAAGCCGTTGACGCTATCGAGGCCGGGGATGTCGATCGCTTGCGGGGCGGCCTGAACGGCCGGTGCTGACGGTGCGGCCGGAACGGTTGGTGCGCTAGCTGCTGTGCGTGGCTGGACCCAGCGGATCAAGGCATCCCACAGATGCTCGGGCTCGATGGGTTTGGCCACGTGGTCGTTCATGTCGGCGGCGAGGCAGCGTTCGCGATCGCCCTCCATCGCATTCGCGGTCATGGCGACGATGGGGTGACTGAAACCGAGCTTGCGGATCTCGGCCGTCGCCTGGTAGCCGTCCATCACCGGCATCTGCACGTCCATGAAGATGATGTCGAAAGTTTGCACCCGTGCCTTATCGACCGCGACCTGGCCGTTTTCGGCGATGGTGACGACGCAGCCCGCTTCCGCCAGCAACTCGGCGGCGACCTGTTGGTTGATGTCGTTATCCTCGACCAGCAGGACGCGGGCGCCCTTGATGCCCGTAAGATTGCGCCGCGGGCCGGGGACGGGGCCGCTGACCGTGCTGTCGTCGTCGAGGCGGTCGCCCAGGATACGCGATGCGCTTTCGAACATGATCGACGGATTGATCGGTTTGATCAGGACTTCCTCGAACCCGAAGCGATCGGCTTGTTGCAGCACGTCTTCGCGCCCGTAAGCGGTGATCAGTAGCAGGTGAGGGGGTGTTTCCAGGCCCAGCGCCTTGATGCGCTCGGCGGTTTCGATGCCGTCCATGTCCGGCATGCGCCAATCGAGCAGGACGAGATCGTAGGCCCGCCCCGCCGCCGCGCCGTTCTTGATCATATCGATGGCATCGGCGCCCGACTGCACCCACTGCGTCGTGAAGGCCATCGAACTCAGCATGTCAGCCATTACCTGACAGGTATATTCGTTGTCGTCGACGATGAGGGCGCGCCGGCCGCGCAGATCGGGGCGCAGCACATATTGGCGGCGCGGTTCGCCCTTGCCGAAGCGCACGGTGAACCAGAAGGTCGACCCTTTGCCGTATTCGCTTTCGACGCCGACTTCGCCACCCATCATCTCGGCGAGATGTTTGGAGATGGCCAGACCGAGGCCAGTGCCGCCGAATTTGCGTGTCGTCGACGTGTCGGCCTGCTGGAAGCTTTCGAACAAGCGGCTGATCTGTTCCTGGGTTAGGCCGATTCCGGTGTCGCGCACTTCGAAGCGCAACTTCACATCGCCGTTTTCGGCCAGCTTGCGGACGACGACGGCGATCACGCCGTTTTCGGTGAACTTCACCGCATTGCCGCAATAATTGATCAGGATCTGGCCGAGCCGCAGCGGATCGCCGGTCAGGCTACGCGGCACGTCGGGTGCCACATCGAACACGAGCTCCAGACCCTTGGCGTTGGCGCGTTCCGAGATCAGGTTGGCGACATTGTCGAGCACCTTGTCGAGATCGATGGCGGTGGTTTCGACACTGAGCTTGCCGGCCTCGATCTTCGAGAAATCGAGAATATCGTTGATGATGCCGAGCAGATGCTGGCCCGACAGCTGGATCTTGCGCACATAATCGCGCTGGCGCGCGGTCAGTTCGGTCTTCAGCGCCAGATGCGACATGCCGATGATGGCGTTCATCGGAGTGCGAATTTCGTGACTCATATTGGCCAGGAAGTCCGATTTCATCTTGGTCGCTTGTTCGGCCAGCTCGCGGGCGCGCAAGATTTCTTCTTCGGCGTTCTTACGTTCGGTGATGTCCTCGAAGATCGTGATGACGCCGTTGGCAAGATTGCCGCGGGTAACGGCGCAGGTCGTGGTGCGCAGCCAGAATCGTTCGCCATTGCGCCGCACGCGGATCAGCTCCTGTTCGGAGACTTGGCCGGCGAGCAGCTTGCCGTAGACCGATTGGCCGGCGGCTTCGAATTCTTCATCCGACGGATACAGCATGCGCGTGCTTTGATTGGCCAGTTCGCCGCGTGCGAAGCCGAAGATGTCTTCGAGTTCGCCGTTGCAATAGACGATTTGACGGTCTCGATGCAGTGCGATGCCGAAAGGCGACGATTCTAGGATCGTGCGCTGTTCGGCCAGGGCCCGCTCCGCCATGTCCTTGGCGACCAGGATTTGCGCTTCGGCATCCTTGCTGGGTGTGACGTCCTCGACGATGGCAATCGCGCCTTCGCGCGGATTGTCGCGATCGATCAAGGTCGTGGTCAGGCGCATCCAGAATTTATGGCCGTTTTGCAGCGTCCACGGGAATTCTTCGGTGTAGACCTGACCCTGCCGCAGCGAATTGATGATCGCCGCGCGTTGACGCTGATAATCCTCTTCGAACCAATAGAGGTCACGGACCTGCTTGCCGACCAGGGTCCCCGGCTCGAATCCATGCAGCCTTTCGTAGGCACCGTTGCAGGCCTCGATCCGATTGTCCTTGAAGAGCGCGATGCCGTGTGGCGAGGCATCGAACACCGCCTTCTGCGCGTTCAGCGCATCCTCGGCGGCGTCTTTCGCTTGGCGCAGTTCGGCTTCGTGTTGTTTGCGCTCGCTGACATCCTCGACGAGGGCGACGACGCCTTCGCGTGGATCGTTGGGATCCACGGCACGCACGGTCAAACGCATCCACATGGACTCGCCATTGCGGTCCCACGGGAATTCTTGGGTGAAGACCGCGCTGCGTTGCAAGGCAGCATTGATCGCATCGCGCAACGCGCGGTAGTCGACCAAAGTGGAATAGAGATCGCGGATGTTTTTGCCGATCAGGGCGCCCGAGGCGTAGCCGTGCAATTCTTCATACATCGCGTTGCACGATGCGATCCGCCGGTCCTTGAACAGCGCGATGCCATGCGGCGAAGCATCGAAGATCGCGTTCTGCGTATTGAGAGCGTCTTCCGATGCATCCTTGGCTTGTTGCAGCTCGGTTTCGCGCAGTTTGCGCTCGCTCACATCCTCAACGATGGCGACGACGCCGTCGGCCGGATTTTTCGGATCGATCGCGCTCATGGTGAGGCGTAGCCAGAATTTTTCGCCGGTCCGTTTGGCCCAGGGGAATTCGTCGGAATAGACCTCGCCCTTATGCATGGCGGCCACGACCTTGCCCATGTGCATCTCGTAGGTCGCCTGGTCGGGATAGATCTCGCGGGTTTCGACGCCGATCATCGTGCCCGGCATGAAGCGGTGGATCTCTTCGCAGCTGGCATTGCAGGCGACGAAGCGGCGGTTCTTGATGAGGGCAACGCCGTAGGGCGAGGCGTCGAGCACGGCTCGCTGCTCGATCAATGCGCGTTCGGCGTCGTCCTTGGCCTTGCGCAATTCTTCTTCGGCGGCCTTACGCTCCGAAATGTCTTCGACAACGGCCACGGTATCGCCGTGCGGATCGGCCTTGTTGACGAGCGAGACCGAGAGATTGATCCAGATGTCATCGCCCGACTTCCGCCGTGCGCGCATTTCGCGACTGAAGGTTTGGCCCTCACGAATCGCATGGAACATATCGCTGCCGAGCGCCTGGTAGGTCGCGTCGTCGTGATAGATAATGCGGGCGTCGCAATTGTCCAGTTCGCCGCGCTCGTAGCCCAGCAATTCCTCGAACGCGCGATTGCACATGACGAAGCGGCGTCCACGGGTGACGACGATGCCGTGCGGCGAGGATTCGAAGAACGAACGCTGTTCGACGGCGAGGCGCTCGGCTTCTTCCTTCGCTAACTGCAATTCCGCTTCGGCGGCTTTGCGGTGTGAGATGTCTTAGACCACGGCCACCGTTTCGCCGTGCGGATCGTTTTTGTTGACCAACGAAACCGACAAGTGGATCCACACGCCGGCACCGGACTTTTTCTTGGCCCAGATTTCGGTGCTGAAGGTATGGCCGCTGCGGATCGTCTCGAGCCGCTTCTTGCCCATGGCCTCATAGTCTGCATCGTCGTAATAGATGATGCGCGCTTCTTGGCCGATTAATTCGCCGCGCTCGTACCCCAGAATTTCCTCGAATGCGCGATTGCACATGACATAGCGGCGACCGCGACTGATGACGATGCCGTGCGGCGAGGATTCCAAGAAAGCTTGTTGCTCCGCGAAGGCATGCTCGGCCTCGTCCTTGGCCTTGCGCAGTTCTTCTTCGGCGGCCTTGCGTTCGGAGATGTCTTCGAAAACGCCGACCGTGCCGTGGCTGGGATCGTTCTTGTCGATGAGCGACACCGACAGGCTGATCCAGATATCCTCGCCGTTCTTGCGCCGTGTCTGCATCTCCTTGATGAAGCTGCCGCCGGCGAGAATCGCCGGATACATCTCCGCGCCTATCGCTTCGTAGATCGTGTCGCTGGCATAGATGATGCGCGTATCTTGCCCCACCAGCTCGCCGGGTCCATAGCCTAGGATGTTTTCCATGGCGTGGTTGCACATCATGAACTTGCGGTCGCGCGTAACCACGATGCCGTGCGGCGACGCCTCGAAGAAGCCACGCTGCTCGGTCGCGGCGCGTTCGGCTTCTTCTTTGGCCTGGCGCAGTTGCTCGGCGCTCTGCATATGCTCGGTCAGGTCGAGCGAGATGCCGACGATGCCGCCGATCGAGCCGTCTTCCTTGGTGAAGGTCGCTTTGTGGATCATCACGTCGCGGACCGAGCCGTCGGCGATCTTGGCGTGCCCCTGATAGGAGATGTTGCCCGCTTCGTGTAACAGCGCGCGGTCGTGATCGACGTGAATTTCCGCCAGTTCGCGCGGATAGATGTCGAAGACAGTGCGGCCGACGATGTCGTCGATCGGACGGCCGATCCATCGTTCAAAGGCTTCGTTGCAGCCGATGAAACGCGCATCGGTCCCCTTGTAGAACACCGGGCTGGGAATCGCGTTGATGAGTTGGCGGGTGAACAGGAGCTGTTCGGCCAGTTCGTCTTGAATACGCTCGCGTTCGGCAAAATCGCGGGTCAGGCGCGCCGTGATGGCGCGGCGCTGATCGGATACCAGGAACACCATCATGACGGCGGTGAAGACCAGGCCGGCGGCGGCCATTTGCAACAACTGAGTGTTGGACTTGGCGAGCGGGAGGGCGGCGGTCGCTGCGGCAACGGCCAGTGCGACGCTGGCTGCGATGGCGAGCAGGTAATAGCCAGGACTGCTGACCTGCAGGTCGCGGTAGCGTGCCCGGGCGCTCAGATGGGTCGGCTCGGGGGCCGATTCTGACGCCGGTTCTGGCTTCGGCGCGGGCAGCGGTTGGCGTGTCGGGTCAGTCATGGCGGGAAGTACCGGCTGGAGGGGGCATCGGATACGACCAATGCGCGATTAGGCCGCAATTATTATGGGAGAATAGCGGCCAGGGCTATGGGGCAGGACCGAAACCGCCGCCCCACGGCCACGACCAAGACAACGCTGACGATAGGGTGATGATTAATCGGGCAAAAAGCCGAGTAGGGGTCTGGTGAAACGGCCCCCGGGGCGGATAAGCTTCCGCTCATCAAAGTTATTAACAGGGGAACGGATTATGCCCGGCCAAACAGTAAAAATTACCGCCCACGACGGGGTTGTTTTGGATTGCTACCTCGCCTTGCCGGCCGGGACCGCCAAGGCGCCCTGCATCGTGATGTCGGCGGGTGCTTTCGGCGTGAACAAGGATCTGATGGAGGTCTGCGATTGGTGGGCCTCCAAGGGCTTCATGGCGATCGCCCCCGAACAATGGTCGCGCGGCGACAAGGGCGCGATCCCGATGAGCGATGACGGCCGCAAGCGGGCCATGGCGCGCATCCAGACCCCGGGTATCGCCGACAGCGTGAAGGCCGATCTCGACGTGACCCTGAAGGCCATGCGCAAGCACGAACGTTGCAATGGCAAGACCGCGATCATGGGCTATTGCTTCGGCGGGCCGTTCGCGGTGATCGGCGTTGTTGAGCTTGGCTGCGATGCCGGCGGCTCGTATCACGGCGGCGGCTTCGACAAGCAGCTCGATAATCTGAAAAAGAATACCAAGCCGATTCAGATTCATTGGGGCGACAAGGATTTCGCCCTCAATCCGGAACTGCTGGAAAAGGTGAAGGCTGCTTGCGCGCATAACAAGGACGCGGAGATCTTCATCTATCCGGGCGTCGAACACGGCTATACCCAGCCGGAATCGCCAATCTACAGCAAGGCGGCGACCGATCTGTCCTGGGAACGTACCCTGAAGATGCTCGAGCCTTTGAAGAACCCGCCGCCGGCCAAAGCGGCCTAGCCGAGGCGTAAGACATGCCCGGGCACGATATCGTCATCGCGTCGCCGGACGGTAGCTTCGATTGCTACCTGTCCGCGCCGGCGAGTGCGGCGAAAGCGCCCGGCATTGTCATGGCCTCGACGGTGTTCGGTGTCGACGCCGATCTGCGTAAAATGTGCGACGACCTGGCGGACCAGGGCTTCCTCGTGGCCGCGCCGGATTTTTTCTGGCGCGGCGACAAGGGGCCCTTGCCCCGTACCGAGGAAGGATCGAAGCGCGCGGGTGCGCGGGCTGAGGATCGCGCCGGTCTTGCCGCGAGCGGGACGCGCGATCTGGAGGCAACGCTCGATCTGCTGCGTCAGGAGCCCGGCTGCAACGGCAAGACGGCGGTGATCGGGCTGTGCTTCGGCGGTCCGTTCGCGCTGATCGGCGCCGCGAAGTTCGGCTGCGCTGCCGGCGCTGCGTTCCATGGCTCCGTGTTTGGTAACCATCTGGACGAACTGGCGCAGATCCGCGTGCCCTTGAGCCTGCATTGGGGCGATGAGGATTTCGCCTTGCCGGCCGAACTATTGCCGAAGGTGCGCGCTGCGACCGCCGCCAACCGCGACGCCGAGATCTACATCTATCCCGGTGTGAAGCATGGCTATACCTGCCCGTCGCAGTCCAAGGCCTACGCGCCCGACGCGGCGAAGCTCACCTGGGCGCGCACCATGCCGATGCTGGAACGGCTGAAGACGCCCCAAAAGTAATAGAAGTCTATTTCCAGCTGAAGTCGAAAATCTCCGCTCCCCAGGCGCCCAGCGAATCGTCGCGGATGGCGAGATCGGCCGTGTGCGTGAATAGGATCGGGAAATTGCTGAGCGGCAGGGCGTAAGCCTCGGTGTTGATCTTGTCGAAGGCCGCACGATAGATCGCGTTGCGCTTGGCGACATCGACCTCGGTGGCGCCGACCTCGGTCGCCTCGTTCAAGGATGGATCGCCGGTGAAATCGCGCCGGCCCTTGGCGAAGAAGCGGTTCATCGTCTGATCGACATCGGAAATCGACGGCGGATAGGTGGCGACATAGGCCTCGAGCTTGCCGTCGCGCTGCAGATCGCTGAGCGTCGGGAAGTTGATGATCCGCACGCTGGTTTTGACGCCGACAGCGGTCAGGTACCCGGCAACCGCCTGCGCATTGCGCCCGTTGCGTTCGCCGGTGGAATAGATGGTGAGTTCGAAGCCGCTGGCGTAACCGGCCTCGGCCAACAGCTTCTTGGCGCCGGCCGGGTCAAAATCAGGCGCCTTGGTCGTGTAGTCGCAACCCGTCATGGGTTTGACGCAGAAGGCATCGAGCGGGCGCGCCTTGCCGCCGCCCCAGATCAATTCCGACGCGATGGTCTTGCGGTCGATCGCCATGTGCAGCGCGCGGCGCACGCGGGCGTCTTGCAATTCTTTCTTGCCGGCGCGCCCCGAGGCGTCGAGCTGCAGGAACGCCATCGTCAATCCGTCGCTGACCGTAAGCGCATATTTCTTATCTTTCAGAAGGTCGCGCACCTGATCGGGCGGCAGGTCGCGCACCACGTCGATGGCGCCGGTCAGGAATTGAGCGACCTGGGTCTGCGCATCGTTGATCGGAAATGCGGTGAATTTCTCGACGTTGGTTTCGGGATGATCGAACCCGTACAGGCGGTAATTCTTGAACTTCTCGGCGAAGACACCCTTGTTGCGATCCACCGATGTCACGCGATACGGCCCGGTGCCGACCGGGTTGCGCCCGAAATCGGCCTTCTCGGCCAGCGGCGCAAAGACATGCTCGGGATAGATCGGCGTGATCTGCGCGAAGGTGATGAGGTCGACCGCGGTCGGCTCCTTCATCGTGATGCGTACCTTGGTGGCGCTCAGCTTTTCGGCACCCTTGATGAAGGTGAAGGAATTCTTGCGGCCGTATTTCGAATTGTCGTCGGCCACCCAGGAGATCAGCGCGACGACATCGTCGGCATCGACCTTTTCGCCGTCATGCCAGGTCACGTCGTCGCGCAGATCGAATTCGATCACCGTCGGGTTGATGCGCGTCCAGGATTTGGCGAGGCCGGGGCGCAAGGCCTGCGCGCGGGAATCGAACCATAACAGCGAACTATAAAGTACGCTGGAGAGCAGAGAATTTTCCGGCTTGGAATCGTTGTATTCGTCGATGGTCCGGATTGGGTCCTGCAAGGCGAGCCGAAGCGTCTTGGTCGATTGCTGCGCGAGGGCGGGACCGCTAATGGTCAGGGTTGCCCCCACGGCCATCGCGGCAAATTTTACCAATGAGAAAATCTTCATGTCGTCTCCCCGTTATTCATTTTCGTTATTCATTCGCCGCAGCAATTTACCTGGGCGGAACCGAAATAGATTGATAATCCTTATAACGAATCGAGCGCACCCGGAAAAGGAATCAGCATGGCCAAGCAATCGCGTATCCCGTTGATCACGCGTGAGGGCGCCACCGACGAACAGCGCCGGGTCGGCGACTTCATCTATGTGAAGCGCAACGAGGAATATGCGGGACCGTCGGCGATCATGCTGCGTATCCCCAAGCTCGCCGAATGTTTCGAATATATGCGCGAGCATGTGCAGGCGGCCGGATTGCCGAACGATCTGCACCAGCTGGCGACCCTCGTCCTGGCGCGCCACTGGTCGGTCGATTACGTCTGGAATGTGCGCGTCATGATCGCCAAACGTGCCGGTATCGGCGACGACATTATCGACGCGATCGCCAACCGCCGGCGCCCGACCTTCGCCGATCCGCGGATGGATGCGATCTACGTATATGTCAGCGAACTGCTGGGCCCGGTCGGTGTGTCGGATGCGGCCTATGCGAAAGCCAAGGATGCGCTGGGCAGCGATGAACAATTGATCGAGCTGACGGCGGTGGTCGGGCTCTACACGTTCCTCGCCTTCCAAGGCCGCGTGGCGGACATTCCGATGCAGGCCGATGGGACGGCCTTGCCTAAATAACGCGTGGCGAAATAACCCTGAGCTAACGCACGGTGTAGCGGTTCATACCGCTGCCGTGTTTGGCATACATCTCGTCCTCGCGTTTGCCGCCTTCCGCATCGGTGAAAAAGGTGAACAGGCCGAAGCGTTTTCCGGCCGTGACCGGCTGCGCTTCGTGCAGCAAGGAGCAGGAGAAAACGACGCCGCCGCCGGCGGGCGGGCGATAGGCCATGCGCCCGTATTCGGGAAAGCCGACGGCGCCACCCTCATAGCCATCGTTCAGGTTGATGCTGAGCGCGAATTTGCGGTGCGCGGTGTAGGGCGTCGTATTGTCGCGATGGCGGCGGAATTCCCCGCGTTCGGCAGCATCGTAACAGCCGATGCGCGGCATCTCCATGCGCGCGAGCGTGCAGTGGAACGATTTGACGATTTCCGGAAACACGCGCCGTTCGATCCGTGTCTTCACCAGATCGAACAAGCGGCGATCCTGGATCGCGGTGTCGACCCGCCGTTTGATCTGCGGACCGTCATAAGTATTGCCGCCGGCGGCATTGGCCACGGAATTGACGATCTCTTTGGCACTTGCATCCCAATAGGCGATCAAGGATGCGGCCTCGGCGGTATCGAAGATGCCGGGTACGAGCAGGACCGGCGCCTGGGTGGCCAGCGTTCCGCTGGGTTCGCGCGCGAAGATGTCGCGGCACAGGGCCAGGCCGTCGCTCGGTCCCTGATCGGCGAAGCTGCCGATGAAGCGTCGGCCGCGGTCGATGGCGATGATGCCTTCGCCGGTCAGGCCGAACAGCGGGGCGATCTGGTTTTTGGGATCGAATATCTGGGTGAGCGCGCTGCCGGCCGATGGTCCCGGCACGTCCGCCGGGGGGGCGCCGACGACGAGGTGGATTAGGTTTGCGTCGACGACGGCGAATTCGCCGGCCAGCCGTTCAGCATCGATGATGGCGGCGGGCGAAACGTCCGGTCCGGTGCGCCATATTGCTAAGGTCGTGCCGGCCAGGTCTTGGCGGAAAATTTGGACGATGCCCCCATCGCGGCCCAAGAGGCCGACATCAGGTATGACATCGCCGCGATTGAATGGCTGAACAATATTGGGCGGTTTCCCCATGCAGGCAGTCTTGTCAGACGTGCATCACCTGTCAATCGCGTCACGTCCCTTCGGGGGGCGCCTCGATGCGGCCGGCAAGATTCTCGCGCCGCGCGATCTGCACCAGCCGCGCCCACGCGACGATGCACAGGATCGCGGCCACCACGACTGGGGCGGCAAGGCCGAAGAAGGCAGCGCCCCAACCCTGGAACAACGCGCCTGCCGCCGGCACGGCGCGGAAGGTCGTGCCGAGGATGCTCATGACGCGCGCGCGCATATGCCCCGCGACCATGTGTTGCGCGAGGATCTGGCTGGCGATCGAGACCGTGTTCGTCGTCATGCCGAAGATGACGGTCAGTCCCATCGCGACCCAGAAATGCGGGATGAGCGCGAACGCCAGCAACGATAGTGCGCCGATGATCAGATTGACGGTGAAGATGTTGGTCAGGCCCTTGGTCTCGCCGCGCACCGCGATGTGGACGGCGGAGATCAGCGAGCCCAACCCGAACGACATCATCAGCCAGGCGAGGCCCTCGGCGCCACGTTCGAACACGACGTCGGCGAAGCCCGGTAGCAATTCGACGACGGGCCGCAGCAGGAACGACATGATCATGGTGTAGAGAATGATGGTGCGGATCGCGAAGTGATTCATCGTGTAGCGCACGCCGTCGGCGAAGTCGCCGCGCAGGCCCCGCCCGCCGCCAGTCTTTTCCGGGGCGAGCGTCGTGACCAGCCATAGATTGAAGGCGGCGAAGGTGAAGGCGACCGCGACACCGGCATACACCATGCCCGGCCCGAAATGCACGAGCAGGGGGCCGGCGATGGCGGGGCCGACGAAGCGACCGCATTGCACGACGCCCGATTGCAGTGCTACGGCCGCCGACAGGTCCTCGCGCGGCACGACATTGGCGATGAGGGCGAGATGTCCGGGATTGGAAAAGCCGGCGATGGCGCCCTGGACACCGGCGATGACCAGCAGCACGCCGATGTTCGCCATGCCCAATAAATTCAGGGTGGCGAAAGTGATCATGAGGATTGCCCACAAGGCCTGCATGACGCGCGTGATCCGCAGTGCGCCTTTCTGATCGACCACCGTCCCGCCGATCGGCCCCAACAGTAGGAGCGGCACAACCTCGACGAACACGATACCGCCGAGCCACGCCGGCGAGTGGGTTAGTTCCCACACCTGCCAGCCCAACGCGACGCGATACGACCAGAAGCCCGTCGTCGTGCCGATGAGGCCGTAGAAATATTGGCGGAAGCTGCGGTTGCCCAACGCGCGACCGATCCCACCTAATGCCGCAGATGATGCCATCTTAATGTCGCTATATCGTGCAGCCGCGCGATGCAACACCCGTGCTTGCAGGGCTGATGTGCCCCGCGCGTTCTCGTGCGACTGATTTAAGCTGGGCTTTCCCTGCCCGGTGCAACTTCGTAAACTTAGATAACATCTATTCTATATGTATTTGCCAATAACGTACCGGGGAGGGAGCCGCATGAACGGCAAAATGATCGAGCTGAAAGACAGCAAGGGCAACGCCTACCAGACCTATCTGTCGCATCCCAAGGGTGCGGCGCGGGGCCCCGGTGTGGTCATCGGTTTGGATATCCACGGCATGCGGCCGCTCTATCAGGAAATCGCCGATCTGTTCGCCGCGCAGGGTTATCTCGCCGCCGTGCCGGATTATTTTTGGGATGTGGAGCGTGGTGAGGGCAACAGCTTCCGCACCACGATGAAGTTCCCGACTCTCGTCGGCGTCACCAAGGACACGATGGCGCATCTGAAATCGATGCCCGATTGCAACGGCAAGGTCGCGGTCACCGGCTTCTGCGTCGGCGGCAATACGGCGTTCATCGGCGTGTCGCGTCTGGGGGCGGACGCCGCGGCGGGCTATTACGCCACGCGCGCGCACACCTTGCTGGACGAAGTGCCCAACATCACTCGGCCGCTGATCCTGCACATCGCCGAGCACGACCACACCTATCCGGATGAGGAACGCGACCGCATCATCGCGGCGGTGAAGAAGAACCCGCTGATCACGGCGCATGTCTATAAGGCGCCGCATGGTTTCGCGTCCTCCTCGGTCGACAAGGACGCGCAGGAATTGTCGCACAAGCGCACGTTCGAGCTGTTCGATACGTTGAAATAGGCGGGCTAAATAATAAATTCAAACGATGATGGCCGGGCCCACGAAAACCAAGTGGCGACCCGGCCATCCTTTTATGGGAGCACACAATGGTAGAACGCAGTTACGTCGTCGGGACTTGGCAGAAAGAACGCTCGTTCTCGCCCGCCGTCATCACTAAGGGCGGCAGCCGCACCGTCTGGCTTGCCGGGCATGCCGCGTCGATGGACAAGGACGGCAAGCCGTTCAAGGGCGATTTCGCCGCCCAGGTGCGCCGCACCTTTGAATATATGCGCGAAACCATGACCGAAGCGGGCGGCACGCTCGACGATATCGTCACCATGACGGTGTTCATCATCGATTCGCGCTACGGCAAGGAATTCGTCGATATCCGCAAGGAATTCTTCTCGGAAGGGAAGTTCCCGGGCAGCATGCTCATCACCTGCTCGGGCTTCGCGCATCCCGGCATGATGATCGAGATCCAGGGCATCGCGCTGCTGGATTAGCAAAGCGGCGTCATTGCGTCCTCGCGATGCGAGGATTGGGCGTCGCCTAGCAATAAGTCGCAACTTCCAATGCCCCCACGAATCGGTCGAGATCTCTGCTCGACCAATTCGTGGAGGACAAACCGGATGTGTCGTTGGTTAGCCTATGGCGGGCCGCTCCTGCCGTTGCAGGAACTGCTGTTCAAACCGCGCAATTCGTTGATCCGCCAATCCATCGCCGCGACGCGCAGCATCGTGCCGACCAATGGCGACGGCTTCGGCGTCGGTTGGTATGGCGAACAGGCCAAGCCGGGTGTCTTTCGCGACACGCTGCCGGCCTGGAACGACTCCAATCTGCGCAATATCGCCGAGCAGATCAGCTCACGGCTGTTCTTCGCCCATGTGCGGGCCTCGACCGGCACCTCGACCAGCCGCGAGAATTGCCATCCGTTCCGGCGCGGCAAATTTCTGTTCATGCATAACGGCGCGATCGGCGGGTTCCATCGCATCCGCCGCGCGATCGAACGCCTGATCCCCGACGATATCTATAACGACCGCATCGGCACGACCGATTCCGAGGCGTTTTTCCTGCTCGCCTGCGCCAATGGGCTGGAGAACGACGTGCCGGGTGCGCTCAAACGCACGGTGACGCAGATCCTGGGCGTGATGGACGAGGCGAAGGTCGCCGAGCCGTTCCACATGGCCTCGGCGGTGTCGGACGGTGAGTCGATCTACGCGCTACGCTATTCCAACGATGCGAAATCGCCGTCGCTCTATTACGCGACCGGATCGACGATCGAGACGCGCGACGCCCATGTGCATTTCACGCCGGGCGAGGCGGCGGTGCTGGTGCTGTCGGAGCCATTGGACGAAGCGAAGGAAGGCTGGATCGAAATCCCCGAAGCCCACATCCTGCAGACCGTCGGCGGTGCGACGCGGATTTCGAAGTTCGATCTATAAGCCGGCGGACATCCTGACCATGATCGTGACGATCAGGATCTGCATGATGCCTTGCGACGCCACCGTCAGGAAATAGGTCCGCATGATACGGCCGACCTTCGCCGGATCGGGCTGATCCTTACGCATCTCCAGATAGGCGCGGATGTTGCTCGGCAGCAGGATGCACAAGCCCTGCACGGCGAGGATGGCCGATACAATGAGCGCGCCGACGATCCACCAATATTCAGGATAGTCCATTGCGGTGTAGCCGAGCCGTTCGGCGTAATACCACCCCGAGGTCGGCGCCACGATGCCCAACGGCGTGAAGATGAAGAGGGTCTTGGGCAGCAGCTTCAAGGTGAAGGTGCGGCGCGCATCGAACGTCAGCATGCGCAACGTCGGGCCGATGAGGAAGCCCATGATGATGTCGGCACCGGTCAGCAACACGCCGCTCGTCACATGGATGAAGCGCAGCGGCCATTCGTAAGGTGAATGGATCGCCCAGATCATCGCGCCAAAAAGCAGCGCCACCCAGAACAGGTTGCGGAAATCGATACCTTGAACGATCCAGGAGGATTGGGGTGCGGAAGCAACGGAAGTCGATGTGCTGTCCATGCCGGGAATCTCCACCCCAAAAACGCGCCGACACCCAACGGGCAAAACCACTTATTTGATAAGTGGTCGGGAAGAGAGGATTCGAACCTCCGACCCCCACGTCCCGAACGTGGTGCTCTACCAGGCTGAGCTACTTCCCGTTGGGTGTGTTAACGCGAGGCCGGTTTATACAAGGGGCTTTCGGGGAGGGCAAGTAGGGCTGAAAACGCCAAGAAACGGCCTTAAACAGCGCCTAATAAGCCCGGTGGATGCAGAAATCGATGGCATCGACCAGGGCCCGCTTGGACGGGCTGTCGTCGAAAATGCCCATGGCGTCGCGCGCGATGGCGCCGTAATGGCGCGCCCGCTCCACAGTATCGTCGAGTGCGCGATGCTTGGCCAGCAAGCCTTGGGCGTGCCCAAGGTCGTGTTCGGTCTGGTCGAGATCCTCGAGCGTGCGGCGCCAGAAGGCGCGTTCCTCGTCGTCGCCGCGGCGATAAGCCAAGATCACCGGCAAGGTTATCTTGCCCTCGCGGAAATCGTCGCCGACGGTTTTGCCCAGCACGGCCTGCTTGGCCGAGTAGTCGAGCACGTCGTCGATCAGCTGGAAGGTGATGCCGAGATTCATCCCGAAAGCCTGCAGGGCCTCTTCCTCGACCTTCGGCCGATCGGACACCAGCGCGCCGATCTGGCAGGCGGCGGCGAACAATTCGGCGGTCTTGGATCGGATGACCTGCAGATAGGCGGTCTCGCTGGTCTGCGTGTTCGATGTCGTGGTGAGCTGCAGCACCTCGCCTTCGGCGATCACGGCCGAGGCGTGCGACAGGACCTTGAGCACCGGCAACGAGCCATCGGCGACCATCAATTCGAAAGAACGGCTGAACAGAAAATCGCCGACCAGCACGCTCGCCTGATTGCCCCAGACCGCGTTGGCCGATGCGTTGCCGCGTCGCAGATCGCTCGCGTCAACCACGTCGTCATGCAGCAGGGTCGCGGTATGGATGAATTCGACGCAGGCGGCGAGACCGATATGGCGTCGCCCGGTGTAGCCGCACATCTGCGCGGCGGCCAAAGTCATCATCGGACGCAGCCGCTTGCCGCCGGCCGAGACGATATGGCCGGCCAATTGCGGGATCAGGGTGACCGGGCTGTCCATCGCGCGCACGATCAGCTCGTTGACGTCGCGGATATCGTCGCGGGTCAGGGCCACCAGCGCATCGATCGACGGCTGCGTCGAGTGACCGCTTTCGAGATTTACGACAACGCCCAAGGCCTTGATTCTCCGCTCACATCTTCAACCGGGAATATGATAAAGCATAGGAGCCGCCCGGGCGATGGGCAAGTAGGGGCGGACCCGCACATAGGGATGCGATGATCGAGCTGCTCCGCACCAACAATCAGGTCCTGATCTCGTGGCTGCGTGCGCTGCTGGCCGAGAACGGCATCGAGATCGTGGTGCTGGACACCCATACCAGCGTGCTGGAGGGCAGCGCCTTCGCCATTCCGCGCCGCATTATGGTCGATGACGACGATTATGCGCGCGCCAAGGCACTGCAGGAAGAATCCGATGCATTCTTCGCGCGCTGAGCCAGGTCAAATAGAATCAGGCGAGCGTGAGGTCAGCCTCGATGCCTTGCTGGGCGGTCGCGTGCGACTATTGCAACCGAAGGATGGCCTGCGCGCGGCCATCGATCCGGTGTTCCTCGCGGCGTCCGTGCCGGCGTTGAGCGGACAAAGCGTGCTGGAGGTCGGCTGCGGGTCGGGTGCGGCGGCGTTGTGCCTGGCCGCGCGTGTGCCCGGCGTTGCCGTCACCGGTCTCGATCTACAGGTCGATCTCATTCAATTGGCGGGCGATAGCGCCGATCTCAATCGGATGGCTGAGCGCGTCGCGTTCGTCGCCGGCGATCTGTTGGCGCCGCCGCCGTCGGTCCAGGAGCGGCAATTCGATCATGTCATGGCCAATCCGCCGTTCGCGAAAAGCGGCACCGGGCGCGTTTCGCCCGACCGGGGCAAGGCGCTGGCGAGCGTCGAAGGTCCGGCCGATCTCGCCGCCTGGGTTGCGTTCTGCATTGCGCGGGTGACGGCTGGCGGCAGTGTCACCTTCATCCACCGCGCCGACCGCGCCGGCGAGGTGGCATCCTTGTTTGCGGCCGGCGGCCTCGCCACGGTTGTTTTCCCCCTCGGCCCCAAGCGGGTCCTGGTGCAGGGGAACAAAAAAGACGCCGGGTCCGTTACCTATATGCCCGGCCTTGAATTGCATCAGGCCGATGGAACGTTCAGCCCCGCAGCCGATGCGGTTTTGCGCGACGGCCGCGCATTGGTGCTCGCGTCCCATTAACCTCACGGCTGACGTGGGAACCGATCGCACTCCTCCAAGTTTAGAATCATACGAGAAAAAGGAGGAGTTCCGATGCCCAAAGATAATTTCGTGTCCGATCTGGAAGCAATCCGTGAGCGCGCCCGCGCCAAAATGATGGATGGCGCCGTTACGGATGCCTATCTGGCCGATAAGGATCAGGTGATCAGCGTGCTGAACGAGGTTTTGGCGACCGAACTCGTCTGCGTGTTGCGCTACAAGAACCACTACCACATGGCGACGGGTGCCAATTCGCAGGCTGCAGCTGCTGAGTTCTTGGAGCACGCCAAGCAGGAGCAGGGCCATGTCGATGAAGTCGCGACGCGGATCACGCAATTGGGTGGTAATCCCAATTTCAATCCCGACGGCCTCAGCACGCGTTCGCACGCCGAATATAAGAACGTCGATACTCTCGAACAGATGATCACGGAAGATCTGGTGGCCGAACGTGTTGCCATCGAGACCTACTCGGAGATCATCCGCTGGCTCGGAAACGACGATCCGACGACCCGGATCATGATCGAAGGCATCCTCAAGGTTGAGGAAGAACATGCCGACGATCTGGTGAGCCTGCTGCACCGGATGTAACCGGCTTGCCTGTGCGTCAGGGTAACCATACCCTGATGCATGGCCTCGCTTCTCGAACTCCTGTGTCTGAAAAAACCGAAGCCGGTTGTCGCCGTCGTCCGCCTTGCGGGCGTGATCGGTGCGCGGCCGGGTACCTTGCAGGCCGGCGGGATCACGGCGGCCGCCTTCATTCAGCCGTTGGAGCGCGCTTTCGCGATGAAGGGCGCCGTTGCCGTGGCGCTCGCCATCAATTCGCCTGGGGGCGCGCCCGCGCAATCCGCGCTCATCGTCAAACGCATCCGCTCGCTCGCCAAGGAATACGAATTGCCGGTCTTCGCCTTCGCCGAGGATGTAGCGGCGTCCGGCGGCTATATGCTGGCCTGCGCGGCGGACGAGATTTTCGCCGATGACACCTCGGTCGTCGGATCGATCGGCGTCATTTCGACCGGTTTTGGGTTTCCCGAATTGTTGAAGAAAGTCGGCGTTGAACGCCGCGTCTACACCGCCGGCACCAGCAAGGGCATGCTCGATCCGTTCCAGCCGGAAAAGCCCGACGAGGTCGAGCATCTGAGGGAATTGCAGCGCGACGTCCACGACGTGTTCAAGGAACTCGTGCGCGAGCGGCGTGCGGGAAAACTGAAGGCCGGCGAGGACGAATTGTTCACCGGCGCGTTCTGGACTGGACGGCGCGCTTTGACCCTCGGTTTGATCGACGGCATCGGCGAACTGACCGACGTCATGAAGGCGCGCTTTGGCGACAAGATTCGCTTTAGCCCGGTCGGTCAGCGCGAAAGCTGGCTGCGTCGCCGCCTCGGCATTGAAAGCCGGCTGGTTGACGGCGTCATTGCCGCGATCGAGGAACGGCTCTGGTGGGCGCGGTTCGGTCTGTAACGCTCGGCTTGGTCCTTTTTAGGTCACAGTCCTGAGCATTTACTTAAATCGCTGTTATTTTTAGGTTCATTAACATGGATGACGGTTTCCCCGTACCTTCGGTCGATCCGCAACAGACCGCCGCGCCTGACGGCGTGCGCGCACTGTTGCGTGCCGCGACGCGTGATCAGCACGCCGCCGTGGACGGGGCGTTCGGCTCATTCGGTCTCGATACGCCGGAAGGTTACCGCCGCTTTTTGCGCGTGCATGCGCGCATCCTGCCGATTGCGGAGTCGCGTTTGGCACTTGGCGAAATCTTGGACGGCTGGGTTGGGCGGACGTCCGCTCTGCTTGCCGATCTCACCGCGCTCGGCATCGAGATCCCCGAAGCGATCACGCTCGACCTGCCGCGCGGCGACGGTGCGCGTTGGGGGGCTGTCTACGTCCTCGAAGGATCGCGCCTGGGCGGCGCGATGATCCGCAAAAGCCTCGACGCAGGGTGGCCTGCCGCTTTCCTGTCGGCGCAACACCCGCCGGGCGGATGGCAGCGCATCGTCGATGCGCTCGAGCATGCCGATGGCGGCACGGCATGGCGCAGCGATGCGATTTCCGGTGCGCGTGCGATGTTCGAAGCCTATGGCGACGCGGGCCGGCAAGAGCGAGACGCCGGCTGACATGAATGCCAGCGATTTCAATGTCGATCTGACCAATTGCGACCGCGAGCCGATTCATGTCCTCGGCATTATTCAATCGTTTGGCTTTCTGATCGCGCTCGATACCAACTGGAATGTGGCGCGCGTGTCGGCCAACGTCGCCCAATTCACCGGCTTTGCGCCGGACAATATGTTGGGGCGGCCGGTTACCCAGTTCCTGACCGACAAAAGTATGCATGCGATCCGCAATCGCCTGACCATGTTACGCGGCCCCGACGCGGTGGAACGCCTGTTCAGCCAGACCCTGCTCGACGATGAGACCCTGTTCGACGTTGCCGTTCACATGGCCGGCGATACCGTTGTTATCGAGGCCGAACCGGCCAGCGACGAGGATCTTGAAGCCGCTGCCGTCGTGCGCGGCATGGTCAACCGCTTGGGTCAGGCCGAGGGTATGGCGATGTTCCTGCGCGAAGGTGCGCGCCAGGTGCGTGCCATCACCGGCTTCGATCGCGTCATGGTCTACCGCTTCGACGAACAATTGTCGGGCGAGGTCGTTGCCGAGGTCCTACGGCCGGGGGTCGACAGTTTCATGGGGCTGCATTATCCCGCGACCGATATTCCGGCGCAGGCGCGCAAGCTCTATGTGCGCAATGTCTTCCGCGTCATCGCGGATATCGATGCGGTGCCGGTGCCGCTTGTCCCGCAGCTCGATCAGGACGGCGCCGCACTCGATCAGTCCTTGTCGGTGCTGCGCGCGGTGTCGCGTATCCATATCGAATATCTCAAGAACATGGGCGTCGGCGCCTCGCTGTCGATTTCCATCGTCGTCGACGGCAAGTTGTGGGGGCTGTTCGCTTGCCATCACTATTCGCCGCGCCTGCCGAGCTTCGCCAGCCGCACGGCGGCTGAACTGTTCGGCCAGATGTTCTCCTTGATGCTCGAAAGTCGCGAGCGGCGGGAAGCCGCCGAGTATGAGACGCGCGCGCGCGGCGTGACGGATCGCCTGATGGCCTCGATCGCACGCGACGGCAATCTGCTGGAAAACGCCGCATGGCTGGGCGAGATGATCGGCGCCACGATCCCCGCCGATGGCGTCGGCGTCTATCTCGATGGGGATGTTTCGCTCACCGGCCTGACGCCGAATCGCGCGCAATTCAGCGCGGTGGCGCAAACCTTGAGCCACATCGGCGGAACGGAGGTTTTTGCGACCGACCGGATCAGCGAGCTCGTAGCGGATGCTGCCGCCTATGCCGATATCGCGGCCGGGCTGATCGCCATTCCGCTGTCGCGCAGTTCGCGCGATTACGCGATCCTGTTCCGCTCCGAGCGTATGCGTTCGGTGCGCTGGGCCGGCAATCCAGAAAAACCGGTCGAATACGGTCCCAACGGCGCGCGCCTTACCCCGCGCAAGAGCTTCGAGGCCTGGTCCGAACTGGTGAAGGGGCGCAGCGAGTCGTTCACTGCGGCCGAGCGCCGGGTCGCCGAAACCTTACGCAGTGGCATCCTCGACGTGCTTGTCCGTCTGTCCGACAGCGCGGACCAGGAACGCCAGAAAGCGCACGAGCGTCAGGAATTGCTGATCGCGGAATTGAACCACCGGGTGCGCAACATCCTGTCGCTGATCCGCGGCCTGATCACCCAATCGCGCACGAGCGCCACGACGGTCGAACACTTCATCGCGACCTTGGATCATCGCATCCAGGCCCTGGCGCGCGCGCACGATCAGATCACGTCGGATCGGTGGGGGCCGGCGCGGCTGATGGATCTGATCGAAACGGAAACCGGCGCCTATGTCGGTTTGCAGCGCGACCATGTGAAGCTGGAAGGGCCGAATGTGCTGCTGCAGCCAACGGCCTTCACCACGCTCGCCTTGGTGTTCCACGAACTCATGACCAACGCCGCCAAATATGGCGCGTTGTCGGATAGCGGCACGGCGAGCATTCGCTGGTGGATCGATGACAGCGGCAGCCTGCTGATCGATTGGGTCGAAAGCGGCGGGCCGGCTGTCACCGCGCCGACGCGCCGGGGCTTCGGCAGCACGATCATCGAGCGCTCGATCCCTTACGACCTCGGCGGTCAGGCCGAGGTGAATTATCGTTTGGCCGGGTTGGAGGCGCATTTTTGCGTCCCGTCGCGCCATGTTGCCGGCATCGCGGAAAATGCCATCCGCTCAGATGCGGCGCCGCGCGTGGTCACAAGTGACCGGCCATTGCACGGCAAGACCGCGTTGCTGGTCGAGGACAACATGATCATCGCGCTCGAGGGTGAGGATGCGTTGCGCGCCCTGGGTGCCGTCCAGGTCATCACCTCTGCGTCCGTGTCGCAGGCGATGGCGGCGATCGAGCGCGAAACCATCGACTTCGCTCTGTTGGATTTCAATCTCGGCGCGGAAACCAGCATGGGTGTCGCCGAGATGCTCAACGCGCGGGGTATCCATTTCGCTTTTGCGACCGGGTACGGCGACGGTCTCGCCGGTCTCGACCGCTTTCCCAAGGTTGCCACCCTGACCAAACCCTACGGCATGGCGCAAATCGCCAAATTGTTCGTCGAAGGCTGACGAAGCCCTGCGATCCGCCCGGCGATGGGTTATAGTCCGGTCATGACCGATCAGCCCGAACAGCCTCGTTTCGATTCGACGCCGAAATCGACCAAGGGGGCCGACGATCTCGCGACCGAATATGAACGCGCCGCCTTCCATCTGGTGCCGCGGGTCTTCTTCCCGTTCTTTGCGGTCGTCTTCGTGTTGCTGTGCGGGGCGATGGCGGTGATGCTGTTCGCGGTCGGCAAGATCTTCGGCGGGCTTTTGTTCTCGTTCGTGGTATTGGTCGGTCTCTACGTCGTTTACAATAAACTGACCCATAAAGACCCCGCCTGATCCATGTTCAGCATCCCCAAGCTCATCATCCTGATTCTCGTCGCGATCGCCGGCTGGTACCTTTACAAGGCCATCAAGCGGCGCGGCCTCGACGGCATCTTCAAAAGCGCCCAGGACGCCGTGAAGCCTAAATCCGCCGAGCCCACGGCGCTGGATATGGAAAAATGCCGGATTTGCGGGGATTTTGTACCCGCCGACGGCCTGGCCGCGCATGAGGCGGGTCATCGCCATTAATCGGGTCAGGTGACCTTTTGCGGGCAATCGCGGCTTCGTGACCCATAAATCTTGACCCCGTAACCCCCCACCTTTATTTAACCCCCGTCTCCTCGAACAGCGCCGGATTTATTGAAAATGGCGAGGCGCCCGACTGACGCCCGCGAGGGCGCACCGAGCTTCCAATCCCTAATTCTCAAGCTCCAGAATTACTGGGCTGATTACGGCTGCGTGATTCTCCAGCCCTATGACATGGAAATGGGGGCGGGGACCTTCCATCCGGCGACCACCTTGCGTGCGCTCGGCCCGAAAACCTGGAATGCCGCCTATGTGCAGCCGTCGCGCCGCCCGGCCGACGGGCGCTACGGCGAGAACCCGAACCGGTTGCAGCACTATTATCAGTTCCAGGTCATCTTGAAGCCGTCGCCCAAGGACGTGCAGGAGTTGTACCTGAAAAGCCTCTATACGCTCGGCATCGATCCCGCCCTGCACGACATCCGCTTTGTCGAGGACGATTGGGAAAGCCCGACCTTGGGCGCCTGGGGCCTCGGCTGGGAAGTCTGGTGCGATGGTATGGAAGTCAGCCAGTTCACCTATTTCCAGCAGGTCGGCGGCATCGATTGCGATCCGGTCGCCTCTGAGCTGACCTACGGGCTCGAACGCCTGGCCATGTATATCCAGGGTGTCGAGAACGTTTACGATCTCGATTGGAACGGCAAAGGCGTCAAATACGGCGACGTGTTCCTCCAGGCGGAGAAGGAATTCTCGGCCCACAACTTCGAACATGCGGGAACGGACATGTTGCGGCGCGAGTTCGAGGATGCTGAGGCCGAATGCAAATCCTTGCTCGGCCAGGCTTTGCCGTTGCCAGCCTACGACCAATGCATCAAAGCGTCGCATCGTTTCAATCTGCTCGACGCCCGTGGCGTGATCAGCGTGACCGAACGCCAGGCTTATATCGCGCGCGTGCGCGCCCTGGCCAAAGGCTGCTGCGAAGCCTGGATGGCCAAAGAGGTGGGTGCGTAATGCCCGAACTTCTGCTCGAAATCCTCTCGGAAGAAATCCCGGCGCGCATGCAGCTCAAGGCCGCCGACGATCTCAAGCGTTTGGTGAGTGAAGGCTTGGCTGCTGCCGGTCTCACCCAGACGCGGGCGCGCGCCTTTGCGACCCCGCGCCGCTTGGCGCTTGTCGTTGAAGGCATTCCCGACAAGGCGCCCGATATTTCCGAAGAACGTCGCGGGCCCCGTCTCGACGCGAACGAAAAGGCTATCGACGGCTTTTTGAAGTCGACCGGCCTCACGCTCGAACAGCTCGAAAAACGCACGACCGAAAAGGGCGATTTCTATTTCGCCGTGATCGAGAAGAAGGGCGAGGGCGCGGAAGAAACGGTCATCAAGGTCGTGTCCGAGGCGCTGACGCGTTTCCCCTGGCCGAAATCGATGCGCTGGGCCAATACGGCGGTGTCGTGGGTGCGCCCGATCCAGAACATTCTTTGCCTGCTCGACGGCAAGCCGCTCGAATTCACCTGGAGCCTGGGCGCGCGCCCGGCCAGCGGCAATGCCGAAGACATCCGCTTTACCTGGAACAACCAGACCTTCGGCCATCGCTTCATGGCGCCGGAATCGTTCCTGGTGACGGGCGTCGCCGATTATCGTCGGGGGTTGAAGGACGCCTACGTCGTTCTCGATCAGGACGAACGCAAGGCCAAGATCAAGACCGACGCCGAAGCGCTGGCGAAAGCCCTCGGTCTCGTGTTGCGCGACGATCCGGCGCTGCTGGAAGAAGTGGCAGGCCTCGTCGAATGGCCGGTCACTCTGATCGGGTCCATCGACGACGAGTACATGGATATTCCGTCCGAGGTTCTGACCGCGACCATGCGCAAGAACCAGAAATATTTCGCCATGGATAAACCGGGCGGCGCGCTCGCCTCGCACTTCATCGTGGTGGCGAACCGCGAAACGGCGGACGGCGGCAAGGCGATTGTGGCCGGCAACGAGCGCGTGCTGCGTGCCCGTCTGGCGGATGCCAAGTTCTTCTGGGATTTGGATCGCAAGCAGAAGCTCGACGCCCGTGCAGGCTCGCTCAAGAACGTTACCTTCCACGCCAAGCTCGGCACCTTGGCCGACAAAATGGCGCGCGTGCGCGAACTGGCGACCGAGATCGCCGCCTTCGTACCGGGTGCGGATAAAGAAAAAGTGCGTCGTGCAGCCGATCTCGCCAAATGCGATCTGACCAGCGGCATGGTCGGCGAATTCCCGGAAGTCCAAGGCATCATGGGGCGCTATTACGCGCTCAACGATAAAGAAGATGCCGAAGTCGCCGACGCGATCCGCGATCATTATGCGCCGCAGGGCCCCAGCGATACCTGCCCGAAGGCGCCGGTCAGCGTGGCGCTCGCTTTGGCCGACCGTATCGATACCCTGGTTGGCTTCTGGGCGATCGATGAAAAGCCGACGGGCTCGAAAGATCCCTACGCGCTGCGTCGCGCGGCGCTTGGCGTCATCCGCCTGGTGCTGGAAAACAAGCTGGACTTCGATCTGACCCCGGTTTTGGCGGCAGCCTTCGCGAATTTCCCCGATGAAGTAAGACAGCCGGTCCTAGATAAGGTGTCCGGGGAAACTCGGCGAGATGTGCTTACCAATGCATGGGATGCTGTTCATCAGAAGAATTTCCGCGAATATTTGTCTGAGCGGTTGAAAGTCCAACTGCGTGATCAAGGCGTCCGCCATGATCTAATTTCAGCTATCTTTGCGAGCGTTGAGCACACCAATCTATTGGACATTCTCAATAGAGTTAACGCGCTTACCAGTTTCGTCGAAAGCGAAGACGGCGCCAACTTGCTGACCGCCTATCGCCGCGCCGCCAATATCCTCCGGATCGAGGAAAAGCGCGACGGCAAGTCCTATACCGGCGAGCCCGATGCCAAGACCCTCGTGGCCGTCGAAGAACGCAGCCTCGCCGCCGATATGACAAAAGTTTCGACCGACCTGGAAGGATTGCTCCAGGAAGAGCGTTATACCGATGCGATGACGAAACTGTCTTCCCTGCGCGCCCCCGTCGATGCCTTCTTCGACAATGTCACCGTCAATAGCGACGATGCACCGCTGCGGGTGAACCGGCTCCAATTGCTGTCTCGTATCCGCGGGACGATGAACCAAGTTGCGGACTTCTCTCACATCGAAGGGGGTGACCGTTGAGCACCACGAAATGGGTATATGCATTCGGCAACGGCGCTGCCGACGGCAAGGCGGAGATGAAGAATCTCCTCGGTGGCAAAGGTGCGAACCTTGCTGAAATGGCCAATCTCGGTTTGCCGGTGCCTCCGGGCTTCACGCTGACCACCGAGGTCTGCACCTATTTCACCAAGAACAATTCGTCCTATCCGGCCGAGTTGAAGGATCAGGTGTCGAAGGCGCTCGCCAACGTCGAGAAGATCATCGGCAAGAAATTCGGCGATGCGGCCAACCCGCTGCTGGTTTCGGTCCGTTCCGGTGCGCGCGCCTCGATGCCCGGCATGATGGATACGGTCCTCAATCTCGGTCTCAACGATGAAACCGTGAAGGGCCTGGCCGCCGCGTCGGGTGACGAACGCTTCGCTTACGATTCCTATCGCCGCTTCATCCAGATGTATGGCGATGTCGTGCTCGGCGTCGAACATCACCATTTCGAAGAAATCCTGTCCGAGCATAAAGAGGACAAGGGCGTCACCCTCGACACGCAGCTGACCGCCGAGGATTGGAAGGTCATCGCCAAGGCCTATGCCAAGAAGGTCCACGAAGAACTCGGCCGTCCGTTCCCGCAGGACCCGCACGAACAGCTTTGGGGTGCCATCGCCGCCGTGTTCGGTAGCTGGATGAACGATCGCGCGACGATCTATCGCCGCCTGCACGACATCCCGGTCGAATGGGGCACCGCCGTGAACATCCAATCGATGGTGTTCGGCAATATGGGCGATACCTCGGCGACGGGCGTGTGCTTCACGCGCAATCCGTCGACCGGCGAGAACAGCTTCTACGGCGAATATCTGATCAACGCGCAGGGTGAGGACGTGGTGGCGGGCATCCGCACACCGCAGAACCTGACCAAGGCCGAGCGTCAGGAAAGCGGCAACGATCTGCCTTCGATGGAAGAGCAGATGCCGAAGCTGTACGACGATCTGTGCGCCGTGCGCGAAAAGCTCGAAAAGCATTATCGCGACATGCAGGACATGGAATTCACCGTGCAGGAAGGCAAGCTCTGGATGCTCCAGACGCGGTCCGGCAAACGCACGGCGAAGTCCGCACTGCGCATCGCGGTCGAAATGGCCAATGACGGCGTGCTGACGCGCGAAGAAGCGATTAAGCGGATTGAGCCGGGTCAGCTCGACCAGCTGCTGCATCCGACCCTCGATCCCAAAGCCCCGCGCCATGTGCTGTGCAAGGGCTTGCCCGCCTCGCCGGGTGCGGCCACCGGCAAGGTCGCGTTCTCGGCCAAGGATGCCGAGGATCTGGCGGCGAAGGGCGAGAAGGTTATTCTCGTGCGTATCGAAACCAGCCCCGAAGACATCGGCGGCATGCATGCGGCGCAAGGCATTCTCACCACGCGCGGCGGCATGACCAGCCACGCGGCGGTCGTCGCGCGCGGCATGGGCCGTCCCTGCGTTGCCGGCGCCGGTGAAATCCGCGTCGATTACCGGGCGCAGACTTTGACGGTGAAGGGCGAGGTCGTGAAGGCCGGCGAGATCATCACGATCGATGGCTCGCGCGGCGAAGTCATGAAGGGCGAGGTGAAAACCATTCAGCCCGAACTGACCGGCGATTTCGCGACCCTCATGACCTGGGCCGATGAGGCCCGTGTGCTCAAGATCCGCACCAATGCCGAAACGCCGGAAGATGCCGCGACCGCGGTGAAATTCGGCGCCGAAGGCATTGGCCTCTGCCGCACCGAACATATGTTCTTCGATCCCAAGCGCATCATCCACATGCGCGAGATGATCCTGGCCGGCAACGAATCCGATCGCCGCAAGGCGTTGGCCAAGCTGATCCCGTATCAGCGCGACGATTTCACCGAGCTCTTCACCATCATGAAGGGCCTGCCGGTGACCATCCGTCTGCTCGATCCGCCGTTGCACGAATTCCTGCCGAACACGGATGCGGAAATGGAAGAGGTCGCCTCGGCGGCCGGCGCCAAGGTTGCCGACGTGCGCGCACGTGCGGCTTCGCTGCACGAAGCCAATCCGATGCTCGGCTTACGCGGCTGCCGCCTCGGCATCGTGTATCCGGAAATCTACGAGATGCAGTGCCAGGCGATCTTCGAAGCCATGGTCGAAGCCGAGTCCAAGACCGGCACGACCGTGCTACCCGAGGTCATGATCCCGCTGGTCGGCACCAAGAAGGAATTCGACATCCTCAAGGAGATGGTCGACAAGATCGCGGGCGAGGTCGGCAAGAAAGCCGGCAAAACGCTCAAATATCTCGTCGGCACCATGATCGAACTGCCGCGCGCTGCCTTGCAGGCGGGCGAGATCGCCAAGGGTGCGGAATTCTTCTCCTTCGGCACCAATGACCTCACGCAGACCACCTTCGGGCTGTCGCGCGACGACTCCGGCTCGTTCCTGCAGTATTACCAGGATCGCGGCATCTTCGAGAAAGACCCGTTCGCGACGTTGGACCGCGAAGGTGTGGGCGAATTGATCCAGATCGCCGCCGATCGCGGGCGCAAGACGCGCCCCGGCATCAAGCTCGGCATCTGCGGCGAACATGGCGGCGATCCGTCGTCCATCGCGTTCTGCGCGCAGGTTGGGCTCGACTACGTGTCGTGCTCGCCCTACCGCGTGCCGATCGCCCGCTTGGCGGCCGCGCAAGCCGCGCTTACCAAGGGCAAAGGCAAGGAACTGGTCGACGCCTGAACCATTCGTTGTTGATCCCGGCGCCTGCGTCCTTTTTGGGACATGTGCGCCGGGTCACATACGGAACCGGCGGCTTGCTGTTTCGTTCATGTCACGTTGCTCCCTCGAACGTGTCTAGGACGAAATCATGACGATCAAACTTCGCCTGTTCGCTTTATCACTCTGCCTGGCGATCTTCGCGCCGACCTTTGCATCTTCCGATCTGGCCTTCGCCAAGGAAGGCAAGGGCAAGGGCAACTCCCATGAGCACGACCGTAAACATGAAGGCGGCCGCGCTGAAGGGCCGGGCGGCGGGCCCTATGTCAACGTGAACGTCAACTTCGTCGAAGTCGATCGCCGCGTCATTTACGATTATTACGGCGATGTGGCGCGTCACGGTAAATGCCCGCCGGGCCTCGCCAAGAAGCGCAACGGCTGCATGCCCCCGGGCCTGGCCAAGAAGTGGGTGATCGGCCGGCCGCTGCCGCGCGAGGTGATCTATTATCCCGTGCCGCCGGATCTGATGATGCGCATTTCCGCCCCGCCGCCGGGTTATCGCTACGTTCGCGTCGCGTCCGACATCCTGATGATCGCGGCTGGTACCGGTATGGTTGCGGCGGCCATCGAGGATCTCGGCCGGCTTTAACGTTCGTTAACAAAAGCTGAACGACGACACCAATTACGTGTGACAAAATCGGAGCGGTCCGAATCCTCAGGAACGGGACTTCGGGCCGCTCGTTCTATGCGTACGGCATAGGACGACGACCCATGTTCAGCCCCTTACGCGTTCTGTCTTTCACGCTGGCCCTGGTCTGGGGCGGGCAAATGGTGATCGCGCACCAATTCGCGGCCCCTGACACCGATGCCAGGCCCGCCAGCATCCGGGCCGACGGTTTGGGCGGGGGGTCCTACATCAAAGCGAAAATCAATTTCGTCGATCAGGATCGGCTGGCGATCTATCACTATTACCGCGCTGTCGCGCTGTCGGGGCCGTGCCCAACCGGCCTCGCCCGTAAGGCCGAAGGCTGTTTACCGGCCGACACGAAACAATGGGTGCTCGGTCGCCCATTGCCGCGCCAGGTCGTGTTCCACAATCTGCCAGCGGATCTCACGCCGCAGCTTGCGCCGGCGCCGGCCGGCTACCGCTATATCCGCGTCGGCGGCGATGTGCTGCTGATCTCACGCGGTAGCGGAATCGTGGTCGCCGCCATCGAGGACTTGGCGCGGCTTTAGTCCCTCGCTACAAGGCGGGATGACACTCGAACTCATCGCGCTGTCGTTCGACGATGCCGTCGCCATCGCCGAAGATGACAATGCCTTTTACGCACATGCCGCCAATGCCGAGGATATCGCCGAGATTCTGGGGGATGCCGCTGCCGCGCAGGCCGATCTGTACGAGCAGACGAATGCCGAGGCGCCGTGGATCGCCTATCTCGCCTACGACACTGAGGCGAATGAGATCGTCGGCATCTGCGCCTTCAAGGACATGCCCGAAGACGGCATGGTCGAGATCGCGTTCTACACCTTTCCCGGTTACGAAGGACGCGGCTGGGGCAGGGCGATGGCGGCGGGGCTGGTCGAGATTGCGTGGCAGGCGACCGATGTCGACACGGTCTTTGCCCATACGGAGGCCGAGGAAAACGCCTCCGTCCACATCGTCAAAAAACTCGGCTTCAGCTTGGTCGGGCCAATGGATTATCCCGAAGGCATCGTCTGGCAGTGGGAATTGCGGCGCGGCGGGAGCAGTCATTGACCGCGATCCTCGCGGCGGTGATCTGCACCGTTCTGAGTATCTTGGCGCTGTGGCACGTCTATTGGGCGTTCGGCGGCATGCTGGGTAAAGCGGCGGCCATTCCCGAACTCAATGGTGCGCCGACGATTTCGCCGTCGCCCGCCGGCACGCTGGCCGTCGCGGTGGCTTTGTTCGTGGCGGCATCGCTTGTTGCTGCGGTCGGCGGTCTCGTCACGGTCGCATGGTCGCCCGATCTGTTGTTCTGGTGCGCGCGTGGCCTGGCGTGCCTGTTCCTGCTCCGCGCCATTGGCGATTTTCGTTTTCTGGGCTTTTTCAAACGGGTGCGTGGAACGCGCTTCGCGACGCTCGATACGCTGGTCTACGCCCCGCTGTGTCTGGCGCTTTCCGCCGGTATTTTCGTTCTGACGGATTTTTTGGCCTAGCTGATTTGTTTTTTCGGCCCGAACGTACTATATTGTCCTTGTTCGTTTTTTATCGTTTTACATTCGATCGGGTTCCGGGCTTATCCCGGCTATGTTTCCCTATGACATTGTGAACGTTTAAGCGGCCGTTTCGGGCATGTGTCCGGTACGAATTCACGTTTGTTAAAGGTGACTATCATGGCTGTTGGAACTGTTAAGTGGTTCAACTCGACGAAAGGCTTCGGCTTCATTCAACCGCAGGACGGATCGAAGGACGTTTTCGTCCACATCTCCGCTGTCGAGCGCGCTGGTATCCGCGCCCTCAATGAAGGCGACAAGGTTTCTTACGAAGTTCAGGCCGGCCGCGACGGCAAGTCGTCCGCCGAGAACCTCGAGAAGCTCTAAAGAGCTTTAAAATTCTGGCGCGGCTTCGGTCGCGCTGAATTGAAACGGGCCGCCCCGCAAGGGGCGGCCCGTTTTGCTTTGCAGCGGCCGGGTTTACTTGTCGATCTCGCGCAGGGCCGGGGTCACAGTGACGCCGTGAATGACAATCGACGTCAGGATCATCAGCGCGATCACCGACCAGAGGTATTCGGGCCGCTCGAAGTGCTCAGCGTGGGTCAATCCGTACGCCAGATAATAGGCCGATCCGATCCCGCGTATGCCGAAGAAGGCGATGACCGCCTTTTCGCCGAAGGGGCAAGCCACGCCGGATAGGCTGATCAATCCGCTCAAGGGGCGCACGATGAGCAGACATGCGGCGCAAAAGGCGACGGCGACCCAGTCCAATTCGGCCAAGAGACCGCTGGTCAGTGCACCGCCGAACAGGACAAGGACCAGCATCATCGCGACCCGTTCGATCTGTTCGGCGAAGTCATGCAGTCGCACGTGATACTCGTGATTGGGTTCGGCGCGGCGCAGCGCCAGGGCGGTCACGAAGACGGCGACGAAGCCATACGACTGCGCGGCTTCGGCGATTCCGTAGGCAATGAAGGTCATGCCGAGTGCCGCGAAGCCATCGCCGGTAGTCGAAAGCCGCAATTGCCTGGGTAGACGGAATGACAGCCAAGCGAAACCCCGACCGATCGTCCAGCCGATCAAGCAGCCGGCGGCGATCTTCCAGATGACATCGATCAACAACCAATCGGCTAACCAGCCCGATAGCCACCCGCCGCTCGCGGTTTCGCCTGCGGCGGCCAAGGCGGCCGCAATCGCGAGATTGACGAAGGGAAAGGCGAGGCCGTCGTTCAATCCCGCTTCGGAGGTCAGCGCAAACCGCGCCTCGCCGTCTTCGCCACTTTTGGGCGGCCCGACCTGAACGTCGCTCGCCAGAACCGGATCGGTGGGGGCGAGGCTGGCGGCCAGCAATAACGCGGTGGGTAGGCCGAGACCCAGCAATCCCCAACCGAGAAAGGTCATGCCGGCGATCGACACGGGCATGGCGATGGCCAACAGCCGCCACGTCGTGCGCCAGCGGACCCAGCCGATGGGGCGGTCGAGCTTAAGCCCAGCGCCCATCAAGGCGATAATGACTATGATTTCCGTCACCAGCCGGGTCATTTCGACATGCGCTAACGGTAGCGGTGCGTCGGCGCCGCCAATCGCAAACAAGATCGCGCCGAAGGCGACGCAGAGGATCGGCAGCGAGAGCGGCAGGGGACGCAGGACCATCGGCAGCCATGCCGTCAGAAGGACAATTGCGCCGAGGCCGATGAGGAAGGGTATGTAGGAATCCATCGTTCCCTGACAGAAGCGTCGGGCCGACGGGCTGGTTCCCGGAAGCGTCGGCTAGATCTGGGCAGTTTGCAATTTCGTTTGGCGCGTCGATCGTTTAAAAGCCGGCATGCCGATCCTGTCCACCCTGATCGATGCCAAGCGCCAGACCGACGTGATCGTCGTCATCGACGCGTTCCGCGCCAGCAACACCATCATCGAACTGCTGGCGAAGGGCGCCGAGCGGGTCGTGCCGGTGAAGGACGAAGACGCCGCACGGAAGCTCAAAGACGCGCATCCCGATTGGTTGCTGTTGGGCGAACGGCGCGGGCTGCGCCTCGCCGGTTTCGACGGCGACAATTCGCCGTCCAACCTTCCCGCCGACCTCGCCGGCAAAATCGTGATCCTGTCGACGTCGAACGGCACGCGCATCATCGAAGCCTGCTTGCCCGGCAGTGACGTCCTGATCGGCTCGTTCGCCAACGCTGATGCGGTCATCGCGGCGGTGCGCGCCACCGGGTACGAGACGCCATCCTTCTGGGCGGTCGGCCTGATAGACGGCCAATTTGCCGAAGAGGACATGTTGTGCGCGCGCTATCTCTATGGGCGGTTCAGTGGCCTCACGCCCGATAGTGCGGTCTTCCGCGACGAGGCGCTGAAAAGTAGTGGAGCGACGCGCCTGCGCGGCCTCGATCTGCACGCCGATCTCGATCTCTGCACCCAATTCGACCGCACGGCCATCGTGCCGCGCCGGGTGGCGTGGGAGAATGGGCTGAGCTGTTTCCGGGGATAATTCGACTGGGGCGTGTTATTGGAATCGGTTAACCCTGCGGTATAGAATTTAAGAGATAGCCTCCATGAGTTCTTCCCCGACTCCCGCCGAGCAAGCTTTTATTGAGGCTATCAAAGAAGGCATTGCCTTTCTCAATTCACAAATAGGCCTATACGCCGATGCTTGTGCGGGCTTTTCTGAAAATTCCCGAGTTATCAAACTTCAGAAAGCTCGTGTGCAAACAGCAGCACGTTCAAAGGAAGCTCGTGCGAAGGCTGCGGCGGGGTTGGGCATGGTATATGTAAGCCATTCAGACCCTTCTCAGCCTGACGTCATTCACCACAATATCGTTCGTGTTAAAGATTTTCTTATTCGCAATGAAAAATCGGGCTCGAACGAGCAGCTAATATGCCAAGCGATCATCAGCTTTATCTTCGCATATTGGGAAGAAGGGCTTCGTTACAAGCTGGCGAAGATTGCCGAAATACCAAAGAATGAGGTCGCGTCCGATGTTTTCGGCGACCTGCGCATATTGCGGCACGTCATATTGCACGATCGATCAATTCTCTCGCCATCTGAGTTTTCAAAACTGAAGATTTTGAAATTCTTTGAGGCTGGAGAAGCTCTAAATTTTGATAGTAGTAAGATGAAGAGAATTTTCGAGGCTGTGGACAAAGAATTTGCGCGCCTTCTTTTTGAGCGTCTCGGAATTGATACGTCCCAAGGGCCCGGCGATATTTCACAAATTAAAAGCATTGCGATTCAGGGTTTCAATCGTTCCTGATGCTTTCCTGACTTGGAATTAAAAGTTGAAGTTCGGCCTGGGGCTGCCTAAGTGACTCAGCTGCCCGTCGCCCACTCGCGGGTGACAATGCCCGCGCAAACGTGCAAATGGGTGTCAAAAGGTGACATTAGTTGACATCGAAGCCCGAAAACGGCGGATTTCGGTGTCACCCTGCTAGGAACGAGGCCTGCCATGCCGCAATTCGACTATGACCTGATCACCATCGGCGCCGGTTCGGGCGGCGTGCGCGCCTCGCGTCTGGCGGGCGGCTACGGTGCACGCTCGGCCGTGGTCGAATCCGACCGGGTCGGCGGCACCTGCGTGCTGCGCGGCTGCATTCCGAAAAAGCTGCTGGTGTACGGCGCCCATTACGCCGCCCAGTTCGAAGATGCGGTCAATTACGGCTGGACCATCGAGGGCGCTCGGCATGACTGGGCGACACTCATCAACAACAAGAATAAAGAGCTCGATCGTCTGCACGGCATCTATCTGTCGATCCTGAAGAACAACAAGGTGGCGTTGCACGAAGGTCGTGGCGTGCTGGTCGATCCGCATACTGTGGAAGTGAACGGCAAGCGCATTACCGGCGCCAACATCCTGATCGCGGTCGGCGGCTGGCCGACACTTCCGAAAATTCCGGGTATCGAACACGCCATCACGTCCAACGAAGCGCTCGAATTGCCGAAGCGCCCCGAGCGCATCGCCATCGTTGGTGCGGGTTACATCGCGGTCGAGTTCGCCGGCATCTTCGAAGGGCTGGGGTCCGAGGTCACGATGATCGTGCGCTCGCAGCTGCTGCGCGGCTTCGATGACGACATCTCGGCGGCATTGGCGGGCGAAATGGCCAAGCGTCATGTGAATGTAAAGCAAGGCGCCGAAGTCACCGCCATCGCCAAGCAGGGCGAGCTTCTGACGCTCACCCTGTCGAACGGCGAGAAACTGATCGTGGATTGCGTTCTCTATGCCACCGGCCGCACGCCCAATACCAAATCGCTGGGGCTTGAGGCCGCCGGCGTGAAGACCAAAGAGAATGGCGCGATCATCGTCGACGATTGGCAACGGACCAACGTCTCGCACATTTACGCGGTGGGCGACGTGACCGACAAAATCCAATTGACCCCGGTCGCCATCGCCGAGGGTCGCGCGGTATCGGAAACCTTGTTCAACAACAATCCGATCAAGGCCGATCTGGAAAACGTGCCGACGGCCGTGTTCTCGACCCCGCCGATCTCGACCGTTGGGTTGACCGAGGCGCAGGCGCGTAAAGTTTACGGCAAGCTCGATGTGTATGAATCGCGCTTCAAACCGTTGATCCATACGCTGTCGGGGCGCGACGAACGCACCTATATGAAGATCGTCGTCGATGCGAAGACCGATAAGGTCGTCGGCTGCCACATGATGGGCGCGGACTCGCCGGAGATCATTCAGGGCATCGCCATCGCCATCAAATGCGGAGCCACCAAGGCGCAGTTCGATGCGACCGTCGGCATCCATCCGTCGGCCGCCGAGGAATTCGTCACCATGCGGACGAAGCGTGCGGACCCGGAAGCCCAAGCAGCACAATAAGGCGGCGGAATAAGACAGTATGTTGGTTCGCGGTTTAATTCTGGCCGGTGCGGCGCTTTTGGCGTTGAACGGATGTGAATCCAAATTCAGCCCGTTCGGCGGCGGGCGTGCGGGTGCGCCCGACGCTTCGCTCGACGGCGTCAAACCCGCTGCGGCGGCGGCCCAAGCAACACCAGAGTCCAGCAATCAGGAAATGTCGTTCTTCCTGACCGACAATCTTATTCATCTGCGTAAATATCCGCGCGCCCTTCGCGTTGCGGCCGTCGTCGGCGCCCAGCCGATGGATCTCAAATCCTGGCCGGGCGCGGTTGTGGTGGACGAGATGCAGATCCAAGCCGCGAAATGCGGCACGCCGATCGAATTCGTGCGGGCCGATCAGGATTTCGATCTGCTGGTCGGTTTTGCGCATCGCGAACGCGACGGCGCCGAAGACGAGCAGGCTCGGGCGCGCTTGGCCGAGGCCTTGACGCGCAACCGGCTGCGCGCGGCGCAATCCTTGGCCGATATCCTCGATGTCGAGCTTGAGGTCAAAATCGACACCGACGTCGGTAACGCCAAGGGTGCCTATCCCTACGACCGTTGGCATCAGTTCTTGAATTATAAGGTGCCGGAGAACGCACATATGGCGCTGCTGCCGCGCATGCCGGTGGAAACCTGGCGCGAACATTACGACAAGGTCGTCGCCGAGATCGGGCCGATGGCGCCCGCGTCGCAGGCCAAAAGCGACCGCACCGAGGAATTCCGCTCCAGCTACCTGAACGGCGTGATGGCGATCTGTCCCAACAATTTCTTCACCGATCTCATGGATCGCGCGGGTGTAAATGTAGAGCCGGATTTGGTGACCTCGTTGCTGCGCGATGGACGCGTGCGCGAAGGCATGACCCGCGAGCAGTTCCAGCAGGCCGCGCTGACGGTGCTCAATTCGATGCGTCCCGGAAAATAGACGGATAGGTAGAGAAGGGCGGTTTTCCGCCGGATTTTTCCCCGATGGCGTGCAAACATTGATAAATTAACGAGGGGGGCGTATATCAAGCCCCCTTAATCTGGGAATTAAGTGTCATGGCTGCGAAGTGGACGCCGAATAGCTGGCGCGATAAGCCGATTCTGCAGGTACCCGAGTACCCGGACCCGGCCAAACTCGTCGAGGTCGAGAAGACTTTGAAGGGCTATCCGCCGCTCGTGTTTGCGGGCGAAGCGCGCAGCCTCAAGCGTCACTTGGCGCGCGTCGCCAATGGCGAGGCTTTTCTGCTCCAGGGTGGCGACTGTGCGGAAAGCTTCGCCGAATTCCACCCCGACAACATCCGCGATACGTTCCGCGTGCTGCTCCAGATGGCGGTGGTGCTGACGTTCGGCGCGGCCATGCCGGTGGTGAAGGTCGGGCGCATGGCAGGCCAATTCGCCAAGCCGCGTTCCGAAGCGACCGAGACGATCAACGGCGTCACCTTGCCCAGCTATCGCGGCGACAATGTGAATGCGATCGAGTTCACGCCCGAAGCGCGCACGCCCGATCCGGCGCGCATGGTACAGGCCTACAATCAGTCGGCGGCGACCTTGAACCTGCTGCGCGCTTTCGCCCAGGGCGGTTATGCCGACCTGCATCGCGTGCATCAGTGGAATATGGGCTTCGTCGCCGATACCGAGCTGGGTGCGAAGTACAAGGATTTGGCGGACCGTCTCGATGAGACGCTCCAGTTCATGGCGGCCTGCGGCCTGACGAGCGAGACGACGCCGCAGATCCGCGAAACCGAATTCTTCACCTCGCACGAAGCGCTGATGCTGCCCTACGAGCAGGCGATGACGCGCGTCGATTCACTCACCGGCGATTGGTACGACACCTCGGCCCATATGGTGTGGGTGGGCGAACGCACGCGCCAGCTCGACAATGCGCATCTCGAATTCATGCGCGGCATCGGCAATCCGATCGCCACCAAGGTCGGCCCGACCGCCGAGCCGGATCAGCTCATGAAGCTGCTCGATATTCTGAACCCGGAGAACGAAGCGGGCCGTATGACCCTGATCGTGCGCATGGGGGCGGAGAAGGTCGATCGCGTGTTGCCGGGCCTGGTGCGCCGGATCAAGCAGGAAGGCCGCAGCGTCGTGTGGTCGTGCGATCCCATGCATGCCAATACGGTCAAAAGCTCAGGCGGTTATAAGACGCGCCATTTCGACAGCATTTTGTCGGAATGCGAAGCCTTCTTCGCGGTGCATCGCGCCGAGGGCACGCATGCCGGCGGCATCCATCTCGAATTGACGGGCCGCGATGTCACCGAATGCGTCGGCGGCAGCCAGGCGATCACCGAAGCCGATCTCAAGGATCGTTATCATACGCATTGCGATCCGCGCTTGAACGCCAAGCAGGCGCTCGAAGTCGCGTTTATCGTTGCCGATAAGCTGAAGCTCGAACGCGCGGTCCGCCAAAACGGCGCGCCGTTGAATTCGCAAGCTGCGCAGTAAGGCTTGAGGACAGAATTAAAAAGGGCGCCCGCAGGCGCCCTTTTGATTTTGGATCAGGCTTTCTTTCCGACGCCTTCGGATTGGCAGTTGTTTGGCCCGCCGCCGTTCCACACGGTGGTAAACGCGAACGTCTCTGCATCGACGCGCTTGCCGGAAATCACGACCTTGAGGTTGTTGAGATTCACAAACGTATGGTTTGCAGTAAACGTGGTCTCGGTCGCTTCGCCCGAGAATTTAACCGGGCCACGAAATGTATCGCCTTGGAAAGTACCTTCGACCTTGTTGCCGATGATGCTCGCATCGATATCGAAATATGTATTCTTCTGGCAATTAGCACCGACTGCTTTCGTGCGGCCTTTGAATGGACCGTCGTCAGCGAGCGCGATTGTCGGCGCCGCCAATGCGGCGAGCACAGCCAACGCATAGATTTTCTGAGACATTAAACCCCCTTATAGCCCTTGATGGGACGATGACGTTTTTACGGTACTCTTACTGCGAGTACCCTAGTCACATGGGGGGCTTGCCGACAATTGGGGATGGCGGGCCGACGCAGTTGAAAAACTAAATCGTCGGACACGTGGCGCAGTGCGGGGGATTGCAGCCCTTGACGGCGGCCTGAGACCGACCCATATCGTTCCTAATATGTTCTTTTCATCGCGTCGCGCTGATCGCGGTAATCAGCTCTTGGACATGGTAAAGCCGCAGAAATCCGCCAATCTTGCCAAGTGTGTCGCCTAAAACGGCCCGGAAAATGTAGATTCGATGTAGATGACATGTAGGCGAATGTCGATGCGCTGTAGATAGCCTGTCGATCCGATGTCGATCCAAAGTCGATAGAATGTAGACCGTGTGTCGGCCGAATGTAGAACCGGATGCCGACTTCACGTGGAGCGGATGGCGATTTTCATCTCACCATTTGCCGATATTCGGCATGCTGGCCCACGGCTCGGCGGCCGGTAGGGCATCGCCCTTCTGCAACAGTTCGACCGAGATATTGTCGGGCGAGCGCACGAAGGCCATCTTGCCGTCGCGCGGCGGGCGATTGATGGTGATGCCGCCGTCCATCAGGCGCTGGCACAGCGCGTAGATGTCATCGACCTGATAGGCGACATGGCCGAAATTGCGTCCTTCGCCGTAACCGCTTTCATCCCAGTTATGGGTAAGCTCGATCTGCGCGTCTTCGTCGCCGGGTGCCGCCACGAAGATGAGCGTGAATTTGCCCTGCGGCACATCGCGCCGGCGGATCTCTTCGAGACCCAGCAGCTTGAAGAAGGCGAGCGTTTTGTCCGGGTCGCTCACCCGCACCATGGTGTGCAGATATTTCATCAGGCTCTCCCACTATGTATGGCGCGCCAGACCTTCTCCGGCGTGCAGGGCATTTCCAGATGGCGCACGCCGAATTGGCTGAGCGCATCGTTGATGGCGTTCATCACGCAGGCCAGCGCACCGGTGGTGCCGGCTTCGCCCGCACCCTTGATGCCGAGCACATTGTTCGGCGTCGGCACTGGATTGTTGCCGATCTCGAACGAGCAGAAATCCTGTGCCCGCGGCATGCCGTAATCCATGAAGGAGCCTGAGCGCATCTGGCCGGACTCGGGGTCGTAGTTGATGTTTTCGAACAAGGCCTGACCGGCACCCTGCACGATGCCGCCATGGACCTGGCCTTCCAACGTCAGAGCATTGACCACGGTTCCCACATCGTCGACCGCGACATAACGCAGGATCGTGGTGCCGCCGGTATCGGGATCGATCTCGACCTCGCAGACATGGCAGCCGTTGGGGAAGCTGCCGCCCTGCGGGGTGTAGGTCATATTCTCGTAGAACCCGGCTTCCATGCCCTTGGGCAAGGCCGGCTGGTTGAACGCGGTCTGCGCGATCTTCTCGATGGTGAGCGATTTATCGGTGCCGGCGACGCGGAAGGTGCCGGCATCGAATTCGATATCGGACTCGGACGTTTCCATCATATGCGCGGCGATCTTGCGGCCCTTGGCGATGATCTTTTGCGCCGCGCCATGGATGGCGCCACCACCCGACAGGGCCGAGCGCGAACCCACCGTGCCCATGCCGTAGCTGACTTGGTCGGTATCATGATCGACGACGCGCACCCGATCAGTATCAACGCCGAGCAGATGCGACATCATGATCTTGTACATGGTCTCGTGGCCTTGGCCTTGCGCCTTGGTACCCATGAACAGGCTGACCGTGCCGCTGGGATCGAAGCGGATCTCGGCATATTCTGGGCGCGGCCCGCCGGCCTGTTCGATCATGTGGATGACGCCGAGCCCACGCAGCTTGCCGCGCGCTTCGGACTCCTTGCGGCGTTTGTCGAAGGTGCCGACGTCGGCCATGTCCAACGCCATATCCATGTTCTTGGGGAAGTTGCCGGAATCGAACTTGTAGGTGATCGCGGTCTGGAACGGCATTGCCTCGGGCGGGATCAAATTCTTGCGGCGCAACTCCAACCGGTCCATGCCCAATTCTTTGGCCGCGATATCGATCAGGCGTTCGATGACATAGATCGCCTCGGGACGTCCGGCGCCGCGATAGGGGCCGGTCGGCTGCGTGTTGGTATAGACGGTGGTCACGGTGACATGCGCGGCCGGCGTTTTGTAGCAACCCTGCAGGCAGCCGATATTCATGAAGGTCGGCACCAGCGCCGGGCCGCTCGTGATGTAAGCGCCGGTATTGTTGGTCGTCTTGACGCGCAGGCCGATGAAGTTGCCGTGCTCGTCCAATGCCAGCTCGGCGTCGGTCACGCAGTCGCGCGCATGATCGTCGGAGATGAAGGATTCCGAACGGTCGCTCACCCATTTGACCGGGCGCCCGGTCAATTTGGCGCCCAACAGGGTCAGCCGGTTTTCCGGAAAGTGCGTGCCCTTTAGGCCGAAGGCGCCGCCGATGTCGCGTGCGACAATGCGCAGCTTGTATTCGGGGATCTTGAACACATCTTGCGCCAGTTCGGTGCGCGAGCCGTGCGGACCCTGCGTGTCGCAATACAGCGTATAGCGGTCTTCGTGCGCGTCATAAACGCCGACCGATCCGCGTGTCTCCATCGATGCCGTGGTGATGCGGTTGATGACGAAGCGCTGCGTGACGATGTGCTTAGCCTTGGCGAAGGCGGCCTCGGTCAATTCCTTGTTGCCGGCTTCGGCGATGGTCGAGATGTTGTTGGGGAAATCCTCGTAGAGCTGGGCGACGCCATCGTCGGCGGCGTGCAGGGTCTCGGTGATCGATGTCAAAACGTCGTAATCCGCAACGATCAGTTCAGCGGCGTCCTTCGCCTCTTCCAGGCTCTCGGCCAGCACGAAGGCTATGGGGTCGCCGACAATGCGGACGCGGCCGCCGACCGGAATCAGGCCTGGATGGGCGCGGGCATAATCGGGCGAGCCGTCCTTGGGGCGTTTGCGCGGGATATGCGAATGGGTCGTGCCCATCCCGGCGCGCTTGATATCCTCATGGGTCAAGATGGCGACAACGCCCGGCGCTTCGAGCGCGGCGGAGATGTCTAGGGACGTCAGGGTCGCGTGGGCATGCGGCGAGCGGACGGCATAACCGTGCAATTGATCGTGGAAATGGACGTCGCTGACATAATTGCCCCGGCCGGTCAGCAGCCGGGGATCTTCGAATCGTTGTACCGGCTGTCCAAGGGCGAACTGGCCCATACGCGTGTGCTCCCATCGATGTATCGTGACGGCCATCATGCAGATTGGCTAGGATGGCGGCAACAACTCAAAAACCAACAGGGAATGGCCTCATGAACGCGGACCGTAGCCGCAGCCCCGTCGTCCATCTTGTCGGCAGCCTGCCGCTGCCCGATAGCACCAGTGTCTTTCGGACCGTCTCCGATGCCGTCGGCATGCATCTGCTGCGCCTGCCGGACGGTGAAACCGGTATCCGCAAAAGCTGGATCAAGTTCCTGCAGGATGTGCTGGCCGAGAATCCGGCGATCGAGGTCGCGCACGATCTGCCACCGTTCAAATTCACCCAATGGGATGGCAAGGTGATCCGCGAAATCCCGCGTTTGCGCATCCGCCCGAATGCCGCCCTCGACCCGGTCAGCTTCAAGACCGGCTATGCCGATATGGCGATTGCTTCCTTCGCCATCTTCGATGCGTTGCAGAAGGATGGCGCGATCCCGGCCGGTATCCGGTTCCAGATCTCGCTGCCGTCGCCGCTCGCGCCCATCTACAACAACATGATCCCGGCCGATCGGCGCGGTATGATCCCCACGCTCACGCAGACCTTCATCGGTGAGGTCGAGAAGATCGCGCAGAGCTTGCCCGCCGATCGCCTCGCCATCCAATGGGACGTCTGCCAGGAGGTGTTGGCCTGGGAAGGCTATTTCGATGAAGGCCCGGTCGATTTTCGCACCGAGACCATCGAGGTGCTGCGCCAGATCGGCGATGCGGTCCCGGCTGCTATCGAACTCGGCTATCATCTGTGTTATGGCAGCCCGGCCAACGAACATATGGTTCAGCCGAAGGATGCGGGCGTGATGGTCGAGATGACCAATGCGATTTCAGCCGGGGTCCATCGCCCGATCCAGTTCTTCCATCTGCCGGTGCCCAAGCCCCGCACCGACGATGCGTTCTTCAAGCCGCTCGACGGCTTGGCGCTGAAGCCCGAGACTGAACTTTATCTCGGCCTGATCCATCACAATGATGCGGGCGGCGACGATGTGCGCCTCGCTGCGGCGCGCCGGCATGCGCGCGTCGACGGTATCGGCACCGAATGCGGCTGGGCGCGTGGCGATGCGAACCGCGTCGGCTCGCTTTTGCAATCGCACGCCCGCATCGCCGAGCGGACGTGAGCGCGATGCAGATCCATTTGGTGGGCAGCGTTCCGCTCGCCGATGCCGCCGCGGTCTTTCGCACGGTGGCCGACGGGGCGGGCGATCACATTCATCGTTTGCCGGACGGCGAAACCGGCACCCGCATCAACTGGGTGCGCTTCATCCAGGAACAATTGAACGCGCGGCCGGACATGGAGGTCGATCCGACCGTCCCGCCGGTCAAATGGGTGCAGTGGGACGGCAAGCATCTACGCGATATCCATCGTCTGCGGTTCAAGCCGGGGACGGACCTCAGCCAAGTCACGTTCGCGACCGGTTACGCCGACATGGCGATTGAATCCTTTACCGTGTTCGACCGTTTGCAGAGCGCGGGTGCGATAGCGGCCGGGACGCGCTTCCTGGTCTGCATGGCAACGTCGCTAGCGCCTGGCTACAATTATATCTCGCCGGCATCGCGCCCGGATTTCGTGCGGCTCTTCACCGATCATCTGGGGGGCGAGGTCGCCAAGATCGCCCGTGTCGTGCCACCTGAACGCCTCGCCGTGCAGTGGGACGTCTGTCAGGAAGTCCTGATGTGGGAGAATTATTACGCAGAACAGCATGCGGGCTGGCGTGATGAGATCATCGGCGTGCAGAAGCGCCTGGGCGAAGCGGTGCCGGCGGGCGCGCAGCTTGGCTATCATTTGTGTTACGGCAGTCCGGCCGACGAACATCTGCTGATGCCCAGAGATATGGGCGTGATGGTCGAGATGACCAACGGCATCGTCCATACCGTGAAACGCCCGGTGGATTTCTTCCATTTGCCGGTGCCCAAGGATCGCGGCGACGACGCGTTCTTTGCGCCGCTCGACGGGCTGTGTATCGACAGCTATACCGAACTGCATCTCGGCCTTCTGCATCTTGGCGACGATGCGGGTGATGCCCAGCGCCTGGCTGCGGCGCGGCGCTATACGCGGGTCGACGGGATCGGCACCGAATGCGGCTGGGGGCGGAAGAAGCCTGAACAAATTCCGGCGTTGCTGGCGCAGCATCGCCGTCTTGTGGAGACGAACATATGAGTGTGGAGATCGAAGGTTTCAAGGCGCGCGACATCGATGTCGGCGACGGCGTGACCATCCATGTGGCTATCGGCGGCGAGGGGCCGCCGCTGTTGCTGCTGCACGGCAATCCCGAGACGCATATGATGTGGTATGCGGTGGCGCCACGATTGGCGAGGGATTTCACCGTCATCGCGCCGGATCTGCGCGGCTTCGGGGATTCGTCCAAGCCGGCGTCGCAACCCGATCACGCGCAGCAATCCTTCCGCGCCATGGCGGCCGATCAGGTCAAGCTGATGAAGCAGCTTGGTTATGACAAGTTCAAGGTGGCCGGGCACGATCGCGGTGCGCGCGTCACGCATCGCATGGCGCTCGACCATCCGGGCGCGGTCGAACGCATCATGATGATGGACATCGTGCCGACGCTCTATTTCTACGAGAACCTGACGCAGCGCATTGCGACGGCCTATTTCCACTGGTTCTTCCTGATCCAGCCGGCGCCGGTGCCGGAATCCATCATCAATGCCAACCCGGATAACTATTATGGCGGGCGCGGCGGTCCGCCGTCGCCCGATTGGGTGAAGGCGGAATATCGCCGCTGCTGGAACAACCCCGAGACCACGCGCGCCATCTGCGAGGATTATCGTGCCGGCGCAACGATCGATCTGGTGCACGACCGCGCCGATCTTAATCGCAAAGTCGAATGCCCGACGATGATGCTGTGGGGCGAGAGGGGTTTGGTCGGCACGGCTTACGATGTTCTGTCGGTATGGAAAGAGCGTTGTAATAATGTTTCAGGCCGTGGCATGCCGACGGGACATTTTATTCCAGAGGAAGCGCCCGACCTCACGTACGAGACCATGATCAAATTTTTCCGCTAGCCAGCGACTCTCGCGCCGCCTTAACATCAGGTTTCCTGACGGTAAGCTCAGGCAAGCGAAGCGGCGCATAAGCCGCTCGCACGGGAGGTTGCTCATGTTGAAGTTTCGCTTTGGCGCACTATGTCTGGTCGTCTGCGTCGCGGCCGCGCCGGCCTTCGCGCAAAAATCCAAGGATACGCTGCGGGTCGGCCTGCTCGATCCCATCCGCGTGGTCGACAGCATCTTCGATCCGAAACAGGAGACGAGCTTCGTCACTGGATCGGTCTTCGACAACGTCATCCGCTACGACGACCGCGCGGGCGAGTTCAAGCCGCTGCTGGCGAAATCCTTCAAGCGCGTCAGCGATACCGTTGTCGAAATGGAGATGCGCGACGACCAGCGCTGGCACGATGGCGAAAAAGTTACTGCCGACGATGTCGTCGCCCTTTATGACTGGATCCTCGATCCCAAGACGACCTTGCGCAACAAGGACAACCACGTCTGGCTGCAGGCGGTCGAAAAGGTCGGTCCCAACAGCGTGCGTTACACCGCCAAGGCCATCAATACGATGGACCTTTGGCAGATCGCCAATACCGACATTTATCCGAAGCATATCCACGCGAAGCTGGAGAACCGCGAGACCTTCGGCCAGAAGCCGGTCGGCAGCGGGCCGTACCGCGTTGTCGAGTTCGATCGCAACAAGGGCGCGGTGATGGAGCGCTGGGATGCGTACAGGCCGGTCGGCGATTGGCACAAGGCATCGAACGTGAAGCGGTTCGTCGCGGTCGGAATTCCGGATTCGCAAACCCGCGTCGCGCAACTCAAGGTCGGTGGCATCGATCTCATCCAGGGCTTGGAAAAGGATCAGACCGACGATCTGGAGAAAGATCCGAACCTCGCCGTCACGTCGAACCAGAACCTGCTCGTCGTCTATATGCTGATGGATGCGAAGGGCCGCTCCGGCGTGCCGGCATTGACGAACGTGAAGGTCCGCCAAGCCATCGAAATGGCGATCGATCGCAAGTCGCTGTCCAAGGCTTTGATCGCCGGCTCCGACGGCAGCGGTACGCACGATTTCATGTGCGATCCGCGTATGTTCGGCTGCGAAGGCACCAAGAAAGTGCCGAGCTACGATCCGGCCGCCGCTAAGAAGCTATTGGCCGAAGCGGGCTATGCCAACGGTTTCGAGATGACGCTGACGGCGACGCCGCGCGTGCGCTCCATCGCTGAAGGGATCAGCGGCTATCTGCACGAGATCGGCATCAAGGCCAACGTGCAGAGCGTACCGTCGGTCGCCTATCGCAAGCTGCAGGAAGACGGCAAGATCAACGTGTTGCTGCACACCTTCAGCTTCCTCGGCATGGCCGATGTCGGCATCATGATGAGCTTCTATTACGACGACGGCCCGCGCGACATGGCGGGCGACGACGTGATGTTCAAGCTGCGCTTCGACGGCGAGAATACGATGGATCCGATCAAGCGCAAGGCGACCTACCGTCAAGCCTTGGATCGCATCAACGAGAAGGCCTACAACATGGTGGTCAGCGCCTATCCGGCGACGTTCGTCCATACCAAGGATATCAAGGTCGAGACGGGCAGCATGTCGCCCTATGGCGCGATCTTGGAAGATATCTCCTGGAAGTAGCCCATGAGGGCGGCGATTTCGTTCGCACCTGTGATCACGGCCGCGATCGTGCTCGTGCGGAGCGCCTGGCTGTAGCGATAGGCGGGGATGGTCACCGACAAGGTGGCAATCGGCTCGTTGGATCCGTCGCGGATGACGGCGGCGACGCCCGCGGCGCCGCTGCTCGGCCCCTTGAAGGTTTCCGCGTAGCCTTGTTGCCTGACTTTCGCGATATCCGCCCGCAGCAGCGCTTCATCGGCGATGGTGTTCGCGGTCTGTTGTTCCAGATTCGTGCGCGCGAGATAGTCGTTCAGTTCGCTATCCGGTAGGGCGGCGAGCATCGCACGGCCCGCCGTGGCGACATACAGCGGCGCCAGCAGGCCCAGCGGCAACATGGCCTGGACCGCGCCTTCGGCGGCTTCCACGGTTTGGATGCGGCGCTGGAAGTCGCCTTCGCGCAAGTTCAACGCGACGTTTTCGTGCAGGGTCTGACCGATGCGGCGCATGACCGGCAGCGCCTGCGAGCCGATTCCGGGGCGCGCCTTGGCGATCTCGCCCAGCGAGATAAGGGCGTTGCCGAGGCTATAGAGGCCCGTCTCGGGATTCTTATAGATCAGCCCGTGTTGAGCGAGGGCCGCCAGGAAGCGGAACACCGTCACCTTGTGCAGCCCCGAGCGCTCCATGACGGCCGTCAGGCTCAGCTCGGGATTCTTGCGGTCGAACACGCCCAAGATGCCGATGGCGCGATCAAGCGTGGAATAGCTATAGGTCGATCCGTCTTTTGGATTTTCAGCGTCCAAACTTGACTCATTTCGGCTGCGGCAGGATGATCTTACATATAATAAAATATCATTTCATATAATGAAATGAAAGAGGAGAGGCGAGTGAACGATCAAGGCTCGGCCAGCTATCGGCTGAATCAACTTATTCACCGCAAGGACAAGGTCCTGGCGATGATGCATCCGCCGTCGGCCGGGCATGCGCGCCTGATGGAAGAGGCCGGCTGCGAGGCGGCGTTCGTCGGCACCAGCGCCGTCGTCGGCGGCCTGACCGGGCTCGGCGATGTCGGCACGGCGACCATGACCGAATGCGTGCAGATCGCCGGCTGGATCGCCAACAATTGCACCATGCCGATCATGGTCGATGGCGACACCGGTCATGGCGGCATCATGGCCGTGCGCCGGCTGGTGCGCGAATGCATCAAGGCGGGGCTGGCCGGCGTGCGCATCGACGATCAGCCCATCGAAGGCAAACGCACGACGCAAAGCGCAGGGCTCGAGGTCGTGGCGATGGATCAGGCGCTCACGCGCTATCGCGCCGCGGTCGATATGAAGAATGAACTCGATCCCAATTTCGTCATCATGGCGCAATGTTATGCGCGCGATGCCGCCAACAGCAGCTGGGATGATTGTCTGGCGCGCATGGTCGCGTATCAGGAGGTCGCGGGTGTCGATTGGGTGCAGCTCGAATCGCCGCATTCCATCGACGAGGTGAAAGAAGCCCGCAAGCGGCTCAAAGGGCCGTTCTCCTTCATGAAGGGGCGGCTGCCGCGCACGCTCGGCCTGAAAGAACATCTCGATCTTGGCGTCACCATCGCGTGGTATCCAGGCTTCACGCATTCGGTGATGCGCGCCGCCCTGTGGGATTTCTTGAACGATTTCCAGGATCGCGAGATCGCGGCCTGGGAGGATTTCCAGGCGAGCCGTAAAGGCAAGAAGCCGATGCCGCCGATGGGCACGGGACCGAACGACGAAGGTTTGGAAAAGCAACGCGAACTTGAGGAGCGCTATTTCGGCAAGGCGGCGCTCGAAAAATACAAGCGTGCCCAAGGCGGCACGCTCTGAACATCTAGAAAATAAGAGAGGCACCGATGGCACGCAATGGATTCAAGGTTTTCGATTCGGATACGCATGTGGGACCGCATGCCGACATCCTGGAGCGCTACACGACCGCCGATATCAAGGAGCGCCTGAAAGCGTGGGAGCCGTTGAAGGCGACCGGCAAGGGCGGCCATACGAGCTATCGCAAGGGTGTGCGCAAATATGAGCGCCGTCTCGGCACCGCCGAAGCCGTCGCGCAGAAAGGCTACATGGCGGGCTTCACGGGTGCGCATCGCGCCGCACCGTCGCCGCTGCTGGAAGACAATCCGGCCGAGCGCATCAAGGACATGGATCTCGAAGGCGTCGATGTGAACCTGATGCTGCCGTCCGGCTGGTTCGGCAGTTTCACCGCCGACAATGACCTCGTCCTCGAAATGGGCATGTATCGCGCCTATCACCAATGGATGGAAGATTACTGCAAGCCGTACCCGGATCGTTTGGGCGGTATCATCCTCTGCAGCGCGCGTGATATTCCGGGCAGCGTGGCCGAGATCAAGAAATGGGGTAAGTCGCGTTGGGCCTGGGCGATCATGGTTTATGCGCCGGTCGATATGCCGCTCGATCATCCGAATCTTGAGCCGGTCTGGGCGGAGGCGCAGGAGCACGATCTCGCCATCGCGCTGCACACCTTCACCGTCATGCCGCCCTACGCGCCGGGTGGTCTCGACAATTGGGGTAACCTCTGGCTGCAACGCTCAAGCGCGCATCCATGGTGCGGGATGCGCAACATGGCGTCGTTGATCGGCGCCGGCATCATGGACCGTTATCCGCGCATCCGCATCGGCACGTTGGAAGCCGGGCACAGCTGGCTACCGTTCTGGATGACGCGCATCGACGAACATGCGCACACGATTAAATCGGCCATCGCCGATCTGAAGATGAAGCCCAGCGAATATGTGCTGAGTGGGCGCTATTTCCAGAGCATCGAAATCCCCGAGGGCGGCAAGCTCACCAATCAGGCGATCGATTATCTCGGCGAGGATATCTTGATGTACGCGTCGGATTATCCGCACGCCGAAGCTTGGTTCCCCGTTGCGGTCGACACCACGTTTGAGTGGGAGATGGAGCAGACGCGCCGGCGCAAGCTGCTATGGGACAATGCCTGCAAGCTCTACGCACGCGCCGGCCTCTCTTATTAGCCTGGCCTACTGATCGACGAAAGGTGTCAGCGGCCCGCTGTCAGGGATGATGACGGGCCCCACATCTTGTCGATGATACGCTGCAGGTTTTGCAAATCGGCAGGGCCGTAGCGGTCCATCAAGCGCGCGCGCCCGGCGATATCGCCCAGCTCATTGCGCAGCGGCTGAAACATGGCGAGCGTCAGGTTGATGAAGCCACGTGGGCTAAGTTCCCACGTATCGTTGGCGTCCATCTGCAGGTTGTCGTTGACCAGCGGCAGGAACCAGTTGCGTCGTTTCTCGTAGGCTTCGAAATGCGGTACCAACGCCGCCAGCGCATCGATCAGCAAGATGTTGGCGTCCGCGTCGGCATAGAGGCTGCGCCAGTCGAAGGCGTTCTCGTCGCTGCCGGCGATGCGGTCGACGATCTTGCGGCAACGCTCCTGATATTCGGCGAGGCGTTCGGGCGGCAACATGCGGTCGAGCGCCATGAAGAAACCGGGCAGCACCTTGCGCGTCACCCGATCCTCGCCGTCCGCCTCGGCGCGCTTGGCCGCAAACAGCTCGGCGAAGGTGTTCACGATCAGCCGGTCGAAGGGGAATTCGCGCGCGTGATCGAAGGCGGCGCGCTCGCGCGCCTGCACGTAAGTCTCGAAGGTTTTGCGGAACACGGCTTCAAGCTGCGCGCGTTTGCCGTCGAGTTCGCCGGCGATGCGGTCGATATCTTCGGTATAGAGCCGCCCGCCGCGCCGCGCGACCTCGCTTTTCAGCCGCTCGGTGAAGGTGCTGACCAGCAGCCGGCTGTGGGCGGCGATGGAGTCCGTACCGGGTGCCGCGGCTGGGGCGGGCGCAGCTTGTGCCGACGCAGGCGGTTGGGCGGCCGGAGCGGCTGGCTTGGGTGCGGCGCCGCCGGGATGGCGCAAGGATACGACGCGGGGCGTGCGGGACGCCGCGGGCCGATTTTGCGGCGGATTACGGGGCTCATCTGACATAGGCATTTTGATACCCCATTTGGTGCGACGTTGACAGACCGGGCACCGCATCTCTAATGCTTCCCCATGACAGACCGCCTTGCCATCGCTTTGGCCCAGCTCAACCCGACTGTCGGCGACGTGGACGGTAATCTCCGTGCGATCCGTGCTGCCCGCGCCGAAGCCGCCAAACTGGGCGCCGATCTCATGGTGACCGGTGAATTGTCGGTCTGCGGCTATCCGCCCGAAGATCTGGTGCTAAAGCCAGCTTTCCAGCGCCGCATCGCCGATCAGGTGGCGGCCTTTGCCGCCGAGACCGCCGACGGCGGCCCGGCCGTCCTGCTCGGCGCACCCTGGCGCGAAGGCGACAAGCTCTATAACGCCGCCTTGTTGATCGAGGGCGGCAAGATCGTCACTCAGCGCTATAAGCATCTGTTGCCGACCTACGGCGTGTTCGACGAAGACCGCGTGTTCGCGCGCGGCCCCGCACCCGGCCCGATGCAATTCAAGGGCGTGCGGCTCGGCGTCATGGTCTGCGAGGATATGTGGCAACCCGACGTGAGCGAGTGCCTGGACGAATCGGGCGCCGAAATCCTGATCGTCATCAACGGCTCGCCGTTCGAGATCGATAAATCGGACATGCGGCTCAATCTCGCCGTTGCGCGCGTCACCGAATCGAAGCTGCCGCTTATCTATGTGAACCAGGTGGGCGGGCAGGACGAATTGGTGTTTGACGGCCGCTCCTTCGTGCTTGGCGCCGACCGTTCCTTGCGCGCACAAGCGCCGGCGTGGGACGAAAGTGTCTCGTTGACGCAGTGGACGCGGGGCAGCGCCGGTTGGGTTTGCGAGAGCGGCGACATCGACAAGGGCGACAATGGCAGCCGCGCCGACCTCGGCTCGATCTATCGCGCCATGGTCCTGGGCTTGCGCGATTACGTCACCAAGAACCGTTTCCCGGGTGTGGTGCTCGGCCTGTCGGGCGGCATCGATTCCGCGATATCGGCGGCAGTGGCGGCGGACGCCATCGGCGCCGACAAGATCTTCGGCGTGATGATGCCGTCGCCTTATACCTCGCAGGAAAGCCTCGACGATGCCGCGGAGACGGCGCAACTGCTCGGCATCAAATACGAAATCATCCCGATCAGTCAGGCGATGGATGCGTTCGGCGCTATGCTGAAACCGGTCTTCACCGGGCGCAATGCCGACACGACCGAGGAAAATATCCAGGCGCGCATCCGTGGCCTGATCGTCATGGCGATCTCCAACAAGCTCGGTCATATGGCGCTGACCACGGGCAACAAATCGGAAATGTCGGTCGGCTACGCCACGCTCTATGGCGATATGTGCGGCGGCTTTTCTGTGCTGAAGGACGTCTACAAAACGACCGTGTTCAAGCTGTCGGACTGGCGCAATCAGGTACATCCCAAAGGCGCGCTTGGGCCCAAGGGCCGCGTCATCCCTGAACGCGTCATCACCAAGCGCCCGTCGGCGGAACTGCGCCCCGATCAATATGACGAGGACAGCCTGCCGCCTTATCCGGTGCTGGATGCGATCCTGGCCGGCCTGATCGAAGGCGAGCGCGATATCGCCGATATCGTCGCCGACGGCTACGATCCTGAAACCGTGCGCCGTGTCTGGCGCATGCTGGACCGCGCGGAGTACAAGCGGCGCCAAGCGCCGCCGGGCGTGAAGATCACGTCGCGCGCCTTCGGGCGCGATCGGCGTTATCCGATCACCAACGGCTTCACCAATTTAGTCTGAGATCATGGCCCTTCGTCTGCACAACACGCTCAGTCGTAAGACGGAAGAGCTGACGCCGCTCGATCCTACGAACGTGCGGATGTATGTCTGCGGGCCGACGGTCTACGACTACGCCCATATCGGCAATGCGCGCCCTGTCGTCTTATTCGACGTGCTGTTCCGGTTGCTGCGCCAGACCTATGGCGAAAGCCACGTCACCTACGCGCGCAACATCACCGATGTCGACGACAAGATCATTGTCGCAGCGAGAGCCGCTAACGAGCCCATCGGCTCGATCACGGAACGCACGACCCGGGCCTATCATGAGGATATGGGCGCGCTGGGGGCTCTGTCGCCAACGGTGGAGCCGCGTGCGACCCAACATATCGGCGAGATGATCGCGCTGACCGAGGGCCTGATCGCCAAAGGCCACGCCTATTTCAACGAGCAGCATGTGCTGTTCAACGTGCCCTCGATGCCGGCGTACGGCCGGTTGGCGCGACGCGATCGCGACGAACAGATCGCCGGTGCGCGCGTCGAAGTGGCGCCCTACAAGAAAGACCCGGCTGATTTCGTGCTGTGGAAACCTTCGGCGGCGGACGAGCCGGGCTGGGATAGCCCGTGGGGCCGCGGCCGTCCGGGCTGGCATCTCGAATGCTCGGCCATGTCGGAAAAGCATCTGGGCGCCAGCTTCGATATCCACGGCGGCGGTATCGATCTCGTCTTCCCGCATCATGAGAACGAGATCGCACAAAGTACTTGCGCACACGGGCCGGATACTTTCGCTAAGGTGTGGATGCATAACGGCCATCTGATGGTCGAAGGCGAGAAGATGTCGAAGAGCCTCGGCAATTTCTATACCGTGCACGATCTGCTCGCCGAATATCCGGGCGAGGCGATCCGCCTGCTGCTGCTCAAGACGCACTACCGTCAGCCGCTCGATTTCACCAAGGCCGGTCTTGCCGAAGCCAAGCAGGAATTGGATCGTTGGTACGGCGCGTTGCGCCGCGCGAACGGGTCGGGCAGCGCCGATGCCGATACCAAAGTCATTGCCGCGTTGCAGGACGATCTCAATACGCCGCTGGCGATTGCCGCCTTGCATGAAATCGCGAGCGAGATGAATCGTTCAGGGATCGGTGCGGATCAGTTACGCGCCGGCGGTGCGGTGCTCGGTCTGCTGCAGGCCGATCCGGAAGCGTGGTTCAAATGGCAACCGGCGGGGGCGGGTGGTGGCTTATCCGATGCCGATATCGCAACCGCGATTCAAAATCGTCTGGACGCACGCACGGCGAAGAACTTCGCCGAGGCCGATCGCATCCGTAAGGAACTGTCGGATGCGGGGATCGTGCTCGAGGACGGCCCCGGCGGCACGAGCTGGCGACGCGGCTGATCGATCTTAGTTATTAGATTTCGTTTCAGTTGCCGGCCCATGGGCCGCACCATGGCCGCCGCCGATGGGGCCGGTGGCCTGTGTCTCGATTTCCTTCGCGCGGCGCCAGATCGATGGCCCCAAGAACAGTGCGACGATCAAGGTGACAACCGCGCCGGCGGCGACGCCGAAGGATAGACCGGTGCGCTCCGCGATCCAGCCGATGACGAAAGCGCCGATGGATTGCGCGCTCGGCACCAAGGAAAGATAGACCGCGAGGACGCGGCCGCGATAATTGAGATCGACGGTGGCCTGTACCAGGGTCTGCGCGCTGACGGCGGCCGTCACGACGAAGCCGCCGGCGATTACCATCATCGCGGTCGCGATCCAAAAATTGGGCGTGGCGGAGAAAACAAGAATGGCAATGGCGTCGATGACGATGCTGATGACCAGCAGCCGCGGCATGCCTTTGACCGAGCCGCGCACCGCCATGATAATGGACAGCACCAGCGCACCGGCGCCTGATGCGGCAAGCAGGATACCCAACCCGCCGACGCCTTGGCCGAACACAGCCGCGGCGATGCCGGGTAATAGATCGACATAGGCGCGCACAAAGAACGAGGCGACCACCCAGAGGATGAGGATGGTGCGGATCGTCTCATGGCCGCGGATATAGGCGAAGCCTTCCAGCAATTCGCCATAAAGCTGCGCCGCGGTTGTTGCCCGGCGCGGCTCGTCGCGCGCGCGGATACGCAGGAGCGAGATGATGAACCACGCCGAGGCGAACCCATAGGTGGCGAAGCACAGCGCGGGGGCGGCATCGCCGATGACTGTCTGGCCATAGCTCAGCACGACAGCGGCAATGGCGGGGCCGGTCAGGGCCGCGCCGTTGAACGTCGTCGTATTAAGGGCGATGGCGGCGGGCATGTTCTCGCGCCCGACCAATAACTGGATCAGGACCTGGCGTGCGGGGAAATCGAAGGCATGGCCGAGCCCTTGGATGAGGATCAGCCCGCCCAGGATATAGGGGGTCATCAGATCGTAGTAGGTGAGCCCGGCCATCAGGAAAGCAATCACGACGGCGACGACCATGCTGGCCATGGCGGTGCGGCGATAGCCGACATTGTCGGCGATCGGGCCGGCGATCGGGCCGATGAGACAGAGCGGGATGAAATAGAGGAAGGCCACCGCGCCGAGCCAGGCGGACGATTGCGTGATGTGATACATCAGCACGCCCGAAGCGACACGGTTCATCCAGGTGCCCTGCACCGAGACGAGCTGGCCGATCCAGTAAATACGGTAATCGCGGACCGACAGAGCTTTGCCGACGCCGCCGAAATAGGATGCAAAGCGCGATGACGCCATGGATCGACCTTACACGCCGTCGCGTGCGGCGTAAACGCACGCTTGGCGCTTGACGGCATGGGGGGCATGTCGGGATCATCCGCCCATGTGGTCCGACAAACTTTCCGACGGGGCAACGATCGCCGAGATCGTTATCAGCCTGTCTTTCGTCGTCTTGCTGGTCTCCGGCCTGATCGCGCGGCGGCGCGGGGCCGGCGGGACGATGTTCAAATATGCCACCGCCTGGATCGCCATCGCTGCGGTGCTGCTCATTGTCTATGGCATGAAGGACGAGGCGGCGCGCTTCGGGCGCAAGATGCTGTCCGAGCTGATGCCCTCGATGGGATTGCAGGACGAGAACACGATGTCGTTCCGCGCCAGTTCCAACGGGCATTTCATGGTGGACGTCCTGGTGGACGGCAAGCCCATCCAGTTCATGGTCGATAGCGGCGCCAGCGATGTGACCTTGTCGCTGCGCGATGCCGAACGGCTGGGTCTGGACCGTGCCGCGCTTATGTTCGACCGTACCTATCAGACGGCGAACGGCGTGGTCCGGGGCGCGCCGGTGCGCCTTAAGAAAGTCGAAATCGGCCCCATCGCCGTGGATGACGTCCGCGCCTCAGTCAATGAGGCGCCGATGGGCACTTCGCTGCTCGGCATGAGCTTCCTCTCACGGCTCGCGTCCTGGCGGGTCGAGGGCGACCGGCTGACCTTGGTTCGATAACTCGGGCGAAATCCGCTAAAATCCGGAAATTCTTGAGGTTTCCGGGTGATTTGTGCATTCTCCCGCTCCTTTCGTAGCCTTTTTGGAACCTGGGACCCGAGATGGGCGAGCGCATCTATTTGTTCGACAGCACACTGCGCGACGGCGCGCAGACGCAAGGCGTCGATTTCTCCGCCAGCGATAAGGCGGAGATCGCCGGGCTGCTCGATCGCCTCGGCATCGACTATGTCGAGGGCGGCTGGCCGGGCGCCAATCCGACCGACGATGCGTTCTTCGCCGATCCGCCGAAACTCGAACACGCGCGCCTGACCGCGTTCGGCATGACGCGCCGCGCGGGCCGCAGCGCCGATAACGATCCGGGTCTGCGCGCGATCATGGCGCCCAAGACCAAGGTTGTGACTGTCGTCGGCAAGACGTGGGATTTCCACGCCAAGATCGCGCTCGGCGTCAGTCTCGAAGAAAACATCCGCATGATTTCTGACTCGGTTGCGCATGTCGTGCGCCAAACCGAAGAGGTCGTGTTCGATGCCGAACATTTTTTCGACGGTTACAAGGAAAACCCCGAATTCACCTTGGCCTGCCTGAAGGCGGCGTTTGACGCCGGGGCGCGCTGGATCGTGCTGTGCGACACCAACGGCGGAACTTTGCCGCACGAGGTCGAGCGCATCGTGGGCGAGATCGCCAAGCATATCCCGGGCGACCGGCTCGGCATCCATTGCCATGACGATACCGGCAACGCGGTGGCGAATTCCCTGGCCGCTGTCCGCGCCGGCGTGCGCCAGGTGCAGGGCACGCTCAACGGGCTCGGCGAACGTTGCGGCAATGCCAATCTGATTTCGATCATTCCGTCGCTGATGCTCAAGATGGGTTTCGAGACAGGGATCACGCCGGAGAATTTGAAACGCCTGGCGCAGGTCAGTCACGCGCTCGACGAAAAGCTCAATCGGGCGCCCGACCGCAGCGCGCCCTATGTCGGCGAACGCGCCTTCGCGCATAAGGGCGGCTTGCACGTTTCAGCGGTTGAGAAAGATCCGCGTTCCTACGAGCACGTGCAGCCCGATCTGGTCGGCAATCGCCGCCATATCGTCATGTCGGATCAATCGGGACGCGCCAATGTGCTCGCCAATTTCCGCGACTTCGGCCTCGACATCGATCCGAACGATCCCAAGGTCATGCAGTTGCTGGATGACGTGAAGGCGCGCGAATTCAACGGCTATGCCTATGACGGCGCGGAAGCGAGTTTCGAGTTGCTGGCGCGCCGTGCGCTGGCGACCGTGCCGGAATTCTTCAAGCTGATCAGCTTCCGCGTCATCGACGAACGGCGCTGGAACGCCAAAGGCGAACTGGTCACGCTTTCGGAAGCGACCATCAAGATCGAGGTCGCCGGCGAACAGCATATGACGGTCGCCGAAGGTAACGGCCCGGTGAATGCGCTCGATACCGCGCTGCGCGCCGTGCTGTTGCAGGTCTATCCGGAAGTCGCCGATGTGCGCCTAGTGGATTACAAGGTCCGCATCCTGACACCGACCGAAGCGACCGGCGCGGTCACCCGGGTCATGATCGAAAGCGCGGATGGCGCGGGTGAACGCTGGTGGACGGTCGGCGTGTCGACCAACATCATCGATGCCTCGTTCAACGCGCTGCGCGACGCCATCGATTACCGGCTGCTGAAGACGCGCGGCACGGCGCCCATCGTGGCGCTGCCCAAGAAACGCGCCTGACCTTGTCCGGCACCGACCGTACTCAGCCGCTGCTCACCGAGGGCGATGCGCCTGCCGTTATCTTGGTGGCGCCCCAATTGGGTGAAAATATCGGCATGGCGGCGCGCGCCATGCTCAATTGTGGGCTGACCGATCTGCGCCTCGTGCGCCCGCGCGACGGCTGGCCGAGTGCCGCGGCTGTCGCCAACTCCGCCGGCGCCGCGGTGGTTATCGATAATACCCGTGTGTTCGCGACGACCGCCGAGGCCATCGCCGACCTGACGCTCGTTTACGCCACCACGGCGCGCGATCGCGCCATGACAAAGCGCGTGGTAACCCCGGGCGAGGCGGCGCGCGAAATCCGCGTCGCGGCCGCGACGCACAAATGCGGCGTCATCTTCGGCGGTGAGGCCAAGGGCCTGCACAACGACGATATCGCGCTCGCCGATCACGTGATCACGGCGCCGCTGAACCCGGCGTTCAGTTCGCTCAATCTTGCCCAGGCCGTGCTGATCGTATCGTGGGAATGGCAGATGGCGGCATCATCTGCCCTGACAGTGGATATGCGCATCCCGGAAGACACGCGTCCGGCGACCAAAGAAGAGATGGTCGGCCTGTTCGAGCATCTCGAAGGGGCGCTCGATCAATCGGGCTTTTTTCATGTGCGCGAAAAACGTCCGATCATGGCGCGCAACCTGCGAAACCTATTGCAGCGCGCGCAGCCGACTGAGCAAGAGGTCCGCACGCTGCGCGGCGTCATCAAAAGCTTCGAATATTTTATGAAGAAGCCGGATCGCGATTAGCGTCTAACGTCTCGCGGCTTTCGCGGCGTCGGTTGCCAACTTGTCGGCGCGCTCGTTCTCGGGATGGCCGGAATGGCCGCGCACCCAGCGCCATTCGACATCGTGCATCTGAGCGAGGGCATCGAGCTTGCGCCACAGATCGTGATTGGGGCGATAGCCGCCGCCTTTGACCTTGAAGTCCTTCGCCTTCCAGCCTTTGAGCCACTCGCTCATGCCGCGCTGCACATATTGGCTGTCGGTGTAGACGATCACATGGGTCCGCTTCTTGAGCGCTTCGAGACCCTGGATGACCCCCTCCATTTCCATGCGGTTGTTGGTCGTCTCGGGGGCGCCGCCCGACAATTCGCGTTCCTGGCCGCGCCAGCGCAGGATCGCGCCCCAGCCGCCCGGCCCCGGATTGCCGCTGCAGGCGCCGTCGGTGAACAGTTCCACGGAATTGTCATTGGGATCAGCGTCATTCATGGTTCGCGGATTATCCCAATTGTTAAGAAATGGGAATAGAATAATATCCAGCCATGATCGATCGTCGTCGCCTGTCGCTGCTGTTCGTCGCGTTTGTCGCCCTGGTGAGCGCCGCTCCCGGTCCAGCGAGCGCGGCACCGCGCGACGATTTCAACAATCGCCCTGGCGGCGAGATCGGCGCACCCAGCGAGTTGGTGCACCACATCCAAGATATGCTCACCAAGTTGGGATTCTATTCCGGCGAGATCGACGGCCGCATGAGTGAGAATCTGCGCGACGCGGTCGAGGCCTATCAGCGCGTCATGGGTCGTAACCCCGACGGCAAGATTTCCAAGGAACTCGCCGAGCATATGGAGACCCAGGATCGGGTCGGCAATATGCTGCAAAAACTCGAAACCGCGCGCGACGAAAAGATCGCGGCGGCGCGCAAGGCGCTGATGGAGCGCGAAGAGACGCGTAAGTTGCTGAAAGACGACAGCGAACGCGAGCGCGCCGATCCGACGCGCGACGCATCGGGCTGCTTCGCCGCCCCAGACGAACGTTGCCTGCTGAGCGAAGCGGTCGAAAGCGCCAAGGCAATCTTCAAGCCCGAACTGCGTGACTGGGCTTATGGTGAGATCTTGGTCAGCCAGGCCAAGGCGGGTTTGATCGACGAAGCGATCTCGACGGTGCGCCGCATCGGCGACGCCCGCCTGATCATCGTGGCGCTGCGCGATATCTCGCGGGCGCTAGCCCAGCAGGACCGCGTGAAGGAATCGCGCGAGGTCGCGGAATTGATCCCGGATCTCAGCAAGCGGCTGGAGGCGATGTCGGCCGTGGTCGAGGTCATGATCGTCAAGGACCGCAAGCCGGACGCGCAACAGACCGCCGAGACGATCATCAAGGAAGCGCGCGGTCTGGATGACATGCTCAAACGCGTCACCTTCGATGCGCAAATGGCCGCCGCCATCGCCAAGGCGGGCAACGAGAAGCGCGCGCAGACGGTTCTGGTCGATCTGCAGACGATCATCCGCACGCCCAAAAATTTCAGCAGTGCCGGCGAGCGGGGTGTCGCCATGCGGCACGTCGCGCAGGCCTATGCCGAAATGGGCCAACCGGACCGCGCGCTGACGTTATTGAGCGAGATCGGCGGCGATGACGATCGCACGGCGGTTTTACTGAGCGTCTCCAAGGCGCAGGCGAAGGCCGGCAATTCGGATGATGCGTTGGCGACGGCCGGCCGCATCGAGACGGATCGTTACAAGGCCGCCGCCTTGGGCCGGGTGGCGGCTGAGATGGCGCGGCGCGGCGAAGAGGAAAAGGCGTTCGCCCTGGTCGGTTACGCATTGCGCCTGACGCGTGGCATCGATTTGCCTTATGCACGTTCATATGCGGCGGGACAGATCGCGCTGGCGCTGGTGGAGATTGGCGGCCGCTACGGTGAAAAGGCATTCACGCGCGCGATCGAGGCCACCAGGTCGATGGAAAACGATCAGCTCCGCGCCTTTGTGCTGTGGTCCGTCGCGAACGGGCAATCGCGCATGTCGATGACGGCCGATGCCGAGGCGACGACGGAAATGGCCAATCGTGCGACGCGTCAGATGATCAGCAGTTTCGATCAGGTCTGGATGCTGGCCGATGTTGCGGGTGAGCGAATCGCGGCGGGCGAGGGCGATTTGGCGCGCGCCGCCGTCGATCGCGGCCTCATAGTGGCCAAGGGCATCACCGATGCGTCGGGCCGGGCCCGGGCACTCGCCCGTCTGGCGGCGGCCTTATACGACATCCGCTGAACGGACTTTCGCCGCCCAGTCTGCTGCCTTGTCGGGCCAAGGTAGCTCCACTAGACTCCGCCTCAGACCAGTAAAACTGGCTGAATAGATTGCCGGAGTGCTCACTTATGGCTGAACCAGTCGTTGCTCAGAAAGCCCCCTTTGAGAAAGTCATCAAGGCGGGCGAACGTTATGCGTGGTGTTCGTGCGGTCTCTCCAAGCAGCAGCCGGTCTGCGACGGCAGCCACAAGGTGACCGACCTCAGGCCCATGATCAAAGTCGCGGAGAAGGACGAAACCATTTGGCTCTGTGGATGCAAAATGTCGGCGACCAAGCCGTACTGCGACGGCACGCACAACTCGTTGTGACGCGCGTTCGTTTCCTGATCGTTGCGGCGGTCGGCCTGGCCGCGCTGACCGGCTGTTCGGATACCGGACTCTTCGGCTCGAAGATCGTGCCGCCCAGTTGTCCGACCGCATCGATCCTGGAGGACGCTAACCGCATCACGGTCTATCGCGAGGGCCCGGGACGCGACATCGCCGATATCGTCTATGAGGCGCGCCTGATCGGCGTCGAGGGCGATTGCTCCTATGAAGTCGACAAAAAGGGTAAGACCACCGTCGAGACGACGTACAAGGCGGTCAAGCTCGGGCTGCGTCCGCGGTTCATCATAACGCCGGGTCCCGCGCTGAGCGGATTTAAGATGACGGTCAATTATTTCGTCGCCATGCCCGAGTTCTATCCGAGCCCGGAGGGCCGGGCGGACTTCTCGCGCACCGTCGAAACGTCAGCGGCCCGTACCCAGGTTGATGTGACCGACACGAACATCGAGATCCGCGTTCCCCTGAACGAAAAACGGCGCGGCGAAAGCGTGCAGATTTTCGTGGGCTTCGTGTTGACCGACGAGCAGCTCCGCGAAAACCGCAGCCGAACGTCCGGACGTCTGTTCCGCTAACACTGCCCAATCTTATCCACGTACGGTAAATTGGGACGCACGCGAATCGCTTGGGCAGCGTGTTCCGTCATTGCACCGTTCATCCGAATCCGTAAGGTTGAGCGATATGAACGGTCTCCACCAAACCGCGCTTCATGCGCTTCATGTCGGCCTCGGTGCGAAGATGGTGCCGTTCGCCGGCTATGCGATGCCGGTGCAATATCCGAGCGGCATCCTCGCCGAACATCGTCACACGCGGGCGGCGGCCGGTCTATTCGATGTCGGTCATATGGGCCAGGCGCGCATCCATGGCGCGAACGCAGCCAAGGCCATTGAGGCGCTGGTGCCCGGCGATATCCAGGGGCTCGCGCTTGACCATACCCGCTATACCCAGCTGACCAACGATGCCGGCGGCATCATCGACGATCTGATGGTCACCAGGCGCGATGGGCATTTGTTTCTGGTCGTGAATGCCGCCTGCAAGGACGCCGACTACGCCCATATCGCGGCCGCGCTGCCGAAGGATTGCCGCCTCGAAATTCTGGACGACCGCGCGTTGATCGCGTTGCAGGGCCCGGCGGCGATCGCGGTGATGGACGGCCTCTGCCCGGGCATCGCCAAGCTGAGTTTCATGAGCTTGGCACCCTTCACCATCGCCGGGATCGAATGCCTGGTGTCGCGCTCGGGCTATACCGGCGAGGACGGGGTAGAGATTTCCGCGCCCAATGCCCAGGCCGAAGCGCTGGCGCAGACCTTGCTGAAGGATGCGCGCGTGAAGCCCGCCGGTCTCGGTGCGCGCGATACGTTGCGGCTGGAAGCCGGGCTGTGCCTGTACGGCCACGATATCGATTTGACGACGACACCGGTCGAGGCCGCATTGACCTGGTCGATCGGCAAACGTCGACGTACCGAAGGCGGCTTTGCCGGCGCGGCAATCATCCAGAAACAATTGGCTGAAGGGGTGCTGCGCAAGCGCGTCGGCATCCTGCCCGAAGGCCGCGTGCCGGTGCGCGATCACGCCGATATCGCCGATGCGTCCGGTGCCGCCATAGGCACGATCACCAGCGGCGGGTTCGGGCCGACCATCGATCGCCCCATCGCCATGGGATATGTTGCGACGGTCGCGGCCGCCGACGGCACCGCGCTTGCCATTTCCGTACGCGACAAGAAAATCGTCTCAAAGGTCACGCGACTGCCGTTTGTCGCGCATCGTTATCACAAAGGTTGAATGGAGCAGCCATGGCCGCATTGAAATATACCGACCAGCACGAATGGGTCGCCGTTGAAGGCGACGTCGCCACGGTCGGCATCACCGATTACGCGCAAGGGCAATTAGGTGATGTGGTTTTCGTCGAATTGCCCGACGAAGGCAAAAGCTTCGCCATGGGCGATCAGGCGGCGGTGGTCGAATCGGTGAAGGCGGCGGCGGAAGTTTACGCGCCGATCTCCGGTAAAATCGTCGAGATCAACGAGGCCCTGAACGACAAGCCCGAACTGGTGAACGAGGATTCGACCGGTGATGGCTGGTTCTTCAAGATCGAGATCGACGATGAATCCGAACTCGACTCGCTGATGGATGCGAAAGAATACAAGGAGTTCGTGAAGGGACTCGAATAATGCGTTATCTGCCGCTCACCGACGAGGATCGCCGCGCCATGTTGGCGACCATCGGTGTCGGCCGCGTTGAGGACCTCTATCGCGGCGTGCCCAGCGCGGCGCTACTCGACAAACCGGTCGATCTGCCGGCCCATGCCGGCGAGATCGAAGTCGAACGCCGTATCCGCAGGTTCGCCGCCCGCAATCTGGGTGCGTCGTCCGCGCCGTTCTTTCTGGGGGCGGGGAATTATTTCCACCATGTGCCGGCCAGCGTCGATCATCTGATCCAGCGCAGCGAGTATCTGACCTCCTATACGCCCTATCAGCCGGAAATCTCGCAAGGCACGTTGCAGGCCCTGTTCGAGTTCCAGACCCAAGTCGCGCTCATCACGGGCATGGAGATCGCGAACGCGTCCATGTACGACGGCGCGACGGCCTGCGCCGAAGCCGCCCTCATGGCCTGCCGGGTGGCGCGCCGTGACCGGATCGTACTGTCCGGCGGCCTGCATCCGCATTACCGTGACGTGACCGAGACCAGCGCGCGCTTCATGAATATCGAGATCGCGGCACTCCCCGCCGATGTGAGTGGCAACGAGGATGCATCTGCCACAATCGATGCCGATACGTCCTGCGTGATCGTGCAGAACCCCGATGTGTTCGGCCGCGTGCGCGATTATTCAGCCTTGGCCGATGCCTGCCATGCTAAGGGCGCTTTGCTGGTCGTCGTGGTGAATGAAATCGTGTCGTTGGGTGCGCTAATGTCGCCCGGCGATATGGGCGCCGATATCGTTGCGGCCGAAGGCCAGTCGCTCGGCAATCCGATGAGCTTTGGTGGGCCGCATGTCGGCCTGTTCGCCGTACGCGAAAAATTCCTGCGCCAGATGCCGGGCCGCCTCTGCGGCGAAACCATCGATGCTGACGGCAAACGTGGCTGGGTGCTGACCTTGTCGACGCGCGAGCAACATATCCGCCGCGAAAAGGCGACGAGCAACATCTGCACGAATTCGGGCCTGTGCGCGCTCGCCTTCACGATCCATTTGACGCTTCTGGGTGAGGCCGGGTTCACGCGCTTGGCCGAGGTCAATCACGCCAAGGCTTCGGTGCTCGCCAAGAAACTGGGGAGCCTGAAAGGTGTCGAGTTGCTCAACGATACCTTCTTCAATGAATTCACCCTGCGCTTGCCGAAGAACGCGACCGAGGTCGTCGATGCGTTGGCCAAACGCGACATCCTGGCCGGCGTTCCGGGCGGGCGTTTGTTCCCGAAGGACAAGGGGCTCGCGAACCTGCTGTTGGTGGCGGCCACGGAAATGACGACGGACGAGGATATGGATCGCCTTGCGGACGGCCTGACCGAGGTGCTCAAATGACCGTCAGTTTCACGACCACCGGCAATCGCGGTCTCGATCTCGAAGAAAAGCTGATCTTCGAGCAGGACAAGGCCGGACGAACGGCGGTCGATCTGCCCGACGTTCCCGCGCACGACAATCGCTTAGGCGTCGCCAAGCGCAAGAAAGCCATGGGTCTGCCGGGCCTGTCCGAGCCGCAGGTCGTGCGCCATTACGTCCGCATGAGCCGCAACAATTACGCGATCGATGCCGGCATCTATCCGCTCGGGTCGTGCACGATGAAACACAATCCGCGCCTCAACGAAAAAATGGCGCGCACCCCCGGGCTCGCCGATCTGCACCCGCTGCAGCCGCAATCCAGCGTGCAGGGCGCGCTCGCGTTGATGGACGAACTTGCCCATTGGCTGATGACCTTGACCGGCATGCCGGCGGTCGCACTGTCGCCCGCTGCCGGCGCGCATGGCGAATTGACCGGCCTGATGACCATCCGTGCCGCCCTTGAGGCGCGCGGCGATGCGCGCAAGGTCGTGCTGGTCGCCGAATCCGCGCATGGCACCAATCCGGCCAGCGCGCATATGTGCGGCTACGAGGTCGAATCGGTGCCGGGCACCGAGGGCGGCCGCGTCGATCTCGCGGCACTCAAAAAGCGCCTCGGTCCCGATGTCGCCGCCTTCATGATCACCAACCCCAATACTTGCGGTCTGTTCGAGGACGACATCGTCGCGATCAGCGCCGCGGTGCATGACGCTGGCGGCTTCGTCTATTGCGACGGCGCCAATTTCAACGCCATCGTCGGCCGCGTGCGGCCAGGCGATCTCGGCGTCGATGCCATGCATCTCAATTTGCACAAAACCTTCTCGACGCCGCATGGCGGTGGCGGGCCGGGCGCGGGGCCGGTGGTATTGTCCAAAGCCTTGGCGGCTTTTGCGCCGTTGCCGTTTGTCGTCAAGGATGGCGACGGCTTCCGTCTGGTCGAAACCGAAGAACAGTCCGGTGCGCAACCTTACGGCCGCATGAAGGGTTTCAACGGCCAGTTCGGCGTCTTCGTGCGCGCACTCAGCTACATGATGAGCATGGGATCCGACGGATTGCGCCAAGCCTCGGCGGACGCGGTGCTCAACGCCAATTATCTGCGCGAGCGGTTACAGAACGCGTTGTCCTTGTCCTATCCCGGGCCGTGCATGCACGAAGTCCTGTTCGACGATCGTTTCTTGGCCGAGACCGGTGTGACGACCCTCGATTTCGCCAAGGCGATGATCGACGAAGGCGTGCATCCGATGACGATGTATTTCCCGCTCATCGTGCATGGCGCCTTCCTGATCGAACCGACGGAAACGGAAAGCCGCGCCTCGCTCGATCAACTGGCCGATTTGATGCTGGGCCTGGTCGCAAAAGCCAAAGCGAAAGAGGTCGAGTTCTTCAAGGCCTCCCCGACCCTGACACCGCGCCGTCGCCTGGACGAGACGCGCGCCGCGCGCAGCCCGGTGCTGCGCTGGTCGCCGCCGGCGCCGAAGCTGGCCGCCGAGTAATTAGAGCATATTGTCTTCGCTCGACCCGAACAGGCTTTGTACATAGGACAGCTGCGACGAACGCAGGCCCTGGCGTGCGATCAGCTTTTCCTGTGCGCCGATCGGCAGATCGGTGAAGGAAATCACGCCGCGCTCCATCAGAATGCTCAGCAAATCTTCGGTAACGCGGGCGAGCGATAAGTCCGCCTTGATCCAGGGATCGGCGTCGATGATGGCGCGCGCGGTGATCCCTAGGAATTCGAGTAGGTCGGGATGGCCGTGAGGCAATTCTTCGTTCGCCCCTTCGACCGGATGTGCGTACACCGCTTCGACTTTGGCTTCGGCATTGCGCCTGACGAACGGCATAGATGAGGTCCCCTTAATACTTTGACGGGAAGAGTGTAGCGGCAAATACGCGGCGATGCACGAGGTCTAAAGCGGCGCTGCCCGCCCGGCCGGAGCATTGGGCGCCGGCATATAATTGTTGATCAGCACGTTGAGATGGCCGCCGACATTCTGTTCAAGGCGGACGTTCTGACCCGAGGGAGTTTTCAATATAAACCAACGCAGTGCCACGCGTTTCGCTTGTGGTTCGGGAGCCGATCCCAGGACGACCTGAAACGTCCCGTCGGGTGCGGCGCCCATCGTGTCGACCGGACGGCCGCCGGTCAGTACCCCATGAGCCGTATCGATCTTGAGCATCAAGGCGATGCCCGCGAACGTGCCCGTGACCAACGTGGGGACGTTTTCGCCGTTGATCCGCAATGCCCCCTTGCCGGTGCAGCGCCTCGCTTCGGCGTCGCACGTTAGCGGGATTATCGAGGCCAGCTCGTCATCGAAGAATTGATGAATGGTTGTACAGCGCAGCGTGCAGGGTTCGTTTTGCGCGGCCGCCGGCTCAGCCGATACAAGGAAAAACACGCCAGCTAGAATGCCGAGCGCCCAAAAAAACCTTGTGGGCATCAGCGGCCTTCGCGCCACCAGGCGAGCATCACCGTGCCGGCGCAGAGCAGCAGGAACAGCAGTGCCGGCAGCAACGGCAATTGCTTCACGCCGGTGACGACGTAGGATTCGTTGCGCGTCAGGCCGAGCCAGCCACTGCCGGCCGAATCGCGGCCCGGCCGGGTGCGGCGGAAATCGGGAATGCCTTCGCTGATCCAGGAAATCCCGCCGCCGGTCGCCTTCACATACGGCGCCAAGCGATCGGGGGTGGCGCGCAGATCGGACAATTCCGGCGGGTTCAGTTCGCCGACTGCCGCCATGGCGCGCTTGCGCCCATCCTCGATCTTATAAAGCCCGGTTTCGCGCGCGGTGAGCGTGGTGGTCGCGGCACCGCGTCCGTCCGGCGTCAGGGTCACGATCTCTTGCGCGCCCGACGGTGCGGTGATGGTGACCGGCGGGATCTGTTCTTCGAGCGAGCGGCGGATGATGGTCAGCTTGTCGGCGTCGACCTGCGCCTTGAGATCTTCTTCCTCAAGGTCGGGTTCCTTCATCAGCCAATGCACGAGGCGACGGATCAGTTCGGAATGCGGCCCACCGTTTTCGTGGCCGCGCGCCCACAGCCAGACATGGTCGCTCATGAAGGTCGCCACGCGGCCCTTGCCGACGCGATCGAGCACGAGGAGCGGGCGGTCGTTGACACCCGTCATGACGACCTCGCCGCGTTGCACTTCGGTGTCGACCTGGCGGTACCAGTGGCCCCATTCGGGAGTCTTACCGGCATTGTCGAGCAGGCCGGATGACACGGGATGGCGCATGCCGACGCCGCCGATCTGGGCGCGGAAGGGTTCTTCGAAAACCTTGTCGGTGGGGGCTCCGGGCAGGATGCGCGCCATCGGCGTGCGATAGATGCTGCGCGGGCCCGCGTAATCGGGACCGACCGCGGCCAGCACCGCGCCGCCTTTTTCGACATAGTCGGAGATGTTGTTGAAATAGGCCGGCGGCAGCACGCCGCGCTCGAAGTAACGATCGAACACGATCAGGTCGAATTCGTGCAGCTTCACTTCGAACAATTCGCGCGTCGGGAAGGAAATCAGCGCCAGCTCGTTGAGCGGCGTGAAATCGTTCTTTTCCGGCGGGCGCAGGATGGTGAAGTGGACGAGATCGACCGATGGGTCGGATTTCAACAGATTACGCCAGGTGCGTTCGCCGAGATGCGGCTGGCCGGACACGAGCAGCACCTTCAGGCGGTCGCGCACGCCACTGACCGACAGCACGGCGCGGTTGTTGGCGAGCGACAGCTCGTTCGGCAGGCCCTGAACCTCAAGCTCGACGATGGTAGCACCACCATGTTCGATGGGGATCTCGATATCGCTTTCGCCGCCGACCCGCACATTGCGCTGGAACGGTGTGCCGCCGTCGATTCGCACGGTCAGCGGTGCGGTGTTCTGCGTGCGATCGGGCCGATCCTCGACCTTGATACGGACCTGGACCGACTTGCCGACGAGGCCGAAGGCGGGCGCGCGTTCGACAGTCAGGCGGCGGTCGCGCTCATTCGGCGTGCCGGTCAGCAGCACATGGACGGGGCCATCGGGCAGGGTCGCCGCCGGGGTGTCTTGCCCTTTGGTTTGGGCCTTGGTGTCGCCCTTGGCCTGCGGCTGGTTGCCGGCGACCTTCGGCACGTCATGCACCTGACCGTCGGTGATGAAGACGGAGCCGGCGAAGCGCCCTTTGGGCAGATCGGCGAGCGCACGGCCGAATTCGTCGAACAGCAAGGTGCCGTCCTTGGTTTCCTTGCCATGCACGACGCGGACTTGCAGATCGTCGAACTTGCCGAGCTTCTCGCGCACCGCATCGGCGGCCTGCGCCAATTGCTGACGGCGCTCGCCGGTGTTCTGGCTGGAGGATTCGTCGAGCACGAGCAGCGCGATATCGGGCTCACCGCGCCGCGTTTCGCTTTCCAGATGCGGATTGAGCAGGGCGGCCGCCAGGATGGCGATGGCGAAGGCGCGGATGATCGAACCGCGTGCGCCGCGTATGACGCCGAACACCAGCAGCAATAGGGCAAGTGCGGCCACGATGACGATGGCCGGCCATGGCATCAATGGCGCGAAACCGATACCTGTGACGCCGCTCATTGGCCCAACCGTTCCATGATGGACGGCAGGTGGACCTGATCGCCCTTATAATTGCCGGTCAGCGCATACATGATGAGATTGACGCCGAAGCGGTAGGCCTGCTCGCGTTGCTTCTCGCCGCCCGGCACCGTCGGATACATCGGCTTCTTCGACTCATCCATTGCCCAGGCCGAGGCCCAGTCGTTGGGGCCGACGATGATCGAACTCACGCCGTCGTTGGCTTTCAAGCCGTCGCGTTCGACCCACACCCGTCCGCCGGTGAAACGGCCGGGCAGATCGCGCAGCAGGTAATAGGATTTGGTCAGGATGTGATCGGACGGGATCGCCATCAACGGCGGCAGGTCGAGGAAGCGCCCCATATCCTGCAGGCGCGCCGAGGCCTGGCTGGCGCCGTCGCCGTCGCGCGTATCGAACAGGATGGTGCCGCCCGATTTCATATAGCGGTTGATGCGTTCGCCGATCTGCGCGTTCAGCGCCGGCGCGCTGTCGCTGAGCGGCCAATAGATCAGCGGAAAGAAGGACAGATCGTCGGTCGCAGGATCGATGCCGATGGGTTCGCCCAGTTCGGCCGCCGTGCGCGTGTTGGCGATGAACGACAGACCGGATAGCCCAGCGCGGCTGCGCGCGTCGATCGATGAATCGCCGGTCTTGTAATACGCGAGGCGCACGGTGAGCGAGGGCGCGAAGGCGCGGGTATCTTCGTCGGCGGTGCGCGGCAGGGCCGGCGGCGCCACGTTGATCTGGGCGGCGGCGTCGTGGGCGGCAAAGCCGATCAGCAGAAGGGCGATCCCGGCCGTGACGTTGCGGGTGAAATTGAAGAAGCCGCGCAAGAACAGACTGGCCACGATATCGATCAGCGCCAGGATCAAGGCGGTCATCAGCAGGCCGCCGCGCACGTCGCGCTCGGTCGCTTCCTCGTAGGAGCCGCGCACGACATCGCCTTGCAGTGCGGTTATGGGCTCCAACGAGCCGATCTTGGGGGCGAGATTGAAAGCGCGGCGCGCCGATTCGTCGCCGTAGAAGCCGGGCGGATGATCCGGCCCGACGGGCGTTTCCTCGAACGCGTTGCCGCGCATGGCGCGTGCACCGGCGCGCACGGTGCCGAGGCGGCCGAAGCCGTCGACGGTCTGCAGCGGCGTCAGCAACCGGTCGTCGGCATTGCCGGCGATGCCGCGCGACAATTGCACGAGGTTCTGCAACATGCCGACAAACAGGCCGGACAGCGGAAGGTTGGACCAATCGGGGCTGGCGGTTGTGTGGACGAAAACGAGCCAACCGTCGCCGCGTTTTTCCGCGGTAACCAGCGGCGTGCCGTCGGCCAGACGCGCCCAGGTCTTTTCACCGAGATCGACGGTCGGTTGCGCCAGCACCTGACGGCGGATGCGGATATCGCCCGCGATGGTCAGGCCATGGAACGGGCTGGTCTCATCAAACGGCGCCAGTGAGGCGGGTTTGGCCCACGACAATGCACCTCCCAAATCGCGATCGCCCTGGCGCAAGCGCACAGGCAGAAGTGCGTCGGCCGATTGTGCGAGGCGCGGGCCGGCGAAGCGCAGCACGAAGCCACCCTTCGACAGCCAGGTTTCGATCTGGGTGCGGTCCGCATCGCCGAGCCGTCCGGTATCGGGCACGATCAACATGGCGACTTCGCGCTTGAGCAGATCGCCCAGCACGCCGGTGCGCACTTCGGTGAACGGATCGAGGGCACGTTCCAGATAATAGATGTCGTCGAGCAGCGGCTGGTCGGATTTGCGATCGACGCCGGCGATGATGCCGACCGGGCGGCGGCGCCAGCGTTCGTCGACCAGCACCATGCTGCCCGCCGTCTTCTGGTCCTCGGCTTCGATGGTGGCGATGCGGTTGCGCAACTCGACCGGCAGTTCGAGGGCGAGATCGCCGCTCGTCTTGCCGGACTCGAACGTCATGGTCTTGCGCGCGAGTACGCCGCCGCGATCGTCACGCACCTGGATTTTCAATTCATCGCCGGTGCCGGTGGTCGGACGGCGTGCGTGCAGGGTAAGGCCGTTGCGTTCCGACGTCGGCGGCATCATCAGCGCGGGCAGGTTGCCGGCATCTTCGCTCAGGATCGTCACCGATCCGAGGGTCGCGAGGTGTTTGGAGAATTCATTGGCGCTGCCGGCATCGAGGCCGTTCGACAGCCACATGACCTGTGCCGATTTGCCGATGGCCGGATTGGCGGCGAGTGCATCGATGAGGGCGGCAGCAGCCAGGCGGTCAGCGGGCCAGGGTTTCGGTTCGAGCGCCTGGACGATTTCGCGCGCGGCATCGGCGGTCATCAGCGAGTCGGCGGCGCGCGAACGCGCTTCGCCTGGGCTGGTGGTGACGACTGCGACCGGGCGGCCGTCGCGTTGCGCGCGGTCGAGCAATTGGCCCATCGAACGCTGGCGCGCCTGCCAGTTACGCGCGGCGGCCCAATCGTCGTCGACGACGAGGACCAGCGGGCCGCTGGCGATGACACTATTCTGCGCGTTCAGGATCGGATGGGCTGCCCCCACGATCACCATGAGGATCAGCGCGATGCGCAGCAAGGTGAGCCACAGCGGCGTCTTGGCCGAGCTTTCCTCCGGGTTCACCAGACGCATGATGAGACGGATGGCAGGGAAGCGCACACGTTTGGGGGCCGGCGGGATGACGCGCAGCAGCCACCACAGCACCGGCACGGCGGCCAGCGCCAGCAGTGCGACCGGGGCCGCGAAGGAGAGCGCGCCGAGGCTAAACATTATGAGCCATCGCGCTAAACATTATTATGCTCGCGGGCGATGCCGAGGCTGACGAACAGACGCAATAGCGCCTCCTCGGCGGGCCGGTCGGTGATGTGCAAGCCATAGTTCCAGCCCGATACGCGGGCGATGTCCTTCAGGCCCTGCTGATGCTCGCTCAACGTGGCGCGATAATCCTCGCGCACGCCCTCGACACGGCCGATCAGTGCGTTGCCTTCCTTCTCCATGCCTTCGAAGCGTGTGCGTCCGGTGAAGGGCAGATCGGTTTCGGACGGATCGAGGACCTGCAGCACATAACCATCGACGCCACGATCGGCGAGCAGGCCGATGGCGCGGCGCAGATCGTCGAGCGGTTCAAGGAAATCGCTGATCAGCACGACGCGGCCATAACGCGGCAAAGGCTCGAACGGCGGCAGGCTGGCGATGCCGGTCTGCGAATGCGTTTCGGCCAAAGCTTGCGCCATCAGGAACAACGCAGTGCTGCCCATGGTCGGGCGCATGTGTCGACCGAGCGCTGCAATATGTTCGCCGCCACGAATTAACAACGAACCGAGGGCGAGGGTCAGGAGCTGCGCGCGATCCTTCTTGGAGGGCAGCTTGCGCAGCGAGGTGTAATCCATCGACGGCGAGGAATCGCACCACAGCCAGACCGACTGCGCCGCTTCCCATTCGTTTTCGCGCAAATAGACGAGATCGGATTTGCCCGAACGCCGCCAATCGATGCTTTTGATCGGGTCGCCCCACTCATAGTGACGATACTGCCAGAAGGATTCACCTTGGCCGACGCGCCGCCGTCCGTGCATGCCCTGCGCCACGGTCGAGGCGACGCGATCCGCCGCGACCATCAGGGGCGGCAGATTGGCGGACAGTGCCGCGGCGCGTTCGTGAAGCTCGTGGTTGGGTGCAACGGCCATTCGTTGGATACGCTACGTGCCTTCTAGCCGATGCGCTTGATCAGAATGTCGATGACCTTGGTCATGGAGATTCCTTCCGCGCGCGCGGCAAAGTTGAGCGCCATGCGGTGACGCAGGATGGGATGGGCGAGCGCGATCACGTCGTCGATGGACGGCGCCAAGCGTCCTTCCAGAACGGCGCGGGCGCGTACGGCGAGCATGAGCGCCTGGCTCGCGCGCGGGCCGGGGCCCCAGGCGACGTGTTCATTGATCTCGGCGAGCGAGGATTCGCCCGGGCGGCCCGAACGGACCATTTCCAGGATCGCTTCCATGACGCTTTCGCCGACCGGCACATGGCGCACCAGGCGCTGCGCCTGGCCCAATTCGTCGGCCGTCATGACGCGAGTCGGCTTGTCTTCGTGTGCGCCCGTCGTTTTGGTCAGGATCTCGCGCTCGGCGGCCAGTTGCGGATATTCGATGTTCACCTGCATCAAGAAACGGTCGAGCTGCGCTTCAGGCAACGGATAGGTGCCTTCCTGCTCCAGCGGGTTCTGGGTCGCCAGCACGTGGAACGGCTTCGGCAGTTCATGATAATGGCCGGCGACCGAGACGCGATGTTCCTGCATGGCCTGCAGCAGGGCGGATTGGGTGCGCGGGCTGGCGCGGTTGATTTCGTCGGCCATCAGCAGTTGAGCGAACACCGGGCCCTTGATGAAGCGGAAGGACCGCACGCCGGTCTCGTTTTGCTCCAGCACTTCGGAGCCCAGGATATCGGCGGGCATCAGGTCGGGCGTGAACTGCACGCGTCGGCCATCCAGGCCCATGACCGTGCCCAGCGCTTCGACCAGGCGGGTCTTGCCCAGGCCCGGTACGCCGATGAGCAGAACGTGACCACCCGCGAGCAAGGTGATAAGAGTTTCGTCGATGACGCGCTGCTGGCCGAAAATGATCCGGCCGAGGCCATTCTTGACGTCGCTGAACTTGGCGGAAACCCGTTCGAGTTCCCCCACCAGGTCGCTCGTCGTCGGATCGATCGGTTTCTGATTGGCGGCTTCGGTCACGCTTTCACTCCCCCGGCTAAGGACGGGCTATCGTTGACGGACGGTCCATCGATGGGCGAACACGCGAAGAACGAGTGCGGCGTATTCGACATCCGCATAAATCGTGACGGTCTCTGGTTTTATCATGGCACGCCCATAGGCCGCCGGGAACTCGTTAAATTGTTCGCTTCCGTCCTGCGCCGCGATTCGGACGGGCGCTACTTGCTTGAAACCCCTGCCGAAAAAGGGGTTATCGAGGTCGAGGACGTTCCCTTCGTAGCGGTCGAACTGACGATCGACGGGGCCGGGCGCAACCAGAAGCTGATCTTCCGCACCAATATTGACGAAAATGTGGTCGCCGACGCGGACCATGCGCTGCGGATCGTCATCGACCCGGCGACGGGCGAGCCCAGCCCCTATATCGGGATGCGCGACGGCTTGGCGGCGCGACTGGCCCGGCCGGTTTATTATGAGCTTGTGGAATTGGGCGGCGAAGAGACAATAAATGGCGAAACCCAATTCGGCGTCTGGAGCGCCGGGACGTTTTTCGTTCTGGGAACGCTCGACGAGGGGGAGACGGTAGAGTGATGTTGACGCGCGAGCTGGTTCTACAACGGCTTGCCCAGGCAGGTGCCCGCGGCGTGCGCGGCGATCGCCGCCGCTCCAACGAGGATGCCCAGGAAGTCGCCTACCGTCCCGAGGATCGTAATCCGTATGTGCGGGGCGACCATCCGTTGAAGTCAGCCGCTGTCCTGGTGCCGTTGGTCGATCGTCCGGATGGCTTCACGGTAATGCTGACGCGCCGGACCGATCATCTGTCAAACCATGGCGGTCAGATCAGTTTTCCGGGGGGGCGGTGCGATCCAGGCGATCCCGATTGCATCGCGACGGCCTTGCGCGAGACGGAAGAAGAAGTCGGCATCGCACGGAAACACATCACGGTTGTCGGCGAACTCGACGATTACATCGTCGGCACCGGTTATCTGGTGCGGCCGATCGTCGGCATCGTGACCCCGCCGTTCGATATGAAGCCGCACGATCATGAGGTGGCCGAGGTTTTCGAGACGCCGCTCGACTTCATCATGGATCCGGCCAACCTGAAGCGCCATTCGCGTGACGCCGAGGGGGTGAAGCGCGATCACTTTGCGATTCCGTGGGGTGACTATTACATCTGGGGCGCGACCGCCGGCATGTTACGCAATCTTTCCGAAATTCTCTGGCGGCCCGGCATATGATCCGCATCGTTCTCGAAATTCTGCTGCCGCTGCTGACGCCGCTCGTCGTGTACGCGGTGTGGTCGCATTTCGATGCCAAGCGCAAAGGCACCAAGATGCCGGGCTGGGAAGAAGGCCATTGGTTTTGGGCCGCCATCCTGGGTGCGGCGCTGACCGCGGCGAGCCTCGTGTGGTTCGGCGGCGGGCATAATGACGGCAAAGGCTCGTACGTCGAGCCGCATGTCGAGGACGGAAAGGTCGTCCCCGGCAAGTTCAAGTAAGCCCACCGCGTGCCATGAAGATCGACGATTTCCTCCATCTCAATTCGCCCGAAGGCAAATGGATCGTTGCCGGGCTCGGCACCTTGTTCCTGCTGTTCCTGATTGCCCGCCGCCGCCGTCTTGCGCGTCAGGCGCAGGCCGACGCGGTCGAAGAGGACGACATGGTTGTCGTCTTTCCGCAAGGCGTGGCGGGGCAACTCGCGATTGAGCCCTGGATGATTGCGCCCGACGTTAGCGCGGTCTTCGCCGCGCTCACCAAGGACGGCAAGGAAGCGCGCTTCGTTGGCGGCTGTGTGCGCGACGCGCTGATGAAGCGGCCGATCGGCGACATCGACATCGCGACGCAAGAGCCACCCGAGCGCGTGGTCATGCTGCTCAAGGACGCCGGTATCCAGGCGGTGCCGACCGGTATCGAGCATGGCACGGTCACGGCCGTACTGAACGGCAAGACCTTCGAGATCACGACGCTCCGCTGCGATGTCAGCACGGACGGACGGCGCGCCACCGTCGCCTTCACCGACGATTGGCGCGAAGATGCCGCCCGGCGCGATTTCACCTTCAATACCTTGAGCGCCACACCGGACGGCTCGGTCTACGATTATTTCAACGGCATGCAGGACCTGGCGCATCGCCTGATCCGTTTCGTCGGCCGCGTCGATGAACGCATTGCCGAAGACCGGCTGCGCATGCTGCGCTATTTCCGGTTCATGGCGACCTTGGGCATGCGGATCGCCGAACGTTATGAATTCCAGATGGTCGTCAACAATGCGGAGCATCTGGCCGAACTGTCGGCCGAGCGTATCCGCGACGAATTGCTCAAGATCGTCGGCTCATCCAATCAGCACGACGCCGTCCGCATCATGTTCGAGCAGGGCATCTTCGCGGTGATCCTGCCCGAAGTGGCCGATACGGTCTGGTTCAAGCGGCTGTCGTGGCTCGACAGTTCCGCGATCAAGATCGGCGATATCGGGCCCGATCCGATCCGCCGTTTGGCGGCGCTGATCGAGACGGATGGTGCCGGTGCCGAGGCGGTTGCGCGGCGCCTAAAGCTGTCGCGGGCACAGATCCGCCGTCTGACCCGATTGAAGGCCCCGGCGTGGCAAGCCGCGCCCGAAACGTCCGAGGCCGAATTGCGCGGCATGCTGTCCGAATTGGGCGCCGAAGAGGTGATCGATCTTGCGTTGCTGGAATGGTCGCATCGCCTGATCATCACGCCGCGCCTGCTCAAATCCGAGACCGAGGCCTGGCAGAAGCTGTTGACCCAAGCGGCCGCGTGGGAGCCCATCGACCTGCCCATTAAGGGCGGCGATATCGTCGCACTCGGCATTCCACCGGGGCCCCGCGTGTCCGAACTGCTGCGCGCGGTCGAGGCGTGGTGGCGGGCCGGCGGCTGCACGGCTGACCGCGACGCTTGCTTGACGGACCTGAGTGCGCGGATAATCAATAACACAGGCAATAACGCGCCAGAGCGCGGGCAATAACCGAAATAAGAATTAGGGAGGTTTAATATGGACGTGCAGATGAGCTTCGCCATGTGGGGGAACCCGCGCAACAAGGCGATCTTCGACGGCCGCGTGAAGCCGAAAGGCATCGATTTCGTCTGCCACGATATCCGCGCCAACGAACTGTTCTGGCGTCAGCTCAAATTCCAGGAATTCGACGTCTCGGAAATGTCGATCTCGTCGTTGATCATGATCATGGCGAATGGCGACAAGACCTGGGTCGGCCTGCCGATCTTCACGACGCGCCATTTCTTCCACACCATGTGCTACGCGCGCAAAGATTCCGGCATCAACAGTCCGGCCGATTTCAAGGGCAAGCGCATCGGCGTTCCCGAATTCCAGCAGACCGGTGCCTTGTGGCAGCGCGGCGCGATGACGCACGAATTCGGCTGCAAGCAGGAAGAGGTCGAATGGTGGATGGAACGTACGCCCGAGCATAGCCATGCCGGCGCGTCGGGCTTCCAGACGCCGAAAGGCACGGTCATCAAGCAGATCCCGCCGGAGAAAAGTATCGGCTCGATGCTGTTGTCCGGCGAGCTGCACGCGACGTCGCTCTATTTCGACAACAACGCCAATATCATCGACCGCAACACGGTCGATCTGAAAAACCATCCGGACCTGAAGCCCGTGTTCCCCGATATCGATGCGGAATGCGCGCGTTATTTCTCCAAGACCGGCATCTTCCCGATCAATCATGCGATGGTGCTGCGCCGTTCGCTGTTCGAGAAACATCCCTGGGCTGCGTTGTCGATCTATCAGGCGATGCTCGAAGCCAACGAGATCGCCAACCGCGAGCGCATCGCCCAGATGCAGTATCATCTGGAGGCCGGCACCGTGCCCGCCAGCTATCGCAAGGCCATCATGGCGCCCATCGTGCAGCATGGGCTGCGCGCCAATCGCATGGTGCTGGAAAAGGCGATGGAATATTCGTTCGAGCAGGGCCTGACGCCGCGTCTGGTCAAACTCGACGAGATCTTCGCGCCGTCCACGCTCGGCGAATAACCATGCGCACGATCCTCGCGGCGGCAGCGCTTCTTGCCGGATTCGGTTTCGCTCAGGACGCGGCGGCGCAGAAGAGCAAGGACCTTCTGCGCATGCCGCTGCTGCGCGAGATCACGACCATCGATCCCTATATGGAGACCGGCGCGGTCAACCGATTCATGGCGGAGAACGTGCACGATGCGCTGATCCAATATGATGAGCGCGCCAACAAGCTGGCGCCGTTGCTGGCGAAATCGTGGAAGCAGATCGACGACACGACGTTCGAGTTCGATCTGAACGAGGACATCGTCTGGCACGACGGCCAAAAGTTCACCGCCGACGACGTCGTTTACAGCTTGGGCTGGGCGAGCAATCCGGAGTCGCGGCTCGTCTTCGCCGCCACCTGGGCCTGGATCAAATCGGTCGAGAAGATCGGGCCTTACAAGGTGCGGCTGAAGGCCGACAAGCCGGCGCCGAACATGCTGACCCGGCTCACCGTCGATACCTGGATCTATCCCAAGCACATCCACGAGCCGCTCGCGGACAAAAAGGTCTATGGCCAGGGTACCATCACGCCGATCGGCACGGGGCCTTATAAGTTCACCCAGTTCGATCGCGACCAGGGTCTCAAGCTCGCTAAGAATACGGCCTATAAACATGGCGGTGCCGCCAAGCCGGCAGGGCAAATCGGCAATGTGCTGATCAAGCATATCCCCGATGTGCGCACGCAGATCGCCGGCATGTTGGTCGGCGATTGGGAACTGCTTTACGATGCCGGTATCGATCAGGCGAAGGACGTTGCCGCCGATCCGCGCTTCCAGCTGACGACCTCGGGCACCATGGGCATGTGGTTCGTGGCGCTGGATGCCAATAACGCGTCGGGCAATGCGGTTCTCACCGACGAGCGCGTACGCAAGGCCATCTTCATGGGCATCAACCGCGACGAGCTGCGCACGCTCTATCGCGGCGGCCAAAGCGTGTCGTACGAGGCGAACAACTTGTGCTTCGACTTCATGGCGGGCTGCGCTTTTGAGGCCAACGCATTCAAATACGATCCGGAAGGCGCGAAGAAGCTGCTGGCTGATGCGGGCTACGGTCCCGGCGGCAAGCCGGTCGAATTCGAGATGCTGAGTGCGGCGGGTGCGGCGCCGGAAATGCTGAGCACCGCGATCTCCGGGCAACTGCGTCGCATCGGCGTAACGCTCAAGCCGTGGACGCCGGCGTTCAATCTGTACCTGAAGGCCGAACGCGAGGCCAAGGGCACCGCGCGCATGACGATCCATAGCCCGCGTATGCCGGACGTGCTGGGAACGACGAATTATTTCTTCACGCCGGATGCGACGCGCAACAAGAACTTCATCGATGACACGAGCGCCAATCTTGCCGTCAAGATCAACGAGACCTTGGACGAAGGCGCGCGCAAGACGCTGATGAAGCAATTGACCGATTACAACGCGCAGAAGGCGCTGATCCTGCCGCTTGTTTCCACCCAGGTGTCATTCGTGCATACGAAGGACATCGCGGTGAAGCCCGGCGGCCGCTTTGAGATTTTCGGGTTCTACCTGAACGATCTGAGTTGGAAATAGGCGGGTGCTAGCTCCACGCCGCGAGCGGCGGCAGGCTCATTAGGATAGCCTCGGTATTGCCGCCGGTCATCAGGCCGAAGCGCGTGCCGCGGTCATGGATCAGGTTGAATTCGACATAACGGCCGCGTTTGATCAATTGCGCCGCGCGCTGTTCGTCGTTCCAGGCTGCGTTCATGTGACGGCGCACGAGGGCGGCGTAGGTGTCCTTGAAGGCGGTGCCGACATCCTGAGTGAAAGCGAAGTCCTTGTCCCAATCGTCGGTATGTAGATCGTCGTAGAAGATGCCGCCGACGCCGCGCATCTCGCCGCGATGCGGCAGATAGAAATAGTCGTCGCACCATTTCTTGAACTTCGGGTAATAGGCGGGGTCGTGCTTGTCGCACGCTGCTCGGAACCCCGCATGAAAATCGCGTGTGTCGGAGTCTTGCGGAAACACCGGCGTCAGGTCGCCGCCGCCGCCGAACCATTGCTTGGTGGTCACGATCATGCGCGTGTTCATGTGCGCGGCCGGCACCAGGGGCGAGCGCGGATGGGCGACCAATGAGATCCCTGAGGCCCAGAAGCGCGGATCGTCTTTGGCGCCCGGCATCTGGGCGCGGAACTGTTCGGAGAATTCGCCGTAGACGGTCGAGACGTTGACGCCGACCTTCTCGAACACCCGGCCCTTCATGACCGACATCACGCCCCCACCACCGTCGGTGATCTTGCCATCCGGCGGGCGCTGCCAGGCTTTGCGCTCGAATCGGCCGGGCGGCAGCGCGCTCGATTCGTTCGGTCCCGTCACTTCGTCCTCGATCGCCTCGAACACCCCGCAGATCTGATCGCGTAAGGATTCGAACCAGGCGCGGGCCTGTACTTTTTGAGTTTCTAATATATCGGTCATGGCGCCCACGTTAACTCATTGGCCGGGGAAGGCCTTGATCTGCCGCAAGCCCTCGGCAACCGCAATGGCCGCCGTCTGGGCGACGTTGAGCGAGCGGGTGCCCGCAGCCATGGGGACCCTGAGACGGGCGTCGCAGGCCGAGTGGACGTCGTCCGGCACCCCGGCGCTTTCGCGCCCCATGACGATGGTATCGCCGGCCTGGAAGGCGAAATCGGTGTAAATCCGGTCGCCCCGGGTGGTCATTAATATGAGTCGGCCCCCGGCGGCCTGGCGTTCGGCGGCAAAGGCCTGCCAGTCCGGGAAGCGGCGAATCTCGACCCGATTCCAGTAATCCATGCCGGCGCGGCGCATCCGGGCCTCGCCGAAAACGAAGCCTGTCGGCTCGATCACATCGACGGGCAGGCCGAAACAGGCCGCTATGCGGAGCATGGCGCCGGTGTTCTGCGGGATATCGGGCTGGTACAGGGCGAGGTGCATGATGTCTTAAAGACCCTTCAAATGCGCCGGTTTTCCCCTTTGCATCGCAGATTTTCTGGACTATACCTTGCCGCGACTTGGGGGCAAGGAATCTGCAAGAAATTCCATGGTTCCAAGCGACTACCCGTCGCTCAATATTCGAGAATCCCGCGATATCAGTCCACCAAACCCCATCGATCCGAGCAGAATTTCGCAGGCGATAGAGGAACGAAGAAGCATGGCCGATCATACGACTACCGCCGGACATGGCGCCCCCCACGGATCCCACGGGGACGAGGGCGACAGCCGCCGCGATTTCCTAGTTCTCTCGACCCTTACGGTCGGCGCCGTGGGTGCGGGATTGGCCGCCTGGCCCTTCATCGACACGATGAACCCCTCCAAGGACGTGCTGGCGCTGGCCTCGACCGAGGTCGATCTGTCGCCGATCAGCGAGGGCCAAAGCATCACCGTCATCTGGCGCGGCAAGCCGGTCTTCATCCGCAAGCGCACGCCGGGCGAAATCGCCGAGGCGAAAAAGTCGCTGGGCGGCGATAAGGACCCGCAGGCTGACGACAAGCGCACGAAGAAGCCGGAATGGCTCGTCGTCGTCGGCATCTGCACCCATCTCGGCTGTATCCCGCTCGGCCAACGCACGGGCGATCCCAAGGGCGACTACAACGGCTGGTTCTGCCCTTGCCACGGCTCGATGTATGACACGTCCGGCCGCATCCGCGTCGGACCCGCGCCGCGCAACCTCGACGTGCCGCCGTATGAATTTACCGGCGACACCGCGATCCGTATCGGCTGAGGAATCGATCCATGTCTTCCGAATTTAAGAATCCCGTGATCCGCTGGATCGATCATCGCCTGCCCGTCTTCACGATGATGGAGCACAGCGCGGTTACCTATCCGACGCCGAAGAACCTGAACTACTGGTGGAACTTCGGATCCCTCGCCGGCATCGTTCTTGTCGTCATGATCCTCTCCGGCATCTTCCTGGCGATGAACTACACGCCGCACACCTCGCTCGCCTTCGACTCGGTCGAACGCATCATGCGCGATGTGAACTACGGCTGGCTGCTGCGCTACCTGCACATGAACGGCGCGTCGATGTTCTTCGTCGTCGTCTACATCCATATCTTCCGCGGCATGTATTACGGCTCGTACAAGGACCCGCGCGAATTGCTGTGGATCATCGGCGTGCTGATCTTCCTCACCATGATGGCGACCGCGTTCGTCGGCTACACCCTGCCGTGGGGCCAGATGAGCTTCTGGGGCGCGACCGTGATCACCAACCTGTTCTCGGTGGTTCCGATCGTCGGCGATTATATCGTCCAGTGGCTGTGGGGCGGCTTCAGCGTCGATAACCCGACGCTCAATCGCTTCTTCGCGCTGCACTATCTGCTGCCGTTCGTGATCTTCGCGCTGGTCGCGCTGCATCTCGTCGCGCTGCATCAGCACAAGTCGAACAACCCGACCGGCGTCGAGATCAAAGGCGATCGCGACACCATCCCGTTCCACCCGTACTACACGGTGAAGGATGCGTTCGGGCTTGGCGTCTTCTTGCTGATTTATCTCGGCTTCACGTTCTTCGCGCCGAACTTCTTCGGCGAGCCGGACAACTACGTCGCCGCCAATCCGCTGGTGACCCCGGCGCATATCGTGCCCGAATGGTACTTCCTGCCGTTCTACGCGATGCTGCGTTCGGTGCCCGACAACTTCATCGACGCCTGGGGCATCCTGCCGATCATCATCTCGGCCAAGGCGGCCGGCGTGTGCATCATGTTCGGCTCGATCATCCTGTTGATGTTTCTGCCGTGGCTCGACACGTCGAAGGTGCGCAGCGCCAACTTCCGCCCGGTTTATAAATGGGCGTTCTGGCTGTTCCTGTTCAACTACATCCTGCTTGGCTATATCGGCGGCCAGCCGCCGGAAGGCGCTATGCTGACCATCGGACGGGTGAGCACCTTCTGGTACTTCTTCCATCTCCTCGTCGTGGTTCCATTCCTGGGCAAGTACGAAAGAACGTTGCCGCTGCCGGAAAGTATCAGTGCAGCCGTGATGGCGAAGGAGTCGAAGTAATGAAGACCACACTCTTTGCGGCCCTCATTGCCGGCGCTCTGGCGTTCCCGGCCGTCACCAATGCGTCCGAAGGTCCGAAGCTCCCGGCTCAGAAGTGGTCGTTCGACGGCCCGACCGGCCATTTCGACCGCGCGCAGATGAAGCGCGGCTGGCAAGTCTTCAAGTCGGTTTGCGCGGCGTGCCATTCGGCGCATCAGCTCTATTACCGCAATCTCGTCGAGTTGGGCTTTAGCGAAGCTGAAGCCAAGCAGATCGCGGCGGGCGACAATGTTCCGGCTGGTCCGAACGAGGCGGGCGAAACGCACGTCGATGGTCAGCCGATCATGCGTCCGGCGCAGCCTTCCGATAAGATCGCTCCGCCGTATGCGAATCCGGCGGCGGCCCGTGCGGCGAACAACGGCGCGTTGCCGCCGGACCTGTCGCTGATCACCAAGGCGCGCAAGGGCGGTGCGGATTATGTCCATGCCATCCTGACAGGTTACAAGGAACCGCCGGCCGGCTTCCAGCTGCAGGCGGGCATGAACTACAACGAATATTTCGCGGGCCATCAGATCGCGATGCCGGCGCCGCTCGTCGAAGGGGCAATCACCTTCGAAGACGGCACCAACGCGACGGTCGACCAAATGGCGAAGGACGTTTCGGCGTTCCTTACCTGGGCGGCCGAGCCGGAACTCGAAGAGCGCAAGCGCATGGGCATCAAAATCCTGGCGTTCCTGCTGGTCTTCACCGCGTTGCTGTTCGCTCTCAAGCGCCGGATCTGGTCGGACGTTCATTAAATTGATGGCGAGGGTTTGATGCCGCAACTGCAGGATACGAAACGTCGTCGTGTGCTGCGGTCGCTGCTGACTGCCGCCTTCGTGAGTTTGTCCCTTGTGGGAGCGAGCCTTGTCATGACGGACGAAGCTGAGGCGGGCGCCGCGCCCAAACCCAAGATCCTGTTCAAGACCAATCAGGGCGATATCACGGTCGAGCTCGAGCCCGATCGCGCGCCCAATACGGTCGCCAACTTCATCGCCTATGTGAAGTCGGGCCATTACGACGGCGCGATCTTCCACCGCGTGATCAGCAACTTCATGATCCAGGGCGGCGGCTTCGATCGCGACTACAACCGCCTGCCGACGGGCAAGCCGCTCCAGAACGAGGCCGACAAGGGCCTGTCCAACGAACGCGGCACCATTGCCATGGCGCGCACGTCCGATCCGCATTCCGCGACCGATCAGTTCTTCATCAATCTGAAGTTCAACGGCTCGCTCGACCATCGCTCCAAATCGGGCGACGGCTGGGGCTACACCGCGTTCGGCCGCGTGACCGACGGCATGAACATCGTGGCGCGCATCGGCTTGGTGAAGACCGGATCGGGCGGCCCGTTCCAGACGGACGTTCCCGTTGAACCCGTCGTCATCGAAAAGGCGACAGTCGTTCAATAATTGGCGTCCAATAGCGCCCCTTCCTCATGTTCATTCTGTTGAAACATGAGGGCTTCATTTTTCGATATATCCAGTACGAGGGTTAGAGAATGGCGGAAGCGGGTAAACAGCCCGTCGTCGGCATCATCGGCGGCAGTGGACTTTACGATATCGACGGGCTCACCAACACGCGCTGGGAAAAAGTCTTTTCGCCGTTCGGCGCCCCGTCGGATGAAGTCCTGGTCGGCGAACTCAATGGTCTCAAGCTGTGCTTTCTGCCGCGCCACGGGCGTGGCCACCGCATTCCGCCGTCGGAACTGAACTTCCGCGCCAATATCGATGTGCTGAAGCGTCTCGGTTGCACCGAGATACTGTCCTTGTCGGCTTGCGGTTCGTTCAAGCAGGAACTGGCGCCGGGCACCTTCGTGATCGTCGATCAGTTCATCGATCGCACTTTCGCGCGCGTGAAATCCTTTTTCAGCACCGGCCTCGTCGCGCATGTCGGCTTCGGCGATCCGGTGTGCAAACGCTTGGGCGATGCGCTTTATGACGGCGCCAAGAATTTGGGCATCGATGTGGTGCGCGGCGGCACCTATCTCGTCATGGAAGGGCCGCAATTCTCCACCAAGGCGGAATCCAATCTATACCGGTCGTGGGGCTGCGACGTCGTCGGCATGACGAACATGCCGGAAGCCAAACTCGCCCGCGAAGCGGAGATGTGTTACGCGACCGTTTCCATGGTCACCGATTACGATTGCTGGCATCCCGACCACGATCACGTGACGGTCGAAGCCATCGTCGCGGTGTTGTTGAGCAATGCCGACAAGGGCCGCTCGCTGGTGAAGGATGTCGCCCCCAAACTCGCGGGTCGCGCCGGCAATTGCCCGTATGGCTGCCACACCGCGCTCGATACCGCGATCATCACCGCACCCGATGCGCGCGATCCTGGCATGATCGAGAAACTGGATGCGGTCGCCGGCCGCGTGTTGCGCCGCTGATGCGCGTCAACGGCAAACCCACCCGCACGATCTGGCTCGCCGCCGATGCCAAGGACGGCATCGGCGATATCGAGGTCATCGATCAGCGCAAGCTGCCGCACGCTTTCGTCACCGTTCGGCTGAAGTCATTGGACGAAGCGGCGGTGGCGATCCGCGAGATGTGGATTCGCGGAGCACCCCTGATCGGCGCCACGGCGGCCTACGGCATTGCGCTCGCCATGCGCGTCGATCCGTCCGATGCCAGCCTCGCCAAGGCCTACGACATTTTGTTGGAGACGCGCCCGACGGCGATCAACCTGCGCTGGGCGCTCGACGATCTGCGGAACACCTTGAAACAGGTGCCGCCTGAACGCCGCGCCGTCGCCGCCTATCGCCGCGCCGCCGAAATCTGTGACGAGGACGTCGCGATCTGTTCGTCCATCGGCGATCATGGGCTCAGTGTCATCAAGCAGATCGCGGCCAAGAAGGCGAAGGGCGAAACGACCAATATCCTCACGCATTGTAATGCGGGCTGGCTCGCTACCGTCGATTGGGGCACTGCGCTCGCGCCGATCTACAAGGCGTTCGATGCCGGCCTCGACATCCATGTCTGGGTCGATGAAACCCGTCCGCGCAATCAAGGCGCCAGCCTGACCGCGTGGGAGCTTAATCAGCACGGCGTGCCGCACACCGTGATCGTCGACAATGTCGGCGGCCATCTGATGCAGCACGGCCGCGTCGATATGTGCATCGTCGGCACCGATCGCGTCACCACCAATGGTGACGTGTGCAACAAGATCGGCACGTATCTGAAGGCGCTCGCCGCGAAGGACAACAATGTGCCGTTCTATGTGGCGCTGCCGTCGCCGACCATCGACTGGACGATGAAGTCGGGCATGGATATACCGATCGAGGAACGCGACGGCGCCGAAGTCACCGTGATGACGGGGCGCACCAAGGATGGCCAAGTCGTCGACGTGACCATCACGCCCGAGGGCAGCCCTGCCGCCAATTTCGGATTCGACGTGACGCCGGCGCGCCTGGTGACCGGACTGGTCACCGAACGTGGTGTATGTGCGGCGGACGAGGCGGGGCTCAAGTCGCTCTTCCCAAGCCATTGAAGCAAGGCCATTGAGCGCCATCGAATCGTCGCGCCGCACGTGGAGCCTGGGCTTCGGGGCTGCGTATATCGCCGGCGCCGTGCTCGCGGGTTTCAACCAGGAATTGATCTGGGAGCTGTTCGCACCCGATGGGGTCAGTGGGCAGGCCCGTCATCTCGTCTCGGTGCTGACGACGGTCTATCCCCATGTCATCGCGATCCCGGGACTGGCGCTGCTGATCGCCGGGCGGCAATTGCCGCGGACAATCTTCATCCTAATCGCGCTCTTTCCCATCGTCGCCACGCTCGCCTGTTTGGCCGTGCGCGCGTCATATTAGGTATTGGCCATAAAAGCGCCTTAAATTTTGTCCTTCATTGGGGTACATATCGTGTCGGGGGATGCGATATGGGACCGGGGTTCCCCGGTCTGTCAGACGACAATCCCGCTATGATTTGAACGCCGGAGCGCTCCATGGAATACCTAATGTCGCTTGTGACGGACCCGACTGCCTGGGCCGCCCTGATCACTTTGATCGCCATGGAAGTCGTGCTCGGCATCGACAACCTGATCTTCATCTCCATCCTCACCAATAAGCTACCGGAGCATCAGCGCACGAAGGGCCGGCGCATCGGTATCGGCCTGGCGCTGATCATGCGCATCGGCCTGCTCAGCACGGTGGCCTTTATCGTTCAGCTCACCACGCCGCTGTTCAACGCCTTCGGCCATGGCTTCTCCTGGCGCGACCTGATCCTGATCGCGGGCGGCCTGTTCTTGGTGTGGAAGGCGACCAAGGAAATCCATCACAGCGTCGATCCGCATGACGGTGTCGAGGAAGCGCTGGGCGTCGGCGATGCGGCCAAGGCAGCGGGCATGAATTTCGGCTCGGCCATCGTGCAGATCATCATGCTGGATATCGTGTTTTCCATCGACAGCATCATCACCGCGGTCGGCATGAGCGACGATATCCCGGTCATGATCATCGCGGTCATTGTCGCGGTGCTGGTCATGCTACTGGCGGCCGATCCGCTCGCGCATTTCATCGAGCGCAACCCGACCATCGTCATGCTGGCCTTGGGCTTCTTGCTGATGATCGGCGCCACCCTGATCGCCGACGGCTTCGGCGTGCATGTGCCGAAAGGCTACATCTACGCGGCGATGGCCTTCTCGGCGCTGGTCGAAGTGCTCAATATGGTTTCGCGGCGGGCCAAGGAGCGAAAGAAGTAGTTTCGACTACTTGCCTTTGGCCTTCGCGGTGTCGCGCAACCCGATGGTCTGGTTGAAGACCAGGCCGGCATCCTTGTCGCGGCTGAAATAGCCCAGGCGTTCGAACTGCACGCTTTCGCCGGCCGGCAGATCGGCCAAGGCGGGTTCGAGCCACGCATTTGTCAGCACCTCGGGTTTCGCCTCGATGTTGGTGTAATCGTAGAGCCGCACTTCGGCCTGCTTGGCGTGCGCCGCCGACACCCAATGCAGGGTGCCTTTGACCTTGCGGCCATCCGGCGAATCGCCACCGCGCGTTGCCGGGTCATACGTGCAGATAAGTTCGGTCACATTACCGGCCGCGTCCTTCACGACGTCTTTGCAGGTCACGAAGTACGCGAACCGTAGGCGTACTTCCTTGCCGGGTGACAGGCGGAAGAAGCCTTTAACCGGGACTTCCATGAAATCCTCGGCCTCGATGTAAAGTTCGCGTCCGAACTGGACCTTGCGGCTGCTCGAATTCGGATCGGCCGGATTGTTGACCGCGTCCAACTCGTCGACCTGGCCTTCCGGGTAATTCTCGATCACCACCTTGATCGGCCGCAGCACCGCCATGCGGCGCATGGCATGCGTATTCAGATGCTCGCGCACGAAATGGTCGAAATAGCTCATCTCGACTTCCGAGTTGGCTTTCGACACGCCGATCGCTTCGCAGAACGCGCGGATGGCGGCGGCCGGAATGCCGCGCCGGCGCAGCCCCGAGATCGTCGGCATGCGCGGATCGTCCCAGCCGGTCATGACCTTGCTGGTGACCAGCTCGATCAACTTGCGCTTGGACAGGACGAGCCCTTCGATGTTCAGGCGCGCGAATTCGTACTGATGCGGCTTGGACGGCACCGGCAGGTTGGCGATGAACCAATCGTAGAGCGGGCGGTGGTCTTCGAATTCCAGGGTGCAGACCGAATGGGTGATGCCCTCGATCGCGTCGGACTGGCCATGCGCGAAATCGTAGGTCGGATAGATGCACCAGCGCGTGCCCGTGCGCGGATGCGGCGCATGCTGGATGCGATAGAGCGCCGGATCGCGCAGATTGATGTTCCCCGCCGCCATGTCGATCTTGGCGCGCAGCACGCAATGGCCGTCGGCGAATTCACCCGCGCGCATCTTGCGGAACAGATCGAGGTTCTGTTCAACGCTGCGATTACGGAACGGGCTTTCCTTGCCGGGCTCGGTCAGGGTGCCACGATATTCACGCATCTCTTCGGCGGACAGATCGTCGACGTAAGCTTTGCCGTCGGTGATGAGCTGTTCGGCCCAGGCGTAAATCTGGTCGAAATAGTCCGACGCGTGGTGCAGATGGTCGCCCCAATCGAAGCCCAGCCATTTCACGTCGGCTTTGATGGAATCGATATATTCCTGTTCTTCCTTCGACGGGTTGGTGTCGTCGAAACGCAGATGGCAGCGCCCGCCGAATTCCTGCGCGATGCCGAAATTCAGGCAGATCGATTTGGCGTGGCCGATATGCAGATAGCCGTTGGGCTCGGGCGGGAAGCGGGTGACGACTTCCTTGATCCGGCCTTCGGCGAGGTCCTGGCGCACGATCTCGCGCACGAAATCGGCGGCTTTTTCGGCGGGTGCTTCTGGGGGCGTGTTCATGGGCCTTGGTGTGCCAAAAATATGCCGGACTAACAAGTTTGGCCTCCCAAGATGGCTAACCAGCGGAAATCCGGTTAAGAATCGGCCATGCAGCTCCGCCATCTCAAATATTTCGTGACCCTGGGCCAGGAGGCCCATTTCGGCCGCGCGGCGGACGTCTGCAACGTCACCCAATCGACCCTGTCGGCGGCGATCCGCCAGCTCGAGGTTGAGATCGGCGCCCCCTTGATCGAGCGCGACAAGCGCTTCAAGGGCTTCACTGCCGAGGGCCGGGTGCTGCTCGATTGGGCCAAACGCGTGGTATCGGAGCGCGACGCGCTGGACCAGCAGATCGGCTTGATGCGCGGCGAATTGGCCGGCGAGCTGCGGATCGGCGTGATCCCGACGACCTTGCCGACCATCGGGCTGTTCACCACGCCGTTGAGCCGGGTGCATCCCAAGGTGACCTTGAAAATTCTGTCGCACACGTCCAACGAGATTCAGCGCGCCTTGGACGAATTCCGCCTCGATGTCGGCGTCACCTATCTGGATAACGAGCCGATGCATGGCGTCGATATGCATCCGCTCTATGACGAGAATTACATCCTGTTGACCCCGGCAGACGGCCCGTTCAAGGGCCGCCAGGACGTGACCTGGAAAGAGGCGGCCTATACGCCGCTGTGCCTATTGACGCCGGACATGCAGAACCGCCGCATCATCAATGCGATCTTCCAGAGCGTCGGCTGCACGCCGAACGCCCATATCGAGACCAATTCGGTGATGACGCTGTGCTCGCACATCAAGACCGGGGTCTGGTCGAGCGTGTTGCCGCATAATTTCCTCTGGGCCTTCGGGGTGCCGCCAGGGATGAGCGCGCTGCCTTTGGTCAGCCCCGAGATCACCCATTCCATCGGGATCGTGGTGCGGCGTCAGGACCCGCATCCGCCCCTGGTGGAGGCCTTTCTTTCCGCGGTGCGCGAGAGCAATGCGGCGCAGCAGGTGAAGTCGGGCATCCTGCTGAAGGCCTAATCGACGCAGTCGATTAAAAATTCGAAAATACTCATTTGAAAACGATCATGGATCGGCAGATATATCCGGCCATGACTACAACCTTTACGACTCCTTCCGCGCCTTTTGACCCCGAACTCGTGCGTCAAATCGCCGCGGATTTCGCCGAAATCACCCATCCATTGGTGCCGGTGCTCCATGCCCTGCGCGACCGGTTCGGCTATATCGATGCCCGGGCCATCCCTGTCATTGCGGGTGCCTTGAACCTATCTATAGAGGAGGTGAGGGCCATCGTGGCCTTGGGTAAGCTTTATCGCGATTGGACGACCCCGCGGGACCGTGAACCGGTCTCTGTAGGGGAGTAGGATAAATCCCAAGCGTAATCGGTTTTATCGATTACGAATTCGATAAAATCGTCTTGAGAACGATTTTAGGGGAGAGGATAGTCCCCGCCATGAGCCAGCTACCGCGCAAGCCAACACAAAAAACCGAGGCAGGAGCTTACGATCTGGAACTCGTCCGCGAGATCGCGGCGAGCATGAAGGGCCTCGACGGCCCGCTCATCCCGATCCTGCATGCCCTGAACGACCGCTTTGGTTATGTGGACGACACCGCCATCCCGGTGGTGGCGAACGTCCTGAACCTGTCGCGCGCCGAAGTGCATGGCGTGGTTTCGTTCTATCACGACTTCCGCCACGAGCCGGCCAAGCGGCATGTGCTGAAAATCTGCCGCGCCGAGGCCTGCCAATCGATGGGCGCGGAAAAATTGTTCGCCGAGGTCGCGGCCGCCTTGGGCGATAGCGCCCAGGTGACGCTCGAGCCGGTCTATTGCCTGGGCAATTGCGCCCTGTCGCCGTCGGCCATGATCGACGGCAAGCTCTATGGTCGTGTGAGTAAAGAGAAGGCTTTGGCCGAGGTGCGCAAATGACCCTGCGCATTTACATCCCGTGCGACGCGGCGGCCGTTTCGGTCGGCGCCGACGAGGTGGCCGACGCCATTCGCACTGAAATTTCAAAGCGTAAGCTAGATGCGACCATCGTGCGCAACGGCACGCGCGGCATGCTGTGGCTGGAGCCGCTGGTCGAAATCGAAGAGGCCGGCAAACGTATCGGCTTCGGTCCCATCGGTATCGAGGATGTCCCGTCGCTCTTCGAGACAGCCGCGCACCCGAAAGCACTCGGCGATATTGCCGAAATTCCGTATTTCAAAAGCCAGCAGCGTGTGACGTTCGCACGTTGCGGCATCACCGACCCTTTGTCGGTCCACGACTACGAAAAGTTGGGCGGGCTCGCCGGGCTGAAGAAGGCTATCGCGCTCACGTCCGCCGATATCGTGAAGATGGTCACGGATTCGGGCCTGCGCGGTCGCGGCGGCGCCGGTTTCCCGACCGGCATCAAGTGGAACACGGTTGCCGGCACGACGGCTGCCCAGAAATATATCGTCTGCAATGCGGACGAGGGCGATAGTGGCACCTTCGCCGATCGCATGCTGATGGAAGGCGATCCCTTCCTGCTCATCGAGGGCATGGCCATCGCCGGCCTCGCGGTCGGCGCCACCAAGGGCTTCATCTACATTCGCAGCGAATATCCGCATGCCTTCGCGCAGATGAACCGCGCGATCGAGATCGCCTATACGAAAAAGATCCTGGGCGCGAATGTGCTGGGTTCGGGCAAGACCTTCGATCTCGAAACCCGCCTCGGTGCCGGCGCTTATATCTGCGGCGAAGAAACCTCGCTGCTCGAAAGCCTCGAAGGGCGCCGCGGCCAGGTGCGCGCCAAGCCGCCGCTGCCGGCGTTGCAAGGTCTGTTCGGCAAGCCGACCGTCATCAACAACGTGCTGTCCTTTGCCGCCGTGCCGACGATCCTGGCCGAAGGCTCGGCCTATTATCAGGAATTCGGCATCGGGCGCTCGCGCGGCACCATGCCCATTCAATTGGCCGGCAATATCAAGCAGGGCGGATTGATCGAACGCGCGTTCGGCTTCTCGCTCAAAGAGATCATCGAGGTTTATGGCGGCGGCACCTACACGGGCCGCCCGGTGCGGGCCGTCCAGGTCGGCGGGCCGCTCGGCGCCTACTGGCCGACCCATCTGTTCGATACGCCGTTCGGCTACGAGGAATTCGCCGCCAAGGGCGGCATGATCGGGCATGGCGGCATCGTGGTGTTCGACGACAGCGTCGATCTCGCGCGTCAGGCGCGCTTCGCCATGGAATTCTGCGCCATCGAATCCTGCGGCAAATGCACGCCCTGCCGTATTGGTTCGACGCGCGGCATGGAGACGATCGACAAGATCATCAAAGGCGAGGATGTCGCCAACAATATCGAACTGGTGCGCGACCTGTCCGAGGTCATGCGCGACGGCTCGCTGTGCGCGCTCGGCGGTTTGACGCCGATGCCGGTCTTAAGCGCGCTCGATCACTTCCCCGAGGATTTCACGCCCGCGCATCAAGCCGCGGCAGAATAAGAACGGAGGCTTTCGCCATGGTTGCGCCTTTCTACCAGGATCTCGGAACACCGGCCCGTCAAAGTGCGACGGATGTGACGCTTGAAATCGACGGCGTGTCGGTTACCGTGCCCGCCGGCACCTCGGTGATGCGCGCGGCCTCCTTGGCGGAAATCCCGGTTCCCAAACTCTGCGCCACCGATAGTCTCGAAGCGTTCGGTTCTTGCCGCCTCTGCCTCGTCGAGATCGACGGGCGGCGCGGCACACCCGCGTCCTGCACCACGCCGGTCGAACCCGGCATGAAGGTGCATACCCAGACCGATAAGCTCGCCAAACTCCGCAAGGGCGTGATGGAGTTGTATATCTCCGATCATCCGCTCGATTGTTTGACCTGTTCGGCCAACGGCGATTGCGAATTGCAGGATATGGCCGGTGCGGTCGGCCTGCGCAATGTGCGCTACGGCTATGACGGCGAGAACCACACCCATCTGGAGAAGGACGAATCCAACCCGTACTTCACCTTTGAAGCGTCCAAATGCATCGTCTGTTCGCGTTGCGTGCGCGCCTGCGAGGAACAGCAGGGTACCTTCGCGCTGACCATCGGCAGCCGCGGCTTTCAGTCGCATGTGTCGGCGGGCGTTGAAGAGAACTTCCTGGAATCCGAATGCGTGTCGTGCGGCGCCTGCGTCAATGCCTGTCCGACCGCGACGCTCAATGAAAAGACCATCATCGAAGCCGGTCAGCCCAACCGGGAAGTGCTGACTACATGTGCGTACTGTGGTGTCGGCTGCTCTTTCAAGGCCGAGCTGCAAGGCGACAAGGTCGTGCGCATGACGCCGTGGAAAGACGGCAAGGCGAACCACGGCCATTCCTGCGTGAAGGGGCGTTTCGCCTGGGGCTATGCCACGCACAAGGAACGCATCACGAAGCCGATGATCCGCGCCAAGATCACCGATCCTTGGCAGGAAGTGAGCTGGGAAGTCGCGATCAATCACGCGGCCAGCGAATTCAAGCGCATCCAGGCAAAATACGGTCGCGGCTCCGTCGGCGGCATCACCTCGTCGCGCTGCACCAATGAAGAAACCTATCTGGTGCAGAAGCTGATCCGCGCGGCGTTCGGCAATAACAACACTGACACCTGTGCCCGCGTCTGCCATTCGCCCACGGGTTATGGCCTGAAGACCACCTTCGGCACCTCTGCCGGCACGCAGGATTTCGACTCGGTGCACGAGGCCGATCTGATCATGGTGATCGGCGCCAACCCGACCGATGCCCATCCGGTGTTTGCGTCGGCCATGAAGCATCGCCTGCGCGAAGGCGCGCAATTGATCGTCGTCGATCCGCGCCGCATCGATCTGGTGCGCACGCCGCATGTCGAGGCACAGCATCATCTGCAATTGATGCCCGGCACCAACGTCGCCGTCATCAATGCCATCGCCCACGTGATCGCGACCGAAGGCTTGCTTGCGGATCAGTACATCGCCGAACGTTGCGAAGAAGCCGACTTCAAGCTGTGGCTCGACTTCATCAAGAAGCCGGAGAATTCTCCGGAAGCGACCGAAGCGATGTCGCGCGTGCCGGCGGCCGAACTGCGCGCTGCGGCGCGTCTGTATGCGGGTGCGAAGAACGCGGCGATCTATTACGGCCTCGGCGTTACCGAACACAGCCAGGGCACGACCACGGTGATGGCAATGGCGAACCTCGCCATGGCGACCGGCAATATCGGGCGGCGCGGTGTCGGCATCAATCCGCTGCGCGGTCAGAACAACGTGCAGGGTGCGTGCGATATGGGTTCGTTCCCGCACGAACTGCCGGGCTACCGTCACGTGTCGGACGACATCACGCGCAAGCTGTTCGAGGATGCCTGGGGCGTGACCCTCGATCCCGAGCCGGGCCTGCGTATCCCGAACATGTTCGATGCGGCTATCGATGGCACCTTCAAGGGCATCTATGTCGAGGGTGAGGATATCGTCCAATCCGATCCGAACACCATTCATGTGCAAGCGGCGATGGCGGCCATGGAATGCGTCGTCGTGCAGGATCTGTTCCTGAACGAGACGGCATCTTACGCGCATGTGTTCCTGCCGGGTTCGTCCTTCCTCGAAAAGGACGGCACCTTTACCAATGCCGAGCGCCGCATCAGCCGCGTGCGCAAGGCGACCCCGCCGGTCAACGGCCTGGCCGATTGGGAAATCACCATGGCGCTCTCTAACGCGCTGGGTTATCCGATGACCTACACCCATCCGTCCGAGATCATGGACGAGATCGCGCGCCTGACGCCGGGCTTCAAGGGCGTGTCCTACGCGCTGCTCGACGGCCTGGGCTCGGTCCAGTGGCCGTGCAACGACGCGGCCCCGCTCGGCACGCCGACCATGCATATCGGCGGCTTCGTGCGCGGTAAGGGCAAGTTTATGATCACCGAATATGTGCCGACCGAGGAACGCACGGGCGCGCGTTTCCCGCTGCTGCTCACCACCGGGCGCATTTTGTCGCAATACAATGTCGGTGCGCAGTCGCGCCGCACGCACAATTCCATGTGGCACGACGAAGACGTACTGGAAATCCATCCGTTCGATGCCGAGAATCGCGGTATCCGTGACGGCGACCGGATCTCGCTGAACAGCCGCGTGGGTGAAATCACCTTGCCGGCCAAGATCTCCGATCGCATGCAGCCGGGCGTCGTCTACACGACGTTCCATCATCCCGAAACCGGCGCCAACGTCGTCACCACGGACTTCTCCGACTGGGCGACCAACTGCCCGGAATATAAGGTGACCGCCGTTGAGGTCCGCCAGACCAATCAATATTCCGATTGGCAGGCCAACAATGACGACTTCCGCGTTCAGACCAAGCGGATCGCGACCGCGGCGGAGTAGGAATGGACGCCGCTACCCAGCGTTTTGCGTTCATTGAGGCCCCGGTTACTCGGATCGGGAAAACCGGCAATGCTTTGGATGCGGTCGCCGTCGAGATTCCGGTGGCGTTTCTTTACAACGGCGACAGTCACGCCGTCATGATGGCGAGCCCGAACGATCTCGTCGATTTTGCTTACGGCTTCTCGATTGCCGAAGGCATCGTCGACCGCATGGCGGACGTCGGGTCCGTATCGACCGAAGCGAAGGGCGCGGGTGCGAGCATCGCCATCGAAATCTCCGCCGGCCACGCCGCCGTGCTGAGCGAGCGTAAGCGCAACGTCGCCGGGCGCACCGGCTGCGGGCTCTGCGGCATCTCGGAGATGGATCAGGTCTTGCGGCCGCTGCCGAACCTGCCCGCGACACTGCCGATCGCATCAAGCGCTATCGATCGGGCGATGCGCGAATTGCCGGATCATCAGGATATCAACAAGGACACCGGCGCCGTGCATGCGGCGGGCTTTGCCGATCGCGACGGCAAGCTATTGCTCGTACGCGAAGATGTCGGCCGCCATAACGCGCTGGATAAACTGATCGGTGCGGTCTTGCGCGCGGGCCTGAACCCAGAGGATGGCTTCGTCGCCGTCACGAGCCGTTGCAGCATGGAGATGGTGCAGAAGACCGTCTCGTTCGGCAGTCCGTTGTTGGTTGCGGTGTCGGCGCCGACCTCGCTCGCCATCGAACTGGCCGAAAAACACAATCTGACCGTCGCCGCGTTTGCGCGCGGGGCGGGCTTCAACCTTTACGCCCATAGCGAACGGATCATCTGACGTGGACGACAGCAAACGCCTTGTGACCATGGCGAACCAGATCGCCGCCTTCTTCAAGCCGTACGCCGAAGAAGACGCGATCAAAGGCACCTACGATCATCTCATCCAGTTCTGGGATCCGCGCATGCGCGTCAAGATGATCGCGCATGTCGAAGCGGGCGGCGACGGGCTTTCACCCATCGCACTGGCGGCTGCCAAGCTGCTGAAGAAGCCCGCGAGCGCGGCTTAGGTTACTGCAGCGCGGCCCTGAGGCCGTCGGCCTTGGCGGCCGTACGACCCTGATTGAACAGGATCTCGTTATACTCGCTGGGCTGGCCGTAATAATCCTGGTTGAAGTCGTTGCGCCGCACGAGGCCGCTGCCTTCCAGCGAGATGCCGCCGTACAGTCCCATCGCATCGTTGAAGGCAATGATATCGGCGCCGGCATTTGTCGTCGTCGATCCTTCGAGCCCGGCGCCGACGGTGGCGACCGCGATGCCGACATCCGCGCCGAACTTGGCCTGATAATCGAGAACGGCCTTCACCGCCTTGTCCGAGCGCATGACCAGGACAGTGCGCGCTTTCTGTCCGCCGAATTGCAGGCCGAAGCTGCCGGCCGCGATGGAATAAAAGGCGGGATAGCTCCAGGCACCGCTGGCATCGCGCACCAGGACGACGCCGTTGCCGCCTTCGGCGCCGAAGAAGAACGCGCCCTTGTAGAGATTGGGGAAGATCGCGATGCCTTTGGCCTGCGCCAGCGCGTCGGCGAATTTCGGCTTATGATCCTGTGCTTTTAATGCCTCCACGGTGGCGCGGGCTTCATCGACGATGGCTTGTGTCGTCGGCACCTTGCTGCCGGCGCAGGCGGACAGCATCAGCGCGCTAACGGCGACGATGGCGGATAGAAAACGGTTCATTTCAGTCTCCCTGTTGCAGCAACAGTCCGCGCACGCGCGCGATACGGTAAAATATCAAGAACGATACGGCGCCGGCGATCAGATAGACAATATTGAGCAGAACCGCGCCCATCATCAGATCCCAGCGGAAAACATGGTCGAACATGACCGCGCGCATCCCCTCGAACACATAGGTCGAGGGGAACGACCAGGCAAGAGGCTGCAACCATTCGGGCAGCACCGAGATCGGATAATAGATGCCGGTGATCGGCGCGATCAGGAAAATGCCGGTCCACACGATGCCCTCGGCGCCCAGCCCCATGCGCAGCAGCAGGCCCGTGACGAACAGCCCGACCGCCCAACCCATGACCATCAGGTTGAAGAAGAAAGCGGCCAGCGCGAAGCCGAGATCGAACACCCACACACCGAACAACGGCATGGCGAGCAGGGCGGCCGGAACAACACTGATGAGGGTGCGCAGGAAGCTGATCACCATCAAGGCGGCGACAAGCTCCAGCGGACGCAACGGACTGATGAACAATTGGCCGAGATTGCGCGACCACATTTCTTCGAGGAACGTGATGGCAAGGCCGAGGTTCGAACGGAACAACACATCCCACAACAGCACCGCGCTGATCAGCACGCCGGCGGCCTGCGCGATATAGGACGAGTTGGTCATCAGGAATTGCGAGAGAAACCCCCAGATGAGCAGCGAGAAGGTCGGCCAATAGGCGAGCTCAAACAGGCGCGGCCACGACGAGCGCAAGAGGTACAGGTTGCGGAGCACCATGCCCCAAATGCGTTGCGTTGAGCCGGTCACTGGACCGCACTCCGCGTTCCGGTATCGCGCGCGATGTCGAGGAAGACTTCTTCCAGATTCTGGCGGCCGTAACGCGCGATCAGCTCGCTCGGGGATCCCCGATCGGCGATCGTGCCATGGCGCATCATGAGGGCGGAGTTACACAGCCGTTCGACCTCGCCCATATGATGCGAAGCGAGCAAAATGGTGGCGCCGGTTTGGCGGGTGTAGGTCTCGAAATAAGTCCGGATCCAATCGGCGGTATCGGGATCGAGCGAGGCGGTCGGCTCGTCGAGCAACAGAAGTTCGGGTTCATTGAGCAGTGCTTTGGCAAGACCCGCACGCGTCTTCTGGCCGGCCGAAAGCTTGCCGACGGCGGTTTTCAGCAGATCCTTCATCTCGAAGGATTCGGCGATGCGTTCGATACGTTCCTTGATGCGGTCGAGCCCATACAGATGCGCGAAGACGGTGAGGTTCTCGCGCACCGTCAGGCGCGCCGGGAGCGCGACATAGGGCGAGGAGAAATTCATGCGCGGGATGGCATCATAACGATGATGCGCCATGTCGATGCCCAGCGCATGGATAGCGCCGCTCGTCGGTTTGAGCGCGCCCAGCAGCATCGCCATGGTGGTCGTCTTGCCGGCGCCGTTGCCGCCGAGCAGCGCGGTGACCGAGCCGCGTTCGACCGTGAAGGAGATGTCGTTGACAGCCGTGATCTTGCCGAAGCGTTTGACGAGGTTCGCGACGACGAGCGCCGGTTCCGAACTCATTCCTGATCGGGTTCCAGCGGCTGGTTGCGCCGGCGCGCCATTTCGATTTCACGGCGGCGCGCTTCTTCGGCGATCAGGTTCTCGATATAGCGGCCTTGGAACATATTGATGCCGACGCCCTGGCCGAAGGTGATGGCGGCTTCGTTGTCGCAACGGTATAGGATTACGCGCGCGGCCTGCATGTCCTTGACCAGACGACGCACGCGCTTCTGGCCGACCTTGTCTTCCAGTTCCGCCTGCCAGACCAGCTTCACCATGTCGGCGCCGAGCTTGTCGCGGTTCACGAAGGGCATGGTCTCGTGCGTCAGGCCGTCGATGCAGATGCGATAACCGCGTTCCTTGGCGAAATCGCGCGCGAACAGGAAGGCGTTGAGATCGGAGAAGATGTCGACCTTTTGCAATTCGACGACGACCGAGCCGCGCATGGCGGCGTTCAGGCTGTCGTCGAATTGGATGAATTCGGGCGAGAGCAGGGTGGAGACGTTGAGGTTCACGCTGATTTCGCCAGTGATCGAATGATCGTTGGTCTTGCTCAGCATGGCGAGCACGCGTCGGTCGAGCGTTTCGGTCAGATGCTGGAACAGCCACTTACTGGCGCCGATATTGACGCCCGGCATCAGGGTTTCACGCAGATCGGCGATGGAGATGAACAGCTCGCTGAACAGCGGTTGCGGCGTCGCCTTGCCGATCAGCGCGCAGATGAACTGGCGGCGCACCATGTTCGATAGATCGGCGCGCTGCAGCGACTGGATGACGCGCCCCAACAGCCGTGGATTGAGCGGTTCGCCCTTTTCCTGACGCTTTTGTAACTGGTTCTTGGAATTGCCGTCGGCCTGGCGCGGTGAATCGTCTTCGCCGGCATGGACCATCGCGCGCGCGATGGCGAGGATCTTGGGATATTCCTTTTCCGCGTCGTAATAGGTGTGGAACGCGTTGTTGTCGCCGGCGGCCTGGACCTCGTCGCCCATCAAGGGATCGTCGCTGAACAGGAAGCGCAGTTTGAGCAGCGAGGTTTCGACGTCGCTCTGCGACGCGGTCTTGTAGATGAAGAACAGATCGGAATTCTTGAGCACGAAGAGCTGGCCTTCGTGCATCTTCACCAACGGCTCGAAGGTATTGGCGGCGATACGGATATGATGTTCGCGCCGATTGTAGGCCTGCAAGGACGACAGATGAACATGGACGGCGCGCCGGCCCTGTTTATGGCTGTCGAGCCGATGCACGTAATCGAGCAGCAGGCTTTCCTGCGTTGCGACCCGTTGAGTTGGTGCTGCTTCGGCCATATCCGTTACCGCCGCCGGCTCGCCGAGGCCATGGGAACGCCACCGCGCTTCTCGATCTGTTTTTTGACGACGAGATCGATGAAGAAGCCCTGGAAACGGCGCACACCGAGTGTCAGCGCCCAGCGCACGGCGGCTTCGCTGTCGGTACGGCCCAGGATGAAACGTTCCGCGCCGATGCTGTCGACAAGTGCTCCGGTTTCGGCATGTTCCTGCGCGGACTCGGTATCGGTAAAGGAATTGGTCCACGCCACCTTGTAATAGTCGGCGTTGAGCAGCCCGGGATTATAATATTGCAGCGACATCGGATTGAGGCCGTCGATCAGCACACGATACCCGCGATCGCGCAGCCAGTCGCGCGCGGCGTAGAACGCGCTGATGTCGGAAAACACGTCGATCTGCTGCAGTTCGACGACGATACGGTCCGTGCGGTCGGCGACGACCTCGTCCAGCGTCTGGAATTCGCGCGACATCACCGTCTTGATATTGAGGTTGATGCTGATGTCGTAGGGCATGCCGGCGAAATCCTGGCGCGCGAGCGCTGCCAGAACGCGTTTGTCGATAGTCTCGGTCAGATGCTGGAACATCCAGGTATCGGACAGCAGATTATATTCGGGGGCTGCTTGCTTTTGCAGTTCGGCGACCGAGACGAATTTTTCCATGAACAGGATTTCTTCGGTGCCTTCGGTGCCGATGACGATCGCCGGCTGCTCGCGCATGATGTCGGCGATGCGGAAGCGTTGCAGCGCCTCGTCGACCTTGGCGAGATTGAACGGATCGAGCGGTTGGCCGACGAAATCGCCGACGCTCTGTCCGGCCGAGGCATCTTCGCCGCGCTTCGGCCGTGCCCGCCGGGCGGCGAGTTCGAGGCCGCGCACCATTTCGACAAAGGCTTCGAAGTCGGCTTCGAAATCGTACCAGCGGGTGAATTCGGTGCCGTCGGGCAGGCGGCCCTTGGCGGCCAGCGGATCGGCGCGGAACAATTGGCGGATCTTCAGCACGACCGCGTCGACATCTTCGATCTTGGCATTACGGCACATCAGCACCAGATCGCCGTTGCTCATGACATAGAGCTGGGCATCGACGGAGTGGAGTAGGGTGTCGAACGACCGGCTGGCGATGCGGATGTGGTACGGTTGCCGATTATGAGGCTTGAGCCTAGATAAATAGACCTGAACCGCGAAGCGGCCGGCACGGTTGTGCGCCACCCGCCCGACATGGTCGAGAAGCGAGCGTTCGGGCGAGCGTTTTTCTGAGATTCCGCTTAACGCGGAAACGTCATCGGCCATGGCACAATTTGGCGGGCAAAGGGTTCAATTTCCGGGCATTTTCAGCCTAAATGCTTTAACTAACTATAAACCGAAAGACAAACGGGAGAATGCGGTTTTTCACCCGCGCTAAGCCCAGCATGTTGAGAATGGACCGCCTCGGTTATCGCCATTGGGCGCACACGCCCGCCGGAACGCGGATTTACGCGATCGGGGATGTGCATGGCCGGCTCGATCTGCTGGACGAAATGCATGACCTGATCCGCAACGACGCGGAGGCTGCCCATCCTTTTAAAGGGGTGGCCGGGCAACGGTTAATGGTTGTGTATCTGGGAGACTATATCGACCGGGGCCCGCGTTCGCGCGAGGTGATCGAGCGGTTGCTGGAAAACCCCATGTCGCCCGATTTCGAAATTGTATACATGCGCGGCAATCACGAAGACATCATGCTGGGCTTTCTCGACAATGGGACGCGCGCGGCCTCGTGGTTCCGCCATGGCGGGCGCGAAACCCTGCAAAGTTACGGCCTGGCGGCGCCCGATCCCGCCGCGGACGGCGAATTCCCGGCGGCGCGCCAAGCCCTGGGCGAGCGGCTGCCGGCGGCGCACCGCACCTTTCTGGACGCGACCAAGGTCATGCACCGCGAAGGCGATTACCTGTTCGTCCATGCCGGGATCCGTCCGGGCGTGCAGATCGAGAAGCAGGATCCCACCGATTTCATGTGGATCCGCCATGAATTCCTGGAGTCCGACGTCCCGTCCGGGGTCTGCGTCGTGCACGGCCATACCATCGAAGCGCGCCCGGCGATCACCGATCAGCGCATTGGGCTGGATACCGGCGCCTATTACACCGGCGTGCTCAGTTGCGCCGTCATCGAGGGCGATGCCGTGCGGTTCTTGCAGACCGCGCCCTTCCGTACCTAAGGCGGGCCTGATGGACGCCCGCCGGCGTTCTTGAACCGTTAAGACAAACCGGTCTACATCCGGCGCTAGGTTGGGGGAGAGTATCGGTGGCGCGCAAACGCATCTTGGTGACCGGCGGAGCGGGGTTTCTCGGCTCGCATTTGTGTGAGCGGCTGGTCGACGACGGCCACGACGTCATCTGCCTCGACAATTATTTCACCGGCTCGAAAGACAACGTGGCCGCGCTGGTCGGGCGCACCAATTTCGAGCTGATGCGTCACGATGTGACCTTTCCGCTCTATGTCGAAGTGGACGAGATCTACAACCTGGCCTGTCCGGCGTCGCCGGTGCATTACCAGTACGATCCGGTCCAGACGACCAAGACCAGCGTGCACGGCGCGATCAACATGCTCGGCCTCGCCAAGCGCACCGGCGCCAAGATTTTCCAGGCGTCGACCAGTGAGGTCTATGGCGATCCCGAGGTCCATCCGCAGCCCGAAAGCTACCGCGGCAACGTCAATCCGCTGGGCCCGCGCGCCTGTTACGACGAAGGCAAACGCTGCGCCGAAACCTTGTTTTTCGACTATTATCGCCAGTTCAAGATGAACATCCGCATCGCGCGGTTTTTCAACACCTACGGGCCTCGGATGCGTCCCGACGACGGCCGCGTGATTTCGAATTTCATCGTCCAGGCGTTGCGTAACGAGCCGATCACGCTGTACGGCGATGGTTCGCAGACGCGCTCGTTTTGCTTCGTCGACGATCTGATCGACGGCATCGTCAAATTGATGGATGCGACGGACGATGTGACCGGGCCGATGAATCTCGGCAATCCAACCGAATTCACCATCGCGCAATTGGCGGATCTGGTGGTCAAAATGACGGGCGCCAAATCCAAGATCGAATTCCGCCCATTGCCGCAGGACGATCCGATGCAACGCTGCCCGGACATCAGCTTTGCCAAGCGCGCCTTGGGTTGGGAGCCGACCATTCCGTTGGCCAAAGGGCTCGAGGCGACGATCGCCTATTTCAAGACGGTTATCTAATCACCGGCTCTGCCGGTCGGCGGTTTACTTGCGCGATGCCAATAAAGGAACATAACACGAACAAGCTTTGACTCTATTCGGGATCGCAATATTGCAGCGGGAAAGACCCGGCATTGCCCTTTCCCAGTATTCGCGCCCGCTCTAACGCTTTTTTAACGTCCAATGTCCACTATGGCCCATTGACGCCCATACAGACCCATGTTATCCCACAAATACCCAGGGGAAATCATGGGTTTTGTAGCGTGTTGAAGGGTCGGGGGACCCTGCCGCACGCGGTGGCGACGTGCTGAGGCGGGACCAGCGTGTTCATAGGGCGGCATACAAATAAGATTGATAAAAAGGGCCGGATTTCGGTCCCTAAACCTTTTCGCGATGCCCTCGGCGACGCGTCGGCCTCCATCTTTGTTTTCCCCTCCTTCAAGTTCCCCGCCCTTGAGGCTGCCCCCCGCAGCTTCATCGAACAGTTTGTGGCCAATCTGAACGCCGCCCACGACCTGTTCTCCGACGATCAGGACGACCTCGCCTCGACCGTGATCGAAAACACCCATGAACTCGCCTGCGACCCCGAGGGGCGAGTGATCCTACCCAAGCACCTGATGGAACATGCCGAACTCGGCGACGAAGCCGTCTTCGTCGGCCGTGGGACGCGGTTCCTGATCTGGTCGCCGTCGCTGTACGAACCGCACAACCAGCGTGCCGTCGAACGCGTCCGCGCCCGTGGTGCCACGCTCCCCATGCGTTCGACAGAGAAGGGGGAGCAATGAGCGGCACCGAGATCCATATCCCCGTGATGCTGCGCGAAGTGGTCGCCGCCCTGAACCCCCAGGACGGCGGCGTTTATGTTGACGGTACCTTTGGGCGTGGCGGCTACAGCGAGGCGATCCTGGCAGCTGCGGCAACCACTGTGTTCGGCATCGATCGCGATCCCGCTGCCGTCACCTTCGGTACCGAGCTTGGTCAGCGCTATGGCGGCCGCCTGCGCGTGCTGCGCGGCCGCTTCGGCGATATGCATGAATTGATGCGCGACGCCGGCGTGGCCCGCGTCGACGGCGTGGCGCTCGATCTCGGCGTTTCTTCCGCGCAGCTCGACGAAGCAGCGCGCGGCTTTTCATTCCGTGCCGATGGTCCGCTCGACATGCGCATGGGCTTGGACGGCGAAAGTGCCGCCGATCTCGTCAACGAAGCACCGGAAGGCGAACTTGCCCGTATCATCCGCGATTATGGCGACGAACGCCAGGCGCGCCGCGTTGCCCGCGCCATCGTCCAGGCGCGCGCCGAACGCCCGCTGCTGACCACCACGGATCTGGCCGAGATCGTGCGCAAGATTGTGCATGTGAAGCCGGGCCCGGGCAGCATCGATCCCGCGACCCGCACCTTCATGGCGATCCGCATCCATGTGAACGACGAGCTGGGTGAGCTGCAGCGCGGCCTCGAAGCGGCCGAATTGCTGCTGCGTCCGGGCGGACGGCTTTGCGTCGTCTCGTTCCATTCGCTCGAAGATCGCATCGTCAAATCGTTTCTCACCGATCGTTCGGGGCGCAACCCGCGCGGTTCGCGTCACGTGCCGGATGCGCCGGGTGAGGCGCCGGCGCCGACATTCAATCTGATCGAACGCGGCGCGGTCGCGGCGAGCGACGATGAAGCGCGCGAAAATCCGCGTGCCCGCTCCGCCAAGATGCGGTCAGCCGAACGCACCGACGCGCCGCCGCGCGTGTTGGCAAAGGTTTAGGGAGGGAGCGATGCGTCAAACCACTGCTTTCATCCTGTTCGTCGCCGCCGTCATGGCGGTCTCGTTGTTTTTCCTGAAATACGAGGTGACCAACCTCGAACAGGAACTCGAAGGCCTGAACCGCAAGATCGTCTCCAACCATGAGGCGATCCACGTACTCAAGGCGGAATGGAGTCACCTCAACGAGATCGAGCGCGTGCGCTCGCTGTCGCAGCGTTATCTCGATCTGTCGCCGACCAGCCCGGCGCGCATCGTCACACTCGACGAATTGCCGGCGGCAGTCGAACCGCAGGTCCAGGCGGCCGCTCCGGCGCCCACCAAGAAGACGGTGACGCGATGAAGATCGAGCGCATCGAACATCCCGAAGCGCCGCGCCCGGAAGCGCAGAGCGTTTCGGCCGCCCCGGTCGAGATCCCGAACTCGGTCGCCTTTGCCGGTGTGCGTGCGCATGCGCTCGAAGTCAGCCGCAACCGCATGGTTGTTACGGCGGCGCTCATCACCTTGGCCTTTGCCGTGATCGCCGGCCGGCTCGTCGAACTCACCGCGTTTCGCGATGCGCCGGCGCCTGTACGCGTCGCGCAGAAGGTTGCCCCCAAGGAACGCGCCGATATCGTCGATCGCAACGGTGTGCTGCTCGCGACCAGCCTGCCGATGGCTTCGCTCTATGCCAATCCGAAGCATGTGCTCGATCACGCGCAGGCCGCCGATCGCCTCGCCCAGGCGCTGCCCGAAGTGAAGCGCGACGTCATCTTTAAGCGCCTCAACTCCGAAGGTTCGTTCGTCTGGCTGCACCGCAACCTGACGCCGGAACAGCAGTTCCGCGTCAACGCGCTAGGTATCCCGGGCTTCTATTTCCAAAAGACCGAGCGCCGCGTCTATCCGCACGGCAATCTCGTCTCGCACATCATGGGGCTGACGGATATCGATGGCGCCGGTCTCTCGGGGCTGGAAAAAAGCTTCAACGACAATCTGCAAGTGCGCTCCGGCGTTCTGACCTCGTCGATCGATATCCGCATCCAGTCGGTGCTGCGCGAAGAACTGTTCAACGCGATGAAGGAGTACCAGGCGATCGGTGCGACCGGCATCGTCATGGACGTCCATACGGGCGAAGTATTAGCGATGTCGTCCTTGCCGGATTTCGATCCGAACAATCCGAGCAGCGCAGTTGGCGACGCGGCGTTCAACCGTGCGACCAAGGGCGTCTACGAGATGGGCTCGACCATGAAGTTGTTCACCGCCGCGGTGGGCTTCGATCTGGGCACGACGGACATCAATCGTCGCTACGATGCATCCACGCCGATCCACATGGGCCGGTTTACGATCCGCGATTACCACGCCAAGAACCGTACCCTCAGTGTGCCGGAGATCATGGCGTTTTCGTCGAACATCGGCGCGGCCAAGATGGCGCTCGAATTCGGCACGGCGAACCAGCGTCGCTATCTCGACTCGTTCGGCTTCCTCAAGCCTGCGCATTTCGAACTGCCCGAGGTCGGCAAGCCGCTGTCGCCCGCCAAATGGCGCGACATCAATACGATTACGATCTCGTACGGCCATGGTATCGCGGTCAGTCCGTTGCAGGTCATCACGGCGACATCGGCGATTTCCAACGGCGGCATCCTGCCGACGCCGACCCTGATCCGGCGCGAAGACGATACGCGCCGCACGATCGGTAAGCGTGTCGTGACGCGCGAAACCTCGCGTCAGATGCGCCAGTTGATGCGTCTGGTCGTCGAGGACGGCACCGCCAAGACGGCCGAAGTGCCGGGTTATCTGATCGGTGGCAAGACCGGCACCGCCGACAAGGCAATGGGTCGCGGTTACAGCCAACGCAAAATCATTTCATCTTTCGTCGGAGTCTTCCCGACGGATGAGCCGGAATACGCAGTCATCGCCATTCTCGATGAGCCGAAGGGCACTAAAAAGACCTTCGGCTTCGCGACCGGTGGCTGGGTTGCGACACCCATCGTTCATAACGTCGTCGAACAGATGGCGTCGATCATGGGAATTGTGCCGAGCGACCGCGCAGCGGCCGACGCGGCAGAAGCTAAAAAGCAGAAAGCTAACAAAGCAAAAGCGATCGTAACCGCACGGGCAAGCGAAGCGAAGCCCGATGCCCGCGTTAAGGGCCAAGCGGTTGCAGCTCGCTGAATTAGTGGTGGATGTGGAATGTGCAAACATGCAAAGCGGAGCGCTGGATGACGTCGAAATCGGGGGCCTGACCTCCGATTCACGTAAAGCCGCGCCGGGCTTTCTTTTCGCGGCGCTCCAAGGTGCTGCGGCCGATGGCCGGGGCTATATCGCCGACGCTGTCGCGCGTGGTGCTGTCGCCGTGCTTGCGGCCGATGGCGCGCGCCTGGACGACGGCATCAGCATTCCGTTGTTCACCGCGCCCAATCCGCGTCTGCAATATGCGCGCATGGCTGCGCGCTTCCATGCGCCGCAGCCCAGTACCGTGGCCGCCGTCACCGGCACCAACGGCAAATCCTCGACCTGCGAATTCGTCCGTCAGATCTGGACCGCGACGCATCGCCCGTCCGCTACTTTGGGCACGCTCGGGCTCGTCGCGCCCGGGATCGCGCGTAGCGGCGGGCTGACCACACCCGATCCCGCCGATCTGCACGCCGATCTGCAAACGCTCGCGCGCGACGGCGTACAGCATGTGGCGATCGAAGCGTCCAGCCACGGCCTCGATCAATATCGCCTCGATGGTCTCAAGGTCTCGGCCGCTGCCTACACGAACCTGACGCGCGACCATCTCGATTACCACGGCACGATGGAGCGTTATTTCGACGCCAAGGCGCGGCTATTCTCCGAATTGCTCGTGCATGGCGGCGCGGCGGTGATCAATCTCGACGATCCGTATGGCGAGGAATTGGCAAGCCGTGCGAAGAAGCGCGGTGCGACGCTCTATACCTACGGCCGCAAGGGGCGCGAGCTGCGCCTGCTCGATGTGCGCGCCTTGCCGCATGGCCAGGTTCTGAAGCTTGAAATCCTCGGCCGGCGCGTCGAAACCCAATTGCCGCTGATCGGCGAGTTTCAGACGCTCAACGCTCTGGCCGCCGTGGGCTTGGCGCTCGGCACCAGCATTCCGGTCGATGACGCGGTGCCGGTACTGGCGACGCTGACCGGTGCGCGCGGACGCATGGAACATGCCGCCAGCCTATCCAATGGCGCGGCGATTTTCGTCGATTACGCGCACACGCCGGATGCGCTCGAACGCGTCCTGCTTGCCATGCGCCCCCATACCGACAATCGCCTAATCGTCGTCTTCGGTTGCGGCGGCGATCGCGATAAGGGCAAGCGCCCCTTGATGGGCGAAATTGCAATGCGCCTGGCCGATGTTGCCATCGTTACCGACGACAATCCGCGCACCGAAAATGCGGCGCAGATTCGTCGCGAGGTTTTGGTGGGCGCCAAAGGGGCGCGTGAAATCGCGGACCGCGCAACCGCGATCTTCACCGCGGTGTCCGAATTGAAGGCCGGCGACATCCTGGTGATCGCGGGCAAGGGGCACGAGCAGGGTCAGATCGTCGGCAAGGACGTTCTGCCGTTCGATGATCTCGACGTTGCCCGTCATGCGGCGCAGCAGGTGCGTTCATGACGCCCCAAAGCACGCCTTTGTGGACCTGGCAGGCCGCGACCGCGGCGACCGCCGGCAACGTCAGCCAAGGCTGGCAGGCGCGCGGTGTCTCGATCGATAGCCGCAGCGTTGGGCTTGGCGATTTGTTCGTGGCGCTGAAGGGCCCGAATTTCGACGGCCACGATTATGTCGCGGGCGCCTTCGATAAAGGTGCCTCGGTGGCGATGGTGACGCATCGTCCCGCCAATGTCGCCGAGAATGCTGATCTGATCGTCGTCGACGACACCATGGACGGATTGAGCGCACTGGCGCGCTATCGCCGCGCACAAAGCGGCGCACGCATCGTTGCCGTCACCGGCAGCGTCGGCAAGACCGGCACCAAGGAAGCTCTGACGTTCCTGTTGAGCCGCGTCGGCGAGACGCATGCCTCGGCCGGCAATCTGAATAACCATATTGGCGCGCCGCTCAGCCTCGCGCGCATGCCGGCGCAGTCCGACTACGGCGTGTTCGAGCTTGGCATGAACCACGCAGGCGAGATCGATCCGCTGTCGCGTTTGGTGCGCCCGCACGTGGCAATCATCACGACGATCGCGCCGGTGCATATGGAATTCTTCGCCTCCATTGAGGGCATCGCCGAGGCCAAGGCGGAAATCTTCGCGGGTGTCGAGCCGGGCGGCACCGCCGTGCTCAATCGCGACAATCCGCACTATGACCTTCTGGCCTTGCGCGCGCGCGAAGCCGGCATCGAAAACATCATCGGCTTCGGCAGTCATGCCGAGGCGCGCTTCCGTCTAGTCTCGGTCGAAATCGGCGCGGACGGTTCGCGCATCGAAGCGACCTGCGACGGCAAGAAGCTCAAATATCGCTTGGCGTTGCCGGGCCGCCATCAGGCGCACAATTCGCTGGCCGTGCTGGCCGCGATCCATGCGGTTGGCGCGGACGTTGCCGATGCCGCCAAGGCCTTCGGCGAGATCCAGCCACCGGCGGGCCGCGGTGCACGCCACAAAGTCAAAGCCGGCAAGATCGAATTCCTGCTGATCGACGACAGCTATAACGCCAGCCCGGTTTCGATGGTCGCCGCCCTTCGCGTGCTCGCCGATGTCGCGCCGGCGCGTAAAGGCCGCCGCATCGCAGTGCTGGGCGACATGCTCGAACTCGGCCCGGACGAAAACAAATTCCATCGTGATATGGCCGAAGACGCCGCAGCAGCCGGCATCGATCTCGTCTTCGCCGCCGGCACGCGCATGGCGCATATGTTCAACGCTTTGCCCGCGCATCTGCGGGGCGGCCGCGCCGACACGTCGAGTGATCTGAGTCCGATGGTGGCCGCTGCCTTGCGCGACGGCGACGTGGTTCTTGTGAAGGGTTCGGCCGGATCGAAAACCGGCCTGATCGTGCGTGACCTGCTGGCGCTCGATCCGCGCCACGCATCACAGCAACCGGCGCATTAGGGGGAGCCGCGGATGCTTTACAACGTTCTCACCCAGTTCACCGACGATCTGAACGTCCTGAACCTGTTCCGCTACATCACGTTCCGTACCGGGGGCGCGACAATCACCGCGCTCATCGTCAGCTTCATCTGCGGGCCTTTCATCATCCGCTGGCTGCGTGAGCGTCAGCACGGCGGACAGCCGATCCGTGAGGACGGGCCGGAAAGCCATCTGCTGACCAAGAAGGGCACGCCCACGATGGGCGGCTTCATGATCCTGCTGGCGCTCGTCGTTGCGACCTTGCTCTGGGCCGATCTCAAGAACGGCTACGTCTGGGCTGCGCTCGGCGTCACGGTCGGTTACGGCATGATCGGCTTCATCGACGACTATGTGAAGGTCTCGCGCCGTCATCACGCGGGGCTGCCCGGCAAGTTGAAGCTCGCGCTCCAAGTATTGATCGCCGGTGTCGCTACGGTCGGCATCGTCGGGCTGACGCGCGGCACGCTCGGCACCTCGGTCGCCATTCCCTTCATCAAGACGGCCTTGTTCGATCTCGGCCTCTTCCTGTTCGTCGTCTTCGCGGTCTTCGTGATCGTCGGTGCCTCTAACGCGGTCAACCTGACCGACGGTTTGGATGGTTTGGCCATCGGTCCGGTGATGATCGCGGCCGGTTCCTTCGCGCTCATCGCTTACCTGATCGGTAACCGCGTCTTCGCCGATTACCTGCAGATCAACTACGTGCCGGGTGCGGGTGAACTCGCCGTCTTCTGCGGCGCCCTGGTGGGCGCTGGCCTCGGCTTCCTTTGGTACAACGCGCCGCCTGCGATGGTGTTCATGGGCGATACCGGTTCGCTCGCCATGGGTGGCGCGCTCGGCGTCGTGGCCGTGATCACCAAGCATGAGATCGTGCTCGCCATCATCGGCGGGTTGTTCGTGCTCGAAACCGTTTCGGTCATCGTGCAGGTCGCGTCGTTCAAGATGACCGGCAAGCGCGTCTTCGCCATGGCGCCGCTGCATCATCATTTCGAGAAGAAGGGGTGGAAAGAACCCACCATCGTCATTCGCTTCTGGATCATTGCCATCATTCTGGCGCTCGCGGGTCTCGCGACGCTCAAGTTGCGCTGAGGGAAAAAGTTACGTGATCGAAGTCGCCGCCTTCGCCAACCAACCTGTCGCTGTCCTGGGCCTCGCGCGCTCAGGCCTGACGGCGGCTGTCGCCTTGCAGGCGGGCGGCGCCGAGGTTCTGGCGTGGGATGATTTCGAAGCGGGCCGCCAGGCCGCCGCAGCGAAGGGCCTGAAGCTGACGGAACTGTCGGGTCGCGACTGGACCAAGATCGAAGCGCTCGTTTTGAGCCCCGGCATCCCGCACACCTTCCCGAAACCGCATCCGGTGGCGGCCGAAGCCATCGCGGCCGGCTGCGCCATCGTCTGCGATATCGATCTGCTGGCGCGCGCGGTGCCGGACGCCAAATATGTCGGCATCACCGGCACCAACGGCAAGTCGACGACGACCGCGTTGGTCGGCCATATCCTGAAGCGCGCCGGGCGCGCCGCCGAAATCGGCGGCAATATCGGCGTGCCGGTGCTCGATCTCGCCCGTCTCAATGCTGATGGCACTTACGTGCTCGAACTGTCGTCCTATCAGCTCGAACGCATTCCGTCGGTGGCGCTCGACGTCGCGGTGCTGCTCAACATCACGCCCGATCACCTCGATCGTCACGGCAGCATGGCCGGCTATATCGCAGCCAAGCGCCAGATCTTCGATCAGACCGCCGAGAAGGCGACCGCGATCCTCAGCCTCGACGATCCGAACAGCCGCGGCATGGTCATGGAACTCATGATCGCCAATCGCCATCGCATTGTGCCGATCTCGGTGTCGGCGCGCGCTGCCGGCGGCGTATTCGTCGATGGTCACATGCTGATCGACGATATGGACCGCAAGGCCGTGAAAGCGCTCGATCTCAAGACCCTGCCGACCTTGATGGGCCGGCACAATTGGCAGAACGCGTGCGCGGCTTATGCCGTCGGTCGGGCGCTTGGCCTCGAGATCGACGTGATCGCCGCCGCGATGGTCGATTTTCCCGGTCTCGCGCATCGCCAGGAAAAGCTCCGCGACATCGGCAAGGTCGCCTATATCAACGATTCCAAGGCGACCAATACGGATTCGGCGGCGCAGGCGCTCGCCACTTACGAACGTATCTATTGGTTGGCCGGCGGCCAATTCAAGGAAGAGAACTTGGGCACCTTGGTGCCGCTGTTACCGCGCGTGCACGAAGCCTTCCTGTTCGGTGAATCGACCCCGAAATTCGCGAGCTGGCTCAAAGGCCAGGTGCTCGTGACCGAATGCGTGAATATGGAAGACGCGTTACAGCGCGCGCACGCAACCGCGCAGAAGGCGCCGGATGGCGGCATCGTCCTGCTGTCGCCCGCCTGCGCGTCGTTCGACCAGTTCCGCGATTTCGAACATCGCGGGGATGAATTCCGCAAGGCCGTCGCGGCCCTGCCGGCGCAGGAGGCCGCATGACCACGACGACGTTCTCGCGCACCAATGTCAGTGTCATCGGCCGCTGGTGGCTGGGTGTCGATCGCTGGACGATCGCCGCGCTCGTCGTACTGGCCGCCGCCGGTGTTGTGCTCGCCATGGCGGCGTCGCCTGCGGTCGCCGAACATCTCGGCAAGGACATCTTCTATTTCGCCAAACGCCAGCTGTTCTTCCTGGCCCCCGCCGTCGTCGCCATGCTCGGCATCTCGATGCTCGGCGAAAGCGATCTGCGCCGCTTCGCCATTGCGCTTTATACCTTCGCCTTCGTGATGCTGGTGATGGTCTTGTTGCACGGCACCGAGATCAAAGGTGCGACGCGCTGGGTGACGTTCGCCGGCGTCACCATTCAGCCGTCCGAATTCCTGAAACCCGCCTTCATCGTGCTGTCGGCCTGGATGTTCACCGGTTGGCGCCTCAATCGCGACTTCACCAACCTCATCATGGCATTCGGCATCTATGGGATTTCGGTTTTGATGCTGTTGGCCCAGCCCGACGTCGGCCAAACGCTTCTCATCTCGATGGTGTGGGGCGTGCAGTTCTTCCTGGCCGGTCTGCCCATGATGCTGGTCGTCGGCATCGGCCTGCTGTTCGTCGCCGGCGGCGTCGGCGCCTATTATGAATTCGATCACGTGCGTCAGCGCATCGACAAGTTCCTCGATCCGGCCGGCTCAGAAGCCTATCAGGTCGCGCGTTCGCTCGAAGCGTTCCGTAACGGCGGCGTCTACGGCGTCGGTCCCGGTGAAGGCCAAGTGAAGGCCGTGCTGCCCGATGCGCATGCCGACTTCGTCTTCGCCGTCGCCGGCGAAGAGTTCGGGTTGTTCCCGACGCTGCTGATCGTGATGCTCTTTTGCTTCATCGTGCTGCGCGGCTTCGCGCGCGTGTTCAAAAGCTCGAACTTGTTTGCGCAATTGGCCGTCGCCGGCCTGCTGGCGCAGTTCGGCCTGCAGGCCATTATCAACATGGCCTCGACGCTCAATCTGATGCCGACCAAAGGCATGACCTTGCCGTTCATCTCCTACGGCGGCTCGTCGATGCTCGCTCTGGCCTGCGGCATGGGCATGGTTTTGGCGCTGACGCGCAGCGGCATTCAGCCCCGCCAGATTCGTGGGGGCGGGCAGCTTTGAGCCAAGCACCCAACCATATGCCGACCATCGTGCTCGCCAGCGGCGGGACGGGTGGGCATGTGTATCCGGCCGATGCCTTGGCCAATGAATTGAGCGGCCGCGGTTGCCGTCTCGTGCTGATCACCGATCGTCGCGGCGGCGCCGTCGGCCGCCGCTTGAGCGAGCTGGAAACCCATCGCGTGCGCGCCGGCGGCATTGCCGGCAAGGGCATCATGGCGCGCCTCACGAGCATCGCCGAGATCGTCATCGGCATCGGTCAGGCTTATCTGCTGCTGAAGAAAATCCGCCCGGCGGCCGTCGTCGGCTTCGGCGGTTATGCGTCGGTGCCGACCATGATGGCCGCGACCCTGATGAAGGCGCGCACCGTCATCCATGAACAGAACGCCGTGTTGGGCCGCGCCAATCGCCTGCTCGCGCCGCGCGTCGCGCGCATCGCCACGTCTTACGAAAAGGTCGAGCGGCTGCCCGAACATGCCCCCGTGGTCGAAATGACCGGCATGCCGGTGCGCCCCAGCGTCGCCGCGCTGCGCGACGTGGCCTATCCGTCGCGCGATGGTGCGGCAACGATCAATCTGCTGGTATTCGGCGGCAGCCAAGGGGCGACCGTCTTCGCCCGCGTCGTGCCCGAAGCGCTGGCCCGTATCGCCCCTAAACTGCCGGGCAAGCTGCGCATCACGCAGCAGTGCCGCAAGGAAGATGTCGACGCGGTGAAGGCGTCGTACGCCCAACTGGGTCTCGACGCCGAAGTCGCCGCCTTCTACGACGATCTGCCGCGCCGTATCGCGGATGCGCATCTGGTGATCGCGCGCTCGGGCGCTTCCACGGTGGCCGAGCTGATGGCGATCGGCCGTCCGTCGATCCTGGTGCCATATCCCTATGCCATCGACGATCATCAGACCAGCAACGCCCACGCCATCGACGAGACCGGCGCGGGCTGGCTGATCCCGGAACCTGCTTTCACCGTCGAGGGCCTCGCCGGCCGCCTCGAATCCCTGCTCACCATGCCGCGGATCCTTGAGACCGCGGCCGCTGCGGCGCGCAACGCCGCTCGCATAGACGCCGCCGTCCGGTTGGCCGATATCGTCCTCGGCCTGGTCAAAGGCAACGGCGGCAACGGCCACTCCGAACCGCGCAAGGAGGCCGCATGAGAACCCTGCCGCTCGATCTCGGAATCATTCACTTCGTCGGTATCGGTGGTATCGGCATGAGCGGCATCGCCGAAGTCCTGCACAATCAGGGCTATACGGTGCAGGGCAGCGACATCGCCGAAAGCGCCAACGTGCTGCGCCTGCGCGGCCTCGGCATCAAGGTGTTCATCGGCCACACCGGCGACAATCTGGGCGAGGCGGCGGTCATCGTCATCTCATCGGCGGTCAAGGCCGCCAATCCGGAACTGCAGGCCGCGCGTGCGCGCTTCCTGCCGATCGTGCGCCGCGCCGAAATGCTCGGCGAATTGATGCGCCTCAAATGGTCGATCGCCATCGGCGGCACGCACGGCAAGACGACGACGACCTCGTTGATCGCCGCCATGCTCGACGCGGCCGACATGGATCCGACCGTCGTCAACGGCGGCATCATCAACGCTTGGGGCACCAATGCGCGCCTTGGCACCGGCGATTGGCTGGTGGCCGAAGCCGACGAATCCGACGGCACCTTCGTGAAGCTGCCCGCGACCATCGCGGTCGTCACCAATATCGACCGCGAACACATGGATCATTACGGCTCGTTCGATAAGGTGCGCGACGCCTTCGCGAACTTCGTCGAGAACATCCCGTTCTATGGTTTCGCGGCACTCTGCCTCGACGATCCCGAAGTGCAGGCAATCATTCCGCGCCTGCAGGACCGCAAGATCGTCACCTACGGCCACAGCCCGCAGGCCGACGTGCGCTGTGTGCGCATGGAGCCGGGTGCCGACGGCACGGAATTCGATGTCATCATCGCCGAGCCGCGCAGCGGGTCGGAGCGGTCAATCGAAAAACTAATGCTGCCGATGTTCGGCGCGCATAACGTCCAGAATTCCTGCGCCGCCATCGCCATCGGCAGCGAGCTGGGTCTCAGCGACGACGTGATCCGCAAGGCGTTGGCCAATTTCGGCGGCGTGAAGCGCCGCTTCACCAAAACCGGCGTGTCGCGCGGCGTCACCGTGATCGACGATTACGGCCACCATCCGGTGGAAATCCGGGCCGTCCTAAGCGCGGCGCGCGCCGCCGCCGGGCGTGGCCGCGTGATCGCGGTCGTCCAGCCGCATCGCTATTCGCGCCTGCACGATCTGTTCGAGGAATTCTGCACCTGCTTCAACAACGCCGATGTCGTGATCGTCGCCGATGTCTACGCGGCCGGTGAAGAACCCATCGAAGGTGTCGATCGCGCGCATCTGGTCGAAGGCCTGCGCGCGCATGGCCATCGCAATGTCGTCGGGCTCGAACGTCCGACGCAATTGCCGAGCCTGGTGCACGAAGCCGCCGAGTCCGGCGACTACGTTGTGTGCCTGGGTGCGGGCAATATCACGGCCTGGGCCAATACCTTGCCCGCCGATCTCGACCGTTTCCCCCCGAAGGGCCGGGAGGCGCGCGGATGATGGCGGCGAAGTCCACCACGGCGAACCTGATCGACCGTCTGCCCAAGGTGCGCGGGCGGCTGATCGCGGACGCCTCGCTGGCTAAGCTGACCTGGTTCCGCGTCGGCGGCCCGGCCGAGGTGCTGTTCCGCCCGGCCGACATCGACGATCTCGCACAGTTCCTGGCCGCGACCCCGCAAGATATCGCCATCACACTGCTCGGGGTCGGCTCGAACCTGCTGGTGCGCGACGGCGGTGTACCCGGCGTGGTCATCCGTTTGGGTGAGCCGTTCACCAAGCTCGAAATCGGTGGGCATGATATCGTCGCCGGCGCCGGCATCTCCAATCTCAAGCTCGCCAATGCGGCGCGCGATGCCGGCATTGCCGGTTTTGAATTCCTGTCCGGCATTCCGGGCTCGCTCGGCGGTTCGCTCCGCATGAACGCGGGTGCCTATGGTGCGGAGATCGCCAATGTGGCTGTGTCCGTCGAAGCGCTCGATCGTGCAGGCGTTCGTCACACCATCGCCGCCGCCGACATGGGCTATTCCTATCGCCATGACTCGGTGGCCGACGATCTGATCTTTGTCGCCGCATCGCTGCGTGGCCAGGCCGGCGATCCGGCCATCATCGGCGAACGCATGACACGCATCCAGACCGAGCGCGAAGAGACCCAGCCGGTCAAAACGCCGACCGGCGGCAGCACCTTCGTCAATCCGCAAGGCCAGAAGGCTTGGCAGCTCGTCGATCAGGCGGGATGCCGTGGCCTGACGCGCGGCGGCGCCATGGTGTCCGAGAAACACACGAACTTCCTGGTCAATATCGGCAACGCGACAGCGGCCGATATCGAAGGCCTGGGCGAAGAAGTGCGCCGTCGCGTCTTCGCGCAATCCGGTATCACGCTCGAATGGGAAATCCGTCGCATCGGCGTCGCCGCGGATACCGTACCGCATCTCGTCGATAACGGAGATGCGCAATGAAGCGTCATGTCGCCGTTGTCATGGGTGGCTGGTCCGCCGAACGCGAAGTGTCGCTGGTCAGCGGCGCCGCGGTGGCGGCTGCGCTCAAGCGCGGCGGCTATCAGGTGACCTCCATCGATGTGCAGCGCGACATGGGTTCGTTCCTGACGCGCCTCTATCCGCAGCCCGACGCGGTGTTCAACGCACTGCACGGCCGCTTCGGCGAAGATGGCTGCATCCAGGGCCTGCTCAATATCCTGGAAATTCCCTACACCCATTCCGGCGTGCTCGCCTCGGCACTCGCCATGGACAAACCGGCCGCCAAGTCGGTGTTCGCCGCCAACGGCATCAAGGTCGCCGAGCATCGTCTTGTGACGCGCGACGATCTGCTGAAGGGCGAGGTGATGAAGCCGCCCTTCGTGGTCAAGCCGTTCAATGAAGGCTCCAGCGTTGGCATCCATATCGTCGCCGAAGGCGACAACTACATGCCGACCGAATGGCCGTTCGGCGCACGCGTGATGGTCGAACGTTTCATCCCGGGCCGCGAATTGACCGTTGCCGTGATGGGCGATCGTCCGTTGGCCGTCACCGAGATCACGACCGATCGCAAGTTCTACGATTACGACGCGAAATACGCGAAGGGCGGCTCGGCGCATCAAATTCCGGCTGACATCTCGCCGGAACTCGAAGCGGAAGCCAAGCGTATCGCCCTGCTGGCGCATCAGTGCCTAGGCTGCCGCGGCGTGTCGCGCACCGACATCCGTTACGACGGCAAGGATCTGTACGTCCTCGAAATCAATACCCAGCCCGGCATGACGCCGACCTCGCTGGTCCCGGAACAGGCAGCCCACGTGAACATCTCGTTCGACGAGTTGACAGCGTGGATGGTGGAGAACGCGGCATGCGACGCGTAATAGCCAAAGCCACCCCAGCCGCGAAGCGCAAACCCGTGCGCCGCGCGCGCGTGAAGCCGCTGATCAGCCGCCGCAAGCTGCGTGCGGGCGTGGCCGTGCTCGGCATGTCGATCTGGGCATTGGCCGCATGGCAGGTGTGGGAGCAAGGCTGGCTGCAGGTCGGCGGCGGCGAGGCCCAGGAAAAGCTTGTCGAGCTGAGCTCCGCCTTTGGCTTCAAGATCGAGCATGTCGATATCGAAGGCCGTCACGAAACCTCGCCGGACGATCTGCGCGGCGCCTTGGCGCTCGATCAGGGTGCGCCGATTTTCGGTTTCGACAGCACCGCCGCGCATGAACGCTTGAAGAAATTGCCGTGGGTGCATGGCGCGACGATTGAGCGGCATTTGCCCGATACGGTTCTGCTGCGCATCGTCGAGCGCAAGCCGATCGCGCTGTGGCAGCTCGAGGGTAAGTTCTCGCTGATCGATACCGAAGGCGCCGTCATCCCCATCGATGACGTCGGCCGTTACGGCAAGCTGCCCGTCGTGGTTGGCGCAGGTGCGCCGCCGGTCGCTTCGGCCTTGATCGATCTGTTGGCGAGCGAGCCGGAATTGGCGCGTCGCGTGCGCGCCGCCGTACGGATCGGCGATCGCCGCTGGGACATTCACATGGACGAGAAGCTGCACATCATGCTGCCGGAAGACGATCCGGTGGCGGCCTGGCATCGTCTTGCCGAACTCGCGCGGACCGGTGAGGTGCTCGCGCGCAATTATTCGATCATCGATCTACGGCTGAAGGATCGTGTTGTCGTCCGCAAGGCGCCCAACGACGATCCGGCAACCGATTCCAAACCGCGCCACACGTGAAGGAGGGCATGGGGGATGTCCAAAATGGATAAGAAACGAATGAAATATGCCGCCAAGCCCGGGCTGATGGCGGCGCTCGATATCGGTTCGTCCAAGATCGCGTGTCTGATCGCCCAGCCGTTTGAGGACGGCACGATCGAGGTGGTCGGTGTCGGCCATCAGGTCTCCAAGGGGATGCGCAGCGGCAATATCGTGGATATGACGGCCCTCGAATTGGGTGTCAGCGCTACCATCGAAGCGGCCGAACAGCTCGCCAAGGAAAATGTCCGCGACGTCGTGCTGTGCACGGCGGGCGGGGCGCCTGAATCCAAACTCATCGCGTTCGATGTGGCGATCGCGGGCCACGAGATCGGCGACGGCGATCTGCGCCGCGCCCTCGATCCGACATGGCTCTATGCCCGCCAGAACGAAGACCGGCGCATCATCCAGACCCTGCCGGTCGGCTTTTCGATCAACGGCACGCCGGTGCGCGATCCGCGCCGTCTTTATGGCGAAAAGCTTGGCGTAAACATGCACGTGATCACGCAAGCCTCCAGCGCCGTCCGTAATCTTGAATCCTGCGCGGCGCGTTGCCAGCTCGATATTGAATCGCACGTGGTCGCACCTTATGCCGCCGGTCTCGCCACCCTCGTCGAAGACGAGAAGAATCTCGGGTGCATCTGCATCGATATGGGCGGGGGCACGACAAGCATCGCCGTCTTCAAGGAAGGCGAAGTCATCTATACGGCGGTGATTCCGCTCGGCGGCAATCACGTGACCAACGACATCGCGCGCGGTCTGTCCACGCCGGTCTCACATGCCGAACGTATGAAGACCTTGTACGGCGGTTGCTTTGTTACCGGTTCGGACAGTCACGAGACCATCAAGGTCCCGTTGATCGGCGAAGACGACAGCGAAGAAAATCAGGTTCCGCGCGCCACCTTGGCCGATATCATCCGTTCGCGTATCGACGAAATCTTCGAGATGATCGCGCAGAACATCAAAGACTCCGGCGTCGATCCGAATATCGGTCGCGTCGTGCTCACGGGCGGCGCTTCGCAGCTCGCCGGTGTGCGCCGCTGCGCCGCCGACATCCTCGCGCGCCAGGTGCGCCGTGGCCGTCCGGCAGCGTTGCGCGGTCTGCCCGAAGCCGCCACGGGGCCGTCGTTCTCGGCCGCCGTCGGACTGCTCCATTACGCGCTCGCCGAGCGCCAACAGACTTCTTTCACATCGCTTTATTCGAAGGAGATGCCTTCCAGCCGCTTCGGCCGGATCGGGCAATGGTTACGTGACAACATCTGAACTGAACGTACGACCCGTAGCCCCGTTTGGGGATCACATCGTTCCCAACTTCGGGGACCGCACAGCTCGCCCGCCGGAGAACCCGGCATATCCGGTGGGTCAACTCATTCTGCGTAGGAGACAAGCATGAGCATCAACATCAGCGTTCCGGCAAAGGTCGTCGAGTACGAACTGAAGCCCCGTATCACCGTGATCGGCGTCGGCGGCGCCGGCGGTAATGCCGTCAACAACATGATCGATATGGGCCTCGGCGGCGTCGAATTCATCGTCGCCAATTCCGATGCCCAGGCGCTCGCCCATTCGCGCGCCGAACGTCGTATCCAGATCGGTACGGAAGTCACGCGCGGCCTCGGCGCCGGCGCCAATCCGAACATCGGCCGTGCGGCGGCGGAAGAATCCCTGGAAGAGATCTTCTCGCATCTGCGCGACACCAACATGGTCTTCATCACCGCCGGTCTGGGCGGCGGCACCGGCACGGGCGCGGCCCCGGTCATCGCGCGTGCGGCGCGTGACTACGGCATCCTGACCGTCGGCGTCGTGACCAAGCCGTTCCAGTTCGAAGGCGACCGGCGCATGAAGATGGCCGAAGCCGGACTCGAGGAACTGCAGCAGTACGTCGATACCCTGCTGGTCATCCCGAACCAGAACCTGTTCCGCATCGCCAATGAATCGACCACCTTCGCGCAGGCCTTCAAGCTCGCCGACGATGTGCTCTATTCCGGCGTGCGCGGCGTTACCGACCTGATGGTCATGCCGGGCCTGATCAACCTCGACTTCGCTGACATCCGTTCGGTGATGAGCGAGATGGGCAAGGCGATGATGGGCACCGGCGAGGCCGAGGGTGAAAATCGCGCGATCGAGGCCGCCGAGGCCGCCATCGCCAATCCGCTGCTCGACGATTCGTCGATGAGCGGCGCCAAGGGCGTGCTGATCAACATCACGGCCAGCCGCGACATCACCTTGTTCGAGGTCGACGATGCCGCCAACCGCATCCGCAAGGAAGTGGACAAGGACGCGAGCATCATCTTCGGCTCGACGTTCGACGACACCTTGAACGGCAAGATCCGCGTCTCCGTCGTGGCGACCGGCATCGATGCCGCCAATGCCGTCCGCCGCGAACCGGCGGAACGTCAGATGCGCGACGAACATCGCGAACCGATGCGTATCGAGGCGCCGATCCCGCGTATCGGCATGGCGGCTCAGCCCACCATGTCCAATGTGCATCATGTCCATCAGGCAGCACCGCAGCCGATGATGGCGCCGCAATCGGCTCCGCAATACGCGCCGCTGAGCGCGTCTGCACAGCCTGCTGCGCCGATGATGGCAGCTCCAGCTACTGCGCCGGTCCAGCAGACGGCCATGCCGCTGCAGGAACTGCGCACCGTGGTCCAGCAGGAAATCGCCGAACCGGCCCCGATGCCGTACGTTGCGGCCCAGCCAGAGCCGGTGGCTTCAGAATCACCGAAGTTCGTCCTGCCGAAGGGCAAGCCATTGTCGGAAATCCGCGCCCCCGTCGGCCCGCGGCCGGTTGAGGCCCAGCCGGCCCGCGACCTGTTCATCCCGGAAGCACCGTCGGACGGCTCCTTGGCCCCCGAAGCGCCCCGTATGGTGAACCCGTTCGCCGCCGCCGATATGGTGAACGCCCAACGCGCCCCGGAACGCGCCGCCGCCCCGCGCAAGCAGGAAGTCAGCCTGTTCGAGCGCATCACCGGCGTGCGTCGCGCCGAGAAGCGTCAGCCCGATACCGAGCCGACGATGGACATTCGCTCCGAGCCCCGTATGGTCTCGCCGGCGCAGGTTCCGGTCGCGGCTCCGGTTGCTCCGATGGCGGCGCCCGCTCCGGTGGCCGTTCAGCCGGCCTTGCCGGTTGAGCCGGCCCAGCCGGCCCTCTGGGCTCCCGAATCGGCTCCGGCCCCCATCCAGGAAGCCCCGCAGGCAGCCTCGCCGCTGCTCGGCGGCATGGATCCGGACGATCGTTTGTCGATCAGCGCCGAAACCGACGATCCCCTTGATATTCCTGCCTTTTTGCGCCGCCAGGCCAACTGAAACGCAGTGTAACAAAGGGTAATAATTGTTGATTTGAGTACGTTCCGAGGTCGTCTTAAACCAATCCTCGGAATGTACTCGATCGACACGCCAACAGGGGGTTGGCCATCGGGTCGGGTGACCAGATTGGTTAACATGAATCAAATCGACAAGCAGACGTTCAAGGCAAGCCGGGGGATCGGCCAGACGGCGTTCAACCCGTTGACCCGGGCACGCGGCCTCGATCTGGCCCGCCGCCAGCGTACGCTTCTCCGCACCGTCAATTGCAAAGGCGTCGGCCTGCATTCCGGCCGCGACCTGTCCTTGACCCTGAAGCCGGCCATGGCCGGTACGGGCGTTGTTTTCCGCCGCACTGATCTGGCCGGCAGCCCGGAAATCCCGGCGCGCTGGGATCATGTCGTCGACGCGACCATGTGCACGACCTTGGGCACCGAAAACGGTGTGCGCGTCAGCACGGTCGAACACCTCATGGCGGCCTTCGCCGGCTGCCACATCGATAATGCGATCGTCGAAGTCGACGGCCCGGAAATCCCGGTGATGGACGGCAGCGCCGCGCCCTTCGTATTCCTCATCGATTGCGCCGGCACCATCGAACAGGAAAGCCCGCGCACCGTCATCGAAATCCTGAAGCCTGTGAAGGTTGAGCATAACGGCAAGGTTGCCGAGCTTCTGCCTTCCGACACCTTCACCGTTGCCTTCGAAATCGACTTCGCCAGCAACGCCATCGCCCATCAGTCGATCGAGCTTGAACTGGTCAACGGTACTTTCAACAAGGAAGTCGCCCGCGCCCGCACCTTCGGTTTCGCCGAAGAAGTGGAAAAGATGCGCGCGGCCGGCCTGGCGCTTGGCGGCTCGCTCGACAACGCGGTCGTGGTCGAGGGCGATAAGGTTCTCAATGCCGACGGCCTGCGTTACCAAGACGAATTCGTGCGCCACAAAGTGCTCGATGCGGTCGGCGATCTGAAGCTCGCCGGTGGCGAGATCCAGGGGGCCTATCGCGGTGCGCGCGCCGGTCACCAGATGACCAACCTGCTGCTGCGCGCCCTGTTCGCCGATCCGAGCGCCTATTGCGTGCATGGCCCGGTGGCCAAAGCCGCACCCGCTATGGACCGCCGCGAAGCGCCGGTTCGCCGCCGCGCCTAGAACCGTCTAAGCCGTCTAAATCCTAGTCTTTCCGGCGCTTTCCCCGGCCTGCCTTTTTGCGTATAAAAGCAGAACGGACGGTCCCTCGAATCCGTTGAGATTCGCCGAGAATCGGTAGATTCTGACCCCGCAAAGCAAGGACTTCGGAACCGTAGTGATGAGCCTGTATAAGTGCGTAGGACGGTCTTTCAGCGCGCGGCGCGCCATCCTTGTGCTCGCCATGGCTGGATTGCTTGCGGCTTGCGCGGCGGAAGAGCCGAAATACGTCGAAAAGCCGGTGGAGGAACTCTACAACACCGCCGTCGATTTGATGCAGCAGCAGGAATACACCAAGGCCGCGCTGGCCTTCGACGAAGTCGAGCGCCAGCATCCGTATTCCGTCTGGGCGACCAAGGCTCAGCTCATGGCGGCCTACAGCCAATATCAGAAGAACGGTTATGACGACGCGATCATCGCGCTCGACCGCTTCATCCAGCTCCATCCGTCGCATGTCGATGTGCCCTACGCCTATTACCTGAAGGCGCTGTGCTACTACGAACAGATTTCCGACGTCGGCCGCGACCAGAAGATGACCGATCTTGCCGCCAAGTCGCTACAGGATCTGATGACGCGCTTCCCGTCCTCGAAATACGCCCGCGATGCGATGCTGAAGCTCGATCTGACGCGCGACCATCTCGCCGGCAAGGAGATGGAGATCGGCCGCTATTATCAGGCCCAGAAGCAGTATCTGGCCGCGATCAACCGCTTCAAGCTGGTGATCGACAATTTCCAGACGACGACGCATGTGCCCGAAGCGCTGCACCGCCTGACCGAGGCCTATGAGGCGCTCGGCCTGGTCGACGAGGCGCGCAAGACCGCGGCGATCCTCGGCCATAACTTCCCGGGCAGCGAGTGGTATATCGATTCCTATGAGCTGGTCGAAGGCACGCCGATCCGCGAGAAGGTGGAGAAGGCGCCGTGGTATATGCCGTGGAGTGGCGGTAAAAAATCGTCCGTTCTCGCACAGCAGCAGGCGGCTGCCGCCACCGCGCCGCCGCCCGGCGAAGATCCCGGCAAGGCGAAAACGAAGCCCTGGTATTGGCCGTTCTGAACTTCATGAGCCCGCAGGCATAATCGCCCCATGCTGCGCTCCCTCGCCATTCGCAATGTCGTCCTGATCGATAAGCTGGACCTCAGGTTCGAAGGCGGATTGTGCGTGCTGACCGGCGAAACCGGATCGGGCAAATCGATCCTGCTCGATGCGCTCGGCCTCGCCATCGGCTTTCGCGCCGATGCCGATCTGGTGGCGAGCGGAGCCGGACAAAGCTCGGTCGCGGCCGAATTCGAAATCGACGACGCCCATCCCGCGCATGCCATTCTCGCCGATCAAGGGCTCGACGACGACGATGTCCTCGTGCTGCGCCGTATCCTCAATGAACGCGGCCGTAGCCGTGCCTTCGTCAACGACCAGCCGATCAGCGTGGCGCTGCTGCGCCGCCTCGGCGAAACCTTGGTCGAGGTGCATGGCCAGTTCGAAACCCACGGCCTGCTCGATCCGGCGACGCATGTGCGCTACGTCGATGTTTACGGCCGCCATCTCGATCAGGTGAGCGCGGTCAGTGCGGCGTGGGACGGCTGGCGCACGGTGCGCACAGCGCTCGCCGAAGCTGAGGAGGCGCAGCGCCGCGCGCGCGCCGATGAAGAATTCCTGCGCCATGCAGCCGACGAGCTGGCGCGCGCCAATCCGCAGCTGGGTGAGGAAGAAACGCTCGCCAGCAGCCGCACGATGCTGATGCATGGCGAGGCCATCCTCGCCACCATGAACGAAGCCATGGCCGATCTGGCCAAGGGTGGTGGCGTCGGTCAGGCGCTCCGCCTTGCCTTGCTCAAGCTCGAGCGCGCCAAGGACAAGGTGCCGGGCCGTCTCGATAGCGCGATTGGTTCGCTGGAGCGCGCACTGATCGAGGCGAACGAAGGTGTGGCCGAACTGGAGCGCGCATCGGCCGGGCTCGATATCGATCCGGCGGGACTGGAGCGCGCCGAGGAACGTCTGTTCGAATTGCGCCGTCTGGCGCGCAAACACGGCGTCAGCGTCGATGGGCTGGTCGACTTTCGTGCCGACATCGACAAGAAGCTGGGCAGCATCGATGACGGTGGTGCCGCGCTCGCCCGCTTGACCAAGGAAGTCGCGGCGGCGCGTGACGCTTATATCGCGGTGGCGACGAAGCTAAGCGCGGCGCGTGGGATTGCCGGCGACAAGCTGCGCATCGCGGTCGAAAAGGAATTGCCCGCTCTGATGCTCGGCTCGGCGCGCTTCCGCGTCGCCTTGACGTCGGTCGCGGAAAACGATTGGGGCCCGCTCGGCATGGAGCGCGTGGTGTTCGAGGTGCAGACCAATCCCAATACGGCGGCCGGGCCGATCAATCGCATCGCGTCGGGCGGCGAACTGTCGCGCATCATGTTGGGGCTGAAAGTCGCTTTGGCTGAATCCGATTCCGTCCCCACTTTGGTGTTCGACGAGGTTGATGCCGGTGTCGGCGGTGCGGCCGCGGCCGCCGTCGGCGATCGTTTGGCGCGCCTGGGTGGCGCGGTCCAGGTGCTGGTCGTCACGCACTCGCCGCAGGTGGCGGCGCGCGGGCTGCAGCATCTGCGCATCGCCAAGAAGGCCGACGGGGCCACCAACCGCACCGATGTCGTGCAATTGCCCATGGATGAACGCGCCGAGGAAATCGCGCGCATGCTGGCGGGTGCCAAGGTGACCGAGGAAGCGCGCGCCGCCGCCTTGAGCCTGCTGGCCACACCAGCGCCTGCCGTGGCGAAAGCAAAACCGAAAAAAGCCCGCGCGGCGTCATGAACGCCAAAGCCGCAGGCAAAAGCCTCCGCGATATCGACGTCGCGGACCTGAGCGAGGACGACGCGAAGACCGAATTGGCGGCGCTCGCCGCCGCGATCGCCGCGGCCGATACTGCCTATCACCAGAACGACGCACCGGAGATCACGGACGGCGATTACGATGCGTTGCGCCGCCGCAACGATGCGCTCGAAGCACGCTTTCCCGGTCTCGTGCGTGCGGACAGCCCGTCGCAGCGCGTCGGCGCCGCCCCCGCCGGCGGTTTCGCCAAGATCACGCACCGCGTGCCAATGCTGTCGCTCGGCAACGTCTTCAACGAAGAAGAACTCGCCGATTTCATCGCGGGCATCCGTCGCTTTCTACGCGAACTGTCTGACGAATCCATCGCCATCGAACTGGTGGCCGAACCCAAGATCGACGGCCTGTCGGTCTCGCTGCGTTACGAGAAGGGCGTGTTTGTCTCCGGCGCGACGCGCGGCGACGGTGCGGTCGGCGAAGACATCACTGCCAACCTGAAAACCATCAAGGATGTGCCGCAGAAGCTGACGGGCGATGTGCCCGATGTGCTCGAAGTGCGCGGCGAAGTGTATCTGCCGAAAGGCGAATTCCGCGCTCTCAACGAACGCCAGGCCGATGCGGGTGAAAAGATTTTCGCCAATCCGCGCAATGCGGCCGCCGGTTCACTGCGTCAACTCGATGCATCCGTCACCGCGCGTCGGCCATTGCGGCTGTTCGCGTACGCCTGGGGCGAGGTGAGCGAGCGCACGTCGGAAACGCAGAAGGGGTTCTTGGAGCGGCTCGAAGGTTGGGGCTTTCCCGTCAATCCGCGCATCCGCGTCTGCGCCGGGCTCGAAGCCTTGATGCAGGCCTATAACGATTTGGGTTCGGCGCGCGCCAGTCTCGATTACGACATCGACGGCATGGTTTATAAGGTCAATCGCATCGATTGGCAGGAACGTCTGGGATTCGTATCGCGCGCGCCGCGCTGGGCGGTGGCGCACAAATATCCGGCCGAGAAGGCCGAGACCATCCTCAAGGAGATCGGCATTCAGGTCGGCCGTACGGGCGTCTTGACGCCCTTTGCGATCCTCGAGCCGGTGACCGTTGGCGGCGTGGTCGTGTCGCGCGCCACGTTGCATAACGAAGACGAGATCGCGCGCAAAGATTTCCGCGCAGGCGACACGGTTATCATCCAGCGTGCCGGTGACGTCATCCCGCAGGTGGTTGAGGCCTTGATGGAGCGGCGCCCTGCCAACGCCAAACCCTTCGCCATGCCGGAAACCTGCCCCGATTGCGGCAGCCCCGCTGTGCGCCACGAAGGCGAGGTCGCGCGCCGCTGCACCAACCGGCTGACCTGCCCGGCGCAGGCCGTCGAGGGCATCATCCATTTCGCCAGCCGCGGTTGCTTCGATATCGAAGGTCTCGGCGAGAAGCATATCGACACCTTCTATAAGGAAGGCCTGCTCAAGACGCCGGCCGATATTTTCCGCCTCAAGGATCACGAGGCCGCGTTGCGCGAACGCGAGGGCTGGGGTGATAAATCGGTCGACAACCTGCTGCGCAATATCGAAGTGCGCCGCACCATCCCGCTCGAACGTTTCATCGGCGCACTCGGCATTCCGCAAGTGGGCGAGGCTACGGCCAAACTGCTGGCGCGTCATTACCTGACGTTCGCGGCCTTACGCGCCGCCATGGTTGCGGCCAAGGTGATCGGCTCGGAAGCCTATCAGGACCTCAACGACATCAACGGCATCGGCTCAAGCATGGCCGACGATATCGTCGAGTTCTTCGCCGACGAACATAACGCCAAGCAATTGGACGATCTGGAAACGCAGCTGAGGATCGAGCCGTTCCTGCCGCCGCAGGTCGTCGCCTCATCCATCAGCGGCAAGACGGTGGTCTTCACGGGAACGTTGGAAACCGTCAGCCGCAACGAAGCTAAGGCGCGCGCTGAGGCCTTGGGCGCCAAGGTCGCGGGCTCGGTCTCCAAGAAGACGGATTACCTCGTGATCGGCGCCGATGCGGGCTCGAAGGCCAAGAAGGCGGCCGAGCTTGGCGTGACGACGCTGACCGAGGAAGAGTGGCTCAAGATGATCGGCGACATGTGACCGCGGTCGTCGTGCGCGTAACAAAAAAGGCCGCGATTGCTCGCGGCCTTTTTGATTCGGATTGCTGAAGTTTAGTTCAGCTTGTTGCCAAGTTCGCCGATGGCGGCATCGACGAGCTGTTCGGCGCGTTGGCCCTGAACCTCTTGCGCGAGGATCTGGCGGGTCGCTTCGAGCGCCACATCGGCGGTCAGCGCACGGATCTCGGCGGTCGCGTCGGCTTCGGCCTGGGCGATACGGTCGACGGCCATGCGTTCGCGGCGCTTGAGCGCGGCTTCCGCATCCTCGGTCAACTTGACGCGCAGGCTCTGCGCGCTGTTGCGGGCGTCGTCGACGATGCCCTGGGCTTCACGCTGGGCTTCGGCGAGCTTGCGCTTGGCCGAGGCCAGCATTTCCTGGGCTTCTTCGCGCAGGCGCATGGCTTCATCGATGCGGGTTTGAATCTCGGCGATCTTGGCGTCGAGTGCACCGGTGAGTTTGCCGTACACCGGCTTGATGGCCGCCAGGACCAGGATGGTGAAGGCGAGGCCGACCCAGAATGCGGGATCTTCCATGAAATGGGGCATGCGATCCCTCCTTACGAACGCGCTTGCAGCGCGCGATCGACCGCGGCGGCGGTCGTCGGCTCGGCAGGCGCCGTGCCGATCAGCCGTTGCGTCGCGGCCTGGGCCACGCCGATCGCGGCGTCGCGGATGCTGGTGCGTGCGTTCGCTTTGGCTTTATCGATCTCGGCCTCGGCGGACTTGATCTGCGCCGTCAGGCGTTGACCGAGTGCTTCCTGTTTCTGGGCAGCGTCAGCCGAGACTTCCAAGGTCGCTTCGGCAATCGCCAAACGGGCGGCCTCGCGTGCCTTGGCCAGTTCGCTGGAATAAGCGTCGGCGTCCGCCTTGGCTTGCGTGCGGAGCTGTTCCGCCGCTTCCAGGTTGTCGTCGATCTTTTCCTGACGTTCCGAGAGGACGTTGCCGATCCGCGGAAGTGCGACGCGCGCCATCAAGATGTAGAGCACGACAAACGTGATCGCCAACCAGATGATCTGAGGCGGGAATGTCGCGATATTAAATTGAGGCATGCGCGCGCTCCGGGATTGCTAGAGCCGGCATTTGGGCGAAGCCGAGGCTTCGCCCACGCACCGGCACAAGCTTTAGCCGAACAGGATGATAAGGGCGATAACCAGCGCGAAGATGGCCAGCGCTTCGACGAGTGCGAAGGAGACCCACGCGGTGGTCGTGATGGCGCCCGCTGCGGCCGGGTTACGGCCGACCGAGTTGATGAGCGCGGCCCAGATGAGGCCGATGCCGATGCCCGGGCCAACGAAACCGAGGGTGGCGAGGCCGGCGCCGATCATTTTGGCGGATGCGAGATCCATAACGAGGTTCCTTTCTTTCTAGCAATTCGTAATTGGTTGGATTGGATTAGATTAGTGCAGATGCACTGCATCGTTGATGTAGATGCAGGTCAGAATGGTGAAGATGTAGGCCTGCAGGAAGGCGATCAGCAATTCCAGGCCGCTCACCGCGACGAGGCCCAGCACCGGCACGACGCCGAAGATGCCGAGCGGCAGGACGAACCCGCCGAGCACCTTGAGCAAGGTGTGGCCGGCCATCATGTTGGCGAACAGACGCACGCTGAGGCTGACCGGGCGCGAGAGATACGAAATGATCTCGATCGGGATCAGCAGCGGCGCCATGGCGATCGGCACGCCGTGCGGCAGGAAGAACGAAAAGAACTTCATGCCGTGTTTGGCGATCGCGACCACGGTGACCAAGACGAAAACAAAGGCCGCCATCGCGAAGGTGACCGCCAGATGGCTCGTATAGGTGAAGGTGTAGGGCAGCATGCCGAGCATGTTGCCGAACAGCACGAACATGAAAATCGAGAAGACCAACGGGAAATACGGCCGGCCTTCTTTGCCCACCGTGTCCGTCAGCATCTTCGCGATGAAGGAATAAGCCAGTTCAGCCAGGAGTTGCCAGCGGCCCGGGACCAAGGCGCGGCTGCGCACCGACAAGATCATCAGGGCCGATACGCATACGACCGAGGCGACCATGAAGGCCGCCGAATTGGTGAACGAGGCATCGACGCCGCCGATATGAATCGGGATCAGCGTTTTGATTTCGAACTGCGCGAGCGGATTGTGCGCTTCGGCCACTTAAGTTCCCCCTCGATCTTCGCCCCACCTAGGGAGCGTTATCGCCACTCTTCGTTTCGTCCTGCGCCCGATAACCGGCCGCATAACCATACCCCCGGGTAATCCGGAAGATATTCAACATGCCCGCCGCAAACCCCAGAAGGGTGAAGACGATCATGCACCAAGGCCGGGTTTCCAGCCATCGGTCGATCCCGTACCCAATCAGCCCACCGACCCCCACCGCGGCCACCAATTCGGTGGCGATGCGATAGGCCAGCCCCATTCCACTCTGCGGTGAGGCATGCGCCGAACGCTCCTCCGGAGCGCGCTCCCGGTCGCGTGCGCGAGCCAGGCGGCGTTCGAAATCCCTTCCGGTCTGCGGTTCCGATGGTTCGCCCATATTCGAACCCGCCAGCTTCACGAAGAGGCCAATCGGACGGTGAAACCCAAGGAAAACTGCGCTTCACCGACGAAATCGGGCGGACCATATCGGCCACGTCCCACCCTGTCAAGTTGCCGCTGACTTGGGATAAAGCCATGAAATTTAAGGGTTTTTTTGGCCTGGGATGAGACGTTTAGCCGATAGGCGTGCCGCAAGGCAAAAAGAGTCTCTCATGCGGCGCATGAGAGACCCCTAATTTAGGCCGTCGCGCGGATTTCCATGGCCTGACCGAGGTCGACCGAGACGAGCTGGGAGACGCCGCGCTCGCCCATGGTGACGCCGAACAGCCGGTCGACGCGCGCCATGGTCATGCGATGGTGGGTGATGACCAGGAAGCGGGTCGACAGCGAATGGGCCATCTCGCTGACCAAGGAGCAGAACCGGTCGACGTTCGATTCGTCGAGCGGGGCGTCCACTTCGTCCAGTACGCAGATGGGGGCCGGGTTGCTCATGAACACGGCGAACAGCAGGGCCAGCGCGGTCAGCGCCTGCTCGCCGCCCGATAGCAGCGACAGGACCTGCAGCTTCTTGCCGGGCGGGCTCGCCATGATCTCGACGCCGGCATCGAGCGGGTCTTCCGCTTCGGTGAGCGTGAGATAGGCGCGGCCGCCGCCGAAGAGTTGCACGAATAGTTTCTGGAATTGCTCATCCACCGCCTTGAACGCGATGAGCAGGCGTTCGCGCCCTTCGCGGTTCAGTTCGGAAATGCCGCGACGCAGTTTGTCGATGGCCTGGGTGAGATCGCCCTTTTCGTTGGACAGCGATTCCATCTGGTCCGTCAGTTCCTGCGCTTCGGCTTCGGCGCGCAGATTGACCGGACCCATGGTTTCGCGTTCGCGGTGCAGCCGTTCGACGCGGCGCTCGGCCGATTCGAGATCGGGTAGCGCGTCGCCTTCGTCGAGGCCGGCGAGTTCACGCAAGGTCGCGGGCGCGCTTTGCAGGCGGTCGCGGATGCGATCGGTCAGCGCGGCTTCGTTCTGCTTGGATTGCTCAACAGCGGCTTCGCCACGCACACGCGTCTCGCGCGCGGCTGCCAAGCGATGTTCGGCTTCGCGCAGCGCTTTATCGGCATCCGTTGCGAAACGTTCGGCTTCGGCGAGTTTGTCGGCGCAGGCCTGGCGTTCGGTGGACGCGACCTCGATGCGTTCGAGCAGTTCGGCGTTGCGGCGATCGATCTCGGCGGGTTTGTCGCTGATGGCGGCAAGTTCGGCCTCGGTCTCGATCTGGCGTTCGCTGAGCTGTTCCTGGCGCTGCAAGGATCCGTCGCGGCGCTCGGACCACGACCCTTTTTCCGCCGCAATAGCGGTCAGGCGGCGGCGGCGATCGGCCAATTGACGCGTCAGGCCTTCGAAGGCGCTCTGCGTTTCGACAAGATAGCCGCGTTGTCCGTTCACCTTGCCGCGCAGCTCTTCCTGCTCGATGCGGCCCGGTTCCGGATCGGGCATGGCAGCCCGAGTGGCTTCGGCGTCTTCGTAAGCCGTGGCGGCTTCGGTGACGTCGGCGGCGATACGCTCGGCCGTTTCACGGCGGGCAGCCAGGCGCGAATCGTTTTCCGCACCCTTCTGGCGCAACTCGGCCAACGCGTCGCGCGCTTGATTGTATTCGCGTTCGAGACGCTGCAGTTCCTGACGCGCACCTTGTTCGGCGGCGGCGGCTTCGCGCATCGCATTGCGCGCGGCCTGGTCGGCGGCTTCGGCTTCGTGGGCCGCTTCGGCCAAGGCGTCGACCTGCGTGCGGAGCTCGGCCAGGCGGTTGCGTTGCTCAAGCCGGATGGCGGCCGAGGTCGGCGCTTCGGCGGCCGTGACGAAACCGTCCCAGCGCCACAATGCGCCGTCCTTGGTGACAAGGCGCTGGCCGTTATGCAATTGGCCGGCGAGGCGTCGGCCGGTTTCGGCGTCAGGCACGACACCGATCTGCGACAGGCGACGCTTCATCGCATCGGGCGCGGTGACATGACCGAGCAGCGAGTCGGCACCCGACGGCAGGTTCGGCTGTTCGTACGGCGAATCGAGGCGCTGCCAATGCAGCGGCGCCGCTTCGTCGGTCGAGGCGTCGAGATCGTCGCCGAGTGCGGCACCCAGTGCTTTCTCGAAACCAGGTTCGACCTTCACCGCATCGATCAAGGACGGCCACAATTCCGGATCGCCGGCTTCGAGCAGACGTGCCAGCGCTTTGATCTCGGCGTCGAGACGCGTGGCATCCTGGCCGGTGCTGCGCGCACGTGCGCCGGTCTCTTCGACGCGGGCAGCCGTATCTGCGCGCTTGGCTTCGGCTTCCTGCACCGCTTCGCGCGCCATTTCGACGTTGCGGTCGCTGCTTTGCAGACGCTCCTCGGTCTCGGCGAGAATCGTCGGATCGACGGCGCGCGCCTGGATGTCTTCAATCTGGCGGTCGACGTCGGCGGCGCTGGCGCGCAGACGTTCGACGCGGGCGCGCAGTTCGTTGCGGCGGCGGTCGAGATCGGCGCGTTGCGCATCCTCGGCGGCGAGACGCTGGGTCATTGCCGCCAAGCGCGCTTCGATGGTGTCGGTATCCTCGCGCGCGGCATAGAGCTTGGCGCGGGCCGTCGCCATTTGGGCTTCTTCGCTGCCGGCGGCCGCGCCCAGTTCGATCTCTTCGCTGCTCAAACGTTCGAGCGCGGTATCGGCATCGGCGACGAGCGCGCTTTCGCGCTGCAGGTCTTCGCCGATCTGCTGCAGGCGGCGTTCGCTTTCCAGACGCGCCGATTCGATGCGCGCACGTTCTTCTTCCAGCTGTTCCTGTGCTATCAGCATGCGCTGCAAGGCGGCGGCGGCGCGCGCTTCGTCTTCACGCAGCGGCGGCAGCGCGATTTGCGCGTTCGCCTGTTCGGTCGCGGCGTGCGCGGCCGAGCCGGTGAATTCGGTGACGATATTTTCGATCTCGGCCAGTTGTTCTTCGGCGCGCGTCAGCTCGGCGGTCGCGTTGTCCCACAGCAGGGTGAACATCGCCGCTTCGGCTTTGCGGATATGGTCGTTGAGGTTGCGATAACGCGCGGCCTGACGGGCCTGCTTGCGCAAGGATTGCAGCTGCGCTTCGAGCGTGACGAGCACGTCGTTGAGGCGTTCGAGATTGGCTTCTGCGGCCTTGAGGCGGAGCTCGGCCTCGTGACGGCGCGAATGCAGGCCGACGATACCGGCCGCTTCTTCGATCAGCATGCGCCGTTCGGTCGGTTTGGCCGAAATGATCTTGCTGATCTGGCCCTGGCTGACGAGCGCGGTCGAACGCGCACCCGACGCCTGGTCGGCGAACAGCAGATGCACGTCGCGCGCACGAACGTCGTTGCCGTTGACGCGGTAATGCGAGCCTTTTTCGCGTTCGATGCGGCGGCTGATCTCCAGCACTTCGGCTTCATTGAACGCGGCGGGCGCGGTGCGGTCCGAGTTATCGAGCGTCAGGACCACTTCGGCGATGTTCCGCGCGGGGCGATTGGCGGTGCCCGCGAAAATAACGTCGTCCATCTCCGTGCCGCGCATCTGCTTGGCGGAGGTTTCGCCCATCACCCATTTCAGGCTCTCGACGATGTTGGACTTGCCGCAGCCGTTCGGCCCGACGATGCCGGTCATGCCGGGCATGATGTCGAGTTCGGTCGGATCGACGAAGGATTTGAAGCCGGTCAGACGGACTTTTGTGAACTGCACTGTTTCGCGCCCCCGCGCTGAACGTTACGTATGACTGGGATTACTTGCCCTTCGCGGCCAACGCCGCGTCGAGCTTTTTGCGAAATTCGGCGACCGAGATTTCGCCGGTCATCGGTTTGCCGTCGAGCATGAAGTACGGCGTGCCCGTCAGCTTGTCGGCTTCGCCCTTGGCGCGAAGCGCCATGACGCCGTCGAAGATTTCCTTGTTGGCGACGCAGGCCTCGTAATTCTCAGCCGACAATCCAGCGATCGCGCCGACGCGTTGCAGCGCCGCCGACGGATCGGGGGCGCGCATCCACGTCGCCTGGCTGGCGAACAGGGTCTCGACCAGGCCGAAATAGCGTTCCTTGGGCGCGCAACGCGCCATGATGGCAGCCCGCATGGCGAGGTTGTCGAGCGGGTAATCGCGATAGATCAGCTTCACCTTGCCGGTCTCGACGTATTCTTTCTTGATCGTCGGCAGGGTCTCTTTGGCAAAATTCGCGCAATGCGGGCAGGTCAGCGACGCATATTCGATCAGGGTGACCGGTGCGTCCGCGGCGCCCAAGGTGCGCTCGGAAATGATTTCGGCGGTGGGCGGCAGATCGGCGGCGCGCGCAACGCCAATTGCGCCCGGAATCGCGCCATGAATCGCGATGGTAGCGGCGCTGAACACCAATGCCAGCAACGCGATTCTACGGACGGAGCGAAACAACACAATATCTCCGGACATTCTTCCTCCGAACCACAACATGTGGTGATCATAAGGGGCCAATGGAGACTCTACAAGTGACGAAAAAAGCGGCCTTTTTAAGGCCTTAGCGCTTATCCACAGGCTACCAGACAACCAACCAGGCAGACCAATTCGTCAGCGCTGTTCGATCGCCTCGCCGAGGGCGCGTAGCGCCGCCTTGAGGTCCGGATCGTCGATCGTGCCGAGCTTGCGTTCGAGGACGGCCCGGCGTTCCGGCGCCATGACGACGCGGGGCTTCGGTTTCGGCACCTCCACCCGTTTGACCGGCCCCTGGACGAGGCGCACGCGCGCCACCGCCCGATAGCCGAAATGGCTGTTGATGCGCTCGATCATCTGGGGCTCCAGATGCTGCAGTTCGAGCGCCAAGGAGGACGAACCGACCCGTAGATGCAGAGTCCCCTCGCTGCGTTCGCCTTGGGCAAAGGCGATGCGTTCCGGCACGGTGGAGCGCGCCAGCACGGGCCCGACAATCTTTTCCCATTCGGTGACCACGGCGGCAGCCCCGAAGCCGCGCGCGCCGAAGATCGGCTTCATCAGCTTTTCGACGCTGGCGCCGACGGCGCGGATCTGGTGGCGGCGGATCGTGGCGGTCATGGGCTGAGTTTAGGACGCCCCAGAAGACTCGCAAGCCGCCCATCGGCGACGGCCAATCCGGCGAAGATCAGCGCCATTCCGGCCCATTGGCTGGCCATCATGCGCTCGCCCAGGAAGGTCGTGGCCAGGAGAATCGCGCTGACCGGCACCAGGAAGGTGACCAGCGCCGCGTTGGTGGCGCCTGAGCGGGCCAGGACTTTGTAAAAGATCAGATAGCCGATGGAGGTCGACAGCACCGCAAGCGCGATCAGCCCGCCCCACGCGATCCAGCCGGGCGCGGGCTGTTCCCAAGGCCGATCGAAAATCAACGCGACGGGGAGCATCCATAAAAAGGCGGCGAAACATTGCCCGGCCGCCGCCGCATCGGGCGGCAGTCCCATACGCGCAACGCGCCGGCCGTACACGCCGGCGATGGCGTAAAAGATGCTCGACGACAGAGCGATCACTTGCGGCCACAGATTGCTGCCGAGTTCGCTCAGGCTTTCGCCGCCCATCAGCACAATGACGCCGGCAAAGCCGGTGATCAGCGCGGCCAGGCGCGACGGCGTCATGCGATCGTCGCTGGTCCAGACATGCGCGACCAGAATGGTGAACAGCGGCGTCATCGCATTGAAGATCGAGGCGAGCCCGGCGCCCAGTTCGGTCTGGCTCCAGGTCAACAGGCTGAACGGTATGGCATTGTTGAGCAGCCCCATGACGACGAGGGCGGCGCAGCGTTCGCGGGTGAGACGCGGGAGCCGTCCGCTGGCGGTCAGCCAGAGGATCAGCAAGGCGGAACCGATGGCGAGGCGGACGGTAACAAGCGCGAAGGGACCGAAGCCGGTCAGCGCCAGTTCGATGAAGATGAACGAGCCGCCCCAGATCGCCGCGAGCACGACGATCCACAGCCAATCGGCGGGCGCCATTCTGATCGTCGGTGCGGTCATGCCACGTGCTTAACGCACGGCGGGCTTTTCTTCACTCTGATTCTTGTTGATAGAGTGGGTTATGGCCCGGACCAAAGCTAAGACCAAAACCAAATCACGACCGCAGGCGAAAACACTGCTGGCCTGGTACGACCGGCATAAGCGCGCGCTGCCGTGGCGCGCGTTGCCGGGCGAGGCCGTCGATCCCTATCGTGTCTGGTTGTCAGAGATCATGCTGCAACAGACCACCGTGGCGGCGGTGAAACCCTATTTCGATGCGTTCCTGGCGCGCTGGCCGCGCGTGGCAGACTTGGCCGCTGCCGAGTTGGATGAAGTGCTGCACGCCTGGGCCGGGCTCGGTTATTACGCGCGGGCGCGCAACCTGCACAAATGCGCCAAGGCCGTGGCGAGCGAGCATGGCGGGCGTTTTCCCGATACCGAAGACGGCCTCGCCGAATTGCCGGGCATCGGGCCCTATACGGCTGCGGCAATAGCGGCTATCGCGTTCGATCGCTTCGCCAGCCCGGTCGACGGCAATATCGAACGGGTGGTCGCGCGGCTGTTCGCGGTCGAGGACGCGATGCCGGCGGCGAAACCGAAATTGCGCGCCCTGGCCGCGACACTCACCCCGCCAACCCGCGCCGGCGATTACGCGCAAGCCGCGATGGATTTGGGTGCAACCATCTGCACACCGCGCAAGCCCGCCTGTTCGCTCTGTCCGTGGATGGATGTGTGCGAAGCGCGCGCACTTGGCCGCCAGGAAGATTTCCCCAAGCGTGCGCCCAAAGCGGACAAGCCGACGCGGCGCGGTGTGATCTATTGGGCGCTCGATGCGAAAGGCCAAGTCTTGCTGCGCCGCCGCGACGAGAAGGGGTTGCTCGGCGGCATGATGGAATTCCCCTCGACCGATTGGGCTGAGAAACGACCGACGATCGCGGCGGCGCTGAAAGATGCGCCGGTGACAGCGGAATGGTCCGAACTGCCCGGCCTCGTGCAGCACACCTTCACGCATTTCCATCTGGAGCTGACGGTGCTGGTGGGGCGCGGCGCCAGAGGTAAAGACGGTCTGTGGGTGTCCGTCGATAAGCTCGCCGATCACGCGCTGCCCAACCTGATGAAAAAGGTCGCGCGTCACGCGCTGAAACATCTGTCCTAGGCTAAGACATTCACCCGCGCCCCCGCGATCGCTTCGCCGGTGGCGACCGTATCGAAGGTGCTCGGCTGGGCATTGTCCTGCGCCAGCACAAGCGTCTTGATCAAGCTGTTGCCGCGTCCCGCCAGCAGGGCGAAGTCGAACCGCGCGACCAGATATTCAAGTTGCGCCGACAGCAATTTCGCTTCTTTGTCGCTGCGCAGATTGCGCATCAGGTTGGACGCATCGGTCGATAGGCCTTCGATCTTCGTATCGAACAGCTCGACGCGCGATTGTAGCGTCGTGAGGTCGCCGCGATATTGCGCCTGGGTGTTGAGCAGCAACGCTTCGGCCTTGTCGAGATCGGCGCGCGCATTGTCGATGGCGTTGGGATCGACGCTGGTATCGAAATTGCCATAGAGGAACGCGTCGAGTAGGCCGAGGCCGCCGCGCGTCACCGTGCCGCTCACTTGCGTCGCGTTGGACAAGGTGAAGGTGACTGCACCGGTCGAGCGATTGAAAGCATCCAATGTGATCGCATCGACGCTGTCGTTCACACCGGTGGGCGAACTCGGATAACTGGCATATTGCGACAAGGTGCCGACGGCCTCTTCGCTGGGCGCATAGCCGGTGTCGGAGTTCCAGAAATCGCCGTTGCCATCCTCGGTGATGTAATAATCGGTGCCGAGGAAGACGCCACCGATGGCGTAGGTATCGCCCTGCGGATTGTACGGCGCATACAAGGTTTGCGTCGTGAAGGACGAGCGCGACTGCGTATCGATCAGGTTCTTCGGGTAATAGTTTTTGCCGTCCTTGAGGATCTTGGCGCCGGCATCGGCAAGCTGGTTGATCTTGCGCAGCTTGTTGTCCCAGTTGGTGGCGACATCGGCTGCGGTTAGGTCGCCGTTCTCCAATTGATCGAGCTGATCGCGCAAGTAGGTGATGTGATTGTTGAGATAGCCGAACTGCGCCAGCGCCTGTTTGACGACGGTGACCGCTTCGGTGACGCGCGCCTTGCGCCCCGCCAGATCGGATTGCTGGCGCAGCAGGCTGTCGACGATGGGGGAATTGCCGGCGTCTTGGAATTGCGCCAGCGCTGCATCGACGCGCGAGCCGAATTGTTTCTGCAGGCTGGCCGCCGCGCGCGCCTGCTGCGTGCCCTGCATGTTGAGCAGCACACGATCCGATGTATTGACACCGCCCGACAGCGTATTGACGACCGTCACGCGCGGATCGAATTGCGGAATAGTCACGGCCATGCGCACCGACCTCCTGTCGGCGGACCAAGCTTCTGATCGTTACGGGGGCCTTCTGGCCCTCCATCTTCCCGGCCGAAAGCGTACCATAGGCGGAAATTCGCCTCTATACTCCGGCTCGTTCGTGTTCCAGGGGGCTTAGAAAGTGGCGGAAAACAGCCGTTTGATCGACATCCACCAGCATTATCTGCGGGACGAATACAAAGCCGCCTTGGCCACCCTCGGCATCGGCGGCAGCGCCGAACGCTCCTGGCCGGACTGGTCGCCCGCCAAGACCGACGACGTGATGGCGAAGGCCGGGATCGACGCCGCTATCATGTCCATCGCCTCGCCCGGCACCTATTTTGGCGATATCGCCTTCACCAAGAAACTGGTGGCGACCTGCAATGACGGCTTTGCTCGCCTGATCGGCGACAAAGCCCGGCGCTTCGGCGCACTCGGCATGGTCTCGCTGCCCGATGCCACGCAGGCCGCGCGCGAGGTCGAATATATCTTCGATGTTTTGAAACTCGACGGGCTCGGTCTCGTCTCGCACTACGACGATATCTATATCGGCGATCCGGACTGGAACGAGTTCTATGCCGAGCTCGATAAACGCAACGCCGTCGTCTTCGTCCATCCCGTCCGCCCGATGCAGGCCGGCCGCGCGATCTATCATTTCCCGAGCGGCTTCGTGGAACTGGTGGCGGCCTCGGGCCGGGTCGTCGCCAATCTGCTGGCGACCGGCACGTTGGAGAAATTCCCCAACATCCGCTGGATCATCCCGCATGCCGGCGGGATCATGACCTCGATCCTGTATCGGCTGTCGAAGTTCGACACCATGCGCGCCTTCAAGCACAACGTGCCCAAGGGCGTCGCCACCTATCTCAACAATCTGTATTTCGACATGGCGCAGGCGACCGATCCGGCGACGCTTCAAGCGTTTTTCCAGGTCGCGTCCAAGGACCGCGTGATGTTCGGCACGGATTATCCGCAGGCCATCGATATCGACAATGTGGTGCAGGACACGCTCGATGGGCTCGATGCGTTGCCCGGCTTCGATGCCGCCACGCGCGCCCAGATCATGTCGGGCAACGCGCTCAAACTGTTTCCCCGATTCGCCTAAATGCGCGCGATCGCGGAGCGCCTGAAGACATTTGCCCTATCGTTTCCGGAGACGGCAGAAACCCATCCATGGGGCGAAACGGCAATCAAGGTGAAGGGCAAGGTCTTCCTCTTCATGCATATTAGCGATGACCACTTGTCTCTGTCGGTCAAATTGCCGCACTCTCGCGAATTCGCGCTCGACCGCGATTTCACGGCGCCGACGCGTTACGGCCTGGGATCGAAGGGGTGGGTGAGCGCGACGTTCGAGGGGAAGGTAACGGCGAAAAACAAGCCGCCGGCCGATCTGCTCGAAGCCTGGATCGAGGAAAGCTACCGCGTCATCGCGCCGAAACGCGTCGTGGCGAAACTGAACAAGACGTAGAGGGGAAGTAAGGGGAATGGCGATGGGTGAACGCCTGCAACGGCTGGTCGACGGCGCGCGGCGCGATGCGCTGATCATCTATCTGGCCGCCGGCGACAAGCGCGTGCCGTGGCATGCCAAGTTCCTGGCGGTGGCGACGGCGGCTTACGTGCTGAGCCCGATCGATCTGATCCCCGATTTTATTCCGGTCCTGGGCCTGCTCGACGAGTTGATCATCATCCCGCTCGCCTATTGGATGATCAAACAGATGCTCGACGAGGACGTGATGGAGGATCTGCGCATCCGCGCCTCCGCCCGCATCGAGCCGCTGCCCAAAAGCGTCGCCGGCCTGATCATCGTTATCGCGCTGTGGATCGTGATCGCAGCCGCCATCTGGTTCTGGGTCGTCGCCGCGCACGACTGAGCGCACCAATAAAAACGGGGCCCGCAGGCCCCGTTTAATTTTTCATCCTTATAACGCCGGTTATTTGGTGCCGGTGACTTCCTTCACGAAGTCCACCATGTCCTGGCCGACCGCCGTATCCTCGGTGTTCACCGACAGGATTTCCGACATATGGCCGTGGCCGGGAATGATGCGGAACCACGGCGCCACGCCGTCGCGTTCGAGCAAGGCCTGGCCCATGTCGAAGCCGGCTTTCAGGAACGGCTGTGAATCGCCTTCGCCGAGCATGACATAGACCGGCGTTTTCACCGGGCCGAGATTGGCGATGGCCGACATCGCCTGGAACTTGCTCTTGTCCGCGCCGTAATAGGGCGAGGCGCGGTCGCCCGGCGCGTTCTCCACGTCGGGGCGGCATTGGCCGGACATGATGATGGCGCCCTTGATGGTGCCGGCGGGCGGCTGGACGTCCTTGTGCAGCGCATAGGTGCCGACATGCGTGCCACCCGACGAATGACCCATCACGACGATGTTGTCGGGATCGCCGCCATATTCGGCGATGTGTTTGCGCGCCCATTCGACCGAGGCGCCGATATCGCGCGCACCATCCGGCCAAGTGACTTCCGGCGCATAACGATAGGTGCCGTTGCAGCAGATGATGCCGTTCTTGGCGAAGAAGTCGCCGACATTGCCGTAGAAGGCGCCTTTCTTGACGTTCTTGTGGCCGGAGATAAATCCGCCGCCGTGGAAAAACATGACGACCGGCAGCTTCTTGCCTTTGGCGCCGATGGGCGCGTGCACGTCCAGCACCTGGCGTTCGTGATCGCCGTAATGGATATCCATTACGACTTCGACGCCGTCGGTCTTTATGCCGCGCTGCAGCTCGGCATACATGTCGTAGCTCATCAACATATGGTCGCGCGACAGTCCGCGCCCGGCCGCGAACAGATGCGCGCGGACTTCCTCCGCCGTGCGCGGCTTCGTTTCTTCAGACATACGTGTGTTACTCCAGAACTTAATTCTTAGGCGTGAGTTGCTCGACAAGTTCGCGCTTCACGACCTTGCCGCTGGCATTGGTCGGGAACTTGTCCATGAAGACGACATTCTTCGGACGCTTCGGCCCGCCGAGCTTGTCGCGGCAGAAATCGATCAGTTCGGCTTCGGTCATCGGCTCCTTGGCGACGATGCAGGCGACAACCTTTTCGCCCCATTCCTTGTCGGGGATGCCGATGACGGCGGCCTGATCGACCTTGCCGTAGCTCATCAGCACCGGTTCGATCTCGGCCGGGTAGACGTTGATGCCGCCGGTCTTGATCATCTCGCGCTTGCGCCCGCACATATAGACGTGGCCGTCATGGTCGCGGCGGATCAGATCCCCGGTGACCAGCCAGCCTTCGCGCAACACCTTCGCGGTTTCCTCCGGGCGTTCCCAATAGCCCTGGAAGACAGAGGGGCCACGGATCGCCAGCTCGCCGATCTCGCCGGTCGGCACGGGCCGCAGATCGTCGTCAACCGCCTCCATGCGGAACAGCCGGCCTTCGCGGCCCAGGCTTTCGTGCAGATGGCCGTATTTTTGCGGATTATCGAAGGTCTTTTGATAATCCTCCGGCTTCTTGAAGCTGATGCGGCCGCCGCCTTCCGACGAGCCGTAGCCAGTGTGGAAGCCGGCGTGGAACGTCTTCTGGCCGCGCAGCAGGTCCATGGATTCGTGATCGCGCGAACCCGAGAATGTGCGCAAGGTCGAAAGGTTTGCCTGTTGGAAGCCGGGATGGGTCGCGAAGCGGCGCACCATCGTATCCATGGCGTAGCCGAAGGTGATCTTCTCTTTCTCGATCTGCTCGAAATAGACGGCGGGATCGAAGCGGCCGAGCAGCACCGTTTTGACGCCGCGAATGACGAAGCGGCTCATCTCGGTGATCGCCATGCCGGCGGCGAGCGGTGACGAGATCGAGGCGACGTCATCGTCGAACATCGGCTGTTCGAACAGGCCGACCGCGCCAGCCATGACGAAATTGCTGTGCGAACGGATGCAGCCCTTGGGCGATCCGGTGGTGCCGCTGGTGTATTTGACGGTCAGGTAATCCGACGGATCGATCTGGACGCCGGGATCCTTGGCCGAGGAATTGCGCAGCATCTCGTAATAATCCAGCTCCAGGCCGTGGCCTTCGCCGACGCCGATCACATGTTCGACCGACTTGAGCTGGCCGGCGATTTCCTTGATCACCGGCGCGCCATCACGTTCGGCGATGACGAATTTGGCGCGCAGATCGTTCGCGATATAGGCGATTTCGGCGCCGACGGCCTTGGGCAAGGACGGCGCGCTGATCACGCCGATCTTGGCGAGCGCGTAATAGATTTCGATGAATTCGATCGAGTTGTCGACCAGCATCAAAGCGCGGTCGCCTTTCTGGGCGCCGAGCTTGGTCAGTGCATTGGCGAAGCGGTTGGCCGCGTCGTTCAAGCCTTTCCAGGTGGTGCGCCGGTCGAAAAAGATGAACGCTTCCCGGTCCGGCATGTTGCGGGCGTTGTAGGCCAATGTCTCGCCGAGGATCATGACTGCGTCCCAGTTGCTTCAGTTGGTTGGTTTGCGTTTCGCCAGCGTATCGCGCACGAAGCCCAGCAGGGCGGATTCGATTTGCTCGTCGCCGGTTCCGATCGCCATCTGCTCGGAATAATGATTGTGCGTCAGGAAATAGGCGATGCGCGGCATGCGTCCCGTACGTTGGGTCAACGCATCCACCATCGCGGTGAAGGAACGGTTGAAGGAATGCGGCTCGAGTTCCGCCGTCGACAGGAAAACCGCGAAATCGCCCCACTGCGCGTGGGCGATCAGGTTGCGGTGACCCCATTTGGATAGATCCTCGCCGTAATAGGCGAGGTGATTGGGCTCCGGCGTTTCGGGCGTCATGTAGAAACCGCCCGACAGGATCATCACGCCGGCGATTCCCGGTCCGCCCGCAGGATGCAGCTCCGGGCGAAGCGCATAGGTCGCAACGTGTGTCGCGCCCGACGAATGCCCCATGATGAATATCCGCTCAGGATCGCCACCGTATTTCGCGATGTTCTGGCGCGCCCATGCGACCGCACCTGCCACATCCTCGGCGCCGGCGGGCCATGGATGCTCGGGCGCGAGACGATAATTGACGTTGATGCCGATGATGTCGTTGCGCGCGAAGAAGTTCGGAACGTTTCCGTAGATCCACTCGCCGTGCATGTTCTTGTGCCCCTGCACGAAGCCGCCGCCGAAGACGAACAGGACGACGGGGCGCAGGTTGGCAGACTTGGCTTTGGGGACATGCACGTCGAGGCGGTGGCGTTCGTGCGGGCCGAAGGGGATATCCATCTCGATCGTGAATGCATCGCGCGGCTGTTGCTTCAGCAGCGCGATGTAATGGGCCTGGACGTGCGCGCGCGTTGCTTCGGGCGTCATGCCCCGGGCTTCGGCGAGCACGTCCGTGATCGTTTTAGCCATCTTAGCTCTTCTTTTTGGCCGACGTGGTCAGCACGAAATCGAGCACATCGTCGGCCAGCATCGGATCGCCGGTGCCGAACGAGAGCGTCTGCGAGAAGTGATTATGGTCGAGCAGGTATTTGACGCGGGGCAGGCGTCCGCCCTTGGCTGCCAACTCGGCGACCAGCAGCGCCAGGCCGCCCTGGAAATTGAAGGGCTCGTTCTCGGCGGTCGAGATGAAGATATCGATCTTGTCGTCCCATACCACGTTGCCCAAGGTGCCGCGTTCGGCGTGCTTCGATGCATCTTCGCCGTAATAGGCGATCGCGTTCGGTGCCTTGCTGGCGATCTGATATCCACCCGAGGTGAGGATCAGGCCGGCCACACCTTTGCGCGCCTCAGCCGACAGGGCCTTGTGCAGGCCGAACTGCGCGACATGCGTCGCACCGGCCGAATGGCCCATGACGAAGATCTTGTTCGGATCGCCGCCCCATTTCGCGATGTTCTTGTGTACCCAGGACACCGCCGCGCCCACATCCTCGCCGCCGGCCGGCCACTTGTGGGCAGGCGCGAGGCGATAGGTCGCGTTCACGCCGATGATGCCGTTGCGCGCGAAGAAGTCCGACACGTTGCCGTAGACCAGTTCGCCGACGTCGTTCTTGTTGCCGGCGATCAGGCCGCCGCCATGGAAGAACACCACGACCGGCGCATTGGTCGGCTGCTTTTCCGGCGTGTGGATATCGAGCAGGTGGCGCTGCGGATCGCTGCCGTAGGCGATGTCTTTTTCGACTTTGATGCCGGCGCGCGAGAGCGTCTTCAGGATGGGAACGTAAAGCGCGCGGGTGTCCTTCAGGACGCCGTCGTTGAGAGTGTTCATTTCGCGCAGTTTGGGCGCGATGTCGCCCGGTACGCCGCGCGGACCCGTGCTTTTGCTCATCTGATCCATGGTCGCTCCTCCTCTGGTGGCTTTACGCCTTGGCGCGAAGAATATTGACACTTCATTGCCTGCGTCAACATTTTTGCGCGCGTTTGGCTTACCGGGAGAATAGTCCCGGGGTGCGGCCGATCAACTGGGGAGGCAATAAGCCAGGAGGCGGCCGCCGGCGGCCTCAGGCGGCAGGGGTATCGGCCTTTTTCTGGCCGCGCCGGTCTTCCTTGACCGGGGAGGTGCGGCGGCGCCGATCGGGGCCGAAATAGCCGTCGGTGATGTCGATATAGGGGCGCGGATTGTCGATGATCGTCTTGATCTTGGTATAGAGCGTACGCGCCGAGAACGGTTTGACGACGAATTCGTTGATACCGACGTCGCGCGCCTGCTGGACGCGCCAGATCTCCGAATAGGATGTCGTCATGATGATCGGCAAGAAGCGGAAATTGCCGCTCTTGTCGCCCCGGACCTGTTTGCAGAAGGCCAGCCCGTCGACCTGGGGCATGACCCAGTCGACCACGATCATGTCGGGGGCAAAGGCCTTCAGGACCCCAAAGCCGTCGATGGCGTTCTCGGCTTCCGCAATCTGGTGGATGTTCAACGAGCGCAGAGCCGCCGTGACCAGACGCCGGCTGAAGCCGTTATCGTCGATGGCCAGCACGCGCAGCGCACTGAGATCCAATCCTGCCACTCAAGAGCCCATTTATAAGTGTGCCCCACACGTACCGGTGGGGCTTGATGGCGCCACAATAAGCGGTTCACGCGTCCGTGCGCTACTTGGATTTGGCGAATTCGGTTTCGCTATACCGAAACCCACAAAGTAAAAACGGCCGGAAAGGAGGTCCTTTCCGGCCGTTTTATGCACTAAATCGTATTTAGCGGCTGCGCTTCAAGAAATTCGCGCGATAGGATGCAGCGGAATCGCCGGATGCGCTCACCGTGGCTTTGGCGGACGCTTTCGTGGGCTTCGAGGCCTTCTTCTTCGCGGGCTTCGTTACCTTCTTGGCGGCGGTCTTTTTGGCCGACTTCTTGGCGGCCTTCTTCGCCGTCTTTTTCGCTGCTTTCTTTGCCATCTTTACTGTTCCTTTCTGTGGCCGTCTCGCTGGCCGTTATTTCATGTTCAATTTGAACAGTTTGATCGCATTGGTCCGGCCGATCTTTTCCTTATCGGCAGCGGCGATTTCCAGTCCGTCGAACCATTCGGCGGCGTCCTTGTTGCTCTCGAACGGATAGTCCGCCGAGAACAGCACGTTGTCGATGCCGACCATGGAGAGCGCGCACTGGAACGACGGCGTGCAGAAGTTGCCGCTGGTGGTGATCCAGAAGTTCTTGATGAACGTCTCGCCCAGATAATCCCCGCCAGTGTAACCGCGTGGGGAAAAACGCATGCGCGCATCGATGCGCCACAGGAAGAAGGGAATGCCTTCGCCCATGTGACCGATGACGACCTTGAGGTTCGGGTATTCCTTGAACAGGCCCGAACCGCACAGGCGCAGCGAATGCATCGCCGTGTCGGCGGCAAAGCCCCACGGCGAACTCATCAGCCACGGATGACCTTCGTACACCGGCGCTTGGCTCAGCAGCGGGGAACGCGGATGGATGTAGAACGGCACATCCAGTTCCGACACTTTTTTCCAGAACGGACGGTATTCCGGCGCATCGTAATAGAGCGCCGTATCGGCCGTGTCCTTCTGAGTGAAGCTGTTCACGAGTGCGCCGACGAAGCCGAACTCCTTCACGCAGCGTTCGAGTTCGGACGCCGCCGCCTTCGGGTCCTGCATCGGCAGGGCCGCGAAGCCGGAGAAGCGCTTGCGGTTCTTGTTGACCAAGCCGGCCATCGTGTCGTTGGCGCGCTTGGCGAGATCGATCGCCTCGTTCGTGCTGACGACAGCCTGAACGGCCGGCGAGTTGAGCGACACGATCTGATGATCGATGCCGTTCTTTTCCATTTCGGAGATGCGTTCGTCGCCGAGGTCGAGAATCTGACGTTCAAAACGCGTCCAGTCGGCCGAGCCGCCGACGAAGCCGCGCGAATCCTCGATCGTTTCGGGCAGGCTCCAATGTTCTTCGAGTGCGATCTTGCCTTTCATCGGAGTGTCCTTATTTCATCGGCCAGCCGTAGACGTCCATGGTCGTTTCGCCCTTACGGAGGCGATCCATGACGCCGGCTTCCTTGCTATCGCGGTCTTGCGACTTCTTCATTACTTCATCGAAACGCGCCAGCGGAACGACGCAGACGCCGTCCGCGTCGCCGCGCACGAGATCGCCCGGCTCGATCCGGATGTCGCCGATGCTCAGCGCCTTGCCGAGCGTGCCCTGGCCGTTGAAATCCTTACCCGTGCCGCGCATGCAGAAGCCGCGCGCGAACACCGGGAAGCCGACCTTCGGCAGGATCGAGGCGTCGCGCACGCAGCCGTCGATGAGCATGCCGCCCAGCTTCTGCGCAACCGCTGCCGTCGACATGATCTCGCCCCAGTAGCCGGCCTCGTAATGGCCGCCGACGGAGATGACGAGGATGTCGCCCGGCTTCGCCGAGGCGATGCCGCGATGGAGCCACAGGTTGTCGCCCGGAGGACCCGAGACCGGAAAGGCCGGACCGCACAGCTCGAACGAGGGATGGGCCTGCTTGATGCCCGAGGGCAGGGCGCCGATCTTGCCGCCCGCTTCGTGCATGGTGGCCGTCGAGATGCCGGCGGCCGTCTTGATCTGCGCCGCGGTCGGGCGCGCGAAATCGTATTCGCTCATGATTATTTCGTCCGCGTCTGGAGGGAGTGGTACTTGAACTGAGTGCGCGCTTCGAGAAGTGTCATGCCGCCTTCAACCGCCTTACGGATGGCGTTCTCGGCCAGCTCGATCTCGCGGCTGATCTTCAGGACTTCCTGCTCGTACTTCTGCGGGATGCAGAGCACGCCGTCGGAATCGCCGAACAGGATGTCGCCCGGGCACACCAGCGCGTCGCCGATATTGACCGGCACGTTCTTGGCTTCGAGCTGCACGCGGTCCTTGCCGGTCCGCATCGACCAGCCGCGCGAGAACATCGGATAGTTGAGGCCCAGCGCCAGGTGGGCGTCGCGGCAATTGCCGTCGATGACGGTGCCGGCGATGCCCATGCGATTGGCGATCGCGGTCAGGATGTCACCCCACACGGTCGCGTTCTGGCGGCCCTGGTTGTCGAGCACCACGACCTGGCCCGGCTTCACTTCGTCGATGTAATCGCCGACGGAACCAGCCGGGGTCTCGGCCGGGATCATACGGATGGTGAAGGCGCGGCCGCACAGGCGCATGGTGCGCGGATCGAGCGGCTTAATGCCCAGGCACTGGCCCGGGATGCCCAGACGGTCCAGCGCGTCCGACACGGTCGCGGTCGACATGGTCAGGAATTCTTCGATGATCGCTTCAGTCATTGTGCGTTCCTATGTCTTGAATTTGTACGAGTGTTTATTGCGCTGAATTATTTCTTCTTCAGCATGTCTTCGTAGTCGCCGCCCATCACGGCCGACACGGCCTTGCCTTGCAGCACGGCTGCCGCCATGGCGCGCTCGCGCGCCTGGATGCTTTCCGCCATATCGAGCACTTCGGCCGCGCGGTCGGCGGGCACGAAGACGACGCCGGAGGCATCGGCGATGACCAGATCGCCCGGCTTCACAATGATGCCGTCGACGGTGATCGGATTGTTCCAATCATGCTCGGCAATGCGGCCGCGCGCGGTGGACGCGATCGAGGAGCGCGCATAGACCGGATAATTGTTCTCTTCGCTTTCGTCGGCGTCACGCGCCGGGCCGTCGACGATGGTGCCTGACAGCTTCTTGTAGGCAGCAGCCGTCGACAGAATGCCACCCCAGCCGGCCGCATCCGGGCGATGATGATTCTCGACGACGATCACGTCGCCTTCCTGGGCGGCGTCCACCGCCGCGGTGCACAGATGGCGCTTGGACGGCGCGGAATCGGCGGGGCCGAGCTTCACGGTCTGCACGCGGCCCGCGATGCGGCGGCGCACGGTCGTGGAGGAGAGGCCGTAGGCGTGGCCCTTGAGGCCGAATGAGTCCATCGAATCGGACACGGCGCAGCTATCGAGTTTGCGCAGCCGTGCGGCGAGATCGTCTGCCATTTACGTTATTCCTTCTCGTCAACCTGATGATTGCGGCGTTCGCGCCGCGTATGCCCGAAGGTTTTTGGAGGACCCGCGCCAATGCGCCGATCTCGGGCATTTCCCTAGCAGACGATATCAATGATGGCAAACGGGCGCGGGGGCTGTTTTTATGCCATTTGGGGAGTGTGAATCATGATGTCTGTGCTCGATATTTTGCGTCGCATAGAAGGTGGCGAAACGACCGCCGAAAACGCGATCCGTGCGACGATGGAGGCCATCGCATCCAAGGAGGATGAGATCAGGGCGTTCGCGCGCGCCAACGCCGATGCGCGCGCCGGCGCCGCCGGCCCGTTGTGTGGCATCGCCATCGGCGTGAAGGACATCATCGATACGGCCGATTTCGTCACCGAGATGGGCTGCCCCGCGATCTATGGCGGCTGGCAGCCGCGTGGCGATGCCGCCATCGTCACCGCGCTCAAGCAGGCGGGTGCCACCATCGCCGGCAAGACCAAGACGACCGCGTTCGCGGCCTCCGATGCGCCCGACACACGCAACCCGCATAACCTCGCCCATACGCCGGGCGGCTCGTCGTCGGGCTCGGCGGCGGCCGTCGGCGCGGGCGTGCTGCCCTTGGCGCTCGGCACGCAGACGGCGGGATCGGTGATCCGGCCCGCCTCATTCTGCGGCGCCTACGCCATTAAGCCGTCGTATCGGCTGATCCCGACCGTCGGCGTCAAATGTTTCTCGTGGTCGCTCGATACCCTGGGGCTGTTCGCCGGCGGCATCGCCGATCTAGCCTATGGCTTGGCGGCACTGACCGGCCGGGGCGATCTGAAGCTGGCCGCAGCGGGCAACGCGCCCCGCATCGGTGTCGTCGCGCAATATTTCGCGGGCGATCCGGATCCGGACGGACAAGCCGCGCTTGATCGCGCAGCCCAGGCGGCGGAACGCGCAGGTGCGACGGTGCGCACCATCGCGCTGTCGGACATCTTCGGTCAGGCCTGGCGTGCGCAGCACATCATTCAGACCTTTGAAGCCAAGCACGCCTTCGGCTGGGAATATAGCGAACGCTACCACGACGTGCCGCCCGGCATTCGCCGCACGCTCGATAGCGCGCAGAAGATCGAACCGGCTGCCTATGACGATGCGCGCCGCATCGCCCATCGCGTGCGCCGCGCGATGAACGACGTGTTCGCCGATATCGATGTGCTGCTGACATTCTCGGCACCCGGTCCGGCGCCTAGCGGTTTGGACTCGACCGGCGATGCCAAGTTCAATCGCCTGTGGACCCTGATGGGCATGCCCTGCGTCAACGTGCCGGGCTACGTTGCCAGCGGGAACTTGCCGGTCGGCGTGCAGATCGTGGCGCCCTTCGGCCAGGACGATCGGGCGCTTTACGCCGCGCGCTTCGTCGACGAAGCGCTCAAGAAGCTCTAGGCGCGAAGAGAATAATTGCCGCGCCAGCGAGGCACACGGCCCCGCCGATGACATCCCAGCGGTCGGGCAGGCGGCCTTCGACGGCGAACATCCACGCGAGGCTCGCCGCGATATAGATGCCGCCGTAAGCGGCGAAGGCGCGGCCCGCCGCGGGCGCGTCGATCAAAGTCAGCAGATAGGCGAACAGCGCGAGCGAAAGTGCCCCGGGTGCGAGCAGCCAGATGCTTTTGCCCAACCGCAACCACGCCCACACGGCGAAGCAGCCGGCGATCTCAGCGACCGCTGCCGCGACGTAGATCGCGAAGGTCGGCAGCACAGTCATTTGCGTGCGGTCTCAACCTCGATCTCGTGACGCTGCGCGATCAGCTTCGGGCCGGCCCACAGCATGACCGTCACGACGATCATGGCGAAGGCGGCGACGGGCGGTCCGAGGCCGAAGCGCTCGCCGAGCCAGCCGAGCACGAGCGCACCGATCGCCGGTCCGCCGGTGGCGAAGGAGGCCGACAAGCCGACGACGCGGGCGCGCTTGGCGGGATCGACGACGTTCTGGGTCAAGGATTGCGCCGAGATACCCGCGATCACCAGGCCGACGCCGACCGGCACCAGCAGCGCGAAGCCCACCCAGATATTGGGCTGCATGACGTAGGGCAGCAGCGCGAAGAGGGCCAGGAAAGTGCAGGATGCAATCGCCGACCACAGCAGCGCCGTGGTCAGGCCCTGCATACGCCCACGCACGGCGAACGCGATGCCAGCGACGAGACCGCCCAGGCCCGATGCGGAAGCCAGGATCTGCAAGCCATCGATCTTGCGGTTGAAGACCTGATCGGCGAAGGCCGGCAGCAGATCGTAATAGGGCCGCATCAGGATATGCGTCGCGATACTCGCAATGAAGATGTAGCGGATCGTCGGATGGTTGAAGGTGTAGCGGAAGCCGTCGGCGAGGTCGTACAGGAAGTGGTTCTGCGTTCCGGCGTGGCTTTCACGCGTCAGCTTCAGGCTGCCCAGAATGAAGACGAACTGCACGAATGTGCAGGCACTGATGATGAAGACCGGCAGATAGCCGAAATGTTCGATGATGGTGCCGCCGAGCACCGGACCGACGAAGCTCGTGACATGGAAGGTCGCGGTATTGACCGCGATCGCGGCAGACAATTCGCTGCGTGGTACCAGGTCCGGCACCAGCGCATGGCGGACGGGAAAATCGAACGCGAAGAAGATGCCTTGCAGCAAGGCCAGCAGCGCCAGCAGATGGACCGTGATGAGGCCGCTGACGACGAGCGCGGCGAGCACCAGGATATTGGCGGCTTCGCACAGCATGGCGATCCGCGCGATGCGGCGCGACCCCAGCCGATCGCCGATGGTGCCGGAGAACGGGCCGAGCACGATGGGCGGCACCATGGCGCAAAAGGCGATGGCGCCGAGCCAGGCCGGCGATTGGGTGGTTTCCCAGGTGAGCCAGCCGAGCGCCATGCGGTGCATCCACGAACTGAGCAGCGACATGAGGTTGCCGTAGCTGTAGACGCGGAAATCGCGAAGGGCGAGGGCGCGCCCAATACCGCCGAACCCGCCACCCCCAGGTGCACTTTTGCCTGGGCCTGCAGCCGTCGAGCCGGGTGGCGATCCGCCCGCGGCCGTGTTATCGGGCGTTTGTGTGATTTTTGTCACTATGTCTCGGCTCTGCACTCGCTATATCTTGCCCGCGATCCTGTATCGTCGTAAAGACGCAACCCGCACACCCGGACCCTTATCGGACCTAGGCCGGAGCGGGCGTTGGAGGCCTTATGCACAGTGTTGTTCGTCCCCTAGCTTCGAGACTGACGGCCATCGCCGTGGCGCTATTCGTTCTGGCATGTGTTGCCGGGAACGCACGCAGCGCGGAGGCCGATACGCCGGCGCTGTTCTTGGAAGGCTTCGGCAATCAGGCGATCAAGCTGCTCGCGGAAACCGCGCCCGGCGAAGCCAAGCGCGAATCCGAGATGCGCCGCCTGCTGAACGAAGGATTTGATATCGATTTCATCGGCCGTTTCGTGCTGTCGCGCTTCTATCGCGGCGCCAGCGATGCCGAGAAGGCCGAGTTCCGCCAGCTGTTCGAGGATTACCTGATCGCCGCCTATGGCCGCCGCTTCGGTACCTATAGCGGCGAGAAGTTCGTGATCGGCCAGACCTTCCCGCAAGATGACGAGCGCGCCGTCGTGCGCAGCGATGTCGTGCGCCCGGGCGGCGACAGCATGACCGTCGATTGGCGCCTGCAGCGCCGCGAAGGCAAATGGCGCGTCGTCGACATCATGGTCGAAGGCGTCAGCATGATGGTGACGCAGCGCAGTGAATTCACCGCGCTGCTGCAGCGTGAAAACGGTTCGATCGCGGCGTTGAACCAGCGCCTGCGTCAGCTCACGACCAATCTGAACGAACAGCCGCGCAAATCGTAATGCAGTACACCACGCTCGGCCGCACCGGACTCAAGGTCAGTGTCGCGGGGCTGGGGTGTGGCGGATCGAGCCGCCTGGGCCTCGAGCGCGTCGGCAAGGCGCATGCATCGGGCATGGTGCGCGCCGCTCTCGATCTCGGCATTAACCTGATCGATTGCGCGCGCGGCTACGGCACCGAAGAGGCCGTCGGCGAAGCGCTCGTCGGCATCCCGCGCGATTCTTACGTGCTGACGACCAAGCACCTCACCATCGTCGATGGGCACACGCTGACGCCTGACGAATATGTCGCCGGCTTCAATCAAAGTTTACGCGAACTGCGCACCGACTACGTGGATGTCTTTTTCATTCACGGCTTGAACCTGGCGCGCTGGGATCACGCGATCAACGACATCCTGCCGGCGCTGTTGCGCGAGAAGGAAAAGGGCAAGTTCCGCTTCCTCGCCATGAGCGAGTCGCCGAACCAGGAACCCAAGCACGACGCGACGATCCGGGGCCTCGACGAAGACCTGTTCGACGTCATCATGTTGGCCTTTTCGCTGATGAACCAGAATGCCCGCGAACTGGTCTTCCCGAAGACCGTCGCGCAGAAGGTCGGCACGCTCTTGATGTTCGTCGTGCGCGACATCTTCTCGCATCCCGAAATGCTGCGCGACACCATCGCGAAGCTGGCCGCCGAAGGTAAGGTGCCCGCCGATCTGGTCGGCAAGGACAATCCGCTCGATTTCCTGATCCATGCCGATGGCGGGGCGGCCAACATCTTGGATGCAGCCTATCGTTATGGCCGTCACGAGCCGGGTGCCGACGTCGTGCTGTTCGGCACCGGCAGCGTCGATCACATGAAAAGCAATGTCGCCTCGATCCTGGCCCCGGCGTTGCCGGAAGCCGACCGCGCCAAGGTGCGCGAATTGTTCGGCCACCTCGTCAATGTTGGCCTGGAGAATTGGCGCAACAAGTAAGGCCGGAATTAAGAACAGGCATGCCGGTGCATGATCTCGATACCTCGGGGCTCAAATGCCCGCTACCCGTTCTCAAAGCCAAGAAGGCATTGCGGGCCCTCGATGCCGGCGAACGCCTGCTCGTCATTGCGACCGATCCCAACGCGCTCAACGATGTCCCGGCCTATTGCCAAGAGGCCGGCCAGAAGCTCGTCGAGACACGGACCGAGGGTGCGAAGTTCTTCTTCGTGATCGAGAAGATCAGTTGAACGCGGGGTCCTTGATCGCAGTCGGACCCTGATCGGGCGCCACCTCGAAGCAATTCATCTGGATCGCGATGCTGGAGTAATAGCCGACGACCTGCGTGAGCTCGACCAATGTCTTCTCGCCAAAGGTCTCGAGCGCTTTGTCGTAGGTCGCGCCGCTGACCTTCTTGTTCTCGAGCATCTCTTTCGTGATGTCGTGCGCGGCTTCCTGCTTCTCGTTCGAGAATTTCGGCTTCGTGCGGTTCTCGATCGCGTCGATGATCTCCGCTGCGACGCCGGCTTTCAGGCCGTTGCGTTTGTGCGCCCACCATTCGTAGGGCTGCGACCAGTAGCGCGCGGTGGTGCAGATGACGACCTCGACCACATCGTCCGTCATGCCCGTGCCGAAGCGGCAGAACGCACCCATCTGCTGGGCGATATGGCCGGCCTTGGGATTGCGCAGCCAGCCGAGGCCGGGCCCGTTGGTCATCGGCGCCTTGCGCGGGCCGTTGGCGATCTCGTTCATCAGTGCCGTCTGTTCGGCGTCCATCTCGTCGGGTCCAAGCGCCTTCAACCGTGCCATGTCGTTCTCCCCTTAAATCTTATGATGCCCCAACATCGAAAATATTCATCTGGACTGCAAGGCTGGCGTACCAGCCGATGACGGCGGCGAGATCGACCAGCACCGGTTCGCCGAAGATCGCGATGGCGCGGGCATAGGTGTCGGCCGATAGTTTGTGCGTCTCCAGGATCTCGCGCGCCACGTCATGCGCGAGGCTTTGTTCGACCGTGGCGAAGACCGGCGCGCGGCGCGCTTTGATCGCGTCGATCATGTCCTGGTTCAATCCCGCCGCCAGCCCGTTCTTCACATGTGTAGTCCATGCATAGGGCTGATCCCAATGCGCCGCCGTCGTCAGGATCGCGGTTTCCAGCACATCGAATTCGAGCTTGGTTTTCCAGCGGCAATACTCGGTCAGCGCGTTCGCACGTAGGCCCATATCGGGGCTCAGATACCACTGATCGAACGGGCCGCCGGTGCTGCGCTGCCACACAGTTTGTATGGCGTCGCGCAGGCGCACCTGATCGGCATCCATGTCGGCAGCGGCGATGGGTTTCAGTCGTGACACGGTCGCCTCCCTGAGTGATGATCGTCCCCTCTACAGGGGGGGCTTTCGGTGCCGCGCTTCTCGGCCAATATCGGTATGTTGTTCGCCGAACTCGACGTTGTCGAGCGCTTCGCGGCGGCCAAGCGGGCGGGCTTTGGGGCCATCGAGATGGGCTTTCCGTATGAGGTGCCGCTGGCCACCTTTCGCGCCGCCAAGGATGCCCAAGGCCTCGACATGACCGTCATCAATGTCCCGGCGGGCGATCTGATGCAGGGCGGGCCCGGTCTCGCCGCCATGCCGGGGCGCGAGGACGAGTTCAAACGCGCCGTCGAGAAGGCCTGCATGTATGCGTTCCAGCTACATCCCGGCGCGGTCAATATCCTGGCCGGTGCGCCGCCCATGGATCAATTCAGCCGCGAGCAGTGCCTGGACGTGCTGGCCAAGAACGCGGCCTACGCGGCGGGCGAATTGGCCAGCGTCGAAACCCGCGCCATTCTGGAGGCGATCAATACGCGCGATTCGCCCAAATTCCTCGTCTCGCGCACCGAACAAACGCTCGATATCGTGCGCCGCGCCGGTCATCCGAACCTCGGCATCGAATTCGACATCTATCATATGTCGATCATGGGCGAGGATGTGGTGGACCAGATCGCCCGGCATAAGTCCTTGATCGGCAATATCCAATTCGCCGACGATCCGGGCCGGCACGAGCCGGGGTCGGGCACGCTCGACTTCCAGCGCATTTTCGCAGGGGTGGACCAAGCGGGCTGGACGGGGTATCTGGCAGCGGAATACCGGCCGAGCGGGCCCCGGACCGAAGACAGCCTCGGCTGGATGACGCCGTATTTGAATAAGCTTTAGGTGAGATGGAGCATACCGTTGGGTAACGAGAACGACGTTCGCAAAGTCATCGAATTCTGCCTCACCGACGCGGAATTCAAGGAACTGCCGAATTTCTATCATGGCAAGGTGCGCGAAGCTTACGGCCTGCCCGACGGGCGCCGTATCCTGATCGCGACGGATCGCCAATCGGCGTTCGACAAGGTGCTGGCCGCCGTGCCCTTCAAGGGCCAAGTGCTCAACCAGACCGCGCGCTTCTGGTTCGACCAGACCGCCGACATCTGCCCCAACCACGTCATTTCCTATCCCGACCCGAACGTCGCGATCGTGAAGCATCTCAACATGATGCCGATCGAGATGGTGGTGCGCGATTACCTGACCGGATCCACCGATACCTCGATCTGGCCGATGTACGAGCGCGGCGAACGCTTGCTGTACGGCCACAAGTTCCCGGACGGGCTGAAGAAGAGCCAGAAGCTGCCGGAGACCATCATCACGCCGACGACGAAGGCCGAAGCCGGCTTCCACGATGCGCCGATCACCGCCAAGGAAATCGTCGATCAGAAGATTCTGACGCAGGCGCAGTGGGACGAGGTGTCCAAGCTGGCACTTGCCGTGTTCGCGCGCGGCCGTGAAATCGCCGCCAAGAACGGCCTGATCCTGGTCGATACCAAATACGAATTCGGCTTCGATCCCTCGAGCGGCAAGATCACCTTGGCCGACGAAATCCATACGCCCGATTCGAGCCGCTATTGGATCGCCGATACCTACAAGGCGAAGTTCGAGGCGGGCGCCAATCCGGACAGCCTGGACAAGGAATTCCTGCGCCTGTGGATCAACGCGCGCTGCGATCCCTACAAGGATCCGATCCCGGAGATCCCGGCCGAGACCCTGATCGAGTTCTCCGAGAAGTATATCCGGCTCTACGAGCATGTGACGGGAACGAAGTTCCAGCGCGCTTCGCTCGACACGCCGCTGCGCGAACGCATCAAGGCCGCGCTCAAGAAAGAGCTGCCGCAATACTTCAAGTAAGGTTGCTTATGGCCTAACTGCCGCCGCCGGAGCAGCCGCCACCGCTGCTGCCTCCGTCGGAGCCGCCGGCATCGGCGAATTGCACGCCATCGCTTGGACTGGCGCTGGCATCGTGGTGCGGTGCCAACTCGTGCATGTCGCGAAAGATCGGATCGGTCCAGCTGTCCAGCATGCCGAAGGCGATCGCGAGGCTGACCATCGCACTATTGCCCATCATCTGGCGAGTACGCTCCGCATCGGTTTCGTTCAACGCGTAATAACGCGCGCCGGGCACGGCGAGGTCGCGGTCGATGGCGAACAGGCGCGGCAGGCGACTCGGGCTGGTGGGGCTGATCTGTTCGCGCGCGCAGGCGAGGCGCCAGGTATGGCCGATATCGTCCTCATTGCCCGCCGCATCCGCTGGCGCATGATGGAGATAACCGCAGAACGCGCGCTCGCAGAACGCGGTGTAATCGCGCGTCGATAAAATAAAGGTATGCCAGGCGTCGTCGACGATGGCGGACGGCATCCCGGCGCGCGTGCCCGGATCGGCGGCGCAGACGGCGAAATAATCGCGCAAGCCTGCGAAGACTTGCGCGTGCGCTGCAGCATCCAGGGTGGGGTGTGCAGCGGCGAACCGCATCAGCACGTCGCGCGGAAAGCGATACTCGGCGATGAAGGACAGCTGGGCGAATCGTTTATCGCCGCCGAACAGGGGCGCGATATGGGTCCGCAGGAAGCGTTGGAGGATCATGCGCGATCTCCGTCTGGATCGCGCCGACTATAGCACGGGCTGACGGAATCGCTTTAGCGGTCCAGACTTAACGATTAAGGGCGACGATGATGCGGGCGTTTCCCTGTTCGTTGACCCCGCGTTTGCCCGGATAGATCGTCTTGCGCTGCTCGGGCTGCGGATCGAGGGCGCGGCGCACCTGACGCTTCAAGGCGCTCGGCGTGCCCTCCATGGCCTTCATTTCGGGTTCGCCGTTCGAATTGGTCACCGGATCGGTCGAGGGACCCGACGCGGGCGCGAAATCCGACTGGATGTTGGTGACGTTGTTGATGCGTGCATCGAACTCATCGGCGGTCAGGCACTGATAGCTTGAGATGGATTCGGCCGCCCGGCGGCAGTCATCCATGCTCGGCATCGCAATGATGTGTTCGGCGGGGGTTCCGCCGAGAAGCACCAAGAAGGCGATGGTGGCTACGTCCATGTGCGCCTCGTTTCCATTTGTTGACCCTAACCCCAGGGCCTTTTTTCTAAAGTGATGGCCATCACATACGGCCAAAACCTTGTTTTTCGTTTCCTCAAAGAGCTTTACTCAGCCAGGCGATATGCAACCCAGCCTGTAGACGGTAGCGTGGTTTGCCTATTGTGGGTGTGAGCAAGATGTGACTTAAGATCACAGTGTTGCGAGGGAGAAAAAGGCAGCAAATGGAAGCACTTATCATCGGCGGGGGAATCGGCGGGCTGACTGCGGGCCTGTTTTTGCACCAACAAGGCATCGGGGTTCGTATCTTCGAGGCGGTACCGCAGATCCGCGAGCTTGGCGTCGGCATCAATTCGTTGCCGCACGCGTTGCGCGAATTAGATCGCCTGGGCTTGCTCGGCGAGGTGGTCGCGGCCGGGATACCCACGCAGGAGCTCGCCTATTTCAATAAACACGGCCAGCTCATCTGGGCCGAACCGCGCGGGCTGAAGGCGGGCTACAACTGGCCGCAGGTGTCGATCAATCGTGGCCGCCTGCAGGGGGTGCTGCTCAAGGCGGCGCAGGAGCGCATTGGCGCCGATCGCATCAAGGCGGGTCATCGTTTCGTGTCGTGCGAAGAACGCGGCACCAAGATCGTCGCGACGTTCGATAACGGCGACACCGCCGAGGGCGATATCCTGATCGGCGCGGACGGCATTCATTCGGCCGTGCGCAAGCTGTTCTATCCCAACCAGACGCCGCATTATTCCGGCACCTGCATGTGGCGCTCGACCAGCATCGGCAAGCCGTTCCGCACCGGCGCCACCATGGCGGTGATCGGCCACCATATGCAGAAATTCACGACCTATCCGATCACGCCCGCCGACAGTGACGGCAACGCGGTCATCAATTGGCTCGCGCGCATCCCGGTGCCCGAATTGCCGGGACCGGAAGATTGGAACGCGATGGGCAAGCTCGACGACATCGTGAAGCATTATGAGTCGTGGACATTCGATTGGCTCGATGTTCCGGCGCTGATGAAGCGTGCCAAGGATGTTTATGTCTATCCGATGATCGATCGCGATCCGGTGCCGCAATGGACCTTCGGCCGCGCCACTTTGCTCGGTGACGCCGCGCATCCGATGTATCCGATCGGCTCCAACGGCGGCTCGCAGGCCATCCTCGATGCCAGCGCCCTGGGCGCGGCGCTGGGCGCCAATGCCGCCGATCCGCTCAAGGGCCTGGCGGCGTATGAAGGTGTGCGCCGTCCGGCAACCGACGGTGTCGTGCAGGCCAACCGCGGCTTCGGACCGGAGGTCGTGATGGAATGGGCCGAGCAGCGCGCGCCGCAAGGTTTCAAACGGATCGAGGATGTGATCGCGCCGGACGAGCTTGAACAAGTCGCCACGCGTTATCGCCAGACCGCCGGTTTCGACAAGGAACGCCTGAACGCCTCGGCGTAGTTAGGGCTTCCGTTCCGCCCAGGCCTTATCGACGACGGCCTGATCCGGTGCGCCTTTTTCGTATTGCAGCATGCCGTCCGGAATCGGGACCCACGGCTGTTTGCTGCGTGTCCAGATATGCACGACCGGTTTGAACGCCGACGGATTGTCGAGCGTTCCAGCCTTGATCGTTGTCGACGGCGCGGTGGGCGCCAAAATGTGATAGAGCCGCGTGCCGCAGTCGGGGCAGAAGGCGCCGACCTTGGGTCGCCCGCTGTCGCCGGCGAATGAGAACGTTTTCGGCGTGCCTTTGGTGAAGCGCACCGATGCCGTTGGCACGCGTAGGGACATGCCGAACGCACTCGCCGATTGGCGCTGACAATCCGTGCAATGACAGACCGTCAATCCGGTCGGCTCACTGGTGATCTCGTAACGCACCGCGCCGCATTGGCAGCCGCCGCTGTAAGGTGCAGGCATAACGATCTCCTTTGTCTAAGGCTTCCGGCGTAGCGCGTCCGTCAGATGGCCGAACCACAGGCGCATGCTGTCGCGCGAGAGCGGTGCCGCACCTTCGGGATCGAGCTCGATGCCGATGCGCGTGATCTGGCCGCCTTCGACCGCGCGCACCACGAATTCGATGGGCCCGACGCGGAAGCGATCGCCCGTTTCTGGCTTGCGGCGGCGATGGCGGCGCAGGAACTCGGCAGCCGTCAGCTCGCGATCGCCCGCTGGGACGGGAAATTCGTAGGCTTCGGCGAGTTCGCCCATCTTGGCGTTGGGGTCGATGACGAATTCGCCGAGCACGGATTCTTCTTCCTCGGCGTGCCGTGATTGCTGCGGTGCACCGAAGATCGGATCGAGCTTGGCCATGCCGTCCGGCCCCGCCAGCACCAACACCTGATCGCCGGGCAGGAAGCGCCAAACGCCATCGGCCTGGCGCATCTCGCCCTCGCGGATGACGGCGACGATTTCGATGCCGGTGCGCTCGACGATGTCGGAGGCGCGCAGGCGCGACGATAGGCTGCCTTCCTGCACGGCAAAGGCCACCATGTCGCGCCCGACGTCGGTCGGCAGGTCGATGTCGTAGCGATGAGGCGCCGCCGGTTCGGGCGGCAGGGCGACGCGCAGGAAATGCGCCATCGTCGCCACCGTCCAGCCCTGCACGATGAGCGAGACGAAGACGACCACGAAGGCGACGTCGAAATAGAGCCGTGCCTGCGGCACGTGCGCCATCACCGGGATGCTGGCGAGGAAGATCGGCACGGCGCCGCGCAAGCCCACCCAGGCGACGAAGGCCTGCTCGCGGCGGCGAAAGCCGAACGGCGCCAGGCAGAGCACGGTGGCGACGGGACGTGCGACGAAAATCAGGACGCCCGCAATGGCGAGAGCCGGCACCAGCGATGAGACAAGCAGATGCGGTGTGACGAGCAGGCCAAGCATGACGAACATGGCGATCTGCGACAGCCAGGCGATCCCGTCCTGGAAGCGTTCGATCACCTGGCGCGCCCGATGGCGCCGGTTGCCGACGACGACGCCCGCCAGATACACGGCGAGGAAGCCCGAGGCTCCGGCGGTCTGCGTGCCGGCGAAGATCAGCAGCGCGGCGGCGAGCGCGAAGATCGGATAGAGGCCGGAATCGAGCTTCAGTCGGTTGATCAGGGTGACCATGGCATAACCGCCGCCCAGGCCGACAATACCGCCACCGATCATTTCGACGGCGAATTCGAGCGCGAAATGACCGGCATCGCCCCAGCCGATCGTCAGCGCGCCGCGTGCGATCAATTCGATGCAGCTGATGGTGAGAAACACCGCCATCGGATCGTTCAGGCCGGACTCGGCCTCCAGGGTGGCCCGCACCCGGCGCGCGAGATTGATGCCGCCGGTTTGCAGCAGAAAGAATACCGCCGCCGCGTCGGTGGAGGCGACGGTGGAACCGATCAGGACCGCGCCGACCCAGCTGAGATCGAGCAGATAATGGGCGGCCACCGCGACAATGCCGGCCGTCAGGGCGACGCCGACCGTGGCCAGCATGGCGGCGGGTGCGGCTGCCGTGCGGAGCGTGGCCAGCGGCGTGCGCAGGCCACCGTCGAACAGGACGATGGCGAGCGAGGTCGCGCCGATGATGTAGGCGGTCCCGAAATCGCTGAATTGGATGCCGCCCGGCCCATCCTCCCCGGCCACCATGCCGAGCGCCAGGAACACCAGCAGCAACGGGGCGCCGACGCGCGACGACAGGATGCCCGCGAAGATGCTCAGCAGGATCAGACCTGCCGAGATCAGTATGAGGCTATTGCCGAATTCCACGGGCCTGACGTCCTGAGGGTAGGGGATACGCGATGGCGGCCGCGTTCGCGCGCGACCCAGGGAAAAACCCAGACAAAAATTATGTCATCGCGGAGCGGGACGGGGCAACGGAATTATGGGCGCAGCCATCCGCGTTGCGCGAGGAGCGTCTCGAATGTGCTCATATCCGCGCACACGCTCTCCGCGCCCGCCGCAATCAGGCGTTCGGCCTGGCCCGGCGCGGTGTGGCTGTTGCCGGTGAAGCCGATGGCGCGCATGCCGGCGGCGCGCGCCGCCTGGATACCGGGGATATTGTCGTCGATGCAGAGGCAGTCGCCCGGGGCGGCGCGCATCGTTTTGGCGGCGAGCAGGAACATATCGGGGGCCGGCTTGCCGCGCGCCACGTCGTCGAGACAGAACGCGCGATCTTTGAAGATGTCGGCCAGCCCGGTCGCGGCCAAGGTGACGTCGAGGCGACCTCGGGTCGAATTGGTGGCGAGGCAGAAGGGCACGTTGAGCCGGTCGATCAAGTCGCGCACGCCGCGGATGGGAGCGAGTCCATCGGCCAGGACCTCGGCATAACGTGTGACGAAACGTTGGTTGATGTCATCGGGGATCGTCATGCCGAAACGTTCTGCCATCGCGGCATAGAATTCCGCGCCTGTCTTACCGGTGTGGCTCTGCGTGTCCGCCAAGGTGATGGGAAAACCGAGCGCGGTGATGACGTCGGCCTGTACACGGCCGACCACGGGTTCGGTATCGTAGAGCACGCCGTCGCCATCGAAGATGACGAGTTGAGTCACGCGAGATACCCGTAGGTGCCGAGATGCCGTGCGACGTCTTCCATATCCGCGCACACAATATGCGCACCGGCGGCGATCAGCTTGTCGGCGTGGCCATCCAGGCAATGCCCGCCGCCGCAAAAGCCGATCACGCGCATCCCGGCGGCGACACCGGCATTTACGCCGTGCACGCTGTCTTCGATGACGATGCAGCCGTCCGCCGTCACGCCAAGACTGCGCGCCGCATGTTCGAACAGATCGGGATGCGGCTTGGGGCGGGGAACGTCGTAGGACGAGAAGATGCGTTGCGGGAATTTGTCGGCCAGTTGCGCGCTGGCCAGCACCATCGCCAGATATTCGTGCGACGAGTTGGAAGCGACACAGGCGGGCGTTGCCAAGCGATCGATCAGATCGGCCACGCCGTTGATCGCCGGCATCGCATCGGTGGCCAGGCGCGTGCGATAGACCGCCCGATTGCGTTCGCGTATATCGGCCGGCAGCTTCTTGCCGAACCGGCGTTCGACTTCGGCGTAGGTCGTGGCGCCGTCCTGGCCGATGAAGGCATGGATGTCGGTCGCGGTGAGCGGGAAGCCGCTGGCGGTGAAAACCTCCGCCATGATGGCGCAGGCGATGGGCTCGCTATCGATGAGGACGCCGTCGCAATCGAAGATAACAAGACGTGTCATCAGGCTCCGATACGATCCGCGATCGCCAGGATACGATAGAGCCGCTGCAGTACCGGCGCTTCCAGGATCACGCCGTCGATGACGACGAAGGCCTGATCCTGCGCTTCGTACTTCTTGATCAGGTCGCGCGCGCGGGCGATCTCGGCCGCACTCGGGCTGAACGCGGCGCTGACAATCCCCACCTGTTTCGGGTGGATGCAGGTCTTGCCGGTGAAACCGATCTTCTGTGCATTCTCGGCTTCGCGCTTGAGGCCCGCTTCGTCGTCGAGACCGAAGAACGGCATGTCGAGCAGATCGATCTTCGCGGTCGCGGCGGCGTGGACGAGCCGTTGACGGGCATAAAGCAGCGCGTCCCACACGGGTTCGACGCGTAATCCTGCCGCCATATCCATGCCACCGAAGACCAGGGACGCGACGCCTGGCGTATTGGCGATGACGAACGCGGCCTCCAGGGCCTCCACGGTTTCGAGCTGCACGTGGATCTGCACGTCGGGATGTTTGACGGCCAGCACATCGAGGGCGATTTCGGCTTCGTCGGCGCTTTTGACCTTGGGCAGCAGGATGCCGTCGGGCGCCGAGTCGGCCTGCGCGAAGGCATACAGATCGGCGAGGCCTTCGGCCGTGCGGATGGAATTGATACGTACCAGACGTTCGACGCCGCCGGTATTGGCCTCGGCGAAAAAGGCGATGCTCGCTTTACGGCCGGCTTCCTTGGCGTCGCTGGCTACCGCGTCTTCGAGATCGACGCAGACCATATCGGCGCCGCTGGTCATCGCCTTGGCGAAGCGTTCGGGCCGGGCGGCGGGAACGTAGAGGAAGCTCCGGCGGGGCGGTGTCGAATCGATGTCCATGAGGCGAATTCCCTGTTGCTTGGCACTCTTTTACAGGGGCAGGCGGGAATGACCAAGCCGCTCGATCTCAGCGCAGATACAAGATCACGGCGAGGATCGCCCCGAAAGCGATGCGATACCACGCGAACGGAGCGAATCCGCGGCGGCTGACAAAGCCGATCATCCATTTGACGGTCGCCAGGGCGACGACGAAGGCGGCCAGAAATCCGGTGAGAATCAGCAGGGCCCCGTCGCCGTCCAACCCGGCGCGATTCTTCCACAGATCGTACACCGTCGCCCCCAATAGCGTGGGAATCGCCAGGAAGAACGAAAATTCGGCTGCTGTCTTGCGTTCCAGACCCAACATCAGCGCGCCCATGATGGTGGCGCCGGAGCGCGACACGCCGGGCACCAACGCCAGGCATTGCAGCAAGCCGATGCCGAGCGCGGTGCGCAGGCCCATTTGCTCGATCTGATAAAGGCGCGGCTGCGGTTTCACCTTCTCGATGATCAGCATGGCGATGCCGCCCAGAATCAGGGTGGTGGCGACCACCGCGGGCGAGAACAGCACTTGCTTGATGATGTCGTGGAACAGCACGCCGAGGATTGCGGCGGGGATGAAGGCGATGACGATCGCGATGGCGAAGCGCTGGGCGGCGGCGTCATGGGGCAGGCCGGTCACGACGGCGAACAGGCGGCGCGCATACAGAATGCAGACGGCCAAGACCGCGCCCATCTGGATGGCGATCTCGAAGATCTTGCCGGGCGGGCCGACGAAACCCAACAGATCGATAAACACGATGAGATGCCCGGTCGACGAGACGGGCAGATATTCGGTGATGCCTTCGACGAAGCCCAGGAACAGCGCGGCGAGGAACGAGTCTAGAGACATGGCCGCACCTTAGGTACGATTCGTGTCCGAAAAAAGAAGTGATTATTCGCGTCCTATGCTCGACATCGCGCAGAATTGAACAATCTGTGGGGTTCTCGGGTGTTATCGGTTAGCGTGTGTCCCGCGGGCACGCGAAAATATTCGTTTACGGACCCTCAAAGGTTTCCCCATGGATGATGTGATTGAAGCCTCTCCCGTTCCGCCGGAGAGTGGCGGGAACCAAGCGGAAGAACTGGCCTACCGGCTTCGTCAACAGCAGTTAATCACTGAATTCGGCTGTTTCGCTTTCAAGCGACATGACGCGGCCGAACTGCTCCAGGAAGCGAGCCGCGTCTCGGCTGTCGGCCTGCAGAGTGAATTCAGCAAGGTCTTGGAATACCTGCCCGAGGAGAAACAATTCATTGTCCGCGCCGGCGTGGGGTGGAAACCTGGCGTGGTGGGGCACGCGCGGGTGGAAGGCGATTTGGCCAGTCCCGCAGGTTATGCCTTTAAGACCGCCCAGCCGGTGATCTCGAATCATCTATCGAAGGAAGACCGCTTCCGCACGCCACGGCTCTTGGTCGAGCATGGTGTCAAACGTGCGATCAACGTCATCATCCGCAGCGGCGAAGATTGTTTCGGGGTGCTTGAGGTTGATAGCACCGATGCCGGCCGTTTTACGGATGCCGACAGCGGTTTTCTGCAAGGTTTTGCGAATCTCCTGGGTGTCGCGCTGGAGCGGCGCAAGGCCGAATTGTCGCTCCGCCAGGCCCTCGACGATCAACAGATGCTGACGCAAGAGATCAGCCACCGGGTCAAGAACAGCCTATTGATCGTCGCCAGCCTGTTGGCGATGCAACGCCGGCTCTCGGCGCGTTCGGAAGTCCAGACCGCCTTGCTGGACGCCGAAGCGCGGGTCCAGACCGTCGCACAGATTCACGACCAGTTGTGGCGTGGCAATGACGTTCATAGCATCGACCTAGCCGGCTTCCTCAACGATCTGTGCGTGTTATTGGGTGCGTCTGGGCCGAAGCACGTCCTGACGTGCGATGCGCCCCCTCTGTCGATAGCAACGGATCGGGCGGTGCCGCTGGGTCTGATCGCGAACGAATTGGTGACCAATGCATTCAAATACGCCTATCGCGGAGGATCGGGGGCGGTGCGCCTTTCGATCAAAGCGATCGCGGCCGAGCGCCTTCAACTTGAAGTGAGCGATGATGGCATCGGCTTGCCGTCCGGCGACATCAACAAGTCGCGCAGCCTCGGCATGCGTTTGATCGAAAATCTCGGGCGTCAGCTCGATGGGCGGATCGTCTGGGAGGACAATAAGCCGGGTGTACGGTTCGTGATGACCTTCCCCAAATAACGGCGTGAGCCCTTAAAAGGAAAAACCCCTCCGCCAGTATTTTGGTGGAGGGGTTTTTGTTTAAGCGGTGGTTCAGAAAGAAGAACCCCCTTCGCTCGGGAGGAGAGCGAAGGGGGTCTTTTGGGGCAGGGCGTTGGGGGGGATGGGGAGGTCCGCCCTGCCTGGGGATAGAGTTAGCGCGTGATGGTCACTTCGACGCGACGGTTCTGCGGTTCGCGCACACCGTCCGCCGTGTCGACCAACGGGCGGGATTCGCCGAAGGATTCAACGGTGGTGCGGCTACGCTGCAGGCCCTGCTGGGTCAAGGTGTTCAAGACGGCATCCGCACGGCGCTTCGACAGGGCGTCGTTGTAACGGTCGGTGCCGGACTTATCGGCGTGGCCCGAGACGCGGACGCTGGCGTTCGGATTGGACTTCAAGGTGTTGGTGATCTCGTTCAGGGTCGGACGCGCCGAGTCGTTGATGTTCGACTTGTCCCAATCGAAGAAGATCAGGAACGGACGGGCGGTCGTCGCTGCCGGCTGCGGAGCCGGAGCGGCGGCAACCGGCTTCGCGCCGATCAAGCCCATCGCGGTTTCGAAGCCGTTTTTGCAGTATGCGATATGTTCCGGCTGATGACCTTCTTCGGCCTGTTCAGCCCAGCAATCGTAATAGACCTGCGCGGTCGACAGCGGGATGGCGTTCAGCTCGAGCGCGCCCGGGGTGGCGAGCGCCGAGGTCAGGCGCGAATAAGCCGGGTTCAGCTCGGTCAGGAAAATGTTGTCGATCGTACGTTCGCGCGGGTTGGTCGGCGGAACGTTCTGGCCCGCGCCGGCAGCCTTGCCCTTGCGGTAGAAGTACGCCGCGTCGCGGAAATCGGACTGCTGATATTCCCAGGTCCCGAACGAGGAATAACCCTGGTGCAGGGAACGCTGGAAGGTGCTTGCGCTGGCGGAAGCGGGCGGGGGGGCCGTCATGGCTTCCCGATCGAATGCTTCCGGATGGATGATGCCGCACGCCGAAAGGGCTGCGATGCTGCCGGCCATGGCCGCCGTACGAACGAACGTCTTCATTAGTATCTCCTCGTTAAGCGTCGGCCGGATGCGGGCCGTCGTCGTGTCATCACTATCTGTTTACTGCCGCTTGAACTCCAGGAACCGAAAAGAGGCATCCCGTGACATTAGTGAGGCGAACGTAAAAGTGATGCGGCCCGCGAAATGAGGAGAAACCCGCGGATTCCGGTCTTATTTGAGGGCGAGGTCCTTGATGGTGAGCTGTTGGAGCGCGACTTCGGTTGCCTTAATCACCTCCTTATCCACAGCGTCGACGGCTGCGACACTGGCGAGTGACTCGTAAGACGAGCGTTTTTCCTCGCCGTCGCGGCGCATGGCAACGATGACATCGAGAATCGTCGTGGTATCGAGCGGCTTGCCCGGCAGATACGCATCGGCGCGATCGGCGGTGCGTACGATGAAGCCGGATTGCTCCAGGCTTTCGATCACAATGCCTGCGAGATCGCTGGCCACACCCGTTGCCTGCGTCAATTCGCCGAGCTTGGATGCGCGGCCGTCGGTGTAAGCGTTGACCGCGAGGCGATGCATGATCAGCAGCGCCAGTTTTTCTTTGACCCGGCCGCTCAGACGCGCGCGCTCGCGCTGCATGGCGAGGAATTCGGGATGCTGATGATAGAACGCGATCGACGCGCCGATCATCAGGATGAGCCAGCTCGTATACAGCCACAGCATGAAGACGATGAGCGAAGCGAAGGCGGAATAGACCGCTTCGTATTTGCCCGAACTGACGACGAAGACGGCGAAGAACCAGCCGGCGATTTTCCACAGAATCGCCGCGACGCAGCCGCCGACCAAGGCGGCCGGCAATTGCACCTTGGTATTCGGGATGAAGATATAGATCATCGTGAAGGCGGCGATCGCCATCGCCAGAGGGACGAGGATGACGGCGAAGCGGATGAGCATGCCGAGCGGTTCGATTTGCGCCAGATACCCGACGATGCCGTTGTTCATCGCCGCACCCGACAGCCCGGTCGAGGCGACGATCAGCACCGGGCCGACCAGCAACACGCTCAAGTAATCGCTGAAGCGGCGCGAGAACGAGCGCTTTTCGCGCACATGCCAGATGTGGTTGAGCGCATCTTCGATCTTCTGCATGACCGACAGCACGGTATAAAGCAGCAGCACGACGCCGACCGAACTCAAGATACCGACGCGCGTGTTCTCGACGAAGCCCAGGATCTTGTCGGCGATCTCGTTGCCTTGATCGCCCATGGGCGAGAGGAAGTCGCGCAGGATCGGTGCGAACTCGTTATGCACGCCGAAGCCCTTGAGGACGGACAGCGCCAGGGCGAGCAGCGGCACGGCGGACAGCAATGTCGTATAGACGAGGCCCATGGCGCGCAGCGTCAGTTGGCCGTCGCGTAGGTCGCGCAGCATGACGTAGAAGACGCGCAGCACGTGAAAGCCGAGCGCGTGCGTCCAGGTCGATTGTTTAAGGTCGCGGTCCCAGACAAAGCTGGTCACGCGTTCGCCGATTCCGTTCCCCATGCTTGCCACTCCCCGATTGGCGAAGCCGATTCCCCACGCCATTATGACGGGCATAATGAATTGGAACTAGAGGAGGCTTTATCATGGCGATTAAAAAAGAAGTCATTCGACTGCCGGGTGCGGCGGCCCCATCGGGGGGCGCGGCGCCGCTGTCGCCCGCGATCCGGGCGGGCGATTTCGTATTTGTGTCGGGCCAGCCGCCGCGCGATCCGGCGAGCGGCAAGATGGTCTCGGGCGATATTGAGGCGCAGACACGCCAGGTGCTGGAGAACGTGAAGGCGTTGTTGGAGGCCGCTGGCTCCAGCATGGACAAGGTGGTCAACGCCACCGTCTATTGCTCCAACTCGGCCTATTTCAACAGGGTCAACGCGGTCTATCGCACATACTTCCCTGCCGATGCGCCACCGACCCGCACCTTCGTCACGGTCGGCTCGTGGCCCGGCGAATTCGATATAGAGATCGCCTGCATCGCGATCGGGTAGAACTCCTTACTCCGTCGTCATGCTCGGGACAGGCCCGAGCATGACGCCTGGAGGGACGGCGTTCCCTCTATATGAAATCTATATAAATCCCGCTTTCGCGCGCGCTCGAATCTATACGGGTTGCCGCCGCACATTGGCGCCTATCGCAACGATAGGTGTCGCCATGGCTGATGTCATTTTTCTCCTGCTTGGTGTCGGCTTTTTCGCCGGCGCGATCCTCTACGCCTATGCCTGCGACCGGCTCTAGGAGCGCGTCCATGTTCATTGATTATCTATTGGGCGGCATCGTGACCGCCGGGCTGCTTGCCTACCTCGTCTACGCGCTTGTGCGCCCCGAAAAATTCTAGAGGAACACGGACAATGACTTTCAATGGCTGGATCCAGATCGCGATCTATTGCGTCAGCATCGCCATTCTCGCCAAACCCGTCGGCGCCTATATGGCGCGGGTGTTCATGGGCGAGCGCACGTTCCTCACCCCCATCATCGGCCCGTTCGAGCGCAATCTCTATCGCATCGGCGGCGTCGATGACGCGCGCGAGCAGCACTGGCTGCCCTACACGATCTCTGTGCTGCTCTTCAGCATCGTGTCGTTCGTCGCCCTTTATGCGATGCAGCGTTTGCAGGCCGTCTTGCCGGTCAATCCGGCGGAGATGGGCGCGATCACGCCCGACAGCGCCTTCAACACCGCTGTCAGCTTCGTCTCCAACACCAACTGGCAAGGCTACGCCGGCGAATCCACCATGAGCTATTTCACCCAGATGGCGGGGCTCACGGTGCAGAACTTCGTCTCGGCCGCCGTCGGCATTGCCATTGCGATTGCCCTAGTGCGCGGCTTCGCGCGCAAATCGGCGCGCACCATCGGCAACTTCTGGGTCGATCTGACGCGCGCGACACTTTATGTGCTGCTGCCGCTCAGCATCGTTATCGCGCTAGCCCTGGTGGCGCTCGGCGTGCCGCAGAACCTCAATGCCTATACCGACGTTACGACGTTGGAAGGTGCGCAGCAGGTCATCGCGCAAGGCCCGGTCGCTTCCCAGCTCGCCATCAAGCAGCTCGGCACCAACGGCGGTGGTTTCTTCAACGCCAATTCCGCCCATCCGTTCGAGAATCCGAACGCCTTGACCAACTTCATCGAGATGTGGGCGATCTTCCTGATCGGCGCCGCGCTCACCTATACCTTCGGCCGCATGGTGGGTAATCAGCGCCAGGGCTGGGCGATCTTCGCCGTCATGGGAATCCTGTTCCTGGCAGGCGTTGCCATCGTCTATGGGGCCGAAGCCAATCCCAATCCGTTGTTCGCGGGATTCGGCATCGACAGCATGGACGGTAATATGGAAGGCAAGGAAGTGCGCTTCGGCGTCGCCTTGTCGGCCCTGTTCGCGGTCGTCACGACGGCGGCCTCCTGTGGTGCGGTCAACGCGATGCATGACAGCTTCATGCCGCTCGCCGGCATGATCCCGCTGATCAATATGCAGTTGGGCGAGGTGATCTTCGGCGGGGTCGGCGCCGGTCTCTACGGCATGCTGGTGTTCGCTATCGTTGCGGTTTTCATCGCGGGCCTGATGGTTGGCCGCACGCCGGAATATCTCGGCAAGAAGATCGAGGCGAAGGAGGTCAAGATGGCCATGTTGACCATCTTGGTCCTGCCGCTCGCCATTCTTGGTTTCACCGCCCTGGCCATAGTCATTGAACCCGGCCTGGCGGGCATGGCCAACAAGGGTATGCACGGTTATTCGGAGGTGCTGTACGCCTTCACCTCCGCTACGGCCAATAACGGCAGCGCCTTTGCGGGCCTTAGCGCCAATACGCCGTTCTACAACACGACGCTCGGCCTCGCGATGCTGATGGGCCGCTTCTTGATGATCGTGCCGATCCTGGCCATCGCCGGATCGCTCGCCGCCAAGCGTGCGGTGCCGGCCTCGGCGGGCACGTTCCCGACAACAGGTGCGCTATTCGTCGGTTTGCTGGCCGGCGTCATCCTGATCACTGGCGGTCTCACCTATTTCCCGGCGCTCGCCTTCGGGCCCATCGTCGATCATCTGTCGATGATCGCGGGCCAAACTTTTTAAGACGGCGTTTTAATCGAGGATCCTTCCATGGATATGCAATCAAACACGATGTCCGCACCGCGCCTGCGCAAACGCAGCGCCGCGCTGACCGATCCGAAGATTTTCGTGCCAGCGCTGGGTGATGCGTTCCGCAAACTCGATCCGCGCCTGATGATGCGCAACCCGGTAATGTTTGTTGTTGAGGTGACGGCGGCGCTGACCACATTGCTGTTCGTGCGCGATCTCATCGTGGGGGCGCCTGAATTGGCGTTTTCGTTTCAGGTCAATCTATGGCTCTGGTTCACCGTCCTGTTCGCCAACTTCGCCGAAGCCGTCGCCGAAGGGCGCGGCAAGGCGCAGGCTGCCACCTTGCGCCGCTCGCGCGTTGAAGCCGCCGCCAAGCTGTTAGACGGCGACGGGTCGAACTGGCGCGAAATAGCTGCCGCCGCACTCAAACCCAACGATATCGTGCTGGTCGAGGCGGGCGATCTGATCCCGTCCGACGGCGAGGTGATCGAAGGGGTCGCCTCGGTCAACGAATCCGCCATCACGGGCGAGTCCGCGCCGGTCATTCGCGAAAGCGGTGGCGACCGTTCGGCCGTCACCGGCGGCACCCAGGTGATTTCGGATTGGATCAAGGTGCGCATCACCGCGCAGCCGGGCTCGACCTTCCTCGATCGTATGATCGCGTTGGTCGAAGGGGCCGAGCGCCAGAAAACGCCGAACGAGATCGCGCTCAATATCCTGCTCGCCGGCATGACGATCATTTTCGTCTTTGCCGTTGCCAGCCTGCCGAGTTTCGCCGCCTATGCGGGCGGCACGCTTTCGGTTCTGGTGCTGGTGGCGCTGTTCGTCACTTTGATCCCGACGACCATCGGCGCGTTGCTGTCGGCTATCGGCATCGCCGGCATGGACCGACTGGTGCGCTTTAATGTCCTCGCCATGTCCGGCCGCGCGGTCGAGGCGGCGGGCGACGTCGACACGCTTCTGCTCGATAAGACCGGTACCATTACCTTGGGCAACCGTCAGGCGACCGAATTCTTTCCCGTTGCAGGCGTGACGGAGCGCGAATTGGCCGATGCGGCGCAATTGGCCTCACTGTCGGACGAAACGCCGGAGGGCCGCTCCATCGTCGTGCTGGCGAAGGAAAAATACGCCATCCGCGGCCGCGACATGGCGCCGCTAAATGCCAAGTTCATTCCGTTCTCCGCCCACACGCGCCTGAGCGGTATCGATGTGGACGGCTCGACCATCCGCAAGGGTGCGGTGGATGCGGTCATCGCTGAGGCCAAGGCCAATCTGACGGCGCCGGTGGCGGTCCGCGAGATCAATGGCATCGCCGAACGGGTGGCCAAGGCCGGCGGCACGCCGCTCGCCGTCGCCAAGGACGGCCGCCTGCTCGGCGTGATCTATCTGAAGGATATCGTGAAAGGGGGTATCCGCGAACGGTTCGCGGCACTACGCACCATGGGCATTCGCACCGTGATGATCACCGGCGACAATCCGATGACGGCGGCCGCCATTGCCGCTGAATCCGGCGTGGACGATTTCTTGGCGCAGGCGACGCCGGAAACCAAGCTGAAGCTGATCCGTGACGAACAGGCCGACGGCAAGTTGATCGCCATGTGCGGCGACGGCACCAACGATGCCCCGGCGCTCGCCCAGGCCGACGTCGGTGTGGCCATGAACACCGGCACCATGGCGGCGCGCGAAGCCGGCAACATGGTCGATCTCGACAGCGATCCGACCAAGCTGATCGAAATCGTCGAGATCGGTAAACAGCTCTTGATGACGCGTGGTGCGCTAACGACTTTTTCCATCGCCAACGACGTCGCGAAATATTTCGCCATCATCCCTGCCATGGTCGTCGCCTTCTATCCGCAGATGCAGGTCTTGAACGTTATGCATCTCGCGTCGCCCCAAAGCGCCATCCTGTCGGCGATCATCTTCAATGCGCTGATCATCGTGGCGTTGATCCCGCTGGCGCTGCGCGGCGTGTCGTATCGGCCCATCGGTGCCGCCGCGATCCTGCGGCGCAACCTGCTGATCTACGGCCTCGGCGGCATCGTCGTGCCGTTCGTCGGCATCAAGCTGATCGACCTCGCCGTTGCGGCGTTGGGTCTCGCGTAAAAGACTGGCTTAAAGGTAGAGGAAGAGTGTCATGTTGAAAGATATCCGTTCCGCGATCTTGATGTTCATCGGCCTCGCCGTGCTCACGGGGTTCGCCTATCCGATCGGGGTGACGGCGATTGCGCAGCTCGTCTTTCCGAATCAGGCGAACGGCAGCTTGATCGCCAAGGACGGCAAGGTCATCGGCTCCGAACTGATCGGTCAGGCCTTCGTCAGTCCGCGCTATTTCCACGGTCGGCCGTCGGCCACAAGTGCCGCCGATCCGCAAGATGCGACCAAAACCATTGCGGCGCCTTACAACGCGGCCGCCTCGGTCGGTTCCAACCTGGGTACGACGCAGGTCGCCTTGCTCGAGCGCGTCGCCGACGATGTGGCCAAGCTGAAAGCCGAAAACCCGAACACGCCGATCCCGGTCGATTTGATCACGGCGTCGGCCAGCGGTCTCGATCCGGATATCAGCCCTGCCGCCGCTTTGTTCCAGGTCCCGCGCGTCGCCAAAGCGCGAAACCTGCCTGAACAGCGCGTCCGCGATCTCGTGGGCCAGATCCAGGACGGGCGCTATTTCGGCGTCTTCGGCGAGCCTCGGGTGAACGTGCTGAAGCTCAATCTCGCGCTCGATGGCATGTCAAAATAGCTGTGGCGGACTATAATGAGACGTGATGGACGATCGTCCCGATAGAGAGAACCGGCCTTCACCGGATGCTCTCCTTGCACAGGCGGCCCAGGAAATCCGGGGCCGCCTCAAGGTGTTTTTGGGGGCCGCACCCGGCGTCGGCAAAACCTACGAGATGCTGGCGAGCGCGCAGGCCAAGCAGCGTGACGGCATCGATATCGTCGTCGGCGTGGTCGAAACCCACGGCCGGCGCGAGACCGAGGCGCTGTTGGCCGGGCTTGAGGTTATTCCCCGTCGCACAGTCGAGCATCGCGGCCATATGCTGCACGAGATGGATTTGGACGCTATCCTGGCACGCTGCCCCAAGCTCGTGCTGGTCGACGAACTCGCGCACGAGAATGCGCCGGGCAGCCGTCATCCCAAACGTTACATGGATGTCGAGGAATTGCTGGCCGCCGGCATCGACGTCTACACGACCCTCAACATCCAGCATGTCGAAAGCCTGAACGATGTGGTGGCGCGCATCACCCGCATTCGCGTGCGCGAAACTGTGCCGGACTCGCTGATCGATCACGCCGACGAAGTGGAATTGGTCGATCTCACGCCCGAAGACCTGATCCAGCGCCTGAAGGACGGCAAGGTCTACGTGCCGCATCAGGCCGAGCGCGCGATTCGCAACTATTTCGTGCCGGGCAACCTGACGGCGCTGCGCGAACTCGCACTTCGCCGCACCGCGCAGCGTGTCGACGAACAGATGGTCAGCTATATGCGCGCCCACGCGATCCAGGGTCCCTGGGCGGCCAGCGAGCGTGTATTGGTCGGTGTCAGCGAGCAAGCCAATGCGCCGTCCGTGGTGCGCTATACGCGCCGGCTGGCCGACCGGCTGCATGCGCCGTGGACCGCGATCAGCGTTGAGACCTCGCGCAGTCATCGCCTCAGCGAAGCCGCGCGCGATCGTTTGGCCGATGCATTGCGCCTGGCCGAACGGCTGGGCGGCGAAACGGTGACCGTGCCGGCCGCCAATATCGCCGACGGCATGATCGATTACGCGCGGGAGAACAATTTCACCCATATCGTGATCGCGAAATCGCGCCGTTCGCGCTGGTTCCAGATGCTGCACGGATCGGTCGCGGTCGATCTGATGAAACGCGCCGGCGATATCGGTATCCACGTGATCCCGGAACGCGGGCTCGCTGATGGCGAAAAGGACCCCGATGTATCCGGGGCGGTGGCTACGATAAACGAACAGCGTTCGCGGTTCTCCGCGCAGGCCTATCTCGGTAGCTTTGGCTTGGTCGTGCTGGCGTTGCTGATCGGTTTCGGGCTCGATCGATTCTTGGCGGTGTCCAACATCGCGCTGGTTTTCCTGACGGCGTGCCTGTTGAGTGCGGTCAGCTACGGCTTGGGCCCGGCCCTGTTCGCCTGCCTTGTCAGCGTGTTTTCGTACAATTTCTTTTTCCTGCCGCCGCTCTATACCCTCAACATTTCCGATCCGGAAAATATCGTCGCACTGTTCTTCTTCGCCGTGGCTTCATTGATCGCCAGCGGGCTATCGGCGCGTACGCGCGCCCAGGCCTTGGCGGCCCGATCTCGTGCACGTATGACCGAAGACCTGTATGCCTTTAGCCGCAAGCTATCGGTCGCCGGATTGCTGGACGACTTGTTGTGGGCGACGGCCTATCAGATCGCCGCGATGCTCAAGGTGCGGGTTGTGCTGCTGCTGCCGGACGAGGACGGGCAGCTTGCCGTGCGCGCCGGTTATCCACCTGAAGATATGCTGGACGACGCCGACCTCGCGGCTGCCAAATGGGCGCGCGACAACAACCGCCCGGCCGGGCGCGGCGCCGATACCTTGCCGGGCGCGAAGCGTCTGTTCCTGCCGATGAGCACGGCGCGTGGGGTCATCGGCGTCGTCGGGCTCGACAACGATCGGCTCGGTCCGCTGCTGTCGCCCGATCAGCGCCGGCTGCTGGATGCCTTGATCGGACAAGCCGCCCTTGCCGTCGAGCGTATCGATCTGGCCAAAGACGTCGATCGCGCGCGCATGCAAAGCGAAACCGAACGTCTGCGCGGCGCACTGCTCACCTCGATCTCGCACGATCTGCGCACGCCCTTGGCGTCGATCCTCGGCGCGGCCGATAGCCTGCGCGCCTACGGCTCAGCCATGGACGACGCGGCGCGACGCGGCCTGGTCGATACGATCCAGGAGGAAGGCGAGCGCCTCAATCGCTTCATCGCCAATCTGCTCGATATGACGCGGCTCGAATCGGGCGCCGCGCAGGTGCGATCCGATTTGGTCGATCTATCCGATATCGTTGGCAGTGCGTTGAAGCGGGCGGATAAGGTCCTGGCGGGACATCGGGTCGTTGTCGCTGTCGCGCCCGATCTGCCGATGCTGCGACTCGATCCGGTGCTGTTCGAACAGGTCCTGTTCAATCTGCTCGACAACGCTGCTAAATATGCACCGGCGGGCACGGCGGTCCGATTGCGCGCCGCCACCAAGGGCACCACCGTCGAATTGCGTATCGAGGACGAGGGCGACGGCCTGCCGGAGACGGATGTGGAACGCATTTTCGACAAGTTCTATCGCGTGCAGGCGGGCGATCGTCGCCGTGCCGGCACTGGATTGGGCTTAGCCATCTGCCGCGGCTTCGTCGAGGCCATGGGTGGAGTGATTATCGCGGGCAACCGTTCGGATCGCGCTGGGGCCGTCTTCACCATTACGTTCCCGATACCGCCGGATGACGCCGCATGACGTCCGAAGCCGTTCCGCTCACCATCCTGATCGTCGACGACGAACCGCCGATCCGTCGCTTCCTGCGCACCGCGCTGGACTCGCAAGGTTACCGCGTGATCGAGGCCGATAGCGGCGAAGCCGCGCTGGCGGAGCTGGGCCGCAACCGCATCGATCTGTTGATCCTCGATCTCGGCCTGCCCGGCATGGATGGGTTTTCGGTGATCGAACGGTTGCGCGGTCAGGGCTCGGCCCTGCCGATCATCGTTCTCTCAAGTCGCACGGATGAGAAAGGCAAGGTCGCGGCGCTCGATCTCGGCGCCGACGATTATCTGACTAAACCCTTCGGCATCGAGGAATTGTTGGCGCGCGTGCGGGCAGCCTTGCGCCATCGCCTGCAGCAGCAAGGCGAACGCCCCATGTTCCGCGACGGCGATCTGGCCGTGGACTTGGTGCGTCGCGTCGTTATGGTGCAGGACGCTGAGGTCAAACTGACGCCGCGCGAATACGATCTGCTGCGTCTGTTGATCGCGCATGCCGGTAAGGTGTTGACGCACAAATTCATCCTGCGTGAGGTCTGGGGCGGCGAAACGGACGTGCAGTACCTCAGAATCTATATCCGTACGCTCCGCCAGAAGATCGAGGCGACGCCGGAACGACCGCAACATATCCTGACCGAACAGGGCGTCGGCTACCGGCTGCGCGCCCCGGATTAAAAAAGGCGGCGAGTTTCCTCGCCGCCCTTTTGAAACGCTTTGTCGTGTTACTTCACGAAGTCGGTCGTCCACAGGCCGTCGAATTTATCGAGCGTGTCCTTGGGCTCCAACAACTTGGCGTCGAGGCTGAACTTCTGCGCGTTCACCATCGCGGGAACGTTGATCGATATGTCGCGCGGATGGGCCTTTTTGGTGACTTCCCAGGCGGCGGCGAGCAGCTTCTCGTCCATCGTGGCGAAGCGCTTCTTTAGGATCGCCCAAGTCTCATCCGGCTTGTCGTGGATGAAGTTGTTGGCGGCCTTGAAGGCGCGGCCCATCTTCTCGCACTTCACGCGCTCCTTCACGCAAACTTCGGGGCGGGTATAGAGAAACGCGTAGCCGGTCGGCGTGTAGTTCGGCAAATCGCCCAACGGACCCGACGCGATCATCACAGAATTTCCTTCCATGATGCTCTGCGTGGTGAACGGCATCGACGTGGTGTAGCCGTCGATCTGCTTGGTTTTGAGCGCCGCGACCATGGCTGGCGGTTCCATCGAAACCACGGTCATGTCCTTGTCGGGGTCGAGCCCGCCCATGCCGGCGACGAGACGCTGCATGGCATGCACGATCGAACCGATGCCCTGCACCGCGATGGTTTTACCTTTGAGCAGCTTCGCCTTTTCGGCGGTCGTCATGCTTTCTTTGTACCCAGCGGCCTCGGCGACGTCTTTGCGCAGCACCAGTTCGACCATCGGGCGGTCGACCATGTTGGCGATGGCGAACATGCGCTGGCCTTGCGCCGCGCCGCGCAGGAAGGTCGCCGCGGTACCGACGCTGAAATCGGCCGAACCGCCGATGACGGCGTTGTTGGATGCGACGCCGACCAGATTGCGGAACTCCGGCTTCAGGCCTTCGGCTTTGAAGAAGCCCGCATCTTCCGCGATGAAGACCGAGGTGAAGGTCAAGGTCGAGGAGGGCAGGGCGAACACGATATCGATATCGGCCGCTTTGGCGTTCGACGCGACGCAGAATGCGGCGGCGGCGGCCAGCGCGGTCAGTTTGGACCAGGCAGTCATGGAAATCTCCCGAATGAAATGAAGCCGTGTTGTTGGTTTTATGGGTGCGACGCTAGCACGAAACGGGGGGCCACGGAAATCCATAGCACCCCCGCCGCGTTAAGATTGCGGTTCGATTTTTGCTATGCGGACATACTCTTTCCAAATGTCGATGTCGCGGATCAGGCGCTTCTGGGCGGCTTCCGGGCTTTCCTGCAATTGGTCGCCGCCGAACTTGTTGAGGAACGCCTTGGTCTCGGGATCGGCGACCGATTTGACGAACCATTCGCGCAGTTTGTCCTTGGCGGCCTGTGGCGTGCCGGTCGGCACCATGGCGGCCCACCAGCCGACGAGATCCATCTTGATGCCTTGCTCGCTCATGGTCGGTAGGTCGGGGCTTGCATCCAAGCGCTCGTTGGTCGACACGCCGAGGATGCGCAAGCGACCTTCGCGCATCTGCGCCAAGCTATAGACCGGGTCGTGCATGCAGTAGTCGAGCCGACCCGACAGCTGATCGTTGAGCGAATCGTTGGCCGTCTTGTAATCAACCTGCACCGCCTTGGTGCCGGTCGCCGCCTTGTACAACTCGCCCATGACGACGCCGTTGGGAGCAGACACGCCGTAGCTTGCTTTGTCGCCTTTCGTCTTCATCGCCTCGGTTAGTTGGGCGACGTTCTGATACGGGCTTTTGGCGTCAACCACGAGCATGAAGGGCTGGCGGTTGATGGTCGCGACCACCTCGAAACTCTTCGAGACGTCGATCGGCGGGTTCTTATAGAGCGCCGGAATGGAGGCGATGCCGCTGCCGCCATGCACATAAACGGTATAGCCGTCGGGCTTGGCGCGCGCGACATATTCGGCGGCGAGCAGGCCCTGCGCGCCTGCCTTGTTCTCGACGATGATCGTGTGGTTGCTGATTTTCTGCACATGGTTGGAGAAATAGCGCACCAGCACGTCGGCGCCCGAGCCCGGCGGGAAGGCGCAGACGAAGCGGATGTCCTGATTGGGATACGCACCTTGCGCGAACGCAGCGCCGGGCAGCGCACTGAGGCCGGCGATGCTGGCGGACGCATGGAGGAAGTCGCGACGTCTCATCATGATGTTGTTTCCCTGTTTTGTTTACTTGTTCGTGAAACAAAAAGGGCGCGACGGTGTTCCGTCGCGCCCTGATGTCTAGACCGTAGTCATCGGCCTATTGCGGCACGATCTTGGCGATCTTGGCGTATTCGATCCACAGATCGATGTCCTTCAGCAGGCGCTTGTCGGCCTCTTCCGGGCTTTCCTGCAATTGGTCGCCGCCGAACTTGTTGAGGAATTCCTTGGTCTCCGGCATGGCGACGGCCTTCTGGAACCATTCGGTGATCTTCGCCTTCGCTGCCTTGTCGGTCCCGATCGGAACCATGGCGGCCCACCAGCCGGTGAGATCCATGTCGACGCCTTGTTCCTTCATGGTCTTCATGTCGGGATTGGCGGCCAGGCGTTCGGCGGTCGAGACGCCGAGGATGCGCATGCGGCCTTCGCGTTCCTGCGCCAGGGCGAAGACCGGATCGTGCGAGGCATAGTCGAGACGACCGGACAGCATGTCGTTGATCGAGTCGGGCGCGGTCTTGTATTCGACCTCGACCGCGGTGATGCCGGTGCGCGCCTTGTAGATCTCGCCCATCACCTTGCCGGTGGTGGCCGCGGTCGCATAGCTCGCCTTGTCGCCTTTCTTCTTCATGGCGTCGGTCAGTTCCGCGAGCGTCTTATACGGGCTCTTGGCGTCGACCAGGATCATGAAGGGCTGGCGGTTGATGGTCGCGGCAACTTCCAACGCCTTGCGCGCATCGAACGGCGGCTTGGCATAGAGCGCCGGTATGTTCGACACCGCCGATCCGGCATGCACAAAGATGGTGTAGCCGTCCGGCTTGGCGCGCACGACGTATTCCGTCGCAATCAGCCCGGCCGCACCCGGCTTGTTCTCGACCACGATGGTGTGGCCGCTGATCTTTTGCACCGCGTTGGCCATATAGCGCACGATGACGTCGGCGCCCGAGCCCGGCGGGAAGGCGCAGACGAAACGGATGTCCTGGTTGGGATAGGCCTGCGCCTGTGCGGACCCTTGCCCGCCGATCAAAGCAGATGCTCCGAGCAGCGCCGCCCCCAGCGTTCGTTTCAGAAATGAAAATTTCATAATGGTAGCCTCCTTATAAAAGTAGCAAAGCGACGTTATTGCGTCCTCGCAATGCGAGGAATGGGCGTCGCGTTTTTTTAACCTTCCTCTTGGAATGCCTGTTCGCGGCCGCGGCGGAACGCGGGCAGCACGATGAGCCCGAAAACGATGACGGTGATGACGAGAAGCGTGGCCGAGATCGGCCGTTCGAGGAAGATTATCGGATCGCCGCGCGACAAGACCAACGATCTGCGCAGGTTCTCTTCCATCAGCGGGCCCAGGATGAAGCCCAGCACCATCGGCGCCGGCTCGCAGCCGAACTTCACCAGGATGTAGCCGAACACCGAAAACACCGCCATCAGGCCGATCTGGCCGGGCGACGAATTGGTGGCATAGATGCCGACGACGCAGAACAGCAAGATCGCCGGGAACAGCAGCCGGTAGGGCACGCTCAACAGCTTCACCCAGATGCCGATCAGCGGCAGGTTGAGCACGACGAGCATCAGATTGCCGATCCACATCGATGCGACGAGGCCCCAGAACAGATCGGGCTGCTTGGTCATGATGGCGGCACCAGGCTGCAGGCCCTGGATCATGAGCGCGCCCATCATCAGCGCCATTACCGGGTTGGACGGCAGGCCGAGGGTGAGCAGCGGGATGAACGAGGTCTGCGCCGCCGCGTTGTTGGCCGATTCCGGCCCGGCCACGCCTTCGATGGCGCCTTTGCCGAAGCGCGACGGGTCTTTCGCCAGCTTCTTTTCCATCGTGTAGGACGCGAAGGAGGCGAGCACTGCGCCGCCGCCCGGCAGGATGCCGAGCAACGATCCCAGGAAGGTTCCCCGCAGCGCCGGCTTCACGGCATCTTTCAGATCGGCGAGGCGCGGCCACAGATCGCGGAAGCGCGCCACCACGGTCATGCGCGGCGCTTCCTTCATTTCCAGGTTGCGCACGATCTCGACGATGCCGAACAGGCCGATGACCAAGGGCAGGAAATCGATGCCGTCGAACAGGAAGGTGATGCCGAAGGTATAACGCTGCGTGCCGGAATTGACGTCGGTGCCGGCCAGGCCGAGCAGCAGGCCGATGAACACCATGCCGACGGCCTTGAGCACGCTGCCATGCGCCAGCATCACCGCCATGGCGAGACCCAGCACCATCAGCGCGAAATAATCGGGCGAATTGAATTCTTGGGCGAGGGTGGCCAGCGGCGGACCGAAGGCCGCCACGAACACCGTGCCGACGCAGCCGGCGAAGAACGAGCCAAGTGCCGAGACCGAGAGCGCCAAGCCCGCCTTGCCCTGCTTGGCCATCTGGTGGCCGTCGATCGCGGTGACGATGCTCGATGCCTCGCCCGGGATATTGACCAGGATCGAGGTGGTCGAGCCGCCATAGGCCGCACCGTAATAGATGCCGGCCAGCATGATCAGGGATGAGAGGGGATCAAGACCGAAGGTGATCGGCAACAGCATGGCGATGGCGGGGATCGGGCCGATGCCCGGCAACACGCCGATGAGTGTGCCGAGCAGACAGCCGATCAGCGCGAAGCCGATATTCTGCAAGGAGGCGGCCGCAACGAAACCGGTCGCGAGATTATCGAGGATATGCAGGTCCATCATCTAGCGCCCCGTCCAGACCGGCAACGACTGGCCGAGCGCCCAGACGAACACGATGATGGAAAACGCGGTGAGGGCGAGCGCGAGGATGACGGCTTCTTTGAGCCGCGCTTCGCGTCCGGCATAGGTCGCAACCAGGATCATCAGCACGCCGGAGATGGCGAGGCCGATCTCCTCGATGAGATAGCCGAAGATCAACGAAGCGATGATGAGCAGGCCGAGCGGACGGATCTGGAAGCGTTCGACACTGGGACCGTCGAAGATCAGCGCACGGGCGCCGATGACTACGCCAATGGCGATGATGCAGCCTGACAGCACAAGGGGGAAATAGCCCGGCCCCATGCGGGCCGCGCTGCCCCAGCGCAGATCGTATCCGAAATAGATTCCGCCCAAACCGAACAGAATGAAGACAAGCGCCGCGCCGAAATCCTGCGGACTTTTGATCCGAACCATGAAACCGCCCCGTCCGCCCAGAAAAGGGCGGGTCCTGTTACACAGCCGCCCGTTCGGCCGGGGGCCTTTTACGTTTGGGTTCCGGTGACTGAAACGCCGGAGCCGGGTGTGACACTAGCCTTGTCCCGAAAATGGGACAACGGGTGTTTTCCGATCTAGTGCCCGTTGGGACCCGGCCCATTAGCAAAGGCAAAACACAACCGCACGGCGCGGGTGCGCCGGGCGGTTGTGTCAGCATGCAGTCTTAAACGGCGCGGCGAGGCAAAGCGACTTCATTGCGCCCTCGCAATGCGAGGGATGGGCGTCGCCGATTTATCTCCTGAACCAGCCGGTCACGATCGTGCCCTGGTCGCGGTGCCGTCCGCCCAGGCCGGCGCCCCACATGGCGGCGGCGAGGCCGATGGCGAGCGAGGCCGCCAGACCGAAGGCGGCGATGATCGCCGCCTTACGGGCCTTATCGGCCGCGTCGCGCGCTTTCTGCACGGCCGCCTTGGCCTGCTCGATGCCTTGATCGACGCGTGCGCGCGCTTCGTCCTCGGTGACGCCCGTGTTGCGGGCGACGACCTGCGCCAGATACGCGCGATCGTCGGCCGGCACGTCGCCGGTGGCTAGCCCACGCCGGACGATGCCGCCGACTTCGGCGCTCGTGGCCGCGGCGTCACGCGTCGCTGTGCCTTCGGGCACGCCTTGGGCAGAGGGTCGGAGTGTGCGTTCGACGATGACGTTGATCGGATCGCTGCCTTGGTCGGCGGCAACGCCGGCGGCAGCACCTGCACCAACCGCCGCACCTGATACCGCCGTGGCGGCAGCTTGCGCACCGGTCTTGGCCGCGCCGGCTGCGGTCATGCCGAACAGCACCGCGCCGAACAGCGCGGCAACGGCCCAGACGACGGCGCCATGCACGGCGTCGCGCACATCGACCTCATGCTCGGTCGCGTCGAACAGGCGGCGACGCATGCGCCCGGCGACATAGCCGCCCGCCATGAAGGACGAGGCCGCGACCCAGACGATCCACAGCCCGACCGCGACAAGCAGCATAGGCGTCGCAGCGCCACGCCCGGGGTAGGGTGAGGTCATCGACAGGCCGACCGCCGAGCCGAAGGTGGTGAGCACATAGGCAATCGCGGTCGCCACGAACGCGCCGGCGAACAACGCGGCCCAATCGATGTGCGAGGTGGGGATATGCGATGCGTGATGGTCGGCAGCCCCGGAGGCGCCGACGATGGTGGTCGCCGGTATTGGGTTCAGTGACATTCCGGGTCCTCCTAGCGCAGGCCGAGGAACGAAAGAATGAACATAACGACGACGACGAGCCCCACCAGGTAGATAATGCCGTTCATAAGTGTTGTCCTCCTGACTTGTTGCATCCGTGTGGATGCAGTCCGAAGGCTCTAAGCGTTGATGACGACAATGGTTCCGGTTTGGTGGCGTGACTTTAAAGGTATGCCGTCATGCCCCGACTTGATCGGGGCATCCACGAAAGCGCGATAGCGCGAAAAGACTCTTTTTCAGAACTCCAGCCCGAGCGCCTTGCACAGAAACCGCATCGGCGGCTTGGCGGCAACGAAGGCCGCCTCGACGCGATCGATGAAATCCGCTTTCTTGGCCTGTGCCTCGCTCACCTCGATACCGCACACAAAGCTGGTGCGTTTCAGGTCGTCGATGGCCGGATGCGCGGGATCGTAGCCCTTGGGTGGGCGCTTCAGCGTATAGGCCGGATCGTCGGAAAAGCCGCCATAGGTTTTCACGAACGCCGCCTCACCCGTGACCTTGCGCCAGTCGCTCGTGCGCCTGGCGATGGCGTCGCGCACCATCTTCAAGTGCGCAGCATCCGGCATCCACATGCCGGCGCCGATATAGATGTCGCCCGGCGAAGCATGCAGGTAGAAGGCGGGCGCGTGCACATCGCGCCCCACAACATGCCTGAACTGCGCCGCCGCATGCGTCTTGTAGGGGCTTTTGTCTTTCGAAAAGCGCACGTCGCGATAGATGCGGAACAGCGAGCGTTTGGGATCGGCGAGATACTGTTTGGAAATGCGTGCGAGCCGGGGCGCCATATCGGCGACCAGCAGGGTCATCGGCCGCACCACGCTGTCTTCATAACGCGGCTTGTTCGCCAGAAACCACGCACGCTCGTTGTTCTTCTCCAACTCGCGGAAGAAGGCGAAGAAGTCGGCGGGCAGGCCTTTGAACTGGTGGGTGTCGGATTTAGCCATGGCCGCACTTTCTATGAGTCGCCTAAGCGAATTTCATAAGGGGTCATATCCATTTTCTCGCCCTGCTTAAGCGCCAAGACATAGCTGCCATCTATATCGGACGGTTGAATATGAACATGCCAATAATATCGATCTTCCCGCTCGGTCATATTTAGGCGCGGCAATATTTCAGTCATCACGCGCAAAGGAATTGCGTAGGTGGCATTGTGGTCTATGCACCCCAGCAATAGATAACCGTGCTGTCCTTCGGAAAGGAATTTTTGTTGGTGCGGGTGGTAGGCATACCAGTAATAGCCGTTGCCATGGCGCTTTGAGACAGGGCAGACGACACGGGCTTGTTTGTCACCGCTCCAATATTGTGCGCGCTTGTGGGCGATCAATGGAGTGCTCTCGCGCTTTGCAAAGGCAGCTAAAGCCGCATCTCGTACCTGATCAAGAATGATGCGGGGTGTGTGCTCTTGTTTTCGTTCGTCCTCTGAGGCGTTGGGCTCGTCTTTCGCATCGATTTGATCAGCCTCTTGGGCACCCTCTTCGACGTCCTTAGCCGCTGTGAACATCACATCGATTATGTTGTCGAGGCGAGTGTATTCGAATGGGATAAGAAGGCTTCGTATTTTTTCAGTCGTTTCGTCGCCATCTGACTTCATTTTTAATTCGACGAGCTTGATCAAGGCGTCGGCGCTAATGATCCGCGTGTCCCAGGCTTGTCTTGATCCGCGAATTTGCGCCTCTAAGTCACCCGTGTCGTTTCGCCCAACAATGATCAGAATCGACGATTTTTCAGTAACTTTTCCGCTCGCGATGAGCTTGGATCTGTATGTGGCGATTTTGTCTAGATTGATGCGATACGCATCCGTTGTTTTAATTTCGATAATGATTGCATGGCCGTCGGGTGCTTCCCAGATTCCGTCGTAACCGATCTGATTCTGGCGGCCTTGATATAGACCATCGGAAACTTCGTAATCGAGACGTCTGCCTAATTCATTAACTATGTCCTGGAGAACTTGCCCACTCTTCTCGAAGCTGTTGGTCAGGCAATGATCGACGTGCTCAAACAGTTTGGTTGCCGGAATATTATGTAGGTAATGACGAAGCTCTTTGGAGCACTCGCTGCTATCTGTCAGAATGCCGTCTCCCGCAGCGGTGACGATCTGCTTGATATTGTATTGGAGCACGATTTGGGGATTTGCTTCCCAAAGCTGAATGAGGGGCATTCGAATCTCGCGGGCGATTGGCCGATGCACGTTATAGGGATATCTTGATCGCAAAGATCGCCAAGCAAAAGAACCATGTGGGGGAACCTAAAATCCCACCCCCTCCATCGGCGCGAAGCGCACCGCGAGCACCTCGCGGGTCTTGATGCGGTTGTCGTCGTTCTTCTCCATCACGCACAGCTGCTGCGCCTCGTTGAGACCGCAGGGCAGCACCATGCGCCCGCCAGCCTTGAGCTGGCCGATCAGCATGGGCGGGATCAGCTCGGGCGCGGCGGCCAAGATGATGCGGTCGAACGGGCCATGTTCGGGCCAGCCGTTGGCGCCGTTGCCGATGCGCGTGCGCACGTTCATCACGCCGGCGCGGCCCAGCCGGTCCTCGGCCTCGTGAGCCAGTTCCTCGACGATCTCGATGGTGTAGACCTCGGCCGCGAGGCGGGCCAGCACGGCCGTGTGGTAGCCGAGCCCGGTGCCGATCTCGAGCACCTTGTGCTCCGGCCGCACGTCGAGCAGTTCGGTCATCAGCGCCGTGATGAAGGGCTGCGAGATGGTCTTGTCCCAGCCGATCGGCAGCGGGCCGTCGGTATGGGCATAGGCGCGGATCTCGGTCGGCACGAAGTCGTGGCGCGGCACGGCGAGCATGGCGTCCAACACGCGTGGTTGGATCTCGGCGAGTCCGGTGACGTCTTGGGTCGCGTCGATATGCGCGACGATGATCTCGACCATCGCCTGGCGCAGCGGCTGGAATGGGTCGTGTTCATGCAAAGATGCCATGGCATGGATTTAAGCACGCGAGGGTGCGAATGCAAAATTGATGGGGACAATAAAAAAGGGCGCCCCGCGAGGGACGCCCTTTTTCCGCCGAAGCAGAGCGTTGGTTAGTTGCGACCTTCCGGCGCGGTGATGTCGCGCACGCCGTCGCCCATCATATTGATGGCGATCGCGAGCACGAGCAGCGCCAAGCCCGGGATGGTTACGAGGTAGGGCTTGAAGAACATGAAGTTACGCCCTTCCGCGATCAGGTTGCCCCAGGTCGGCGTCGGCGGCTGGATGCCCAGGCCGAGGAAGGAGAGCGTCGCTTCGATCAGGATGGCGAGCGCCATCTCGAGCGTCAGGATGACGATCATCTGGTTGAGCACGTTGGGCAGGATCTCGCCCAGGATGATGCGCGTGCGCGAGCAGCCGATGGCTTCCGCCGCCGTGATGAAATCCTGGCTGCGGATCTGCTGCGTGACCGTGCGCAGCACGATCGCGTAGCGGTCCCAGAACAGGAAGGTCAGCACGCAGATCAGCACGAACATCGAGCCGCCGAAGACCGCGACGAGGCTGAGCGTGACGACCAGGCCGGGCAGCGCCAGCTTGGTGTTGATCAGGTACATGACGAAGGCGTCGGCCCGGCCGCCGAAATAGCCGCCGGTCATGCCGATCGTCGTGCCGATGACCGCGGCGGCCGCCGGAGCGACGATGCCGATGACCATCGAGACGCGCGCACCCCAGATCAGACGCGACAGATAGTCGCGGCCGAAGGCGTCGGTGCCGAGCGGATTGTCCCAGGTGCTGTTCGGGCCCCAGATCGGATTGATCAGGCGGCGCGAGATGTCCTGGTCGAACGGGTTATAGGGTGCGATCCACGGGGCGAAGATCGCGCAGATGCCGACCACGAGGATGATCGACATGCCGATCAGGAAGCCCGAGTGGTGCTTGGCGCGCTGACGCATGATCTCGTAGGGCGTCGGCGTGCGCACGTCGAACAGGTCGGCGCGATGGTTCTTGGCGCGGCGCGCGGCGCCGGCGGTCATCGCAGTGGCGGCGGCGGTATCGTTGGGTGCCATGTGTGTCTAGCTCCTTACGAAAGACGAATGCGCGGATCGAGGCGCGCGTTGATGAGGTCCGCGACAAGGGTCAACAGGATGTAGATGACCGAGATGAACAGCACGACCGACTGCAGGACCGGGAAGTCCTGACGGATGATCGCCTGGAAAGCTTCGAAGCCGAGCCCGTTGAGCGCGAAGATGGTTTCGACCACCACCGTGCCGCCGAGCAGGAATCCAAAGTTGACCATCGTCAAGGAGACGACGGGCAAGATCGCATTGCGCAGCGCGTGCTTGAAGATGACCGAGCGGGTCGGCAGGCCTTTGGCCTTGGCGGTGCGGATGTAATCGGACTGCAGCACTTCGATCATGCCCGCGCGCGTGATGCGCATCTTTTGCGGGATAGTGGTGAGTGCCACCGTGATCGTCGGCAGGATAAAGTGCGCCATGGTTTCCTGCCCAGAGATCGGTGTCCACCTAAGTATGACGCCGAACAGCAGGATCATCATGAGGCCGAACCAGAAGTTGGGAACCGCCTGGCCGCCGACCGCGACAATCAACGCACATCGATCGATCCAGGTATTCTGGAAGACGGCGGCGACGATGCCCAATGGAATGGCGAGGCCGACACCGAGCGAGAGAGCGAGAACGGCGAGCTTCGCGGTGGTCGGCACGGCGCCGGTGAGGATTTCCCACACCGGTTCGTTGGAGAAGATCGACTGGCCGAGATCGCCCGAGACCGCATGACCGGCCCAATCCAGATATTGGACGTAGAGCGGACGGTCGAGACCGTAGGCTTTGGCCACCGCGGCGATTTCCGCCTCGGTCGCATCGTCGCCCGCGAGTTCAGCCGCGAGATCGCCCGATAGGCGCAGCAGGCTGAACGCGATCACCGAAACCGTGACGGTGACCATGATGGCGATGAACAGACGGTTCACCAAAAAAGAAATCATGCGAGACCTCGCTCTGATGGGACGCCGGATGACCCGGTGCCCGTTTATTAAATCGGCTGAGAGAATTAGGCATCGCGCACATCGGTCCGGTCGGCCCATCGGGCTCGCCGGCATTCGTCAGCACACGGCATACGTCTCCCATTTTCTTCATCGCGCGCGGGCGTCCTCAACCCGAAGGTCCCCCGGACTGGTCCGGCGCGAAGTTGCGGGGATATTACGCCAGGGACACTCGAACATTCAATGGTTCGGATGCAGCCTGCGCGGACTCAATTAAGGCAGTTCGCACTTGCGGAATTCCCGCAGTTTGCCTCGCTCTCTGCGTCGCGTCAGGATAAGTCAAAAGCGGGGATGCAGAGGCGATTTCGGAGACTGGAATGACGAAGATCACGTTCATCGGAATGGGCGAGGCGGGCGGGCTGTTGGCCGAGGGCCTGATCGGCGCCGGCGCCGATGTGCGGGCGACCTACGATATCCTCATCCATAACGATGCGAAGCGCGCCGCCTTCCTCGCCAAGACGCAGAAGATCGGCCTCTCGGCCGCCGAAAGCGCCAAGGACGCGGTGGCCGGCGCGGATGTCGTGATCGCCGCGGTGGTGTCCGACCAGATGGTGATCGCGGCCAAGAACGTCGCCCCGCATCTGAAGGCCGGGCAATATTACCTCGACATCAATTCGGCGAGCCCGCGCATGAAGCGCGAGGCAGCGGAGCTGATCGAGGCCAACGGCGCTTTCTTTGTCGAATCGGCGGTCATGGATCTGGTGCCGCCGCATGGCTACAAGGTGCCGATGCTGCTGGCCGGCAACAAAGCGGCCGACCTGCAGGCGATCCTCGCCCCCTTCGGCATGAATGTGCGCGCCGTCGGCACCAAGATCGGCAGCGCCTCGGCCATCAAGATGAGCCGCAGCGTCTTCATGAAGGGTTTCACGGCGATCCTGATCGAATGCCTGATGGCGGCCAGCACGCTCGACGCCGAAGAAGAGGTCCTCAGCTCGCTGCAGGTCAGCTTCCCCGAAATGGATTGGCGCAAGATCGCCAATTATTACGCGCCGCGCCTGGTCAAACATTCGCGCCGCCAGGCCGCCGAGATGCATGAGGTCGCCGAAACCTTGGAAGAACTCGGCATCGAGCCGATGACCGCGCTATCGACTGCCGACCGGCTGCAATGGCTGGCCGATCTCAACATCGAGCCGGAGCCCAAGACCTATGGCGAGCTGTTGAAGGCGATCGCCGCCAAGGGCTAAGCTATCGTTCAAACATAAGCATAGAAAACAAACGGGACGGCACATAATTAGGGAGGCATAAGCCATGACCGCATTGGATTTCGCGTTATGGGATGGCGTCGGCGGTTATGCGGGCGGCGACACGCCGATGGCGGACGTCTATGACGATCACATCCGCCTCGCCGAAGAGATCGAGCGGCTCGGCTGGCATTCCTATTTCTGCATCGAGCATCAAAATTCACCGGTTGGGCGCATCACCTCGCCGACCGTGTTCCTGACGGCGGTCGCGCGCGCGACGTCGCGCCTGCGCATCGGTGCGATGATGTGGCAATTGCCATTCTATCATCCGATCCGTCTCGCCCAGGATGTCGCCATGCTCGACCATCTGTCGCGCGGGCGTGTCGAGTTCGGCACCGGCATCGGCGTGCACGAGCACGAATTCATCCGCTGGGGCGTCGACTATTATAAGCGCGCGGAGATCGCGGGCGAGGTGCTGAAGATCGTCCAGATGGCCTGGACGCAGAATGAAGTCACCTTCAAGGGCAAATATTTCAACTTCGACGAGGCGCTGCCGCAACCGCAACCGTTCCAGAAACCGATGCCGCCGATCTGGGCCGCCGGGCACAGCGATGCCTCGATGGAATTCGCAGCGAAGAACAATTTCCACCTCGCCAAGAATTTGGACAGCGATGAGATCTGCGCGCGCAAGTTCGATCTGTATCGCAAACATTGGTATGAGGCGAAACATCCGGGCCCGATGCCGCGCATATTCCTGATGCGTCAGGTGCATGTCGCCGAGACGGACGAAAAGGCGCACGAACAGGCGCGTAAATTCATTGCGTCGCGCGAAGGCGGTGCGGTGCCGGTGGGCGGCGGCGAGATCGCCAAGACGCGTATCGGCTGGGGCAGTCATGCGCGCGGCATGGGCTCCGATAGCGAGCGCGCCAACGACAAGACGCGCGGCGAGACCATCGCCAAGGCGGCGCAGAGTTACGAATACAATATTGAGAATGGCTTGGCGTTGGTGGGCAGTCCGGAAACGATCATCAAGCAGCTCCAGGCCGGCAAGGCGCGCATGGGCTACGATTTGTTCTGCGGCAATCACGAGATCGGCAAGATGCCGCACGATCAGGTGATGAATTCCATCCGCCTGTTCGGCAAGGAAGTCATCCCGGCGTTCGAACGCAGCGACGCCAAAAAGGCGGCAGCCGAATAAACGGGCGGCATGGTCCCACCGTTGACATAGCCTGATCGGGAACGCTCGGCCGTGAGCCGGCGTTATGGGTGCATCTGCAAAAGTTCAGGAGCACTCAACATGCGCTTATCAAAATATAAACTCGCCGCCGTTTCTGCGCTGGCTTTGAGCGCTGCGGTATTCGCCGCTCCGCAGGCATTTGCGCAGGGCGCGCCGGGTGACGTTGCGGGTACCATGCAGCCGGTTCCGGCGCCGGGCGCTGGCCCGACCTATAACAACACCGCACCGCTCGCCGGTCAGGGCTCTGGCGCCAGCGGCATCGGCGGCGATCGCGCGGGCGACGTTGCGGGCAGCATGCCGGCAGTTCCTGCCCCGGCCGGGACGACCGATCTTGTGAGCCCCCGCAATGGCCAGGTCACGGCCGATCCGGGTTCGCGCGCGGGTGATGTCGCCGGTTCGATCCAGCCGGTTCCGTTGGCCGGTGGCGCGGTTCAGTGTCAGGCGATCTACGACATGGCGGATCGTCAGACCTGCATCAACCGCACACAGGGCGGCCGTTAATAACTAAGTCTTCCGT